>JAZJXX010000004.1:59752-212179 GCA_040390665.1 Pseudomonadota bacterium | reverse complement strand
CTCCGCCAACTCTTCGCGGAACTTTTCGGGGCCGGTAAAGACTTCCCATAATTGTACTACGAGATTTTTGGTGTAATGGTGCAGCAACTCGTAGTCAAATTTGCGTTTTAAATACACCATGATTTGCTTGAATTCCCCGCGGTCTAGCCAAATCCCCCGGCAGTTTTTACAAAAATCTATTTTCACCGAAGAATTATCATACCCTACTTCCATTAACAAAGTCCTGCACGCCGGGCATCTGGCGCAACTGGGTTTCGATATCACCCCGATTTCGCCCACCGTACTGGCGGTGCGCGCGATGCCGGCGATGCTGAAACAGGCGCACGCCGAAGCTGCGGCGCGCGATGTTCTTCATGAATTGCACGCGTTCGGCGCAACGCGTGCGCTAACCGAACGGCGCAACGAACTCCTCTCCACATTGGCCTGCCATGCAGCGGTACGCGCCAATCAGCACCTGACTCTGCCCGAAATGAACGGTATCCTGCGCGAGATGGAACGCACTGAGCGCGCCGGGCAGTGCAATCACGGACGCCCGACGTGGTTTCAGGTGACCATCACCGAACTGGACGCCATGTTTATGCGCGGCAAGTAATTGCGCAAAAATCTATTGATAGGCGCTGCGCCGCTCCCTCAGGCATCCGAGCCTTAAATAAACGTTATGGCTGAACACTCTCCGTTGCCGCCGGCAATTTTCCTGATGGGCCCGACCGCCAGCGGCAAAACTGCGGCGGCAATCGAACTGGCACAGCATTTGCCGGTAGAGTTGATCAGCGTGGATTCGGCGCTGATCTATCGCGGCATGGATATCGGCACGGCCAAGCCCGACGCCGGCACCCTTGCCGTTGCGCCGCATCACCTGATAAACATCATTGACCCGACCGAGGCCTACTCCGCAGCGGCCTTCCGCCATGAAGCGCTGGCGCTGATGCAAGACATTACCAGCCGTGGACATATACCGCTGCTGGTCGGCGGCACCATGCTTTACTTCCAGGCACTCCGTCTGGGGTTAAGCGACCTGCCGCAGGCTGATCCGGTGATGCGTCAGGAATTGGAAGATCAGGCCGCGCGACGAGGCTGGCCCGCGATGCACAGTGAACTGGCAAAAATTGATCCGGCCACCGCCGCCCGCCTCAAACCCGGCGATGCGCAACGTATCCAGCGCGCACTGGAAATTTTCCGGATCAGCGGGATACCTATGTCAACGCTGCTTGGAAGAAAAAATACCCAGGCGCTGCCCTATCGGGTACTGCCCCTGGCGCTACAGCCTTCTGACCGCGCGCAATTGCACGAGCGCATTGCCACACGCTATTCCAGCATGCTGAATAGAGGACTGGTGGACGAGTTGCGCGCACTGCAGGCACGCCACGTTCTGCACCCCAACCTACCCTCCATGCGCTGTGTAGGTTATCGCCAGGCATGGCGTTTCATTGCCGACGAAATTGATGCAACCGAGCTGCTCGAACTGGGCATTATCGCCACCCGCCAGCTTGCCAAGCGTCAGCTTACCTGGCTGCGCAGCATGCCGGAGCGGATTGAGTTTGATTGCCTCGCGCACGATCTGGCGCAACAGATACTGGACAAAGTGCGCCGTTCCCTGCCTGAATAGGTCAGCTTTAACCAATGCCCAGGTGAAAGGATAACGCACCAATGGATAGATCAGGTGGACAGGTCAGCTGGAAACAATGAGCAGCCAGGTTGACTCAGCGGGCCTGCCCGGCAGCACGTCAGTCACCAGCGGAAGACTGGGCCATTTCTTTTGGGACAACCATGGCTGCGGCATCTTCCGCCGACATGTTCAGCAGTTCCGCGATATTTTTATAATCGTCCGGCAAGGCGGCATCATTCCAGTCTACGGCAGAGTGGCGCGCCAGATTAACCGCGAGTGTCACAGTACGCACACGCGGTTGCTGGGCACACGCATCATCCATCAGCGTCAGCAATAGCCTGGGCAGGCCCCATTTCACCGCCAGCGCAGACTGCAATTCCGACAGCGGGAACCCCAGCACCTGCTCCTGCACATCATGGCTGCGCAAGGTTTTGTCATGCAACTGCAGCGCATGGATATGCAGCATGGTCGCCGGTGCAAAGCACCACATCAGAAGTTCGGCCAGATCGTGCA
Organism: Pseudomonadota bacterium; assembly: GCA_040390665.1. Classification (GTDB taxonomy): domain Bacteria; phylum Pseudomonadota; class Gammaproteobacteria; order Burkholderiales; family Gallionellaceae; genus Nitrotoga. The sequence continues at coordinate 210,060 of JAZJXX010000004.1, read as the reverse complement.
GCAGTGTGGCCACATGAACCTCTTCGAAATGCATATCCCGTTGCCGCACCGCCCAGTCGTAAGCGTACGTTGCGGCGCGGTTGGAACGATGTACGACGCGCAACGCGCAGATCAATGCATCGAGGTGCCCGTGCAATACTTCATCCATTACAGGCTGCAGCGGCAAACGGTTGAAAATGGTCTCCACGCCCAGCATCAGCAGCGCCTGTTCTACCTCGACGACTTCATGCTCCTGGCTGCGATGCTTGTGTTGCTGCAGATAACGCAAAAGCTTGGCGGTCAGCATTGGATCGCGTAGAACTACCGCCGCCATAGCGCGCGCACCCAGGTGCTCGGCGTCCTTACGCAGCGCAGCTATGTCACGAGCGCTCTGCTTCAGCACCGGAATCTCGGCACTGCTCAAAAACTCGACCCAGCCGTTCAGCCCTTTTATTTGCTGTTCCTGCATTGCTATCCTCCTGCATCAAGCTCCTGATGAAATCTGTTTATGCCTGCATAGCCAGGGTGCCTGAACGTCCTTCAATTTCATCCATTACCACTTCGTGCCGCGGCAATGAACCCTGCAGACCTGCGAGATAATGGCGCAGTGATACCATTTCATAGCCCTGCTCTTTCCAGCCGCTGAGCAGCTGTTCGAACACCGGCATCCATTTGCTGCCTTCAAGCTCGGCATGCAGCGTAAATACGTGCCCGGTAGCGGGCGGTATGGCCGTCAGCCGTAGTAAATGCTGCGCCACGTTTTCCAGCGTAATGCCATCGCGATTAACGATCTCATCGAGCGTGGGCAGGGTGGTCGGCAGTTGCGGGCAGGCAATAATCTCGGCATTCCAGACCGGGGTAAAAGGACGGGTGCCGCGAGTATCCGAACTGTAGTCGAAACCCATGCGCTGCATCAGGCGCAACGCATGGCGATTCATTTGCCAGCCGGCCGCGGCATGCGATTTGGGGGGCTCGCCGAAGATCTCGGTGTAGCGGTCTACCGCAAGCTGAAGTTCATGGCGTGTCCATTGCTCGTTCTGACCCATAACTTGGTCCTGCCAGCGCACATGATCGTAGCAATGTATTCCCGTTTCAAAGCCGGCATCGCGTACCGCGCGCATCACGTCGGCACAGCGTCGCCCGATATCCGGGCCAGGCAACAGCGTGCCGTAGAGCAAAGTCTTAAGGCCGTAATGTTCCAGCACCGAGGTGCGCGAAACCTTGCGTAGAAACCCCGGACGAAATACGCGCCAGATGGCCCGTCCGGTATGGTCGGGTCCGAGGGAAAAGAAAAAAGTGGCTTGGGCACCATGCCGGGTCAGCGCATCGATCAATCGCGGCACGCCTTCACGCGTGCCTCGGTAGGTATCCACGTCAATCTTGAGCGCAAGCTGCGGCATTGGATCAGTCGACCAGGCTGCGCGCCTCAGTCACCTGGCCGCGATAGGCGTCAAATATCTTGCGCAATGCATCGGCCATCGAAACGCTCGGCCGCCAGTCCAGCTCTTCGCAGGTATTGGTGATCTTGGGCACACGGTTCTGCACGTCCTGATACCCTTTGCCGTAATAAGCCGCGGAGGTCGTTTCAATCAGTTTGACCTTGCGTACAGAGTCGCGATATTCAGGATATTCTTCGGCCAGTTTGAGCATCATTGCGGCGAGATCGCGGATGGAGAAATTGTTGGTGGGATTGCCGATGTTGTATATCTTGCCGCTCGCCACGCCGTCCTTGTTGGCGATAATCTTGATCAGCGCGTCTACGCCATCATCGATATAAGTGAACGCCCGTTTCTGCTGGCCGCCATCGACCAGGCTGATATTTTCGCCGCGCACGATGTGGCCGAAAAACTGTGTCAACACGCGCGAGCTGCCCTCCTTCGGTGTATGGATGGAATCGAGTCCGGAGCCGATCCAGTTAAACGGGCGAAACAGCGTAAAATTCAGTCCCTGCTCCATGCCATAGCCCCAGATCACGCGATCCATCAGCTGCTTGGCACAGGAATAAATCCAGCGCGGCTTGTTGATCGGGCCGCAGATCAATTCCGAATTATCAGGATCGAATTCCTCGTCGTGGCACATGCCGTAGACTTCCGAGGTCGACGGGAAAATCAGGTGCTTCCCATATTTGACCGCGGAGCGCACGATCGGCAGATTGGCCTCGAAATCCAGTTCAAATACGCGCAGCGGTTCCTTGACATAAGTGGACGGCGTGGCGATGGCCACCAGCGGCAGGATCACGTCACATTTTCTGATGTGGTATTCCATCCACTCTTTGTTGATGGTGATGTCGCCCTCGAAAAAGTGGAAGCGTGGATGCTCCAGCAACGTGCTGATGCGCTCCGAATTCATGTCCATGCCGTACACTTCCCAATCCGTAGTGGCCAGAATGCGGGTGGACAGATGGTGGCCGATAAAACCGTTTACCCCGAGGATTAATACCTTTTTCATTGCCGTTCCTTAACGATTAAATTCAAATTTTGCGGTGCCGTGCTGAGCGGCGAATTCTGCCGGGCTCGTTTCCACACCGTCCAGTTCAAAGCGCAGGATGCGCAATACGCCGCTGCCGCAGCCCGCATATGCCCGGTTGTCTTCAACATAAAAAGCCGGCGCGGCATGCGCTTTCCCATTCGTCACCAGTGTTTGCAACACGCGCATCGGCTTGCCCAGCAACCGCGTTGTCGCGCCCGGATAAGGCGGTGCCACCGCACGCACCAGATTGTGTATGCTGCGCGCGTCTTGCGACCAATCTATCACCCCGTCTTCTGCCTTACGACCGCCGAAATACTTCCCCAGACTCAAATCCTGCGCCACCGCCGGCGCTGTGCCGGCGAGCAGCTCCGGCAAACACCGGTTTAAAGTGATCTCCGCCGCTACAGTGACTTTCTGGAAGACTTGCAGCGCGGTATCCTCCGGCAGGATAGGCACTGCCTGTTGCGCTACGATGGCCCCGTTGTCCGGCTTTTCGGTCATGTAGTGCAGCGTCGCCCCGGTTTCGGTTTCACCGTTTATTATCGCCCAGTTTACCGGCACCCGGCCGCGGTATTTCGGCAGCAAAGAGCCGTGCATGTTGAGCGCCCCGCGCCGGGGTATTTCGAGCAACTCGCGCCTGAGCATTTCACGATAATAAAATGAGAAGAAAAAATCCGGCTGGAGCGCACGTATTTGCTGCCCTATCTCAGGTGCATTAGGCTGCTCCGGCATGATGACCGGAATGTCGTGCAGCGCAGCCAATTCAGCGACGCTATCGAACCAGATGGTCTCGCTCGGATTGTCGCGGTGGGTTACCACCAGCGCAATATCGACGCCATGAGCCAGCAGCACCGACAGGCAGCGGCAGCCTACGTTATGGTAGGCAAACACTACCGCGCGCGTCATTCAGTCCGGTCCAGAACCGCTTCAATCAGATAACGCGGACGCTGGCGTACCTGCTGATAGATACGCCCGACGTACTCACCCAGCAGGCCAATACCAAACAGGGTTATGCCGATCATAAAAAAGACCAGCGCGAACAGCGTGAACAGCCCTTCAGCTTCCGGACCGATGATCAGCCGGCGCACCACCAGCAGGATGAAAAACAGCGCCGACAAAAACGACACGGCGATGCCCACCATCGAAAAAAACTGTAATGGCACAACCGAGAACCCGGTCATCAAATCGAAGTTGAGGCGGATCAGACTGTACAGCGAATATTTTGACTCGCCCTGCGCGCGCTCCTCATGTTCCACCACCACTTCCGCCGGCCTGCGCGCGAAGGTATAAGCCAGCGCGGGAATGAAAGTATTCACCTCGTGGCAGCTATTGATTGCATCAACGATACTGCGGTCGTAGGCACGCAGCATGCAGCCCTGGTCGGTGATTGTAATCCGGGTAATACGCTGGCGCAGCCGGTTCATCGCACGCGACGCAACGTGGCGCCACCAGCTGTCATTGCGTTGCCGGCGGATCGAGCCTATATAGTCATATCCCTCATCCATTTTGGCCAGCAATTTGGAAATTTCCTCGGGGGGATTCTGCAGGTCGGCATCCAGCGTCACCACGCGTTGCCCGCGCGTATGTTCAAAACCCGCCATGATCGCCATATGCTGGCCGAAATTGCCATTGAACAGCACAACTCGCGTCACATCCGGCCGAAGCTGGAACTGCGCGCGCAAAATAGCGGCGGAACGGTCGCGGCTGCCATCGTTGATGAATACAATCTCATAGGTGACGCCGAGTTTATCCAGCGCGGGATAAAGACGGTCGAACAGGGTCTGCAAACCTTCTTCTTCGTTGTATACGGGAATGACGACGGAAAGATGTGGATTATTCATGGGCGGCATTTTACCGCATGCGACAGGGTTCGCGAAATTGAAAATTCGGCGACACAGGAATTACTCCTGATCAGTCAGCACCGCACGCACAGCCGCGCACACCCGTTCCACGTCCGCTGCATTCATTGCCGGAAACAATGGCAAGGTCACGATCCGCCGCCCTACACTTTCGGCGATCGGGAACATTCCGTCATGAAAGCCACGCGCGCGGTAAAGTTTGAACAGGTGAATGGCCGGGTAATGGACGCCGCAGCCGATACCGCGCGCTTTCATTTTTTCGATGAAGCCGGCGCGATTGCAGCGCGGCGGCAGCACAATCTGGAACATATGCCAGTTCGAGTTGGTAAAATCTGCAACCGGCAATTGCGCGCCGGAGTGTGTTTCGAAATCACTGCCCAGCATCGTAAAATAATGCCGCGCCAACTCATGCCGTCGCGCAGTAACGGCCGGCAGTTGCGGCAGTTGGCCCAGCCCGATCGCCGCAGCAATGTCGGTCATGTTGAACTTCCCGCCCAGCACGTCCACTTCAATGCCGTCAAAACCGCTGCGCGTGACGCCCTGGAGGCGGTATTTTTCCGCCAGACGTGCTTCATCGGTATTGTTCAGCACCAGGCAGCCGCCTTCGGAAGTGGTAAGATTTTTGTTAGCTTGAAAGCTGAACGAGATAAAGTCGCCGAACGAGCCGATGCGCTTGCCTTGCCAGAGTGACCCTATGGCTTGCGCGGCATCTTCCACGACCCGCAGCTGATGGCGGCGCGCGAGGTCGTAAAGCCTATCCATATCCACCGGCAGGCCGGACAGATAAACCGGGATGATGGCCTTGGTGCGCGGAGTAATCGCGGCCTCAACTTTGTCCAGATCGATATTGCGCGTCACCGGATCAATGTCGGCGAACACCGGTGTAGCCCCGACTTCGAGGATGACGTTGGCGGTGGCAACCCAGGAAATGGGCGTCGTGATGACTTCATCGCCGGGTCCGATACCGGCAATGCGTAGCGCAATCTCCATGGTGCAGGTGCCGGAGTTGAAGGTCCGCACCGGCCGGCCGCCAAAATATTCCGATAGCTGTTTTTCAAATTCCAGGACTTTGGGTCCACTGGTGATCCAGCCGGAACGCAGCGTATCGGCGACAGACGCGATGGTTGCCTCGTCTATGTGAGGCTTGGTGAAAGGCAGAAATTCAGTACTCATTATTATATCGGCTTTCAACTTAATCCCATGGCTACCTAGCCAACGACTCCCGCGCTTACATCAAGTTATGTCTGGTGAGCAAGAGTACATATTAAATATCTTCAGTCACGCGCGTGAAATAATAATGACGCCCATAATGATGACGCCCATGCCGACCAGCTTGACCGGACTAAAAGCTTCATTCAGCAGATACCAGGCGGCCAGCGCGTTCACCACATAAGCCATCGACAGCATCGGGAAAGCGATACTGACCGGCACGCGCGACAGCGCGAGTATCCAGATGACAACACTCAGCGCATAACAGAACAGGGCGAGGACGATATGCCACTCGGTGGCCAGCTTCCACCCTATCGGCAGGATATTTTCGCGGCTGAACTCGAAGAACCCGATACTGTTGGTACCCATCTTCATCAGTATCTGCGCGGCGGCATTGAGCATTACACCGGTAAATATCAGGCCGAAACTGACCAGGTTCATGGCTTGGACACCACAATATATTGCGTATCCTGAAACAGGATTTTCATCATGACCCCCGCGCTTTGCAGCTGTGGATAAACGGAAACCGGCATGATCGCAAACGCCTCCGGCTGTGCCTGCCACACCTGGGCGAAGCTGGCGATGTCCGGGACCCAGCGGTGCGGCTCCTGCTGAATGCCGAACGCCATTTCATCCTGGAAAGCCACCAGCGTAAAAGTACGTTTCAGGTAAAAGGGTAAAGTTTGCTCATACATGTGCACCGAATAGAATGGAACGTTCGGCTTGACGTAAGGACGAATCGCGTCGGCCAGCAGATAGGCGGAACGCTCCGTAGCAATGACGTTGTAGCCCGAGGTTCCGACCTGGGCGGCAAGCAGTGAACTCAATGCCAGCAACAGTACTGCCCAGGGTTTGTTATTGCGGCGCAAAAAAGCCAGGGCGGCAACCATGCCGAGCACCCAGATCAGTGCCGCGGCGAACAGCCAGTAGGCATATTCGCCATACATCCGGGTCTGCAAAGGCGTATCTGCCAGGTGTGCGGTAAATGGCGCCAACGCCAGTCCGATCAGTGCCAGCGGCAGAATAGGCGCAATTAACCGGAATAATTTGCGCGCGTCCATTACAACCAGTTGCTTACCCATCAGCAGCGCCAGCGCCGGGAACATCGGCAGCAAATAGGACGGCAGCTTGGAGCCGGAAACCGAAAAGAAAATATAGATAAAAATAGCCCACACCAGCAAAAAGCGATCCGCGTTAAAGGCCCGGTCGGGGCGGGCGCTGGATTTCCAGGTGCGCAGCAGGGTATCGAACATCAGCACCGTCCATGGCAGCATGCCCACCAAAAGCACTGGAATAAAGTAATACCACGGCTGATAGCGGCCGAGATCCTTGGTGGTGAAACGGGTGTAATGCTCGTAAATAAAAAAACGCTGGAAGAATTCAGGATTAGCTTTCATCACCAGGTAGAACCACGGCCCGGTAATTAACAGGCAGATCAGCACGCCGGTCAGGAAATGCATCCGTTTCCATAATGCAAAATCGCGCTGTACCAGTGTGTAAATCACCAGCGCCGCGCCCGGCAGCATCAGGCCCATCAAGCCCTTGCTCAACACCGCCAGCCCCAGCGCCGCCCACGCCAGCCACATCCAGTTGCGCCGGATGCGCGCATCATTTTCGGGCTGCTGGCCCAATAGCAGGGCGACGATGCCGAGCGTGATAAAAAAAGTCACGCCCATGTCCAGTGTATTGATATGGCTCATCAACGCATACAGCTGGCTACCGCCCAGCAATACCGCGGCATAGAATCCAGCCGTCCGCCCGTACAATCGCGTGCCGGCAAACCACACCAGCAATACTCCGCTAAAACCGGTCAACGCCGCCCACAGCCGTGAGGTCCACTGATGCTCGCCGAACACGGTATAGGCGGTGGCTGTTGCCCAGTATTGCAGTGGCGGTTTTTCGAAGTATTTAAGATCGTTCAGACGCGGCGTCGTCCAGTCGCCGCTCACTACCATCTCGCGCGGAATCTCGGCATAGCGGCCTTCATCTGGTTTAATCAGCTTGCGGTATTCGATGTTGCTGAACCAGATAATTGCAACAGCCAGCAGCAGCCAGAAACAGCGGCGATCTACCGTGCGGGACGATTTGCTCGGGAATTCCATATTGATAAGGTGTTTCCGGTTAACAGGCAAAGGCAAATTTTAACCTAATTGATAACAGATCATTAGCGCGATTATGAAATACTGGTTAACCGCTGCGACCCTTTTCCCTAACCTCTGCCGCTGCCCAGCCACGCGCGAAGGTAATTTCAATATGGGTCCCAATAGCTAATCCTGAACTGTCCACAACAACTTTCCCCTTTTTGCGCACTACGCTGTAGCCCCGCGCCAGTACCTGGTTAGGATCCAGATGCAGCAAATGCTGTTGCAGGCTGTCCAGACGATGAGTGTGGCGCTGCAAGTTGTGCCGCATTGCCGCCAGCAGCCGTCGGCCCTGTTCGGCGTGACGCTGGTCAAGCTGTGTCATATCGGGGCGCACCGTGCGCAGCCGCTGGCCCAATGATAGCCAGCGCCAATGCTGATGCTGCATATTGTGCGCGGCCGCCACTTGCAGCCGCTGGCCCAGCCGCACCAGCGATTGCGCCTGTTGCAGAAGACGTTGCGCCGGATGGACCAGCCGATGCTGCAGAAAATCCAGCTGTTGCATTACCCGCTCGGCCTGACGCTGCCGGGCGCGCGCCAAACGCTGCGCCTGCTGGCGCAGGCGTTGCAGCAATTCCATGCGCTCCGGCACTACCATCTGCGCCGCCGCGGTGGGCGTGGCGGCGCGATGATCGGCGGCGAAATCGGCAATGGTGAAATCGGTCTCGTGTCCGACCCCGCTGACTACTGGAATAGCGCTGGCAGAAATTGCGCGTGCCACCACTTCCTCATTAAAGGCCCACAAATCCTCGATACTGCCGCCGCCGCGACATACCAGCAGCACATCGCATTCGGCACGTTCATTAGCCGTGCGGATGGCCTCCGCAATTTTACCCGCCGCTTCCTCACCCTGTACCGGGACGGGGTATAACACGACCGGGATAGACGGCATGCGCCGCGCCAGGGTGGTCAGCACATCGCGCAGTGCCGCGGCGTTGCGCGATGTGACAATGCCGATTTGTGCGGGCAGTAAAGGCAGGGAGCGCTTGCGCGCGGCATCGAATATTCCTTCACCTTCAAGTTTTCGTTTGAGCCGTTCGAACGCTTCGTATAGTTCGCCTGCACCGGCTGGACGCATCTGCTCCAGCGTTAACTGGAAATCGCCGCGCGCCTCATACAAGGTCGCCAGCGCCAGCACTTCTACCTTCATGCCATTTTTGGGTTGCCAGTCGAGGTACTGACTTTTCTGACGAAACATGACACAACGTATCTGGGCCTGTTCATCCTTCAGCGAAAAATACCAGTGCCCTGACGCCGCACCGACAAAATTGGAAATTTCACCGCGCACCCACAACAAAGGTAAACCATTTTCCAGCAAAGCCTTGGCTGTGGAATTGATCTCGCGCACGGTGTACACGCGGCTTTTCCCGTTTGTAAAAAAATCAGAAACCATATTGACATTCCACAGTAATCCACAACACAAGGTAATACGCCACTTTGCCGCAGGGGTATCGCCAGAGATATCGGCTACTTAGCGCTATCTATATAATTATATAGATAAAAGTTAGAAGATTAAATATTGAGCGTCCGACCAAAAAAGCTTATCCATTATAGAGTTAAGTAGCGTCTTCGATGCTTTATGCACAAACTTATCCACAGTTCCTGTGCACAATAAAAACAGGCATCCCGCGAGTGGGATTTGCGTATCCCACTTTCAGGAAACTTTAAGGATGTTGCCCAAAAAGGTGTGACAAGATACAGTTCTCTTTTTTGCGATTTAAGCATATTGGAGAAGTCACGTGTTCGCTATCGTAGAAGCCGCAGGATGGCCCATTTGGCTATTAATCATTTCATCAGTGGTTGCCGTAGCGTTGATTGCAGAACGCCTGATATTTTTGCGTTACAAGACGATTGCCCCAGCCGGCTTGCTGGACGAAGTGATGCATGAACTCAAGCAGCATGGCACGAATGAAGAAATGCTCGCACGGCTGTCGGCAAATTCTCCGCTGGGACGCGTATTCGCTGCGGGATTGAAGAACATCAAAAGTTCGGCCGAAGTGATGAAGGATTCGATCGAAGAAGCCGGGCGCGCCGCCACCCATGAAATGGAGCGCTTCCTCACCACGCTGGGCACAATAGCCTCAATCAGCCCGCTGCTCGGTCTGTTCGGCACAGTAGTCGGGATGATAGAAATATTCGGCGCGCAGAACGCAGTGGGCAATACTCCGGCATTACTGGCTCACGGTATCTCGGTGGCGCTGTACAACACCGCTCTGGGTTTGATCGTGGCGGTGCCCAGCATGATCTTCTATCGTCACTTCCGCGCCAAGGTCGACAGCCTGACCATAGAGATGGAGCAGCAGGCCGTCAAGCTGGTGGAAATTGTGCACGGCGCACGCCGCAAATAGGCCGGAGCCGAGATGAATTTCCAGCGTGGCCGGGTGCGTGAAGAACCGGAAATCAACCTGATCCCGATGATCGATGTGCTGCTGGTCATCCTGATTTTCATGATGGTCACCACTACTTATTCGCAATTTTCGGAATTGCAGATTAACCTGCCGCAGGCTGGTGGCGAACAGGCCGGAGCCAAGAACAATCAGATCAATATATCGGTCGATGCGTCAGAACATTATTCGGTCAATAATGTGACCACCGCATTCCGCGATACCGATAATCTGGCCAAGGCGCTGCGCGCAGCCGCAGGTGAACAGCAGGACCCTACCGTCATTATCAATGCCGATGCTAAAACTCCGCACCAGGCTGTGGTCAATATAATGGAAGCCGCGCGGATCGCCGGATTCGGGCGCATCACCTTTACGACCAACCGAAAATAATGCATGCCCCGGGCATCTGATAGTTCGGAAACGGCGGAACATCCAAACCCGGCCAACCTTACCGGACTGCAGCACTACTGGTACCGCATCACTCCGCTACACCTCATCCTGCTGCCGCTCAGTATGATTTTCGGTATCCTCACCGCGCTGCGCCGCGCGCTATATCGTAGCGGTGTGCTGGAGAAGATAAGGCTGCCCGTACCGATTATCGTGGTCGGCAATATTACTGTCGGCGGCAGCGGCAAAACGCCGCTGACTTTGTGGCTGGCGCAACAACTGCTGGATAGCGGGCGACGTCCCGGTATTATCAGCCGCGGCTATGGCGGCAGCGCCCGCACAATTCAGGCAGTCCTGTCGGGCAGCGATCCGGAAATCGTCGGTGATGAGCCGGTGCTGATGGCGCAGCGGCGGCTGTGCCCGGTATGGACAGGCCGGAATCGGCCCGCCGTCGCGGCGGCGCTGTTGCGGGCGCATCCGGAATGCGATGTGATCCTCAGCGACGATGGCCTGCAGCATTACCGTTTGCAGCGCGATGTTGAAATCGTCGTGGTTGATGGCGCCCGTGGTTACGGCAATGGATTCCTGTTGCCGGCTGGCCCGTTGCGTGAACCGCCGGCACGCCTGAATGAAGTCGATGCGGTAATCGTCAACGGCGCAAATTTCTCCGCTGACTTTTATCGCGGCTGCGCCCAGGCCCACAGCATGCAGTTGTCCGGCTCGGTATTTCATCAGCTGCTCAACCCCGCCATTTCTGCTCCAGCCAGCCATTTTCAGGGGCGGCGCCTGCATGCGATCGCCGGCATCGGTTATCCGCAACGTTTTTTTGCCCACCTGCGTCAGCTCGGCCTGATTGTGCAGCCCCACCCTTTTGCCGATCATCATCGCTATACGCTGGCGGATCTCGACTATCCGGATGCCGATGCGATACTCATGACTGAAAAAGATGCGGTAAAATGCGCCAGACTCTACAACGACGGAAATCGGGCCGCCGAAAAATTCTGGGTATTGCGCGTAGACGCGCAGCTCGATCCTTCAATTACCCCATTTATCCTGGAAAGGATCGCCCATCATGGACGCCAAACTGCTTGAAATTCTGGTCTGCCCGCTGTGCAAGTCGCAACTGATTTATCGCAAGGCCGCGCGCGAGCTGATCTGCAAGCCGGATAAACTCGCGTATCAGATTGTGGACGACATCCCGGTGATGCTGGCCAGCGAAGCGCGCAAACTGACCCCCGAAGAAGCCGAACAGCTCTGATGCAACTGCCCGGGCACCCGGCTGCCGAGCACTCCACCGCTTTCCAGGTAGTCATCCCTGCGCGCTACGCCTCGACCCGGTTACCCGGAAAACCGTTACTGGATATTGCCGGAAAACCGATGGTCGTGCGCGTGGCCGAGCGGGCCGCGCAAAGCGGCGCGCAGCAGATATGGGTCGCCACCGATCATCAGCCCATCATCGCGGCGGTGCAGCAACATGGCTACCGAGCTTGCATGACTAACCCATTGCATACCAGCGGCACTGACCGCATCGCCGAAGTAGCGCAGCTGCTCGGCTGGCCGGATGACACCATCATAGTCAATGTACAGGGTGATGAACCGCTGATGCCGCCGCAGCTGATACGCACCGTGGCACAGCATCTGCACGATCATCCGGAATGCGCGATGAGCACGGCCTGCCATCCCATTCACGATCAGGACGCGATGCGTAATCCCAACATCGTCAAAGTAGTGCTGGACCAGGATGGCAATGCCTTGTATTTCAGCCGCGCGCCCATCCCTTATCCGCGCGACGCCTGGGCAGCGGATACCGCGTCGCCACAGAACCTGACAATGCTGCGCCACATCGGCATCTATGCCTACCGCGCCGGTTTTCTGCGCGCCTACAGCAAGCTTGCGCCCGCCGCGATTGAGCAAATCGAAATGCTCGAGCAATTGCGCGCACTGTGGCACGGCTACAAAATCGGCGTCACCATCACCGCCGATGCGCCGCCTGCCGGCGTTGATACTGAGCCCGATTTGCATGCTGCACGCCGCCTGTTCGAAACAGGTTTATAATTGTTGTTAATAACAAAGGCAGAAAATGAAACTGATATTACTCGGCGCTCCCGGCGCGGGCAAAGGCACCCAGGCCAACCTGATCAAGGAAAAATTCCATATCCCGCAGATCTCCACCGGTGACATGTTGCGTGCGGCGGTCAAGGCAGGCACGCCGCTCGGCAACACCGCCAAAAAAATCATGGAAAGCGGCGGGCTGGTATCGGACGACCTGATCATTAATCTGGTGAAGGAACGCATCAGAGAGCCGGACTGTGCCAACGGCTTTCTGTTTGACGGTTTTCCGCGCACCATCCCGCAGGCGCAGGCCATGAAGGACGCCCATATAGATGTCGATTTCGTCGTGGAGATTGAAGTACCGGACAGCGACATCATCCAGCGTTTAAGCGGCCGGCGCATCCATCAATCGTCAGGTCGAACTTACCACATCACGCTGAATCCCCCGAAGGTTGCCGGGCATGACGACGCCACCGGCGAAGCATTGGTGCAGCGCCCCGACGATACCGAAGAAACCATCCGTAAGCGGTTGCAGATATATCATGAACAGACCCGCCCGCTGGTCGATTTTTACGCCTCATGGCAGCGCAGCGGAGACCCGCGTGCCCCGCGTTGCATCAACGTACCCGGCGTTGGCAGCGTGGAAAACATCACCGACCGTATATTTGCGGCGCTGGCGGTGTGATCATGGCCTCTACTATGCCGCCGCCAACTTCCATCACCAAACCCGTGCTTACGCTGGACGAAGCCCGGCGCATTGCCGCCGCGGCCGAAGCCGAAGCCCGCCGCAATGACTGGCGCGTGGTCATCGCTGTAACCGACGATGGCGGCCATTTGCTGTATCTGCAGCGCAGCCATGACACTCAGTTCGGCAGCGTGGAAACCGCGATCCAGAAGGCCCGCGCGGCCGTGGCGTTCCAGCGTCCGACCAAGACTTCCGAAGACGCGGTGCTGAACGGCCGTTTGATCCATCTCGCGCTGCCGGGGGTCATCCCCGCCGAGGGCGGCATACCGTTGCTGCGCGATGGCCAGGTGATCGGCGGTCTGGGCATCAGCGGCGTGCGTTCATCCCAGGACGGACAGATCGCCCAGGCCGGCGCCGCCGTTCTGGAGCTCAGCTGACATGTTGTATCGGCTGGGGAATCGCACACCGGAACTGCACGGCGTACATCATTTTATTGCGCCGAACGCCAGCGTGATCGGTTCGGTCATTCTGCAGAACAATGTCAGCATCTGGTTTAACGCGGTCATACGCGGCGACTATGAGCCTATCCATATCGGCGAAAACAGCAATGTGCAGGACGGCGTGGTGATGCATACCGACTTTGGCGCGCCGCTGACCATCAGCGCCAACGTCACCATCGGCCACATGGCGATGCTGCATGGCTGCACCATAGGTGAAGGCAGCCTGATCGGCATCAAAAGCGTCATTCTCAATCACGCGGTGATCGGGCGCAATTGCCTGATCGGCGCGAATACCCTGATTCCCGAACGCAAGATTATTCCGGATAACTCGCTGGTGGTCGGTACGCCTGGCCGGGTGATACGCACGCTGAGCGAGGAGGACATCGCGGCGATGCATAGCAATACTGCGCACTATGTGGAAAACCTGCAGCGTTATCTGACCGGCTTGGTGGCGCTGTAATAGCCCAGCGCGGTGACTGAGCGCCCGCCGTAGCGACTAGGGCTCGGAAATCTTGTCAGCGCGCCTGCCCGGACGAAAATAAGCAGCATTGGCATAATATTCAGCGCATTCATTCTGCACAGTCCACCCCGGCAATCCCAGCAATGGCACCGGGCTCAGTTCGCGCGGACTGCGGCAATGCTGCGGTGCAAGCAGATAATCCGCCAGTAACTTGTCCAGATGCATCAGCCGCTGCGCCAGCGGCTGCGAGAAAAATTCTTGTTCTACCGGCAGTATCAATCCCTGACCGGTCATGCCGGTGTATGGGTGCAACGCTTTTTCATACAGCCCATGGCCAAAAATATAAAAATCCATTCCAGCTTTTACCTGGGCGCGCCGCTGCCAGAATAATTCCCGCCATTGAAAATCCTTCAGCAACTCACCCAGCGCCGCATCGGCGCACACGACAATCACACCCGATTCATCGAATAGCGTGGCCATGTCGCGCGCCGCGCCGCGGCTGGAGTCCTGGGCCCCGGCTGTCATCGCCAGATAATGGCGCGCGTTGGCGGCAGCTTTCATGCGCGGGAATGTCATCCACACCAGCGCGTTAAACAAATCGTGCCAGTTGCGTTCGCGCATTTGCACTTCACCGCGCAAATAACAGCGCGGCTCATACTGCGATTCAAAAGAAGGTTTGCCGGATTGCTGTGCAATGAAACACAGCGGCAAGCCGATCTGCACGGTAATCGGCTGGTTATCCAGCAGGCGGTTGCAGTCATCCGGCGTCGGGAATTCACCGTCGGCCAGCCGCTGTAATATCGGCTGCAGCGGCTGGTAGAGAGGCGACGCCAGCAACGCGCTACGATTCCAGTGCAGTGTTTGCTTCATGCATTATTTTAACCGAACGCATCGGCAGGCGCGGCCGTTCGAACGATAGACTGCATTACGCGGCGGCTTAAGCTAATATCCAATTGTCCCGCCCATCGTAATCAACCCAGGAGCTCTATAGTGACCAAAAAAAATGCTTTTTATGCGCAGTCCGGCGGCGTGACCGCGGTGATCAATGCATCAGCCTGCGGCCTGCTGGAAACTGCGCGCAAGCATAAAGACAGGATAGGCAAGGTTTACGCCGGGCGCAACGGCATTATTGGTGCACTGACCGAGGACCTGATTGATACCAGCAAGGACAGCGCCAGGTCGATCGCCGCTTTACGTGTCACGCCCTCCGGCGCGTTTGGTTCGTGCCGTTTCAAGCTCAAGGGCCTGGAGGAAAATCGCGTGCAGTATGAACGGCTGATCGAGGTGTTCAAGGCACACAACATCGGCTACTTTTTCTATAACGGCGGCGGCGATTCGGCCGATACCTGCCTGAAGGTCTCGCAACTGGCCGATACGATGGGTTACCCGGTGCAGGCCATCCATGTGCCGAAAACGGTGGACAACGATCTGCCGATTACCGATTGCTGTCCCGGTTTCGGATCAGTCGCAAAATATGTCGCAGTGTCGGTGCGCGAGGCGAGTTTCGACGTCGCTTCAATGGCCCGGACATCGACCAAGGTGTTTGTGGTCGAAGTGATGGGACGGCATGCCGGCTGGATCGCCGCGGCCGGCGGGCTCGCTTCGGATGAACAATGCGAACTGCCGGTGGTGATCCTGTTTCCTGAAATCGCATTCGACCAGAAAAAATTTCTGGCCAAAGTCGACGCGACGGTGAAAAAGCACGGCTATTGTTCGGTTGTGGTATCCGAGGGAGTGCGTGATGCGGACGGCAAGTTTTTGTCTGACCAGGGCGTACGCGATGCGTTTGGCCATGCCCAACTGGGCGGCGCAGCACCTATCGTGGCGCAGATGATCAGGGAAGCGCTCGGTTATAAATTCCACTGGGCGGTGGCCGATTATCTGCAGCGCGCGGCGCGCCATATCGCTTCCCGAACTGACGTGGAACAGGCTTATGCACTCGGCAAAGCCGCGGTCGAGCTGGCGTTGAAAGGCCATAACGCCGTCATGCCCACCATAGCCCGCGTGTCGGACCGGCCGTATAAATGGAAGATCGGCATTGCCCAGCTCAAGGATGTGGCCAATGTTGAAAAAATGATGCCGCGCAGTTTTATCACCAAGGACGGATTCGGCATCACCGAAAAATGCCGTACTTATCTGACGCCGCTGATCAAGGGGGAGGACTACCCGCCGTACAAGGATGGCCTGCCGCAATATGTAAGGCTGAAAAATATAGCGGTGCCGAAAAAGCTCGCCGAGTTCAAAATTTAATGCCATGGCCACAACCCACCGGTACATTAGCCCTGCAGGGAAAATGGCTCCGGTCGGAGGCATTCATGCAGGTGCCAGTCAATGCTATAATTTATGGTTATTACAAAATACTATAGGGCGACATATCATGAGTTTGAATAACGTCTCTTCAGGCAAGAATTTACCTGACGACTTCAATGTGATTATTGAAATACCGATGCACGGCGATCCGGTGAAGTACGAAGTGGACAAGGACTCCGGTGCAATTTTCGTCGATCGCTTCATGAACACGGCCATGCATTACCCGTGCAATTACGGTTACATTCCGCAAACCCTGTCCGATGACGGCGATCCGGTGGATGTGCTGGTGATCACACCCGTGCCGCTGATGCCCGGCGTGGTAGTGCGTTGCCGTCCGCTGGCAGTCCTCAAGATGGAAGACGAAGCCGGACAGGACGCCAAACTGCTGGCGGTGCCGGTGGATAAACTTTCGACGCTGTATCGCGGCCTGAAGAGCCATTTGGAATTGCCGGAAATCACGCTTAAGCAGATTTCCCATTTCTTTGAGCATTACAAGGATCTCGAACCGAACAAATGGGTCAAGGTGGAAGGCTGGTTCGGTATCGAAGAAGCCCGCGCGGAAATCATGAATTCCGTCAGCAATTTCGACAAAGCCAAACTCAATTCCTAGTTTTGCGGACACAGCAGCCATGACAGCCCGGATCATAGACGGCAAAGCCATTGCGCAACAGGTGCGCGCCGAGTGGAAGCTGCGCGTGGATGCGTTGAAAATGCGCGGCATCGTGCCCGGACTGGCAGTCATCATCGTCGGCACGGACGCAGCCTCGCGGGTATATGTCGGCAATAAGGTTAAAGCTTGCGCAGAGCTGGGCCTTTATTCCGAGCATATCGAACTGCCTGCCGACACCGCCGAGGCGGTGCTGCTGGCCAAACTGGCCGAGTTGAATAACGATCCCGCAATACATGGCATTCTGGTACAGCTGCCGTTGCCGGGGCATATGGACAGCAGCAAAGTGCTGAATGCAATCGATCCGAATAAGGATGTGGATGGGTTTCATCCGCAGAATGTCGGCGCGCTGGTGACCGGCAACACCCGTTTTGCGCCATGCACGCCTTATGGCGCAATGCAGCTGCTGGAAAAAACCGGTATTGCAATCGAAGGCAAACATGCGGTGGTTGTCGGCCGCAGCAATATCGTCGGCAAACCGATGGCGCTGCTGCTGCTGCAGCAAAACGCCACGGTCACCATCTGCACCTCGAAAACGGTGGACCTGGCCAGATACACGCGTGACGCCGATATTCTGGTCGTCGCCACCGGCAAGCCGCAGATGATCAGCGGGGACATGATTAAACCGGGGGCGGTTGTGCTCGATGTCGGCATCAATCGCCTGCCCAGCGGCAAGCTGGTGGGCGATGTCGATTTCGATAGTGCGAGAGAAATCGCCGGCTATATTACCCCGGTACCCGGCGGCATCGGCCCGATGACGATTACCATGCTGATCGCAAATACCGTACAGGCCGCCGAACGTGCGGCCCCTTTCCAACCCTAGAGAGAACAATATGACCACCATTACAACAGCATCAGGTCTGCAATACGAAGAAATTACTGTCGGCACAGGCGAAACTGCTGCCGCCGGGCAAACGGTCACCGTGCATTACACCGGCTGGCTGACCAACGGCAAGAAATTCGATTCCAGCAAGGATCGCAACGATCCGTTCCAGTTTCATCTGGGCGCCGGAGAAGTCATACGCGGCTGGGATGAGGGAGTTCAGGGCATGCAGATCGGCGGCGTACGCAAACTCACCATTCCACCTGCGTTGGGATATGGCGCACGCGGTGCCGGCGGCGCGATTCCGCCCAACGCGACGCTGGTGTTTGAAGTGGAACTACTGGGGATTTAACTGAAGCCCGAACTCATGATATTGCTCGTCATGAGTTGACAGCTGCTCAATATTACTTTTCCGGCAATGCGGCCGGCGCCGACAGCGGGATCGGATGATCTTCCAGTATCTGGAAAAACACTTCATTGCGCTTGACCATGCCGAGTTCGTTGCGTGCCCGTTCCTCGATCGCTTCAGTGCCTTGCTTGAGATCGCGCACTTCGGCGTCCAGCACCGCGTTGCGGGTCTGGCTGAGCTGATTAATCTGTTTTTGCGCGTCGACCTGACGATCTACTTCCCATACTCTCAGCCAGCTGCCCTTGCCCAGCCAAAGCGGATACTGCAGCAACAAGATCAGCGCAACCAGTATCAGCGAAACCTTGCGCATCGGGTCAGCGGCACTGGCTAGGCCAATTGATAATACGCATCTCGACCAGGATAGGACGCGCTATCGCCCAGGTCTTCCTCAATGCGCAGCAACTGATTGTACTTTGCCATGCGGTCAGAACGCGACAACGAGCCGGTTTTGATCTGCAACACGTTGGTCGCAACGGCAAGATCGGCGATGGTGGAGTCTTCGGTTTCACCGGAACGATGCGAAATTACGGCGGTGTAGCCGGCGCGCTTGGCCATCTCTATGGCTGCAAAAGTTTCCGTCAGCGTACCGATCTGGTTGACCTTGATCAGGATGGAATTGGCGATACCCTTGCGTATGCCCTCGCGCAGGATTTTGGTGTTGGTTACGAACACATCGTCGCCCACCAGCTGCACCGACTTGCCGAGGCGATCGGTGAGCAGCTTCCAGCCATCCCAGTCATGTTCGCTCATACCGTCTTCTATGGTAATGATAGGATATTTGCTGACCCAGCTGGCATACAGATCGATGATCTGCGTGGTATCCAGCGTCAGGCCGTCAGCATGCAAATGATATTTTCCATCCTTGTAGAATTCCGACGCGGCGCAATCCAGCCCGATCGCTACATCGGTACCAGGCTGATAACCGGCCGCCTCAATTGCTTCGACGATCACTTTTAACGCTGCTTCGTTGGATCCCAGTGCCGGGGCAAAACCACCCTCATCGCCCACGGTCGTGCTCAAATTACGATCGTGCAGGATCGCTTTTAGATGATGGAATATTTCCGCGCCACAACGCAGCGCTTCGCGAAAGCTGTCGCTGCCAACCGGAATAATCATGAATTCCTGGATATCGGCGCCGCCTGAAGCATGTGCGCCGCCATTAATGATATTCATCATCGGAACCGGCATCTCCATGCGCGCAGCCCCGCCCAGATAACGGTACAGCGGCAACCCGGATTCTTCCGCGGCGGCTCTGGCCACTGCGATGGACACCGCCAGGATGGCATTCGCGCCCAGCCGGGCTTTATTGTCCGTGCCGTCCAGATCGATCATGGTCTGGTCGATCAGTGCCTGCTCCATTGCATCCAGGCCGATAATCGCTTCAGCGATTTCAGTATTCACAAACTCTACCGCCTGCAACACTCCCTTGCCCAGATAACGCTGCTTGTCGCCATCGCGCAGCTCCACCGCCTCGCGTGTCCCGGTCGAGGCACCGGAGGGAACTGCGGCACGGCCCATGACTCCCGACTCCAGCAACACATCGGCTTCTACCGTCGGGTTACCGCGGGAATCGAGAATTTCGCGGGCGATCACATCAACTATTGAACTCATTTTTATTCCTTCATTTTCCAAAACACTGAACCGCCTGCCAGGCTTATCTGGCCATTTAAATGTTGCGCAAATCGATATTTTCCTCGATCAGGCCCTGCCGTTTTACCGCTTCGTCCAGCACTTTCAACGTCTGCAGCAAGGTCTTCAAATGCGCCAGCGGAAATGCGTTGGGCCCGTCCGACAATGCCTGCGACGGATTGGGATGAGTCTCCATGAACAGGCCGGCAATGCCTGCGGCAACCGCTGCTCGCGCCAGCACCGGCACAAATTCGCGCTGCCCCCCGCTGACTGTGCCCTGCCCGCCCGGCAGCTGCACCGAGTGCGTGGCATCGAATACCACCGGGCACCCGGTATTGCGCATCACTGCCAGCGCGCGCATATCCGATACCAGGTTGTTATAGCCAAAGGAAGCACCGCGTTCGCACACCATGATGTTGTCCTGCCCGCTGGCGTCACGCGCTTTGTCGACGACATTTTTCATGTCCCAAGGCGACAGGAACTGCCCTTTCTTGATATTCACTGGCTTGCCGCACTTTGCCACAGCGTGGATAAAATCCGTCTGGCGGCACAGGAATGCCGGAGTTTGCAGCACATCCACTACTGCGGCGACGGCCGCGATTTCCTCTATGCTGTGCACATCGGTCAGTACCGGAACCCCGATCTGCGCCCTGACCTTATCAAGAATTTTCAGGCCGGCATCGATACCGAATCCGCGGAACGATTTGCCCGAGCTGCGGTTAGCCTTGTCGTATGACGATTTATAGATAAAGGGAATATCCAGCTGCAGGCATATTTCCTTTAACCGCCCGGCCGTATCCAGCGCCATCTGCTCCGACTCGATCACGCACGGCCCGGCAATCAGGAAAAAAGGACGGTCCAGCCCGACTTCAACCTTACCCAGTTTCATACTGCGACTTCCGGTATTGCGGCTGATCTGCTTCGGTGTCGCACGGTAGCTTCGACGAAGGATTTAAACAGCGGGTGCCCGTCGCGCGGGGTCGAGGTGAACTCCGGGTGAAACTGCACGCCGACAAACCATGGATGCACCGTTTGCGGCAATTCCATGATCTCCGGCAGCGATTCACTGGGCGTATGCGCCGCAATGACCAGGCCGGCTTTTTCGAGCGCCGGCACATAATGATTGTTGACCTCGTAGCGATGGCGATGGCGCTCGTTGACTTCATCGCCATAGATGCTCGCCGCCAGCGTATTCGCTTTGACCGGGCAGCGCTGCGCGCCTAGGCGCATGGTGCCGCCGAGGTCGGACCCGGCATTGCGCACTTCGATTTTGCCGTCGCGGTCGAGCCATTCATTGATCAGCGCCACGACCGGATATTCCGTTTCCAGATTAAATTCGGTGCTGTTCGCATTAACCATGCCGGCGACATTGCGCGCATATTCGATGACGGCCAGCTGCATGCCGAGGCAGATGCCGAGGTAAGGAATATTATTTTCGCGCGCATAACGTATCGCGGCAATCTTGCCCTCGGTTCCGCGCACGCCGAACCCGCCCGGCACCAGGATCGCATCAAGATGCTTCAGGCACTGCACCCCGGCGCTTTCTATGGTTTCCGAATCGATATATTCGATATTGACCCGGGTCGAGGTATGAATGCCGGCATGGCGCAGGGATTCGATCAGCGACTTGTAGGATTCGGTCAGGTCAACATACTTGCCGACCATGCCTATGGTCACGTCATTGCGCGGATGCTCGAGATCCTTGACCAGCTTCGCCCATACCGAAAGATCAGCAGGTGGCAGATCCAGCCCCAGCTCTTCGCACAGAATACGATCCAGCCCTTGCGCATTCAGCATCTGCGGAACCTTGTAGATGCTGTCCACATCCCACATCGAAATCACCGCCTCTTCGCGCACATTGGCAAACAGTGAAATCTTGGCGCGTTCGTCATCGGGGATAGGCCGATCGGCACGGCACAGCAGCGCGGTCGGGAAAATCCCGATCTCGCGCAGTTTCTGCACGCTATGCTGAGTGGGTTTGGTTTTTAGTTCGCCGGCGCTGGCGATATACGGCACCAGCGTCAGATGGACATACGCGGTGTCGCCGCGGCGACGACGCAGCCCCATCTGGCGCGCGGCCTCGAGGAACGGCAGCGATTCGATGTCGCCGACCGTGCCGCCGATTTCAATTATGGCGATATCCGCCTTGCCGTCATAGGAAGCGGCTGCGCCACGCTCGATGAATGCCTGGATTTCATTGGTGATATGCGGAATCACCTGCACCGTCTTGCCCAGATATTCGCCGCGGCGTTCCTTGCGGATCACGCTGTCGTATATCTGTCCGGTGGTGAAATTATTGGCCTTGCGCATCTTGGCCGAAACAAAGCGCTCGTAGTGGCCCAGGTCCAGATCCGTTTCCGCGCCATCTTCGGTAACGAACACCTCGCCATGCTGAAATGGGCTCATGGTGCCGGGATCGACGTTGATATAAGGATCGAGCTTGAGCAGCGTTACTTTAAGGCCGCGCGATTCAAGTATTGCAGCGAGTGAAGCGGCGGCGATGCCCTTGCCTAAGGAAGACACCACACCGCCGGTAATGAAGAGATATTTGATCATGACATAAAATTATACTGTAAAACCGCCTTTCTCTCAAAACTCTGCCTGCATTTGTTGAGGTAAGTAGTATTAAGTGAGACTCGCCCGAAACCCCATCCGCGTCATCTCCGTAACGAAACGGCCCGAAAATTGCCGGTGATAAATTGTTGAATAATGTTCGTTACCTAACAGAAATTATCTGTAAATCAATGCAATCTGCGTTACAGATGTTACGCAAAAGTCATATATTTTTCCGTAGGCATCAGTCCCATTTCTGTTTTCTGATTGGATCTTATGAAAGCAATCAGCTGATTTATTTTTTTGGGCAACTTGATTGAACATTACACATTCTGGCTAAACCTCACAGGAGACAAAAATGAATACCTTAGAGAAATTTAAGTTGGCACTAATAGTAACGGTTTTGGCAAGCAGCATGGCCGCTTGTAATAGGCATGACGGAACAGCCGGGGGCAGCTCCGGCACAGGAAGTTCGGGTTCCTCCAGCGGCATGAGCTCGGGTTCGGGATCATCCGGTTCCAGCGGCTCAGGCGGCATGAGTTCCGGATCTTCGGGCAGCGGCTCGGGCAGCACCGGCATGGGCGGTAGCAGCTCGGGATCCAATGGCAGTACTACCGGCGGCTCCGATGCAGGTGGCACCAGCTCGTCGGGCTCAGGCTCTTCAATGGGTTCGAGCAGCTCAGGCACAGGCTCAGGGTCCGGCAATAACGCTGGAAGCACAGGTTCGGGCAGCTTAAGCGGCAGTACAGGCTCGACCAGCAGCAGATAAATTCAGGTTTAGCTAGAGTTATTGTTCGACCAGCGGGTCTGCAGTGAAAGTGCCAATTTGTAGGCAACTTTATTGCAGGCCCTTTTATTTGAACATGGACCTGGCGCTTACAGGGATATAGGAGGAAGTGATGAACTGGAATCAAATCGAGGGCAATTCCAGGCCGAAAGGCAAGGCTATGCCCAAAAAAAGTAAATCTTCAGACGGACACGTTGATGCAGTTGCAGGGAGTCGAAAACAGCTGGCGGAGAAAAGCAGAAAAATTTATGGCATAGGCAAGGAAGAAGCAGACAGGCAAATCCACGAATTTTTTATTCCCTCCAGGACATCCAGAGAGGAACACCACCGGTAAGGATCGCAGCTCAGCCTGCGGTAGGGTTACCGCGGAAAATCATCATTCCCATATGAGAAGAATGAAAACGAAAGGAATATGAAATGTCTTTAAATCTATTTAGTGCAAAAGGGACTCCTGTCGAGAAACAGCGCTTCACATGGCGCGATCTGGTCGGAAAACCCATCAGCAAGCTCGACGACGATGCGTTCACGCGAGTACGTATTATTTTAATGAACGGCATCGAACAGGAATGTCAGCGCTTTCAACACATGGCAGCGCGGAAAAATCGTGGCTTACGGATTCCGTTGGCGCAAGTCCGCCGCGTCGAACAGCATCAGGCAACCATGATCAACTGGCTGATAGGACCCGACCATTCGCCGCTGGAAGTGACCATCGGCTATGAGCAGACCGCAATTGAAGTGACGGCCGCAGTCGCTCAGCGCGAGCCCGATCCTTATATTGCCCAGGCGTACCGTTTTGGCATGCTCGAGGACTTTGACCACCTGTACCGCTATTCGGCCTTAATGGACCGGATGGAAGGTAAGGATGCCAACAATATTCTGCAGTGCTATACCGACATCCTGCCGGGGCGTCCAACCATAGTCGAACACCGCGCGCCGGAAGATGACGTACGTGAACCGTACAACAAGGACGCGGCAGCGCCGATCACCAAGCTGCATGCGCTCACTATTGTTGCGGCTGAGATGCAGGTCAACCAGTATTACCTGAATATCGGCCCGCAATTTGCCGATCCGATGGCGCGCCAGCTTTACGCGGAAATCGCCTCAATTGAGGAACAGCATGTGACCCACTATGAATCGCTGCTGGATCCGCAGGAGAGCTGGCTGGAACAATGGCTGCTGCATGAAGCGACCGAAGTCTACAACTACTACAGCTGCGTACAACAGGAATCCAACGCCCGGATCAAAGCCATCTGGGAACGCTTTCTGGATTATGAACTTGGGCAGTTCCATTTCGTTTGCGAGCTGTTCAAGCAATATGAAAATCGCGATCCGATGGAAATTTTCCCGGGCGACCTGCCGGAGCCGATCCAGTTCGCCAGCCAGCGTGAGTTTGTGCGCCAGACGCTGTTGCAGGAAGTAGATATGCGCGCCAACGGGACGCGGTTTGTCGGCAGGGATGAAGAAAGTCCGGCCACTCTTGAGTACCGCAACCATATGAATTCAGCCGGCTCACCCAGCGAAATTGTTGCTGCAGGCTATATCTGGACACCCGGTAGTGAATTGACCCGGCGCGAAGCGCTGGCCGCTTAGTGGCTCATCCCATTAAACATTTAAGGAGCAACTAATGAACGAACAACCCAAAATGGGGATGAACCGCACCGGCGTGCAAATGTCTCCGATCGATACCAACCAGATGCTGGACGCCAGCACCATGATGCCAGTTACGCCTGGGGACGAATCAGCAATAGCCGATCTGCGAAGCAGCTATATAGTGGAAGCCGATCAGGTCGGCTCTGTGCCGCCTCCCGGCACTGTGAAAGGGGTTCTGTCCACTGGCGTATCCATGCTGACAGGCAACAACCCCAATCTGCTCCTGGACAAACTGGGCGAACGCCTCGCGTTCGAACGTACCGGCACCCGACTGTATGAGGCATTGATTACCAAGGTTCAGTCCCTGGAACGCACCGGCACCATGACGGTATCCGTCGAAAAACTGATGCAGATTCGTGATGAAGAAGCCCGGCACTTTGCACTGATTGCTGAAGCCATTCGCAGTCTGGGCGGCGATCCCACCGCGCAAACTCCTTGTGCCGATCTGGTAGGAGTTGAGTCCATGGGGCTGATGCAGGCCCTCACCGATCCGCGCACCACTGTATCGCAATCATTGCACGCCATTATGGTGGCCGAGATGACCGACAACAATGGCTGGGAAATGCTGATCGCGCTCGCGCAAGAACAAAATCACGACCAGCTCGTGCACAGTTTTAACACCGCCCTTAGCCATGAACGTGAACATCTGCAGCAGGTACAGAGCTGGCTGGAGCAAGCCATGCTGGGCGCGCCAATTATTCATTAACTAGTCAACACAACGAAAGGAGCAGTATGCGTAAATCTAAGGCATCAAAAGGTCAACAGAAAGCGCCGGTGAATCCGATCAGACCGGAAACCTGTGCTTTGCTGCGTCCCAGGAATATAAAGCCGGATGAGAATCACCAACGCGACGAGGAATCAACCGGCGGTATTTCTTTTTTGACTCATCGGGCAAAGCAGAAAAGCCCGATATCCTGGGATTTAACGGATTAAAAAGTTACATGAGTAAAATTTCAAATTTTTTTAATGTTCGTCACTAACAGGAGAAAAGCATGAGCTACATAGACAATGACGTATATGGGATGTACAAAAACTCTAAAAGCGGAGGCCCCGGACCGGAACTGATGGGTGCTGAAACATTGATCGGTGACGATGTCTACAACAACTCGGAGGAAAAACTGGGCGAGATCAAGGAAATCATGCTTGATACACGTAGCGGCAAAGTAGCCTATGCAGTATTGTCGTTCGGAGGTTTCCTCACCGTCGGGGAAAAACTGTTCGCCGTGCCATGGCAGGCTTTGACTCTGGATAATGTGAATAAACGTTTCATGCTAAATGTAGACAAGGAACAGCTTGAAGACGCGCCAGGATTCGACAAGGATAACTGGCCGGACATGGCGGATCAGAACTGGGCCAAGACAGTTCATTCGTACTATGGCACCAAGCCGCCCTCTTCAAGTGAACTTCATTCCTGAATTTTATTTGTGACTTTTTTTGATGTCTTTGTATATCGGCTACTCAGCTGGTAGCCGATATACATAACCATAAAGGAGAGATCAAATGCCACTCGATAAATCTGGTACCAAGCAATCAGTAGGGAAAAACATCAAGACTGAAATGCATGCCCATCCTGGGATGAAACAAAAACAGGCGGTGGCGATTGCGCTGAATACTCAACGTGAGGCGCAAAAGAAAAAGACCAAGAAGTAGCGGTCAGAATTTAGAAAGAAACACGGTATTACCCATATTTGTGAAAGAACACTGGATTGACGCAATGACGTAATAAGCCGGTAGCGGTAGAATATGACTTTATCGGCGGTGGTTATTGATGGCAATCCAGTGGTTCCCCGGGCATATGACCTCGGCTCGCGACAAAGCGGCCGAAACAATGGAACGCATCGATATAGTCATCGAAGTCCTGGATGCGCGCGTGCCTGAAGCCGGCAGTAATCCCTTGATCCAGCGCCTGCGCCTGCATCGGCAGCGTCCCTGCCTCAAAGTGTTAAACAAGGCTGATCTGGCCGATCCCACGGTTACCCAGCAGTGGCTGGCCTATTACAACGCTCAAAAAGACGTTAAAGCGATAGCCATTTCGTGTAAGAAACCCGGGGAAGCCACCCGTGTTCCGCGCCTGTGCGCAGCACTCGCGCCGCACCGCGGCACTACCCTCAAGCCGTTGCGCATGATGATTATGGGCATACCCAACGTAGGCAAATCGACACTGATGAATGCCTTATTGAAACGTCGCGTGGCACTGGTAGGCGACGAGCCGGCCATCACCAAACGCCAGCAGAGTTACGATTTGAACGACCACATGACGCTGATCGATACACCTGGGCTGATGTGGCCTAAAATCGAGCATGATAGCGATGGCCTGATGCTGGCTGCCAGCCACGCGATCGGGCGTAATGCGGTGATCGATGAAGAGGTTGCAGTATTTCTGGCAGATTTGCTGCTGGCGCGCTATGCCGGTCTGCTGACCATGCGCTACGGCTTTACCGGCACAGGCATGGATGGCGCAGATGTCATTGCGGCGATTGCGCAAAGCCGCGGCTATCGCCTCAAGGGCGGCGAAGCAGACCTGGAAAAAGCCGCGCTGACCTTATTGCAGGACTATCGCAGCGGCGCCCTCGGTCGCATCAGCCTGGAGTCCCCGCAAAGCCGTAGTGCAATGCTGCAGGCAAAAGCAGCCAGCAATACCGCACAAAATACGGCTGCCCCGGCCGGTGAATAACGCCTCTGCGATATCACGGCCCAGGCTGACAGAAGTGCCCCCGCTCGTCATTGATGCCCTGAACCAGCTTTTCCTCGGTGCGCACTAAGCACTATGCCGATCCAGTACGACACTCTTATTGAGTCGCTACGGGACCCGGCCGTGCGCGATCTGGCCTGGGTCATTGGCGCACCCAATCTTCTTGATCCAACCCACCCCAGCTACCATGGGCGTACCGTGGATGATGCCTGGTGCCAGGCGCGACTCGAGCTTTGTGCACCATGGCTGGCCGCCCTCGACCAACAGCCGCACAACCTGCATCAGTTTATCGCGGCGCAGCCAACCCGCCGCCTGGGCCGCTATTTCGAATTATTGCTTGGCTATTTTTTAGCCCATCTGCCCGATATAAAAATACTCGCCAGCAATTTGCAGGTGCAGGATGCACATCGCACCCTGGGAGAATACGATCTCCTGTTTCGCGACAGGCAGACCGGAACCGCTCACTGGGAAGCCGCGATAAAATTTTATCTGCAGCTTGCGCCTATCCCCGCGCAGCACAGCTTTATCGGTCCGGGCGGACGCGACCGCCTGGATCTCAAGCTGCAACGCGTGTTCAGTCATCAGCTCCTGTTGAGCGATACCACTGCCGGCAAGCTGGCCTTGCCAGCCGGAATTACGCTGGATCGGGCGCAAGCCTATATTAAAGGCTACCTGTTCTATTCACTGCACGAAGCCGATAGCCGCCCTGCCCCGCTGGCCATACCCGGGGTTTCCGCCACGCATCTGCGCGGCTGGTGGATACGCCATCCAGTCGCCATGCTGCCGCAAATTTTTCCCGATTCAGCCTGGGCAATTTTGCCGCGCATGCGCTGGCTGGCGCCGCTGCTGCTGGAAGAGAGCGCAAAAGTGATGAGTAATGCCGAGATGTGCCGCTACGCCGATCGGCATTTCGACGCGTCTTCGGAGGCACTGCTATTAGCCGAGCTGCAGCCGTCAGCCGGGGCGGGCTGGCGCGAAGCCGCGCGCGGTTTTGTGGTGGCCAACTCATGGCCGCAAATAACATGAATGAGTTCGGCAAAACGATCATGGTATGGACGGGTGCGCTGTTCACACTCAATTACATAGTTGATACGAGTGGACCGCAAATTCGAATACAATATCGTCGTTGACTCTGCTATCCAATGAACTTTTTTCGTCATTCACTGGCTCAGAGAGCAGTTCTTCCGCTTGAAACCAAATCATCCATATCAGGGATAACCATGAAAAAACTGTATTCCATCGGCATGGTAATTGTTGGCGCGCTACTGCTCAACGCCTGCTCGGGCGGCGGCTCGCCCGCACCGGCGCCATTAAATGTCGTCGCTGTTGCGGGCGACAGCAGCGTAACCGTCACATGGGACATGGTACCGGGCGTCACTTATTGGTTGTATACCGCAGCAGGCAGCAGCGTTACTCCGGAAAATTGCGTCTTTTTGCCGCAGTGTACGACCACCCTGAATGCGTCTTCGCCCGCAGTGGTCGCCGGAACGATCGGCGTAGGAGGCCTGACCAATGGCACTACTTATTCTTTTACGATTAACGGCAGAACCGGCGGCGGACCAGGCGGACCGGGCTCGCTGTCAGTCTCGGCTGTGCCGCGACTGGCGGGCGCGACCTGGGTCGCCGGTACCGCAACAGCGGCAAACAATTTACGTGGCGTCACCCCTTATGTTCCGCCGGGCAAACCCACAGCAAGCGGATTTCTCGCGGTCGACGAGGCTGGGATCATTTATTCAACCCCCGATGGTGCAACCTGGGCCCCGGCCTACACGGCCAACACTACACGCCTCAACGCAGTTATCCATTCCGGCGGAATCTATCTGGCGGTGGGCGCCGGCGGCAAAATACTGCGCAGCACCGACGCGATCACCTGGACCACGTCGACCAGCGGGACCACGGAGGATCTGTACGCAATCACCAGCAATGGCGCGACCCGATTCGTCGCTACCGGCGGGCACGGTACAATCCTGTACAGCGACGACGGAATAACCTGGACGCTGGCTGCCAATGCCACGCCTAACACACTTTATGCAGTTGCCTACGGCAATTATGGCAGCGGAACTTTTGTAGCGGTGGGCGCAACCGGGACATTGCTAACTAGTGTGAATGGCGGAGTCGCATGGCAGGTCGGGACTTCCAATACGACCTCCGATTTGCATGGCGTCACATTCAGCACGCCAAGTTCCGCCGGAGGCTTGAACTATGGCAGCAATGCCGCGAACACGGCCAATCCAACCAGTACGATCGGCGCGATGGGCACGTTCGTCGCGGTGGGTGCCGGGGGCACGCTGGTCACCAGTAGTGACAATGCCGCGACCTGGGCAGCACGGCCTGCAATCGCATCCCCGAATCTGAATGCTGTCACCTATTGGCACCAATTTGTGGCGGTAGGCGACGCGGGCGGCATTTTCACCAGCATCGACGGGATAAACTGGACCGCACAAACTTCGGTGGCAAGCACGCCGCTGTATGCGGTTACGTCCAACCCTGCGATATACGGTTACTTAACCGTAGGCACGGCGGGCGAGAATTTGCTGTCCAGATAGAGGTGCTGGGCCGTACGGGGTTTCGTTAAAAAAGCATGCGATCCAAAGCCCGCGACCGGCTCAGCTTATATTGCCAAAACAGTTGCAGCGTCCGCCTGATATTGCCCATGAGTAAAGCAACCTGGCGGGCCTGCGGCATCCTGTTTTTATTCTGGTGTATCGCAGGCTGTCAATCCAGTTTTCCCAGACTCAACGGTTCGTACGAAAAAACAGTCATCCCCCAATCAATCGCGGCGACGCCGGCCGAGTACGCACAAGGCGGCCCCAACAGTCTGGCGGTCCTGCTGACCGATCGCAACTCAACCTGGCTCGGGCTGGTTCATGGGCTGAAAGTGATGGGCATACCGTTTATTGTGACCGAGGACTGGCGCGTCGCGCTGCAGCATCACGTCGTTCTGGTCTATCCAGTATTGTCGGGACAGGTGCTCACGCCCGAGGCACTGCGCCAGCTGGCCGCCCATCCGCATAGCAACAAAGGGCTGGTGGTCGCATTCAATGTACTCGGCGGCGGGCTGGAGCCGGTATTCGGCATGGGGGAGACACGACCATCGTCGTCGCATTTTCTGATGAAATTTTCGGCCGAGGAATCCTCGCGTAACCATTTCGGCGACGCACTGGAAAAGGAAATCAGGCTGGGCAATTCTGCGCGCCAGGCAAATGCGATCGGCACGTATGACTACACCGTGGACAATGGCCATGTGCTGGCCCGTTATGAAGATGACGCCCCGGCGATCATCGGTCGCGAATTCGATTCCGGCGGCGCGGCTATCGCGGTCGGGGTCGATTTTGGCGACTTCATGCAGCGCGGCTATAACGGCCGGGCCGAACTGCTGTACCGCAGCTATGTAAATGGCTACGAACCCGCCACCGATGTGATGCTGCGCTGGCTGCGCAACCTGTATATGCGTTATGAGCCGCTGGCGGTGACGTTGCGCGTGCCCCCCAACGGCAAAGACCTTGCGGTGATGCTGACCCACGATATCGATTACACGAAGTCCCTCACCCATGCGCTGACCTATGCGCAATATGAGCAAAGTCAGGGCATACGCGCGACCTACTTTGTTCAGACGAAATATATCAAGGACTGGAGCGACGAGATCATCTTCAATGAGGCCGGGGCGAAAATCATCGCCAGGCTGGCGCAAACCGGCGCCGAAATTGGCAGCCACAGCGTGTCCCACTCCAAAACATTCAAGGATTTTACGCCAGGCAGCGGAGACGAGCAGTATGCAAATTACCGGCCCTTCGTGCAAAGTTTCAAGGATACGCGGAATGGCACCATCCTGGGGGAATTGCGGGTTAGCAAAGCGTTGCTGGAGGGTACCACCGATCAGACGGTGCGGAGCTTCCGCCCGGGACATCTATCCAACCCTGAAATGCTGCCCCAGGCACTCGCAGCCACGGGTTACCGCTACAGCTCTTCCTGCACCGCGAACGATTCACTGTCGCACCTGCCATTTCAATTGAACTACTCACGCGGCTCCGCAGCGGAAACCGTCGTTTACGAGTTTCCAGTGACGCTCGAAGATGAAGAGCTACCGCAGCTCGGTAGTCGTCTGCCACAGGCGCTCGCGCTGGCCGATCAAGTGGCGCTGGGCGGCGGAATTTTTGTTGCGCTGATACATACCGATGTGATCGGCCACAAGCTGGAATTTGAACGGAGCTTTGTCACAGCCCTTAAAGGCCGTGCCTGGTTTGGTACGATAGGAGAGTTCGGCGATTACTGGGTGGCCCGCGACCAGATCAAAATCAGCGCACAACAGCAGGGGAAAGTCGCGGTCCTGCAGTTGCATGCGCCGACGGCAGTGGATAATTTAACGCTTGCGGTGCCGGGCAACTGGATGTTAATCAGGATGAACAGCCACGTGCGCCAACAGCCGAATGGACTGGTCGTCATTGACCGCCTGAGCGGCGACGGCCAACTCAGTTTTGCAATCGCAGAGTAGCCACCTTGGCCGGATCAGCCGCCACCGCAGACTCCACGGGCACTTTCTCACCGGGCTTGTGCCAGTTGGCCTGGCGCTTCATTTCCCCCCATCTGGCTTTGCTACCGGTCATCCAGCGTAACAGCCCCATCAGCCGCCAGATCGAAGTGAGCTGGCGGTAGCCGAAGTTTTCGATCACCAGCGCAAATAGCAGCCAGGCCAAATGCCTGGTTTTGGGGAAAATATGGAACGACATCTCCTCCAGCAATAATCCGCTGACCGACAGCAGGAGGCCGAAACCGATCGACACCATCAGGAATATCCACATTATTTCGTTCGGAATAATGCCCAGAATGAAAAACACGATCATGAATATATAGCCCAGCACTTCGATCACCGGCGCGAACCATTCGAATATCAGCATGAACGGAAACGCAAACCAGCCTACCGCGCCGCCCTTGCGGTTAAACAGCAGGTTCAGGTGCAGGCCCAGGCTGTCGGACAGCCCGTGCTGCCAGCGGATACGCTGCACCTTGAGTGTCTTCAGGTTTTCCGGCGCCTCGGTCCAGCAGATCGGATCGGGTACGAAGACGATGCGATAGGGCCGGCCGGCCAGCCGGTAAAGTTTGTGCAGGCGCACCACCAGCTCCATGTCCTCGCCTATGGTACCGGCCAGATAACCGCCGGCCTTGATCACGCTCTCCTTGCGGAACAAGCCGAACGCGCCCGAAATAATCAGCATCGCATTCAGCGGCGACCAGCCCATGCGGCCGAACAGGAAGGCGCGCAGGTATTCGACGATTTGTATCATCGCCAGTTTACTTTTGGGCAAGCCGATTTTTTCCAGGAAACCGCCGCTCACCTGGCAACCGTTGGCCAGCCGTATCGTGCCGCCGGCCGCGATCACAGTGGGATCTTCGAGAAACGGCTGGGCAACCCGCTGCAAACTGTCGCGCTGCAGAATCGAGTCGGCGTCCACCGCGCAGAACAGCGGGTAGCGCGAGGCGTTGATACCGACGTTCAGCGTATCAGCCTTGCCGCCGTTCTCCTTGTCGATTACACGCACATTCGGATAGACCGTCGAACGGTATATGGTACGCACCGGTTTGGTCGGCAAACGCGACCGATAGGCTTCCGGAAATGGCACCAGCGAAAATTCGCGGCGCAAAACTTCTATCGTGTTGTCGGTAGAACCATCGTTGATTACGATGATTTCATACTGCGAGTAGCTCAGCTGCAGCATTGCGTGCACCGAGGTAACGATGGTTTTTTCCTCGTTGTAGGCCGGCACCAGCAAGCTGATCGGCGGTTCCAGCCCGGAGTACACCTGCGGCAGCACGTCCATCACCCGCGCCTGCATCAACCGCGACAGACTGACCATCGATAACAGATTTAATACCAGATAGCCGCTGTTCAGGCAGATGAAATAAATGATGAATATCCATTCCCCTACACGAACCATCGCAAGCCAGAAGCTTTTTGCGCTGAAGCCCGTTGCTTCAGCGGCCTCTTCCGCGTCTGCCGCGGCGGGATTCGGCGCTGCCCTGGTCACTGCAGGCTGTACCTGCGGCACCGCTGTCTGCTGCGGCGAGGCATCTGGCGTGGCTGGCGCGCTTGGTTGCGCCGCGGTTTGCTTCTGCGCCTGAGAAGCCGTTGGTGGCTGAGAAACGGCCGGTGGCTGAGAAGCGGAAATCGGCTGAGTAGCGGATCCTGACTGCGCGGATGAAGTCCACTGCGCCTGCGGGAATTTCATGCGGGCCTGACGCAGCAGTTCCTGCTGCTGCTCATTCTGTCCCGGCGCGGACAAGGCGTGTACTTCCGCCTGCCACGCTTGCTCATTGTCGGGCAGCTTTACCCGGGCCTGATGCAACAGCGGCAGCGCGGCGGCGGGCTGCCCGGATGCCAGCAGAGCCTGTCCCTTGCCCAGCAGATAGTTGCCATTTTCGGGCGCGCGCTGCAGCAACAGGTCGTAGTGCAGTATTGCCGCCGGATATTTCTGCTGCGCGTAAAAAGCCTGCGCCAGCAATAGCCGGCCTTCAATGTTTTTGCGGTGCAGCTTCAGCCAGTCCTGCAAGCCGACCTGTGCCTGGTAATATT
Source organism: Pseudomonadota bacterium (assembly GCA_040390665.1). GTDB lineage: Bacteria > Pseudomonadota > Gammaproteobacteria > Burkholderiales > Gallionellaceae > Nitrotoga. Next base: position 175,847 of record JAZJXX010000004.1, on the reverse strand, counting down.
GCCCGGCAGCCATTGCGGATTTAGCTTTATCCAGGCCATCCTCATCGGCCAGCACCCGCTGGCTTACGCCCAGCATCGCGCACATCACCAGCAATATCAGCAGCCAACTCGCCCGCCAGCTCCTCATACCGCTTTGACCGGCAGGGCTTTCAAAGCAATGCGCCTTGAATGCATCAATTGAGATCATATGAGTACTCATCAGACTTTTTCTTCCATCACCTGGTCGAGAATGTCGTGCGCATAACGGTCGGATTGCTGAAGCTGAATACCGCGCAGATAATCCAGATCGACAAACGGTAACTGGCTCAACGCCTGAGCGGCGCGGTAGCGCACCCACCATTGCTGATCGGCCAGCAGATGAATCAGCAGCCGACGGTCTTCCACCAGGCCCATGCGCCCCAGCGCCAACGCTGCCTGGACCCTCACCCGCCAGTCGGTATGAACCACCTGGCGGCGCACCATGTCCAGGTCCTGCGGAGATTTCATTACGCGCAGGAAGGCCGCAATAACCGGCGGATCGGTATTCACGTCAATAAAGCCACGCGCAAATTCGGCAATGACGTCGTCGTGTGCCTGTTCGAGAAAAGGAATTAATTCGGGCAACTGCTCAGGGCTGGCCCGCTTCAGAAGATCAACCAGCGGTTGAGAGACCAGATCGGGACCCGCTTCCCGCAAAATCATTGCGACCCTGACCGGCGGCCAGTCGGTGCGGGTGATCAGCAATGGAATAAACCGGCTGATCGCCGCTTCCGGATTGATCTGCATCATCGAGCGGGCGGCGGCAATCGAAAGCAGAGCATTCGGCTCCTGCAGCAATTTTTCCAGCACCGACCAATCCGTTTTCTGGCGCAAATGCCCCAGCGCAATCACCGCGAGCAAACGTTGCGCCATGCCGCGCCGCGATATGGCGCGATGCGCCGCCTGCCCCATGTCGGCAGTGCGGGCCAGGTTAATCAATCCATCTTTCATATTGCCGCGCAGCGATTCCTGCAGATGTATCCACAACGACAGGAAAGTCAGCCGGTCGGCTTTAGCGACACGTGGCAATTTTTTTGGCGTTTCCACCAGACTTTGCACCATCAGCGGCAACCAGATGGCCAGAAATCTTCTGCGGCGCGCTTCGCGGCGCAGCAACAGGTAACGCATCATGACGATCTGCATGATAATCGCCAGCGTCAGCAGCATCGCGAGCGCGCCGGCCCAGAATGCGAAACGCAGTATCGGGTCAGAACTGGTGGCGTAATCCAACGCGTGCCCCCGTTCTGGTATACAGATCGCCCTGACTCTGCCGGCCGATATCGTAAGTGATCGCCCATTTATCACGGTCAGCCAGCCAGTGTGCGCCGCTCAGCGTTACGGCGTGCACGTGGCTGCGCAATATGCCGGCCGCACCGGTGTTTTCCAGTTCATCGCCGACCGCCAGCGAGACCCCTATCCAGTTCCGGTCCGCATAGTATCGATTGAACTGCACTCGATTACTCCCGGCGCCGCTGGCGCCCGCCAGCGAACTCTGGTAGCGCGTATAGGACAGCAGGTAATTCGACCAGTAGCGCTCTACCGTCAGCAGTGTCAGGTTGGTCAAGGCATTGTCATAGACCGAATGGCGCAACCCGAAATGAGCACCCCATCCATTATCGAATGCATACTGTATCTGGCCGAGGGTGGACCACTTGGCCAGCACATGATGGCTCGGACTCATGCTTCCCTCCGCCGCCACTGACCATCGGGAACTGAGCGGATATGAAGCCCCGGCCATCATTTCGCTATCGTTTTGAGAAAAGCGGCTGGTCGCGCGCAACCCTCCGTAATACGCCTGGCGCTGCGATAGTTTGACCTGGCCCTCGACGTAAATGCTGTTCCATGACGCATAGCCGTTGGTCAAGTTTTCATGGGACACCCCGGCTTCGGCTTCCACCGATCGCTCGTTGGCAGAGGCGGGTGGGTCGACGAGCGGGTTCGCGCCGCGCTCGGCGTTATCGGCCTGGGCCACAACCAGATCATCCGCGGCCCATGCAGCTTGTTGCATGAACATGCACAGCAGAATAATGCTGATTGGTTTCATGGCGGAAATTCCGGGTTTTGTCAGCAATTCTCGAGAATGTGTCACAGAGCATCTCTCAATGAACGCCGGATACGCGCCAGTAGCTCGCGCGGCTGAAAGGGCTTGGTCACATAATCGTTGGCGCCCAAATCGAGCGCCTGCACAATGTCCTGCTCCTGTGATTTCGCCGACAGCATGATCACCGGTACCTTTGCCCAGGCAGAACGCGTGCGTATATTTTTCAGCAACTGAAATCCATCCTGATACGGCAGCATGATGTCCAGCAGCACCAGATCCGGTGGCGCGATGCTCGCTATCAGCTGCTCGGCAACTCGGCCATCCGCCGCGTGCTCAGTGGTGTAGCCCTCGCGCTGCAATATGAAGTTGAGCATGTACGAAACATGTTCATCGTCTTCCACCACCAGTATTTTGCCGAGGGTCGGCTTGGGCTCGCTCAATGGGCTCTCCTAACGTTTAGCTATACCGAACGCTGCCCGGAATTGGAAAATGGTTCAACACATCAGGACACCCCCTATGCGTTTTACCACCTCGTGGCAACAACACGATCCTGAGTATTACGGATAGTTATCCGTCACTCTGTTCGATAGCGTACAAACGAAATTCACAAATACCCTGATGGTGGAAACGATGCCGGTTATCCCGTAGCATGGATGTGATTTCCTCAGCGCATACGGCCTGGATTATGAATGCTGCCAGGCTGGCGCGAGCCCGGCGCGATAACATCAAGGAGAAAAAATATGAAAACAAATACTTTTAAAAAACTGACTGCGGGATTGACCATCTTGCTTGTATCCGCACTGATCAGCGAGGCCGCGCTGGCGCAAACGGTCACAAGAATACGTGGGACCATTACCGGCTACGATACCCAGGTAATGGCGGTGAAAACCCGCGAAGGGAAAGACTTGAAAATTAAGGTGAGCGACGATACCAGCATCAGCAGCGTAGCGCCGATGCAGATGAGCGACATCAAGCCCGGCAGCTTTGTCGGAGTCACGGCGGTAAAAAAAGGCCCTGACAACACTCAGCAGGCGCTGGAAGTACACGTTTTTCCGGAAGCGGCTCGCGGCACCGGCGAAGGCCATCGCGAATGGGATCTTGAACCCGGATCAACGATGACAAACGCCAATGTCGACGCAACTGTCGACAGCAACAATGGCAAGGAACTGACCCTGAGCTACAAAGGCGGTCAGCAGAAAATCACCGTGCCCGCCGGCACGCCGATTGTCACCTTCGTGCCCGGCGATAAATCACAGTTGAAAGCTGGTGCCGAAATTTTTACGATGGCGCAGCAAGCTGCCGATGGCACAGTAACCGCTCAGCGTATAGTGGTGGGGTCGCAGGGGATCAAGCCACCTATGTAGCAGTAACGCGGCGGATTATTGGCCGGCCACATGCAAATCTGATCGCATCTGGACCGTGCAAAACCTGATTGCACGCCAAGCGCTTTAGCACTGCCATAATGCCAGCCACGCCTGGACCGGCTCGCCGGCCTCTAGGCGCGTCCGTACATAAACCATCTGCCCGGACAGAAACCCATATTCCGCAGCAAGCTTTTTCAGATAGACGGAAGAGTGCGCATATCGCCCGGTATGATCCAGGCGGTAGGCCGGGCCCTCTTCCTGTGCTTCGCTATCCAGCGCTTCGACCGAGCACGCAAACAGGCCACCCATTTTTAGCAGCCGCCGCGCTTCGCGGAATACCGCATCGAGCCGTCCGAAATAGATAAGCACATCCGCAGCAATAATTAAATCGTAGCTCGCGCTTTCTTCCTGCTGCATCTGCTGCAGCAGTTCCTGCTGCTCCAGGCGTTGATACAGCCTGCGCGTCCGCGCCTGGTCCAGCATCCTGCCGGACAGATCCACCCCGACCAGGCTGGACGCATAGGGCGCAATTGCAGCGCCGACCAAACCGGTGCCGCAACCGAGATCAAGAACATTCCAATTGGCCGCGGGGGGGCCGGCGCAACGGCCAATAAGCTCGACCAGGCGTTGCGGCGTGTCATAGCCCAGCGCCTGCACCAGATGCTGTTCGAAAGTTTCGGCGCTGCCATCGAATATGCCCGCTATATATTGCGCAGGCGCGCGCTCGGATGCCGTACTGCTCAGCGCCGCGATGAAATGCAGCGCCGTTTCGTTGTGCGGCTGATGCCTGACCACCTCGCGGAAATATTCCAGTGCTTCGTCAAATCTGCGATGCTTCTTAAGCACAATGCCACAATTGTAATAGGCCGCGGCAAAGCCCGGCTTCAGCGCAATGGCGTTACGGTAACACTGCAGCGCCATATCAATATTGTCCAGGTCGCTGTAAACCACGCCAAGATTGAACTGCGCTTCGGCGTAGTCCCCCTTGAGCGCCAGGCTATGTTGGTAACTGTTAATTGCATCGGTGTACTGCTGCAGCGCGCAATAGGCCGACCCTAAGCTGTTGTAGTAAATTGCCCGGTCCGGATGGAGCGCAATTGCACGGCTGAAGTATTCGACCGCCGGTTCGTTCTGTCCCGACTGATGTAGCGCCGCGCCAAGCAAATGCAACGCATCGGCGTGCTGCGGAGCGAGCTCGAGTATCTGCCGATAAATCAACTCGGCCTGGGCTAGCCGTCCCGCTTCATGATGGCTGCGTGCCAGCGTTACAGCGGCAGGAATGTCGGATTCATGCATGGCGCAGTATAAACAATTCGCAGTGGTGGGTGGGGGTCCATCCTGAATTGTCCAGCCGCGCAGCAGAGGCAGCCTGTATTCAATACCGGGGCCCCTGCATGCACAGCTTATCAATATGAGGCATAGCAGATAGACAGCACGGCAGTAATCTGGGCTAAATGCTTTTCAATTATTATTGCCGGATTGGAAATGAACCAGGCTCCAACGTTGAGCGCCACGCAACGAAATTTTCGCCAGAATCTGCTTTCGATGGCCGGGCTATGCTGCGTACTGATCATGGTGGCGCTCGATCAGACTGTGATCGGCACCGCGTTGCCGACTGTGGTGGCCGAACTGAAAGGGTTCAGCCTGTATGCCTGGGTGGGGACGTCCTACCTGCTGACCTCCATCATTACCATACCCATCTTTGGCAAGCTGGGCGACGAACATGGGCGCAAACCGTATGTCCTGATTGCGATCGCGCTTTTCACTTCGGCTTCAATGCTGTGCGGAGCGGCCCACGACATGCTCGAACTGGTATTGGCGCGGGCGCTGCAGGGAGTGGGCGGTGGCATGCTGATGGCCACCGCTTTCGCCAGCGTCCCGGATCTTTTTCCTGAAACGCGGGAACGGCTGCGCTGGCAAATACTGTTCAGCAGTTCATTCGGACTGGCCAATGCATTCGGCCCTTCATTGGGCGGGTTCATCACCGAGTACCTGGGCTGGCGCTGGGTGTTCTTTGTCAACCTGCCGGTCGGCATGATCAGTCTGTGGCTGGTCTGGCGATATTTGCCGCGTATCCGCCAGACCGAGCATGTTCCCGCACCGCTGGACTGGCTGGGCGCATTGCTGATCGCCCTGACGCTGGGTTCTTTGCAATTGCTGGTCGAATGGTTGCCGCTGCATAAACCCGCCGCGCTGCTGGTTGGCCTGGCTACCCTCGGAGCGGTTTGCGGAACTGTGCTGATCTGGTGGGAACGGCGCTGCGCCAATCCGTTGCTGCCGCTGGAAATGTTCACCCACCCCAGCCTCAGGCAGCTGTTCACCTTGTCGCTGATCGTCGGGTTCTGCATGTTTGCGGTGATGTATTACGTACCGCTGATATTCCAGGGCGGCTTCGGGCTGTCACCCAATCAGGCTGGTCTGCTGATTACGCCGCTGGCCGTTTTTATAACCGTCGGCAGCATCATAAACGGGCGCATCGTGACCCGCCTGCGCTCGCCCAATGTGATCTTGTATATCGGTGCAGGTTTTTTCTGGGGCGCTGCGCTGGCCCTGACCCAGACCACGATACACACGCCGCATGCATGGATAATCCTGAGCATGATGGCGGGAGGAATCGGGTTGGGCCTGCTGCTGCCCAATCTCACCCTGTTTGTGCAGAACACCGCACCGCGCGCGCAACTGGGCGTTGCCACCGCCATGCTGCAGTCTACCCGCATGATCGGCGGCATGCTGGGCATGGCAATCATGGGAGCGGTCGTATCGCACCAGTATGCCGGCAGGGTAAACGATCTGCTGCAGGCCACCGCGAATACGCGCTGGCAAGCCTGGCTGGACGATCCTCAGATCCTGGTAAATCCCGTGCTGGCCGAGCAATTCAATTCCGCAGTGCAGCAGACCGGCACGAACGCTGCGCTGCTGCTGGCCGAAGCACGCAGCAGTCTGGTACACGCAATCCATATCAGTGAATGGCTGGTCGTCGGGCTGATGATACTGGCGCCGTGGGTGATCAGCCGCATTCCGCCGATCAATATCAACCGCTCGGTGGTAAACCGGCAAAGCACCTACGATTAACACCAGCGGAGCCGCTATTCGGTGCACTCATGCCAGTTTTTAATTTTGGAATAACGGACAGAACGCTCGCAGTTTCGACCGTTTTATACTTATCACGGATAATCAATCACGAATTCCTGACCGGCATATTCCTTTTCAAATTCATTCACCAATACCTTCAGGCTGGTTTTTGCATAGATTTTTTTGATGATCGCATTCCGATAGCTGCTGATCCGCGCCTCGATCAGATCACCAAATTCTTCCGGGATTTTTTTTAACAGCCAGGCCCAGCCCGCCTCTTTGTCCGGATGGGTGCGTCGTACTCGGGCAATCAGGCTTTCAAAATCTTTCTGGCCAGCCTGCGCGACGACCCGCCCTTCTCCATCGATCGCGAATATAACTGCCACGGCGATGACCCCGTCCGCGTCCAGGTCCGTTTTATTAATGGCCCCGGCATAATGATGCGCGCGCAGCCAGCGGGCACAGTCAATAATTTTTTTCACCGCCAGGCGGCTGCTCAGCTCACTGGAATATTCTTCCAGCCCACGCCAGCTCAGGCTGGGATCGGCACAACAGATTTTCAGAAAAAGTGTTTTCAGACGGCGCTGCTGTTCCACTGCACTGTTGTCGAATTCGAATACCAGAGGCATGGAGGGCAGATTGGCCAAATCGCGGACCAGCCGGAACCCAAGCTGGAAGGTGTGTTCCGCGCCATGCTGCGCCAGAAACCCGGCCGCGGCCTGATCTTCGTCCGCAGCAACAGCATTGCTCAAGCCCAGCGAGACGCCTCCGACCGTGAGATAAAACGCCTGAGTCAACCCTTCCGCGGTACTTGCATTGGTGTAACGCCGGGCCACCAGCACGGTAATGCCGCTTAATTCGCGAGCCAGCCTGTGTGCATCGGCGCGCCGGTCCGGGTGCTGTGCAAGCGCCGCTAAAGCACGCAACAATTGCGGCGCATTTTCGGTATAGGCGGCGGGTAACATTGATCTGAAAAATTTACCTCGAAGCGCTCAGCTTGAATTGTGCTACTGAAAAATATCTTCGCCCATACTCCTGCGCCCATCGGCTTGCCCGGCGCTTCTGACGCTGGGCACCTGACTGCGCAAGCGCCGCAATAGCTCCTGGGTAGAACGCTGCCCGAACCGCTGCTCATCTTCTTCTTCGTCTTCCCCGTGAGCAGTGTCCGCAAGCATTTCCTCGCCGGGACGCCACTCGGGAAAAATTTCCAGCAGGACTCTTTCCCACCCTTCCTGGCTGATTTTAGCCAGTTCCACCGCAAGCGGGATCACATCGTCATCCCCGGATGTCTGACCGCTCTGCGCTACGCCCCTGGAATGGATCTCATCGGCCACCTCCATGGTGTCATCGGGAGCCATCGAAAACAGGACCGCAAACGCGGTGGTGCCCCAGTCAGTGGCCAGCGCCTCGGCCAGTAGCTCGTGGCTGCGCTCGATATCGTCCGACGAAAAAACAATGCCGTGTATATGGGCGAACAGCGCTTCCGCCAGCAGCTCCGGTTCATCCTCAATTTCGTCGTCGGTCCACGGCGCCGCGAAAAACGCCAGGCTTTGCGCCCAGGCCCTGGGCGGCACTAGCAACGTTGCCATCGAAAGCTTGCCGCCGTCGAACGCAGTCAGGTACAGCGATGCCACCTGAGGTTCGATATGCTCGAACACTTCCGCGACGGCAAGATCGCCGAATTTGTCCGCCGCTTCGCTGAACGCTTGCTCAGCATGCTCGATCGAGCCGGCGAGAACCAGGTCGCTGACTTGGCGGCTCAGCCCCGGCAGCGTATTTTCATTGGGCATTTTCATCTCCTGCCGGATCGAACATCGCGACAAACTCCGAGCTTGGAGCATGTTCATCTTCGTCCATTTCATCCTCCTCTTCACCCAGCGCACTCAGCGAACGATCCTCATCGATCCACAACTGCGGATTCTTGTACAGGAAAGCGGTGATTATCGCCTTGCGCGCCAGTTCAGGATGATTCTGCACAACCGCCGCATACACCTGCGCAGCCGCTGTGCCGTCGCAGGTAGCCAGCGCAAACACGGCGGCAGGGTCACCCTCGTCATATTGTTTGCTTGCGGCCAGCAAACCCGCCGGATTGTTAAATTTAATATGATCGACCAGCGTAAAGCTCAGTAGATTCACATCCTCAACTACCATGCTTTTGGTGTATTCCTGCAGCAATGCGGCGACGACCCGATCATAATTTTTACGATCGGGCGGATCACCCAGTATGCCTTCTATTTGCGCGCGAAGCTCCTGGACCTGAAAGGCAAATTCGTGGTGTATTTTTTTCATTCTATTTCCTTCATCCCTGCCATCTGGCATCCCTGCCGTCCGGGTTTACGTATTAGTTTATGCTGATCTTGTCGCGTCAAATTTTTCCGGCCGGATCCCCGTCGGTATCCGCAAGGTCCAGGCCATAGCGGATAAATATCGAACTCCACAGTTCGAATGCTTCGGCTTCGGGATCGGTGATAATTCGATTATTGAAGCTCTGGTTATACTCAGCTCTTCTGACCGGATCGGCCAGAATGTCGTAAGCTCTCTGCACGCCATTAAAACGCCGCACCGCAGCAGCATCGGTATTTCTATCCGGATGATAGCGCATCGCAAGCGCACGGTATGCTTTCCTTATTTCATCAGTGGATGCAGCGGAAGATACACCGAGAATGTTGTATAAATTTTCCATCGCCTGTCCTCCGCTTAAGGCTAGGTTAGCAGCGATTAATCGTGCATGTCGCCATTACCGGTAGCTGCACCGTCGATAGCCGTGCTTAGTAGCTAAATTACCGCTTGCAGCCCTGTGATACCGGACGCTGGCCCACATAGCGGGCGCGGAAGGAATGCCAGCGCTGCCGGTAAATCCCAGCGCCACGTCCATCGAATTCCTGCCAGCCAGTATGCGGTTAGCCGCGCAAATAAAAACGGGGTTAATCACAATTGATTGAACCCCATATGTTTACTGGTCGGGGCGAGAGGATTCGAACCTCCGACCACTTGGCCCCCAGCCAAGTACGCTACCAGGCTGCGCTACGCCCCGAAGCGGCAAATTATAACAGAGCAAAAAAATACCGGAAGAAAAGTTTGGTGAGGATCAACTTCGATCCGACAACTTAAAAATAAATTGTGTTTAATTTGCCGCACCGAACCGGCAGCAACTATACTTTGGCCGAACATCATGCAGTATCATTTAGCAGATCAAAGTTTTTAAAAGAACAGGGGAACACCGATGGATCAAAGCACAGATTTAACCTCTTTAGAGAACGATCAGGCGCGTCTGATCGAGCGCCCGGACGGTTTTTACTGGCAGGATAACGAGAGCGGAAAACTGTACGGCCCCTTCTCTACCATGCTGGAAGCCATGGAAGATATACGATATCAGGAGGACAGCGATTACGAAGAAGGCGAAACGCTGCAGGAAGCAGAAGAAGAAATCGGCATCGCCGACTGGACCGACCCCGATACAGGTGAACTCGCCGAAGGCCAGACACCCCATCTTAATGACGAATAATATCCCACCGTTGCGCAACTGCTGCAATCTCGCCACGCGAGGCCAGTTCGAAAAACAGGCGTATTTACCTATTTTTAGCCCAGGCAACGCGCAGCGAGCAACGGACAGCCACACCGACTTAGCGGAACCGCGTATCTAAGGCCCATTCTGATTGGCCAGGCTTAACACAAACTCCACCAGCTGTTTTATCTGATCCTGCTTTTTCTCATCCGCATCATTAGGAATCATCACCATGTCGCCCGTTTCCTTGGACCAGTTGCCTTTTCCGCCATGTGATACTTTTTGCATCAGGCCTTCAACCAGTGGATATTCCTTGGCGTCGGTGGCGGCCGAACCGGTCGGCGAATATCTGTAAGTTTTCGCGCCCTTGTACCTTGCTGATACCGCGGCCCAAGCTGGGCCCACCACTTTTTTGTCAATCGCATGGCAGGCAGTACAACCGTTTTTCTTGGCCAGCTCGGGCATTTCTATCGCCTTGGCCTGCGTTATCACCAACGTGGCTGCTGCTGCAACTATACCCAGGATGATAGATTTCATATTAATTCTCCATTTCAGTTTATAAATAACGCCCAAACAGGATATGCTGCGTTTTATCGTACTGTGCAGCTATTCCATAGCAATGGAATCTTCATCAATAATTAGCAGACTCATCATGAATATAGTTCCATTCGTACGGTAAGTTCTGTACGCTAGAACACCAATCCATACACGGCCTTCGTTACCGGGCCACGTTGGCTACCTTATTGCAGTCAAGCTATAATTTTTGTTTGTCTCACCTCGCCACTCATTCGGAGCTGCCATGCTGCACAATCTGTTCAATTCGCGCCTGCCGTTCACACTTTCCGATGGTCAGAGCGGTACGCTATATTCGCTGCCCGCGCTGGAAGCGGCTGGGCTGGCAAAAATTTCCCGCCTGCCGGTATCGATCCGTATTGTGCTGGAGGCGGTGCTGCGCAATTACGACGACAAAAAAATAACCGAAGCACATGTCCGACAGCTTGCCAACTGGCAGCCCAATGCGCCCCGCACCGAGGAAATTCCATTCGTGGTCGCGCGTATTATTCTGCAGGACTTCACCGGCGTGCCGTTGCTGGCGGATCTGGCCGCAATGCGGGACGCGGCCGCAAAAATGGGCAAGGATCCGAAAATTATCGAGCCACTGGTGCCGGTCAATCTGGTTGTGGATCACTCCGTGCAGGTGGACTACTACAACAAACCGGATGCGCTCCAGCTCAACATGCAGCTTGAGTTCGAGCGCAACAACGAGCGTTATAAATTCATGAAATGGGGCATGCAGGCGTTCGATACGTTCAAGGTGGTGCCGCCCGGTATCGGCATCGTGCACCAGGTCAACCTGGAATATCTGGCGCGCGGTGTGCAGTGCAAAAACGGAATCTATTATCCTGACACGCTGGTCGGTACCGATAGCCACACCACGATGATCAACGGTATCGGCGTTGTCGGCTGGGGTGTTGGCGGGATAGAGGCGGAAGCCGGCATGCTCGGCCAGCCGGTTTATTTCCTGACGCCGGACGTGGTTGGCGTGCACCTTACCGGGCAGCTGCGCGAAGGGGTTACTGCCACCGACCTGGTACTCAGCGTGACCGAACTGCTGCGCCGCCAGAAAGTGGTCGGCAAGTTTGTCGAATTTTTTGGCGCGGGCACTGCCGCACTGACGCTGCCGGACCGCGCCACCATCGCCAACATGGCGCCGGAATACGGAGCAACGATGGGCTTTTTCCCGGTGGACGATGTGACCGTGGACTATATGCGCAATACCGGGCGGAGCAAGGATGAAGTTGATACGCTGCAGGCGTATTTCAAGGCGCAGGGTCTGTATGGCATTCCGCGCGCTGGCGAAATTGATTACAGCAGCGTGGTCAAGCTTGATCTTTCATCCATCCAGCCCTCGCTGGCCGGGCCCAAGCGCCCGCAGGATCGCGTGCCGCTGGCGGCAATGCGTGACACCTTCGATACGCTGTTCAGCAAACCGCTGGCGGAAAACGGTTTCAACAAACCGGCGGCCGAACTGGGGTCGTTTTATGCCACTGAATTGCATGAGCCAGTGACCATCGCGCGCAGCCCGGTAACTACCGGCGGTCTGGTCGACAGCAACAGCGCGCCGGCCGGCAAACCTGCGCCAGGCAGCCACAGCAGCAGCGCCGCCAGCGAGATCGAAATGCTAGACAACCATCCGACCGGCACGCCCGGCACACCCGGCGCAACGCCATCCCAGCCGGTAATTCAGATAGGCCACGGCGATGTGCTGATTGCAGCGATCACCTCCTGCACCAACACTTCCAATCCCAGCGTGCTGCTGGCTGCCGCGTTGCTGGCCAAAAAGGCCGTGGGCAAAGGACTGCGCGTCAAACCGCATATTAAAACCTCGCTTGCCCCCGGCTCGCGCGTGGTTACGCAATACCTGAAAAATGCCGGATTGCTGACCTACCTGGAACAGCTCGGTTTCAGCCTGGCCGGTTACGGCTGCACCACCTGCATCGGCAACTCGGGTCCGCTCGATCCGCATATCGAAAAAACCATCGTTGAGCACGACCTGATCACCGCCGCGGTGCTCTCCGGCAACCGCAACTTCGAAGCGCGCATCCATGCCAATATCAAGGCCAACTTTCTGGCCAGTCCACCATTGGTCATTGCATATGCAATTGCGGGCCGGGTCAATATTAATCTGGACAGTGAACCTCTGGGCACCGGCAAAAACGGCGAGCCGGTGTACCTGAAGGACATATGGCCCAGCAATGCCGAGATCGGCACAGTGATGAAATATGCCGTTGATCCGGCGGTATACAGCGAACTGTATGGCGACCTGACGCGTGATCTGCCGTTATGGAACGCGATCTCGTCCACCACCGGCAACCAGTACCAATGGGACGATTCGACTTATATCGCGCGTCCGCCGTTTTTCGACGGCTTCGGCCTGACCGCCGGCAATATCAGCAACATCAGCAATGCGCGGGCACTGGCGGTGCTGGGCGATTCGGTCACCACCGACCACATCAGCCCGGCCGGCAGTTTCAAAGCCACCACCCCGGCCGGGAAATACCTGCTGAGCAAAGGCGTAGCCCTCAAGGATTTCAACAGCTACGGCGCGCGCCGCGGCAATCACGAAGTGATGATACGCGGCACCTTTGCCAATGTGCGGGTGAAGAACCTGATGCTGCCGCTGAATCCTGATGGCAGCCGCACCGAGGGTGGCTACACCTTGTATAAGGGCGAGCAAATGCCGATCTACGATGCCGCGATGAATTATATTGCCGATGGCACGCCCACTGTCATTTTTGCCGGCGAGGAATACGGCACCGGCTCATCGCGCGACTGGGCAGCCAAGGGCACGCAACTACTTGGCGTTAAAGCGGTGATCGCTAAAAGTTATGAGCGCATCCACCGCAGCAATCTGGTCGGCATGGGTGTGCTGCCGCTGCAATTCCTCGACGGTGAAAATGTCGCGACGCTGCAACTGAAGGGCGACGAGACCTTCGACCTGAGCGGTCTGAGCAACGACCTGAAGCCGCAACAGAGCGTGACGCTGACCATCCGGCGGCGCGATGGCAGCAGTAACGAAGTTACACTGCTGCTGCGCATCGACACGCCAATTGAAGTGGACTATTACCGCCACGGCGGCATTCTGCCGTACGTATTGCGGGAATTGATTGCGCACGGAACGGGGCAGATGCACGAACAACTGCAGGAGAGCTACGCCGCACGCTGACCATCGCGCTGATCAGGTGCACTGCCCGGCTGCGGTTACGGCTCTGCCTGGCGCGCTCGCTATACCGCTCCTCGGCCAGCATACTGCTACGCAATCCTTCCTATGGTTCAGCTGGCGCTGCTGCTCCGCGAATAAATCGTTGCGCCACTAGCCGCTGCTACTGAGTTATACGGCCAGCCGGCCCGGGCACGCTGATAATCACCTTTTTTCCATGTACGCTTGCCACAGATGACCTCGCCGGCCAATATCAGCGCTTCCTGATCCGAACCTTCATCCGGGAAAGTCCAGCGTGCTGCCCCTTTTCGATCGCGGCCGGCAGCCAATGCGAATTGCCTTGATACGGGTGTAGATTGATGCGTCGACGACCACACAGTAATTGCCGGCCATTACAGTAGAAACTGCACAGCTTGCCTAACAAACACTCGACTTCAGAGGCACAGTCGTGACAAAATAAATCGCATCAATGGCGGTTGCTTATACTTCCCGGCAAGTAAGCAGGTGGCTAAAAGTCCGTCCATGCACACTGATTATTCCCTTGAAAAGAAATTCTGAGCAAAGCCGGCGCAATTTACTGCGGTCACACGCTATAGCGCATCTCAACACAGGCCCGCGCTGAACATTCAATGATAAAAATCCTTTTACGCGTATTGCTCGCTCTGTGCTGGTGTACCCTGACTGCCACAGCATACGCTGGCCTGCCCGAGGGCATCAACGCCTACCGTAACAAACACTACACCACCGCACTGCAGGAGCTCAAACCACTGGCAGAACAGGGCGACGCACAGGCGCAATTCATGCTCGGCCTGATGCATGCGCTGGGCCAGGGCGTCCGCCAGGATTTTCAGCAGGCCATGCAGTGGTATCGCAGAGCCGCGCGTAAACCTTACGCCCCGGCGGAGCATAACCTCGGCGTAATGTACGACCTCGGCCACGGTGTTCCACAAAATTTCAGGCTGGCGGCATTATGGTATCGACGGGCTGCGGAACATGGTTATGCAGAGTCGGAGTACAGCCTGGGCACCATGTACGAAACAGGGCAAGGAGTGAATCAGGATTACACCCTGGCAATAGAGTGGTATGACAAGGCGGCTGAGCACGGCAATGTAGAGGCGCGACACAGCTTGGACATGATGTTTGAAGTTCCGCTACGGCCGTTCGGCGGGCAAGGCAGTACGCTGTATTCGCTCGCCCGCAACAATTTTTTCCACCCGCCATTGCAACGGCAGCGTTACATCGTATCTATCTCCAGGGTAATTCGCCACGCTGAGCTTGTAGCCCGCCATCCGCATGAAAAGACTCAGGTGCCCGGCGATCTCGTCAGCTTTCCCCAGGCTATCTCCGATACGGAGTTAAGCAACTGGGCGGATACCAGATCCGGACGCAGCCCGAATTGCGCCAACTGCCATTTGCCCTAGATGAAGCGCATTGCGTACATGAGTAACTCTGCCAAGCGCCAGCTGTTTTCGAAAACCCGACGCGGCTAAAGATAACAAGCTGATGCTGCCGCTGAGTAATACCGCCCTGCCCATGAAGTATAATTCCCTCGTCAACCGTAATGGCAACGCAACCCGCATAAATGAAACAGGCAATGTCCCCAGATAGCAAAGAAACTCAAACGGTGTGGCAGCTGGCTCACAACTGGGCAGGTATCGCCCCCGGCAGCGATGCACTTGGGGCGTTGCCACCCGAGTTGAAGGAGATGATACATCGCCTCCTGTTTGCTGCGATCAATCACAAAATCCCGGTCCGAACAAAAAGACCTTTATTCCTCAATGGCTCTTTCCCGAGCTATCTGCGCGATGCCCCCCATTACTGGAGATTTTTGCAATGCCTGCGGCAGGATCAATTCGATCAGCCCTATCTCGACTCCATTCATGTCCAGCGCAACGATGTATTGCGCTGGTGCCAGGATGAATCCATAGCGCCTCCGCCGATTTGGAAAATTGAACCGACGAGCGGCTTCAATCAAGTGGATCACGATACCGGGTGGTACAAAAAACTGACTGAACGCCAGAAAAAAATCGCCGCCTGTCTGGGTATCGCCCAACACATTTGGAAAGATAACCCCGCCTTGACTTACGAGCAGGTTTATCACCACTCCGATATGGAGCGGCTGGACAAGCCTCGTGCGTTAACGCTGGCGGATTTCAAAAGATGGGCCAGGGATTTCGCCCCGCAACCGGCCCGCAAGGCCGGCAGGCGCAAGGAATCCAGGGAGTGATCCGGTTGCAGTGCCTGCGCATCTCGCTCAAAAACCAACCAGCATCGGGTGCGTCATCAGCAAGTATGCGCGAGCAGAAATCCGGGGCAGTTTATTTTCGTTAA
The DNA here is from genome assembly GCA_040390665.1 of Pseudomonadota bacterium. Classification (GTDB taxonomy): domain Bacteria; phylum Pseudomonadota; class Gammaproteobacteria; order Burkholderiales; family Gallionellaceae; genus Nitrotoga. The sequence continues at coordinate 159,795 of JAZJXX010000004.1, read as the reverse complement.
ACCGGCTAACCATTCCATCCAACCTGATACGGCACAATATCAAAAGGCTGCGCCGCCCCGGTTATTTCATTCATCAGGATTTCGACGCTCGCCGGAGCCATGGTTACACCGTAGCGATAATGTCCGCTGTTCAGGTAAAGATTTTTTAAGTGGGGATGCCGACCGATGGTGGGAATATTGCGCGGCGATGCGGGCCGCAGGCCTGCCCAGTGCTGCGCCAGCGGCATGCCTTCCAGTTGCGGCAGAATTTGGGCAGCGCGTTGATACAGGCTGGCATACGCGGCAGGCGTAATATTTTTATCGAAGCCAACGTCTTCCAGCGTGCTGCCCACCAGCAAGTGTCCGTCGCGACGCGGAATTAAATAAAGATCGCCCTGGACAACGATATGGTGCAACGGCGGGGCGGGAAATTTGTATAACAGCATTTGCCCGCGCACCGGCTTGATATCCAGACGCAGCGCATGCGGCCCCAGCACTTGCGTGCTCCATGCTCCGGCAGCGATTATAAAATTTTCCGCGCTGAATTCGCCGCGGGCGGTCAGCGCGACATGCACTCTGTCCGCCGCGCTTTTCAGACTTTGCACCGCGCAATGTTCAACGATGCGCCCGCCCAGCAACTCCACGCGCTGCCGCAATGCCTGCATCAGCCTGGGGTTGCGCACCTGGGCGACCTGCGGCAGCACAATCCCCATGCTTTCGCCGGACAAGCCGCCATTCGAAGCGTCGGCCTGGAGTAATTGGACAGCATGCGTGGCACACCAGTTTTTTGCGGTCTGCAGATCAAACGGGGGAAGCACCAGCAGCCCGCTGACATCGTATTCCGGATCTATGCCGGTCATCACGCGCAATTCCGCCGCCCAGCGGGCAAACAGGGAGGCGCCGCGCTCAGTCAGGCGGGTCACTTCGTCCGGGTAATCCCATGGGCATAACGGAGATAGTATCCCCCCGCCGGCCCATGAAGACTCCTCGGCGGTGACTCCCCGTTCCAGCACGGTTACGCTCATCCCCAGACCCAGCAGATGTTGCGCGGTCGCCAAACCGATGACGCCCGCTCCGACAATCAAAAAATCGGAATTCAAAAATCAGTTCTCCATGGCACGCTGCCGCCTATCCGTACAAATTTACCTTCCGTCGTTTTCGTCACCGCTGATTCCGACAAAACTGCCTTTTATCTGAATGTACTAACCATGCAGCAGTTTTTGTTCTAATGTCAGGATACCTAAGATTTCAGGAAGAATCGTGAAATTACTAACGGGCTGCCCCTGGATCGTATGCACGAAAGATGCCGATAGCTGGATGTTAGCATTGGTTGCGTCGGCATCCTATCGGCGACAAGAGCTGCCACGCAAAATTATCGGTGTCGCGTACCCGGATATTCATAACGCCGAAAATCACCCAGCCGGGGAAAGTACATGCTGAAGCGCGCCGGACAACGCGGCCTGACCCTGGTGGAACTGATGATCGGCATCGCCATCGTCGGCATTCTGCTGGCTGCTGGGGTGCAAACCTATGGTAAGTGGACGCAGAACCAGCAGGTGCGTGTCGCGGCCGATAGCATCGTGAATGGCATGCAGGTCGCGCGCTCCGATGCGGTGCGCATTAACAACAATGTGCAGTTTGTGCTGGGCACCCAATCGGCATGGACCGTAACCGAAGTGATTAGCCAGTCGCAGGTACAGGCCCGTTCTCAGCTTGAAGGCACGCGCAACGCGGTCGTTTCGGCAACGCCGGCTGGCGCAACCACGGCGACTTTCAACGAGATGGGACGCGTGGTGGCCAATGCGGACGGCAGCGCAGCACTTACCCAGATCGACGTCAGCAATCCATTTGGCGACCGCCCGCTGCGGATTACGTTAAGCACGGCGGGCAGCACGCGCATGTGCGATCCGTCGCCGTTGCTGCAGGCGGGCGATCCCAGGAAATGTCCATGAAAACCGGTATAACGCACAGCGGGCAAAGCGGCTCGGTAATCCTGGAAGCGCTGATCGCGATTCTGATATTTTCCATCGGCGTGCTTGCGCTGGTCGGCATGCAGGCGGTTTCAATCGGCAATGTCGCGGATTCGAAATACCGCGCGGATGCCGGCTTCTACGCCAACCAGATCATAGGCGTGATGTGGGCGAACCGCACCTCGGCCACTGTTTCCGGCGTGGTTACTTATGCGCCCGATCCATCGTTTGCCTGCAGTCCCAGCTCCGCCAGCAACGGCAACGCCGCCACCCGGGCGTGGGCGGCAAGCAGCGTCGCCGCTGCGCTGCCGAATTCAACCGCTGCGATCGCAGTGTCGGGGGCGCAGGTGAGCGTTACATTGACCTGGCAGCCGCCGCGGGCGACCACCGCGCACCGGCACGTCGCCGCCACTTACATCAATTGACCGGGCGAGCCAGCATGAAGACCTATCCATCCACTCTGGCAAATCGGCATAACGCCGGCTTCAGCCTGGTGGATATCATGGTCGGCATGGTGCTCAGCCTGGTCGGCACCGTGATCATTTTCCAGGTTTTCGCGGTGTCCGAAGGCATCAAGCGCACCACTACCGGCGGGGGCGACGCGCAGCAGAATGGCGCGATGACGCTGTTCACGATAGAGCGCAAGCTGAAAATGGCCGGTTACGGCTTGAGTTCCAACGATGCCGCGGCGGGCCTGCGCATTCCGGTGCAGATTAATTTTGGGGCGAGTTCCAGCAATCCGGACGCGCTGCAATTCACCTCCAGGCCGACCTGGGATTATGGCCCCTTCATTCCCAACGCGGCCGTATCGATGGTACTCCCGGCGCCCACCATAGAAACGTTTTCCGTGAATAACAATGCCCAGTTCATTTCCGATCTCAATGGAACGTACTCCGACGGCATCGTTTTGATGAAAGCACAATACGGCACCGATTCCGATGGCAACGGCACGATCAGCAGCGGCGAGTGGAGTTTCGCGGCTCCGACTGATCCGATGCAGGTGCTGGCGGTGCGGGTCGCCATCGTGGCGCGCAGCGCTCAACCGGAAAAACCCAGCGCCGGCGCAACCGTCTGCAACACCACCACGGTCGCGCCAACCTGGGCCGGCGGCACGCTGGATTTGTCCGGCAATCTTGGCCTGGGCGCGGGAGACGACTGGAAATGCTACCGCTACAAAACCTTTGAAGTTACCGCGCCTTTGCGCAACGTATTGTGGACAAAATGATGCGCACGCAAATCAGAATCGGCCGTCAGCCTGCGCGCGAACAGCGCGGCGTGGTGCTGCTGGTCGCGCTGATCGTGCTGGTGGTGATGACATTGGCTGGCATTGGCATGATGCGCTCGGTTGATACCGGAACGGTGGTCGCCGGCAATCTGGCCTTCCGGCAGTCCACGATGCAGGCGACCGATCTTGGCATCAATACCGCATACAACAGCTTGCTGGCCGCGGAGAACAGCATCACCGACCGGGTGGCGCTGAATTACTCGGACCATACCGGCAGCTGTTCCGGCGTATCGGCGCTGCATTGCAGCAGCGGTGTGTATATTTTTCCGGGATATTCCGCGGCAGTTGCAAACGCGTGTGAAATTAACGGCAGCTGCTCCAGCAGCCAGACCAACTGGTGGGCTCAGGATGCGACCTGGGGCATCAACGGCGAGGCAGCACCGGCCGTTCCCCCGGTGGTAAATTATCTCGTCGATTACCGCGGTACCGGTGTAATCAAGGTTAAGAGCGCAATTTATCCGAATGATCCGGGTGACCCCAGCAATCAGGACAAGCTGATTGCCACCGTACGCTATGTAATTCATCGCATGTGCACCGCCGACGGCATCTCCGGCAGCGGAAATCTTTGCCAGACCTTTGTCGCACCGGGGGTTCCTTCCGGCGGCAGTCAATCCGTGGGCGGCCTGCCGTTTACCACCAGCCTGGTTTTTTATCGTATCACTGTGCGCTCGGAAGGGCCGCGCAACAGTGTTTCCTATTCGCAGGCCATGGTGTTAATGCCGTGATCTGGGCAGCAGAGCGCCGAGTGCAGGAGGTTAAGATGAGTATCTTCGCAATGCTACGCAAAATCCAAAGCGGCACATGGATTATTTTATTCGCAATGTCTGGTATCAGCGGCTACTCCGGCGCAGCCCAAACGGACCTGGCCAACGCGCCGCTGGCCAGTTCTTCCAACACCGCGGTGCGCCCCAATTTGCTGTTCACGCTGGACGACTCAGGCAGCATGGCGTGGAATTTTCTGCCCGATTATGCGGGCGGACAACTGGTGTCCGGAGCAACCGCCAATCACTGCCGGATTTCCAATTCCTGCGGCGTCGGCGAAACGCCTTTCATGTCCAACGAATATAATGGCGTAGCCTACAATCCGCGGCTGACCTATATGCTGCCGGTGAACGCCGACGGTACGCTGAAAGCTTCCCAGGGTTCGCCCTGGACCGCGGTAAAGGTGGACGGTTACGGCATATTAAGCGCCAGCACGATTAACCTGACCAATGCCTATCCGGAGATTGTATACAGCGCCAGCAGTTCATGCAGTGGCAGCAGTTGTAAAAAGAACGGCGTGGATACCAATAATCCCTTTACCTATCGCGCATCAGTATCCAGCGACAATCCACCGCTGTCCGCCTTTCCGGGAACGCTGACGACCAGCGCGACCGTGCTGTCCGTCCTGTATAACGGCGTATTGAACCAGGCCACGTCAACGGCCGGCAGCACCATATTTAGCGGCACCCTGAACGTGCCGGTCACCAGCACGCTTTCGATTACCGGCCCCTCACTCACCCGCTCTTCGTCGACGGTAACGGTCAGCTATACCGGGCGATCGCCGGCGTCTCCGGCGCCCGCCGTCGGGGATAGCTTAACGGTGAGCGGCAACAACTGTTCGTCCAGCTACCGAAATATAGCCAGCAATATACTGTCCGTCGGCTCAAACACATTTACCTATCTGGGTAACTCAACCAACACCAACTCATGGAGCAATACCGCCTGTACGGTTGTGGTAACCCACACCTCCACACCGGCAGCGCCCAGCATCAGTTCCAACAACACGACCGTGACCGTTGTGCTGTCGTCGGCGCACGGCCTGAGCAGCGGCAACACGATCAATATCGCCAACGGCGCAGGCACCTGCGACACCGGATACACAGGGACCACAACGGTAAGCGTTACCAATTCGACCACTTTTACCTATACCGCTCCGGCCAACGTGGTCACCGCCGGCAACGCCAGCTGCGCAATCACCATCCCGCCGGTTGTAACCCAGCCTTCCTCGCCGGGCATCAGCCTGTCCGGCAATACCGTAACGGTAAAACTGACCAACCATGGGCTGGTCACCGGCGATCTGGTGCAGGTCACCAACGGCAGCGGCGGCGTCTGCGACAGCGGATACCAGACCAGTTCCGCCATCAGCGTCACCAGGATAAGTTCCAGCACGTTCACCTACTCGCCACCGACAGGCGCGGCCACCGCAAACTCGAATTGCACAATCAATAAAATGACGCCGGGAACCACTGCGTCGTACACCACCGCACTGACAAAAAATGGCGCTCCGTATTATTTTGCGATCATCCCGACCGAATATTGCGACAGCGTTTACCTGACCAACTGCACCGCTTCCGCCGTTCCCGTCTCGATAGCCGGGGTGGCCTACAACTACCCCGCTCCGCTACGCTATTGCAAAAACAGCACCACCGCTGCGCTGCCGCCGGGCGATCCCGGCGCCCAGCTATCCGTGTCGGGCACCACTAATTGCCAGGCCAAATACAGCGTCGGCACCGGCATCAATTTTCAGTCGGTACGTTACGGCCTGTTCTATCGCATTGATGTCGTGCCGACGACCGCGACCTACGGCAATGTCGTGCTTAATGGCACAGTCAACGCCAACGGGGTCAATCTGAATTTCAGCAATCTCACCGTGCTGGACCGCAGCCATCGCGTCGATTGCGCGGCCGCGCCGAATTGCACCTACGCCGAAGAAATGACCAATTTTGCCAACTGGTATGCCTACTACCAGACCCGCATACAAATGATGAAGTCCGCCGCCGGCATTGCTTTCCAGCCGCTGAACGACAGTTATCGCGTGGGCTTTATCACGATCAACTGGAGCAGCGGTTCATCCAATCTGTTTCTGCCAGTCGATGTGTTTAACTCCACACAGAAAAGCAGCTGGTATACCAAACTCTATGCGATTAGCCCCGGCAACAGCACGCCGTTGCGCGAGGCGCTGGCGCGCGCCGGCCGCTATTTTGCCGGCAAAACCGATAGCCTCAACAGCGGCATGATTACCAATAACAGTACGGTTTCGGGCCACGCTTACCATACTGATGATCCGGTGCAGTATTCCTGCCAGCAGAATTTCACTGTGATGACGACCGATGGGTACTGGAACGGCACCGACAGCAACGTCAAGGAACTGGACGGGACAACTATCATGAGGAATTACGACAACGTGAATTCCGGCCTGTCAGCACGCAGCCTGGGCGCATATGACGGCGGCGTAGCCGGCGCCAGCAATACGCTGGCGGATGTGGCGCTGTACTATTACGGGACCGATTTGCGCCCGAGCGGCTCCTACGGCGCACTTGGCACCGATGTGTCGACGGACAACGTACCAATATCAGCCACCGATCCTGTGGCATGGCAGCACATGACGACCTTTACACTCGGCCTAGCCGATGGGCTGATGACCTACCAGCCCGACTATGCAACCTCCACTGCGGGTGACTTTTCACGCATCAAGACTGCTTCCACCGGCTGTTTTTTCTCCGGCAGTGGCACCTGCAACTGGCCGTTGCCGGTGCATGACAGCCAGACCACGCTGGATGATCTATGGCATGCCGCGGTAAACGGGCGCGGCACTTATTACAATGCGCGCGATCCATCTTCGCTGTCCAGAGGTCTTTCCGGTGCGCTGGCGGGTATTAATGTTCATCTGGCAGCCGCAGCGGCGTCGTCGACCAGCAGCCCGAATATCACCCAGACCAACAATCTGATTTTCAGTTCTACTTACCGCACCAACGTGTGGGACGGCGACGTCATCGCCCAGAACATTGACCCGGCGACCGGCAATGTGATCGTGTCCTATCCCGCTGCCGGGGGTGGAACCCAGATTTATATCTGGTCGGCGCAAGTGCAGTTGGACAGCATGGTGACGGCTGACAGCACAGCAACGGTCGACTCGCGCAATATCTACACCTTCGATGGGACCAATTCCTATAACGGCGGCGGCACCAACAAGCTGCGCCAGTTTCTGTACACCAACCTGAGCGCAACCGAGCAGGCCTATTTCGACAATATGTGCAGCACCTTTACGCTCCTGTCTCAGTGCACCGCGGCCAATCTGACGGCGACGCAGATCACCGCCGGCAACAGCGGCGCCAACCTGATCAATTATCTGCGCGGTCAGAAGAGCTATGAACTCACCACGCCCTCCGCGGTATATCGTCCGCGTCAGCATACGCTGGGAGACACGGTCAATGCCAAGCCGGCCTATATACAGGCGCCGCAGTATAATTTTTCGGATGCGGTGACTCCCAGCTATGCATCCTTCGCAAGCGCCAACGCCAACCGTCAGGGAGTAGTCTACATAGCCGGCAACGACGGTATGCTGCATGCATTCAATTCCACCAACGGCAATGAGATGTGGGCGTACGTGCCGAAAATCGTGATGCCCTCTCTGTATTATCTGGCCGACGCAAACTATGCCAGCAACCACCGTTTCTTCGTCGACGGCTCGCCCGAGTCCATGGACATATACGTGGGTGCCGCCGCCGCGGCCGCTTCGGGATTGAGTACGGGTTGGCATACCATTCTCGTGGCGGGACTGAATTCCGGCGGGCGTGGAGCATATGCGCTGGACGTGACCGATCCGGCCAACCCACGGGCTTTGTGGGAAATATGCTCCAGCAGTACGCTATGCAATATTTCCGATAGCGACCTCGGATTTGTTTTCGGCAATCCGGTCATCACCAAACGCATGCCGGACGGCAAGTGGGTGGTGCTGATCACCTCCGGCTACAACAATACAACGCCGGGATCCGGACAAGGCATTCTGTATGTACTGGATGCGGTAACCGGCGCAATATTGAGCAAGACCAGCACCAATTCCGGCACCGCCGCAGCGCCCAGCGGCCTGGCCAAGCTGAGCGCCTGGGCCGACTTCGCCAACACCGATAACACCACGCGGTTCGTCTACGGCGGCGACCTGAACGGCGATATCTGGCGCTTTGATTTAGGCGCGCTCAATTCGTCCGCCAGCCCCAGTGCCACGCGATTTGCTACGCTGCAGGATGGCCTGGGCAACCCTCAGCCCATTACTACCCGGCCGGAATTATCGGATGTGCTGAACAATGTGGATTCTCCCTCCGCAACAGGGAATCCCGCCTTGTATATAGGCACGGGCCGTTACCTCGGCACCACGGATCTGTCCGACCAGAGGACGCAGTCGTTCTACGCGCTGAAAGACAACTGGGCGTTGACCGGCGCCGCGGCCTACATCGGCAATCCGCGCCTGCTGCCGGGTAACGGTCCGCTGGCCGGCATTCAGCAACAGAGCATCACCCAGAATACCCCCACCACGCGGCTGATTACTGGCAATGCAGTCGACTGGACACAACAGTATGGCTGGTATGTCGACTTCAACCCAGGCGGCAACTCACCCGGCGAACGCGTCAACCTCGACCCCAAACTGGCGCTCGGCACGCTGGTCGTTGAAACCAATGTGCCGGATGCGAATGCCTGTACCGTAGGCGGATATAGCTGGATTTATGAACTGGATTTCAAGAGTGGCCTGAACATTTCAACGGCGTTGAACCAGGTCGCGGGGAGCAAGCTGGGCAATGCGATCTCGGTCGGTTTCGTGATCGTCAGCCTGCCCGGCGGCGGCGGGTTGACCGCGATCAGCACCGATGCTGCCGGTAACAAAACCACCACCGCGCTACCGGTCAGCACGCCAGCCTCGGCCCAGCCGGTATCCTGGCGCGAACTCGTCAGATAAATAACCGGCATTGATAAAAAACAGCGGACATCGTCCGCTGTTTTTTATTGACCTGATTCCCGGCATCCGCGCGGAGTTTCAGTATTGGCAGATCGGTTCAGGTATTGGACGGATCCGTTTCAGTATTGGACAGATCAGTTCAGGTAATGGAATGTGTGTCCGCAGCAACCGGAGTAAGCGCCTTGGGCAGCGGAAACACGACATTTTCGCGGATACCCTGCAGTTCGTGCACTGCGGTCGCGCCCAGTTCCCTCACCCGCTCGACGACCGCCAGCACCAGCACTTCCGGCGCCGACGCCCCGGCGGTGATGCCGACATGCTGCTTGCCCGCCAGCCAGTCCTCCCTGATTTCATCGGCGCTGTCCACCAGGTAGGCCGGTATGCTCATATTATGCGCCACTTCGCGCAGGCGGTTCGAATTCGAACTGCTGGGCGAACCCACCACGATGACCACATCGCATTGCGTCACCAGCTGCTTGACCGCGTCCTGGCGGTTTTGCGTGGCATAGCAGATGTCGTCCTTCTTGGGGCCGGTAATCAGCGGGAAGCGCGCCTTCAGCGCAGCGATGATGGTTTTGGCATCATCGATCGACAGCGTAGTCTGGGTCACGAACGACAGATTATTTTCATCCTGCACATCCAGCAGCTTCACATCGGCCGGCGACTCGACCAGATAAATGCCGCCCTGGCTCTGCCCCATCGTGCCTTCAACCTCGGGATGGCCGGCGTGGCCGATCATGATGATTTCCTTGCCGTGCTCGCGCATGCGCGTCACCTCGGTATGCACCTTGGTCACCAGCGGGCAAGTCGCGTCGAACACGGTAAAACCGCGCGCATCGGCTTCGCGCCGGACTTCCTGCGATACCCCGTGCGCGCTGAAAATAAGAATGCTGCCGGCTGGCACATCGGCCAGATCTTCGATGAAAATCGCGCCCTTGCCGCGCAGATCGTCCACGACGAATTTATTGTGCACCACCTCATGGCGCACATATATCGGCGCGCCGTGCAGCACCAGCGCGCGCTCGACAATCTCGATCGCACGGTCCACACCGGCACAGAAGCCGCGCGGGTTGGCAAGTATTATATCCATGACCACCTCTCCAGTTTCAGACCGCGTCGCGCTGCATCCCGGGCGCAATACGCATGCTATGTTTTTTTCTTCCCCATACTGTCCCACAGCAGCAATACCGCGCCGCAGGTGATGGCCGAATCGGCAACATTGAACGCCGGGAAATGATAAGTTTCCCAGTAAAAATCCAGAAAGTCCACCACATAGCCGAACCGGACGCGATCGATCAGGTTGCCCAACGCGCCGCCGAGGATCAGCGCCAGTGCCAGGCAGAACAGCTTTTGCTCGAGGTGGCGACGCAGCATCCACACGATCCATATCGATGCCGCCAGCGCAATGGCACTGAAAAACCAACGCTGCCAGCCGCCGGCATCGTTCAGAAAACTGAACGCCGCCCCGGTATTATGCGCCAGCACCAGATTGAAAAATCCGGTCAGCGGCAGGCTTTCGCCATAAATAAAATGGCGCGTGACGGCAATTTTGCTGAGCTGGTCCAGCAGGATCACCAATGCACTCAAACCCAACCAGCGGCTAAGCATAATAGCGCGCCTCTCCGGCACCGAACAGGTTGGCAACGCACCGTGCGCACAACGTCGCATGCTGAGCATCGCTTCCGACATCGGCACGGTAATGCCAGCAGCGTTCACATTTGGCGTGCGCGCTCGGGCTGACCTCGACCAGCAGATTCGCCTCGCCGCGTGCATGTACTGTAGCGCGCGAAGTGATGAACACAAATTTCAGGTCGTCGCCCAGGCGGGCCAATGATTGGAATGTCCGATCCGCCGCGTACACGTCGATTTCCGCCGCGAGAGCCGAACCGATCAGGCCGGCTGCACGCTTTTCCTCCAGCTTCTTGTTGACCTGCTCGCGCACGCTCCTGATGTCCTGCCAGGCCGCCATGGCCTGCTCATCCAGCAGCGGGTCGGGCAGATCATGCCATTCGTATTCGAACACGCTGCTCTGCACTTCACCGGTCAGCGCGACCCACGCCTCCTCACCAGTAAAGCTGAGCACCGGCGCGATCAACCGCACCAATGCATGGGTGATCTGACGCAGTGCATTCTGCGCAGAGCGGCGCGCAGGCGAGTCAACGCCTGCGGTATACAACCGGTCCTTCAGAATATCCAGATAGAAACCGCCCAGGTCTTCGGAACAAAATGCCTGCAGCTTCTGTACCACCAGATGAAATTCGTAACGCTCATAATCGGCGCAAATGTCCTGCTGCAATTTTTGCGTCAGCGCCAGCGCATAGCGGTCGATTTCCAGCCACTCGGCGACCGGTATCGCGTCACGCCGATCATCAAAATCGGCGATATTGGCCAGCAGGAAACGCAAAGTGTTGCGGATGCGGCGATAGCTCTCCACCACGCGCTTCAGAATCTCATCGGAAATATTCAACTCACCGGAATAGTCGGTCGAAGCCACCCACAGCCGCAGAATATCGGCGCCCAGCGTGTCGAGAATTTTCTGCGGCGCGATCACATTGCCCTTGGACTTGGACATTTTGTGGCCCTGCCCGTCCACCACGAAGCCATGCGTCAGCAACGCGCGGTAAGGCGCGCGGCCATGGATCGCGCACGAAGTCAGCAGCGACGACTGGAACCAGCCGCGATGCTGGTCGGAACCTTCCAGATACAGGTCGGCCGGGAACGCCAGATCGGGGCGGCGCTGCAACACAGCGGCGTGCGTGCAACCGGAATCGAACCACACATCCAGCGTGTCGCTCAGCTTGCGGTAATGCGCGGCTCCGGCGCCGAGCAGCTCCTGCGCATCCAGCGCGAACCATGCTTCAATGCCGTGCTGTTCCACGCGCAGCGCCACCTGCTCCAGCAGCTCCGCCGTGCGTGGGTGCAGTTGCTGCGTTTCGCGATGTACAAAAAACGGCATCGGCACGCCCCAGTTGCGCTGGCGCGATACGCACCAGTCGGGCCGATTGCTGATCATGCCTTCCAGCCGCGAGCGTCCCCAGGCCGGATAAAACCGCGTCGCCTCCACCGCATGGCTGGCCAGTTCACGCAGGCTGGCCTGTCCCTGCGGCGCCTGTTCCATGCCGATAAACCATTGCGGCGTCGAGCGGAAAATAATCGGGGTCTTGTGCCGCCAGCAATGCGGATAGCTGTGCTGCAACTTCTCCAGGTGCAGCAAATGGCCGCTGCTTTTCAGCGCTTCGATAATTACATCGTTGGCTTTCCAGACGAACAGGCCGCCCACCAGCGGCGTGCTGGCGACGAATTTACCGTCATCACCGACCGGGCTGTGATTCGGCAGGCCATATTTCTGGCCGATGAAATAGTCGTCCAGGCCGTGCGCAGGCGCGGTGTGCACCAGCCCGGTACCCGCCTCGGTGGTGACATGCTCGCCGCAGATTATCGGCACGGTACGATCATCGAACGGATGCTGCAGCAGCAAACCCTCAAAACTTTTACCGGCGCCACCGCCCACAATGCGGGCATCACTGGCAATGCCATAGCGCGCCAGCGTCGCGTCGCGCAATTCGCTCGCGATGATCAGAAAAGCCCGCTCGGTTTCGACAATGTCGTAATGGAATTCCGGATGCATGCTCACCGCCTGATTGGCCGGCAGCGTCCACGGTGTGGTGGTCCAGATTACCGCATACACCGGGCGCCCATCGATTGCGTCGCCGACGATGTCGCGGTCTTTTAGTGCCTGCACCGCATCCGGCGTCAGCGCAAAGCCGACGTCAATTGCCGGCGAAACCTTGTCTTCATATTCGACTTCCGCTTCAGCCAGCGCGGATTGGCAATCGAGGCACCAGTTGACCGGCTTGTAGCCCTGATACAGATAACCGCGCTCCTGAATGCTGCCGAGCGCGCGCATGATATCGGCCTCGGTTTTGAAGTCCATGGTCAGGTACGGATGATCCCAGTCGCCGCTCACACCGAGGCGGATAAAATCCTTCTTCTGGCGTTCGATCTGCTCGGCAGCGTAGGCACGGCACAACTCGCGGAACTGCGCCGGCGGAATCGCCTTGCCATGTTTTTTCTCGACCTGCAATTCAATCGGCAGGCCGTGGCAATCCCAGCCCGGCACATAAGGCGCATCGAATCCGCTCAGCGTCTTGCTCTTGACGATCATGTCCTTGAGCACTTTATTGACCGCATGGCCGATGTGGATGTCGCCGTTGGCATACGGCGGGCCGTCGTGCAGGATGAACTTTGGCTTGCCCAGCTTGGCTGCGCGCAATTTCTGGTAGCGCTGCTGCGCCTGCCACAGCGCCAGCATCTGCGGTTCCCGCCGGGCCAGGTCGCCGCGCATCGGAAACGGCGTGTCGGGTAAATTTAAGGTATTTTTATAGTCAGTCATGTTGTTGGAACCATTCTTTGGCCTGCTCTACATCCAGCGCAATTTGTCGCGTCAGCGTTGCCAGATCGGGATATTTCTCTTCATCGCGCAGCTTGTGCAGAAAGTCCACATGCAGATGGCGATGGTAAATCTCGCGCGCAAAATCGAATATATGCACTTCCAGCACCGGCCTGCCGTCAAGCTTCACCGTCGGGCGCACGCCCAGGCTGGCCACACCCTGCATCGGCGGCATATCGTCGCCCTGCACGCGCACCACGAAAATGCCGGACAGCGGCGGGCGGTTGTGGTCCAACTGAATATTCGCGGTGGCGAAACCCAGCTGCTTGCCCAGCCCGTCGCCATGCACCACGCGTCCGCTGATGCTGTACGGCCGCCCAAGGTAGGATTGCGCCACATCCAGCCGACCCTCGGCCAGCGCGGCGCGCACCGCAGTGCTGGAGATGCGTATGCCGTCCTGACGCACGCTGTGCATCGCCTGCACCACCATCCCGTGCTCCGCGCCGATTTTTTCCATCAGCCCGAAATCTCCGCTGCGCGCGGTGCCAAAACGGAAATCGTCGCCGATCAGCACGAATTTCGCGCCTACTTCGAGGCTCAGCGCATGAATAAAATCGGCCGCGCCCATCTGCGCGAATTTTTTGTCGAAGCGGCAGACATGCACTCGATCCATCCCGAACTGAGCGAACAGCTCAAGCTTCTCGCGCATGCTGGTCAAACGCGCCGGGGCCTGCTCGGGGGTAAAAAATTCACGCGGATGCGGTTCGAACACCAGCACCGCCGTGGGTAAGCCGCGCATTTGCGCCGCCGCCTTCAGCTGCTGCAGCAGCGCCTGATGGCCGCGATGCACGCCGTCGAAGTTACCGATGGTCAGTGCTACCGGCTGCGCAATAGAGGGATGAAGTCCGCGAAAAATCAACATATAGGGCGCGGATTATACCGTAGGGTGCAGCCGCGTGGCGCATCGCGCCCTGTGTTCTTTGAGATTCAATCCACCCAAGGGTGGCGGGGGGTGAAAAGTTTAGAATTCCTGGCATCGTCAGAACAATTTAAAAACGTATCGTTTCTGACCGATGACTATGGTACAACAGACTACAAGCAGCACATTCAATTCTGCCGCAGGTGCATGTTAGGGATGTGACACCCACTTGGGCTCAGCCGTGGGCTCTGCCGCAGGGCCGAAGGCCGGAGGCAGAGACGCCGGCCGGAGCCTGTTGTTGGGCGGCACTCACCAGCTAAGGGCGCAGCTCTAAAACGGCCTCACCTGAGACGGGGTCAGTGACGCCAAGCCCATTGCCGAGGTCCTCAAGCATGGCTCGCAAACGATCCAGATTAGCAATCATTGCGGGGCGTGCGTTGGCGATGCTCTGCATGCTTTCCCACTCACCTACAACGCAATAAGTCCTATCTCCAGTTTTCACAACAGAAAAGCTGCGCATTCCGGGGAAGTCTGCGTTCATCGCCCGATGAACATCGACAAACTCTTCCTCGCGACCGGGCTTTACACGGAAACGTACAATATTGAATGCAGTCCTAGGATCCTCCTTACTGTGCAGGCAGTGTGCGGAGATAGTTCCTGTGATGCCCAACGTTTAAGATGAGACGCGGCACCTCGGTTTGCCGGGTGCCGTCCTCTCGATTGAAGGGTTAGCCTTCTCCGTCTCAGAAGAATGGCTCAGCATCAAGAGACGATTGGACGACCCGTTTCGTTAAACCGTATCTGTGGCATACCTGCTTAACAAGAGTTCGAAACCAAGACGGACAGGTAGGCGCAACGTAGACAGCTTCAACAAGCTCTTGGATGTCGACTTTACGTTCCAGCCCGCTTTCGGGCGGAACAGCTTGAAGGTTGAACCCGGCTTCGGTTACAGGCCAATCTACAAACAGGGCTCTAACCTCTTGCTCGTGCGCGAAAGAGCGTCGCTTATGAACGTACGGATAGAGCGCATTGCCTTCTGGAAGCCAATCATGATCGAAGTCTATGTACTCCACGACACCAATGTATGTTTCTGAATCAAGCTGATTTGCTAAGCAGGAGAAGGAAGATTTGATCGCAATTGCTTCGTTCGTCTTCGCGTAGAGTTTCCACATTCCTGCTGATTCACCAATGTTCATGTGCCAGCAGTTTATGAACGTCCATTGGCGCTGCCATTTATAGTGCTGTGCTTGCCCCTGATGCATCTTTTCTACTACGTCAACTGACATCTTGTCGTAGATCTCCTTGTAGACCTCTGGACGCAATCTTTCATTTCCCCGCGAATAAGATCCTTCAAATGGGTCACCTAAGCGATCCGCGCGTGAGAAAAACAGCGAGCTAGATTCGAGCATGGCGACGAATTTCGTGAAATCCATATACCGCCAAATGCACGTTTCGGGATTCGCAGGCTGTTTGAAGACTGGATGGGGGGCCGCGGGCATAAGTAAAGGCTAACGTAAAGTAGATGGCGAAAACGCCTGATTTTCTGGAGTGGTTTGCCGTATAACCTGGGGCATTATTTTTACCCCTTTGATTTTAAAGATTGCTGCCATCGTAACATGGCGATTGCTCCTGACAAAAGCGGCGTTTCTACGCAGTTACGGTGAAGCTGCTGCGATTCAAAAACAGTCAGCTTTGCTTCAGAATTTCCTGCGGCTTTTCCCTGCTGATTTTCGCCATCCGCAAAAACGTCGCCAGTTCTTCCACCCAGCGCAACTTCTGCTCCGGCGTGAGCTGCCGAAACGCGCGCAGGCGTTCGTCGCTGACGTAATAAGTGCGATCGCTGCTCGGGAAATCGGTTTTCATTGTGCCTTGATCTGCTGCAGATGTTGTATGTCTGAATATATCCACCGGCCGCCCAACCGCCTGCTTAAGCGCGATCAGGTCATCTATATATTTATGGCCCGCAGCGCCGAAAAGAGGTCTAATAAAACATCAGGCCGTGCCGCCAACAGTCAGGCCGTCTATCCGCAGCGTCGGCTGACCTACACCGACCGGCACGCTCTGGCCTTCCTTGCCGCAGGTGCCGACGCCGGTGTCGAGGCAGGTATCGTTGCCGATCATGCTGACGCGGTTGAGCGCTTCGGGGCCGTTGCCGATCAGCGTTGCGCCCTTCACCGGGTAGGTGATTTTGCCGTTTTCTATCATATAGGCTTCGGTGGTGGAGAACACGAATTTGCCGCTGGTGATGTCGACCTGGCCGCCGCCGAAGTTGGCTGCATACAGGCCGTGTTTGACCGAGGCGATAATATCCTGCGGATCATGTGCGCCGTTCTGCATAAAGGTGTTGGTCATGCGCGGCATCGGCATATGGGCGTAGGTTTCGCGCCGCGCATTGCCGGTGGTCTGCACGCCCATCAGGCGCGCATTCAGCGTATCCTGCAGGTAGCCCCGCAGGATGCCGTCCTCGATCAGCACGGTGCGCTGGGTCGGATTGCCTTCGTCATCCATCTGCAGCGAACCGCGCCGGTCGGTGATGGTGCCGTCGTCCACCACGGTCACACCCTTGGCCGCTACACGCTCACCGACCCGGCCCGAGAATGTGGAACTGCCCTTGCGGTTGAAGTCGCCCTCGAGTCCGTGCCCGACCGCTTCGTGCAGCAGGATACCAGGCCAGCCGGAGCCGAGTACCACGGTCATGCTGCCGGCCGGCGCAGGCTTCGCGTCGAGATTGGTGACCGCCTGGTGCACGGCTTTGGCGGCGTAGTCCTGCAGCATTTCGTCGGTGAAATAAGCGTAGTCGAAACGTCCGCCGCCGCCGGCCGAGCCCTGTTCGCGCTTGCCGTTGCTTTCCACAATAACCTGCAGCGAGAGCCGCACCAGCGGACGGATATCGCTGTTCAGCAAACCGTCGCTGCGCGCGATCAGCACCAGTTCATATTCACCCGCCAGCCCGGCCATCACCTGCGTGACACGCGGATCGAGCGCGCGCGCATAGCGTTCCAGCCGCTCCAGCAGCGCCACCTTGGCGGCATCGTTGAGGCTGCCGATCGGGTCATGCGGTAAATAAAGCTGATGCCGCCCGCTCTGTTTCAACGCCGGCGCAGGTTTGCCCTGGCCGCCGCCCTGGCGCGCGATCGCGCGGGTCGCCAGCGCGGCGCTTTCCAGCGCGCTCAGGCTGATATCATCGGAATAGGCGAACGCGGTTTTCTCGCCGCTGACCGCGCGCACGCCTACGCCCTGTTCGATACCGAAACTGCCGGATTTGACGATGCCTTCTTCCAGCGACCAGCTTTCGGAGCGGCTGTACTGAAAATACAGGTCGGCATAGTCCACCTTGTGCGTCAGCATATTGCTGAACACCTTTTGCAGATGACGCGTTTCCAGCGCATGCGTGGACAGCAGCGACTGTTGTACCAAAGCGGAAGTTGTGTCGTTTTTCATAATGGTCATGTATTCAGGGTTCGATGCAATAAAGCCGGCAGGCTGGCGCGTACGCTGGCCTGGTACGATCGATTGATTTCGGCGATCACCACGCCGGAGCCGCGCGGCAATCGGTCCAGCACGCGCCCCCACGGATCCACTATCATGCTGTGGCCGTGCGTTTCACGCCCGCTCACATGGTAGCCGCCCTGCGCCGCAGCCACCACATACGCCAGATTTTCAATGGCGCGCGCGCGCACCAGAATTTCCCAGTGCATCTTGCCGGTGGTTTCAGTGAACGCCGCCGGCAGCATGATGATGTCCACGTTTTTCATCGCCCGGAACAGCTCGGGAAAACGCAGATCGTAGCAAATCGCAAGGCCGATGCGGCCGAATGGGCTATCCACGGTCACCACCTGCTGGCCCGGCTCGATGGTGCGCGCTTCGCGATAATGCTCGTTGCCCAGATCCAGGTTGAACAGATGGATCTTGTCGTAGCGCGCCACCTGCTTGCCGCGGTCGTTATATACCAGGCAGGCGCTGCGCACTTTATCCGGCACATCCGAGACCAGCGGGATGGAGCCGCCGACCAGCCAGATTTTATGCCGGCGCGCAAATTCGCTCAGGAACGATTGTATCGGACCGTCGCCCGGCTGCTCGCGCACCGCGACCTTATCCGTTTCGTTCAGGCCCATCACCGGGAAATACTCCGGCAACAGCACCAGGCGCGCGCCCTGATCCACCGCTTTTTCCATCAGGCGCCGAGCTTCACTCAGGTTGCCGGCAACCTTCGGTCCCGAAGCCATCTGCACGGCTGCAATTTTGAAGACACCTGAGGGGGTGGCGGGCCGGGTATGTGACCCATCTACATCGGACATGTTCAACTTTCTTAACGTATTTCTGGTGTGCGCTACTTGCGGCTGCCGACCTTTTCCACGTTGGGGTCAGCCCAAGTCCCGGTCACATTGTATTCAAACGATGCCAACTTATCGAGGGGTTCGCGCAACAGCTTGTTTACGATGAAAGCGCCTACCCCGATCACCGGGCTCACCGCCAGCGCGCCGAGCAGGGAAACACTATTGCCCACCGTCGGTAAAATACGCACGCGCAGGTTTTGCGTTTCGCTGCTCAGGTCGATCTGGCCGCGCATGGTGACCTTGGCGGCAGAGCCATCCAGCTTCAAATCATTGGTCGCCAGCATGCCATGTTTGATCTGCGCCGTGCCGGTGATGCTGTCAAAGGCGAAGCCATCGCTGAACACATCAGCAAAATCGAACGTCATATGGCGCGGCAGCGCCTGCAGGCTCAGGATGCCGAGCAGTTTGCCTATGCCCGGATCGATTTTAAGAAACTGGCCCTTGCCGGCATTCAGGTTCAGCGTGCCGTCGATGATGCCGTAATCGAATTCCTTCGGACTGCCATTCCATGAAAACGCCCCGTCCAGCTTACCGCCGCCCTGCTTGACGCTGTTCGGATAGCCCGAGCGCGCAAGAATTTTTCCCGCGTCGGTAATCTCCAGTTTGAAATTAACCTGGGTCTGCGGAGCGCCCGGGATCATGCTCCACTTCCCGTCCGCGGTCAGCTGCCCACCCGGATTCAGTATGCGCATGCGTTCCAGCAGCCAGTCCCGTCCATGCTGTTGCGCCAGCAGTTCAAGACGGCCCAGCGGTTTGTTGTTGTAGATCAGATCATCGACCATCAGATCGAGCGTGGGAAACTCGGCCTCGGACGGGGGTTTTTCCGCCGCGCCAGCCACAGGCTTGGTCACCGCAGCATTCTTAATGTCTTTATCTGCAGCATTCAGCGACAGATTTTTCAGCCGCGCCACCAGCTTGCCCTTGCCTTGCGCCTGCCAGCTGATTTCGCCATTGGCTTCATTCCCCGCCAGTTGCGCGGTCATGATCCCGTTGCGGTTGCGTGCAACAATGTGCAGATTATTTGCCTGATAGCCGAACGCGTCGAGGTTCTGGATCAGCACGTCGCCGCCGGCAATACTGACCGGGTTAGCGTTTCCACCCGCGGCGGCGCCAGGCGCTGGATCGGATAAGCCATCCCAGCCGGCCAGCGCCAACTGGGGAATGGTGCCGGCTATCCATATGCCTTCCCGGTCCAGCCATTTCTCGCCGCCGCCGAAATTGATCGTGCCGCGATTAACCACCCACTCGCCGCCTTGCTGGCGACGTAAAAATTTCGCCGCCAGGAGTTTGCCATATTGCAATGCAACCATATCTTGCTGCGCGGTCACGCTGTTTATCTCCACGCGCAGCGGAACCGCCACGCCCGCGCTCTTGGAGAACGGCGCAGGCAGGCTGGAAGCGATCCCGGCCAGGCTGGACGTAATGACCACATCGGTCAGCTTTTTTTGCACGGTGATATCCGCATCCCATTCGCTGCTGCCGTGCATCCTGTTAAACACCGGATGCGGCAGCCCCTTGCGCAGCCCATCAATGGTCGCCAGTCCATGCGCCCTGGCCCGCATCGCGCCATCGTTGCCGCTCTGCAACACCAGCGTGGCCGGTCCGCCAAGTATCTGCGCGGCGGCATTACGCGTGCGCAGCGATGATTCGGTAAACAGCAGATCGCCGTGAGCCTGGTACAGCACCGGTATTCCGCTGCCGAGATTGATCTCATTGTTGAGGAAGCTGTAGCTGCCGTTGACGGTAACCGGTCTGCTGCCGCTGAGCGGTACATCGACCTGCAGATCCAGCTGGCCATTGCCGCGCGCGGTCATGGTGTCGGTAAAACCGTCGATATAGCCGCGCACCGGGCTTTTCTGGATGAAATCCAGGCCGTGCGCGGTTTCTCCAACCGCTGCGCCGCGTACCTGCAGCAACAGATCCGGACTCAGCATATCGGGGATCGTCACCACAACTTTTTGCAACTGCTCGCCCAGCGTGGTCGCGCTCGGCGCCCGCACCTGCAGCCGCTTCCCTTCGATCAGCAGTTCACCGTTGCCGTTTTCGATGCGCGGCCAGCCCGGCGCATATTCCAGTGCGATACCACTGGAGCGCGCCTGTATTCTGAACAGGCCCTTTTTATTTTCCGGGAAAGGGAAATCGTTCAGGTTGCCATGGATGCGCAGCAGAAAATCGTTGATCTGCCCGCCCTGCAGCGCGCTGTGCACCCAATCGCGCGCGCCGTGGCTCATCGCAATCAGCGGGATATAGCGATGCGCGCGCGCCACCGCGCCGCGCGTCAATTGCACCGTCAGATCGATGATGCCGGGGCCTTGCGGCGAAGTCTGGAAACTGCCGAATGCGGTGCCGGCCAGATCGGTGTTGGCCGCGGCAATATTGCTGAATTTTACTTCCGTGCCCTGCCGGTTGGCGCGCCAGACCAACTTGGCAGTAAGCGCATCGAGATCGAGCTCCTCGGCCATGATTCCGGGCGCATCCAGCGTCAGCTTGCGGGCATTCAGCGTCAGCGTACCGGCAGTGTCGCTGCCATTGATTTCGCCGCTGACGCCGCTGAAGCCGGGCAAATTACCCACCCGCTTCAGCTTGAGCCGGTTGAAACGCCCCTTCAGTTCATAATGAATCAGCCGGTCGCTGTCTCCCTGCCACTTGGCCTGCACGGCAGAGACCATGCCTTGCGGCGCAAACTCAGCCAGCGAGCGTTTCATTTCATGGTCCAGCGGCAACACCTCCGCCAGGCTGGCGAGCTTGGCCAGATCCAGGGTATCGGCACGCAGCTCGCCAGTGGGCGCCTGTTTACCGTTGGCCTCAGCCATGTAAAGGTAAAAATCGGTGGGGGGCAATTTCAGGCCGTCGCTCATTTGCAGCGACAACCGGCGCGTGGATACTGCATAACTGTGCGCGGTGGCGCGCCAGCCGAGCCGTCCGTGCAATTTAACCAGATTGAGCGGCGTCACATCGCTGGCCAGTTGCGCCTGTACATTAGCCAGCGCCACGTCGGCCGTGACTTCATCTACCGCGCCGTCCTGCAAGTGCATCCAGGCGCGCAGCGCCCCCTGGCCGCTTTTGAACTCATCAGGCAGGGGCAGCCACATCCGCCACGCAGCCACATCGGCGTAAGCCAGCTGGGTATACAGCTGGCCACGCCAGCTGTTCAGCTGATCAAAGCTGGTGCCGAACAAATCCCCGCGCAGATCGAGCTGGGCCGACAATTCCGGCGGCGGCAGCGCGCGCACGGCAAAACGATGATGCCGGCCGTTATTTTCGATTAGCAGATTCACCTGGCTTAACACCAGATCAGGTGCGGCGCGCTGCTCGTCGCGCCAGGTGATACGGGCATTGCTGACCAGCATATAGGACTGATGCAACAGCCAGTCGGCCAGATTGTTACCGTTCGCCGCGGGCTGGTCCAGCGCTACGCCCGCGATATGCAGCACGCCCTGCGCATCGCGCCTGATCAGCAAATCAGGCTGGTCCAGCTCGAGGCTGTACAGCCGCACGGCTCCCCTTAGCAGTGATTTCCACGACACCACGACATCCACACGGCGCAATGCCAGCGCGCTCAGTTGCGGGTTGCTCCGATCCAGCATGCGCACGTCGCTCAGCAGCAAATGCGGACGAATGCCGCGCCAGTCAGCCTCTATTTTGCCGATGGTGACTGGCTGGCCTATCGATTTGCTGACCGATAAACTGATCAGGTCATGGTAGCGCTCGATATCCGGCAATATCCAGTAGCGCAGGCTCAGCATGGTCGCCGCTGCAAAAAAAAGCAGCAGGCCTATGCTGACCCAGAGGACCAGATGCAGACGTTTAACGGATTTCCACGCGACGCCCAGGAATGTTTTCACCATGACGCTGCGGAATCAGCCAACCGCGCAATCCCGTCATCCCGGAAGCGTACTGAAGATTTATAATGGAGCATATGAATACGCATTTTAACTCGAAGCCCCGCCGATGAATACCGTGATTCCCTCCCCCGACACTGATTTTGATGCGGCCGTTCAGCGTGCAATGCACGGCAGCCGCTATCTGCAACGGCTGCTCGACAACGATGACACGCTGCTGCCGTGGCTGCGCACCCGTTATCTGCAGCCCTGCAGCGCACAGGAGATGGCGGAATGGCTGGCCGCGATGCCGTGCGGGGACGAAGAAGCGTTGTCGCGCGCGCTGCGCCATTTGCGCAAGCGCGTGATGCTGAAACTGCTGACCCGTGACCTGGGCGGGCTGGCCAATCTGGACGAGGTCATGACCACGATGACTGCGCTGGCGGAACTGGTTCTGCAAAGGTCGCTGGAGCTTGTAATGCTGACCATGGTTGGCCAGTATGGTTCACCGCTGGGCAGCAGCAGCGGAGAAGCGCAGCAATTGCTGGTGATCGGCATGGGCAAGCTGGGCGGTGGCGAGCTGAATGTCTCTTCCGATATCGATCTGATTTTCGTCTACCCGGAAGACGGTGAGACAGCCGGTCCGCGCGTGCTGTCGAATAACGAATTTTTCAGCAAGCTGGGCCGGCGCCTGATCAGCCTGATCAACGAACTGACCGGCGAAGGATATGTGTTTCGCGTCGACATGCGGCTGCGTCCCTACGGCGACAGCGGCCCACTCACGCTCAGCATGGCCGCACTGGAAGAGTATCTGGTGGAACAGGGCCGTGAATGGGAGCGCTACGCCTGGATCAAGGCGCGCGTGGTGGCCCCTTCCGGCTACAGCGCGGCGGCAGAGCTGATGCAAATGGCCCAGCCCTTTGTTTTCCGTAAGTACCTTGATTTCGGCGCATTCAGTTCGATGCGCAAGCTGCACGTGCAAATCCGCCAGGAAGTGTTACGGCGTGACCGCCTTAACAATATCAAGCTGGGCCCCGGCGGCATCCGCGAAATCGAGTTCATCGCGCAGGTTTATCAGTTGATACGCGGCGGCCGCGATGCCAGCCTGCGCATACGGCCTACGCTGCAAGTACTGCAGCTGCTATGCAAACATGGCCAGCTCAGCGCTGAAACCACCGCGGAATTAAGCGCCGCCTATGTATTCCTGCGCAATCTGGAACATCGGCTGCAATATCTGGACGATCAGCAAACTCAGGATCTGCCCGAAAATCCGCAAGACCAGGCGATTATCGCCATCGGCATGGGTTATCCGGATTACGACTCGATGCTGGCGCAGCTGGACCACCATCGCGCGCTGGTCAGCATTCAGTTCACGCAAATTTTCAGCACTGAGCAAAGCGACGCCGTTGGCAGCGACACCACAGGGCTGACGTTATGGCATGAAAATATGAACGCAGCGGAATTGTGCGCCGCGCTGAGCAGGATGGGCTACGAGGATGAACTGGAACTGGCCGAGCGGCTGCTGCATATCCGCACCAGCGCCCGCTACCGCCAGTTGCCCGAGGTCAGCAGGCAGCGCATGGACAAGCTGATTCCGCAGTTCATCGCTTTGTGCGCCGCGCCGCGTACTCGCGAAGAGCGGCGCAAGGCGCCCCGTGCGGCCCCGGAAAACCGCGATGGCGAGCAACAGCAACCGGTCCAGCCCAATGCCCCGCTGCCGCAGGGTAACCGCAACCAGACCCTGACGCGGTTGCTGAACCTGCTGGAGAGCATCAGCCAGCGCGCCTCCTACCTGGCCTTTCTAGCGGAATATCCGCAGGTGCTGCAGCGCCTGGTCGGGGTTGCCGCCGCCAGTGTCTGGGGTTTCGAATATTTGATCCAGCACCCGATCCTGCTGGATGAGTTTCTCGATGCGCGGGAAATTTACCGCATGCCGGACTGGGCAGCGCTGGACCTGGAATTGCAGGAACAGCTGGCTACCTGTGACGCCGACATGGAGCGCGAAATGGAAGTGCTGCGCCAATTCCAGCATACCCGCACCTTCCACCTGCTGGCGATGGACTTGCAAGGGCTGCTGTCGCTGGAAGTGTTGAGCGATCACCTCAGCGATCTGGCCAACCTGATTCTGCGCCACGTGCTGCAGATCTGCTGGCGCGATGCACGCAAAAAACATCGGCCGCAACCCGCATTTGCAATCATCGCCTACGGCAAGCTGGGCGGACGCGAATTGGGCTATGCCTCCGACCTGGACCTGATTTTCCTGTATGACGATGATCACCCCGACGCGGCGGAAATTTACGCCAAGCTGGCGCAACGCATCAATACCATGCTGGGCAGTTTCACGCCTTCGGGGCGGCTGTATGAAACCGATCTGCGGCTGCGCCCCAACGGCGCCAGCGGCCTGCTGGTCAGTTCGGTCGCGGCGTTCACCGAGTACCAGCGCCAGCATGCATGGGTGTGGGAGCACCAGGCGCTGACGCGTGCGCGCTATAGCGCCGGCGACGCCCAGGTTGGCAAGCAATTTGAAGCGGTGCGCATCGAAGTACTGCGTCAGCCGCGTGACATGGCGACGTTGCGCAATGAAATTGTCGCGATGCGCCAGAAGATGCACGACGGACACCCCAACACCAGCGGCTTATTCGATATCAAGCACGACACCGGAGGTATGGTGGACATCGAGTTCATCGTGCAATTCCTGGTGCTGGCCCATACTCACCAGCATGCCGAATTAACCGCGAACAGCGGCAATCTGGCGCTGTTGCAGCGTGCCGCCGCGCTGCAGTTGATACCTGCGTTACTGGCCGACCAGGTATCTCAGTGTTATCGACATCTGCGCATGCTGCAACATCGCATGCGTCTCAATAATGTAACGCCGAGCCGGGTGGACGCCGCGGAGGTGAATACTCAGGCGGTGATTGAACTATGGAAATTATTGCTGGGTGAAGCGTAGCCGTGCTCAGTCTATCGGATGCTTGAGAGCGTTTCAGCAGTTGCGGTTGCTGGATAATTGTCGATGCTGCACACTTCAAAAAATCAGTATAATTAAAAAAAATATAAAACTGAACAATGACAAAAATTATCTTATGCTGCGCCTTGGTAGCCCCTGCCATGTATTCCACCACGGTTGCCGCAGCCTGGGATATCGGCGGTGGAGCGGAAATGTACAGCTGGGTGGAAATTACCTCTGCGGCTGGGGAAACCAGAAAGCCCAAGGAACTGGGGTTCCGAAAAGCATTCAGTTTCAACTGGGAACAGGATGATGTGCGGGACGTTATGCTGGGTTATCGGGGCAAGGTTTATCTTGGCACGGTCAATTACGACACTTACATTCAGATGAACGGCAGCCCGAACGACGGCGATCCGGTCTCCACCACTACCCAATACCTGGGCATGACCCACGAGGGTCAAATGACTTACCGCAGCAGTTTCGGCAGTTATCGCCTGGATTACGTCGGGGCGGCAGGGTGGGATTGGTGGAAGCGCACCATAGGCTACAGCCAGGTTGAGGACTATTCGATATTATTTGTGCGCGGCGGGATCGCTTTCGATCAGCCAGCACGGGGCAGCGGGTGGCACGGTGGCGGGGGCCTTAAATATCCATTCTTCACGCGCGAAGATTCCCATCTTGACGCACAGGGTTTTAATTCCAACCCGATTCTTACCCCGGGCAAAGATATCAGTTTTTATGCGGAAATCAGTTATCGCATCAGCAAACAACTGGATGTGGTTGGTTACTACGATAGCTGGCGTTTCAGCAAATCCAACGTGGTGATCAGCTCCAACTCCAGTGGCTCCTTCCATATCTGGCAACCTGAATCCAGCATGGACGCAATCGGGCTGAAGGCGATGTTTTCGTTTTAAAGCTCAGTAATTGCTGAAATTCAGATGATAAACCCGATGTAAGGACGCCGAAACGCGGTAAGTCAAACCGGCTTCCTGACGGCAATCAGTATTGCCCACGCGCCGAGCAGCAGATACCAGACCAGCGCCCATTCCGGCAGCCCCAGAGTCAGAAATGTCCACCCCTTTGCGGCGCATTCACCGGAACCGTGCATCAATTCCTTCAGCACGTCCGCCATAGGGAAATTTTCCAGCATGTAGTTGAGGCCGGGGCCGCAGGCAGGTACCTCGTCTTTCGGCAAATGCTGAATCCAGATATGACGGCCGGCCACGCCCACGCCGATCAGCGCAAACAGAGCGATAAGCCCACTGTAAATTCTGGCGCCCGCGGAGGTGGGGCCGTGCAGCGCAGCAAGCGTGAACAGAATCCCGATCACAATAAATATGACGCGCTGCACCATACATAATGGACAGGGATCGTGATGCAGCACGTATTGCAGGTACAGCGCGGCGCCGAACAGCGCAGCCGTGACCAGCGCCCCGGCCAGGTACAGCCAGCGTACAGAAAATCGCGTCAGACTCAATCCACTCATTTTTATCCCATCAATCCATCTATTGGTTCAGCCGTTCCCGCATTGCTGTCCCGCACTGAGTTCAGACCGCTTAAATTAAACAGCGCGGCGTTCGCGCAACAGGCCCACCTGGTTCAGCAACAGCTGCACGGTGTAGTCTATTTCCTCTTCGGTAGTATAGCGCCCTATCGAAAAGCGGATGGAACTGAGCGCCAGCTGATCGCTGCGCCCCAGCGCGCGCAACACATATGATGGCTCCAGGCTGGCAGAGTTGCACGCGGAACTGCTCGATACTGCAATATCCTTGAGCGAGGTGATCAGCGACTCGCCTTCCACACCACTGAAACTGATATTCAGATTGTGCGGCACACGCTGCTCGGCATCGCCGTTCAGATAGATTTGCTGCAGCCCGGCCAGGCCCTGCCACAACCGATCGCGCAGTTTGCGTATGCGTTCATTTTCGCCGGCCATTTCCTGTGCCGCGAGATGGAAGGCCTGGCCCATGCCAACAATCTGGTGCGTGGCCAACGTACCCGAGCGCATGCCGCGCTCATGGCCGCCGCCGTGCATCTGCGCTTCCAGCCGCACGCGCGGCCGCCGCCGCACAAACAGCGCGCCGATACCCTTGGGGCCGTAGGTTTTATGCGCGGAAAACGACATCAAATCGACCGGCAACTGCTGCAGGTCGATCATCACTTTGCCGGTCGCCTGCGCCGCATCCACATGCAGCAATATGCCGCGTTCACGGCAGATTGCGCCGATCGCGGCAATATCCTGGATCACGCCGATTTCATTGTTCACCATCATGACCGAGGCGATGATGGTGTCGCCGCGCAACGCTGCGGCGAACTTTTCCAGGTCGAGCAGGCCGTTCGGCTCGGGATCGACGCAGCTTGCGGAAAAACCCTGCCGTTCCAGCTCGTGCACGGTGTCCAGCACCGCCTTGTGCTCGGTCGTCAGCGTGACGATATGCCGGCCCTTGTCGCGGTAGAAATGCGCCGCGCCCTTCAGCGCCAGATTATTCGATTCGGTCGCGCCTGAAGTCCACACAATTTCTTTCGGGTCGGCATTGACCAGCGCCGCCACCTGCGCTCGTGCGTGCTCGACTGCCTGATCAGCGCTCCAGCCATAGGCGTGCGACGTGCTGGCAGGATTACCAAATTTTTCGGTTAAATAAGGAATCATCGCGGTAGCCACCCGCGGATCCACCGGCGTGGTGGCCGAGTAATCCAGGTAGATCGGGAAATTAAGGCTCATCTTGTTGCTCATCCATTACACTCACGCGCTCATTCCAGCATGCCGCGTGGCGTCAGTCCACAATCTTGTTCAGATAATTCGGATCGAATTTGTCGGCAGTCGCACGCTCTTCCTCGATGTTCACACCGAGCTTTTCCAGCTGTTCGAGAATCTTGTTGATACGCTGATCGACCACGACACTGTGGCCCAGCAGGCCATGGATCGCCTGCGCCAGCGGATCATTCTGGTCGTTGCTGATGCCGTAGGCGTTGAAACCCGAACTTTTTCTCGCCTCGTCCAGTATGCGCGCGGGTATGCCGGCGGCGGTCGCGCCGGCCGGCACGTCCTTGACCACCACCGCGTTGGAGCCGATTTTGGCGCCCTCTCCGATGGTGATTGGGCCAAGTATTTTAGCGCCGGCGCCGACCACGACTCCATTGCCGAGCGTGGGATGGCGCTTGCCTTCTTTCCAGGACGTTCCACCGAGAGTCACGCCATGGTATAGCGTGACATCATCACCGATTTCTGCAGTTTCGCCGATTACCACCCCCATGCCATGATCGATAAAAAAGCGTCGCCCGATGACGGCCCCCGGATGTATTTCGATCCCGGTCAGCATGCGCCCGAGATGCGACACGAAACGCGCCAGCCATTTCAGGTCGGCATGCCACAGCCGATGCGCCGCGCGGTGCACGATGCGCGCGTGCACGCCGGGATAGCAGGTCAGCACTTCAAATACGCTGCGCGCTGCCGGGTCGCGTGCGAACACGCTATCGATATCTTCTTTCAAGGTCTGCCACATCACTCGCCCGCCACGCTGCTGATCCCGTTATTTGATAAATCCTGCCTGATCCGTCCATGATATTCGGTCGCGGCGCTCAGGATACCGCGCAGAATATTCACCTCTTCCTGCTCCAGCCTTGCGCGCGCATACAAGCGGCGCAGTTTCTGCATCAGCTTGTTGGAATTCTTGGTTTTGAAGAAACCGATCTCGGTCAGCGCTTCTTCAAAGTGTACGAACAACCTTTCCAGTTCTTCATGCCGCGCCGGTTCGATTTCGACCTGACGCTCATTCAGACCGGCGTATTGCAGCGCCACGCTCAGTTCGTAGCAAGCCACCTGCACCGCCGCGGCCAGGTTGAGCGAGGAATAGTCCGGATTGGCCGGGATGCGCACCAGCATATGGCTACGGCTGACTTCCTCGTTGGTCAGCCCGGCCATTTCCGTGCCGAACAGCAGCGCCACCGGCTGCCGCTCGGCATGCTGCGCCAGCAGCGGCATGGCTTCCCGCGGCGTCAGCACTTCATGCGAAATATCGCGCAACCGCGCCGTCATCGCCAGCACAAATACCGTGCCTTGCAACGCCTCATCCAGCGAGCTGCATACCACCGCGTGCTGCAATACATCGTCCGCGCCGGCCGCCATGGTCTCGGCCATACTGTCCGGGAAGTGGCGTGGATTGATCAGATACAGGGACTCGACGCCCATGGTCTTCATCGCCCGCGCCGCCGCGCCGATATTGCCCGGATGGGTGGTATGACTGAGCACCACGCGCACATTTTTTAAAATCTCAGGGTTATCCAAGCGCAATTCACACTAAAATAGAGGGTCGGAAGTCCGACAGCTCATTAAAAAAGGTTTATATGCATCCCATGCTCACCATCGCGGTCAAGGCCGCGCGCCGCGCCGGCAATCTGATCCACCGCGCCGCCGATAACCTCGACCATCTCACCGTCACCAAGAAATCGCATTCCGATTATGTCAGCGAAGTGGACCGCATGGCAGAGCAGGCGATCATCGCCACATTGCTGGATGCCTACCCGAATCACGCAATTCTAGCAGAAGAGAGTGGCACCCAAGGCGCTTCGGAATATCAGTGGGTGATCGATCCGCTCGACGGCACCACGAATTTTCTGCACGGCTATCCGCAATATTCAGTCTCCATCGCGCTGCTGCACCACGGCGTGCCGACCCAGGCGGTGGTGTACGACCCGACCAGCAACGATCTGTTTACCGCCACGCGCGGACGCGGCGCTTACCTCAACGATCGCCGCCTGCGCGTCAGCAAGCGCATCGAACTGGCCGAATGCCTGATCGGCACGGGCTTTCCGTACACCCGTTTTGAGCATCTCGATGCCTACATGAATATCCTGCGCGAGATGATGCAGAAGACCGCCGGCCTGCGCCGCCCCGGCTCGGCCGCGCTGGACCTCGCCTACACCGCAGCCGGGCGCTACGACGGTTTCTTCGAGACCGGCCTGAAGCCGTGGGACATCGCCGCCGGATGCCTGCTGATTACCGAAGCAGGCGGCCTGGTGGGCGACTTTCAGGGCAACGACAGCCACCTCAAGAGCGGCCATGTATGCGCCGGCAACCCCAAAGTTTTTGCGCAGATGCTGCAGGTGATTGCGCCGCATCTGACCGACGGGTTGAAAACCCCGGCAGCCTGATTTCGCCGGGTTCACGGTGCGTCGGACGGCAACCGGTCCAGAGCCAGTTTAAGCGCGGCAAAACAATCGGCATCAATCGCGCTGCCCACGGTCGCCTCCATGATTTCCAGCGTGCGCGGAATCGGGATGGCGCCGCGGTAAGGCCGCTCGGCGGTGATCGCATCGAAAATATCGGCTGTGGTGATGATGCGCGTCTCCAGGCAGATCTGGTCGCCCTTGAGGCCGCGCGGATAGCCGCCGCCGTCCAGCCGCTCATGATGCGCGCCGGCCACCTGGGCCAATTCGGCAAAAGCGCTGATACGCGACAGGATGGTTTCGGTGTAAGCCGCATGCATCCTGACCATATCCCACTCCTCAATATCCAGCTTGCCCGGTTTATCGAGGATGCTGTTGCTGACGCCGAGCTTACCGAGGTCATGCAGCAATGCGCCGCGCTTGAGCCAGCGGCGGCGCTCCGGCGACAGGCCCAGTTCTTCCGCGATCATGTCGGTATACAGCGCGACCCGCGCGCTATGGCCGCTGGTATAAGGACTTTTGGAATCCACGACCTGGCCGAAAGCCGCGGCGATATCGTCCAGGTAATCATCATCCAGCGGCATTTCATGGCTGGCCGGTTCCAGCGCAAACACCGTCTGGTCGATATCGGATGACGCCAGCGTGCGCCAGAATGCCTCGCTCCGGGCGACGCGCTCAAACGCATCCACCAGTTGCGGGTCAAGCCAGTTATTGGCGCGTTCGCGCGCTTCTTTCAGCGCACCCTGGCTGCCCTCGAGCGTATTGAACACGTCAACGACCTGGGCCAGCAGCGCAATACGGGCATACACGGGAATTTCGTCGCCGCTCAATCCCGCTGGCTTGCCCTTACCGTTATGGTGTTCGTCCAGGCTGTAAATACCCGCGGCAACGTCGTCCGAAAAACGCAACAGCCGGGCGATTTCGGCGCCGCGCTGGCACCGCGTCGCGATCATTTCCTGGGCAATTTCACTGCCATCGCGCATGATCGTCAACACACCGCGGAAGCGTTCTGCGAGGCCCGCTTTCAGGCCGGTGTGCTTGAGTACAAAACGCAGCACTTGCGGCAAACTGGTGCCGGCGGTCTTGAAGTCGCGTTTGAAATTACGGTCATCAGTCAGGTACAGCTCGCAGATCCGCGCGGCATTGCTGCTGCAGCCCAGGTCCTTGAGCAGCAAGGTGTAATACAACTCCCACAACTGGTCATCGGTCAGGCCGATCTCGCGGCCTATATTCATTCCTATCCAGCAGCAGCGCACACAATGTCCGGCCGGCTGACCTTCGGTAATGTCCAGCGCATAGCTGAGTGCGCCGATCAGTTCGGACAGTTTGAGGTCAGCCACGGCAGGAATCTGCAGATTCGGGCCAGCGCTTTCCTGAATCTCCATACTATCGATCATGTAATTGATTCACAGTTGGACCGATAATAGGACATCTGACCCGGACGTCCGCCGATCCCATCCGCTAGAACTGGCTGCGCAAACCGACGAACAGCCGCCGCCCTGCCGCGGGTTCGAAGTATCGGGCATTGGTCTCATTCACGATGATGGACCCGGCATAATTTTTATTGAAGATATTATCCAGCCGCGCATACACATTAAGATTCGCCGACCCAACCCGGTATTCGTGCGCGGCCCGCAGGTTAACCACCGCATACCCCGGCGCAGTATCGCTGTTGGCATCGTTCACGTAGGCACTGCTTTCCACGCGCATTTCCAAGCCCGTTTTTAGCTCGGGTATGACCGTGGTTTCGATCTGCCCGAACAGGCTGTGCAACGGAACACCGGGAAGACGACTACCTGCCGCAACAGGAACGCCGGCATTGGTATAGGAACTGTCGAAGCGCGCATCCAGCAAGGTATACGCTATGCCCCCGGCCAGCGGCCCGGCGCTGGCTTTCCATGAAACTTCCGCGCCGCGCCGCACCACCCGATCGGCATTCTGGAATACTGTGCGCCCACCGTTGTTGGATTGCGGCACGATTTCGTCATGGCTGAGCGCATGGAACAAAGCGAAGTCCAGCGTCTGTACATTATTTTGTGATTTTACCCCGACTTCAGCCTGAGTGCTGGTCGAGGGACGCAATGAAAAATTGGGCCCGCTGCCGCCTGTGCGATATGCACTTTCCACCAGCGTCGGTGTTTCAAAGCCACGCCCGATATTGCCATAAATATTCATATTGTCGCTGGCATACCAGACCAGCCCAACCACCGGGCTGGTGTTGTGGTACTCCACGCTGCCGCTGTCGTCGGGACTGCCAAAGGTAATGTAATGATCCCTGACCGCCACGCTTACGGTGCTGTTGCGCACGCCGGCAGTAGCTTTCCATTTCGGCGCGAACGTCCAGTCGGCCTGGCCAAACAGATCAATATTTTCGGCGCTGTCGTCCTCGTTGCGCCTGAGCGCGCCGCTGGAACCGGCATTATTTACGAAACCGCGGCGGCCCTGCTGCAGCTGGTCGGCATCCAGGCCTATCGTCCAGTTCAGCGGCAACTCGTTGATCGCGGTCTTGTGCGTCCAGTTCACCCCGAGGCCCTCGTAACTGTTGTCCAGGTCTACCACCCCGCCGGAAGAAGTGGGGCCGTTGCCGCTCAGCGCCAGCGTCTGATAGACCTTGCGCACACCGCCATAAATCCGCGCATGCAAGGTATCCGCGGCGGACAGATTATGGTCCAGCGTCAACCCAACCTGCTGCTGGGAGATGGTCTTGCGTGTGTCAAACTGGTATGCGGTAGGGTCGGCCTGACGCGGGTTCTGGTCGAATTGCGCGTGTGTCAGACCCAGTGGATCCTGCGCCTGTGGCTGGTCAAATCCATTGACGATTGCGGTGAGCCGGGTGTCCGCAGCAAGCTTCGCGACGACTTTTGCGTTCAGCTGAGTACGCTCGGCAGCGCTATGTGCGCGGTAGCCATTGGTAGTGAAACGGGATACATCAAGCAGCCCGGCGTAGGTTTCTGTCCCCCCTGCAATGGACGCATCCAGATGCCGCTGACCGTATGAGCCCGCGCCCAGCGATAAACCGTAACGCGGTGCAGTCGCGAACGGTGGTTCCTGCGTAAAAATCTGCACCACCCCGCCGGAGGCATTGCCATAAAGCTGCGCCATCGGACCGCGCAACACTTCGATCTGCCTGGCTGAGGTCAGGCTCGCCGTGGCGGCCTGGCCCTGCCCGTCGGGCATAGTCGCTGGAATGCCGTCGATCAGGATGCGCACACCGCGCACACCGAAGGTCGAGCGCGTGCCGAATCCGCGCACCGACAGTTGCAAATCCTGCGCATAATTCTGCCGTTCCCGCACCTGCACCCCCGGCACTGCGGGCAGCAGCTCGGATAAATTGACCAGCGGGCTGGCGGCCCGGAACGGATCTACCCGCACCACGTCAATTGCCGCCGGTGCATCAAAGCGGCGCTGTTCAGTGCGGCTGGCGGAAACCACTATTTCTTCCAGTTGCGCGTTGTCGTCATTTTCCGGTTGAACGCCGCTCTCGTCCTTCTGCCTGGGCGGGCTCAACTGCCTGGCCTGCTCCGCCTGACCAGCCTGATCTTCCGAGGAGGATTCCTGCTGCGTTATCGGAATGCCTTGCTTCTCCGGCTCCTGGCTCTGTTCATCTGCCCAGACAGCGGCGCTGGCCAGCACGGCCGCCGATGCCAGCAGCACTTGCACCATTGCGCGGACAATTTTTTTTTCTGATCTGTGCACTGTATGGCTTGTCATAAACACTCATCTATGTGGACGAAATTTATATTACGCGAACCATAAGCATGGGTAAATCAATTTTGGCCCTCCCTGCCGTGGCTGTACTGCGCCTGATTTGCCGCTCAACTTATCCTGTGAGCTTATATTATTTAATTAGACAGTTACATACTTCCCGCCCAATTATTGGCGGACCGCTCTAAAATTACCCGATTAACCTGGTCCCGCCTTTTACCGGAGGTATCTTCATGAGCGCCCTATTCTCCCCCATTTCCATAGGCCAACTGGCGCTGGTCAATCGTATTGCGGTTGCGCCGATGTGCCAGTATTCCGCCGAAAACGGCCAGGCCACCGACTGGCATCTGATCCACCTTGGCAGCCTCGCGCTATCCGGCGCGGGCATACTATTTATCGAAGCAACTGCGGTGGAAGCGCGAGGCCGCATCACGGCGGACGACCTCGGGCTGTACTCTGACGCGACTGAAGCGGCGCTGGCTCGCGTGCTGCAGGCATTCCGCAAATATTCGCCGATACCGGTCGCGCTGCAACTTGCCCACGCCGGTCGTAAAGCGTCGACCGCGGCGCCATGGGATGGCGGACAATTTATTCCGGTTGATCAGGGGGGCTGGCAAATCGTCGCTCCGTCCGCAATTGCGCACAACCCCGGAGATGACGCGCCGGCCGCGCTGGACCGTGCTGCGATGGATCAGGTGCGCGATGCCTTCGTCGCAGCCGCACACCGGGCCGATCGCATCGGCATTGATGCAATCGAAATGCACGCCGCGCATGGCTATCTGCTGCATCAATTCCTGTCGCCGCTGGCGAATATCCGCAACGACGAATATGGCGGCACACTGGAAAACCGCATGCGCTTTCCGCTGGAAATATTTGACGCCATCCGCGCCAGCTTCCCGCAGCACAAGCCGGTCGGCGTGCGCATTTCCGCGACCGACTGGGTCACCGGCGGCTGGGACATCGAACAGAGCGTGGTTTTCGCGCAGGAATTGCAGCGGCGCGGGTGCGCCTTTATCCATGTGTCCAGCGGCGGAGTATCGCCGCAGCAACAGATACCGATCACGCCCGGTTATCAGGTGGCATTTGCCGAGCGCATCCGCCACGCAACGGGCCTGCTGACTATTGCGGTCGGCTTGATTACCGAAGCCGACCAGGCCGAGACCATCATCGCCTCGGGGCAGGCCGACATGGTGGCGCTGGCCCGCGGCATGCTGTACGACCCGCGCTGGCCGTGGCATGCCGCGGCCCGGCTGGGCGGGCAGGTTATTGCGCCGCGCCAATACTGGCGCTCGCAACCGCGTGAGCACAAAACGCTGTTCGGAACAACACAGTAAGCCATCCCTAGAACCGCTGGCGCATTTTTTTGCCGTTAAATACTCGGTGCAGTGTGAATAATTTGGGCGGCTTTCCGGCTTCATACACGGTAGAATCTGCAACATCCGAAAAGCACGGCTTATGATTTCATACGCAAGCCGCTACTATGAGCGAACCGCCCTCCACCCTCCAGAGCAAGCCCGGCACCGCCAGAACAACGGACGGGGCCACACCCATGATGCAGCAATACCTGCGCATCAAGGCCGAGCATCCAGACATGCTGCTGTTCTACCGCATGGGCGATTTTTACGAGCTGTTCCATGGTGATGCGGTGCGCGCCGCGAAGCTGCTGGATATCACGCTGACGCAGCGCGGCACCGCCGGCGGCCAGCCGATCAAAATGGCCGGCGTGCCCTACCATGCCGCCGAACAATATCTGGCGCGGCTGATCAGGCTGGGCGAATCGGTCGCCATCTGCGAGCAGATCGGCGACCCGGCCACCAGCAAAGGCCCGGTCGAACGCAAAGTGGTACGCATCGTCACGCCCGGCACGCTGACCGATTCCGCGCTGCTCGACGAAAAACGCGACAGCCTGCTGCTGGCGCTGCATGAACGCGGCGGCCAGGTCGGGCTGGCGTGGCTGAACCTGGCCTCGGGAAAATTCTTCGTCAGCGAAAGCGATGCACGCACGCTGCCAGCTGAACTGGAGCGCCTGCAGCCGTCCGAAATTCTGCTTGCCGAAAACACTGCCCCGCCGGGGCACAGCGCCGCCGCGCACAAAACCCTGCC
The DNA here is from genome assembly GCA_040390665.1 of Pseudomonadota bacterium. Taxonomy (GTDB): domain Bacteria; phylum Pseudomonadota; class Gammaproteobacteria; order Burkholderiales; family Gallionellaceae; genus Nitrotoga. The sequence continues at coordinate 123,460 of JAZJXX010000004.1, read as the reverse complement.
GGTGTGGCATTTCGATCTGCACACCGCGCGGCGCACGCTATGCCAGCAGTTCGCCACGCGCGACCTGGCCGGATTCGGCTGCGAGGATTTCACGCTCGGGCTGGAAGCGGCCGGCGCGCTGCTCGGCTATGCCCGGCTGACGCAAGGCCAGGGGATCGCCCATGTCAACAGCCTGCAGGTCCATGCGGCGGAGCGCTATGTGCGCATGGACGCGGCGACCCGGCGCAACCTCGAAATTACCCAGACACTGCGCGGCGAGCCGGCCCCGACGCTGCTGTCGCTGCTCGATACCTGCGCCACCAATATGGGTAGCCGCCTGCTGGCGCACTGGCTGCACCATCCGCTGCGCGTACGCAGCATATTGCGGGAGCGGCTGGACGCGGTCGACAAACTCGCGTCCCCGCTGCTGTCCGCTACCGCCAGCCATCGAGACCCTGACCTGCCGGGACAAAGCGCCGGCTTGCCGCATAACCAGAAACTGTATCGCGTCGCGCATCACCTTTTAAAATCCTGCGTCGACGTGGAGCGCATCACCGCGCGCATTGCGCTGCGCAGCGCCCGGCCGCGCGATCTTTCCGGGCTGCGCGACAGCCTGCGGCAATTGCCGCAACTGTACGCCGCGCTAAGCAATAACGATTCGGAACTGATCACCGCACTAGCCGCCACGCTGCAGCCGGACGCCGCGCTGATTGAATTGCTGCAGCGCACGCTGCGCGCCGAGCCGGCCAGCATGCTGCGTGAAGGCGGCGTCATCGCCGATGGTTACGACGCCGCGCTGGACGAGCTGCGCGGCATTCAAACCAACTGCGGCGATTTTCTGCTGGCGCTGGAAGCGCGTGAGCGCGCGCGCACCGGCATTACCACGCTAAAAGTTGAATATAACCGCGTGCATGGTTTCTACATCGAAGTGACGCAGGCGCAATCGGCGCATGTGCCGGACGATTACCGCCGCCGCCAGACACTGAAGAACGCCGAGCGCTATATCACGCCGGAGCTGAAGACATTTGAAGACAAGGCGCTGTCGGCCAACGAGCGCGCACTGGCGCGCGAAAAAATATTGTATGAGCAGCTGCTCGACCAGCTTGCGCCGTTCATCCCGCAGCTGCAGCAGATTGCCGCCGCGATCGCCGAACTGGACGTGCTAGCCACGTTCGCCGAGCGCGCCGCGACGCTGAATTACAGCGCGCCGCAATTCAGCGACGAGCCGCTGCTGCGCATCTGCGCCGGCCGCCACCCGGTGGTGGAAGCGCAGGTGGAGCAGTTCATCGCCAACGACACCGAGCTGCATGACCTGCGCAAAATGCTGCTGATCACCGGCCCCAACATGGGCGGCAAATCGACCTATATGCGCCAGGTGGCGCTGATCGCGCTGCTGGCGCATTGCGGCTGTTTCGTGCCGGCGCGGGAAGCGGTGCTGGGCGAGATCGACCAGATTTTCACGCGCATCGGCGCGTCGGATGATCTCGCAAGCGGGCGTTCCACCTTCATGGTCGAAATGACCGAAGCCGCCAATATCCTGCACAACGCTACCGAACTCAGTTTAGTGTTAGTGGACGAAATCGGTCGTGGCACCTCAACTTTCGACGGTCTCGCGCTGGCCTACGCGATTGCGCGTCATTTGCTGGAAAGCAATCGCAGCTATACGCTGTTTGCGACCCACTATTTCGAACTAACGCGGCTGAACGAGGAATTCCGACAGCTCGCCAATGTGCATCTGGCCGCGATCGAACACCAGCACAGCATCGTGTTCCTGCATAGCGTCAATGAAGGCGCCGCCAGCCAGAGCTATGGCTTGCAGGTCGCCGCGCTGGCCGGCGTGCCGCAAACCGTTATTCGCAACGCGAGAAAGCAGCTGCGCGTGCTGGAACAGAACAGTGCGGCACAGAGTCCGCAGGGAGATTTGTTCACCCGCCAGACGACGGAACCTGAAGTAACGGAAGAGCATCCGCTGCTGGCGGCGTTGCGCCAGGTGCAGCCCGATGATATGAGTCCGAAGGACGCGCTGGAAAGGCTATATCAGTTGAAAAACATGATTTAAAACTGAACTCGACAAAGCAAAAATCGCTGCAGCTTGCCGTGAAGTTACACCGTCACTCAAGCGGCTTGAACTGCTTGGCCAGCTTAAGGCTCTGCCCCTGATAATTTGAATTGATGCCTTGCCCGTACAGTAACTCCGGCCGCTCCGCCATCCGCTCATAACGCAGCCATCCGACGGTTTGCCCATGCTCAAGCAGAAACGGCACTTCGTGTGAGCGCACTTCGAGAACTCCGCGGCTGCCTCCTGCTTTATTGATGCTTGCATCCCAGCCGAAGCCCGGATCGAAAAAGCCGGCGTAGTGGACGCGAAACTCGCCGGCGCGGGTGTCATACGGCAGCATCTCGGCCGCATAGTCCGGCGGCACTGCGATCGCCTCTTTGGTCATCAGGATATAGAATTCATCGGGATCCAGTATCAGTGAAGACGTCTTGTGGAAAAAGATAGGTTCCCAGAAATCCAGAGGGTCATAATCCCGTTTTTCCAGGTCTATGCGTTTGACATGTTTCTTTGAACGGTACCCGATAATCTCGCCGTCTTTGCCGCAGCCTTTCAAATCCACAGTGAAAGGCAGAATGCCCGTTTTAATCGATCTGGCATTTGCCCCGTGCTCGCTGGAGTCGACCACCTGGCCTTCGTCCAGCAGCCTTTTCCATTCTGCCGCCGTGACAGATTTTGCTTCCTCGCCGCGTGTGCGGCGAAACCGTAACTGGTTTAATCGGGTGCCTGTTTTTACTACTACACTGAAGCTACGGGGCGCAACCTCAATAAATAGCTCGCCCTTATAACCTTCTTTCACCTGGTCAAAACTGGTCGCTTCATCGGCAATCAATCGTGTCAGGATATCCAGTCTGCCCGTTGAGCTCTTCGGGTTGGCAAACGCAGCCACGTCACTTTTCAAAAATATTGATTCTATGAGAGGGATAACATATACCCGGCCCTTTTCCAGAACGGCGCCTTTGCTCAGATCGATTTTGAAATCGGCAAACCGCTCATCAAGCTGCTGCATTTTTTCGAGTACTTTAACGCCCTTGCCCGGCAGAAAGCTGGTATCCACCGGGTAGGCATAATCGCCGAGGCGCAGGTCTATGCTGGCAGGCTGGACCTGATCGTGATCGGTCGGCATCAATATCGTTCTGATTTCGCCGGTATCCAGCATTTCCCTGATCTTCTGGCTCGGAAGGATGCCGGTATAGTCGCTCCCGCGCGCAGAGGTCACCGAACCCGCAGCGGCCATTGATGCGTTCTTCGATATCACTTCATTCATCGGATTTACTCTTCTGCGCCCGGTCCTGATGCCGTATCAGCAATGCCTTGTTCCACTCCGTGTAGCAATTCAGTGAACAGAACACGCCCTCGTTGACTTGGCCACTGCCAAATTTCCTAATAATCGATTGCTGGCAAAAAGGGCAAATGTTCTGCTCCAGGCAATGGCGCAGGTAATTCTCTTCACTTTCGGCCATTGCATATCCCACAGGTCAGGTAACTCACATAGTATGAGTAATTATACCGCGGAAATCAGTCGCTCCAAATCTGAGCGGGAACACCGGCAACCACGAGCTAAACCGACGGGCACGGTAAAGAGGGCAAGCTGTGGAGGTTGCGGGATTATGGCTTGGGTATATCCGCCTCGGGGGAACAGCCGCACCGGCGCGCGAATTTCTGTCGGCCATTAAAAGCTCGCCCAGGTACCGATAGTCTAAATGCCGGGTTGAAATCGGCTTACACTAGGCCCACAATTTGAACCGCGCAGATGCGCTGCACAATGTTAAAACCCGATAACCAATTCCTTTAAACATGCCCAGCCAAAAAATTGGTCGTTTCGAAATATTAAGCGAGCTCGGCAAGGGCGGGCAAGGTGCGGTTTATCTTGCCCGCGATTCGCAGCTGGATCGGCAGGTGGCGATCAAGACCCTGCGCAATTTCAGCCACGCAACCGAGCTGCTGAACAACGAAGCGCGCATCGTCAGCAAACTGCAGCATCCCAATATCATCGCCTTGCACGACACCGGGGAACACCAGGGCTATCCCTATCTTATTTATGCGTACATCGAAGGGATGACGCTGGCGCGCCTGCTGAAACAGGAAAAGACCCTGTCTTTTGTGCGGGCCGTCGAAATCGCCTGCGGGGTGCTGGAAGGTCTGGCGTATGCACACGCGCAAGGGGTGTGCCACCTGGATATCAAACCGACCAATGTGATGCTCACCAAAGTCGGCATGCCGATGATCATGGACTTCGGGCTGGCGCGCGCAGGCCCTGAGCAGGAACAGGCTGACGCGCCTGCGCTCAGCGGCACACCGCGCTATGTCGCCCCCGAAATTATCGCCGGTCAGCGCGGCGGTTACCTCGCGGATATCTATTCGGTCGGCACGATGATATACGAGATGGTCACCGGGGAGTTTGCGGTTCGCGGCGAGGACATATTTGAAGTATTGAATCGTGCCGCGCATGAGCGAATCGCCGCGCCGTCCACCCGCAACGAGCGCGTGGACGAGAAACTGGAAGCCATCATTCTCAAGGCTGTGGCAAAAAATCCTGAGGACCGCTATGCCGGCGCAACGGCAATGATAGAGGCGTTGCAGGATTATCTGGGCGAGAATTTAGAGATATCCGAGACCGCCAGCAATCACGGCGACCGGCATAGCACGCTGGAATTTTTACTGCGCCGCATGCGCAGCAAGAAGGACTTCCCGGCGCTGTCCAGCATCATTTCGGAAATCAACAACATCGTGTCTTCCGAGTCCGCTTCCAGCAGCAAACTGGCCAGCACGATACTGCAGGATTTCGCGCTGACCAACAAACTGCTGAAGCTGGTCAACACCGCTACCTACGGACAGTTTGGCGGAACCATCAACACCATCTCGAAGGCCGTGGTAATCCTTGGTTTCGATACGGTGCGCAATATTGCGATGACGCTGATCCTGCTGGAGTTCCTGCAGAACAAGGCACAGGCCGCTCAGCTTAAAGATGAAATTATCACAGCTGTTTTCTCGGGCATAGTGGCGGTGCAGTTGTTGGCCAAGCACGATATACACGATGCCGAGGAAGTGATGGTCTGCTCGATGTTCCATAACCTCGGCGGCATCCTGGCTACGTTTTATTTCTTTGATGAAAGCCAGGAAATTAGCCGTTTGGTGGAACAGGGAGAGCATGAGGAAAGTGCCTCGGTCAAAGTGCTGGGCATATCGTATGCCGAGCTGGGGCTGGGCGTGGCGCGCGGCTGGAATTTCCCGCCGCGCTTAATCGCCGGCATGCGCAAACTGGGCGTGGACAAGATTCGCCCGGTGCATGGGGAACTGGATAAGCTGGTCGTGACTGTCAACCTGGCCCACGAATTATGCGTCATGGCTTCATCGCCTAATGCCGTCGATAAACAGAAATCCCTGAGCTATCTGGCGAAACGCTACGCTGCTGCAAGCAAATTGTCCGAGCGGGATTTAGCCAGCGCCATAGATACCGGCCTGGGCGAAATGGCGCCGCGCGCGGGCGCGCTGGGCATCAACACCGCCAATAACGGATTGCTCGATCGCGTTAAAAAATGGAATGGGCACACGCAACCCGCCAACCAGGTCAAAGCGGATACCGAGCTGGACGAAGCAATAAAGCTCGAACGAACGACAACGGGGGAAAAAGATACCGAGATCAGCGACGATGGCCGTCAACTTAATTCGGAGGCAATTCTCGGCGCCGGCATACAGGATGTGACCACCTCGCTGGTGAGCGACTTCGAAATCAACGATCTGCTGCAGATGATACTGGAAACCATCTACCGCGGTATGGGATTCAACCGGGCATTGATCCTGATGCGCGACGATACCGAGATGGTCGCGAAATTCGGGTTTGGCAACGACATCAATGCATTGATCAAACGCATCAGGTTTCCGCTGGCCTTTGTTCCGGATGTGTTTCATCTCGCTGTCGAGAAGGGTCTGGATATCGCTATCGAAGATATACACGCCCCCAATATCGCCAGCAAGATTCCCTCATGGTACCGAAGCACGGTAAATGCGCCCTGCTTCATGCTGCTGCCGGTGATGATCAAGGACAAGGCGATCGCGCTGATTTACGCGGATATGCGTGAGGCCAATGCGCTCAACATGTCAAAGCAGCAACTTTCACTGTTGCGTACACTACGCAACCAGACAGTTCTGGCGTTTAAACAGAAGGCCTGACAATACCGATAATTCTGTCTGCGGCAATAATCGGCGATGCCCACCCAGGGCTGGCGCTGTTATGCAATTGTTCATAAAGACGTCGAGGTACTCATGAAAAATTCCGCTTTATTTGCGCTGCTGTTGCTTAATCCTGTTTTCGCCGTTCAATCACACGCTGCTGATGCACCCAGCTATGTTGACGGAACCATTATTCAGGCCGATGGCGAGGCGCAAACACGGGTGCAAAACGATTTTCTGACCATAGACCTGACGCTCGAAAGACAGGATAGCGATCCGGCACGACTGCATCGCGAAGTACAGAAGGACGCGGCGGGCGCGCTGGAGAAAGCGCACAAAGTGACTGCGGTGCAGATTAAAACTTCGGGTTATAGCGTGATTCCGGTGTACGAAAAGAACCGCATCGTGCGCCAGCAGGCGAGCTACCGCATCACGATCGAGACGCGGGATTTCGACGCCGGACTGGCTCTGGCGGGGGCGATGCAGCCCTTCCAGATCAGCAATCTGGCTTTCTCTGTTTCGCCGGAACGGCGTAAAGATACAGAAAAGTTGCTGATCCAGCGGGCCATCGCCGAGATGCGCGAAAAGTTTACGATTGCCGCGAACAGCCTGGGGCCGAGGACGGTAACGATTACCAATATTACGGTCGGCGCCCGGCAATATGAGCCGATTCAGCATATGCTGATGAAAGGAAGAATGACTGCCCAGGCCGATACTGCGCTACCGGCGGAAGCGGGCGAATCGCAGCTTACCGTAACGGTGTCCGGCACTGCGCTTGCTAAATAATTCGGCCTCTGACGTGGCGGTATCAGCTGTTTTAGATACCGCTTAGCTTATTTTTTTGTTGCGCTCCTCATCTTCAATCTTGCCGAAGTAGGCCGCCTCCAGCCACATGGCATTAATGATCCCCGCCGCGACCGCAAAGCCCAATCCCAATAGCCAGGTGAAATACCACATGATTTTCCTTTAGTAAGAATTATGTTCATCGGCATGAATCGACTCGGCCGTCACTTTTCCGCGCAGCACTCGAAATGTCCACGCCGTGTAAGCCAGTATGACAGGCATCAGTATCACCATAGCCCAGAACATGTTCATCAACGAGTGCTGGCTGGAGACTGCGTCCCACACCGTTAAACTATGGGATGGGTGGGTGCTTGAGGGCATGATGAACGGAAACATCGCGGCAGCTGCGGTGAATATCGCGCAAGTGAGCACCGCCGAGGTGGAAATAAATGCAATGGCCGGGCGCTGCGCGGCCGACGCGGCCATCGCGATAAACGTACCGATCACACTTAAAGCGGGTATCAGCCACAACCACGGATATCGCTGATAGTTCAGCAGCCATGCGCCGGTTTCTTTCATCGCCACCTTATCCAGCGGACGCGCCTCCATGTCGAGGGGCGGCATGCTGATGATGCGATACCCATCAATTGCATAAATGCTCCAGATGCCGGCGCAGATGAAGCCGGCGATAAATACTGCCCCGCTGATAAGCACCGCCCGTTGCGCCCGTGCCGGAATTGCACCTGAAGTTTTGCGTTGCAGATACACCGCGCCGTGCATGACCAGCATCGCGATGCTGACCAAGCCGATCAGCAACGCAAACGGGTTTAACAGGTCGACAAAACTTCCGCCATAATTCGAGCGCATGTCGCGATCGAAGCTGAACGGCACCCCCTGCAGTAAATTACCGAACATGATGCCGAAAATCAGCGCCGGAACCAGCCCGCCGGCGAACAATGCCCAGTCCCAGCAACTGCGCCAGCGCAGATTGTCATGTTTGCTGCGATAATGGAACCCCACGGGCCTTAAAAAAAACGTGAACAAGGTCAGGATCATCGCGTAATAAAAACCGGAGAACGCAAGCGCGTAAACCGCCGGCCAGACAGCCAGCAATGTGCCGCCGAGCGTCACCAGCCAGGTCAGGTTGCCCTCGTGGAAAAACCCCACTGCATTGATGATAATGCGCCGCTCATCATCAGTTTTCCCCAGAAATGGCAGCAACATTTCCGCACCGAGATCGAACCCGTCACTGAGCGCAAAACCAATCACCAGCCCGCCGATGAACAGCCACCAGATCAGTTTCAATGTCGGATAATCGAAAATCATGGAGATTCGACCGGTGTGGATTTTTTCTTCGAGTCCGAGGTGGGACCCCTGCGCGAATACTTGAACATCAGGTACAGCTCGACTATCAGCAACAGCGTATAAAAAAAAGTGAAGCCGGCAAGACTGGAGTACACACTGGATACGTCTAGGCTGGAGGTGCTGAGGCGCGTAGGCAGCACGCCGCTGATGGTCCACGGTTGACGGCCGTATTCCGCGACTACCCAGCCCAGTTCGGAGGCTATCCACGGCAGCGGGATCGAGTACAGCATTAATTTCAGCAGCCATTTTTTTTCGGCTATGGTGCGCTTGACGACGTAATAAAAAACGGTGAGAAAGATAAAAAGTATGGTGAACGCAATGAATACCATAATGCGGAAGGACCAGAATATCGGTGCAATGTGCGGTATCGTGTCGTTGGTCGCCTGACGGATTTGTTCGTCGGTCGCGTCCACCACCGCCGGCGTGTAGTGCTTCAGTAACAGCGCATGCCCCAGGTCGGCCTTGTACTTCTCGTACAACTCCCTGACTGCATCGCTGCTGTCGCCGCCGCGCATTTTTTCCAGCGCGCCATAAGCGATCATGCCCTGCCTTATTTTTTGTTCGTTCTGTACCTTGAGTTCACTGATACCGATAACCGGGGTGTCGGTGGTGTGGGTGGCCAACAGGCCCAGCAGGTATGGTAGCCTGATCGCATAGTCTGTGCGCTGCATCTCCTCATTGGGAATACCCAGCAAGGTCAGCGAAGCCGGCGCCTTCTCTGTATGCCATTCCGCCTCCATCGCAGCCAGCTTGACGCGCTGCACTTCGCCTACGCTATAACCGGTTGCATCGCCCAGCACGATCACCGACAGTATGGATGCAAGACCGAAGCCGATTGCGACCGTAATCGAACGGAGCGCGAAATCAACGTGTCGTTTATTCAGCAGATAATAGGCGCTGATACCGAGCACAAACACTGCGCTCGTGACGTAGCCCGCCGCGATCGTATGCACAAATTTGACCTGCGCCACCGGATTGAAGATCAGATCGGTAAAATTGGTTAATTCCATGCGCATGGTGCGGTAGTTAAACTCCGAGCCCAGCGGATATTGCATATATGCATTCGCGATCAATATCCACAGCGCGGACAGGCTCCCCCCCAGCGCAACCAGCACAGTTACCGTCAGGTGCTGGAGTTTGGACAGCCGTTCCCAGCCGAAAAAGAACAGCGCGACCAGTGTGGATTCAAGAAAAAACGCCATCAGCCCCTCAATGGCCAGCGCTGTGCCAAACACGTCGCCGACATAATGGGAAAAATACGCCCAGTTCGTACCGAACTGGAATTCCAGCGTGAGCCCGGTGGTCACGCCCAGCGCAAAATTGATGGCGAATAGCTTGCCCCAGAATTTGGTCATATCCAGGTAAGCGTCCTTGCCGGTCATCAGATAAACCGATTCCATGATGACCAGCTGTACCGACAGCCCCAGCGTGAGCGGGACAAACAGGAAATGATAGAGTGCAGTCACCCCGAATTGCACCCGGGAGGCATCAACCAGCTCTGGCGATGGAATCATCCTCTATTTCCTTTGAGCATCGGTGTTATTCCCTTCGACCACCGGCTGGGATAAATTCTGCTGGCCTGAATCAAACCTTACCGGCCCGGAAAAAACATGGGCGGCCACTTTTCGCGAATTAATCTGGTCCCGTTCGGTGGGAGCAAACCAGACCTGCCAGATGACATATAACACCAGCCCCTTGATAACCAGCGTCAAGCTAATTTCCTGCCAAAATTTCATCAGTCCGGTTTACCAGTAATTCCTCGGGATAGCTGCGCGAACTTACAGTGATCCGGCATGAATGTATGTTCGAGAACCAACATTATGCAATCCTGGGCAGTGCACGCAAACCGACAAATGCCGGACGGCGCCGTTAACAGGCCAGGGTATAACTACGTTGACGTGATGAAATGACCGCCCGGTATGACAGCGGGCGGCAATACAGCAGGAGAGTATGCCTGTTAACTCTGGTCGGCAGTACGGTTGGCTACTTCTGCAGGCACATCCAGAATCTGCTCCATAGCCTCCAGCAAAACCTCTACAGGCTGGGCGCCTGACAAGGCTTGGCGCCCATTAAAGATAAAGAACGGCACGCCGCTGATGCCGCCTTCCTGCGCGTGCCGGGCCTGGACGAGTACTTCGGCGCTTGCGTCGGCCGAAGCCAGGAAAGCCTGAGCACCAGCGGGATCATCGCCGCATTCAACCGCAATTCGAGCCAGCACGGCCGGATCATTTATATTTTCACCGCGCTCAAAATTAGCGGAAAACAATCGCTCAACGACCGCGTCAGCCTGGCCGCGTTGCTGAAAGCGGTGGATCAGGCGGTGAGCGTTTAAGGTATTGACACGCAGCTCAATCTTATCGAATGCAAACGCAATACCCGCAGACCTCCCGGTTTCAGCGATACGTGCCCAGATTGCTTGCAGTTGCGCCGGACCGCCAAATTTTTTTTCCAGAATTGGGCGGTAGGGCACGCCCTCGGGCGGCGTATCCGGGCTGAGAAGAAAAGGCACCCAGTATACGTAGGGAGTCACCTCAGGACGGCGCTGGTGCAAACGCTGCAGCGCAGTGTCCAGATTATGCTTGCCTATGAAACACCAGGGGCACGCCACGTCGGATACCACATCGATAGCGAGCCGCTGATCGCCTGTCTGCGCAGCGTTTATCAAGCTGTAGCACCGGTGAAATTCAACGCGGCCGAATTGATGCAGTAACGCAAACCGGTCGGCTTGGGTCCGTCATCAAACACATGCCCCTGGTGCGCATCGCAACGCCGGCACGAGACCGCGACGCGCTGCATACCCAGCGTGTTGTCGGTGATTTCGACTATATTTTCTGCCGCTACAGGTTGCCAGAAACTGGGCCAGCCGGTGCCCGATTCAAACTTGGTTGCGGAACTGAACAGTGCGGTATCGCAGCATATGCAACGAAACACGCCATTTCGATGCTCATCCAGCAAAGCCCCTGTGTAAGCCCGTTCAGTACCTTCATGGCGCGTTACCTGATAGGACAGTTTTGGTAACTGCCGGCGCCATTCTTCATCGCTCTTGACGATTTTAGCGACACGTTGCGCAGGCTGAAGTTTGCCATCATTGGTCACGGGAACAATCAACACCGACTGTGGCGCTGCTTGCGCAGCATCTGCCCAGCCGCTATATCGCGACAGCAACATGCTCATCCCAATCGCCGGTGCGACGCGCAATAAAAAATCACGGCGGCGAAAATCTGTATCGGAAAAATTCTCGGGCATCATGGCTCCTAGCGATATAGTGTGGGAAACTGGGACTGCAACTGGGCCAGCTTAGGCATATCGTACCTGACAATGTAAGGCTGTTTCGGGTGTAGCGCCAGAAAATTCTGGTGGTAATCCTCAGCCGGGTAGAAAGCTTGCAACGGTGTAACTACGGTCACTATCGGCGCACCAAATGCGTGAACCGATTCCAGCTGGCTGATATACGCACGGGCAAATACGGCCTGGCGATCGTTCGTGGTGAAAATTGCCGAACGATATTGCGTGCCATGGTCAGGACCCTGAAAGTTCAGCTGGGTCGGATCATGCACGACAGAGAAATAAATTTTGAGCAATTGCCCGTAAGAAATTTTTGCTGGGTCGTATACCACCTGCACCGACTCAGCGTGGCCGGTGGTGCCGGTGCTGACCTGATCGTAGTTGGCATCTGCCGCAGATCCTCCGGCATAACCCGAAGTAGCGCTCAGCACCCCCTGAGTATGGCGGAACACCGCTTCGACACCCCAGAAACAACCGCCCGCAAAAACCGCGGTCTGTGTACCCTTTTCATCCATAAGCTGTACTGGGTTCGGCAAATTGACGCGATTGACCGCGTCTGCCGGCGCGCTTAGTAATAAAAAAAGTACCGATACAGCGATACCGGCACATGCGCCGAGGAAACCGAAACGGCTACCCAAATTATGCAACGGCTTGGACATATATTTCCCTATTTTTGGTGGCGTCGAAACATTGACCATGGGTAAGCCGAGGAGTTCGGCATTATTCTTTCGCTCCGCCGGACCCGTGCAGCCTCCGCCCTGTCGGCAAGCATGTAATAAAATCAATAACCCATAAAAACAATAGGCTGCGGCCGATTTACAGCGCAATTATTGAAGCCTAATTTGTGCGCTGACGTACAGTTTTGCCTCAGCGGCCGGTGTATTGTGAATTTATTGCATCTGGATGAAGCGCCCTCTGCAGCGGCAATCCCTGCCGCAGCCTTGCCATAGTGACGCCTCAGTTTAACCAAAATCAAAAATAATTAGGAGATCACTCTTGGACCTACACGCGATAGAACGAACTTACAACAGATATGCCCGCATTTACGATTTTGTTTTCGGGGCTGTGTTCCAGCCCGGCCGTAAAGCGATTATTGATGGGATGAACTGCAAGGCGGCAGAACATATACTGGAAGTGGGTGTGGGCACCGGCCTTTCACTGCCGTTATATCCCCGCGATGTGATCATCACCGGCATTGATATTTCACCCGATATGCTGGCCCAGGCCCAGCAGCGCAAAGCCGAATGCGGCCTGGAAAATGTGGTGCAACTTTCAGTCATGGATGCGGAAAAAATGAATTTTCCCGACAGCAGTTTCGACAAAGTTGTTGCCATGTATGTGGCGTCCGTCGTGCCGCACCCTGAACGGCTGGTCGATGAGATGCGCAGGGTGTGCAAACCCAACGGCCGCATCATTTTCGTCAATCATTTCCATAGCCGCAATCCGATACTCAGAGCCTGCGAAAGCCTGCTTGCACCGCTATCCAAACAGCTCGGGTTCCGTCCCAATCTCGCCTTGGACGACTTCCTCCAGGACACGGGCCTCAAGGCTATCAATATCCGCAGAGTCAATATTTTTCACTTCTGCACGATGGTGGAAGCGAGAAATAACAAGCAGTTTTATCCTGAAATAATGACATCTGTATTTGCAGCTTCATGACGCTGCCCCATGATGGCTAAATGCGGATGCTGCGTTATTTCAATCAATATTTGGGAGATCGGAAAGCATGAGACAAAACTCCACCAATTCAGGTAAATCACCGGGCGGCAACTTGCGCTACCTGTCGCCGGCCGGTGCATCACCTTCCAACGCTAATCCGGTCTTCGCCGCGGAAAAGTCTCTGCTGACGCGGATGATGCGCAGCATCGGCAACCCGCCGGTGCAGGTGGTCCTGTGGGACGGCCAGGAAATTACCAATGAAAATGGGCACGCTATTGCGCGAGTGCTTATACGCGACCGTGCCGCACTGCTGAAACTCATCATCAATCCGGAACTGTATTTCGGCGAACTGTACGCAGCTCAGCGCGTAGAAGTGCAAGGTAATCTGCTCGACTTTATCGACGCCACCTACCAGGTCTGGCCATTGCGCGGTCCGGACACGATAGAAAGAAAAATCCTCACGCTATTTAATCACGCCGGCCAAAACACTCTGCATGAGGCACGCAACAATATTCATCACCATTACGACATCGGCAACGATTTTTACAAACTCTGGCTGGACGAGCAAATGGTCTATACCTGCGCCTATTTTCCCGACCCCAACATGAGCCTCGAACAGGCGCAGCTGGCCAAGCTCGACCATGTGTGCCGAAAGTTGCGCCTGCAACCGGGAGAAAAGGTTGTGGAAGCCGGCTGCGGCTGGGGCGCACTGGCAATACATTTGGCCAAATACTACGGCGTGACTGTACAGGCCCACAATATCTCCACGGAACAGATTGCCTACGCTCGCGAACGCGCCCGCAGCGAGGGACTGGATCAGCAGGTTGTATTCATAGAAGATGATTACCGGCACGTGCAGGGACAGTTCGACGCGTTCGTTTCGGTCGGCATGCTGGAACACGTGGGCGTTGCGAATTACCGCGAACTGGGCGCGGTGATCGACCGCTGCCTCAAGCCGAACGGCCGCGGGCTGATCCATACCATCGGGCTGAATTTCCCGCGGCCCATGGACGCATGGACGGAGCGCCATATATTTCCCGGCGCCAATCCGCCCAGCCTGGCCGAAATGATGTCTATTTTCGAGCCCTACAATTTTTCCGTGCTGGATGTCGAAAACCTGCGCCCGCATTACGCCAAAACGCTGGAGCACTGGCTGCACCGCTTCGAAGAAAACTCGGCGCAGGTAGCGGAGATGTTCGATAACGAATTCGTGCGTTCGTGGCGCTTGTACCTGGCCGGCTCGCTCGCCGCATTCAAGAACGGCGGCATGCAGCTATTCCAGGTCGCTTTTAACCGCGCCGGCAATAATCAGATTCCGTGGTCGCGGCAATACTTATATGAAAAGGGCAAACGCGATGCAAACATGTGACGTCCTGATCGTCGGCGGCGGGCCGGCCGGTTCGAGTTGTGCGTGGCAACTGCGCCGGCACGGCGCCGACGTGATTGTGCTGGATAAGGCATTATTCCCGCGCGACAAAGTATGCGCCGGCTGGATCACCCCCGCAGTCGAGCAAGCACTGGAACTGGACATCAGCGATTACAGCGAGCAATGCGTGCTGCAGCCCATCACTGCTTTCCACACCGGCCTGATCGGCGGCGAAACTGTGGAAACCAGATACCCCGCCACGGTCAGCTACGGCATACGCCGTTGTGAGCTGGACAATTATCTGCTGCGACGCACAGGTGCACAGCTGCAACTGGGGCAGCCGCTACTTTCGATGACGCGGGCCGGAAAAAACTGGATAGTTAACGGCACCATCTCGACACCTCTGGTCATAGGCGCAGGCGGGCATTTTTGCCCGGTCGCGCGGTTCATGGGCGCCAAAATCGGTGCAGATGAGCCCGCGATAGTCGCGAAAGAAATCGAATTCAAAATGAGCCCGGCGCAACATGCAATCTGCCAGGTTCAGGGGGATGCGCCCGAACTTTATTTTTGCGCCGACCTGCAAGGCTATGGATGGTGTTTCCGCAAAGGCAATTATTTGAATATCGGTCTGGGCCGCGAGGACAATCACCAGCTCACCGAACGGCTACATGAATTTTGCAATTTCCTTAAAATGCGCGGCAGAATCCCGGCGGATATCCCGGCCAAATTTCATGGTCACGCCTATTTGCTCCACGGCCATAATGTCCGCCAGCAGGTAGCCGATGGCATGCTGCTGATCGGCGACGCTGCCGGACTGGCCTATCCGCAAAGCGGCGAAGGCATCCGCCCGGCAGTGGAATCCGGCCTGCTGGCGGCCTCCACTATCCGGCGGGCGCAAGGCGACTATGGTGCTCAGCAGCTTCAGCCATACGCCGACAGCCTGTTGGCGCGTTTCGGTACAAAACCGGCCGCCGCCGCTGGCCCAGCTTTCCTGCGCAATTATCTTGCCGAAAAATTGCTGGGCAATCGCTGGTTCACCCGTCATGTCGTGCTTAATCGCTGGTTCCTGCATAGCGGTCAGCCGGCGATGCAGGCAAGCTGATCTCAATGTCCTGGCATGCCGCCCGCCTTGCCTGGGCGGGTCAGCCATACCACGCCTATCAGCAGGAAAAACGCCATTGCGCTGTACAGAAAAAATTCATCGGTGGCGACCATATAACTTTGCAAAAATAGCTGGTGCTCAACCGCAGCATAAGTCTGCTCGCCGCTTAAACCGGCATTCTGCAATTGCTCCAGATAGGCCGTACTGGCCGAATTGTAGGGATTGATATTTTCCACCAGCTGCGCGCGGCTGCTTGAGGCCAGATGTTCCCAGGCGGTGACGCTGACGGCGGTGCCGATCGCCGCGCCCAGCGTGCGTAAAAAATTGGACAGGCCCGACGCATTCGCCATATTGTCCGGCGTAATATTGGACAGCATCAGAGCCTGCACCGGCAGAAAGAAGCAGGCCATGCCTATGCCCTGCAGCAGCCGCGGATTTACTACGTTCCAGAACCCGACATCCAGCGTCATGAAGCTGTTCCACAGCGACACTGCACCCATGATGGCGAATGCGCATGTGGCCAGCACGCGCAGATTAAGCCGGGCAATATTGCGGCCTATAACAGGCGACAGTAGCAGAGTGAAGATACCGATCGGCGCGGTGGCCATGCCGGCCTGCGTCGCGGTATAGCCCATCACTGACTGCAGCCATAGCGGGAAAACCACGACCGAAGAAAAATAGGTCATGAAACCGACCGACAGCAAAATCACCCCGTAGCGGAAATTGACGTCGCGAAACAGCAGCAGGTTGACGATAGGATGGGGAGACAGCAACCCCCAGGCGATAAAAAAGGTTAGCGCAATCAGCGCAACGATACCCAGCGTGGCGATCAGCGGCGAGGCAAACCAGTCGTTATCATTGCCAATCTCCAGCATCAGCTGCAGGCAGCCGATGCCGATCACCATGAAGATCAGCCCGATCCAGTCCAGCGGGACGCGCACAACTGCCGAGTCGCGCCCGCGCATCAGCACCCAGATGGTAATTCCACCGAACAGGCCAATCGGAATGTTGATCAGGAAGATCCACGACCAGTGGAAATTGTCGCTGATGTAGCCACCCAGCAGCGGGCCGCAGATAGGCGCCACAATGACCGTCATTGCCCACATGCCCATCGCCGCGCCGCGCTTTTCCGGCGGATAGCTGCGCACCAGCAGCGTCTGCGACAGCGGTACCATGGGTCCGGAGACAAACCCCTGCAACAAACGGAATATCACCAGCATCGTGATATTTTGTGAAAATGCCGCAAGCGTAGACATCAGCGTGAAAGCCAGCACTGAAAAAACAAACAGCCGGGCCTCCCCCATCCGCCTTGCCAGCCAGCCGGTCAGCGGCATTGCGATTGCCGCGGCCACCGAATAGGCGCTGATAATCCAGGTGCCCTGATTGCTGGAAATGCCCAGCGCGCCGGATATCGTCGGGACCGACACATTGGCGATGGTAATGTCCAGTATTTCCATGAAGGTGGACAGCGAGGCGGCGATGGTCAGCAGCAGCAGCGCCAGCCCGCGTAACGGCGCCGGTGCAGCAGGAGGAGCCGGGGCGCTGGTCACTTCAGGTTAGCCGCAATGATCGCGTTGATGCGGCTTTCCGCCTGATTATCCTGCGGCAGCTCAGTGCTGTAGCTGGTTGCTGCGCGCACGCCGTTGGGCGGGTTATTGCGCTCATGCAGATCCACTTCGGCACGCATCGACAGACCGATGCGCAGCGGATGCTCCGCCAGTTGCTTCGCATCCAGGGCTATGCGCACCGGTACTCGCTGCACCACCTTGATCCAGTTACCGGTCGCGTTTTGTGCTGGCAACAACGCGAAAGCGCCGCCGGTACCCGCGCCCAGCCCGACGACGGTGCCGCTGAATTTCACGCCGCTGCCATACAGGTCGGAAATCAGCGTGACCGGAAGACCCGGGCGGATGTTGCGCAGCTGCGCTTCCTTGAAATTGGCGTCGACCCACAGGTCCTGCAGCGGAATAACAGACAGCAGCGGCTCACCGGGGCTCACGCGTTTTCCTACCTGCACGCTGCGTTTGGCAAGCTGGCCGGCGACCGGCGCATACAGGGTGGAGCGGCGCAGCGCCAGCAAAACTTCACGCAGTTGCGCCGCCGCACGCAGCACATTCGGATGTTTGCTGATACTGACATGGTCGGTCAGTGCGCGGCTGGCCGCAAACTGCTCGCGCGCCGCCTCCACGGCCGCGCGTGCTGTGCCGACACTGGCCTCGGCATGGCGCAGCTCCTCGCCGGAAACCGCTCCGGTACCGGCCAGATTTTTGCGATGGTTGAGGTCATCCTGGGCACGGAACAGATCGACCTGGCGTTGCGCCAGCGTGGCTGCAGCCTGCCCATGCGAGGCATATAACGTGCGCACCTCGCGCACCGTCTGCGCCAGTTGTGCCTCGGCCTGCGCGACAGACACCTGCAAGTCGGCCGGATCGAGGCTGATCAGCGGCTGGCCGGCGTTGACCAGGTCGGTGTCGTCCGCATAAATTTTGATTACCGTGCCGGCAATCTGCGACGTAACCTGCACCACGTTGCCTTGCACATACGCGTTGTCGGTGTCTTCGTAATAACGCGACACCAGCAGCCAGTACAGCCCGAAGCCGCCGCCCAGCAGCAGGAACACTATCGCAATCACCAGCATGACCCGGCCCCGTTTGCCATTTGCGGATGGCGGGGGCTGGCCTGCCGCAGCAGCGGGAAGATTGCCGTTGTTGACCGGCGGATTCAAGCTGGGCTGGTTTTGCGGTTCGTCCATTTTTATTGCTCCGGAAATTTACCCGACGATTGCGGCGGGGCCACAAAGCCGCCGCCGAGCGCGCGCACCAGCGCAATTTGCAGATCCAGCGTGCGTGCCCTGACATCGGCCATCGCGCGCTGCTGGCTGAACAGCTGGTTTTCCACCGCCAGCACAGTTAGGTAGGAGGTAAGCCCTTCGCGATAGCGCAACCGCGTAATGCGGTAGGATTCCTGTGCCGCTGCGAGCGCACTGGCCGTGGCCTCGGCCTCGCGCTGCACCATGCGGCCGCGAGTCATCTGTTCGACCACATCCTGTGCGGCGTTCAGCACCGACTGGTTGTACTGGGCTATGGCGCTATCCTGCTCCGCTCTTTTCAGCGCGTAGCCGGCGCGTAGGCGCCCGCCATCAAACAGCGGCAAATGAATTGCCGGACCGACGCTGCTGGCGAGGCTGCCTGGAGTGAACAGCCGGTTCAGGCCGAAGGACTGAAAACCGATCATAGCGGCCAGATTGATATTCGGATAAAACTGACCTTCGGCCGCCTTGACCTCTTCCACCGCTGCACCAATGCGCGCGCGCTGCGCGGCAATTTCCGGACGACGGCTGAGCAGGTCCAGCGGTAAAGTGGCCGGCAGGTTGAACGCCGGCACATGTAATTGCGGCCGCGTAATGGAAACGGAGCCGTCCGGTACGGCTCCGCTCAGCGCCGCCAGTTGCAGCGCACTCACATTGATGGCCGCCTCCAGCTGGATCTGCTCGCTGCGCAAAGTGGCGCTGCTGGTTTCCGCCTGACGAAATTCGATGCGGGTGTCGAGCCCCGCCGCCATGCGCTTTTCCGTCAGATCGGCAATTTCGTTACGCTGCCGGTAAGTGGCCGTGACGATATCAAGCAAATCATACTGGCTGGCCAGTTGCGCATATACCCGCGCGATGCTGGTGGTTAACGCCAGCCGCGCCGCCGCGTAATCAAACCCTGCGGCATCCGCCTGGTCCTGCGCGGAGCGTATCAATGCGGCGCTGCGTCCCCACAAGTCGAGATCGTATCCCAGGTTAATTGCCGCCTGCCCTTGGGTAACGTACTGCCCGCCGGAACCCAGAGGCGGCGGCGGATTGATATAGTTAGCAGACTGCCGGCCATAGGTCGCGCCCAGGTCGGCGCTGACCTGTGGAAACGTGCTGCTGCGGGCAAAGTTGGCCATGGCGCTGGCCTGGGCCATGCGCACATACGCCCCAGCCAGCGTGGGGCTGTCCGCCAGCGCACGCCCGATCAGATCATCGAGTTGCGGATCCGCATAAGCCTGCCACCATGTTTCGGCCGGCCAGTCATGAAATGCATTAACAGTGGCCACTGGCGGTTGCGGCAGCTTCGCA
Source organism: Pseudomonadota bacterium (assembly GCA_040390665.1). Taxonomy (GTDB): domain Bacteria; phylum Pseudomonadota; class Gammaproteobacteria; order Burkholderiales; family Gallionellaceae; genus Nitrotoga. The sequence continues at coordinate 103,587 of JAZJXX010000004.1, read as the reverse complement.
ATGGGTATAGGTGCGGACTGATGGGCCGGCACCGCAATACACCCGCCCAGCAGCAGTGCGATCAGCGCGACGAAGCGTGATGTGCGCACACGTTCAGGCATGGGTGATAATGCGGCGTAGAAAATCCTTGAACTGCTCGACCTCTTCCGCGCTGAATCCGCGCAGATGATGGTTCAGCATGCCGATTGCCGCCAGGCTCATGCGGTCAGCCAGAGCGCGGCCTTTGTCGGACAGTTGCACCAGCATCACGCGTCGATCGAGCGTGCTGCGCTGGCGCTGGATAAACCCCTTTTCCTCCATGCGATCCAGCATGCGGGTCATTGCGCCGATGTTGTAATTCCACTCCCGCGCCAGTTCCCCGGTAGTGATTTCGGCTTTGCCATCGAGGAGTTTGCGGAAGATGCCAAACTGCGCATGGGTCATGCCGTATTCTGCCAGCACACGGTCCAGATTAACGATCATGACGGCACGAGCCCGGCCTATCAAATAGCCGATGCTTTCGTCCATGCTGTAGTTTTCAGGGGTATAAGGGCCGCGCATGTCGCAAGTATATTTGCCTAGGCATGCAACATGCAAATAATCTTCCTCGCAGCGGTATTAATGCCGATCGTTCGCCGTGGGTAACGATCGCATGGCGATGCATCTGGCTTCTGCCGAGTATGTCCGCCGGGCTCAATAGCGCACCTTTAACGGTGAATAAATTCCAGCATTGTTGGCCTGCGAACGAATCTGCCCGCAGTTGTGCGCCGAGAAAAATAAAGCCCGCAGTGCGAGCTTTATTTATCGATGATCATACCGGGCTAATTAATGATGATGGCCGCCTTCACCGTGCGTATGGCCATGCTCAAGCTCTTCCGAGGTGGCATCGCGCACACCCGTCACCACGCCGACAAAATTCAGCGTTTTGCCTGCAAGTGGATGGTTGCCATCAACGGTAACTTCACTATCGGTAATATCAACTACAGTGAAGAGTGAGTAATCATCCTCATCACCGCCTTCTATCCCGCCTTCGAATTGCATGCCTATCGCAAGCTCGTCCGGGAAATAATTGCGCGGCTCGACGCGCACCAGATCGTGCTCATATTCGCCAAAAGCGTCTTCGGGCTTGATCGTGATCTCCAGCTTGGCACCGACGTCTTTGCCCTGCAGCGCTTCTTCCACTGTCGGGAAAATCCCGTCATATCCGCCGTGCAGGTAACTGATGGGCTCGTCCGTTTTCTCGAGCAAACCGCCGTTTGAATCAAACAGTTCGTAGCGCAATGACACAACAGCGTCTTTGGCAATTTTCATTTCATTTCCTTCACCAAATTAAAAACTTCTTCAGCATGGCCATGCGCATGTACCCCGTACAGCGCGTGACGCAACTTCCCCTGCTTATCTATTATAAAAGTGGAACGCTGTATCGCGACCTTCTTATGACCATCCACTTCCTTGTCGTACAGCACACCGTATTTTTTGCACACGCTGGACTCGGTATCGGACAGCAGCAGTACCGACAGACCATATTTATCGCGAAACGCGGCATGGCTCAGGCACTCGTCGCGGTTCACGCCGACGACCACGGTATCCAGCTGGGCAAACTGGTCGTCCAGATGGGTAAATTCATTGGCTTGCAAGGTGCAGCCGGGGGTGTCATCCTTGGGGTAAAAATACAACACGACATTTTTCTTACCGCGCAACGCCGCCAGATTGAACTCCTCCATATCGGCGTCATAAAGCTCAAATTGTGGGGCTTCCGTTCCTGCCTGTAGCTGCATACCATCTACTCCTACCGATTTTAACTTGTCAGGATTCTAACTGATTTCGTTTACTGCGAAAGTAATTTTTGTACTCCCCCGGTGCGGTTATAATTAACCGATGAAACCTGATATAACCTTGCTGGGCGGCCTGTCTGCGGCGGACTTCCTGCGCGATTACTGGCAGAAAAAACCGTTGCTGGTGCGCCAGGCAATACCGCAATTTACCGGCCTTCTCGGCCCTGAACAACTGATTGATCTGGCATGCGACCAGAATGCGCAGTCGCGGTTGCTGACGCAATACCGCAATAAGTGGCGCTTGCGTGAGGGACCGTTTGATCTGGAGGATTTTGACCTTCCCAAAACTCGCTGGACTCTGCTGGTGCAAGGTGTAAATCATTACCTGCCGGAAGCGGCGGAGTTACTCCAGGGGTTCAGTTTTATTCCTCATGCCCGGCTGGACGATCTGATGGTCAGCTACGCGGTGCCAGGCGGCGGCGTGGGTCCGCATTTTGATTCGTATGATGTATTCCTGCTGCAGGGCTCAGGACATCGACGCTGGCAGATTTCAGCGCAACAGGACCTGCGCCTGGTCGAAGATGCACCCATGAGAATACTGCAGCATTTCATCGCAGAACAGGAATGGGTGCTGGCGCCCGGGGACATGCTTTATCTGCCTCCGCATTACGCTCATAACGGTATAGCCGAAGACCAATGCATGACTTATTCGATCGGCTTCCGTGCACCGACCTATCAGGAACTGGCGGAGCAGTTTCTGGTATATCTGCAGGACCGCGTAGCCATCACCGGCCGCTATGCCGATCCTGATATTGGCGAACAGTCTCATCCCTCTGAAATCAGTCGCGCCATGCTGCTACAGGTGGCACAGGCGATTAATCAGGTGCAGTGGGATCCGCGTACTATCGCGGATTTTCTGGGCTGCTACCTGAGCGAGCCCAAGCCGCACATTTCTTTTGACCCACCCAGAAAAGCACTCAGCCGTAACAGCTTCGATCAAGCGGTACGGACGGGCGGACTGCTGCTTGATCTGAAAACCCAGATGCTGTGTCATGACAGCACGGTATTTATCAATGGCATCACCCATACCGTCGGCGCAGAAGATTACACCACGCTGCGTACACTTGCCGATTCGCGGAAGCTCGATGCGGCCGAGTTTTCACCGCGCGTACTGGCGCTGTTGTACCAGTGTTACGTTGATGGCTATTGTCATGTTAATCCGGCAACGCGCAAGCCATGAGCGAGGAACTGCAGCAACGCTTTCACCAAATCCGCTGAGCCGTGTATCCATCGCATACGCCGGATTGCAAAATAATCAGGGCAATGGGGGCGCCTTCAGCTCATTGAGACCCTTATCCGTCAGGCTTTCCAGAAAGGCCATCAGATCGGCCTTTTCCGCAGACGACAGGCCTAGCGGGAAGATCAGCACATCCTGCCCTGGATTTTTTGGGTCGCCACCTTTGTTGTAATGATCGATCACCTGGTCCATCGTGCGGAACACCCCGTTGTGCATGAAGAACGCAAACGAAGAGGAGTTATATAGCGTGGGCGTCTTGAATCTGCCCTTGTCGGCAGCGTTCCTGGTTACATCATAGCGGCCCAAATCTTCTTTCAACGGCCCGGCTGCCGGCACGCCCAGATTGTGGAACGCGTTATCGGTCAGCAGCGGCGGAGCATGGCAGGTCACGCAAGCGGCCTTGCCGCGATATAGCTCAAAACCGCGTTTGGCGGATGCGTTGATCGCTCCCGCATCACCTTTTACATAGCGCTGGAACGGCGCATTGTAGGCGTTCAAGGTGCGCTCAAACGCAGCTATCGATTTGGCCACCGCTTCGGGCGTCGCATCGGTACCGTATATCGCGCGGAACTGCTTCTTGTACTCCGGGATACTGTTCAGCCTGGCTATCACCTCGTCCATGCTGGAGCCCATCTCACCGGGGGCGGTGATCGGACCCATATGGCCGGGCAATGCGCCGGTCTGTTCTTCCAGTGTAGCGGCGCGCCCATCCCAGAACAGGGTAGTGTAGAAACCCGAGTTGATCCAGCTCGGCGCCCACCGTCCCAGTTCACCACCCTGGCCGAACGCTCGCGGTGTCGGCCCGCCGCCGCCTGCGCTGGGAAGATGGCAGCTGGCACAGCTCAGCGCATCGTTTTTCGACAACCGCGTGTCAAACGACAGCTGGTGTCCCAATGCCACTTTAGCGTCACTGCGCGGGTTGTCCTTGACTTCAGGAACAGGCGGCAGCTTCCATTCAGCCAGGTCTTCGCGGGCAACTGCGAAACCGGTTCCGGTTACCAGCGCGATACTCAAGGCTATGGATTGCCATGCAAGTTTCTTCGTCATCATTCACTCCTTGCGGTAATTTTATAATCGTCTGCAGCCGTTCTCACATCAACAGCCACACAGGAGATGAAATTACCCAAAGATTCCAATCAATTGAATCCGTATGAATACATGCGTAGAGATACGGATATGGCTGAGAAGGAGTTTTCCATGTTATGAAATGACCCTTACAAGGCCAAAATTTCTGTGTTCAGGGGAAGTGGACCGATTTCATCGCGATTTCCATCGCCGGCGACGCGGCACGCGACTCTGTGGATTGCAGGACTTACCAGCCTGGATACTGCAGCGTCCATTACTATCCTACTGCCAGCCGAAGCGGCGGATATAGTAGCTCTTCATCAGCTGTGTCAAAGCCACATAGCCCAGCAAAATCGCCGCCAGAACCGGAAAATAGCCCAGCGGCAATGCCTGCAGCTTGAAGTAATGCGCGATCGGTCCCATCGGTAGAAAAATGCCCGTAGTTATGACAGCGACCGTCATGACTATAAGTGGGCCGCTGGCCCGGCTCTGGATGAACGGAATTTTCCGTGTACGTATCATGTGCACGATGAGCGTTTGAGTGAGCAGTCCTTCCACGAACCAGCCTGACTGAAACAGGGTCTGCCGCTGCGGCGTGTCGGCACTGAAAATGAACCACATCACACAAAAGGTAATAATGTCGAAAACCGAACTGATCGGTCCAAAGTAAATCATGAACCGTCCGATATCGGACGGATCCCATCGCTGCGGTTTTTTCAGCAGTTCTTCGTCCACGTTATCAAACGGGATCGCGATTTGGGAGATATCATAGAGCAGATTTTGCACAAGCAAATGCATGGGCAGCATGGGCAGGAAAGGAATAAACGCACTCGCCACCAGCACTGAGAATACATTGCCAAAGTTCGAACTGCCCGTCATCTTGATGTATTTGAGCAGGTTGGCGAACGTTTTGCGGCCTTCCAGTACGCCTTCCTGCAGTACCATCAGGCTTTTCTCCAGCAGAATGATGTCGGCCGCCTCCTTGGCGATGTCCACTGCCGAGTCCACCGAAATGCCGATGTCGGCTGCGCGCAGCGCCGGCGCGTCGTTGATGCCGTCCCCCATGAAACCCACGACGTGGCCGTTGGCTTTCAGCAGGCGCACGATTCTTTCCTTGTTGGCCGGGGTGAGCCGGACAAAAACGGTATGGCGTTCCACGGCGCTGGACAGTTCCGCATCATCCATTTTTTCCAGAGCCGGCCCCGGCAGAATATGATCTGTCGGCAATCCCACTTCGCGACAAATTTTTGCGGTCACCAGTTCATTATCACCGGTCAGAACCTTGACAGTAATGCCGTGCGTAGCCAGCGCTTTGAGCGCGGGCGCGGCGCTGTCCTTGGGCGGATCAAGAAAGGCGACATAGCCGATCAGCGATAGATCGGATTCGTCAGTTATCCCGTAGACTGATTTATGCGGCGGCACTACCTTGGAAGCTACCGCAACTACGCGCAGACCTTCCTTGTTGAGCGAGGATATTACGGATCGGACCTGCTCAAGCAATTCAGGTGTCAGCGGCTCGTCGGTTTCGCCACGACGAACCCGGTTGCAAATCCCGAGGACTTCCTCCACTGCCCCCTTGCAGATCAGCAGATGCTTGTCCTGTTCGGCCACTACTACCGACATGCGCCGGCGTTGAAAATCAAAAGGGATCTCGTCCACTTTGGCGAAACCGGACACAGGACTGCGTGCACTGACGACTTCGTTATGTTCGAGCACCGCCACATCCAGCAAATTTTTTAGGCCGGTCTGATAATAACTATTGAGGTAAGCGTATTCCAGCACATCATCCGATTCCCTCCCCCAGATATCGGTGTGTCGCGCCAGGGTGATCTTATCCTGGGTTAACGTGCCGGTCTTGTCTGTACACAGCACATCCATTGCCCCGAATTCCTGGATTGCGTCCAGGCGCTTGACGATGACTTTGCGGCGCGACAGCATGACAGCACCCTTGGCCAGAGTTGATGTAACGATCATCGGCAACATTTCCGGCGTGAGCCCGACTGCAATGGACATCGCAAACAGGAATGCGTCTACCCAGTCATGTTTGGTAAACCCATTAATTAAAAACACCAGCGGAGTCATGACAAACATAAAGCGGATCAGCAGCCATCCGACCTGGTTTACATCCTGTTGAAATTGAGTTGAGGTACGATCGGTAGCGGTTACGCGTTGTGCCAGAGCACCGAAGTAAGTGTGGTCGCCGGTTGTGACTATAACCGCGGTGGCGGAACCGGAAATGACGTTGGTCCCCATGAACAGAATATTTTCCATTTCCAGCGGGCTGGTACTGGCACTTTGCAGACTGACGAACTTTTCCACAGGGAATGACTCGCCCGTCATCGCAGCCTGGCTGACGAACAGATCCTTGGCTGACAGCACCCGGCAATCGGCTGGAATCATATCGCCGGCAGATAGCACAACGACGTCCCCTGGGACCAGCTGCCTGATTGGTATCTCAATCTTGCGCGATCCTTTGGGATGGAGATATACGTCGAAGCCGCGCTCAGCGTCATCCATCGCATACTCAACAGGATCGCGGCGGATAACCGTGGCAGTGTTGCTCACCATTTCCTTCAGTTTATCGGCGGCCCTGTTTGACTTGGCCTCCTGCCAGAAGCGGATCAGCGTGGACAATACCACCATCAGCGAGATCACAGCGGTTGCTTTCATATCCCTGGTCAAGTATGAAATAACTGCAAGCAGGGTCAGAAGCAAATTGAACGGGGTCCTGTAGCAATGCCACAGATGGCGCCACCAGCGCAAAGGTTTTGCCTGACTGATTTCGTTCAGGCCGACCTGTCTGCGCAAGGAATCTGCTTCCGATGCGCTGAGGCCATTCGTATGCGAATTCAGCTGCTTGAGCAAAGTGCCAATATCGCACTTTGCCGCTGCAGATAATGTCTGCGCCAGAATCGGCGGCAGCGCTTTGTCCATATTGTGGCCGAAGGGCGATTCAAAAATTGCCAAGCGGCGAAAATGGCGGCCGATAGCGCGAGTGCGCACAAAACTGCCGAAGATTTCTTTCAAGGTTCTGATATGCACGTATTTCTCCTGACGTGCTACTGATGCTGCGGTTCAGTTTTTTTTAACTAATCTGAATAATCCTGATATTCCGGTTAACAGCGCCGGTCGGTGACTCGGCTGACCCGACAGAATCCGTTAACATGGGCTCAGAGTACAGTAGTTTGAATATCCAGTAGTCCATGCACCATACAAACAATTCACCTGTCGCCATATACGTACAACTACGCATGTATTTGTACGGATTTGTTTAATTGAAATACCAGAGTAATTTCCATTCATGAATTAACGTTCATTCATGCATAGCCAAGAGTCGTTTCGGCGGTTGCGGTCGGGGTTAGTTGTATTCGGCTTGCAGTCTCAAGCTCCTGATAGCCGGGCTCGGTGTTCGCGATACGCAGTCGCGTCGCACGCTGCCGGGCTGGGCCTCACAGCAAAGTGTAAACGACCTGAAATGTTAATGAATTCCTATAACTGGATTACGCCATGAAGGAACATATTGATGAATTGCTGACGCGTATCTGCGTCCTGCAGGATGAGCTTGAAGACGAGTACCGCAAATCTTTGCAGGCATTTGAAATTAGACGTGCACAATTAGCGGATGATTTTCTCCGCCAGCAGCAGCATTACAAGAGCAGCCTGTTACAGTTCCTGTTGCGTACGCGTCCCCTCGTCGCAGTGACTGCTCCACTCGTATATCTGGGCTGGATTCCTTTCCTGCTGATGGACATGTTCGTCTCTGTCTATCAATTCCTATGCTTCCCGGTTTACCGTATCCCCAAAGTGCGGCGTTCAGACTACATCTTCTTTGACCGCGAAGATTTGCCTTACCTCAATATCATCGAGAAATTCAATTGCTTTTATTGCTCCTATGGCAATGGAGTTGCTGCGTATACCCGCGAGGTTGCCGCGCGGACCGAACGATACTGGTGTCCGATCAAGCATGCTCGCCGCATGCGCTCGGCGCATCAATACTATCCCGATTTTTGGGATTATGGCGATGCTGAAGCTTTCCGCCAGGGACTGGAACGCCTGCGGCTGAAAAATCAGGAAATGATGAGAAACGGGAATAAAAGCGACTGAATGAATCGAGTGTCCAAAGTCATTATTCAGTTAGATCAACAGACGCGTGAGCCTGCAGGTAGAGAACCATTCAGATTCATGCGGGGGCGCTCGACGGATTGCGCCAACGATTAAATGACCTTGATATGTATTGCATAATGTTTGAGGAACAGCAGTGAAGGGAATCCTGAAAATTGCTTTTAAGCTACTGGTAAATGACCGGGGCAAATTCGCCGCATTGCTTGTCGGAATTACTTTTGCAGCCTTCCTGATGATCATGATGACATCCATGTTCGCCGGAATTCTGGCAAGAGCGTCCTCTACCGTTCTCAACATCGGCGCAAAAATGTGGGTCATGGATCCAGCCGTCAATAACGTTTCCAGCAGTATTCCCATACCGGTTTATGTATTGAATGCGGTCAGAAGTATAAACGGCGTCAAATACGCGGTACCGCTTTATTCAGGCGGCGCGCTGGTCAAGCTTCGCAGCGGCGTCTATCAATCAGTGACAGTCGTTGGGCTGGATGATTCCACCCTATTCGGCAGGCCTGAGCTTATCGAAGGAAAAATCGAGGATATATTTGCGGAAAATGCTTTTATCGTAGTAGCGGACGCGGAAATAAAAAAGCTCGAAAACCCGAAAATCGGCACTGAATTCGAAATCAATGACAACCGTGGCATCGTCGTCGGTTTGGCAAAAGCCAACTCTTCAGGATTATTCGGCATTCCCACGCTGTACACAACCTATAACCGGGCGATCACCTATATTCCCTCAACACGATTTACGACTTCCTATATTTTGATTGAGCCGAAAAATACCGGCGCCATTCCGTTCATCAAGCAGCAGGTACAGGAAATGGGGTACGAAGCGCTCACCGATGATGAGTTTATGCATAAGATTTCCAATTTCTATAAATATCGGACTGGCCTTGGCCTCAACGTGCTGATCATGACAATCATCAGCTTTATCGTAGGCTTATCCATATCTGGGCAGACTTTTTATACATTCATCCTCGAAAATCTTGAAAAATTTGGCGCATTGAAAGCGATCGGCGCAAAAGGAAGTGAGCTTGTAGCCATGATCCTGTTCCAGGCAACGTTTACCGCGGTTTTAGGCTATGGCCTGGGGGTCGGCTTGGCTGCGTTAATGATAATGGCAGCAAAACTGAGGCTGCCGGACTACGCAGCCCAGATAACTTATATGAATCTAGCGATCGCTTTTGTGATGGTGGTCATCATCGCGGGAATTTCAAGCTATATCGGCGTCATGAAAGTGATCCGTATAGAGCCTTTCGATATTTTCAGGGGCTAATGTGGCAAATCTGGCAGTCAAGGCAAGCAACCTGGCCAAATGGTTCGGCGAGGGTGAAACCAAAACCGTCGCGGTGAAAAACGTAAGCTTTGAGGCCTATCTGGGCGAAATGCTCTACATCGTGGGTCCATCCGGAAGCGGTAAAACGACTTTGCTAAGCATGATCTCAGGAATTCTCAGGCCGAACTCAGGAACAGTATTGGTCGAGGACAAGGATATCTGGAACCTGACAAACGATGAACTCGCCCAGTTCAGATTGAACAGAATAGGGTTTGTATTTCAGGACTACCACCTCTTTCCACGTCTGACCACAGTAGAAAATGTGGCAATCCCCCTAATCTTGAAGAGGCAGGAGTGGAATAGTTCGCTGAATATTGCCATGCACTATCTGGAAATAGTCGGCCTGAAGGAAAGAGCGCAGCTGCAGCCGGTTAAATTAAGCGGTGGCGAGCAACAAAGGGTGGCGATTGCAAGAGCTATTGCCAGCAGTCCGGATATTCTGATACTTGATGAGCCGACGGCTTCTCTGGATGGAGATACGGGCAGAAAAATTATTGAGTTTGTAAAGAAAAATATTCTGAACGAAAAGCGATGCATCATCATTGTCACTCATGACAGCAGAATATACGAGTATGCAGATCGGATATTGAAAATGGAGGATGGCAGGATAACCAGTGTTGAGGAAGGAGAGGCTAAGTGAGAAATAAACTGTTATTCACACTTGCAATCATAGGCATTGTCGTTGGCTTTGTGAGTGCCTATGTATACGGGATAAAAAATAAGCCCCAACCTCCAGCATTCACCCCGGCTTCGAACCCATATGGAAAGGGAATTTATGCCAATGGAATCCTCGAAAGCTACCAGACGAGCGGTGAAAACATCAACATTTATCCTGAAGTTCCGGGGGTGGTCGCCAGGATACTCATTGAGGAAGGACAGCACGTAAAGGCTGGAGCGCCGCTGCTGATGCTGGACGATTCTGTGCAACGTGCAACTGCCGATCAACAGAAAGTTCAAGCTGAATCTGCCGAAGAACAGATCAAACTTGCAAAAGCAAGCCTAAAAAACTTGCAGGATACGCTGGACAAGCAGCAGGAATCTTACGCTCTGGATCCAAGGTCTGTGAGCAAGGATGCCCTGGATACCGCAAAAAATTCGGTTGAAATAGGAAAAGAGAATGTGGCTGTTGCCCGGAAACAGTATGAGGCATCTTTTAAGGCCTATCAGACTTCAAAAGTCTTGCTATCCAAGTATATCGTCAGGGCCCGCTCCAACGGAACCGCGCTGTCGATCAATACAGCTGTCGGGAGCTACATCTCCTCCCAAGGCTCATATGGCAGCTATACCGGAGCTCTCGGCCCACCCGTAGTGATGGGGGAATTGCAAAACTATATCGGGGTCAGGTGTTATATAGACGAGATATTGATCCACAGGCTTCCAAAGCCATCGCAAATGCATGCGCGAATGTTTATCAGAGGAACCAATGTCAACATCCCGCTGGAATATGTCAGGGAGCAGCCTCATGTTATCCCCAAAATCGAATTGTCTGATCAAAGAACTGAGAGAGTGGACGTAAGGGTCTTGCCGGTTATTTTCAGATTTGCAAGACAAAAAGATATTCCACTATACCCGGGTCAACTGGTGGATGTTTACATCGGAGAGGAATAGCATGGCCCATCGCTTACTTCAGGAAAAGAGCATTGGCAGAAGCACGCGAGCCCTGTACCTGATTTCATTTCTTTTTTTCCCCGGCTGTACCGTAGGACCGGATTTTATACGCCCCAAGGCACCTTCAGTCTATCATTATAATCATGGACAGGATCCCTCAGAAACTGTCTCTGTGGACGGACAGTTTCAGCGTTTCGAACAGGGCGCCGGGCCAGTTGCCAACTGGTGGAACCTGTTCAAATCGAAGCAACTGGACGCGGCTGTTGCCGAGGGATTTGCCGGCAACCCAGGTCTGGAGGCAGCTCAGGCGAATCTCCGTCAAAGTAACGATAACCTCCGGGCAGGTTATGGAATTTTTTACCCGCAAATCAGTGCCAATTTTGACCCTGTAAGGCAACACTTTTCTCCGGCACGTATTGGTAGCCCCGCGTCTGGCAGCACTTTCAATCTGATCACACTTTCGGCATCCATCAGCTACTCACTTGATATATTTGGCGGGGAGCATCGCGCCGTCGAAAATCTGCAGTCCCAAGTCGATTTGCAACGTTCCATGGTTTTGGGTGCCTACCTTGCTTTGTCGGGAAACATCGTCAATGCCACCATTGCAATGGCTGCCTACCAGGAAGAAATACAATATACCGAGCAGTTGATCGTATTACAGAAAGAACGGATCGCCATTACCGAGAAACAGGCCCAAGCCGGTACGGTTTCTTATGAGGCAGTGCTAAGCCTGCGTAGCCAGCTGGCTTCTTTCGAAGCGACTCTGCCACCATTAAGGCAAAGGCTCAGCCAGTCAGAGCACCTGCTTGCTATCCTCGGAGGACATGCTCCAGCAGAATGGATGCCTCCGAAAATCACGATATCAGAACTTTCCCTGCCCAGCAAACTGCCGCTGTCGCTGCCTTCAGAATTGGTACGCCAGCGGCCGGATATTCTTGCAGCGGAGGCTCAATTGCATGGCACCAGCGCCACTATAGGCCTTGCCAGAGCGGCACAGTTCCCAAGTTTCACTTTGAATGGATCCTATGGCCAGAATGCTACGTCAATGAATGGGCTTTTTGGCAGCAACGCTCGTTTCTGGAGTTTGGGAGCTGACATCACCGCCCTCCTGTTTGATGGCGGCACACTATCGGCGAAGCGACAGGCAGCGGTTGATGCATATCAACAAAGTCTGGCCCTTTATCGACAAACCGTACTTGCTGCTTTCGCCCAAGTGGCTGACTCCGTAAGGGCTCTGGAGCATGACGCTGAAACCATGCAAGCGGAATATCAATCTGTGGAAGCTTCGAAGGAATCGTTACATCTTGCAAAAATAAACTACCGCGCCGGAACGATAAATTATCTGCAGGTGCTTACTGCTGATATCCAGGACCAACAAGCAAAACTCGGTTATTTGCAGGCTCAAACTCAGCGCCTTCAAGATACTACTGCCCTTTTTGTCGCATTGGGTGGCGGATGGTGGAATGACGTTCAGAACCGGCCTGCCCGGTGAGCTCACTTGATAATCAAAAGCTTTAAATCGTGGCGAGGCGCATTATGCTGGTATGCACGTAATCTGGGATAAGTTAAGCAACGTTTTGGCGCCGGGTTACTTCAAAAAATGCAAGCGCTGATTGCGGCGCTGTTTGCTTCGTTTGACAGCTACGCGATGAAACTGCCAAGCCATCGTAAACTTGAGTCTGACTAGAATCCGAAGGCCAGATCCCGCATGAGCCGATTTTCGCTCATATATCCAAGACCTGCTTGTTACAAATTGCCGCTGTAATCTGGAGTAGGTCAACTTTGCCTGACATTCAGCGCGATGGTGTAAATCGTACCGATCACGAGAGCATTATTCTGGTGTGGCTAATGAAGCGCCGGTCATCATGGGTCACTCCTTAGTATGTTATGTCCTGGCAAAGCCCAGATTCTCAAATTGCCAGATATGCACATTCATCCAGATATTCGTCCTCAATTTGAGATTCCCACTTCCAGTTGCGAATTTCGGGCATATCCTGACCATGCATGGCGATATATTGCTTGTGTTCGACCAGCTTGTTCTGGAGCTGCTGCTTCAAGTGGGTGCCCCTGACATCGGTCTGCGGCAGGCGGTCAATGGTGTCTATTACCAGATGGAAGCGGTCCAGGTCGTTCAGCACGGTCATGTCGAACGGCGTGGTGACAGTGCCTTCTTCCTTGTAGCCGCGGACGTGGATGTTGGCGTGATTGGTGCGGCGATAGGTGAGCCGGTGGATCAGCCATGGATAGGCGTGGAAGGCGAAGATGACCGGCTTGTCGCGGGTGAACAGCTCGTCGAAATCCGCATCGCTCAGGCCGTGTGGATGCTCGCTCTGCGGCTGCAGCCGCATCAGGTCGACGACGTTGACCACGCGGATTTTCAGGGTCGGCAGATGCTGGCGCAGGATGGAGACTGCGGCCAGGGTCTCCAATGTTGGCACGTCGCCACAGCAGGCCATGACCACGTCCGGCGCCGCTCCCTGATCGTTGCTGGCCCACTGCCAGACGCCGATGCCTGCGGCGCAGTGTTTGACGGCGGCGTCCATTGTCAGCCACTGCGGCGCCGGGTGTTTGCCGGCAACCACAACATTGACGTAATTACGGCTGCGCAGACAGTGGTCCATCACCGACAGAAGACAGTTCGCATCCGGCGGCAGATAAACGCGCACGACTCCGGCCTTTTTGTTGACGACATGGTCGATGAAGCCGGGATCCTGATGAGTGAAGCCATTGTGATCCTGGCGCCAGACGTGCGAGGTGAGCAGGTAGTTGAGCGAGGCAATCTTGCGCCGCCACGGCAGCTGCGACGTGACCTTCAGCCATTTGGCATGCTGGGTGAACATCGAATCGACGATTCGGATGAATGCCTCATAGCAATTGAAGAGCCCATGGCGTCCGGTCAGCAGGTAGCCCTCGAGCCAGCCTTCGCACTGGTGTTCGCTGAGCATTTCCATCACGCGTCCGGCGGGCGCGAGCAATTCGTCGTTCGATACTGTGGCGGCATCCCATTGACGTTTGCTTACTTCAAAGATGGCCTCCAAACCATTGGACAACGTCTCGTCCGGGCCAAAGATCCGAAAATTGCGCTGCTCACTATTCAGCTTCACCACGTCGCGAAGAAAACGGCCGAGCACATGCGTGTCGCCGCTGCCAGGCATTCCCTGCGCGGGCACATCGGCCGCGTAGTCGCGGAAATTCGGCATGCGCAGGTCGCGCAACAGCAGGCCGCCGTTGGCGTGGGGATTAGCACCCATGCGCCGTTCTCCGGTGGGCGCCAGTTCGGCCAGTTCCGCTTGCAGGCGACCCTGTTCATCGAACAGTTCTTGCGGCCGGTAGCTCTTCAGCCAGTCGTCCAGCAGCCTGAGGTGTTCGGTATGGACGGCCGGATCGGACAGCGGCACCTGGTGCGCGCGAAAAGTGCCTTCGACCTGTAAACCATCGACTATCTGCGGGCCGGTCCAGCCCTTGGGGGACGCCAGCACGATCATCGGCCAGCGCGGACGCGTGAGGTTGTCGTGGACGCGGGCATCCTGCTGAATTTGTTTGATCCGCTCCACCGCCGTGTCGAGCGCCGCGGCCATGGCCTCATGCATCAGCGCCGGCTCGTGACCCTCGACGAAAATAGGTATCCAGCCATAGCCGCGCAGCAGCTGTTCCAGTTCCTCGTGCGTGATCCGCGCAAGCACTGTCGGATTGGAAATCTTGTAACCGTTGAGATGCAGGATCGGCAGCACCGCGCCATCGGTAGCCGGATCGAGAAACTTGTTCGAATGCCACGCGGTGGCCAGCGGACCGGTCTCTGCTTCACCGTCGCCGACGACGCAGGCGACGACCAGATCGGGGTTGTCGAATGCCGCCCCGAAGGCATGGCTGAGCGAATAGCCCAGCTCGCCCCCCTCGTGGATCGAGCCCGGACATTCCGGTGAGGCGTGGCTGGGGATGCCGCCGGGAAATGAAAACTGCCTGAAGAGCTTCTGCAGCCCTGTCTCATCCTGGCTGATGTGGGGATAGATCTCGCTGTACGTGCCCTCAAGATAGGTATTGGCCACCACGGCCGGACCGCCATGGCCGGGGCCGGAAATATAAATCATGTCAAGATCGTATTTCTTGATGACGCGGTTCAGGTGTGCGTAGATGAAATTCTGCCCTGGTGTGGTGCCCCAGTGCCCCATCAGCCTGGGCTTCACGTCCGCAGGTGTCAGCGGGCGCTTCAGCAGCGGATTGTCATACAGATAAATCTGGCCGACCGAGAGGTAATTGGCGGCGCGCCAGTAAGCGTCAATTTTGTGCAGCAGTTCCGGCGTAAGTGTATTGGTTTTCATGGCTCCACCTTCAATTCAATGACGAGAACGCAGAATGATCTCAGCTATCACGTATTCATCGTCTGTGCGAGTGACGCGAACCGTAACTGGCCATTGCAAGAACCATCTTTCCGTGCCATTTTTCTCCGGCTCCCAATCCCTGAAGACTGGTGGGATGGCGTTCGTGAGGTGCTTCTGCATACCTGATTGGTGGCAGTTAACCGACGATTCAGCCATCCGCAGAACTATATTTCAATCATGAAATAGCGATTTCCTTTTGGGCACTTCCATTTTTCTTTGGAAGGATGAGTTCCAGTATGCCATTCGTATACTTGGCCTGGACTTTCCCCTCATCTATATTGCTGGCCAGAGTGAAACTGCGATAATTCGAGCCTTGATAACATTCGCGGCGCAGTACCTTGTCGCCCTTCTTTTCTTCCTTTTCCTGCTTGACTTCCGCGCTGATGGAAACCCTGTTGCCGTCCACTGTCACCTTGATATCATCCTTATTCACGCCAGGAACTTCAGCATGCACAAGGTAAGATTTTTCGCTTTCGGTTAAATTCATCTTAATTTGAGGAGCGGTCTCCATGTTGCGAAAAAACGGACGCATACCGAAATGGTTAAACCAGTCACTCACTTCCATAAGTGGGTGAAACCCTTCAGCATCATTTAAATATGAGGGACGTTGAATAATATTTGCCATGATAATTCTCCTTTTAATTTATTTTGACCTGCCTGCTTCACTAAACCGCTGCTTAACTTTGCTGTCAGATTACGTGCTTATCAACAAATGTCCTGCCATTGATTGTCTCTCGCCGACCGGTCCATCAATCACCGCACTCGGGGAGCGCATCAGCGCACAAATGCTCACGCTTACAGCCCTTCCCACCGGGCGTCGTTACGGCTGATTTGAACTGGCAAACTGTTTTGCGGAGGGATGTGCGCAAAAGCGCATATCTCCAAAATACATCATCCGCGGGCACCATACCTTGTTCATCCCACATTCCATCAAATCAGTCGCAGCGTAGGCATGCGTTCGACAGTTTGTGCAGCCGTCGTTCGTGTCAATAACGGAAGCTGGAGCAACGCTTTTCCTGGGAAACGCTGTATGTTTAACTTCAAACTCTTCTTTCATCTCATCGCTCCCGGGTAATATTGAGGGACGTAAGTTAGCCTGGAAGGCAGCGCGTTAATGAACTCATGTATGCGATCAGGATAAACTTCCAAATCAGGTTGACGGGTGGCATGATGGCTCCTTGCTATACATGAATCGGCTTTAATTGCATGGCAAGGACATTACTCCAGTAGTTCAACCAAACAAATCCGTACAACTACATGCGTAGTTATACGGATGTGGCTGGCCAGGGGTGCCTGTTAAGATGGTTATAACAAGGATCAAGCAAGTTAAGATCATGCATAGTTGGCTCGGAGCCTGGTGCGGCAAATCGCCCCTTGATTAAACTGTGACAGAATATTCTCTTAAGGAAAAAACTCTGGAGTGGCTTCTGGAGTCGGCCACCGATGCGATAGTCATCATCGATGGAGAGGGCACGGTCATCGCCGCGAATCCTCCGGTCGAGCGCCTTTTCGGCTATCCCAATCTGGAACTGATCGGAAAGCCGATGGAAATCCTGCTGCCGGAACGTTTCCGACAAACCCACCACTTCCAGCTTGAGAACTACTTCGCCCAGCCTCTTGCACGCGTGACAGGCGCAGGAACAGAACTTTTTGGTCTACACCAGAACGGCGAGGAGTTCCCCCTGGAGGTGAGCTTTTCCACGCTCAAAGCCGAGCAGGGGCTAGTGATGGCCGCCACGATGCACGACATCTCGCACCGCAAGCAGACCGAAGGGGCGTTGCGCGAAAGCGAAGCAAACATGCGGGCTATATTCGATACCGCGGTGGATGGCATCGTCACCATCAGCGAACGCGGCACCATCAAGGGCTTTAATCCCGCCGCCGAGCGCATATTCGGCTATACCGAGGCCGAAGTGGTCGCAAAGAACGTTTCCATGCTCATGCCCTCCCCCTACCACGAGGCGCACGACGGTTATATCACCCACTACTTGCAGACCGGCGAAAAAAAAATCATCGGCAGCGGCCGCGAGGTAATGGGGCTGCGCAAGGACGGCACCACCTTTCCGATGGAATTGGCGGTAGGTGAAGCCCGCCTGGGCGCATACCGCATGTTTACCGGGATCGTGCGCGACATCAGCGCACGCAAGCAGGCCGAGGAACAACGCGAGCGTCTGCTATGGGAGCTGGAGAGCGCCAACGAAGAACTCGAAAATTTTGGTTATGTAGTGTCCCACGATCTAAAGGCCCCGCTCAGGGCCATCGGCTCGCTGGCGGACTGGATTTCCACGGACTATGCGGACAAATTCGACGATGAAGGCAAGGAGCATATGCGCCTGCTGATCAGCCGGGTCCATCGCATGAATAGCCTGATCGACGGTATATTGCAGTATTCGCGGGTAGGCCGGGTGAAAGAGGTGGCCGTTGCGGTAGACCTCGACCGGGTCGTGCAGGAAGTAATCGACTTGCTTGACCCGCCGGTACATATTTCAGTCCTGGTCGAAGATGCCCTGCCAACCGTCCTGGCAGAACCGACCCGTATCCAGCAGGTGTTCCAGAGTTTGCTCTCGAATGCGATCAAATACATGGATAAATCCGAGGGCGAAATTCGCATCGCCTGCAGTGCTGAGGGCAAACAATGGAAATTCAGTGTCAGCGACAATGGTCCGGGCATCGACCGGCAACATTTTGAAAAAATCTTCCAGTTGTTCCAGACGCTTGCTCCGCGCGACCGTGTGGAAAGCACGGGCATCGGCCTGACGCTGGTAAAGAAAATCGTCGAAATGTACCGCGGGCGTATCTGGCTCGAATCCACAGCTGGCCAGGGGAGCACATTTTTCTTCACTCTGCCGCGCACGGCAGCAACCGCAAGCCCAGGCAAGGGCAAAAGCAGATCTTCATGAAAACAACCAGCAAACCCATCCTCCTGGTGGAAGACGATCGGGTGGACGTCATGACAGTCGCGCGCGCACTGAAGGATATCCATGTCAGCAACCCGTTAGTGAATCTGGAAAACGGCCAGGAAGCACTGAAGTACCTGCGCCATTCTGTCAGCGAAAAGCCGTGCATTATCCTGCTCGACCTGAACATGCCGATCATGAACGGCATCGAGTTTCTGCAGATCGCGAAGAACGACGCCCAGATCAAGCGTATCCCGGTGATCGTGCTGTCCACCTCCGAGGAGCAGCAGGATAAAGTGCGCACCTTCGATCTGGGAGTGGCGGGCTATATGGCCAAGCCTGTGGATTACCGGCAGTTCGTCGAAGTCATGCGCACCATCGACGCTTATTGGACGATCAGCGAGATGCCGTAATGGCCAGAACGCGGATACGCATACTGATCGTCGAGGACGACCTGGTAGATCGCATGGCTTTCCGCCGCGCGCTGGCGCAAAATCCGGATTACGAATTCGAGCTGTCCGAGATCGAAACCGGCCGCGACGGCCTGCAACTGGCCAGGCGGCAGAAGCCGGACTGCATTTTTCTCGACTATCAGTTGCCGGATATGAATGGTCTGGAATTTCTAGCCGAGTTGAGGAGCGATCCGGGCGAAATCCCGGTTCCGGTCATAATGCTGACCGGAACCGACAATGTGTCGGTCGCAGTCGAGGCCATGAAAAATGGCGCGCAGGATTACCTGGTCAAGGATCTGAATCGCCAATACCTGAAACTGCTGCCCGCGGTCATTCAGCGCATATTGCACGAACGGCAGATGCTGACGGAAAAACAGCTGGTGAAGGCAAAGCTGGTGCAGGCCGAAGCGAAGTATCGCAACCTGGTAGAGCAAATCCCGGCAATTACCTACAGCACGTCGCTGGACGCACCTGCCACCCTGACATACATCAGCCCGCAGATACGGCAGCTCGGTTTTCCCGCCGAGGAATGGCTGACGGATCCGGAAGGGTTGCTCAAGCAGATCCACCCGGAAGACCAGGCACGCATGCGTGCGGAAATCGCGCACGGTTTTGCGAGCGGCCAGCCGCTGCATTGCGAATACCGCATGTTCGACCGCGCCGGCGGGGTGCGCTGGTTCTTAAATGAGGCGAGCCTGGTGCGTTCCGAATCGGACGAGCCACTTTTTCTGCAGGGTGTCCTGATCGATATCACCGAAAGCAAGCAGGCCGAGAAACTCAGGCAAGCCATTCTGAATTCGGTATTCGCTGGAATTGCTGTGCTGGACGGCAACGGGGTGATTGTTGCGGTTAACGAGCTATGGCGGCACTTCACTGAGCATAGCATCAAGCCCGGCACCGACATTGGCGCTAATTATCTGGAAGCCTGGGAAGGGTCAGACTCTGTGACAGATGAGGCCCGGAACGGTATCCGCTCAGTGCTGGACGGGCGATTGAAGAGCTTGGGTTTCGAATATTTCTGCTCTTCGCCACAGCAGCAATACTGGTTTCGCGTAAACGCCACCCTTTTGGGAGAAACTGTAAACGATGGCGTGGTTATTACGCATACCGACATTACCGAGCACAAGCGTGCTGAAGAAAATATCAGGCAATCCCGAGATCAACTGAAGGCATTCATCGCACAGGCCCCCATCAGCATCGCCATGGTCGACCAGGACATGAACTATCTAGCTGTCAGCGGACGCTGGCTGGAAGAATACGGTCGAGGTTATGCTGACCTGGTTGGGCGCAATCATTATAAAGTCTTTCCGGATATGCCCGACAGATGGAAGGTTGTCCACCGGCAGGCCTTGGCCGGAGCCTCACTGGAAAACAAGGATGACATGTGGGTAGGGAGCGACGGCAGCAAACACTGGTTGCGCTGGGCAGTACTGCCATGGGTCGATGAAAATAAAAAAATTGGCGGCATCATCATCTCCGCCGAAAATATCGCCGATACCAAAAAACTGGAAATGGAAATTGCGCAGCGTCGCAATGAAATGGAGCATCTGCAAAAAATGCATGTTGCCGCGCAGACTGCCTCGGCCATTGCGCACGAAATGAACCAGCCCCTGCTGGCCATTGCTTCATATTGCCAGGCCGCGCTCATGATGATTAAGGCCAAGGAACCCGATCCTTTTGAAATCTGCAATGCCATAAAGAACAGCGAACAGCAAGCCTTGCGCGCCGGACGTTCTATCCGCGATCTTATTAGCTTTTTGAGCAGAAGCGATCTTTCTGCCGAAACATTGGACTTGAGCAGGGAAATCATCGATATCGTGGATACTGCCGAGTCAGAACACGGTTTGGCATTTCATCCCGTCCTCAAACTGGAAGATAGGCTTCCTCCGGTACGAGCCAATCGCATTCATGTGCAAAAAGTAACGTTAAATCTGCTGCACAACAGCATCGAAGCAATACAGGCCGCCGGCACTTTGCTGCCCGCCATTACTGTGACCCTACGCAGATCCAAAAATAAGGACTTTATCCAGATGACGATACAGGACAATGGGCCGGGCATTGAGAAAGAAGAACTCCACCGGCTGTTTGAGCCATTCTTTACTACCAAGACCAAGGGCATCGGCATGGGATTGTCCATCAGCCGCTCACTGATAGAAGAAAACGGCGGCCAGCTGTGGTTCGAATCAAAGAAGGGCCAGGGCGCCATTTTCCACCTTACTTTGCCGATTGCGACATGATCAACGCACCCAATGTATTCGTTGTGGATGACGATGCAGCCGTACGGGATTCGCTTCGCATGATGCTAAAAGCTGCGGGATATACTGCTGCAACATTTTCCGGCGCCGATGAATTCCTGGCCGCCTGTAACTCGGAAGCCACGGGCTGCATAATACTGGACGTCAATATGCCGGGGATGGATGGCCCGTCGCTGCAGGAGGAACTCAATCGGCGCGGCTTGCGTCTGCCGATTATTTTTCTTACCGGGCAAGGCTCCATACCGCTGTCTGTTCGAACTATGAAGGCGGGTGCAATGGATTTCTTTACCAAGCCGGTTGATGGGACAGAGTTGCTGGCTTGCGTCAAGCAGGCATTGGACAAAAGCTTACAGTTGGGCAGGCAGGCCAGGAATGCGCAATCGATAGCCGCGCGGCTTGCCACTCTTACCAAACGCGAGAAGGAAGTCATGATGCTGATCATCGCGGGGCTCACCAACAAGGAGGTTGCAAAACGCCTGAGCATAAGTTTTCGGACGGTTGAAAATCACCGCGCGCAAATCATGCAAAAAACCGGTTCATCGAACACGCTGGAGCTTGCGCGGATTGCTTCGTCCCAGACGTCGGACTAGCAAAAATTGATCTTTTCGTAATTCATGACAGATCCCTGCTCGGTTAAGCGGATCCCGCTGCTTCCTGCGCACGCGGATTTTCCCGCAACAGGCCCGTTGAAATTGATGGGTAGCACTGTGAGCGCTCGTGGTAAATCCATTGTTGCTTCTAAAGCCTGGGCATTGGCTGATATAAATAGCTATATTCTATGCATACCCAGATATAGGTAAAAACACCCATGTATTTATACGGATTTGTTTAAGCGGAATACTGGAGTAAATTCTTCCCATCGATCAAGGTCATTGACGCTGAAATCGGAGGAACAATTATGCCATCACCTAAAATGTTTGAACTGAAAGAAGGATTCGAGGCCCGGCAAGCGGTCATAATTTCCAGGAAAACTACTGCGCAAACCTCGAACATTGATGATAGCGATTATAAAAATTGTCGCATACATATTGTTGGCAACAGCGGCTTAATAGAATGCAGAACAGATGAAAAATATTATTGCAAGTGGGAAGCATACTTCGGCACCACACGTTTTTGCATGCATCCGTTAGCTAAGCAATTTACGTCTCAAAATAATGCGAATTAAAAGTTGATAATATTGACGCCTATTGAGGAAAAATCATGATCCTGTGTGAAAGGGACAAGAAGGTAAAGTGTGCTGCCTGTTCCATTGAGCTAGGCAGCTGTGTCATTGGCCCTGCTGTTGTAGTGTTGAGCCCAGCGGAGGTGAAAGGACAGTTGGCATTCAGAGCGAATTCAATGCAGTAGCACCGATTATCACAGGCGTGCGAACGATAAAACCACTGCCACTTCAGGGAAAGCGCCTTGGGAACGTACTTCGCTTGAATCCTGCGGGTTGAGTTTTCCTATCGTTTCGGTTCGTGACATAACGCCTGAAACAGAACCTGTCACCTTGATTGCGGTGAGCTCGCTTCGTAGCGCATAGGCCCAGCGCTGAAAAACGAAAGGCAGTCAGGAAAATCTGATGATGTCGTTTCAGTCCTTGTAGGCCTCCACTTCCAGCATGAGCCTAACTTCATCGCCCACGTCGGGTATACCGAACTTCATTCCGAAATCAGAACGCTTGATCTGGGTAGTAGCATCAGCACCGCAAAGCTCCTTCTTGTTCAAAGGATGTGTGCCGCACTTGAACGAGGTGATGGTCAGCGTGACCGGCCTGGTTACGCCCAGAATAGTCAGCTTGCCCTCCATGCTGGCCGGAGTATCGCCGTTGAATTTTATCGCGCTGGATTTAAACGTGACATCAGGGTATTCGGCCACATTGAAGAAATCGGGCGACCTTAAATGCTCGTCACGTTTCGGCAGGCCGGTATGAACTGAGGCGGGGCTGAACGTGATATCTATCGCGCCAGTCTTGGCGGCGCGGTCAAATTGGATTTTGCCGACGCTCTTGTCAAAGCTACCGTGTATGGTGGAAAAACCCAGATGATTAATCGTAAAGTTAGTGTAGGTATGTTGCGGATCTATAGTATAGGCGGCGGCGTGAGCGTATAGCGGAAAACTTGCAACGAGTAATACGGCAATAATATTTCGTTTCATCATGATACTCCCTGAAGTTAGAGTAGTGCCCTGTGATCCGCACTGTAAATAGCCGACCTTAATACTGATTCAGGGCTGGCGGATGGCTTTTCGGCTAAAAACGCAAGTTTAAAATCAATAAACCAACATGATAATACCATCATATATTATGATCATGGTAGTATCATATTATAATAATAAGGAGCTTTCTGAGCGATACGCTGGTCCTAACATGCTGCATGTAAAACAGTCAATGTTGAGCCAGCAGGGATGGTATGAACTGATATCTTGCCCACCAAAAAGGCAATTGTTGATAATCAACTTAAAGGGCCTCAATGATGAAAATCCTCACCTCACTGCTGGCAGTATTGGTTCTGCTAGCCGGTCCTGCGCGCGCGGAAATGGATAGCCGGCACACCATTTCGGCAGACGGCACGGAAGTGACCGATAATAAAACCGGGCTGATCTGGCGGCGTTGCGCAGAGGGCATGACCGCCACTCCCAGCGGCTGTAGTGGCACGTCGGCGGCCTATACGTGGGAGCAGGCAAAAATCCGGGCCATGAGCGAAACAACATCCAACAAGGCTTGGCGCATGCCGAGCTTTGACGAACTGGCCACAATTACTGATGCGCGCCTGAACAATCTGACGGATGTGGATACAACGCAGCAGGGCATGGACGAACGCCAACTGCTGCGCGGACTGCCGCCGGCCAACACTGCTCCGGTGGTCTTTCCCCGCACGCCTTCGACTTTTTTCTGGTCCTTGCCGCCCAAGGACACCCCTACATCCGGCGCGTGGTATGTGTTTTACAACGGCGGCGGCGTTGGGGATTACGGACGCGTCGCCAAGTTTCGGCTGCGTCTTGTGCGCTCCGGTAAATAGCGGTAAAGCGGCGGCCTCAAAGCAATGTTCAGTCGAACGGAACCCACCTGAAAGTTTAAATAAGACTTATTTCTTTGGGGGGGGAAACCTGTTCTTGGTGCTGTAGCTTACATCATGCGCTTCCAGATAAGTCCGAATGAGTTGCCTGACCACCTGGGAAGGAGTTTGATCCTGCGCCGCGCACAGTTTTTCGAAAGCTTCCTTCTTGACTGGGTCGATCAGTATCGTAAGCCGTGAAGTTTTGGATTCCATCTGAATAAGGCCGGAACTTGGTTATGTGAATCTTATTATAATTTGATTATAGAATATTACAAACAATATTAGTGTTCACGCGGCTGCAATTAGATTACGGAGTAGAAACACGCTGAAGAACAAATAAGCTATCTGGCCTTTCCGCGTACTTAAAATTCAATCGGCTGGCAACTTCAATTGCTGATGCCGCGATATTGATCAACAACGGCCTTCATCCCCGTATGGCATTTTCTGTAGGTTGTATTCAGATGTCCGAAAGAATTTTACGACACGCGCATAGCTCGAAAAAACATCTTTGGCCATCTTGCACGGCTTGATGTGTTCAATCCTTCCATTGATTACCGACCGCCTTACAGGGTGAACTTTACTGTTCGCAATCGTATCGTCCAGTTCATCTGAAGAAACGTACCCACCGCATCGAACTGCGAAAGACTGACCCGAAGCTCAGCGGCAGCGCAGCCGAACGGCAATGCGCCGAAGATGGCCCACGCTTGGGATGAAAGAACACCTCCCAGTCATCAAAAGCTGCGGATACATCTTGAGGTCCGCGGTACCCGCAAGCTGCCTCTCTGGTTTCGGCGCTAAAGTTTTCATGATCGCAATCGCCGCGTCCCGCGCAAAGGCCGTCAAGGGGAGGAAATATGGAATGCGGCGAACACAGCCGTTGCATCTGCTCAATTGGACCTAAACCCATAAAAAACAATAAGACACTGGAGTTTTTAGAAAATCCTGTTAAAATGCTGCGCCTTCGTCGCGTGTGCTACTGCGACGAACTAATTTTTTTAGATTTTTTTGTAATCTTTTTAAGTGAAGGAAATAAAATGAAACGTACCGCCCTAGTTGTAGCCCTGTTCGCGCTGACCCTGACTGCATGCGGTCCTAAGCCAGCTGAAACTGCAAACAATCTGCCTACGCCAACTCCTATGGCTGTTCAGGTTCAGGTTGCAGCTCCAGCAACTGACGCGGCTTCCGCTGCTGCTGCCTCTGCGGATTCTTCCGCTGCTGCTGCCTCTTCTGCAGCAGCTTCAGCTTCATCTGCTGCGGAATCGGCTAAGCACTAAGCCAGCTTTAAGTTCAGTGAAAAGCCGACGCAAGTCGGCTTTTTTATTGTGATTAACAGTGAAAGACGCTAGGCAATTTCACGCCAGTCCAGACCGTGCTGCTGGGTTGCTACCGCGATCCAGTCCATGCTGCAGTTCAACGCCATACTCAACGCTGCCACCGCCAATTCACGGGTATTGTTTTTGCGGCTGAGATGCGCCGCCACGATATGCTGCAGCCGGCGATTGTCCAGGCGGGCCAGCAATGCCGCCGCATCAGCGTTATTAAGGTGGCCCAGACGCCCGCCTACGCGCCGTTTCAGGCCTGGAGGATAACTGCCCTGAGCCAGCATCTCAACATCGTGGTTACATTCCAGCACCAGAGCATCGCAACCATTCAGCGTAGCCTCTATGTGCGGCGTAGATGAGCCCGCATCGGTTAACACCCCGAGGCGCTTCACCCCATCGCTGAACACATATTGTACCGGCTCGTTGGCATCGTGCGGAACTGCATACGGCTGCACCTGCAGCTCGCCGATTGAAAACAATTGTTGAGGATGGATCTCGGTGACATTAGTGAGACAGGCCAGCGCTTTACTGTATGCCCGCCGCGTGCCATGCGTCAGCCAGACCGGGATGGAATATTTCTGCGCCAGTCGCGCCACCCCGGCGATATGATCACTGTGTTCATGTGTAACGACTATGCCGTTGAGGCGATTAACGCTTAGGCCAAGACGTGCCAGGCGTGCCGCGGTTTCGGCCAGGTTGAAACCACAATCCATCAGCACACAGGTCGGCCCGGCCTGCACTACCAGCGCATTACCTTCACTGCCGCTACCTAATGAAGCAAACCGCATAAAACTATTTACCCAATGTGGTAAACAGCGCGTCTGTAATTTTCTGCGTAATCGGCGTGCTCTCGCCTTTGGTATTGGTGACCCCGACGATACTGCCTGAGCCGCTTTCCTGCACGCTGACCAGATAGCGTCCTGCCGCATCCGCTTTAGCATTATCCGAGACCAGTGCTTTGGCAGCGGCGGTAGAGTGCACGTAATACAGGCCGCCGGCCCGGTCAGTATCGTCCACGACCACCAGCTTGGAACGCGCCAGCGCCAGCCCTACCTTGCGCCAGCTGCGGTCAAACGGCTCGCTCAGCAACAGAGTTTTATTGTCGTCGGCCCGAGTGGGCAGCTTCGCCGGGGTCGCGCTTACCGCCGGTGCCGCGACCGCTACGGCAGCAGCTGGGCTGGCCGCGCTGTTCTGTGCAAGTGCTGGTGCAGCTTGCGCCTGGGTTTCCCCACTGCCCAGCTTTACCATCAGCATTTGCAACATGGTCGCTTCCAGCTCAGGATCGTTCGGGCGCGACTGCCACCTGAACATGCTTTTGTCGGCAGTCAGCATTTCTTCCTTGCCATACTGAGTCACATGGATTTCGGTGACGCCATCCCTGGTTCGCTCCAACCGAGTATGGTACATATCCATCTGGTTGGTTGAGTACATACGGCCAAATACTTTGCCGATGACCTTTTGAATTCCGCCTTTAGGAATCTTGGCGCGATTCTCCGCCCAGTCGGTGTCCATGACGCCGGCCTGCGGGTTGTCCAGCACGATACTGAATCCGTTCTCTTCCCAGAACGACCTGAGCTGCGGCCACACATTCTCCGGCTTGTCCTGCACTACCAGCCAGCGTTGCTTGTCGTTACGCTCAAGACGTACCCTGGGGGTTTCGGGCAGCACCGGCACTAAATTACCGCCCGGCCCGGCGCTGCCATTATTCCTGGCAAAATCGGAAAAATTGGCCGCCGTTTCCCCGCTGTTGTCCGGTATTGCATAACGATTTTCGGTACCCGGGGCGACAAGGTCGGGCGGGACATCCAGAGTTGGCGCTTTGGCTTTGGCCGTGGTTGAGGCGGATTTGTAATCGACCGTTTTTCCTTCAAGCAGACTCAAATTTTCGCATCCGGCCAAAACCAGTATTGCCAACGCGGACAGTGCCGGAAAAAGTAATGATCTCATGCGGTTCCTAAAAATTTAACTTCGGTTATTGCAGTACTTTGGCCTGGCGCATCGCCTGCTCGACCGCGCTATGGCAGCTCGGCGTCAATGCAGTCAGCGGCAAACGCAATGTGTTTGTGATCTTCCCCATACGCGCCACTGCCCACTTGACCGGGATGGGATTGGCTTCAATGAATAGCTGGCGATGCAGGCCCAGCAGCAGGAAATTAATGTCGCGGGCAAGTTCAAGTTCGCCGTTCAGCGCGGCAGTGCACATCTCGTGCATCAGTTTGGGCGCTACGTTGGCGGTGACCGAAATCGTGCCGCTTGCGCCGAGCAACAGCAGCGCCAGCGTGCTGGCATCGTCCCCGCTGTAGATCGCGAAGTCCACAGGCGCCCGTTGCAGCAGATCGGAGCCGCGTTCGATATTGCCGGTGGCGTCCTTGATCCCGATAATATTTTCGATCTGTGCCAGACGCAGCACGGTATCGTTGTGCAGGTCTGCCCCGGTACGGCTCGGCACGTTGTACAGGATATGCGGCATATCCACGGCCTCGGCGATTGCGCGAAAATGCAGATACAAACCTTCCTGCGTGGGCTTGTTGTAATACGGCACTACCGTCAGCGAAGCGTCGGCGCCGGCGCTTTTCGAAAATGCGGCCAGTTCAATGGCCTCGCGGGTGGAATTGGCGCCGGTGCCGGCCAGCACCGGGATGCGCCCGGCAGCGTGTTCCACTGCGACCTGAATCAGCGTCTCATGCTCCGCAACATTGACTGTCGGCGATTCGCCGGTGGTGCCGGCCACCACGATGCCGTCGCTGCCCTGCTCAACATGGAAATCTATCAGCGCCCGGAAAGCGGCCAGATCGAGGCTGCCGTCCTCGTGCATGGGGGTTACGATTGCGACTATGCTTCCCTTGATCATCATATTCAACTATGCGTGATTGCGTTGCTGCAAACTTCCATTTTAACTGAAACCCGCGCAGATTGCGTCGCTAGTAGGCGATAAACTTATGCGCCCCAGGTTGGATCACATCCGGGGATAGTGGTATTATTTTGCATCCCTTTTTGCGCTGCCTTAAATTGAGGCGCCGATTTTTACTGGAGTCATTATGAATAAAGCTCAATCCCTACTGAATTTACTGGCTATCTCCGCAGCGCTGCTGCTGCCGCTCGCACCGGCATCGGCGGACGACTCATCGGCTGTTAAAACACTGACCAAAATAGACAGTAAAGTGGGCACCGGCGCAGAAGCCGTCCCGGGCAAAGAAGTGTCGGTACACTATACCGGATGGCTATATAGCGCAGCAAAGCCCGACCATAAAGGGAACAAGTTCGACAGCTCGGTTGATCGCGGCCAGCCGTTCAATTTTCCGCTGGGCGGGGGCCAGGTGATTGCCGGCTGGGATCAGGGCGTAGCAGGCATGAAAGTGGGCGGAAAGCGCACACTGATTATTCCCCCGGCGATGGGTTACGGCGCACGTGGCGCCGGCGGCGCGATCCCGCCAAATGCTGCGCTGGTATTTGATGTCGAATTGCTCAAGATTCAATAATATAGCCATATCGATAATTCCTGCGTACCGCTAAATCTTCCACTAACCGCAGCTTCTTAACGCAGCTTCGCGAAACTATTGAAGTTGCGGTTAGGTGCGGCCCGTTAACCTGTGAATGTTGCGTTCAGCAAAAGTCTTGGTGCTTCATCGTCCTGCATCACGATTCCAAGCTGCTCTTCCAGATCAACACCAGACAACCGAGCCGTCCTGTATCCGATGTGTCAGGACTGCACAGGCTCTATCTTTTAATTAATATTTCCATTATTATGGAAATATGGAAACAAAAATGGTCATTGCCGCACTGGCGGCGTTAGCCCAGGAATCCCGTCTGGCGGTGTTCAAGTTGTTGATAGAGGCTGGCCCGGCTGGAATGGCGGCGGGCCAGATCGCCGAGCGGCTAGGCATACCGTCCTCATCCCTTTCTTTTCATTTGAAAGAACTGAGCCATGCCGCGCTGATTACTTCGCGGCAGCAAAGCCGTTTTATTTTTTATGTCGCAAACTATTCCACCATGGCCGGGCTCATGACTTATCTGACCGAGAACTGCTGCGGCGGCAATCCGTGCCTGCCGATCTGCGTACCTGCGTGCCTGGCCACTGAGCCGCACGAATCATAAAAACTGCGTTTTACGCCTTCAAATAATTCCATTTTATTAAGAGAAAGTCATGAACGATAAAATCTACAATGTGCTGTTCCTGTGCACCGGCAATTCCGCCCGCAGCATCATGGCCGAAGCGCTGATCACCACACTGGGCAAGGGCCGCTTCCGGGGTTACAGCGCAGGCAGCCATCCGGGCGGCACAGTTAATCCATTCGCAATTGAGCAGCTGAGGAAAACGGGCTGCCCGAGCAGCAATCTGCGCAGCAAGAGCTGGGACGAATTTGCGCAGCCTAATGCGCCGCGGATGGATTTCATCATCACGGTATGCGATAACGCCGCCGGTGAAGTCTGTCCGATATGGCCGGGGCAGCCGGTATCGGCGCACTGGGGGTTCGAGGATCCCGCTGCGGCGCAAGGAACAGATGAGGAAAAGCGGCGTGCGTTCGACAAGATTTACCGCCAGATCATGACCCGCATCAAACTATTTGTCAGCCTGCCGCTGCACAGCCTGGGAAAAAGCGCAATCGCGCGCGAGGCCAAGGCAATCGGCGACACCGCGCTGTGACGCGCAGCCGCAGACTGGTCGCCGAGGGTTTGGGCACTGCTCTGTTGCTGGCGGTGTTGGTCGGTTCGGGCATCATGGCGGAGCGTCTATCCGGCGGCAATGTCGCGCTTGCGCTGCTGGCCAATGCAATCGCCACCGGTGCTGGATTGCTCGCGCTGATCCTGACCTTCGGCACAATTTCCGGCGCGCACTTCAATCCCGCGGTGACCCTGTCCGAAGCGTGGCAGAAAAATATTCCGGCATCCGAGGTGATGCCTTACATTGCCGTGCAGATTGGCGGCGCTTTTGCCGGTGTAGCGGCCGCGCATCTGATGTTCGGCGCACCGTTATTTTTTGCTTCCGAACACGTACGCAGCGGATGGCCCCAATGGTGGAGCGAGTTCGTCGCCACTTTCGGGCTGCTGGCGGCGATCATAGGCTGTACGCGCAGCCGGCCGACAGTAGCGCCCTATGCGGTTGCCGCCTATATCACAGCCGCATACTGGTTCACATCATCCACATCCTTCGCGAATCCCGCCGTCACGCTGGCGCGCGCGGCCAGCAACACATTCGCCGGCATCCGCCCAGTTGATGCACCGGCTTTCATTGCTGCGCAACTCCTCGGCGCAGCCGCCGCCACGCTGTTATTCTGCTGGCTTTATCCTGCCCTACCTAAAAGCGCCGCGGTCGACACTGCTGTCCGTAGCGCGTCGCCTAGGGGCTGACAAAAACAAGCGCCACCCCGGCAGCAATCTGTCAGGCGCTTTTGCCTTCCCGAACTTTATGCGCTGGCGCGGCCAACTTGGAAAGCGTCGCGCCGAGCGACTCCGGTATCTGACTGCCGAGGGTTCTCCAGTTGCATCTGGATCGCCAACCAGCTCGGCTTTTTCCGTTGGGCCACAGCTAAGCGCTTGACTTTGTTTAACAGGGTGATAACGTCAGCTTGCTGGACAATAAATAATTATAAAGGGGGAGAAATCAATGAAATCAGGAAACGCGATTTTGAATACAGTAGCACTGTTCACTGCACTGACTGGTACAGCACTGGCAGATCCACACAACGGATTCGGCCTGAATGCAGGTTTAGCCAGCCACAGCAGGGATTGTGGAGGTTGCACCGCAACAGACACTTCCGGACTGAGCATAGGGATGGATTACCAGTTCGCCCTGTCGGATAAACTATCGGTCAGTCCATTTCTGATGTCATCAGCGGAATCCACCAATGTGTCCGACGTCACAGCTGGCCATGGCATATTGGGCGTGCAGCTCAGATACTGGGCCGGCAACATGTTCTTCGGGGGGCATCTGGGACGTTATTCCGAGGTGTTCACAGATGGATCCGTATCGTTGTCGGGAGCAGGCGGCGGCGCAGGGCTAGTGGCTGGCTGGGAAAATCCCGCCAGCCGCTGGTATCTAATGGGACAGATTGATTCCGCAACAGTGGCGTATTCGGGATTCGCAAATATAAAATTTACTGCATTTCGTCTCAGCGGGGGATATCGCTGGAGGTAAGTTTCGCGCGTCGACCAGGCTGATCGCTGGGCCGTCTTTCCAGCCTTTCGCGCGGTACCACCGTTGATCCAAATAAAAAGCCCGGCAATGCCGGGCTTTTCTCTGCAGCAGCTTCCTACTCTTTTTCGAACCGCATCACCCCGCTTTTGCAATCCACCCTGATGGTATCCTTCGCGCTAAACCGCCCTTCCAGTATCTGCTTGGCCAGCGGATTCTCCAGCTGCGCCTGGATCGCACGCTTCAAGGGTCGTGCGCCATATACCGGGTCAAAACCGGCATTGGCGATTTCAGCCAGAGCGGCGTCCGAGACCTCCAATTTCATCTCCATCGCGGCCAGGCGTTTTTCCAGATAACCCAGCTGGATGCGCGCAATCGAGCGGATATTTTTCTCGTCCAGCGCATGGAACACCACGACTTCGTCGATACGGTTGATAAATTCGGGACGGAAATAACTCTTCACCTCGCCCATCACCGCCAGTTTGATCACCTGGTAATCGTCGCCGGACATCTGCTGGATCATCTGGCTGCCGAGGTTGGAGGTCATCACGATTACAGTGTTCTTGAAATCGACCGTGCGCCCCTGCCCATCCGTCATGCGTCCATCGTCCAGCGCCTGCAGCAGCACGTTGAACACGTCCGGATGCGCCTTTTCCACCTCGTCCAGCAGGATGACACTGTATGGTTTGCGCCGCACGGCTTCGGTCAGCCCTCCGCCCTCCTCATAGCCGACATAACCGGGCGGTGCGCCGATCAGCCGCGCGACGGAATGCTTCTCCATGTACTCACTCATGTCGATGCGGATCAGGTGGTCTTCCGAATCGAACAGGAATCCGGCCAGCGCCTTGCACAGCTCGGTTTTGCCGACGCCGGTCGGGCCAAGAAACAGAAACGAGCCATAAGGGCGATTGGGATCGGACAGGCCCGAGCGCGAACGCCGGATCGCGTCGCTGACCAGCCGCACTGCTTCGTCCTGGCCGACCACACGCTCGTGCAGCTTGTCCTCCATATGCAGTAATTTGTCGCGTTCGCCTTCCATCATCTTCGATACCGGGATGCCGGTGGCGCGGCTGACCACTTCGGCGATTTCCTCGGCGCCGACTTGGGTACGCAGCAAACGATTCTGTGGTTTCGCCGCCTCGGCCTGGGCCGCATCCTTGAGCTTCGCCTCCAGCTGCGGCAGGCGGCCGTATTGCAGCTCGGCCACCTTGTCCAGCTTGCCTTCGCGCTGTAGCCGGGTCAGTTCGCCGCGGACCTGCTCAATCTCTTCCTTGATATGCGCGGTGCCCTGCGCCGCACCTTTTTCGGATTTCCATATTTCCTCGAGGTCGGCATATTCGCGCGACAGTTTTTCAATCTCGTCCTCGATCAGCTGCATGCGTTTTTTCGACGCTTCGTCCTTTTCCTTTTTGACGGCTTCGCGCTCGATTTTCAACTGAATCAGACGGCGGTCGAGCCGGTCCATCACTTCCGGCTTGGAATCAATTTCCATGCGCACGCGCGCGGCCGCCTCGTCGATCAGGTCAATCGCCTTGTCCGGCAGGAAGCGGTCGGTGATGTAGCGATGGCTCAGCTCGGCCGCCGCGACGATGGCCGGATCGGTAATCGCGACGCCGTGGTGCAACTCATATCGTTCCTGCAGTCCGCGCAGGATCGCAATGGTCGACTCGACGCTGGGCTCGTCCACCAGCACTTTCTGGAAACGCCGCTCCAGCGCGGCGTCCTTCTCGACATATTTACGATATTCGTCCAGCGTGGTCGCGCCGATGCAATGCAGCTCGCCGCGGGCCAGCGCCGGCTTCAGCATATTGCCGGCATCCATTGCGCCCTCGGCCTTGCCCGCGCCAACCATGGTGTGCAGCTCGTCGATAAAGACGATAATGCGCCCTTCCTCCTGCGCAATTTCCTTCAGCACGGACTTAAGCCGTTCCTCGAATTCGCCGCGGTATTTGGCGCCGGCCAGCAGCGCCGCCATGTCGAGCGACAGCACACGCTTACCTTTCAGCGTTTCCGGGACTTCTTCGTTGATGATGCGCTGCGCCAGCCCTTCGACAATCGCGGTTTTACCGACGCCGGGCTCGCCGATCAGCACCGGGTTATTCTTGGTTCGGCGCTGCAGCACCTGAATCGCACGGCGGATTTCGTCGTCGCGCCCGATCACCGGATCGAGCTTGCCCTGGCGCGCACGCTCAGTCAGATCCATCGTGTATTTCTTCAATGCCTCGCGCTGGCCTTCCGCTTCCTGGCTGCCGACGTTCTGCCCGCCGCGCACCGCTTCGACCGCCTGCTCCAGCGGCGGGCGTGTGACTCCATGCTGCTTCAGCAGCCGGCCGGTTTCGCCTTTGTCGCCGGTCAGCGCCAGCAGGAACATTTCCGACGCAATGAATTCGTCGCCACGCTTCTGCGCTTCCCGGTCGGTCAGATTGAGCAGATTGGCCAGATCGCGCCCCACCTGCACCTCGCCGCCATGCCCTTCCACCTTGGGCAGACGCGCCACCGCATCGGTCAGCGCAGACTTCAGCGCGGTGACGTTACCGCCGGCGCGCGCCAGCAACGAAGCAGCGCCGCTGTCCGCATCGTTCAGCAAGGCCAGCAGCAGATGCTGCGGCTCGATGAACTGATTGTCCTGGCCCACCGCCAGGCTTTGTGCGTCGGACAATGCCTGTTGGAATTTGGTGGTAAATTTATCAAAACGCATGGGTGCTCCCTCAATGTCTGTGTTTAATACCCGTTATGTTGGGCATCTACGGGAAAATTCAAGGGCTATTGACGCTGTAACATTGCCGGGTTACGGTGCATTATTGCTCGGGCTATAGTATGTCGATAAAAACTTGGGAAATGCTGAGTTACATAGTCACCGTAGTCGGGTTGCCTTTGGCTATCGTGATTTTCCTGTATGAACAGCGCCGCGAACGCGACCATGAAGAGGAAGCGGTTTACCAGCTGCTTTCCGACAATTATCAGGATTTTCTCAAGGTCACCCTGGCGAATCCGGACTTACGGCTGTTTTCCGCGGAAACCACGCCGGAACTGTCGGCGGAACAGCGCGAGCGTATGTTCATCATTTTCAGTATGCTGATTTCGTTGTTCGAGCGCGCCTATCTGTTGCTGTACCGCGACGATATGACCCCCAGACAATTGCGCCGCTGGGGATCATGGCAAGATTACATGGCTGAATGGTGCCAGCGCGAGGATTTTCGCGTTGCGCTGATTACCCAGCTGCGCGGCGAAGACCCGGATTTTGTACAATATCTGCAATCGCTGGCCAGCACTGATCCGGCTCAACCCGGTGGTTAAGCGAACCATGGTCTCGCGGTTGAGGCTTTTCTTACGCGCGCTACAGCTGTCAACATAATCTGAAAAACTTTATGGCTATCACTCAAGAACGGCTTGCGTTCCACATTCATGTCAACATCGGCGCCGCGCTGGATGAAGATATCGGCGCCCTCGACCTGACCGCGCAACTGATCCCCGAGCACACGCCGGCCCGCGCCACGGTGATAACACGCCAGTCCGCGGTGCTCTGCGGTATTGCATGGTTTGAAGGCTGCTTCCGTGCGCTCGACGCACAATGCCGGATTAACTGGATGCTGGACGAAGGTGAACTGGCCGAAGCTGGTCAGGTCCTGTGCGAAATCCGCGGCAACGCGCGCGCGCTGCTTAGCGCCGAACGTGCGGCGCTGAATTTTCTGCAGACGCTCAGCGCCACCGCCACCGCGACCCGGCAGTATGTGCAGGCCGTCACCGGATTGCAGACTCAGATTATGGACACGCGCAAAACCCTGCCCGGCCTGCGCATCGCGCAGAAATACGCGGTTGCAGTAGGCGGCGGACACAATCAGCGACTGGGATTATTCGACGGCGTCCTCATCAAGGAAAACCATATCATCGCAGCCGGCAGCATTGCAGCTGCGTTGCAGCATGCGACGCGTATTGCCCCGCCTGGAGTTCCCGTCCAGATCGAAGTGGAAACCTTGAAACAGCTCGGCACAGCACTCGAACATGGCGCCCGGCTCATCCTCCTCGACAACTTCGATCTTGCCGCGTTGCGCGGAGCGGTTCAGCTTAACGCCGGCCGCGCCCAACTGGAGGCATCGGGTGGCATCACGCTGGAAAACGTCCGCCTCATCGCTGAGACCGGTGTGGATCGCATCTCTATAGGCAGCCTGACGAAAAATCTGCAAGCTGCGGATCTTTCCCTGCGTTTTGAACAGTAGCCGGGATGATGCCTCGCATTCAGGTACGCTGTACACCAGCGCAGGAGCCGCTCTGCAGGCACCGGCTAAAATTATCGCCATCAGTTGAATTTTGATTTAAAATGCGCAACTTATAAGTCTAATTGCAATTTTCGGACGCTCAAAAAATAATAGCCGTAAATCAGGATACAGTTTGCTCGCATATTGGTGCGGTTCATCCTTGAGAGTAAACTATGTCACCTCCGTGTAAACAGAATAATTCCAGGAAGCAGGAGCATGAAATACGAGATTGATCGTGCTGCAAGCGGCGAAGTACTGCGCCTGGTCATCCAGAAAATGGCGGGCCAGCCCGCTGCGTTCACCCCGCTGAGTTATTCGGTATGGTACGAATACGTGACCGGTATAAATCCCGGTCTGACTGAAGCGATGAGCAAAATACTGGACACCGATCAGAAACTGGATAATGAAGTTATTGAAAAGCTGTACGAAAAATATGTGTCAGACTCCAACGCCAAAATACAGCGCGTCCTAAAAGAAGACATCCAGCAGTTGCTGGGTAAACTGGCCGGTTTCACCGAAGCAACGGATCAGCAAGCCAACACTTTCGGAGACAGCCTGCAGGAATATGGCGACTCATTGAAGCAGAATCTCGATCCAGCCCAATTGGACGAGATCATCAAGAATATGGCCGGCAACACCGACAAAATGCGCGGCTCCATGCAGAACCTGCAATCCGAACTGATGGCCAGCAGGCAGCAGGTGGAGAAATTACATCAGGAACTGGAATCCGCGCGCGGGGAAGCTTTAACCGACCCGTTAACCGGCATCCTCAACCGCCGCGGTTTTGAAGCCGAAATGCAAAAAGCCCTGGCGGATCCTGCGTTGCAGCAAAAGGGGCTGTGCCTGTTGATGGCCGATATTGATCACTTCAAGAATATCAACGATACCTACGGCCATCTGTTCGGCGACAAGGTCATACGGGCGATAGCCAATGCGCTTAAATCGAAAATCAAGGGCCAGGATGCGGTCGCGCGCATAGGCGGCGAAGAATTTGCGGTATTGCTGCCAGACACGGATCTGGTCGGCGCCTGCGTAGTGGCCGAACATATACGCCAGGCGATCGAAACCGGCAAGATCCGCCGCCTCGACAATCAGGCGCCGATCGGCGGAATCACGATATCGATAGGCATCAGCATCTATACTGGCGGCGACATTGCCCAGCTGCTGGATCAGGCCGATAAAGCGCTCTACGTCTCCAAGGAAACCGGCAGAAACAAAACCAGCGTCTTTACCCCGAAAGCCAAAACCAACATCGTTGCCTGATTTTATTCGACACCGTTTCGTGCGTTGCGGCGCGCAAACGCATTAACGTGTTGCATTCAACGTTAAACTCTGCTGAAATCCAACGCCAATAGACCGAATTATTCGTTAAGTATGCCCGCCGCAACCGCCGAAATTACCCCGCGCACTCCAATTCAGGAAGAACTGCTAAATAGCCTGCACGCTATTTTGCCGTCTGCCGCTGTGCTTTTTGATGCCGAAGAAATGCGTCCGTTCGAATGCGATGGGCTATCGGTTTATCGCCGCCTGCCGCTGGTCGTGGTGTTGCCGGAGACCGTGGCGCAGGTGCAGGCCGTGATGCAGCTTTGTCACCGACTGGAAGTACCCGTTGTGGCGCGCGGCGCCGGCACGGGCCTCTCCGGCGGCGCATTGCCGCTGAGCAATGGTGTGCTGCTCAGCCTGGCCAAATTTAAAAATATTATCCATATCGATGCGCCAAATGCGCTCGCCACCGTGCAGCCCGGCGTGCGCAATCTGGCGATCTCGCAGGCCGCCGCGCAACACGGCCTGTACTACGCGCCAGACCCCTCATCGCAGATCGCCTGCACCATAGGCGGCAATGTCGCGGAAAATTCCGGCGGCGTGCATTGCCTTAAATACGGGCTGACCGTGCACAATGTGCTGATGCTGAAAGTGGTGACGGTCGAGGGCGAGCTGCTGACCATAGGCGGCGAAACGCTGGATGCGCCGGGCTACGATTTGCTCGCGCTGATGAGCGGCTCCGAAGGCATGCTGGCGGTGATCGTCGAAGTCACCGTCAAGCTGCTGGCCAAACCGGAACGTGCGCAAGTGCTACTGGCGGCGTTCGACGATATCGAAAAAGCCGGTGCCGCAGTCGGCGCAATTATCTCCGCCGGCATTATTCCGGCCGGGCTGGAAATGATGGACCGCCTGGCGATCCAGGCGGCTGAAGATTTCGTGCATGCCGGCTACCCGCGCGATGCCGCAGCGATCCTGTTATGCGAACTGGATGGCAGCAACGCTGAAGTGTCCGAATACATCATGAAGGTGCGCGCGCTACTGGCCGACAGCGGCGCGACCGAAGTACGCACCGCGCTCGACGAAGCCGAACGGCAGCTGTTCTGGAAAGGCCGCAAATCAGCGTTTCCCGCGGTCGGCCGCCTGGCTCCGGACTATTACTGCATGGATGGCACCATTCCGCGCCGCCAGCTGCCGCATGTGTTGCACCAGATCAGCCTGTGGTCGCAGGAATATGACCTGCCGGTGGCGAACGTATTCCATGCCGGCGACGGCAACCTGCATCCGCTGATCCTGTTTGACGCGAACAAGCCGGGCGAGCTGTCGCGCACCGAGGAATTCGGCCGGCGCATCCTGCTGCTGTGCGTGGAAGTCGGCGGCACGATCACCGGCGAGCACGGCGTCGGCATGGAGAAGATCGACCAGATGTGCGTGCAGTTCCGCAGCGCCGAACTGGAGCAGTTCCATGCGCTCAAGGCCGCATTCGATCCGGCCGGCTTGCTTAACCCCGGAAAGGCCATTCCGACGCTGCAGCGCTGCGCCGAATTCGGCGCGATGCATGTGCATCACGGCCAGCTATCGCATGCGGAACTGGAGCGATTCTGATGGCCGGCGACATCACCGAAACGCTGCAGCAGCAAGTGCAGCGCGCCGCGGCTGAGGGCACCGCGCTGGACATTCAGGGCGGCGGCAGCAAACGGTTTCTCGGCCATGCGGCAATGGGTAGCGCGTTGCCGGTGCGCAATCACCGCGGCGTTATTGATTATGACCCAAGCGAACTGGTATTGACCGCGCGTGCCGGCACACCGCTCGCCGAGATCGAAAACACGCTCGCGCAAAATGCGCAGATGCTGCCCTTCGAGCCGCCGCATTTCGGCCCGGACGCCACACTGGGCGGCACCATTGCCTGCGGCCTGTCCGGCCCGCGCCGCCCCTATGCCGGCTCCGCGCGCGATTTCGTGCTGGGCTGCAAAATGCTGAACGGCACAGGCGAGTTGCTGAACTTCGGCGGACGGGTGATGAAAAACGTCGCCGGCTACGATGTGCCACGACTGATGACTGGCGCGCATGGCACGCTGGGCCTGTTGCTGGAAATCAGCCTCAAGGTATTGCCGCGTCCGCCGGCCAGCCTGACCCTGATCCAGGAATGTAGCGCGGAGGCCGCCATTGCCCGCATGAGCCATCTGCTGTCGCAGCCGGTGCCGGTAGACGGCGCCTGCTATCATGCCGGCCATTGCTATCTGCGGGTATCAGGCAGCGCACTGGCGGTGAAGCATGCGCACGAAGTCGTCGGCGGCGAAGTGGTGGAACGGCCGGATCATTTCTGGCAGCAGTTGCGCGAGCATCAGCTACCGTTTTTTTCCACCGCGAACTGTATCTACCGCGTGCTGGTCAAACCGGCCACGCCGCCGCTTCCGCTGGCCGGAAACTGGCTGCTGGACTGGGGCGGTGCGCAGCGCTGGCTGGTCAGCGAGGAACCGCTGGCGCGCATACGCGCATGCGTCAGCGCCGCAGGCGGCCATGTCACCCGGTTCCGCGGCGCGCCGGATGGCGGGGAAATATTTCAGCCGTTGGGCGCGCCGATGCTGGCGCTGCACCAGCGCCTGAAAGCCAGCTTCGATCCGCACTGCATATTGAATCCCGGTCGCATGTACGCTAATTTATAGGCCCTATGGAAACCGCTATTCCTCCCGAGTTGCTGGCCCGCCCCGAAATCGCCGAGGCCGATCGCATATTGCGCGCCTGCGTGCATTGCGGTTTTTGCAATGCCACCTGCCCGACCTACCAGCTGCTCGGTTCCGAACCGGATGGCCCGCGCGGGCGCATCTACCTGATCAAGGGCATGCTGGAGGGCAGCGAAACCACCGCGAAAACCCAATTGCACCTGGATCGCTGCCTGACCTGCCGCGCCTGTGAAACGACCTGCCCGTCGGGCGTGCAATACGGCCGGCTGGTCGATATCGGCCGCCAGTTTATCGAAGAGCGCGTTGCGCGTACCTACACGCAAAAAATGATCCGCCGGGCGCTGCTGGGCGTGCTGCCTTACCGCAACCGGCTGCGCACTGTGCTGCAGCTCGGCAATCTGCTGCGGCCGCTGCTGCCGCCAACACTCCGGACAAAAGTACCGCCGCTGCGCAGCGCCGCGGCGGTTGCGCCCGTGCAGCACGTGCGCCGTATGCTGGTGCTGCAAGGCTGCGTGCAGCCGCTGTCGACGCCGGCTACGAATGCCGCCGCGACACGGGTTCTGGACAAACTGGGGATTACGCTGCTCAGCGCGCCGGCCGCCGGCTGCTGCGGCGCACTCAACCTGCATTTAGCGGATGCCGACGGCGCGCGCACGCTGATGCGGCGCAATATCGACGCATGGTGGCCCTATGTGGAACAGGACATAGAAGCCATCGTGGTCACCGCCAGCGGCTGCGGCGTCATGGTGAAAGATTATGGGCACGAACTGAAGAACGACCCCGACTACGCGGCCAAGGCGGCGCGCATCAGTGCGCTGGCGCGCGATCTGAGCGAGGTGGTGCGCAGCGCCGATCTGGCGCAATTCTCCAATGCCGGCGCGGGCGTACGCGTCGCCTGCCAGTCCTCGTGCACTTTGCAGCATGGCCAGAAGCTGGCCGGCGCGGTGGAAGGCATACTGCAACGCTGTGGCTACACGTTGACCACGGTCGCCGACAGCCATCTGTGCTGCGGCGCAGCCGGGACCTATACGCTGCTGCAGCCTGAGTTGTCGAAACAGCTGCTGGACAATAAACTGGCCGCGCTGCAACAGAACGCGCCTGATATCATAGTGACCGCGAATATAGGTTGCCAACTGCACCTGGAGGGCGCCAGCGCGGTGCCGGTTAAACACTGGATAGAATTGCTGGACCGAAGTCCGGCATAATCGCTTAACGGCCTTAATAGCAGAGAGAAAAAAATGGCACTCAGTGTTTTTGATCTTTTCAAAATCGGCATCGGCCCCTCGAGTTCACACACGATAGGGCCGATGCGCGCGGCGCTGCGCTTTGTGCAGGCCATCGCAGCGTCGGACAGGCTGACGCAGGTGGCCCGGGTACGCGTCGAGCTGTACGGCTCGCTGGCACTCACCGGGCGGGGCCACGCCACCGACCGCGCGCTGCTGCTCGGACTCAGCGGGGAAACGCCGGACCATGTGGATCCCGATGCGGTTGAATCGATGATTCAGCGTATTTACTCCGAAAAATTACTGTACCTGTGCGGCATCCACGCGATTGCGTTTGATGTGCCCGAGGCGCTGGTTTTTCACTATGACCTGACCCTGCCCGGCCACCCCAACGGCATGCGCTTCAGTGCCGTGGATGCCGCAGGCGCGGAACTGCGCACCGAGGTGTATTACTCGCTTGGCGGGGGTTTCGTGGTGAACGAAGCGGAGTTGCACGACGGGCAAACCGGCAGCAGCGCAAATGCGGCTCACCCGCCGTATGAATTCGCTTCGGCCGTTGACCTGCTTGAAATCGGCCAGCGCACCGGGCTGTCGATTGCCGGCATCGTGCGTGCGAACGAGCTGGTCTGGCGCAGCGCGGCAGAACTCGATGCCGGGCTGGACAATATCGTCGCGGTGATGAACCAGTGCATCGAGCGCGGCTGCCGCACCGAAGGCATGCTGCCGGGCGGGCTGCGGGTCAAGCGCCGGGCTGCGTCTTTCATGCGCGAACTGCAGTCCCGTCCGGCTTCCGACCCATTGACCGCGCTGGACTGGGTGAGTCTGTTTGCGCTCGCGGTAAATGAAGAAAACGCCGCCGGCGGACGCGTGGTTACGGCGCCCACCAACGGCGCGGCAGGCATCGTCCCGGCGGTGCTGACCTACTATCTGCGCTTCATGCCCGAAGCCAGCGCACGGGGTGCACAGGATTTTCTGCTGACCGCGGCCGCGATCGGCATGCTGTATAAGCTGAATGCATCGCTGTCGGCGGCCGAGATGGGCTGCCAGGGCGAGGTTGGCGTAGCGTGCTCAATGGCGGCTGCGGGGCTGGCCGCGGTGATGGGCGGCAGCAACGAGCAGATCGAAAACGCCGCAGAGATCGGCATGGAGCACAATCTGGGCCTGACCTGTGACCCGATTGGCGGGCTGGTGCAGGTGCCCTGCATCGAACGCAACACCATGGGCGCGGCCAAGGCGATCAACGCCGCGCGGCTGGCGGTGCTGTATGGCGACGGCACGCATCGCGTGTCGCTCGACGAAGTCATCGAAACGATGCGCCAGACCGGCGTCGACATGCAGGGCAAGTATAAGGAAACCTCGCGCGGCGGCCTCGCGGTCAATGTCGTAAATTGCTGAAGACAGCTCCCGCACTGCCCTGATAAAATCGTCAAGTTCCGGATGCTTATCCTTTACTATTTCGTCCAGTCAACCTATTCAAATTAACTATCCCCAAGGAGAACAAAGCATGGCAATCAAATCATTTCATCCCCCGCAGCGCATCCTGATGGGCCCCGGCCCGTCCGATGTCAGCGCGCGCGTGCTGGAAGCGCTGTCGCGCCCGACCATCGGCCATCTGGATCCGCTGTTCGTGGACCTGATGGATGAGATGAAGGAACTGCTGAAATATGCATTCCAGACCACGAATGAATTGACCATGCCGGTTTCCGCACCCGGCTCGGCCGGCATGGAAACCTGCTTCGTCAACCTGGTGGAACCGGGCGACAAGGTCATCATCTGCCAGAACGGCGTGTTCGGCGGGCGCATGAAAGAGAACGTCGAGCGTTGCGGCGGCGTGGCAGTGATGGTGCAGGATGACTGGGGACGCGCGGTTGATGCGAACAAACTGAAAGACGCGCTGAAAGCCAATCCGGATGCGAAAGTGGTGGCTTTCGTGCACGCCGAAACCTCTACCGGCGCGATGTCCGATGCGAAAACGCTGGTCGCACTGGCGCATGAACACGGCTGCCTGACCATTGCCGATGCGGTGACTTCGCTCGGCGGTTCGCCGCTCAAGGTGGACGAATGGGGCATCGACGCGATTTATTCCGGCACGCAGAAATGCCTGTCGTGCACACCGGGCCTGTCCCCGGTCAGCTTCAGCCCGCGCGCGCTGGAAAAAATCAAGAACCGCAAGAGCAAAGTGCAGAGCTGGTTCCTCGACCTGAATCTGGTGATGGGTTACTGGGGCGCGGCAACCAAGCGCGCCTACCACCATACCGCGCCGATCAATGCGTTGTACGGCCTGCATGAAGCGCTGGTGATCCTGCAGGAAGAAGGCCTGGAAAATTCCTGGGCGCGCCACCGTAAAAATCACCTCGCGCTACGCGCCGGTTTCGAAGCGATGGGCCTGCAGTTTGTGGTGCCGGAAGCCGAGCGCCTGCCGCAGCTGAATGCGATCAGCATACCGGCCGGGGTCGATGATGCCGCGGTCCGCTCCACCTTGCTGAAGGATTATGAACTGGAAATCGGCGCGGGCCTGGGCGTAATGGCCGGCAAGGTCTGGCGCTTCGGCCTGATGGGCCACGCCAGCAACTCGCGCAATATCCTGGTGTGCCTGGGCGCACTGGACGATGTGCTGGGACGGATGAATGCGCCGATCCAGCGCGGCGTTGCCGTCGCCGCGATACATAATCGATAGCCCGGTGCCCGAGTTGTGAGATATGGCCCAAAACGTCGGCAGCGTCGTGCTAATCGAGCCGCCAGGCCAGCTCGTGT
>JAZJXX010000004.1:0-59742 GCA_040390665.1 Pseudomonadota bacterium | reverse complement strand
CGCCGATCCAGCGCGGCGTTGCCGTCGCCGCGGCGCATAAGGTGCTGGCTGCCGGCTGAGTTCATGGCGGCATGAAAACTGCCCGGCCTGTGTGGCTCCACCGCGTCCTCTCGCGTCAATAACGTGAGAGGACGCGATGCA
This sequence comes from Pseudomonadota bacterium, assembly GCA_040390665.1. Lineage (GTDB taxonomy): Bacteria > Pseudomonadota > Gammaproteobacteria > Burkholderiales > Gallionellaceae > Nitrotoga. Next base: position 59,601 of record JAZJXX010000004.1, on the reverse strand, counting down.
GTTTTTTGTCGGTACCAGCGGGTTTCAGTACAAGCACTGGAATAACGGCGTTTTTTATCCGAAGGGAATAAAAGACCGGCTGGTGTATGCGCTGGAACGGATGAATACGATAGAGATCAATTCGACTTTTTACCGTATTCCGCCGCCGCAGGTCGTCGCGGACTGGGCGGTTAAAATTCCGGCGGCATCGAAGCTGGTGCTCAAGGTGCCGCAGTCGGTTTCACATCGGCGCAGATTAAAACTGCAGAGTCCCCCCGATGTTGCGCAGGGACTGCATCTGCTCAATTATTTTATCGACGGCTATCTGGAAATCCCGCCCGGCAATCGCGGCCCCGCGTTGCTGCAACTCCCCGGCAGCATGGCCATCGATCTGGATCGGCTGGAGCCGGTGCTGGAAATTTTTGTGCGGCGTCATTTAACGGTCGCGCTGGAAGTTCGTCACGCCTCATGGTTTACCCAGCAGACTTTTGATCTGCTGGCCAAATATGGTTGCGCCCTGGTCGCATCGGACTGGATAGAATTCAAGACGCCACTGGTGGTCACCGCAGACTTCGTCTACCTGCGCCGCCATGGCCCGACCTCGATGTACGACAGCCCTTACGATGATGAGGCGTTGCGTGCGGATATCGCTTTATTGCGCCAACAAAACGTCAGCACAGCCTATGTGTTTTTCAACAACGACATCCACGGCCACGCCCCGAGAAATGCGATGAGGATGCTGGATATTATTCAGCACGGATAATCTGGCACAGGCGCAATCGAACCGATGGGAATGGCAGAAATCCGCTGACTTTGCGGCTACAAATTGCGGCTCTTCTTAATCAGGTCGTAGGCCAGCTGCACCTCTTTCGCCTGCTCGGTCGCAACCGCTATCATGTCTGCCGGCAGGCCTTGGCCCATTAATTTATCGGGATGATACTGGCTCATCAGTTTGCGATGAGCGCGTTTGACTTCCGCATCGCTGCTGTCCGGCTTGATCCCGAGTGCCTTATAGGCTTCCTCCAGTTTGCCCGCAGAGTCGGGCTGGCCGCTGGCGAAGCGGGTCTGGTTCACCACCATATCAAATAATTGCGCGAACGCTGCCTGGTCATATCCCAGATTAGCGGCATAGCCTTTGAGCAACGTTTCTTCAGCCGGATGAATATGCCCATCCGATAAAGCCATCACGATCAGATAGACCAGCAGCGTATGTTTGAGCTGGTGGGTGTTTCCGCATACCGCGACAAACTGCTGCAATACCGGCTGTATATCAAAATCCGGCGCGGCCCCGCGCTTGAACTGCGCGATGGCCTGCTGCCTGTGCTCGGCCGTCATACCCAGCTTGTGCATGAACTGTTCCGCATAGGCAATCTCGTCCTGCGAAATATGGCCATCCGCCTTGGCCAGTTTGCCCATGCCGACAAAAACCGTTTCCAGAAAAACGGCTTGCCTGCGCGCATTACCCAGCGGATTGATGCCGCCCGCGCCGTACGCTTTATAACGGTCGGCCAGACTGCCCAGCATATAGCCAAGTAGCGCCCCGAAGAATCCATAGAGGAGATAACCGATTACCACGCCCAGCAGTTTAAACACATACCCTCCCAAAAATCGACACAACAATTATCAATGTCAGCGCTAAGCCGGGCTATCACGACCACGGTATTTTACCGCAATCTGATATAGCTGACCTGAAGGCGCTACGTATTCCAGCGCACAGACTGCGCCCGCGCATGAGGTATATTTCAAATTATGGCAACCATCACTCCCTTATTTACCGGGCAGTTCGCCGTTATCGACGATAGCGCGGCGGGGTCCGCGCTTTTAAATGCCTCCGGGGCTTTAAACTCCTCTGGGGTTACAGACTCGTCCGGGATTTTAAGATCATCTGCACCTGCGGCTTTACCCGAGGTATTCACTCCCGCAACGCCGAGCTCCACGGTACAGATTTCCCCACTCGGACAATTGTTATCGGTATCCACACCGGCCCAGATTCAGACTGGGCTGCTCAACGCACAAAATGGCGATAGCGCTGCACTGCTGTTAAGCCGCATCGATGCGTTGACGGCTCCATCCCCCTTTGCCAGCACGGCCGTGCCGCCGCCCGCACCTTCACTGCCCGCTCCGCCACTGCCCGCTCCGCCCGGCAACAGCGTTGCACCGATGGATCCGCATACCGCAGCAGCTATCGCGGCGTACCGGCTCGGCAACGGTGTGTTCGACCCCGCGATAAACGAGGGTACTGAACCTGCGCCGGCTTTTAGCGAAGCGGTTCCGGCGATCCGCGAAATTGACGCGATCCCCGCTGAGCTCGGGCGCCGCTTCATGAATAACGCATGGAACGGCGCAGCGACCAGCGGCACACTGTCGGCCATGGCTTAGCCCAAGTAGCGATTAATCCTGCAGTAGATAGCCGAGTTTTGCAGGCGACGTTAATGAGCGCTGCCGGAAGCACATTACTATTATTGCGCCTGCCGTTATAATTGTGGCTTGCAATCCTGATTAATCTCATTGTGTTCGAGCGCTCTTCGGTCTTACTGCAGTATCTGTTACCCAAACAGATCATCACCATGCTGGCCGGCAAATTTGCCAATCTGCGCGCCGGCGCGGTCACCACCTATGTGATCCGCTGGTTCGTCAGGCGTTACGGCGTCGATATGCAGGAAGCGGCGAATCCGGAGATACGCAGCTACTCCAGCTTCAATGAATTTTTCACCCGTCCGCTGCGCAGCGATGCCCGTCCGCTCGCCGCCGCGGATTTCATCTGTCCGGTGGATGGCGGCATCAGCCAGTTCGGCGCGATCGAGGACGACCAGATATTTCAGGCCAAGGGGCACCGCTACTCCATAGCCGCGCTGGTCGGCGGCGACCGCGCGTTGGCCGCGCAATTCCAGCATGGCAGTTTCGCTACGCTGTACCTGAGCCCCCGGGATTATCATCGGATACATATGCCCTGCGATGGCCGCTTGCTGCGCATGATTTATATACCGGGCACTTTGTTCTCGGTCAACCCGACCACGGCGCGCGCGGTACCGGGGCTGTTTGCCCGCAATGAACGCGTCGTATGCGTGTTCGAATCGGAGTACGGGCCGTTTGTGCTGGTGCTGGTCGGCGCTACCATAGTCGGCAGTATGGCTACAGTCTGGCATGGCATCGTCAATCCACCGCGCTTGCCGAGTATGCGTGAATGGGACTACCGTGACCGTGAGGTAATCCTAAAACAGGGCGATGAAATGGGCCGGTTCATGCTGGGATCCACGGTCGTGATGCTGTTTCCGCAGCATAGCCTGCACTTCAATTCGGCCTGGGCACCCGAGCGCGGGATATGCCTGGGCGAGATGATGGGCATGCGGGAACCGCCTCAAGTAACGAGCAACGCCCGCTAGGCAGAAAGCCGTTCACCGACCTGTGCGACCGCATACCAGCCGTTCAGACTTTCGGCATCCAGATGCCTGCTCCACGGCGCGAAATCAGGTTCACTGGTAGGCGCATACGGTCCATGCTTGACCTCAAAGATGACTCCGCCCTGATCCAGCGATAGCACCGCATGCCAGGTATTGGCAGGCAATTCCAGCACATAACTGTCTTCCCCGAGCACTGCACGCTCCACCACTGTTGCGGCATCATCGAATATCAGCACCACGAAGCGCCCGCGCAAAGGCAGCAATACCTCCCAGGTATGCGGATGGCGGTGCGGCAAGATCAGCGTATCCGGCTCCATCGCAATCGCCAGGCGCTGAATGGGATCGTCCAGCGTCGCATGCAGATTGTGGTTGCTGCGCAAACGCAACGAATGCTGTGCCTGCGCAGCAAGGGCGTCCAGCATCGGGGGAGTAATCTGTTTCAACATAATGAGCCCAGTTATAAAAAGCTTCAGCCGCGACAATTATACGTACTGCGACACCATTTCAGATAGCGTTGTTGACCTGGGACGATTACACCGCCTTGCTGCTGTTCAGGCTGATCATGACCACGCCGATCAGCACCAGCGTAGACCCGGTTATTTGTAGCAGCGACACCTGCTCCTGCAAAAACACATGGGCCAGAAACAAGGTGCTGACCGGACCGGCCGAACCAATCAGCGATGCGCTGGATGAGCCGATGCGGCGGATCGCGTAAGACAACAAAAAGACCGGCAGTACCGTCGAAAATACCGCCATCGCAGCCGCCAGCCCATATACCCGCAGCGGTAAGTTCAACGCTTCCGGCGCATGCGTGACGGCGAATTGCAGCAGGCTGGCGCTGCAAGCCACGGTCATTGCATAGGCAGTAAAACGCGCCGCGCCGATGCGGGCGATCGCATGGCCGGCACCCACCAGGTATACCGAGTAAGACAGCGTGCTGGCAAATACCAGCGCGGCGCCCAGCACGACCGCGCGCTGATTCGTCTCAACATCGTGCAGGAACACCAGCGCGATTCCGGCGTAACTGAGCAGCATGGCCGCAATCACTTTGCCGCTGATCCTGCGCCGGTATATCAGCGCCGACAGCAGCACCGTCATCGTCGGGTAAAGAAACAGTATCATCCGTTCCAGACCGGCGGAAATATATTGCAGACCCAGGAAATCAAGAAAACTGGAGAGGTAATAGCCTGTCAGGCCCAGCACCAGAACAAGCACCCAGTCGTGGCGGCCGAGCCGCGGCGCATTGTGCCGCCGGGTCCATAGCGCAACTGCGACGAAGAAAGGGACTGACAACGCCATGCGCAATCCCAGCAATGTCACCGCGTCGACATCATCGCGGTAGGCCAGCTTGACCAGGATGGCCTTGGCCGAAAAACCGACCGCCGCCAGTAGCGCGAAAATTACGCCCAGCAGCAGCGGGCGATGGGACAAATTCATTGCTGTTTGAGTTGCCATGATGGTCCGTTATGCCGCGGTCCTGGACCACCAATATATCGCGGCCAGTCCTGCAGCTGCCCTGTTGCCAGATTTTTAAAAAAGGAAGAATTGCAGTTCAGAACAAAATTCTGACCACAGTCGCTGGACCGAGAATGTTGCAGAACAGATGAGTCGTTTCATTGCAGTCGTTAATACAAAAAAGGCGCCAATGCCTGGATGTCGCTCAATCCCGGGTTTTCAGGGCTGCCAATTAACGGGCCAGGCCGCGTTTAGAAATATATTGCGCCGGTTCTGGCAGGGTCTGATCCTCGGTCAACTGCGATTTCCTCCGGTCCAGCCATTGCTGCACGGCTTCCCGTATCAGCGCATTGCGCGGCTGGCCGCAGGCATGTGCCGCGTCGGTCAATTGCTGACCGGTTTGATCGTCGATATAGATATTGAAATGCATAACGCCCCCGCATCATGACCGTTTTGCATGCTATACCAGTCCCGGCACTGTTTCAAGCCCGACGCGGAGCAGGTTAAACCGCACGTTGGCCCCGCTCAGAATTCAATCGAAGGCCTGAATACCAGCGTAAGCGTACTGCTCTGGCTGTCGCGCAACACGCCCGCGTATTCGTCCGGGCTCCTCCACACCAGTCCCACATCCAGGGTCGGGGTATAGCGCCAGCCCGCCGCCGGAAATTTTTTGCCCACGATCAATTCCTCACGCACGATCTGCCCGCCATGGGTCGAAAAATGCGACTTGAATTCAACATTGGTGTTGTTCAGCCAGCTGATCAATGGAAACCGCGCATTCAGATTACTACGATGGACACTGAAATAGAGTACGTCGGTAATATCGGGGTTGGCATGAAATTTCCCGCCGACGCGAAAACTCCATCCGAGCTTTTCATCCGCATAATCGCGTTTGCCTTTGATCTTCCATTCCAGCTCATACCAGGGATCTGCGACCAATGTATTGTCCTTGATATGCTGGCTTCCCGCACTGATCAGGTAACCGGTATAGCCGAGGTTAACCCCGTCGCGCGCTTCACCCGGACGCTCAAGCGTGGCGATATTGCCGAAGAATGCAGACACCGCCCAGGGTTCCTGGAAACCCGCGGTCGCCGAATCAAAAAAATTAATTCCGCCGGTCCCCAGCTGGCCCTGGCGATAAAACCCAGGCGTATGCGTTTTAAGATAGGTGCCCAGCACTGGCATCGGATACACACTGGCTTCCAGCAACATGTAGCGGGGAATCAGCGAACCCTCGATGAGTTTGCTGTAGATCTCGATTTCGCTGTCTGATGTTATCGTTGGAATCGGCAAACGGGTCAGCGGAATATGCCAGCCCACGTCGGTGTAATAGGGGTCCCACTCCCATATGATTTCCATTTTGGAATCTTCATAAACAATCGGGGCGGGGGCCGCGGCAGGCTGAGGCGATGGCCTGGATGTATCTGCAGCCAGCGCAGATACCGCAGACATTAACCCGGCGAGTATGCCCGCTATCGGAAGGTAACGGCGACAGGCCAACCCTAACACAGCAACAAGATTTTGCCTGGACGCATGGCTGGACCACTAATTTTCAAAGCGCAATGGGCTGCAATTGTATCCTGCCGCAAAAAAAAACACATGCTTCCCATGCGCGTCAAACGCTCAAGCCAATACCGGTCCCACAGCGCAATACTTTACCTGCGGTTAAACCCCGACCATATATTTGCGGTGCTTCAAAAATCAGGATAAATTGCCTGCAGAATGCGCCGCCCACCTCGAGAAAAAATTTATGAACCCGAAAGATTTTGTTGAATTATCGTGCAAGCAGTGCATCGCAGGTGCCGGCCTCAATATCGATTTCTCATACGCATTCCAGCCTATAGTCGATATTGAAACGCGGAGTATTTTTTCTCACGAAGCTTTGGTGCGCGGCGTCGCCAATCAACCGGCCAATTACGTGCTGGACCAGATCTCCGACCAGAACCGGTACCGTTTTGACCAGGCCTGCCGTGTCAAAGTGGTCAAGATGGCTGCCGAGCTGGCCTTGCCGGTTAACGTCAACATTAATTTTTATCCGAACGCAGTTTATAAACCCGAGTTATGCATACGTACGACTCTCGCTGCGGCGGCACAGTACGGTTTACCGATCAACCAGATCATTTTTGAAGTGACGGAAGGTGAAAAAATTGATAATCACCCGCATCTGTTAAGTATTATTCAGGAATATCAGCGGCTGGGGTTTCGCACAGCGATCGATGATTTCGGCGCAGGTTATGCAGGCCTGAATCTGCTGGCCGAATTTCAGCCGGATTATATCAAGCTGGATCTGCAACTGGTTCGTGGGGTCGACAGCAGCCGGGTGCGCCAGGTGATCGTCAGAGGGATCAAGCAAGTCTGCGATGAGCTGGAAATTAAAATCATCGCGGAATGCGTCGAAACGCGTGAAGAATATCATTGCCTGAGAGACCTCGGGATTACGCTGTATCAAGGTTTTTATTTCGCCAAACCCGGCTTTGAAATGTTGCCTGCGGTTCCGGCAGACCGCTATCTGTAATCGCGACACTGCACCGGCATTTTCCCGGCAAACCGCTCAACTGCGTTGCGCTGTATGGGCCTTGCTTTTCCACAACACGTAACTCATATAAACGACGACGGCGAGATTAATAGCCAGCACCAGCATTTTAACCAGAGTTGCGCGATGGATTATTTCATAGATTTCTATCGGTAAATAAACCCCGGCGCTGCATGCAGCGAGCCATTCCGCCCAGCGTTTTTGCAGCCACAGTCCATACCCTTCCAGTAATCTCACGGCGGCATAAAAAAACACCAGCCCCGAGAGCAACCACAGGCGGCGGTCAGTCACGACTGTAGCCGCGTTTAAAAAAACGCGCGGATATTTATTCGCAGGATTGACATGCAAATCGGTCACCAGCCGCTCGACGATACCATGCACATCGCCGTGCACCAGCCATAGCAGGCCGAATCCCGTCAGCACGGCCAGGCAACCTTTCGCAGCTTCAAACAGCGCCACGGTACGAAGTCCGGTTGAGAACCGCATACTGCTATTTCAGGGCTCCATTAGTTGGGTCGGGCTACTTCCTCGGGACGTTCGACGGAATACCGCGAGAAGTATCCACCTGGCCCTGTTCTACGTCCTCTCCAGCCTGCTTGATCACCTGGCGCGACAGCTTGTCTGTCGTGGGCGGATTTGTTCCATCCTTACCGGGAGACTGATCGCGCTCGTGCGGCATCAATGGAGCAGCCCCTTTAGATTGCGATCTTTGCGGCTGGCGATGCCGCAGATCCACTCCAACCGGCCCAAGATTAACGTCGGGTGGAACAGGTCCGGTGCCGGGATTTTCGTCGGGTTTGCTCATAGCCGTACCTTTCACTAAACGCCCCCAGCATAAAAAAAAGTTACCCTCGAGTCTGTACGCTATCGAACGTGGTACCGTCGAACACCAGTCGCAAGACTAAGGCCCGGGCCGTTTCAGAAACTGTATTTTACCTCGGTGAACAGCAGGGAATTATTCCTCAGCTGACCCCAAAAGGTATAGCTGCCGCCGCGATAAAGGTCCGCGCCTATCGTACCCCTGGTGTGATCGCTGAACGCATAGACCAGCTTCGGCCTGAGGGCGTAATCGCGATCGGTAAATGAAGCAACTGCGGCAATATCGCCTTCCAGCGTTTCATTCAGCCATTTATTTCCGATATGCAGGCTGAGCCCGTGCGAAAAATGATTAAGCTGGCCCGACAACACTGCGCCCTGCACCGCGACCGGGCGCTGCACGGGATTGGCGATTTCACGCGGATCCTGATAGTTCGAAATCAGGCGGAAATAATATTGAATATTGATGTTCAGGTAATCAAAAAACGTCCGGTCGCCGCCCGCAACAGCGTACAGAAAAGGCTTCTTGACGGTATAGTCGTTTTCCCCCGTATTAGCAGTCCAGCTATAGGCCGCCTCGGCGCGTAAGCCATAACGCCCCGCTACAGTCGCAGCATCCATCCCCAGCACGCGTATGCGGTTGTGCTCCAGCTCCAGATTCAAACCGGCCGGGCCGATTCCGCGTATTGCGATATCCGGATTCAGATCCAGGCCGTTGAAATACGACACCGACCAGTCCACCGCACCGCCGGTGTGATCCAGCCGTAGCGCACCCTGTGGCGCGGCCGGTCTGCGCTCGGTAAATTGAACGTTGGGCTGAGCCGCAATCGGCAAAACGTTGGGGGTAAAACCGGTGAGCCAGATGGCGGTGAGCGCGAATTCCTGCAAATGATAGGTTGCTTTCGCGGCGGGTGCACCCAGCCGCTGGTCATCATCTTCAGCCGTCAGCAATGTGTAATTGCGGGGGCTGAGATTATCGGTCGGGTTAAGCCGGTCTGCCCGGCCCCAGACTATGATCTGCTTGCCGATTCTGAAGTCGGTATTTCCCAGACTGAAATCCGTATAACCTTCGCGCAGCCTGCTGACGTTTGCACCGCTGCCTAAAGACTGATCGTTGCGTATCCAGCCCTCCACCACCACCGATACTCCGGCGCCCAACTCAGGTGAAGCCTTGAGCCACAACGAGCCGGTCCCCAGGTTTTTTTCGTCGTCCAGTTTGCGCGATGAGCTGAAATATCCGGCCCGCACAGAGCCGTTTAAATCAAGTTTTTTGCGTATGCCCGACTCTTCTTCTGCGACAGGAGCAGGAACAGCAGCCGGGACTGGCGGACTTTCGGCCGGCTGCAATGCGGCGGGGCTTTTCTCGGCTTCGAGGGTGAACTCGAACTCACGGATCTGCAAACCGAGCGGCACACAGTTCGCCTTTATGCGCAGCGCAAGCAGGCGCGAATTGACCGGCTCGGTCGTGAATATCCAAATCTGCCGATTGTTTTTTTTCGCACTGCCTTCCAGAACCATTTTAGCGCTGGACAGATACTGCCGGTCCGGATTTGAACTGTCGCCGGATTTAAGCAGCGACAAACAGGCGGGAGTAATTTTTTCATCTTCTATTTCGCGGGAAATCGGGATATAGGCGAGCAGCGGTTTCCCTATTTTGCTCTTGACTACAATCTCACCTATGATTATCGCGTGCGCAGCCGGCGCAATAAACAGCGCGCATGCCAGCAGAATGCCCCAGGCATAGCACGTGCGTCCCCCAAAGCCGCCGCGCATGTCTATTCTTTTTCCATATATCGTGTGGTAAAGAATTCATCCTTGACTTGCTGATTGGCTTTGAAGTTATCGAATTTGATGATCGTGCGATGGCCGGTTTGCAGATTGTTGGCTTCCAGCCGCATCGCCTGCCACTTGCCGCGCTTCTGATCGACCAGCTGGATGTCGGTGAACGTCGAGACCTTCAGCATCTGTCCCGATTCATCCCAGAACTCCGATTTTACCGTCATGAAATTATCCTTGCGCAGCCAGCCGATACGTTTGGAATAGCCGTTGCTGGACTGTACTGCTTCGTTCTTCGGTATCGCTTCAACCACGTAACAAGGTTGCCCGTCGATGGTTTCCTCCTTCAGCAGCGTGTAGTGCCACTCGCCTACCTTGTACCCGATCACATCGGCATAGGAAAAATCGGTGCCGACAAAACTGTCTTTCTTGTTATTGGAAACCAGCCGACGCACTTTTTTCAGTGCGGGCAGGTAAATCCAGATATCGTCATCCTTATCCGCGTGCTCGATCAAAAGGGAGACCGTGCCTTTCACATCCGGCGGCGACAGGAAGCGGGTCATACGCATATTATCAATGCCGTTTTCCTGCAGTTTGGTGGTGCCGAAGGTTTTGCGCACGCGCTCCTGCCCGGTTTTGTTGATTAGCGTAAACGTAGCGTCGGCGACTGAGTCGGGCACCTTGGAAACGATAAAATTCTTTTCCATGATTTCCATCAACTCGGCCCCCGCTGCCGGCGCAGCCTCGGCCTGGTGCGGTTGCAGGGACAGACTCAGAGCCAGAGCCAAGGTCGCGGCCGCAGCAGTCAATGAGTTATTTCTCACGGCAATTCTCCTGAAAATAAAATTGGGGCGGAACGAAAGAATCAGCGCGGGAATAAGCAGCAGCGCGGATAAAGAGCTCATCATCATAGCCGCGGCTATCAATATGGCCAGCCATTTATGCAGATTGTACCCGAACGACAACAGCAGTACGCCATAACCGGCCGAAACCGCGATCGCGACAAACAGGATCGCCTGGCCCGCGGTCGTAATCACATTGCGCACAGCGATGATCTCCTCCACTCCGTTCATCAGTTCCTCGCGCAGCCGGTAAATCAGGTAAATAGCATAATCCGCGCCTATCCCCACTGCCATCGCGGAAATCAGCGAGGTCGAGGTATTCAGCAGTATGCCGCTCCATCCCATCAGCCCGAAATTGGTCAGCACCGCAATCAGCAAAGGCAGCAGCACCAGCATGCCGGCAACCACGGAGCGAAAGATCAGGCTCGAAATAATAAACACCACCGCGGCAATCTGCATGATGTTGAGCACCTTGCCGTACACCATCACTTCATTCAGCGCCGCGCCCTGCGGTACGCTGCCGCCGATGCCTATATGCACCTCGGGATCGAAGTGGGTTGCGGTGTAGGCGTTAATTTTTTCGATCAGCTTTTCGACATAGGCGCTGCTATCCGTTTTGAGGAATACCGTCATGTTGGCCGAACGGTAGCCGTAATCGACATACGAATCAAAATCGCCCGGTTCGCCCGACATGGAGTACAGCAATAAATACTGCGACACCAGTTCCTGGCTGTCGGGAATGATGAAAAAAGCCGGATCATCTTCATGCAGGGCCTGATTCATGCGCTTGAGAAAATCCGCTATCGAAACGGTTTTGCCGACATAAGGCTGGGTTTCCAGAAAACGCTGCAGCTCTTCCATTGCGCGCAGGGTTTTCGGATTCTTGATCGCATCTTCAGCTTGGCCCTCGATGAACAGATATAGCGTGTTGGTACCGCCCAGCCGCCCGTTCAGTGCACGGTCGTCCTGCTCAAAACCCAGCTCCGGAGCGAAATAACTTTTAATCGAATTATCCACCACCACCCGGTTCATCCCCAGCATCGCCAGCAGCACAAACAACGCGAGCCCGATATAGATCCGGCGCCGCGCCGGCCCGGTGACCCAGTCCGCCATTTTCGCGGTCACCCGATACCAGATGCGCTTGGTTTGCTCGCGCTTTCTATCGGCATCACTGGGGGGAGAAAGGATGGAGCGCAGTGCCGGTATGAACGTCATTTCCAGGATCAATGCGGCCAGCACGCCGATGCCGGTGAATATCCCGAACGTACGCACCGTGCTGATTTTGAATATCATCAGTGAGAAGAAACCCAGCGACGCCACCAGCCCGGCCACTATCATCACCGGCCCCACGCGCATCAGCGAGGCCACTACTGCCTGATTGTTCGCGACCCTGGGCGTGAGATCGGTGGTGCTACGCAAGCGGTAATACTCTTCGTAATAGCGTTTCAGCAGCTGCACCGCATGGCCCGTTGCCACTGCCAGAATCAGAATCGGAGTGGCGGAGTTAAACACATCCATCGGTATCCCCGACGCCCCCATCACACCGACGCTCCAGGCGACCGCGAGGCCGGCGGTGACCAACGGCAGGATCAAACCCTGCTTGGTGCGGAAAGCTTCAAAAAGGACGAGGCTCAGGATCAGCACCGCGATCGGGAATAGGAACTTCATGCGTTCGGAATAAACTTCTATGCTGGCCAGAAAACTAGGCAAGCCGCCGACGTTGATTTCCACGCGCGGATCTTTTTCGCGTTCCACCACAGCATTCACTTTGGCCAGCATGGCGCGGAAACCGCCAGGCCCATCGGTAAACTCCACCAGGATCGCCGTGGTTTTCCCATCCGCAGACAGAATGGAATTGAAGTACACCGGATTTTTTTTCGCAGCGGCTTTCAGTTCCTGAATCTGCGCCGCGCCGACCGGCACATTCGCCATCAGGGGTTTAACCTCCAGCCCTTCTGCGCTGCCGGCAATATTCTTGGCGCGGCGAGAGGCCAGGCTCAGCAGATTTTCCTTTACTACGCCGGGGGTTTGCAAAAACGCAGCCGTCATACGCTGAACTTTTTCCAGCACCACCGGCTGATAGATATCGCCCTGCACCGGCGTAATGCCCACTACCACCACGTATTTCGACCCGAAAATCTTCTCGACCTGATTGCTGGTAAGAACATAGGGATGCGACTGCGGCAACATGGTATTCGGATCGATGATGATCTTGAGGTTTTTGGCCTGGAAAATCGCCATCGCCGTGATCAGTACCGCCAGAATAATGACAACGTAACGGTGGCGGATTACTCCCTCAATATAGCCTTGCATATATTCCCCGTTATGTTGCACCAGCCAGTTTGCCGATTGACTGCCGTCTGCAGACCGCCAGCAGTGGCTGGCGCAAGGCATCAATTGAATTATTTCATGATTGTAGGGGGCTCATCTTAATAAGGCAACGCTTGCGCGCATCGCGGGCAGTTAGCTCTAAGATGGCATACGCGACATAAAGCAACAGCCGTCTCGCCTGTTGCGGGGCGCTAAGGACAGAGGCCATTCGGTCGATCGGAAATGCCGGCGCTGAGCGACGCGGTGTCCGGCACGCGAAAAACTGCTAGCATGAACCACCTGTCCAAAAAAAAGCAGACCTCAGAATTTATGGCCGTTAAAGCAACTATTTTTAAAGCCAATCTGCAAATCGCCGATATGGAGCGCCACTATTACCAGGACCACGCGCTGACGCTCGCGCGGCATCCCTCCGAAACCGACGAACGCATGATGGTGCGTCTGCTCGTGTTTGCGTTACATGCTCATGAATACATGGAGTTCGGCCAGGGGATGACCAGCGATGATGACGCGGATTTGTGGCATAAGGATCTGACCGGTTCGATTGTATTGTGGATAGACGTAGGCATTCCCGATGAGAAGCTGATCCGCAAGGCCTGTGGGCGGGCCAGCCAGGTGATGGTTTATACCTACGGCGGACGCCCGGCCGATATGTGGTTTGCGCAAAATAGCGGTTTATTCGAACGGCAGAAAAACCTGACTGTGATTAACCTGCCGCAGGCAAGCACGCGCGCACTGGCCAGGCTGGCGCAACGCACCATGCAGTTGCAATGCACCATACAGGATGGCCAGGTGTGGCTAAGCGACGGCAACGAGAGTGTGCAGGTCGAGCGGGTAACGCTGAAAGCGCCGCTGTCCGCCATCCGTTAGGACTTAAAGATTACCGGCCAGATCGAAATTCCCTAGATCGAAATTCCAAAGAACAGCAAGGACCCGATCAAAACGATGATCCCACATCCAGCGATAATGGACGCCATGATAATCAGGAAAGACAGAATGCTGCGCAGAACACTACTCAAAATATCACCTCGCTGTTAACGACGGACGGATTAAAAATCCAAGCTACGAGGGTGGCTACAGGATAACCGACGATAACCCGAACTTAAACAGGCTAATGAATATTTTTGATTTCAAACTCATCAAGGCGGGTCTTGTATTCCCTGATCAGGACGCGTGATTGCAGCCGCAATTGTATTTCATCCATTACGATACTGGCCATCTGGACTAGCATTTCCTGCTGATCGGAATTGATATAGCGCTGCCGTTTATCAATAATACAAAAGGTTCCGATATTATGTCCGTCTTTGGTTTTCAATGGAGCAGCAGCATAAAACTGCAGGCCAAAGCTACCCGCTACTAAAGGGTTGGCAAGACATCTAGGATCATTTCTGGCGTCTTCTACTAAATATATATCGTCCGACAAAATTGCGGAGGCGCACAGCCCCGGCACCTTATCAATTTGATTTATGTCCAGGCCATGATGAGATTTAAACCAGATTCGGTCAGAATCAACCAGGCTGATAATGGCAATGGGCACATTAAAAACTTTCGCAGCAAGAGAAGTAATTTTATTGAAGCTTCCGTCTTCCGGTGAATCCAGAATTTCAAATCTCTGCAAGGCCTTCACTCTTTCTGTTTCTCTAATAGCTGAATTCATGGTTATATCGGGGCACCCAGGTAAATAAGTAGTATATAACTGCGGCAACGGCGCTGTGATCAATATCCGAAAGCGCGGCACGTTCTTTGTTTCATCTATTCTAGTCTTAAATCAGGCTAGGAACCGTGGAATAGCTTGCATCGCAGCCGCATTCAAAACGAAGTAGCTCAGGTGTCAGGGAACACACGAGCTACTTCAGGTAGGAACGCAATACACTGATGACTTGCTCCACGTCCTGGCGACGCTGCGCCGGCACCACTGCCTCGGCCCCCAGATGTTCACGTATATGGCCCTCCAGCACCTGCCCGATCAGGCCGTTTACCGCGCCGCGTATTGAAGTGATCTGCTGTAGCACCACCGCGCAATCAGGCGCCTCATCCAGTGCCTTTTCCAGCGCTTCAACCTGGCCCCTGATGCGGCGCACCCGGCTCAGCAGCTTTTTTTTGTCGTGCACTATATGCGGCATATCATCCTCTTCTTTTACTATACCATAGTGGGGTATACTATATTACAAATTCCCCAGACACTCTCATGAATCTCACGGCCGACCAACTCAAGCACTCGCACAGTTTCGATCAGGGCAACCCGCTGGCCGAGAAAAATGCATTACGCGTCGCTATCCTCACCGCGGCGATGATGGTGATTGAAATCGCCGGGGGCTGGTATTACAACTCCATGGCTCTGCTGGCCGACGGCTGGCACATGAGTTCACATACCGTCGCGCTGGGAGTCACTGTACTGGCCTATGTCTGCGCCCGAAAATTTGCCCATGATCCGCGTTTCTCGTTCGGTACCTGGAAGATAGAAATCCTGGGCGGCTACACCAGCGCAATTCTACTGGTGACGGTGGCCGGGCTGATGATATTCCAGTCGATCGAAAGATTGTTGACGCCCAGCCCCATCCACTACAACCAGGCCATAGGAATAGCCGTGGCCGGTCTGCTGGTCAACCTGCTTTCTGCCTGGCTGCTCAGGGCCGGCCACCATCATGACCATGATCATGATCATGATCACAATCATGCCCATGACCACGGCCACCATGATTTGAATCTGCGCTCGGCTTACCTGCATGTACTGGCGGATGCCGCCACTTCAATTTTGGCGATCCTTGCGTTATTCGGCGGAAAACTCTTCGGCGCGGCCTGGCTGGATCCGGCGACCGGCCTGATCGGTGCAGTCGTGGTGCTGGCATGGGCCTACACATTACTGCGCGACACCGGGCGGGTATTGCTGGATGCGGAGATGGCCGCCCCCATCGTTCAGGAGGTACAGCAGGTGATAGCCGCATCACCGGTAGCTGCACAGATTTGCGACCTGCATGTGTGGCGCGTCGGAAAAAGACAATACGCCTGCATCCTCAGCCTGGTAACACACGGCGATGTCACGCCGGAATATTTCAAGCAGCAATTGCGCGTGCACGAGGAGCTGGTGCATATATCCATCGAAATCACCCGAATCGGATGACCAGCGGCGGATCATCCCCGCCATGCAAAACCTGATCCCGGCGCCGCGCGCCAGCGGCCTTAATACGCGACCGTAAAGCGTGCGCGTCTGTGCAGCGGCCGCTCCAGTTCGTCGATCAGCGCAATCGCGTAGTCCTCCATCGAAATGGTGCTCTGGCCGTTTGCATCGCTCAAAAGCTGGTCTTTGCCGAGGCGGAACTTGCCGGTGCGCACACCCGGCGCGAACATCGCCGGTGGCGACAGAAAGGTCCAGTCTATTTCCGCTTCGGCGCGCAGGTCGTCAAGGAATTTCTTGCCGGCTGCCGCCTCAGCCTTGTACTCCTCCGGAAAATGCGGGCTGTCGAACAGCAGCACGCCGGGAGCAATTTCCAGGCTGGCGGCACCGCCCACAACCAGCAGACGCTTGACTCCGGCCGCCTTGACCGCCTGCAACAACGGCGTAGCAGGCAGGATGCGGAAATTGGCCGCGCTGATCACTGCGTCATGGCCGCGCAATAGCGGTGCGAGTTGCTCCGGCTGGTTCGCGTCGCCCTGCTTTAACGTCACCCCGGCCGGCACGGGTTTATTCACGTTGCGAGCGATCCCTGTTACGGTATGGCCGCGGCGCAGCGCTTCTGCCGCGATACGAGAGCCGGCGTTTCCGGTAATCCCGATGATTGCGATTCTCATGGTTTTTCTCCTTGTGCGTTATGGGCTGGGTATTACCGTATCCTGTTTTATGCTTCCTCCACAACCTGTAAAAAGGCATCGCCGTATCGCGCCAGCTTGGCCTGCCCGACGCCGCTGATTTTACCCAGCTCGGCAAGACTGCCCGGGCGCTGCCTGAGAATTTCCAGCAGCGTGCTGTCATGGAAAATCACATAAGGCGGCACGCCCTGTTCGCGCGCCAGCTCCAGGCGCCTGGCCTTGAGCGCCTGCCACAGCGGATCTTCGCTGGCTCCGGCGTATGCTTCGCGGGCGCGCGCGCCGCGTTCCGCATTGCTCGGCTTGCGTCCCGCCGGCTCGGCGTCGCGGCGCAGCCATACCGCGGATTCGCCGCGCAGCACCGGGCGCGCTGCGTCAGTCAGATGCAGTCCGCCGTAAGCTTCCATCTCCACATTCAGCAGCCCCGCGGCCACCAGCTGGCGATAGACGCTGCTCCATTGCGCTTGCGCCAGTTGCTTGCCTATGCCAAAGGTGGTGAGTTGCTGGTGGCGAAATTTTTCCACCTGCGCCGTGGCTTTGCCGAGCAGCACATCGATCAGATGGCCGGCGCCGAAACGCTGGCCGGTGCGATACACACAGGACAGCGCCATACGCGCCGGCTCGGTGGCATCCCAGGTATCGAC
Organism: Pseudomonadota bacterium; assembly: GCA_040390665.1. GTDB lineage: Bacteria > Pseudomonadota > Gammaproteobacteria > Burkholderiales > Gallionellaceae > Nitrotoga. The sequence goes on along the minus strand of JAZJXX010000004.1, from coordinate 42,023 downwards.
CGGGGTCAGGCAATTGTCGCACTGGTCGCAACTGCCCGGATGCGTCTCGCCGAAATAGCGCAGAATACTCTGGTGGCGGCAGGCAGTGGATTCGCAATAGCCCAGCAGTGCGTCCAGCTTGCGCATCTCCAGCCGCTTGCGTTCCTCCGGCGCATCGCCGCCCGCCAGCATCTGCCGCATCGACACGACATCCCCCAGGCCATAGGTCATCCACGCATCGGCGGGTAAACCGTCGCGGCCGGCGCGGCCGGTTTCCTGGTAATACCCTTCCATGCTTTTGGGCAGATCGAGGTGCGCGACGAAGCGCACGTTCGGCTTATCGATGCCCATACCGAACGCGACCGTGGCGACCATGATGACGCCCTCCTCGCGCAGGAAACGGCGCTGGTTGGCGTTGCGCACCGCGCTGTCCAGTCCGGCATGGTAAGGCAGCGCATCCCAGCCGCCCTGCTGCAGCCACGCCGCGGTCTCGTCGACTTTCCTGCGCGACAGGCAATACACGATACCGGCGTCATCAACGTGTTCGGTTTGCAGAAACGCCTGCAACTGCTGCCGCGCGTTGACCTTCTGGGTAACCCGATAGCGGATGTTGGGCCGGTCAAAACTGGCGACAAACTGGCGCGCCTGCTCCAGCGCAAGCCGCTCGACGATCTCGCCGCGCGTAGGCGCATCAGCGGTGGCAGTGAGCGCGATGCGCGGCACCGCCGGAAAACGTTCATGCAGGATGGTCAGGCCACGGTATTCCGGACGGAAATCGTGGCCCCACTGCGATACGCAGTGCGCCTCGTCTATCGCGAACAGCGCGAGGCCGCTGCCTTCTTGCAGCTGTTCCAGCAGCGACAGGAAACTGGACATCAGCAAGCGCTCCGGCGCCACATAAAGCAGATTCAGTTCGCCGCGCAGCAAACGTTTGCACACCTCCCTGGACTCGTCCGCATCCAGGCTGGAATTCAGACAGGCAGCCTCCACCCCGAGCTGGTTGAGCGCATCGACCTGGTCCTGCATCAGCGCAATCAGCGGCGACACGACGATCCCGACGCCCCTCCGCAGCAGTGCCGGCAACTGGTAACACAGCGATTTACCGCCCCCCGTGGGCATCAGGACCAGCGCATCCCCGCCGGCGGCAACATGCTCGACGATCGCCTGCTGCTCACCGCGGAAAGCCGGGTAGCCGAAAACATCGTACAGAATTTGTTGAGCGTTAGGCGCAGGCATATTCAGCAGTTCAGCGAACGCATCAATAGGCGCCAATAAATATCAGCCCCAGGCCGAGGTTAGGGCTGCTGTCGGTGAAACCCTTGACTACCCTGACCTGCACTTTCATGCCATTGCTGATGCCCTGCGTCAGATACGCGGTCAGCTGACGCGATGAAGGACTGAACGGGCTGGGGCTTTGCGCAATGTCCAGCGCCGTGCCTACGCTGGTCGCGGCAGAAAGCCGCTGGCTTACACCGATCGCGCCGTAGGCCACATTATTTAATTCAACGCCGGGCGGATCGCCCACGATCTTATAGCCCAGCGTTTCAAATATCGTTGTGTTGCTGATGGGGTGATAGCCATCCACCTGTGCCGAATAATCATTTTCTCCAGTACCCAGACGCTTCTGATAACTGGCCGTGCCGAATTTAATTTTTCCGACCAGATCCAGTATCACGCTGGAGCTGTTGTAGAAATTGTAGCCGGCCGAAGCCACCACATCGCCCAGCCCTGATTCGGTGGTGGTAGCGGTGGGCTGCGCCGCGTTAATGCGCCCCACTCCGCTGATGACGTTGCCGGGACCGGTCACGCTGATATAGGGCACCGTCAGCTTCACCACCAGTTTGCCCGACGCATATCTTGCGGTGACCGGAACCTGGAATATATCGGTCGGGGTCACGCCGCCATAGCGCGTGCTGCTGAACTCGGTGCCGGTCCCGATGCTGAGTTTGTCTTCCGATAACGCACAGTTTGAAACGGCCAGCAGTGCCAGCGTAAGCAATCGTTTTCGCATGAATTTTATTTTCGTAATGAAGACGTGAGATGAAAATGGAAATGGTCAGTATTGCTGCTGACATCATAATACGGCTTCAGGTCTAAATCACCCAGGCGCCGACAATTAAGGTTTAATGTTCGTATACAGCTGAGCTAACCTGTACACCAGCCCTGCAGGCATCGCGACAAAAGCGACGCCAACTTTCTCACCAACGATGCGTTTATTCCGTAGCGTCCACCAGACTAAGGATGCGGTTCGATCTGCTTCTTCGCGTATTGTGCATTTTCGAAAATAAGCTTAAATTCGAAATCACAAGCGGGTGATGCGAGGAGAGACGGTATGTTAAAAATTAGAAACTCGGCGGAACGTGGCATGGCCGATCATGGCTGGCTCAAGTCCAGGCATACTTTTTCGTTCGCCAGTTATTTTGACCCCAAACAGATGGGTTTCCGCAAGCTACGCGTCATTAACGAAGACCGTATTGCCGGCGGCACCGGGTTTGGCACGCATTCCCATCAGGATATGGAAATTATTTCCTATGTGGTGAACGGAAGCCTGATGCATAAGGATTCCATGGGCAACAAGGCGGTCATTCTGCCGGGCGAAGTCCAGCGGCTGAGTGCGGGCAGCGGTATCACCCATTCCGAATATAATAATGTGCCGGATGCGGAAACCCATTTTTTCCAGATCTGGATAGAACCCAGTGAAAAAGGCAAGCAGCCCGGCTATGGACAGAAGAGCTTCGAAGCTGAGCTGAATTCGGGCAAGCTGGTGCTGGTTATTTCACAGGACGGACGTAGCGGCTCGATCGATATCAGACAGGACGCTGATCTTTATGTTGCCCGGCTGGCGGAAGGCCAGAACATAGAGTTTAACTGCCGTCCCGGCAGGGGGCAGTGGTTGCAGGTGGTGCAAGGCCGGATCGCCGTTAATGGCTTGCAACTTGGCGCGGGCGATGGGCTATCGGTTGAGGATGAACCATCGGTGCGCATCCAGGCCGGCAGCCTGAGTGAAATCCTTCTGTTTGATCTGGCATGATGCGCGGACCAGAATGATCAGTTAATATCAACGCTGGCATAGAACCATTGCGCAAGACAGCACTCAAACTGAAACAAATTTCCCGCAGTTACGATCCTTTGGAGGGCATTATCATGGTCATCAGTAAGATTACATGCGGCCTGCTCGCAGCAAGTCTGTGTCTGATATCTGCGCCGTCGGTGCTCGCGGCCGGCAATAACTTCATCGGCGGACGCGACAATGCAGGAGTAAGCCCAAGCCGTGGCGGCGGATATCGCGGTGGTGGCGGTGGCGGCTATGTGCGCGGCGGCTATCCCGCGTATTCCGGCTGGGGCTGGGGGGCCGGTTTTTATCTCTATGATCCCTTTCTGTTTTACCCTCAACCCGTCGTAAGACAAGAGATCGTAGTACCAGCGCCCGTCGAGCCGCTGGCACCTCAGCCGGTGCAGTACTGGTATTTCTGCACCACTGCCAATGCTTATTATCCTTATGTATCCAGTTGCCCGGAGGGCTGGAAGGCAGTGCCGGCCGTGCCCAGCCAGCGATAGTTTAACGAATCGGTTAACGGCCCTCTTCTGGGGGGGTGTATTGTGCATGTCCAGGAGCGGCATGCACTTTTTTTTACGGGCCACAAACCGTTAGCTCCGATTCATGCACTTGATCCAGTTTCTCGGCGTTAAAATGTAAGCGCACGCACGTCGAGTTAAGTTATGCTCCTGTCTGATGCCATTGTTGAGCCTGCGAAGCTCAACAGCCTGAGGAGCAGCGTGACCCCTACTATCATTCAACAGATCGGCACGGCGCTATTTGTCGTTGCGATTGTCCATACCTTCTCCGCCAGATTTTTCGAACGCCTGGCGCATGCCCGAACGGTCCACGCGGGTATGTGGCAGTTACTGGGCAATATCGAAGTGGCGTTTGGCTTCTGGGCGCTGGTTCTGGTACTGGCCATGTTCGCGATTGATGGCGCAACAGCGGCGGCGCATTACCTGGACAGCCGCAGTTTTACCGAGCCGATGTTTGTCTTCGTCATCATGGTCATTGCAGCGACCCGCCCGATCCTGCAAAGCGCAATGGCCGGCGTGCGGCTTGCAGCGCTGGCCATTCCACTGCCCGGCAGTATGGGATATTACTTTATTGTGCTGGCACTGGTTCCGTTGCTGGGCTCCTATATCACCGAGCCGGCAGCCATGACGCTGGCCGCGCTGATCCTGTCTGATCACATCTTCAAACACGGAATCTCGTCGCGCTTAAAATACGCCACCCTGGGCGTATTGTTCGTGAATATCTCCATCGGCGGCACGCTTACCCCCTATGCTGCCCCGCCGGTGCTGATGGTGGCGGGAAAATGGAATTGGGATCTGGTCTTTATGATGTCCACGTTCGGCTGGAAAGCTGCGGCCGCAATTGCGGTGAACGCACTGGGCGCGACCCTGCTGTTCCGCAAGGAATTGGCCCGCCTGAAGCCGCAGGCGCACGGTAAAGAGGGTAAACACGAACCGGTACCGCTGCCCCTGATTGTCCTTCATCTGGTGTTTCTGACCGGCGTGGTGCTGTCCGCCCATCAGCCGGTGATCTTTATTGGCTTGTTCCTTTTCTTCCTTGGTGTGGTGCAAGCCTATTCACGCTACCAGGATCCCCTGATCCTGAGCGAAGGTCTACTGGTTGCGTTCTTCCTGGCCGGGCTAGTGGTGCTCGGCGGGCAACAGCAGTGGTGGCTGCAGTCGGTACTGACGAGTATGAGCAGCAATGAAGTGTACCTGGGGGCGATCGTGCTCACGGCGCTGGTGGATAACGCAGCATTAACTTATCTGGGATCACTGGTTGAAGGGCTATCCGATAGCTTTAAATACGCGCTGGTCGCGGGCGCGGTCACCGGCGGCGGCCTGACCATTATTGCCAATGCGCCCAACCCGGCGGGTGTCACCATCCTGCGGAAACACTTCGAACACAAAATGATCGATCCGGCAGGGCTGCTGCTAGCGGCACTTCCACCCACCGTTGTTGCAGGGCTGGCGTTCAAATTCCTGTGACATAAAATCTGGATTGTTGTGTGCAGTTCCATCCTAATAACACTCCAGGCAATGTCAATCGCTTCGCGCAGTCACGGCTGCAACCGGACTCCGGCTTTATATTGGCGCGGCAACGCGTATCGAATAAACGCTCCATTACAACAACAATGCAATTACATTTGCCCATCTTTTCGCGGCAACGAATTCCAGCGTACCGCGGCCGATTCAACAGAGTTTATAAGCCGTGCTGTATGTGTCCATTATTCATTCCACCACCGGCTTTGCAAATTCCGTCAGGGGTAATTGGCAAATTTATCGCTTTGGATTCGACCTTTACAAATCCATACCGGGCCCATTCCGCGCTGGTGTAATCGTGGGTTTCCCGAATATCACCCACGTCGCCGGCGTCACAACACTCAGCAATAAAGAAATTTTTTTCAGCATGTCGGTTAGTCCATACAATTTTCTTGGGTATGTATAGACAAACCACATACAACCGCAACAAACGTCCAAAGGACGAGACATAGATCTGTCCGGCTTCAGGTGGATCAAAATTTTTTTCGACACGATTTTCCATAGCGATCTTCCATAACAATCAGTATTGATTAACATGGTATATATATGGAAAATAACTTCGGTACGTTTACCAACAGATAGCGATTAAACGCTAATAATTAATAATCCAAACGCTTAGGTTTTACACGGTTGAGGTGCATGGAAGACGCCGATTACAATATCCCGCAGAATTGCAAGGCACAGGGAAATCCTGTTTTTTGCGGGCGATCGATATAGCACAGGCATTTCCGACTAGTGACCGCCACTACGGCTTCTCTGGCGCCACCGGGAATACCACTGCTGACCCCCCTTTCCTCCGCCATAATTCCGTCACCACTGTCGGTTCTTCATTGCTGTCGTCTGAATTGGAACCATGAGCTTGCCCGGCGCCTTTTCCGTGCGAGCCATGTCCTTCTCTGTTTGCCAATTCCCGCTGTTCGACAATAGCTGCTGACGCGCGAGATTGAAAGTCGTAGCGGAAATCAGGAGCAGACGTAGTATGCGGTAACGTCGTTGCCTGCGCCCGCGAATTCCAGTTTGGCGGTTAAATCTGTTAGCAACGCGATACCGCGGCCATGTTTTTTCTGGCCGATCTGATTTATTGCGTCCACTCGAAACGCCGGATAATCGAATCCTCCGCCACTATCAACTACCTGAATTTTTATACCGTACTTCTCTTCATAAACCGCTCGCTCAACCAGAAACTCGATCTTTGCGTTATCCAGCGCGTGCAACCGTTGTTCGCGCAACCGCGAATATTTGTTGAACCCGTCAAACTCGTCCTTGATGCTGGAATCAAGCTGCAAAAGGCCGTGTTCAAGCGCATTGGTGAACAACTCGGACAAAATCAGAAACAGTATGGAATGATGCTCGTCGACAGGATAAATTGTTCTGATGATTTGCATCAGCAATGGTGTGGCCTCAACATATTTCAGCTCTTTTGCACTGAGACTGACGGTGACTCGCCAGTTATCGGTTGTCCGCGTAAGAGGCTGGAAATTCACGGGGCATGAAAATTCGGTAGACAACGCATCCGCGAGAGAAATTTTTATCATCGCCACGGAAACATCATCATGCGCCGCCTCGCCGCACAGATGACTTCCCAGCGCACTCATCAGCTCATCAAAACGGCGATCCACGGAACTACGCTGTAACGCGTCTATCAGTCGCTCACCAAACGGAACACCGTCAGGAGAAGCAGCCTCAGGCAAACCGTCCGAAAACAGGAACAGCTGACAGTCCTCATCGCAAACAAATACTTCGGTTTCACCGGAAAAATCCTGCTGGCCCAATATGCCCAGCGGCAAATTGCGTGATTGCCACTGATGCAGAATATCCCCGTCAGAGTTGACGAGCACGGGAGCGGGATTTCCTCCATTCCAGACTTCAATGACCCGGCTACGCAGATCAACCGAAATCAGGACTGCGGCAACGAACCGATCCGCCGGCATTGACTTGTGGATATTCTCGTTCAACTCCTCTGCGATGCGTGAGATGTCGAAGCCCTTCTTTGACATTGCATAGAAAGCCTGGCTGAGGGGCAAGATATTCATCGCCGCGGTCAGTCCATGGCCGACTGCATCGGCCAGCAATACATGCAGCACATCGGCGGGGGTTCGCGCCTGAAGAATGATGTCCCCACTGTACCGCGCGACCGGGCGGATCAGCTGCCGCACGACCGGGTCAGGCAAACCGTTCATGCTATTAACGCGCATAATAATATCGCTGCCGGCCTGCAACTCTTCTTCGTTGCTGTCGTGGTAATGTTCCAGTGCAATAATTTTTTCCACGAGCCGTTGCTGCAATTCGCTAACATCGCCAAAGCTGAGCTTTGCCAATTTTTTTTCGGACACCTGGTCGGTAGCCCGATAGAGTTTCTCTGCGGCACTGATCTGCGCCTCCGTCGCCGGATACTGAAGTGAGACATAACCGGTTTTTTCGCCATTTTCGATCCAGGAAGTAAGGCTGGCGTCCACCCAATAGGCATCGCCATTCTTGCAGCGATTTTTAAACACCCCGCGCCACGGCTTGCCGGACCGCAGACGCTGCCAGCCATCGGCGACAATTGTGGCGGGCACATCCGGATGGCAAAGTGAATCGCGCGGCGCGCCCAGCAATTCGCTTTCGTTATAACCCGACACCGCACAGAGCGCGGTATTGCAATAGGTCATAATCCCGTTGAGATTGGTTCTGGAAATGAATACCGCCCCTCCTGGAGAGGAACGCTTTACACCGGCCTCGGGTAGCATAATTGTCGTCCTGCGCCTAAGACAACGGCGGTGCCGTCGGCATGGTTAATTCGCATTTCTGATGGTAAAAATCTTGCCAAAATTGGCCACCTCCAGCACCTGCAGAACCACGCCCGAGGCATTTAGCAACGTGACGGATTTTTTTGCGGCGTGCGCTCGCTCATTCAGCAGCATCAGCATACCCAGGGCCGAGCTGTCCAGATAAGTTACCCTGCTCAACTCAAGTTCGATTTGATGCACGGCTACATTGTCCAGCAGTTGCGTATAAGCTTCCCTGAATTGTCGATGTACCTGCAGGTCGAAACGACCGGCCATTGCAATGCATCCCGCATTGCCCTGCACTTGCGTATCTATGCTCATGCTTATTTCCTCCGGTGTAAACAATTAGACCCGATTGCCTTTGCCGCTGTGCGCAGCGAAATAATCCAGCGTATGGCGGGCGATATTTTGCAAAGGCAGCACCTGGCACACGGCACCTGCCGCGATGGCTTCCTTGGGCATGCCAAAAACCACGCAGCTCGCCTCGTCCTGAGCAATGGTATAGGCCCCGGCCTGCCGCATTTCCAGCAGGCCTTGCGCGCCATCCTTACCCATGCCGGTGAGTATGATACCAATGGCGTTCGCACCGGCGACATTGGCCGCCGACCGAAAAAGCACATCCACTGAGGGGCGATGGCGGTTTACCGGCGGTCCCTGATTGAGTTCCGTCACGTAATTCGCGCCGCTGCGTCTGAGCAATAAATGAGAATGCCCGGGCGCAATGTAGGCGTGGCCCGGCAGGATGCGTTCGTCGTGGTCGGCTTCCTTCACTGCAATCCGGCACAGGCCGTCCAGCCGATTTGCGAAGGATTTGGTGAAGTTCTCCGGCATATGCTGGGTTATCAGAATACCCGGAGTATCGGCAGGTAACCTGACCAGTACCTCCTTGAGCGCCTCTGTACCGCCGGTGGAAGCACCGATAATTATCAGTTTTTCGGTGGAGAAGAATCGCCCTGCCACGTTGGGCAAAATGACATCGGCAGAAAATCTCTCCTGGATATCAGCAGAGGGTACGACCGATTTGCGCACTCGCGCCTGCGCGGCTGCACGTATCTTATCGGTGATCTCACCGGCATATTCTTCCATGCCGCGGACAATATCCATTTTGGGCTTCGAAACAAAGTCCACCGCGCCCAAGGCCAGCGCACGGAAGGTGATGTCCGAGCCACGTTCGGTCAGGGTGGAAACCATGACCACCGGCATCGGGCGCAAGCGCATCAATCGCTCCAGAAAATCCAGGCCGTCCATTCTGGGCATTTCCACGTCCAGCGTCAGCACATCCGGATTTAACGATTTGATCATCTCGCGTGCTACCAGCGGGTCAGGTACTGTGCCGACACACTCCATATCTTTTTCGTGGTTGATGATCTCTTTCATCACGCTTCGTATCAGCGCTGAATCATCAATCACCAGCACTTTGATCTTATCGATTCCCATGATTCTTTCTTAAGCGACAGCATAGAATAGCGCCGCATGCAGCCATCAATCAAACAATTCCAGATCGCCACCGATGCTGGTGGAATGCAAACGTCTCTTATACTCGGATTCGCGATTGATAATCGTGTCGTTATGCACCGCTTTCAATTTCTTCACCCGCACCAGACCGGTTTTCGGAAAGTAATAGACCTTGCGGGGATAGATATCAAGCAGAGCCTGAGCAGAGACGGGTATCTTTTCCGTTTTAAGATAGTGCAGCACGAATTCGGCATTGCGCTCACCGACGTTGGCCACGGTAAAGCCGCGCAGCACCGCCCCGCCGCCGAATACCTTGGCCTCGAAGTTGCCGCGCTTCGCCCCCATTTTTAGCAGTTGGTTAACTAGGATTTCCATGGCATAAGTACCATAGCGTGCGGAATTTCCCAGGGGGTTGCCCTGGTCCTGACCCCCGTCCGGCAGCATGAAATGATTCATGCCTCCTATCCCGCTGACCTTGTCGCGTATACAGGCGCAGACGCAGGAACCGAGCACGGTCACGAGCAGCATATCGCGCGCCGTCGCATAATATTCACCAGGCAATATCTTGGCTGCTTCGACATTGTGTTCGCGGTCAAAATACAGGTTGGGCGCCAGCAGCTCTTCATAGGAATGTTCAGTCATGGCTGTTCGATAAATTCTGCAGTCTGGCTACCGCCCGGCTGTCCAGCCTATTTTTTTGCATGGCGTAGGCGCGCATTATTTGCCAGTTCGTAAACCGTTTTGCCGCGCAAGCTGAATACGTGCCCTGCGTTGTGGAAGCTCTCCGAGTGGCCGGCGAATAATAGCCCGTCCGGCTGCAGCAATGGCGCGAACCGTTCCAGTATCCTGAGCTGCGTGTCCTTGTCAAAATAGATCATTACGTTGCGACAAAAAATCGCGCTCAGCGGCCCCCGTATCATCCATTCCTTGCCTAGCAGGTTGATCTGTCTGAAGGTGATCAGTGCGCGCAACTCCGGCCTCACCCGCACAAATCCGGCGCGCGCGCCGGTGCCTTTAAGGAAAAAGCGCTTTACGATATCCGCAGAAAGCTTTTCAACCCGCTCGATCGAGTATATGCCTGACTCTGCTTTAGCCAGTACGCTGGTATCCACGTCGCTCGCCACAATGGAAACCGGCGGAGTGAAACTGCCGAAAGCATCGACCATGGCCATGGCCATTGAGTAGGGCTCCTCCCCGGTGGACGACGCCGAGCACCAAAGTGATACGGTACGGTGCCGGGACTGCTCCAGCGCATGCTCGGCGAGCAACGGAAAATGGTGTGGTTCACGGAAGAACGACGTCAGATTGGTGGTAAGCGAATTGACGAACGCCTCCCATTCAGCCTCATCATTACTTTCCAGCAAGGCCAGATAGTCATGGAAATTATTGATCCCGGTCGCGCGCAGCCGACGCGTCAAGCGGCTATACACCATATCCTGCTTGGATGAGTTCAGTGAAATTCCGGCATGCGCATAGATCATCCGCCGCACCCGATCAAAATCCCCCGCGGTAAATTCGAATTCACGATCGCGAGTACCGTCGGACAACAGACCAGTGCTCATATAGGCTGAAGCTGATCCGTTAGCGTGTCCCAAACGCCGCCATTACCGTGATTAATTTTAAAACTCCTCCCAGTCGCCGTCGCCCGATTTGGGCTTCGGCTTAGCGCTCCCGGCAACCCTGCCCGCGCCCGGCTTGCCCAGCGCAGCAGGTTTGCGCGCGGGCGCAGTAGTGCGGACGGCCACCGCGGTGGCGCGGCGGACCCCGGCGCCATTGTTGTCATCCATCTTGAATGTGGCCACCGATACCGACAGGTTTTGCGCCTGTTCTTCCAGCGATTCCGCTGCGGCCGCGGCTTCTTCGACGAGAGCAGCATTCTGTTGGGTCACTTCATCCATCTGGGTGATCGCCAGGTTGACCTGCTCAATACCCGCGCTCTGTTCCGTGGATGCGGCGGTAATCTCGGACATGATGTCAGTTACGCGCCTGATTGAGGCCACGATTTCCTCCATGGTCTGTCCCGCCTGTGCGACCAGTTTGCTGCCGCCCTCGACCTTCTCCACCGAGTCGCCGATCAACGCCTTGATCTCCTTGGCTGCGGCGGCAGAGCGCTGGGCCAGGTTGCGCACTTCACCGGCGACCACCGCAAAACCACGGCCCTGTTCGCCCGCGCGGGCAGCCTCTACCGCCGCGTTCAGCGCGAGGATGTTAGTCTGGAAGGCGATGCCATCAATCACCGAGATGATATCGACGATCTTGCGCGAGGAGTCGTTGATCGAGCTCATCGTTGTGACCACCTGGCTGACCACCGCGCCGCCCTTGGCGGCCACATCGGATGCGCCGATGGCAAGCTGGTTGGCCTGTTTGGCATTCTCCGCGTTCTGCTTCACGGTGGAGGTGAGTTCTTCCATACTGGAGGCGGTTTCTTCAAGACTGGAAGCTTGCTCTTCGGTGCGCTGCGACAGGTCGCTGTTGCCGGCCGCGATTTCCTTGGAGGCAGTATTGATGGTGTCGGTCGCGTCTCTGATCTGGCCCACCAGTTCCTTCAGGTTTTCTACCGTGCCATTCATGCCCGCTTTCACCGCGCCAAAGGTGCCCGGATAATCCTTAACGATAGCCTCGGTCAAGTCGCCCTTGGCCAGGAGGTTAGCGACACGCAGTACATCGCCGAGGCCGGCCTCGGTGATGGTGGAGAGCTGGTTCAACAGCTCGGACAGTTCTTTCGCATAGCCCTGTTTTCCGTTCATATCTATCTTCGTGCTGAAGTCACCGCGCACGGCCGCCGCTTCTACGATAACCCTGATGTCGCCTACGATGGTCTTCAATGACTCCTGCATTTTCTGCATCGCATGCAGCAGCCGCGCCACTTCGTCATTACCCTGCGCATCGATTGTGCCTGTGAGATCACCCTGGGAAATCCTGGTGGCCACATTGACGGCCTGAGCCAGGGAGCGCCCTATCGTGCGTGCAATCAGCAGGCCTATCAACATCACAGCCACCACAACCAGCAGCGCAATCGAAGCCGACAGCATGATCGCGTGCTTCTTGATGGCGGCCGCCTCGGTGCTGCCCTTTTCGGCCACTGACATGGTGTAATCAAAACCTTCGGTTACCGCAGTACCGACCTTTTCAGACAGTGGCTCGCTTACAAGCGTCATATCCCGCGCCCTGGCCATACCACCCTCGCCTTTTCTGACCTCGGCCAGTATGGGATCTATTTTGGCGTTGTATTCCCCCCACAGGCCTTCTAAAGCTTTGATGTTGGCTTTGTCCTTGTCATCGCTGGCGCACGGCAAACCGGAACAGCCATCTGGCGCCAGGTACTGCTTGAGCGACGTAGTCATACCCTCGCGACTACTATGGAGCGAGGTTTCGGTCTCGGCTGTTTTACCGTCCAGATTTAGCAACAGTCTGGCCAGTTGCAAGCGGGCCCGTAGATTATGCCTGCGCACGTCATCGAGAATTTTAAGGCTGGGTATGGAATTTACGTTGCCGAAATTGGCCGCGTCGTAAACTTTTTCGGTCTGGAAGTAACCCATGCCCGCCAGTACGATCAGGCCGATTGAAGCGATGCCTATTAATAGGTACAGGCGCTGTGCGATAGTCATATTTTTCATTTTGTCTCCTTAAGTACCAGCCGTTTCAACCAAATCCATATCGCGGCTGGACATCAGCTTCTCGATATCCATCACGATGATCATCCGTTCGTCCATCGTGCCCAAACCCAGGATGTATTGCGTATCCAGTGCGGTACTGAATTCCGGGGCGGCTTTGAGCTGATCGGGGGTCAGCGCAATTACGTCCGATACCCCATCCACCACGATGCCTACCACGCGCTTCGCGACGTTCAGGATGATGACCACCGTGAATTGGTCATATTCAATCTTGCCCAGATTAAACTTGATGCGCAGATCCACGATGGGCACGATGATGCCGCGCAGGTTGATCACGCCCTTAATGAAGGCCGGCGTGTTCGCTATCGTGGTAACCGCGTCGTAGCCGCGAATTTCCTGCACCTTGAGAATGTCGATGCCGTACTCTTCGCTGCCCAGCGTAAAAGTCAGCAGTTCGCGGCTGTCACCTTCCGCCGTTTGTCCCGCATTTTTTTGCATAATGTTTCCCTCCGGTTTTATAGTTCTCTCAAGCTCGATCAGCAGAACAGGCGGTTACCGCTGGCCGTCGCTCACCGTTGCGCCAGCTTGACCAGCGCACCCACGTCCATAATCATTGCTACCCGACCGTCCCCCATGATCGTGGCGCCGGATACCCCGACGACTTTGCGGTAGTTGGTTTCCAGGCTCTTGATCACCACTTGATGCTGCCCCACGAGATCGTCGACGAACAGCGCGACCTTCCGACCTTCCGCTTCCAGCAATACCAGTATGCCGTCGGCGGGATTGGTGACTTTGGGTGTGATGTTGAATACCTGGTGCAGCGCGATCAGCGGCAGGTATTCGCCGCGTACATGCAGCACCTGTCCCTGCCCACTGATGTCCTTTACATCGGCGGGATCCGGTTGCAGAGATTCGATGATGAAACTGAGCGGCACGATATAAATCTGGTCGCCCACCGCGATGGACAAACCATCCAGTATCGCCAATGTCAGCGGCAGCCGAATACTGATAGTGCTGCCCAGTCCTTGCCGGGAGGTAATCTCGACGCGGCCACCGATGCCTTCGATGTTCCGCTTCACCACATCCATGCCAACGCCGCGCCCGGAAACATCGGTCACAACCGCCGCGGTGGAAAAGCCGGGCGCGAAGATCATCAGCCAGACATCGGTATCGCTGATGGTGTCGCTAAACGGAATGCCTTTTTCTCTGGCTTTGGACAGTATGCGGTCACGACTCAGCCCGGCGCCGTCGTCCATCACTTCAATCACGATATTGCCGCCCTGGTGGGCCGCACGCAGGGTTATGGTGCCCTGCGGGTCCTTACCTTTGGCGATGCGTTCATGCGCCATTTCGATGCCATGATCCAGGCTGTTGCGTACCAGGTGAGTGATTGGATCGCTGATTTTTTCGATCAGCCCCTTGTCCAGTTCGGTGCCTTCGCCGACCATTTTGAGCTGTACTTTTTTGCCGAGTTTGTCAGCCAGATCACGCACCAGACGCGGGAAACGGCTGAACACAAAATTGATCGGCATCATGCGCACGGACATCACGGACTCCTGCAGTTCGCGCGTGTTGCGTTCCAGTTGCGCCAGCCCGGTAAACAAATGTTCATTCGATACCGGATCCAGATGAGAGGCAATTTCGGCCAGCATGGATTGAGTGATTACCAGTTCGCCTACCAGATTAATCATCTGGTCCACCTTTTCCACGCTGACCCGGATCGAGGATTCAGTTGCAGCTGCGCCAGGCGCTTTGTCCGTGGCGCGGCGTAACGGCGTTTCCGGCGGCTCAGTCGTTGCGCTTACCGATTGTTCCGGCTGTGCTGCCGGAATTGGCGGCGGATGGCTCTCCACGTCTGCGAAGAAACCGTAGCCTTGCGCATTTTCAATGTCGGATTTACCTGTTTCGGGCTCCACGAAAAAACCATAACCCTGTTCATCTTCGGCGGCCGCGTTGATAGCGCCTGGCTCATCAAAAAATCCATAGCCCGGGTCGTCTGTGGAATCGCCTGTATGGTCGGAGGCGTTGTCATCGCACAACGCGATGGAAAGTTGCTGCGGCTCCACGAAAAAAGAAAAAATTTCGCGCAACTCGGATTCGGGCGCGGAAGTTGTCAGCGACAAGGTCACTTCCGCGGCGGCAATTTCCTGACGGGTGATTTCGCCAACATTGCCCAGGTTTTCCAGCAGATTATGCAGCTGGTCTGTGTTGGGAAACTGGGTGGGCGATTTTTCAAACCTGATCCGGTATGTGGACTTCCCCGGAGAAGGAGGCGATACAACGGACGACGAGTTTTTTTCCTGACTGTGGATCAGCTGCTCAAGCGTTGCGTGAATTTCCGCCGAAGCCGTGGGATCACAAACGGTTCCATTCTGATGTGCCTCCAGCAAACTGCGCAGCACGTCGCCCGCCTGCAGAAAGGCATTTACCATGGCGGCAGTAATCGCTATTTCATTTTTACGGATGCGGTCGAGCAGCGTTTCCAGCACGTGCGTCACTTCGGTCATATCGTTAAAACCGAAAGTCCCGCTTCCGCCCTTGATGGAATGGGCGGCGCGAAAAATCGCATTGAGCTGATCCGCATCCGGCGCATCAAGGTCGAGTGCGAGCAGCATGCTTTCCATGCCCGCGAGATGTTCGGCGGACTCATCGAAGAAAACCTGGTAAAACTGGCTCATGTCGATGGTCATCGCATTACTCCTGCGTGGCGTGTGAAGGGGGCGGCAGGGCTAATGCATATCAGGGTGCACCGATGGAGACCCATTAGCCAATCACTTTTTTGACGACATCCAGCAGTTTTTGCGGATCAAATGGTTTGACCAGCCAGCCCGTCGCTCCGGCAGCCTTGCCTTGCGATTTCATCGCATCGCTGGATTCAGTAGTCAACATCAAAATCGGCGTGGCCCGGTACTGTGGCAGACCACGCAAAGCTTTGATCAGCGTCAAGCCATCCATTCTGGGCATATTCTGGTCGGTCAGCACCAGGTTGACCGCGCTGGACCTGGCCTTATCCAGCCCGTCCTGGCCGTCCACCGCTTCGATAACGGTGTAGCCGGCAGATTTAAGCGTGAAACTGACCATTTGCCGAATTGAAGCAGAGTCATCAACAGTTAATATGGTTTTTGCCATCTGGGGTGCCTGTCATGTAAATAGTTCACTTTGCGACGTTACCGCCGCCTTTAAAAGCGATAAGCCGTTACTCATTTCATCAACGCCGCAACCGGACGTGAGCCAGATGTTTCCGGCAATTACGGTCTGATAGATCAACGTTTAAAATAATTCGATGCCCCCGGTATCAATATTTTCTTGCGCGACAGGGCTGGATTTCCTTGCATCCAGCGACATCACATGGGCTTGCAATGCACGGTTGTAGGCTGCGATTTGCTCCAGATATTCGCGCTGCCCCTGATTTTCAACGCCGCTGCTCATTTGCGCCGCGACTTCTTGCAGCGCCGCCATACGCATCTGGGCGTGGCCGATCAACTGCGAGCTCATATCCTGGAATTGCAGCGTGGAGATTGCCACGGCCACGTTTTTTTCGACCTTTGCATTGATCTTGTTCAACTCGATTGCGTTTGTAGCCATGCTTTCATTGAGGGTTGTCATATCCTTCATCATGACCTGGACGTTGTGTTTGGAGTTCATCACAAAGGTCATATCGTTCGCGGCAAGTTTGGTGATGGCGTCCTCTGCCGAGATCACCGAGTCATTAGCGTTGTGCACCAGCAGGCGTATTTCCTTGCTGAACTTTCCGGTCTTATCGGATAACTTGCGGACCTCATCGGCCACCACGGCAAACCCGCGCCCGGCATCGCCTGCCCGCGCCGCCTCTATCGCTGCGTTCAGTGCGAGCAGATTGGTCTGTTTGGAAATATTTTCCACTTCGTCCAGCACACTCAGAACGCCTGACATCTGCGCGCTGATGGCATCCATTTTTTCGACCAGTTCCATCGCGTGTTTACTGTTCTGAACGGTGCTATCGACAAAGCTGTTCATTGCGTCAGAAGTGGTGCGCACAAAGACCTCAAGCTTTTGTTTCACGTTTCCGTCGTTGTATCCGCCGCTTCCATTGGAGATGAACATCGCCAAAGTCTGCTGAGTCCGCACATCTTCCGCCGTCGCTGTAAAGTTTTCGACCAGCTTGCCTATCGCATCACTGAGGATGGCTTGAGTCTTGTCCAGTTCGGCGTAAGCCGAGTTGAGCTGGCTGGATATTCCAGTGCCTAATTGCACATGAAACGTATTGCTTTGCTGGATAACCGGCGTGTCCTCCGCTACCGGCAGCACCGGCTCTTCGCGGATGCCAGCCTGTCTGAGAACATATCCCCAGCACACCACGATGGCCGGAAACAGTAGTGCATTGGCCAGCGCAATCCCGACACTATTGAAAAATAGTGCATGCGCAATCAGTAATACGCCGGTCATCAATGCGCCGGTAAAGACCAGGCGGGAGAATTTTTTAATTGCCATTATTTATTCATGGCCTTTACGCTTAATCAAAAATCGCTCAGGTTCGGAGCGTCCTGTTGCGGCGAAAAGCGTTGCCACAACTCGTTTAATGTTTGGTATTGCTGGTTCCAATATACTGCAGCGGCCGGTTCATATTTATACGGTCGGATCGGCCTCTCAGCAGCACGGTGGCGGTCACGCTGTTGCCTTTGCCGTGATATTCCAGACTGTCAAAGCTTACATTCCTGGACATCGCGATCCCACGGCCATTCAGGTCAAAAGCGCGTGCAGCATCAAATTCAATATATTTCGTCCAATCGAATCCATTACCCTGGTCGGTGATGGTCACTACGACAGCGTCGGGCCGTTTATCCAGCAGAACCTTAACCGTGCGATCGGCGTAAGCGGGCAGCCGCAAATAGTTTTCAATTTCCTCTTCCCAGTGGCCCTCTTCCAGTAGCTGTCCCTTCTTCGCGTAACTGATTTCCAGGTTGCCATGTTCCACAGCGTTGATGAGCAATTCGGAATATCCCAGTATGGTTTCGCGCGGTTTCATGCTGACATCCGCCAGCAGCAAAGCCAGATCCCTGGCCTCGTCAAGTGTGCGAAAGGAAAACTCCGCGCGCTGCAGCAGATTGAGATTGTTTTGTCGCTGGCCGACCAGATTACGCAGTTCCCTTTTTCTTCTTTGTTCCTCCAGCGCGTTGTTGATAACGCGAGCGAGCAATTCGAGCGTGGTCGGTTTGATAAGGTAGTAATAAGCGCCTGCCGCCAGCCCTTCTATTATATTTTCCGGTTCCGCCGCTCCCGTCAGTACCACCACGGGCAACCCCATCAGGCGCTCGTCGGCTTTGATAAGCTTCAACAGCGTAATGCCGTCCATGCGCGGCATGTTCTTGTCGAGAAGTACCAGATCATAGCTTTGCGGATTGACTGCTATATTTTCCCAGGCTTCCTGGCCATCCTGCGCCACGTCCACTTGATAGCCCAGCTGCTCCAGGTTTTCCCTGATCAATAATCGAATGAAATCGTCATCGTCAACAAGCAGCAATTTTTTTAACGGTGCAAGCAAATGATTCTTTCTGGTCAGTGAGGCTGGTCATGCCTTTAGCCGGGCTTAACTGCAGGGGGGAAAGTGATTGATTTTCTGATTTGCCAAGTTGAATGTATGTCTTCGCCAGATTGCAGTAAAGCTGGCTGAACAGCCCCTTGACAAACTCATAAAGGTTATAGTAACCGATCCTGGTGGAGACGCCCGATTTATTAGTCGGCGCCCGTCCAGCGCAGGCTGGCGATGAATACAACGAGGCTGGCGGGATCCAAGGCAGGGCTCAGCGGTTACCTGCGGTAATTGCGCAGACGGCTCAAATAATCCTGCAGGGAACTAACGCTTCTTCGTCCAGTTCCCATACCGAACACAGGCGGTGGTAACCATCGGCGATCACGACCTTGCCGTTGGCCCTGTCTCTTACCAGAAGAAGAGGGGAAAGCGGATCGCCGTCCAGAATACGGTTTTCCTTTTTTTCCAGAGGCAAATCCCTCATATCGTATAAAGACTGGCCGGAAGCCCTGATGATATCCTTAGCTTTGAACTCAACCGTAGATGACTGCTTCAGCTGATGAACCAGACTGCTTGCAGTATGGGGCTCATAGATCAGGCTCAAATAGGATTCGGCTGCAGGATAATCATGTTCTTCAGGGTCTTTTAGCCATTTGATTTTTGTTTTCTTTCCCAAAATTCTTTCCTTTCGACGCGTAACATGCTGCTCGAGTCGGCAAACTCCAATGTATCGGTGGAGCCATGCTCGAGGTGCGCATCATCTGGTGATACCGTCCAGCTATGACTCGTGCTTTGCAGATCCGGATGCCTGTGGCGAGCCTTCAGCGGTTTTAGTTCCCTCAGCAGTGGGCTTCCCTTTGAGTATCCGTTCGAATACGGCCCCTATCATTGCTCCGAGCACCGGCCCGACAATATAAATCCACGTGGTACTAAAGTCGCCCCGAATCAAATCGGGCGCCAAAGAGCGCACGGGATTCATGGAAGCACCACTGATCGGGGCTGACCAAAGCCCTGCCAGCGCAATATAACTGCCCGCTGCGATGGCGGCGTGAGGGCCGATGTTGCGCGCGCCCGAAGCAGTGCCCAGAATGGTGTTCACCAGCCCGGTAGTCAGCACTATTTCCATCGCCAAAGCACGGCCGTTGCTTATGCCGCTGCCGGGCAGCGATGCACCGAACTCACTCATGCTGCCGAACATGCCGCGCAGGAATAGCGCCGCTGCGACACCGCCTATCAGCTGTGCCAGCATATAGCCTGGCACATGCCGCCAAGGGAAATTACTGCGCATCGCAAACGCCAGAGTGATCGCCGGATTAAGGTGAGCGCCGCTCACCGTACCCATAAAATAAATGATGACCATCACCATGAGGCCGGGCGCAACCACCTGCATGCCCAAGGTGACTTCTCCGAGGCTTTCGGCCGCAACAACCCCGGCCCCAGCGGCCACCAGAACCAGCAGAAACGTGCCCCACATCTCGGCAAACAGGCGTCGCCACTTGAATGCAGGATCAAACGAGTGCGCCTCGTTTTCGTGGTCCGGCCCATGTTCGGCCGGCGATTGTTCATGCGATGTATCGAGTGAATTTTCACGAATTGATGTCATGTCACAGCCCATCCGCTTACCTTGATTACCGGCCCATCTACTACTGAGAAATCATTTTTTCCGGCAGCTGATCTGAGCGCAGATTAAAGCAAAACCTATCCATAAGTATGTGCGGTATCGTACGGGAGGCGGACCTCCGCGCGGCCGTCGCCGCCTTGGACACCCATTTCTCAATGCAGGCTTCCGCCGTAGGTTGGAATGCTTACCCCTCACGGAAGAGATTGGTTAACGTGACTACCGAAGCAATGCTGAGCTCGATGTACCGCATCGTTTGTGAAAGCTGGAAGGCTGAGCTGGACAGCATCGCAGAGTTCGATAAAGACCTCTTTGCATGATGTAACTGTCAGCAGACTACAACAAAATGCAAACACCCCGGAACCTCCTATAGGCCCATGAACCTTACTCATTCCAGTTAATAGCTTAAGTCACAAACCCGACCGTTTTGTTTAAACCGTTCACTTTGGTCCTGGCGTCATCCCTCATTTCTATTCTTGATCTGGCTTGGATGGATCCTATGCCTCAAATTCCTGAAACTCTGTTGACGGACTAACGGCCGATTTTAAAAAAAACTGTTATGGTTGTAGCCATAACAACAACTACTCGCGGAGTGGACCCTATAGAGAGGTGGCCCATACATTTTATGGAGGACATATGGAACCAGCAAATATGGCATATGCACTTGGCATTGAATGTGGCCACCAAGTAGCAGGACTTTGTAGGGAAAATTTCGCGACGCCTGAAGCAATCGACAGATATACGGATTACGAGATCAAGGACTTTGAATATTTAAAATCGTTGTATGTTGAATTCACCCCCGCAATGAGGCTTGCCTATCGGCTCGGCGTGGAAGATACGCTCAAGCTCAAGAATATACAGATAGCTTCAGTCAAAAAAATTATGGATAGCCGTAAAGACGGGCAGAGGTCACAAGCTCAGGGGGAATGACAAAATTTTTGAGACTTGATCGAGCCCAAACTGCCGTGTGCATATAACGCACTTGAACCTGTCGCCGTCATCAATATCGGTATAAGGCTGGAGCACTACTCTATCAACAAGAGGGCCTGTACAAACAGGGCAACGTAGCGGCGATACTGTTGCGGTAACCATATCTTTGAACCGGTAAGTTAATGGTTGACCATTAAAAAACCATCTTATATCAGTACTGTCGAGCTTGCCTGTACGGTACCGCACCTATACTAGACGTAATCCATTATGTTCACCCAATCGCGGTAATAGTACGCTTCCGCAATGCTGAGCTCCACGACAAGCGCGGTCGTTACCAAACGGCTCGCGGCCGAGTGAACAGCGAGCTGTGCCACATCCACAGGTAAAGGTTTGTAGATCAGCCTAACAGAGGCATTAGGCTGAATCTCTGCATTTGCCGGTTTCATACTTTTTTTGATCTTGCTGGGATAAAAAAATTCCGTGGATGCCGCAATTGCTGGCCAACTTATGTTAGCCAGTACACGAAAAAAAAGCTCTACATCAAATAAACTGCTGACCCTTTTAATCGTCCGGGGCGCATCGTGCGGAGGCATATAGAAGCGATAAATGTGGCTTATGCGCTGGGTATCGAATACGGCCAGACAATACTGGCAGCCTGGGATGACAATACTGTGACATCTAAAACTGTGCTTCGATATAGGGAGCGCCGCAATGAAGATTTTCAATATTTAAGAACAATTTTCGGCGGCATTGCCCCGACGATGAAAACAGCCTACCGCAATGGAATTGAAGATAGATTAAAATCCGCCCCGTTCCGCAAATTTTTCTTCAAGCTACTCTAGTATGGAACCTGCAAGGTCCACGCATCCACCACAGTGAACTCATGGTGCGATCTTCGGCTCTGAGCTGTTCTGCCATGATTTTATTTGAGTCGTTCAAATAACTATTATTGCAGCCGGAAAAAATTCGCCGAAATACCCGTCACTCCGCCTGCACCTGTAATTCATTAATTCCACACGCTATATGATACGTTGGCGTAGAATGCCTGTCACCACCTGCTGCTTCCAACAGCACAACCCGTACCATATCGAAAGCCAACGACAATGGGTAACTGGCAAAGATCTTTATGTACCGGCTGCATCGCACTTTCGCTCACCTCTTTGCAGACAGCATCAGCTTCCCCGCAAAACGGCATAGGCGCTTACGCAGGCGTGATCAGCGCGACCGAGGCGGGCTCGGCCAGCACGGGATTAAGCGCCGGTGTGGATGCCCAGTTCGTAATCAATGATCGGTGGTCGCTCAGCCCGTATCTGCTCATATCCGCGGAACGAAACTCGGCCTCCACATCGGTGGCAGACGGATTGGCTGGCGTGCATGTCAAACGCTGGTTTGGAGACTGGTTCGCGGGCGCACAGATATTTGAGCACGACAGGGTCATTTACGGTAACGGCAACGCGCAAAGCAGCGCCTACGGTTTGGGCATGGGGCTGCTGGCCGGTTTCGAATACGCCAGCGGATGGGGCGCGCAGGTGCAGGCGGATTTACTCGAGTCGAGCAATATATCGAGCAGCCAGCGCAATGCGGTCCGCCTGCACCTTGTTTACCGCTGGCATTAGGAGCGACATGATGATCCCCATCACTAAAAAAGCGTTTGCGGCAGCAATGTCGGCCGGGGTGTGGATGGCGCTGTCGGCATTACCCGCCACCGCCCAGACCGCAGCTAACAGCACATTGGCATCCCCATCGGCCGGCCTGACCGACCTGGGAATGTTCAAGCTGGAAAATAAATCCTTCACCCTGGGGCTCGCGTATACCCAGGTGACCTACAAAACCACCCATGCCAATGCAAGCGGTAAAACCCAGATCACCGACAACGGCGCGCCAAGTCCCATTATCGAACTGAGCAGCAGCGAAAAACTGCTGAAATCCTGGCCGATGCGCACCGGCAGCGCCACCATCGGCTGGGATATCACCGCCTCAGCAAGCATATTCGACACTCACGATCAGCTGATCAATTCCGCTTTTCGCGGACAGGATATCGGTACCAAAGTCAGCGGCGGATATATAGGCGTGGCGCCCACTGTGTTTCTGAAAGTAGGCCCGCTCTATCCCGACAGCGAAATTTACTGGAAGGTGGGATATGGCATCGGCCCGGGGCTGTTCCGGGGGTCGGGCACCGCCTCCTTCAACACGCCGTCGGGCACCACCGTCGAAAACGTGGGCTCCACCTCAGCAACATTTGCCCTCTACAACGCGGCAACCTGGCAACTGCAGGTCAACCACTGGTACTTCGACATCATGGGTAAATGGCTGCAGCCATTGGATGGAAAACGTACTTCACTTGAATCGTACGGGTTTGGCTTAGCCTATCGTTTCGATTTCTGACGCAACGCGCAAGTCCGGCAGCATGCATTCAGGGGACTTGCGGCGAGCGGCGCCCTACTTTGCGGAACGGCTGGATTTTTCCAGTAGCAAGCGCGCCTGTTTCTCAGCCCATTCGCTTTTTTTTGTAAGCGCTTTCTGCACCAGTACGTAAAATTCGACCAGGTCCTGCCTGGGATAATCATCCTGCACGCCACAGTCCTGAAAGAATTCCGCAGTCCAGAGCGTATCCAGTTTATCTTGACCGGTTTCCTGCAAATACTCCGCTGCAGCCATCTCGACATAATCACTCAGTTTGCGCATTAATCATCCCGATAAGTATTACCAGCGGAGGGTGCATTGATTGCAAAAATTTAAGCATGATTGCCCTTCGCGCATCTCCAGGCTAAGCGATTGGTGGCTTAATTCCCCAATGCCGGTTGAGATGCAGGCTTTGCAAATTTACGTTTGATCGTTGTCTCGAGTAAACCGCTGGTAGCTTGCTTCGACGCTGAGAAGGCGGGACGTGTTCCCGCCTTCGATATTGTCAGTAGCTAGTTAAGTACCCAGTGTGCAGAGTTAGTGATGGGTGGGCCTGCTTCCGCCCTTACCAGTGGCACTCCCGGTTTTCCCGTTAGCGCCATCCTTGTGCGTACCAGCTGTCTTGGAGCCACGAGCTTGCTCAGTGCTCTTCTGATGGGCGACACGTTGTTGATCAGGGTCTGTTGAAGCAAAACCCCGTTCGTTGTTTTTCGCCTCCTCCTGGCCCTCGCCCCGTTTCGCACTTCCACTGCCGTGATTGGGGTTATTTTTTTGCTGTTGAGTCATGTCGATCTCCTTAACTAAAGTTAAAAATTATTTAGACCTCACTCGTTGCACTAGCTGGGGCTGCAACTTCCGCTCTGCCGCAGAAGTTGGGAGGAAAGTACACGTAAAATTTAAGGTCTTCTGTTGGGTAGCCGACTTACCTGAATTGCGAATGTTGTTAGCTAGCGCATAAGTTGATATCGGCGTGGCGTGAGTGACGTGCTCCTTACCAGGCTTATGTCTTAATTTGGCAGGCTGTGTGTGATTCGAATAAACGGGCAACGGATTAAACTCACTAAATCCGTTATCAGCATTTAGGATTATCCGATCAGGCTGGCAAAGGAAAATATCGAATACCTCCACAATGTAAGAACGGCAAGATGCGCAAAATTTAGTTAAGGCAGCATTTTTTATACTTGCGTCCGCTGCCGCAAGGACAGGGATCGTTTCGACCAACCTTTCTTGCTGGATTGCGCCCCTTCATCAATGCATCTAAAACCTGATCAATAGGTCCTGGGGGCTGCATATTTTCTGTTTTCTCATCCATGTATGCGTCTTGATTCCATGGAAAGACCAGAGATACCCCGAACCTCGCGTTTGGACCCACCGAGCTCATACAAAGACCAAACCACTCTTCGGCCTTTTCCTTGTACTTGCGGAGTTCACAGTATGACTGCAGGCGAGGGCCTGCCACTTGTACCGGCTCATCGGTACAGTGGAAGGTAATACCTGGGCCTTCTTTAAATCCGAATGTGAGGTCGTGCAGCTTGCCATCAGCACGTGTCCGAGCAGCCACCCTATCCACGGCGCGGCTCATCTCGATGACAGCCTGTTCACTCATCGCTACAAGCAAGAAGCCGAGATCGATAGTTGCGGGGTCAGGCCTGGCCTCGATTTCCTTCACAACTCGACCAACCGTTGTTTTTCCAAACCGTGTCAGGACACCATCGGGTGTGGCGATCCCTTGCACGCCAGCACGTCTGACTGCCATCGCGATGTCCAATCCGGCCGAAAAATCATCGTGTAGATGCATAAGACTAACGTCAGGCTGCACCCAAAGGTTTTTCGTCAGATGATAGCCAAGAATCGTTAGCTCCTGCGATGCCATAAGTTGCTCGGCATAGTTGGCCCGGCGGTTCACATAGCTAAAAAACTGTAAGGGGGACTGCAGCATTTCGGTCATAGCATCCAAAGCGAACACGTCCATAACCAACGGTGCTTGCACCCGATCTATGGTTTCGGTCTGCAGGAACTGCCGTGCCTGAAAGCTCAATGCTGGGTAATTGTCACTTACGACACAGAAGATGAAGATCTCCTTTATGTCATGTGGCAGTACGACCTCGCGCCCGTCCTGAGTAGCCAACCTGTACCGCTTGTCGAGCAAGCACTTGGCACATGCGCCCCCTTGGTCGTAGGCCATCTGTACCGCCTTCTTGAAGTCGTCACGGATAACTTGGTCATTCCCTTTTCTCGACTCCAAAGTCAGGCGCTTTGATTTTGCCTGCACAATGACGATGCGATTTCCCCAGACGACAAGCACATCGATATCAGAAACTTTTGTCGCCTTGGTCTCGAAGATATCAACGTTCAGATGAACGTGCTCGTTCCCAAAGACCAAGCTGAGGCGCTCACCTACAAAATACTCAATGAAGTCGCCCCGGTTTTTGGCAAGGGTTGGACGATAAGCCTTGTCTTGGTACAACCAGTGGTGGGGTGCTTCATAAATAGCCTCGGCAAGTGAGTAGGACTGCAGTGATAGGAACTCCCCACTTGGCATCCGCAGTAGAGGTGTGGCCGTGATGACGTTGAAGTCCTGCAGCGCGTTGAATCCATCATTACGTTCCGTAGATGCCAGTTGAAATGCATCGAGAACTCGTCCCGCCACCTCAATAGCAAGGTTCGCCTTCACTGCAATCTCATCAGCGGTGAACACAAAGAGAGGTAGCATTGTCCACTCGCTCGAGTGCTGCGTTCTCATGCGCTCACGTATTGCATCGAATTGGTCGGTGTGGACCTCTTCGACCGCTTTGGCAACACATGAAGCTTGGTCAATCGTGAAGCCTCGGTTTGCTTGGAGCCATTCCGCGTCGGCACTATATTTACCAACAGCTAGGTCGAGGTATTGGAAGATGTAAGCTGCTTCCCCGCTATAGAAGATCGGTTCTCGCCAAACTTCACCCCGCTCAAACGGATCGAACCCGCTCTCCACAGCTTCCTTTGTTAGACCCGACCAGAATTCTCCAGATAGGCAGTGATGCAACTCTTCAAGAAACTGCTCCGTCGCATTCACGTATTCCTGCACAGTCACCGGTGTAGGCACGGTCCAGTCGATCTCAGCCTTGATCATCAAGCCGAGCAATGTATTGATCTCTGTTCTGGTAAGACGTGAGGAAGAGAACATCTTCCTCATATCTGCTTCCTTCATTTTTCCTGAGTATAGAATCACGTTGTCCCGGAAACAGAAGTAAGCTATGGCGTGGATGTAGCCGGGGCGGCGGCAGAGGGCTAATAGATCGGTGAATACTTCTTGTTCTGGGCGACTTGGTTTATTCATAATTAGCAGCGTAGATCAAACTCGTCCGGATTCCTAGGCCGATTGCTATTTTACAAATTTGCCGCCGTCCGGCCGAAATGAAGACGGTCTTGCAATCGGCCAGTACTAGGCGCTTAGGGTTGTTTGAGTCACTCTCTTGTTGATTTGCGCACTTAAGGATGAATACGCCCCCAGTCCTTAAAGTCGCTATTGGTCTTCAAGCTTCAAGCTGGGATGTACACCCGCTTGCCCTCTGCCACGGTTTTTGCCGCAGCGTGGAAGGTTGGCTTGCATTGAATGAGGCTTTTGGGAATTGATTAAAGCGGCTCTGGTATGGTCGGCCCCCGAGAACAAAGGCGGATCAGTCAAAGAGGATTTTGAACCAGCAAGGCAGAGCGGTATTTGTGTAGCCGGTTAAAACCCTGATAGCGAAACCAATTAGCTCGCAACGCGGCCTATTAATTTAAATGGACTACTAATTAAAAACAGAAAAAACTTGCAGAACTGCAAGTCATTATTTATTGGTGGGCTGTGTGTGATTCGAACACACGACCAACGGATTAAGAGTTTCTAAAATCCGTTATCTTGCTTTTTTGAAATTCCCATAAATTGTTTTACACAGCTATTATGTCGCTGTTTTTAATAAATTTAAGTGGATTTTATTAATCTCATCTGTTTTAATCCGCCATACGCAATTTCCGTTAATTTTACGTTTCCGGTCTACTAATGGTCTACTAACTTTAGTTGGTAGACCGAAAATTCGGAGAGCTAATATGGCGAAAAAACTTACGAAATCTTTCATTGATTCCATCCCTCTTACACTTGCAGGCCAGGCATTTTACCGGGACAGCGAATTGAAAGGCTTTGCCCTCCGCGTCGGTACAACTGGCAAGGTCTATATCACTGAGAGCAAGGTTAAGGGCAAAGTTGTTCGGGTCTCGATTGGCAAGCACGGCGTCTACACTGCTGAACAGGCCAGGCTGCGCGCACGTGAAATACTGCTGATGATGGCCAAGGGGACAAATCCTAATGATGTTGAAAAAGAAAAACGGGCCCGCTGCGTTACGCTCGAACAAGCATTGGCCGATTTTCTAAGCGCACGCAAATCGCTTAAACCGCGAACGATCTACGACTATAGAAGATGCATTGAAGCAAATATATCTGACTGGAAGAAAAAACCACTCTTGGAAATCACAAAGGACATGGTAGCCAAGCGGCATACTCAACTTGGCCAAAAAAGCCCGGCACAAGCGAATTTAGTCATGCGTTATCTGCGCGCCATTTTCAACTTTGCTACAGGGCAATATGAAAACAGCAAGGGCCAGCCGATGATTCCAGACAACCCAGTCAAGCGCCTTTCACAAACGCGCGCATGGTATCGCATTGAGCGCCGCCTGACCGTTATCAAACCGCACGACCTCGCCCCTTGGTATGGCGCGGTCATGAATATTAAAAATGATCCCTTAGGCAAAAACCGGGAGACAATTCGCGACTATCTACTGCTCGTCCTGTTCACCGGATTAAGAAAGGAAGAGGCTGCCAGCTTAACTTGGTCAAATGTTGATCTTCGCGCAAAAACGCTAACGGTAATCGACACCAAGAACCATATGGATCACACCCTGCCCTTATCCGATTTTCTCGTTGATATGATGCAACGCAGAAAACTTGAAGCCGTAAACGAATACGTCTTCCCCGGCGCTAAAGGTATTGGACGCATCACTGAGCAACGCAAGCAAATGGATAAGGTAATAAAGGAATCAGGGGTCAGCTTTACCATACACGACTTACGCCGCACCTTCATCACCATTGCCGAAAGTCTGGATATATCCGCCTACGCCCTCAAACGGCTGCTGAACCACAAGATGAATAATGACGTCACCGCGGGTTATATCATCAGCGATGTCGAAAGGCTGCGCCTGCCAATGCAGAAAATTACTGATTTTCTTCTTAGGTGTTGCGGCGTTAAATCCTCTGCCGAGATCATAGACATTACGGCATATCCTGGCATTCCAATTGTGTCAGAACGCTCCAATAACGCTTCCGTATGGCCATACTGACGATTGACAATACTAACGCGTCGTGTTACTATGTGAACTGTCAGTATTTTGCTGGCAATGGCCTAAACCAAACGCCGTGACGGCGCTGTGAAAGGACTTATAAAATGATCCAATCCTTTGCTGACAAGGCGACGGCTGCAATATTTTCCGGACTGCTCGTCCGCAAGCTTCCCCAGGATATACAGGGGATCGCCCGAAGAAAACTTAAGCTCATCGACGCCGTGAGCAAAATTGATGAATTGCGGGTGCCGCCCGGTAATCGGCTGGAACTGCTAAGCGGCAACCGAGCCGGACAATGGAGCATTCGAATTAACGATCAGTGGCGCATTTGTTTCGGATGGAAGGATGGTCACCCCGTAAACGTGGAAATCGTTGACTATCACTAGGAGATAGAAATGACTATTCAGCGCGAAGAATTAAGTACTATGGACTATGGCGACATCGTTGCCGGTGAAAGGTTAGCGCCTGTCCACCCCGGCGAAATCCTGTTGCATGACTACATCGAACCAATGGGACTGACCCGCTACAAGGTCGCAAAATTCATCAGCGTGCCCCAGCGCCGCATTGACGAAATCTGCATCGGCAAGCGCGCCGTTACCGCCGACACCGCCATGCGTCTTGGTCGCCTGTTCGGTATGTCTGCTCAAACATGGATGAACCTGCAATCTCAATATGATCTTGAGGTTGCCGAACAAGAACTCGGTGACAAGATTGATCATGAGGTGATGCCGTTAGCCGCTTAACCATCAGAATGCGACTTAACTGATACTTAAGAAAGTCTCTGTGCAATGCCCAGCACTTCAGCATATTTGAACGATGACGATTACCAAACCATATGGCAACTGGCCCACGGATGGGCTGGTGAAGATCGATACACCAGTGACTCAAATAATCTCTCCCCTGAAGTAAAAAAATGGATTTATCGTGTAATTGTTGCCATACGCAACAAGATTTTATCTGTTCGCACATCCAATCAGGTTATTCTTGATGACGATTCCGTCCTCGGTATTATTTCTAATTTTTCGCATCTCAGAAAATTTACCGCCTGCGTAACAAAAAACCGTTTCGACAAGGACTATCTGGATTCGCTCTATGTATGGAGGCCAGAAGTTTTACGCTGGTGCTTCAACGACAGGCTCCCCATCCCATTAGCTTGGCAAGAAATCGCCGCTCCAGACACCATTGAGGTAAAAACTCAGGATAGTCATTCGTATAGGCACTCCTCTTCCCTAACGTTTCAAGACCAAATCGGTCAGAACTCTATTGAGGAAGAAACCCAGGATAAACATTGGTACAAAAATCTCAGTGACCGAAGAAAACAAATTGCGGGATGCCTACACATCGCTGCTCGTCTCTGGCGAGACAATCCGACGCTTTCATATGAGCAGGTTTGGAACCATGACGATATGAAAAAATTCGATAAACCCCGGATTTTTCCATCTTTAGATTCATTCAGAGAATGGGCTCGTGACATTGCTCCTCTGTCAGCAAAATCGCCAGGAAGACGAAAGAATTCATTGTGATAGGATAACCAAATTAAAGCAGAATAAACCCCCGAGTTTTTCGTAACGCAAATTTAGCCGCTTTTTTCACCTTTCAAACTCTGTAAGTCTGTAGCTCCTTTAATCAACATGGAGACTACAGATCATGCAAGACAAACTACTCACCACCAAAGAAGCCGCCCCTATCCTGGGCGTCAGCGTGGCCTTTCTGGAACGCGACCGCTGGGCAGGCGCGCGCGTGCCCTTCATCAAAATAGGCAGCCGTGCAGTTCGCTATCGTTTAAGCGATCTGCTCGCCTATATTGAGTCGTGCGTTAGACAATCCACCAGCCAGAGCTGAGGTGTGCCATGCATACGTCAGCCCCCGACCCGCGCGAGCTCATCGCGCCTGGTGAAATCACCGCCGAGCGCATCCTCAACATGCTGGATGAACCGGACGAGGCCGACCGGTTATGGCGGGCTCCCATATTTCGACAATTGCCGCGACGGTTCGCCCAGTCCGTCGCCCATGAATATCAGGAGAACTACATCTTCGCCGGACGCACGCAGGCCAATCTCAAGCTGCTGGAGCACTCCAAACGCTGTGATCACGGGCAGATTCCGCTCAATTCCAGCGATGCCGATCTGGAAGCCCTGTCCAAACGGCTTGCACGGGAATTTCGCCAGCTGGCCTGTCTGTACCACGATATCGAACAGACGGTCATCAGCCTGTGGAAACGTGCTCAGCGGATCGGCGTGCGTCCGCCCTGCCCCGAGAATCGAAATATCAGTATTCAGGGCACCCTGGCACGGCTCACCGATGAGGGATGGTGGCTGCGCGCATTGCGTAAAGCTCATGCCCAAAATCTGGAACGCGAAGCGATCACTCTCGGCCTGGTTCATCGGCGTGCCGGTATTTATGTCAGCGACGAAACGCTAGATCGGCGCAGGAACCAGAAAACACGCAATCGCCGGGTGCTGGACGGTCTGGTCGCCTTCAATGAACTCAATCAGATTTTCTCATTAAGCGATCTGGTCGATCGCGGCGTATCCAATCCACGCATCCGCCGCAGTGAACTCATGGTGCGCATCTTCGGTTTCGAGCTTATTGCCAACGAAGTCACTCACCCAGGCCACTTTTATACCATCACATGTCCTTCGCGCATGCATGCGCGCCTATCCGCCACCGGAAAACCTAACCCGAAATACGACGGGACTCCCCCCGCCCAGGCACAGCGATATCTGAATCAAGTCTGGGCGCGTATCCGGGCCAAACTTAAACGCGACAATATCAGCGTCTATGGCGTCCGCATCGCGGAACCGCAGCACGACGGCACCCCGCACGCGCATTTTCTGCTATTCATGGAGCCACAACATGCGGATGGGGTCAAGGCGACTATGCAGCATTACGCATTGGAAATGGACGGTGACGAACCGGGTGCGGCGGAACATCGTTTCAAGGCCGTTGCGATCGACAAGGGTAAAGGCACCGCAGCAGGCTACATCGCCAAATATATTTCCAAGAACATCGACGGCTTCGGACTGGACACGGATACCTATGGCACTCCTGCACAGTCCGCTGCCGAACGGGTTGAAGCCTGGGCATCCACCTGGGGCATACGACAATTTCAGCAGATTGGCGGCCCACCCGTCACCATCTGGCGCGAAATGCGCCGGCTCAATGAAGCGCCAGAAGGCATTCTGCAGCAAGCGCAGGAAGCTGCGGATCAAGGCCAATGGTGGCACTTCATTCAACTGATGGGCGGCACGTCTGCCAAGCGCAAGGATCATCCGATCCGGCTGGCAAAGGAAAATATCGAACAGCCCGGCAAGTATGGTGAGCCGATGGGTGAACGGATTTATGGCGTCCAGACCGATGCGCTCATATTGCCCACCCGCTTACATCAGTGGCGTATAGAAAAGATTGCTAACCTGAGCGGTGCGACGCAAAGCGCACGCGCGGGGAGCGCGCTAGCGCCCCCGGTCGGGCGCATTTGCGGCGAAGCCGCCTTGGAGTTCTGTCAATAACTGTACGGGGGATTGATTGTTCGGCACTGGCACAAGGCCAATTTCTACCTTGACCTTCCGCTTAGTAGAAAATTAGCAACAAGGTATACGGCAATCGGCCCTCGGAAACCTCTTAAATACAGCCGCCATACAGGAGGTACGCTCTTCGGTCATAGCAGTCATCATGAATGCCTAAGAACGCAGCCGAACTGGCGCGTTACTATTGGAACTCCAGCGGACATTGGCATTAGTCGCAGTAATTATGATCGTCCTTCGAGCCTGTGGCCGCTTGTTGCCATTGGTATCCCGTGGAGGTAGCCTACTGCCATTCTACAATCATAGTCAGACGGTTATATGCCATCTCCGCTTGAAAAACTAAATGTCGGTCTGGACGCTCTCGAGTTGTCCAGTTTCAACTCCGTGATCGCTAGCTCCGAAGCATCGTGCATCGCTTACAGCACAGCACTTCACGCGGCGAGTACCGAGGCGGAGAAATTGGGGGACACGATGCGGGCCGCTGCACTCCAATTGCTCGCTGCGGCATGTCAGCCGCTACTGGTTCCATCTGATCCATACAAGCCTTTCAGGCCATACTTTGAGATGGAAGGCCGCCGAGGCATTATTCCATCGGACTTCTCCACTGAGCAGGCGACGGTATTGACGCAGATCGGAGAATCCGTTGATGACGCGGAACTGTCCGCAAGACTCAACGATGTGGGATGGACTGTGCTTCGAGATGTCGTCGCGGCACGTCGGGCAATTACGAGCTATCTAGCTGCCGCGGATAGCCCATACTGCATTGCCCATTGGCCTGAGCGGCTGAATCGATACGAGAGAGCATTGCGACTTGCACTAATGATTTGTTCTGATGATACGGGCGTGGTTTTCGAACGAATCGCCGCAATGCTCAATGCTGTGACCGATACGATTCCCGATGGTGCCGAACGTGCGGCTACCCTCATGTTGGAATGCAGGAATGGTGAACCGAAGGATATTGCCGCAGCTCTGATCGGCTTTGCCGACCTTGCTGCGCAAGCTAAGAACTATCACCGGGAGCGGACCCTTTGCTCTATAGCGTCGAAGGCTTACCGCAAGGCAAGGGAAAATCAACAAGCCAACGCAGCTGATGTGCGAAGCGCCGAAGCCATGGTTAGCCTAGCAATGGCGTGTAAAGCCAACGATCAGATGACTGCCGCGGCCCATTGGCTCGCCCAAGGAGTATCGACCCTTCAGAAGTGCGAAGGGCAAAAAACGCGGGTGAGCGCCTTGCAAATCGAATTGGCCGCACTCGGAAAGGCAACCCTCACGGAGATGACAAGGCAGTCGATCACTTTCGACGCAAGCGAACTGGTGTCAAAAGCGATAAACGTGATGCAATGTACGACCGTAGTGGAGGCGCTTCTTCGCTTTGCGTTTATGTTCCAACCACTTCAGCGCGAAAAAATCGAAACGCAAGTGGTGGAACTCGCTCGGTCTGCTCCATTCGCAAATCTGGCCGACAAGCATATGTACAACGGCGCTGGCCGGCTCGTCGCAGTTGTGCCTCCTCTTCTGTCGAGCCAAGGAGACGACTATCGGCGATCGCTGGCGGCTGCGTGCTATTTCCAGGCTGCCTTTCAACATCAGGCAATGGTGGTCGGAGTTATTCTGCCAGCCCGCGACGAAATGTGGCGGCTTCACCAACTGAGCGTGGAGACTCTTGCTGACTTATTTGGCAGCAGCCCGATGTTCCCACCCGGACGTCAATCGCTCTGGCTGAAGGGGTTGTTCGCTGGTTTCGAGGGACATTTTGATACAGCATTGAGCATCTTGATCCCACAGTTCGAGCATGCCCTGCGAATGCAACTTGAGGCTCGCGGCTGCTTGGTCTGGCGAATCGATCCGACAACGGGGTATCATTCCGAGAGAAGTTTAGGCGAACTTCTCGATCTTGGTGAATCGGTCGAAATCCTCGGGAAAGACATGCATTTCGAGTTACAAGGACTTCTAAGCGAACGAAGCGGAAACAATTTCCGCAACGAATTTGCTCACGGGTTGATGTCCGACGCAACATTCTTCTCCGCTCCTGCGATTTATCTCTGGTGGATGTTCTTTCGGCTGGCTGTGGGAACTCGCCCGCGCAAGGATGGCATGGCGGTTCCTCATGTTGCAGATGGTCAGGAGAACGAATGAGTTTGCCCCTCGCCTATATCAGGGAGAGACCTGTAAAAAGTTGATTGCTGTGATAGCTGTCAATTTGACAAGAATGTTTTCACATCCAGAAAAGGCCGGTGAATATGCTCTCAAGATTTCGATTTATGTGCCTGTTGGTAGCACTCCTTCTTCCATGCGGTTATTTCATAACTGAATATCAAACGACTAGTTCCAGTAAATAACGGACAATGCATGCTTCAACAATAAATATTGACACACAAAATTTTCTATGGACGAGCAAGAAGCGGAAGATGGTTCATATCATCATAAAATACTTTCTTCATCGGGAATGAAGTTCCTAAATCAACTTCATGCTCGTACCTTCTCGCTCAACATATTTCAGATGAACGCCTTGGAGTTGATGGAAGCTACCCGAAAGGTGCACGATCCTGACCAAGGATTGGCCCTGATGTCACAAGACCGTAGGGAGGCTGGACAACAAGCTCATCGAGAGCTCAGTCGTCACATCCACAATTTCGTAGCTTCATCGAAGACGCTTGTAGATCACACCCGCGTTTTTATGCAAAAAAACTACGCCGGAACACAGATGCATAAATATTATCAAGATCAGATTACGAGCACTTTCTCTACTGATCCGATTTCAAAGTTTGTACATGACCTTAGAAACTACATGCTTCATAAGGGGTTGCCGAATTCCCATATGTTTATGTCCTTGGAACAAGACCCGGCAAAGCCAGACCGGGGTGCAGAAATTACGACCGGAATCCGACTCGATACCAAATCATTGCTTGAGTGGTCTGGTTGGACAGCGCCGGCAAAACAATACCTAAACCAGGGTGGGGAATATATTTACATTGACCAATTTGTGGATGAATACCTGACGCGTGTTAATCAGTTCCATAGTTGGCTAGAAGCGTCATTGCGCGAGCATCATGCTGTTGACCTGTTGAAATTGCGCAAGCTTGAAGAGAGTTATGCAGCGGAAAGCGCTAGAGCTTCCAATACATCAAAATTGCAATCAGCCAACTCAACCATGACTGTTGAGTCTCAAGCACCACCTGACGAGCCATTTACATTCTCCTCCCAAGACGCTAGCGTGATAAATCAGATGAGCGTTGCCTTGTTATTAAAGGTGCGCCAAATAACTTTGTCAGCAAATACAACAGAGCAGTTTCCTACTCAACGCCCCATCTCTGCTCAAGTAACTGATGCCGATATGATTGGAACACCCATATTTTACGGGTTAAAAGATATCAATGGCGAACAGGTTATTATTTTCATCTACGATAACAATCGGCCATTCGGCCTCTCTCTGTCTGACTTGGCGGATGTAGAAAACATTTGCGATAGAATTCAAACAATAAGATGGGCCAGGGAAAAGCTTGCTCGAAAGTTTATTGAAGATGAATTTCTTGTCTGGGCTCGTGAAAATTTTCGTGTTCCGCAAGGAAGCTTATTTTCAGATGCGATCATTGCAAAAGCTCGAAATGCAATTTCCAAATTAGAAGTTTGGGCACCTATCGCACATTTGGAGGTTGAATCGCCGCTTGAATTTGGCCCCGTGAGAATTGTCCCTATTACCTCCGCCAAGATAGACGCTCTTGAGCGGATGAGAAAACCAACATCGCCCGCCCAGCAGAAAGATGTGCAGGAGCTATTTGCAACTATGAGAAAAGAGCTCCAAGGTCTTGCGGCGATTGTAGTCACCTTGGAAGCAGAGCGGTACTCCGCCAAGGAAAGAGGCTTGATGATCGCTCGGGATGCTGTGAGCCTCCTAAGATTTTTCTCCCCCGCCGCTTCTGCTTCGTGGGTACTTTGTCCCACTGCGCTGTTGGGTGCCGAGATAGTTCCTAGTTCAAAACTATTGATACTCACCGATTCCACTTTCTCCATAAGCGAAGAGCTGATCTTCGAAGAGGCCGAATTTTGGGAACTCTCACAGCATGATATAGTACATCTCGAAAAGATGGGGCTCAGGCAGGCGGGTAAACTGGTCAGCCCGGCTGGACTGAGTGACTTCGCGGCCTCAATTCGATCTAGTCTAATTACATATAGCAAGGGCACCACATTCCCCGATCTAACGGATCGGGTCGCCCACGCTCTGACCGCGTTAGAAGGGGTTCTTCTTAAGCATGAGATGGAGCCTGTCAAATCCAATATTGCCAACAGAATAAGCTTCCTACTGTCAAAAGAGAAGGCAGTGCGTGCAGAGATTGCACATAATATACGGCAGACTTATTGGCTGTGTGAACAATACAAAACATCACCCCTATCGCCACACGATCAAAATATCTTTGCTCAATTTGTTGCCAACGCGCATATGACTCTTCAAGTAACATTGCAGAACATTAGTTCGTTTCAAACTAAAGCTGAATTTGTTGAAGCCGTGAATCGCCTTGGCGCAGCTTAGTATCATAACGGAAGTTCAAAGAAGTGGTGATTACTGACTGCTATAGCCGAATGAAGACGACCTGAAAATCGGCCCAAAACTGCCCAAAACTCCCAGAAGGTCAGCACCATAGAACTTCAGTATTGGAATGCGAAAGTGTCAACAAAAACCCACAAATTCTGAACACGCTCAACCTACCAACCGAGCCGTCTTGGGGTCATAGGCCACTTCGGTAATCGACCCATCCCGAATGCGCTGAACCGCCTCGTCAATCACATGGAGCGGCACCAGGAACCACTCTCTCGGCTTCACCGGGTGCCCGAAGCGGTCCTCGATGGTCAAGTCGAGCTGTGCTGCGCCGAACAGACGGTGGAAGATGTTTTCCAGCCTAGCGCGATTGAGGTTGTGAAGCTTATAGGTGGCGACCACTTCCACGCCGGCCAATAGATAGGTAGCATCCTTTTCCGCACCTGCGATGCGGGCCTCTACTTTGCCGCCGGTCACACCGATCTTGTGGATCAGCTCGCGATGCTCGGCGACGAATGGGTGGCTGGACAGGCTGCGCAGTACGTAGACGGTTCCGCTATCAATGTCGTCTGGTTCCGGCGCATCGCCAAATAGCGGCCCGATGTCCGGGTCGGTCAGGCGGCGGCCGGTGTCGTCCTTGTAGAGCGCCCGCTCCAGAGATCGCCGCAGCAAGTTGCTTTCCGTGCCGTTGGCATAGATCACGCGTAGCCGAGCATCGTTTTTCCCATACGCAGCCTTGATGGTTTCGCCAACTTCGGCAACATACGCAAGCTGCCCGCCGACGATAAAGTAGTTTCCGCTGGCAATACTGGTATCGCGTCCGAAGCGCAGCGTTATGCGCAGGCCAGCCTTCAACTCCCGCTCCACCTGCTCAAACAACGGCTGGAATTTGTCAAAATCTGCACATGGCATACGGTCGGCGATTTCCTCCGCCGCACGCTTTTCAACGCTGGAACGTACATAACGCAGCACGGTGATGTCATCCCGGTCAGCGGGTTTATCGCCAATACCCAACTCGGCCAGCAGGGCGTCTTCGTCCAACTCATCCACATCTGCCTGAGCGGCGGCTGCTCCGGACAGCAGGCCGGGGACATCCAGCTCAGCCAGCAGGGTTTGCGCTTCGGGCAACTTGCGTAGCTGATCCAGGCGCGCGGCATACAGGCGCTCAAAAATGTCACGGCCCTCGCCATGCAGTGGAGCTCGACCATGCGCTTGATGGAATCGCAGGATATCCTCGAACCCCGCGATGATGCGTTCCTCGCGCGGGGTTCGGCTGGAAGCACTGAGCGGGGCGACCTCAATGCCAAGATCGGCCAGCAGTTCGTCTTCGTCAATTTCAGCCATTGTTTACCTCGCTCTGCTTGCCTGCCAACTCCTGAGCCTTGTAGCGCGCGAAAGCGGCTACGCCCTCGGCCATGCGCTTTTCCCATGCATCAGCAGAATTAATGTCGGGCAGGCGACCGCGCTCCTTTTTGAAGGTTCGAGCGCGATTGGCAAGGTCAACCGCATCGTCCCGCGAAATGCTCACCTTCTTCACAGCAATGCTGGCCTGCACCTGGCGTAGCGATTTCTCATCCATCGCTTTCGCCAGCACTGCATAGGCGGCATCGAAGGGGTTGATGCGGTCGATCAGATCAATGTCCAAGTCGCGCACATTGACGAACTTGCGCACCCCTTCCAGCAATGCCGTGCTGCCCTGCATCGCGTCACCGCCGTTGGCATCGGCCTGAGCCAACGCCAACTTGGCCTGCTGGGTGATGTTCATGGCCGCAATTGCGTGTTGTCGAATAGCTTCCTGGTCAGCATCGCTCAAGTCCGGGTAACGATCGCGCACGATCTTGCCCATGCGTAGCTGAGTAAGCTCTTCGGGCAAGGTATTCTCTTTGTCGAACAGACCACGCTCCAGCACAGTCTTGTCCTGCAAAAAACTGGTGACGACTTCATTCAAGTCCTCCCTGCAGATGCGCGTAGCCTCCGGGCTTTGCGGTGTTGTCAGCCCGTTGATCTCAACGTGATACTGGCCTGTTTCCTGATTTACACCAACGTTGTGGCCGCCCTCCTTGTAACCTGCCTCGCCGTAATCAAAGCCTTCCTTGGGGCCATTATTTTTAGGGGTGAACTCATAGCGCGGGGCCAGCACCTGTTCCATTAGCAGACTGGCGGAAATAGCTTTCAGCATATCGTTCACCGCCTCGGCCACAGCGGCTTGTTCTGCTGCGGGTTCGGCGATCAGATTGGTAAAGCGCGACCGTTCCTTGCCTTCGGCATCACGGGTAGCGCGGCCAATGATCTGCACGATTTCGGTCAGGCTGCTGCGGTAACCAATGGTCAGCGCATGTTCGCACCATATCCAGTCAAAGCCTTCCTTCGCCATACCTAGCGCAATGATGACATCCACGTGGTCGCGGGTGTTCTTCTGCGTCGGGTCTTTCAAAGCTGTGAGCACTTTGGAACGCCTGGCCGGATCGCTGTCATCCACCAAGTCCGCTACTTTCAGGGTACGCCCATCACGGGCCTTCACCAGATGGAAGCCCGTGGCTGGGTCAACGCCTTTCCATACACCCAAGCCGTGCATGATTTCGTTTACCTCGCGCTCCTTGTCTTTGAGGCTTTCGCGGGCATTCACATTGGGAATATGGACGATGGTTTTCAATGTTGGGTCCAACACTTTGGTAACGGCGTCAACGTAAGGGCCTGTGTAGAAGAAGTAGCCGATGTCCAGCGATTTGAGCCATTGGTAGCCGTTGAGCTGCTCGTAATAGGTGTAGGTGATCGTCTCGAATTTGGCTTCATCCGCCGAACCCAGCACCGCCTCGCTGTCGCCACGGAAGTAGGAGCCGGTCATCGCCACCAGATGCACCTTGTCGCGCGCGATGAACGCGCCCAACTGGCTGCCCAGCTTGTTGTCCGGGTTGCTGGAGACGTGGTGAAACTCGTCGATGGCAATCAGGCGATTGTCGAATGCCTCGATGCCCAGCTCTTCCACTGCAAAGCGGAAGGTGGCATGGGTGCAGACCAACAACTTGTCGGTACCTTCCAAAAACTTGCGAACTGCGTCCACCTTGGACTTGGATACCCGCGGTTCGTCCGCGCCAGGGGCGTTGCATAGATTCCATTGCGGGACAACCTGCCAATCCCAATAGAAGCCGTACTGGCTCAGAGGCTCATCGGCAAAGCTGCTTCCAATCGATCGCTCCGGCACCACTATGACGGCCTGCTGCAAGCCCTGGTTGTTGAGTTTGTCCAGCGCAATGTACATCAGCGCACGAGACTTGCCCGATGCCGGTGGCGATTTGATCAGAAGATACTGCTCGCCCCGCTTGGCATAGGCACGCTCCTGCATGGCGCGCATCCCCAACGCATTGGCCTTGCTGGATGCGCCGGTGCGCGCCGTGGTGATGGACACCGATGGCATGGTGTAGGCGTTCGTGGGATTGCTGGTTGGCTCGCTCATGATGTTTTCTTTCCCATTGTTGCCTTCGTGACGGGCTTGGCCTTAGCCGTTGCCCTAGTCATCCTCGTATAAAGCTCAAACAGTTTTTCCAGCCGCTCGGTGTCGTTTTTGAAACGGCGCCCGATGTAGATGCGCTCCAGCACTTCATCGTTGC
This sequence comes from Pseudomonadota bacterium, assembly GCA_040390665.1. Lineage (GTDB taxonomy): Bacteria > Pseudomonadota > Gammaproteobacteria > Burkholderiales > Gallionellaceae > Nitrotoga. The sequence continues at coordinate 1,629 of JAZJXX010000004.1, read as the reverse complement.
GCTCGTGGGCGCGACGCAGATTCTCCGGCATATTGTCAGGGTCGTACAGGTCGGCGATGGTGGCAGGAAAATGTGCTTCGCGGGCCAGCAGGATGTTTTCGGCGCAGGTAATCAGGTCGGCCTTGTTCTGCTCGGTAAGCAGTGGCACCGGAAAGGTGTTCCAGCCGAGTGTGTTGGAGTAGCGAAAATCTGTTTTCAGTTTGCCACAGACCGTGCCGACCCAGACCAGATGCAGGCGCGAAGCGACTAGCGCCATGCTCCAAAGGGGGGCATCGTACAGCGCATACGCTTGGTTGGTCGTTCCTGTGCGTCCAGGAAACACGGCAGTTGGGAGGTACTCCCGCGTTTCCGAGCTGATCGTTGGTACAAGGACTGTCAGAGTCTCGGCAAGGTTTCGGTCACGGAATTGGTGCGGACGGCCAACCAGCGCGTTGTAGCTAGGGTCTGGGCTAGCTGCACGCGTTTGCCTCACTCCATCGATTCGACGGCGGACGAACTCGCTGCGCAAAGCGAACTCAAGTTCGTCGTCATCGATCCAGAGACAGAAGCGCTGCAAGCCACGGATGAACTCTTGCGCCCCAAAAAGCGGGATGATGATGCGGTCGAACTCAGGGTTCTCTCTCAGAAGCCTATCTCGTTCGGCCATGCTCAAGGTGAGGTAGTTGCCATCGCCAGGGAGATTTCCATACCTCATCTTCGCCAAGGCAGAAATGGGGGTAGTGCTTGTCTCTACCACTTGCACGTCGGAGCCCAACAGGTAGGCATTGATTGCCGTTGTTTCCTGACGCTGCATGCCATCGAAGATGAACTTTGGCGTTCTAGGCTGACCTACACCCAAAATGACACAGGTTACGCCGGCGTTGTCTGAGGCGTTGTTACTCCAAGGAAAGGATCGGTGGGCAAAATTGATCGCCAACCCCTTTGAGAATAGTTGGGGCCAATAGATCGGAATCTGCGTTCCCTGCGACACGGAGTTTGTTGTTACAAAAGCAAACTCACCGCGGGTCTTAAGAACATAGTCCGACGCTTTCTCTATCCAGCAGAAAACGTAGTCAAGCGACGCGCTTGACCTCACCGTTTTCCCAAGAACTAGCTTGATCTCCTCCTTCTGTTCTTTGGTCTGATTGCGTCGGCCCACATAAGGTGGATTGCCGCAGATATACGTCTCGCCGCCTTCGTTTGCGAAGTCCATCTCGGTCTGATCGAGCGGCGTACCAAACAAATCATCCGCCACCAGCCTCACGCCTGTGCCTGTTGACGGACAAACGCTCAGCCACTCCAGCCGCAACGCATTGCCGCAAACAATCCAGTTCTGCGCATCCAGCGGCAGAAACTCCGCTAGGGCATCCTTCTGCCCGCGATACAGCACGTCGCACTGAAACTCGGCAATGATGAGTGCCAAGCGGGCAATCTCTGCTGGGAAATCGCGTAGCTCGATGCCCCGGAAGTTGGTCAGCGGTATCTCGCTACCCAGATGCGGCTCACCACGACGGCGGTTAATTTCCGCCTCGATCTCGCGCATCTGTTTGTAGGCGATAACGAGGAAGTTGCCGGAGCCGCAGGCCGGATCAAACACACGGATGCGCGCCATGCGCTTGCGCAGGTTCAGCAGCTTGATCTTGTTGTCGC
>JAZJXX010000003.1:0-133812 GCA_040390665.1 Pseudomonadota bacterium | reverse complement strand
TCAGCTAAGCGCACAGCTGGCGCAGGTTTTGCAGCGCACACCGCAGGTGATCGGGCAGGGCGAGCGTAAAATCGAGCGGGTTGCCTGGTGTACCGGCGGAGCTCAAAGTTACTTCGAGGCTGCCGTTGGGCTGGGCGCAGACGCATTTTTAACCGGCGAAATTTCCGAGCAGCACGTGCATATTGCGCGCGAAACCGGCGTGGCCTTTATAGCCGCCGGGCATCATGCAACCGAACGCTATGGCGTGCAGGCGCTGGGCGAGCACGTGGCGGCGCAGTATGGCCTGACGCATCATTTTTTCGATCTGGATAACCCGATTTAAATGAATGCCGGGTAATAGCCCCGGCTAATGCGGGAGATTGGCGCGCAACTTATTCAGCGACACCGTCGCCGAGCGGGGTGCGCTGCGTAGCGTATTATTGGCCAGCTGCAGCGCGGTCCCGTGGGTCTGCAACAGCCCCTGCAACAGGCCGGTGACTTCATCCAGCAGCTTATCCTCTTCCGTCGAGAAGCGCAGCAGGAAATCCCGGCGGCGGGGGTAATAGGGCGTCCATTGCCATGCCAGGAAATCCGTGCTGGTCTTATAGCCGGCACTTTGAAATGCCTCATGCAGCGCGGCCACTTCGGCCAGCCGAGTATGTTCCGGCGTTGGGGCAGTGCTCCACGCCAAGCCATAATAAATGCGCAGGGTATTGCCGAGCAGTTGCTGTTCCAGCATTGGGCGCAGGAACAGGGTTTGTTCTGCGACCGGCTGCAGATGCAGTCCTACCAGGGCTTCCGCGGCATTGCGGTCTTCCGTGACTGCCACCTGCCAGGGCAGTTCCAGGGTCTGCACCAGCGTGCTGATACGATCCTGCAAAGCCAGCCAGAACGCATTGTTCATGCGCTGGCGGATTTCATCGGTCTGATCCGCCACGGCCAGCGCCAGCGTCAGGTTTTCTTCCTGCGAAAAAAAATCCAGTACAGCTTGTTCCTGTTTGGACATGGCCCTGTTAAATCTCTGGACTGATCTGCCCTTAGCCGGTGGCAAGGCCGGCCTGATGCGCCTGCTCATCGGCATAATAGCTGCTGCGCACCATCGGGCCGCATGCGGCATGAGTGAAGCCCATCTCCAGTGCGGCCTGTTCGAACATTTTAAAGGCGTCCGGATGGACGTAGCGCAGCACCGGCAGATGGCCGTCCGAGGGTTGCAGGTATTGCCCCAGCGTCAGCATTTCCACATCGTGCGCACGCAGATCGCGCATTACCTGCAATACTTCCTCGTCGGTTTCACCCAGCCCCAGCATCAGCCCGGATTTGGTCATGACCTGAGGAAAGCGCGACTTGAATTGCTGCAGCAGCTTGAGCGAATGCAGGTAATCCGCGCCCGGGCGGGCCAGCGCATACAGGCGTGGAACCGTTTCCAGATTATGGTTGAGCACGTCCGGCAGACTGGTGCCCAGCGCCTGCAGCGCGGGTTCGAGGCGGCCGCGGAAATCGGGCACCAGGGTTTCCAGTTTGGTATGTGGCGAAGTCGCGCGGATCGCGTTGAGGCAATCGGCAAAATGCTGCGCGCCGCCGTCGCGCAGATCGTCCCGGTCTACGCTGGTGATCACTACATATTTCAGCTTGAGCAGCGCGATCGATTGCGCCAGATGCGCCGGCTCGTTGCTATCCGGCGGCAGCGGTTTGCCGTGCGCGACGTCGCAGAATGGACAGCGCCGTGTGCACAGGTCGCCGAGTATCATAAAAGTGGCCGTGCCCTTGCCGAAGCATTCGCCGATATTGGGGCAGGACGCCTCCTCGCACACGGTATGCAGTTTGTGTTCGCGCAACAACCGTTTGACATCATGATAAGCCTGGCCGTTGCCGGATTTGACGCGTATCCATTCCGGTTTGCGCAGGCGTTGCTGCAGCGGCACGATCTTGATCGGATTGCGCGCGGTTTTGGCCGCGCCGGTTTGTTTCTCTACAATGCTCATAATAAATAGTGTGGAATTGCCTGGGCCAAGAATAGCGCAAATGACCTCCGCGGTTTTGAGATTTTGCATGGGCTATGGAGATTTGCGCTGAATTATGCTTGCTGATCGCAGCTGGCACAGCATACGAATGAGCGAATTTGGTATAAGCTGTAGTTCTGCCGATTAACGCCACGCAGCTAATACGGGGTTACGATAAATGCGGAATATTAATGACCGAAAAATCAGCTGAGCTTACGCAGCGTTTGTCCGCGGTTGTGGATAAGATGCCTGCTTTTCCGAAGAGTGTGCAGCGCATCCTGGAAATTTCGCGCGATATTAATTTTCAGCCCAAGGAATTGGTGATGGTCATCGAGAAGGACCCGGTGATGACGATGAAATTGCTGCGCATCATCAATTCGGCCTACTACAGCTTTCCCAAACAGATTACCTCGGTCAGCCAGTCGGTGGTTTACCTGGGGGTGAATACCGTCAAGAACATGGCCTTGTCGTTTGCTGCGCTGGGCGTGCTGCCGCGGCACAATGCGGGCAGTTTCGATATCCAGCGCTACCTGATGCATTCCCTGGTGACCGGCAGCCTGGCCCGCGTGCTGTCCCAGAAATTCCCTGCCGCTCAAACCGATCCGAACGATTGCTATATCGCCGGGTTACTGCATGATTTCGGCAAAGTGGTGTTTGCTCAATTCATGCCCGACGAATTTCAGGCGGCGCTGGCACTGAGTGCCGCACAGGGTATACCGCTGCATGTTGCCGAGCGGCAAATGATCGGCGCGGATCATTCCGTGGTGGGGGCGATGCTGGTGGAGAAATGGCAGTTTCCCAAGGCACTGGTAGAGATAATACGCAATCATCACAGCGAGATTGCATCTGAAAATACGGCGTTGTGTGTGTTGCATGTGGCTGACCAGATCAGCAAGAAATTATTGCGTGAAAATGCCGCCGGCGTCGCGCCGGAAGCATCGCTTGTGCTGGCGCCTGCACTGATAGACCGCTTTGGCGGAGACCTCGACTTTATCATCGGACGCCTGGGTGACCTTACCAAAATAATGGAAGAGGCGCAGTCATTCAAAAACGCCAGCATGGAGGCTTAGTATGAAGGTCAAATTCTGGGGAGTGCGCGGCTCCATACCCTCACCTGGTCCGCGCACCGTGCGCTACGGAGGCAACACCACCTGTATCGAGGTGCGCACCGACAACAACGAACTCATCATCCTGGATGGTGGCAGCGGCATTTTCCCGCTGGCGCAGACGCTGCTGAAAGAGCTGCCGATAAATGCAAATATTTTCAATACGCACAGCCATTGGGATCACATCCACGGCCTGCCTTTTTTCATACCCATATTTATTCCGGGCAACCGGATTAAATTGCACGGTTCCTTCGATCCGATTTCCGGCGAAGGGCCGGAGCGCATCATGGCGGTGCAGATGCAATACAGCTATTTCCCGGTGCGCGAAGCGGAAATGAAATCGCGCATTGAATATGTCACCGTGATGCCGGGCGAGCCGGTCAGCGTAGGTTCGGCGACCGTTACGCCGACGCTGCTGAATCATCCGGTCATTAATCTGGGCTATCGAATCGACTGCAACGGCAAGTCGGTATTTTTTACCGGCGACCATGAGAAGCACACCAATATCTATGAGCCCGGCGACGAAGGTTATGCCGAATACCAGGCGCTGATCGATGAGCAGTACCGCTCGATCATACAGGCGATCCGGGGCGTGGATATATTAATAGCGGATTGTGCCTATACGATAGAAGAATACCCGGCAAAAAAAGGCTGGGGCCACGGCACCTTTGATAGCTGTATGGAAATGGCGCGGGACGCCGGGGCGAAAATATTGTATTGCACTCATCATGAACCCACCCGCAGCGATGATGATCTGGAAAAAGTATTCGCCGAGGCGAGGGCGCGTTATTCCGGCAGCACAGGCGAACTGGATATCCGGCTGGCGCGCGAGGGCGATGAAGTTGTGATCTAGCTGTCGTGATCTCGCAACAATCAGTACTTCCGGTGTTCCTTCAGCAATGACACCAGATTTTGCGCGAGTTGCTGTGCCATTTCGTCGACAGCCGCGCCGATGCCGGCATCGCGGGCCTGGGTGACTCGCAGCCCGGCGTAACCACACGGATTGATGAAGCTGAACGGCGCGAGGTCCATGTCCACGTTAAATGCAATGCCATGATAGCAACAGCCGTTTTTGATTTTTAATCCCAGCGACGCAATCTTCGCCTCTCCTACATATACACCTGGCGCATCTTCGCGGCCCTGCGCGGCGACGCCGTATTGCGCGAGCAGACCGATCACGGCCTGCTCCATCAGGCGTACCAGTTCACGCACATTGAGTTTCCAGCGGCGCAAATCCAGCAGCAGGTAAGCGATAATCTGACCGGGGCCGTGATAGGTAATCTGGCCGCCGCGGTCGATTTTGACGACCGGTATCGTGGGTGGCTGTAGCAGATGCTCCGCCTTGCCGGCCAGCCCTTGGGTATAGACCGGCGGATGTTGCAGCAGCCAGATTTCATCGCGGGTGGCGGCGTTGCGCGTGGCGGTAAACTCCTGCATGGCCTGCCAGGTGGACTGGTAATCGACCAGGCCCAGCTCACGGATCAGCGGGGCGCGAGAATGGCTGTCTACGGGCGAGCTTGAGGCACTCCCGGGATCAGCTACCGCTGCGGTATCCCCGGTCTGTGCCGGTGAATCCACGATAGTCACAACACCATCACCACTTGCGGATGGTCACACAGCTCCTGGTACAGTGCATCCAGCTGCGCGCGTGAAGTAGCACGTATGGTGCAGGTCAGGCTGAGGTAGCGCGCCTGTTTACTGCTGCGCGTTTCCAGTCCCGCGGCAGTAAACCCGGGATCGTGGCGGGTGACAATGGCGATCACCGCCTCGGCAAATCCCTGCTCTGACAGTCCCATGACCTTGAGCGGAAAATCGCATGGGTATTCGATGAGGCTATCCGGAGTCGCCATACATCAAACTCTCATCACATCGCGTTTAAAATCCTGGTACAGCCGATGCAGCCGATCAAACATTTCGCCGGGCTTGCCCGTCCCGACCGGCTGGCCATCCAGCGTAGTAATGGCCAGCACTTCCCGGGTCGAAGAGGTCAGCAGCAATTCGTCCGCAGCGAACACTTCAGATTTGGCGATGTTGCGCACCTCGTATGGGATGCGATTTGCTGCGGCGATTTCCAGCACTACGTCATAGGTGATACCGGGCAACATCAGGTTGTTTTTTGGCGGCGCCAGCAACACGCCCCCCTTGACCACAAAAATATTACTGGCTGCGCCTTCAGTCAGGAAATCGTTGTCGCGGATCAGCAGGGTTTCGGCGCAGCCCGCATCCACCGCGGCCTGGCGCAGCAACACATTGGGCAGCAGCGAGGTCGCTTTGATATCGCAGCGCAGCCAGCGATTGTCGGCGGCGCTGACTGCACCCACCCCGCTGCGCAATAGCTCCTCGGGCGGGCTCAACAGCGGGCTGCTCATCATGAATACCGTCGGCGCAACCGGCGGGTTGGGAAACGCGTGGTCGCGCCGCGCTTTGCCGCGCGTAATATGCAGGTAAAGGTATTGGTCCGCTGCGCCGTTGCGCTGGATCAATTCATTAATGAGGCCGGTCCAGTCTTCAACATTATATGGATTAGCCAGCCGTATACCGTCGAGGCTGTACTGCAACCGTCGCAGATGCTCCGCCAGACGGAACGCATGGCCTGAGTAAACCGGAATCACTTCATACACACCGTCGCCAAAAATAAAGCCGCGATCCAGCACCGGGATATAGGCTTCCTCAATCGGGATGAACTGGCCATTCAGGTATACGGTCATTGCCGATCCTTCACTCAAAAAACAGTCGTATGTTGTCCCAGCCGCGCGCAAAAATATTGGCCATCGGGACCGGGGTCAGCGCAACCAGCGGGAACTCCACATAAGGTTTGCCGTCCAGCGCCAGTTTCAGCAGGCCGATCTTCTGCCCGCCTGAAATGGGCGCAAACAATGGCTGCTGAGTTTCCATTGAGGCCTTAAGGCGGGACATCTGGCCGCGCGGAATCGACAGGAAAAGATCATCGCGGAAACCCGCGTTGAGCCGATTCTCCGTACCTTTCCAGACACGTACGTTAGCGACCGTCTGATTCTTCTGGTACAGGCGCACCGTCTCGAAATACTGGAAGCCATAGTTCAGTAATTTCTGGCTTTCGGTTGCGCGCAGATTGTCCGACGCGGCTCCGATCAGCACGGCGATCAGCCGCCGCTGGTCGCGCCTGGCGGAAGAGACCAGGCAAAATCCGGCGCTGTCGGTGTGCCCGGTTTTCATGCCGTCGACATACGGATCCATCCACAGCAGGCGGTTGCGGTTGGTTTGCTTGATGTTGTTGTACTGGTATTCGCGCAGGCTATAGAGCGGGTAGTACGCAGGAAAGTCGCGGATGATGGTTGCGGCGATCAACGCCAGGTCATAGGCGGTGGAATAATGCTGCGCATGCGGCAGGCCGGTCGCGTTGACGAAATGCGTGTTTTTCATGCCCAGCCGCAGCGCTTCCCTGTTCATCATTTCAGCGAAGCCCTCTTCGCTGCCGGCCAGCGTGATCGCCAGCACGCGTGCGGCGTCGTTGGCTGACTGCACAATCAGGCCGTGCAGCAATTCATTGACGGTGACCTGCCTGCTCTGATCCAGAAACATGCGCGATTCTTCGCCCTGCACACGCAACGCCTCGGCCATCGGGGTGACCGTCTGCTCCAGCATAAGCTTTTCACGCTTGATCGCACTGAAAGTCAGATAAGCCGTCATCAATTTGGTCAGGGATGCAGGTTCGATGCGTTCATTGCCGTTTTCACTGACCAGGATCTGGTTGCTGGTGTAGTCATACAGCACCCAGGATTGGGCGGCCAATGCCGGCGCAGGCTGTTGCCGTCCCTGTTGCGCCAGCGCGAGCGTCGGCAGCATCAGGGCAATAAGGATGAGCAGGGTAAACTTCATGGAAAAATGGCGTGGGTGCTGATGAAGAAGGCGGTAATTATAGCCGCGTGGACCAGGTAGGGCTATCGCAATCAGGTACCGGCCAGTTGTACCGACAGGGTCGCCTGGTCCGCCTGCAAGGCTACCTGTTCTTTAATTTTTTCCGCCGCGGAAGCGTCTATGCCCAGCGCTTGCCATTCAGCAGCACTGATTTCGGAACCGCTGTATTCATCGATACCGAATGCCGGCAGCAGTTTTTCCGCGACATGCACCATCAGCGCCAGCGGTGCGCCAGCGGATTCAGCGCCGAGCGGCGCGTGGTGGGAACGCAGCACGGCCACGATCGGTTCGGGCAGATGCCAGTGCTGTGCCAGCGCTGCTCCGAGCTCATCGTGGTGTATTTCCAGTATTTGCCGCTCGATGTCAGTGACTTCGCGTTCCGGTTCTGCCGCCATGTGCGCCTGTAATTTATTGCTGTGTTTCGGATCGAGGACGGCCAGCGCCAGATAACCGATATCGTGCAACATTCCGGCAAGGAAGATGTGTTCTTCCGCCGGACGGGTTTTGAGCGGCATGGCCCGGGCGATCGCCAGCATCGCAAATGCCACGCCAAAGCTGTGTAGCCACAGCCTGTTCATGTCCAACCGGCCCGCGGGAAGTTTACTCATCAGCGACATAATGGCAATGCTGATCGAAATCGACCTGATGCGTGCCAGGCCCAGCAGCAACGCTGCTTCGCTGAGGTTGATGGTGTTGCGTGCCGCACCAATCAGGGCAGAGTTGGCCAGCCCGAGGATTTTCGCAGAGATTTGCGGATCCTGTTCGATTAGCGCCAGTATGTGCGCTTCATCCTCTTCCGAACCCATTTTCAGCGCCAGCAATTTCTGCGCAATGGCCGGCATCGCCGGTAGCGCATCCAGGCTGTAAACGGCCAGCCTGAGATTTAAAGGTTTACTGCCGGATTGCGCAGGGTTCTCCGCTGTGGTCATAAATTATCTCCATTCAGCAAGCTGTTGGTTATATTCGACGAACATGCCTTATCGGACTCTGGTAGCGCGGTAATTTTACTCGACGCTCGCCGGTTGCGGGGCTTCATAGTGCCAATCAAAACTGCCGTGATTGCCGGTGAACAGGCGTTCTTCTGCTATGCCCAGCTGATGCAGCTGGGTAGTGAGTTCCTGCTGCGTCATGGTGTAAAAATAGGCCAGGCCGAGATTGGATTTTAATTTGCGCACCACCGTTTCGCCCACGACGGTGACCAGCCGGCAGAATTCTCCGGCGCCGCAGGCTGCGCGTGCAGCCGTCAGTTTGTCGATTTCGCTCTCCAGTCCCTGGCATATTTTCATCAGCGCGTCCGAATCTCTCACCACTGGGGCGTATTTATTGACCACCTTCTGCCACTCGGCTTCCTGCGCTGTGCTCAGCTTGATTGTCCCCGTGCGGATTCGGTCCGCCAGAGCCTGATATTTGGCAAAACCATCATCAGACTGGGTTTTTATTATGGCCTGTTTTTTTTCCAGGAACGCGGCTTGTGCCTCGACCAGCCGCGCTTTGGCGGCGGTGATTTGCTGATCGTAACTCAAGATATCCGGTAACAGGACGGAGATGACAGTCTCGCTGTCTCTGCGGGAATTGCTCGCATCCAGCTGAATTTTTTTCCCGGCGATGCCGCAGCCTTCAGCTATTCCCAAACGCAATTCTTCGGCCACGATGGCGCAATTTACCGCGCGTTTGAGTATTACTGTTTTGCCTATGATGACGCAATTCTCAGCAAATTCGGCGGTGATGGTACCGTCTCGAGCTTCCATGATGGCGCTGATCGCGCGGCCGTTAAGCGTGATATTGCCGCCGACACTCTGCGCGCGGCCGCCGGACAAGTTGCTTCTAAGCGTGATATTGCCGTTTTTGGACAGAATGGTCCCAAACACATGAGAATGGAAAATCATGTGCTTGCCTTCGACGGTGCGGCGTTCCTGCACCTCGCCGTGTTCAATGAATTCTTCCACGTTGAGCCGGATATCGCCGGTCGACTTGGCGCTGATGCCGCCGCGATTCTCGATTTTTTCAGTTACCATCACCTGGTGCGTGTCGTCATCCAGATACAGGAAACCGTCTATCGCCGATACGATTAATTCGCCATCTTTGGTCGTCTCGATGCGCGTACCTTCACCGGCGAGCCGGTTAAGGTCAATGTCCAGCGGAAGGCGCGGTTCAATGATTGCACCGGTGACCTTGTGTCCCGGTTCACCCAGCACACGCTGAATTTTGCGCAGTAGCGGCGCATTTTTCGCGACCTGCGGAAAGCGGTTCTTGGCGCGGCGCAGGTCGGCCTTGCCATCGGCCATGATGGTAGGCGCATCATCGCGATGCAGAAATTCATTTTCTTCGCGCAGCTCGGCATCCTTGCTCGCAGTCGGCTCAACCTGTGACGCAATATTCATGCGCATAACCGCATTTTTCCGGATAACTTCCCGCACCGCTTCGGCGGCTATGCCGAAGCGCACACCCTTGAGCCACATGTCAGTGACGAATTCATCGAAGTCCAGCTGAGTCGGCCGTGTTTCAGTTTTGCGCAGATGCTCGACTACCGGGGCGACCCCATCGTCTCCCGGCGGGCCATACACGGGTTCATCGGTGATAACCTCCATCAGCGGTGGCTCAAACATATATTCCGCAAGTTCGCCCTTGGGGCTGATCTTTACCCCCTTGTATAATTCCTGACGCGGTTTCGAGAAACGCACGATGTCGCTGGCCAGCCGGATTTCATTCCCATCGCCTGGGTAGAGTTTGGCCGGATCTCCATACAGCAGGCGCATGAAGCACGCATAATCCAGGCCCGAGAAGCGTGCGCCATTGGTAAACAGGCGGTCAACAAATAGTTGCAATATGTCGGGCGCCGGCGGCGGCGCAAGCTTGACGAACACGCCTTCAGGGCGCATCAGAATATAGGCGGGAAGCGATAATCCGCTGGTCGGCCGGCTGCTGGGTTCGGTAGCGGGATCGGGCATTTTATTTCAGTATTGGGCCAGGACACCTGAAGCCGGTATTATGCAGTTTTTAACGCTGCTGTCACGATGCTTGTGGCGACATGCATGCGTACTGGACATGTTTCGTCACCGGCTATTTGACGTATGGGGCACCGGGCGATAAAGCTTTTTGGTATATTGTTTAATTTTGAGGGGTGCAAATGCGTTACATCATTGCAATGGCAGCTTTTTTTTGGGCGATGCACGGCTGGGCAGGCGAAGTAACTATATCCGCTGCATCGGCCCGCGCCACGGCGCCTGGCCAGGATAGTGCGGCGATACAGTTTTCAATCGTCAGCCAGCAGGATGGGCGGTTAATCGAGATAGCCAGTCCCGCTGCCGGCAGCGTCGAGATGCATCAAATGGCGCATGAAAATGGCATGATGAAAATGCGCGCCGTGGAATTCCTGGCACTGCCCGCCGGCAAATCGGTGGATCTGGCGGCCAGTGGCTATCACGTGATGCTGTTGAATTTGAAACAGCCGCTGAAGGCCGGGGACATCGTACCGTTCACGTTGACCGTGCAGTTTGCTGACCGGCGCAAGATCACGGTGGAAGCAAAGGCGGAGGTAAAGCCACTGGCCGGCGCGACGCATAACATGCATGACATGAAGATGTAATGCGCCGGAGCTTTCTTAAGGTCGCAACGGCCAGCTCAGCATTTCGCCGTATTCATAATTGCAGTTCGGGCATGTCTGGCGTGGTAACACAGCACAACTGGAATAGGGAGGCAGCGTACGCACACGGCCCAAGGGCATGGTGGCGCAGGCTGGGCGCAGCTGTGCTATTTGTGCTGGCAGGCCATACGTGGGCGGGTGAACATGATGTGGTGCTCGGTAATGTATGGATGCGCGAAACCGTGCCGGGGCAAAGCAGCGCCTCGCTACAGCTCAGCCTGACCAGCAACAGGCCGGCTACGTTGACAGGCGCGAGTAGCCCGCTCGCCGAACGGATCAAGATGCAGCGCTTTGTACCGCACCGCGGCAGGATGGAAGCCCATGAAGTCGACAGCCTGCGCCTGCCGAGCCACCGAACGGTGGTAGTGGGCGAAAGCGGGGCCGCATTGATGCTGGTGGGGTTGAAAAAAGAGCTGAATGTCGGCGATCGAGTGCCGGTAATCCTGACCGTACAATTGCCACGCCAGCGTACGCTGCGGCTGGAGGCTTTGGCCGAAGTGAGGCGGTTGCCGCTCAGTTACCGGCAGACTTATGACCTGCCGGTGCAGGACCATCGTTAATACCCGACTCAGAGTATCCTGATTTTGTAGATCGGCGCCACGCGGCTGATGCCGAGGTTTTGCCTTTGTGGTGTAAAATGCGCGTCGACTCGGCCCACATCGTGCCTCAAAATAATTAAGGATAGCCAGATATGTCCCTCACCCCTTCGGCGGCTGATAAGAAAGCGCGCACGCTTTCCGAGGCGATGCCTTACATCCAGCGCTTCTTTGACAAGACCATAGTAGTCAAGTATGGCGGCAACGCGATGACCGATCCGCAACTGCAGGAAAGCTTCGCGCGCGACGTAGTGCTGCTGAAACTGGTCGGAATGAATCCGGTGATCGTGCATGGCGGCGGGCCGCAAATCAACGAACTGCTTAAAAAGGTCGGCAAGCAGGGCGAGTTCGTTCAGGGCATGCGGGTCACCGACGAAGAGACCATGGACGTGGTCGAAATGGTCCTCGGCAAGGTCAACAAGGACATCGTCAACCTGATCAACAAACATGGCGGCAAGGCGGTCGGGCTGACCGGCCAGGACGGCGGATTTATTCGCGCGGACAAGTTGCTGCTGGAGAGTATCGACCAGCCGGGCGAAATGCTGGACATCGGCCTGGTCGGTGACATCAGTTCGATCGATCCTTCGATCATCCGCTTCCTGGATTCGGGCGATTTCATCGCGGTGGTCGCACCGATCGGTGTAGCGCCGGATGGCGAGACGCTGAATATCAATGCCGATGTGGTGGCGGGCAAACTGGCGGAAGTTCTGAAGGCGGAAAAGCTGGTGTTGCTGACCAATACGCCTGGCGTGCTGGATAAGAACGGTACGCTGCTGACTGGCCTGACGCCGAAACAGATAGACGCGCTGGTGGCCGATGGCACACTGTCCGGCGGCATGCTGCCCAAAATCAGTTCGGCGCTGGATGCGGCGCGCGGCGGAGTAAAATCAGTCCACATTATCGACGGCCGGGTGGAACATGCGCTGCTGCTGGAGATATTGACCGATGAAGGGGTGGGGACGCTGATCAAAAGCAAATAACAAAAATAGCAAAGCAATGATGAAGCCAGTATGGGTGTTTGATCTGGACAACACCCTGCACAACGCCACACCGCATATTTTTCCGCATATCAACCGCAGCATGACTGCCTATCTGCAGCAGCATCTGCAGCTGGACGAGCATGCGGCGAACACGCTGCGCGTGCATTACTGGAAACGCTATGGAGCGACCCTGAGCGGGATGATGCGGCATCATGGTACCGACCCCGGACATTTTCTGTGGCATACCCATCAGTTCGCGCAGCTGGCGCAGATGGTGGTGCGCGAGCCGCGCCTGCGCCATGTGCTGAAAAAATTGCCGGGCCGCAAGCTGGTGTTCTCGAATGCGCCTCAGCACTATGCCCGCGCGGTTTTGGAACTGCTGGGCGTGCACGATTTATTCGACGACCTGTTCGCGATTGAACAGACGTTGTACCGGCCCAAGCCGGAACTGCACGGTTATCGGCGGCTGCTGCGCAGGCATGGGCTGAATCCGACGCGCTGCGTGATGGTGGAAGATAGTGCAGAGAATTTGCAGGTGGCCAAGCGCCTGGGGATGCAAACCGTGTGGGTCAGCGGCGTGTCGCGCACGCCGGCTTATGTGGATGTGAAACTTGCCAATGTGATGCAATTGCCGCGCGCCCTGTCCAGGCTGGGGTGCGGCTGAATGAAAGGGAAATAAAAACATGGCCGCTAAACCCGGAGCACGCAGACTGCAGATATTGCAAACCGTCGCAGCGATGCTGGAGCAACCCAAGAGTGAAAAAATCACCACCGCCGCGCTGGCCGCCAAACTGGATATTTCCGAAGCCGCACTGTATCGGCATTTCGCCAGCAAGGCGCAGATGTTCGAAGGGCTGATCGAATTTATCGAACAGACGGTGTTCGGGCTGGTCAACAAAATCAGCGCCGAGGAGACCAGCGCGCTTAATCAGGTGGAAAGCATTCTGATTATGCTGCTCGGTTTCGCGCAGAAAAACCGCGGCATGACCCGCGTGCTGATCGGCGATGCGCTGGTCAACGAAGACCAGCGTTTGCAGCTGCGCATTAACCAGTTGTTCGACCGTCTCGAAACCACGCTGAAACAGGCATTGCGCATCGCCGTCAGCCAAGGCGAGCTGGCCAGCTCGGCAGATACCGGCGCGCACGCGAATGTGCTGTTATGCTATGTCATTGGGCGCTGGCAGTTATTCGGAAAAAGCGGTTTCACCCGTGACCCGACTGCGCACTGGCCGCAGCAGTGGGCGATTCTTTCCGGCAAATAATATTCACAAAAGGCAATCATGATTCTGATTCTTTCCTCCAATACCGACCCGCAAAGCGCGGAATACCAGCAGCTGATGACGCATTTGGGCGGGCTCGCAGGCATACGCACGCGCGTGCATGTGGAACGCGGCAGTGAACAGACGCTGACCGAAATCTACCTGATCGGCAACACCAAGGCGCTGGATCTCAAAGACATGCAAAGCCTGCCCTGCGTCGAGAGCGTGGTGCGGGTATCGGAGGAGTATCGCATCCTCGGGCGGCACAGGGATGATCCGCGCCCGGCATACTTCGAATACAACGGCGTGCACTTCGGCCAGGATACGCTGAATGTATTCGCCGGCTTATGCGCAGTGGACAACGCCGAGCATGTCGAACTGATGATGCGCGCTCTGCGCGACAACGGTCAGGTCTGCACGCGCATGGGCGCCTACAAGCCGCGTACCAGCCCCTATGCGTTTCAGGGCCACGGCAAGAATTGCCTGCCGTATGTGTTTGAGCTGGCCGGTAAATACGGTATCAAGGTCATCGCGATGGAGATTACCCATGAATCCCATCTGCATGAGATCAGCGCGGCACTGCAACAGACCGGTAACCCAACCGGCGTAATGCTGCAGATCGGCACGCGTAACACGCAGAATTTCGAGCTGCTGAAAATAGTCGGGCGGCAACAGGAGTTTCCGGTGCTGCTGAAGCGCGGTTTCGGCATTACGCTGGATGAATCGTTGAACGCGGCCGAATACCTGGCCAGTGAAGGCAACCGCAATGTGGTATTCGGCCTGCGTGGCATGAAAACAAATATGGGCGATCCGCATCGCAATCTGGTCGATTTCGCGCATGTGCCCGTGGTTAAGCGCCTGACGCGCATGCCGGTATGCATAGACCCTTCGCACTCGGTTGGGTCACGCAATGCCGCGCCGGACGGCATACTGGACATGATGCATATTACCGCTCAGGGCATTATCGCTGGCGCGAACATGGTGCTGGTCGATTTCCATCCCGCGCCGGTCAAGGCCCTGGTGGACGGTCCGCAGGCGCTGATGCTGAAAGAATTGCCGCAGTTTCTGGAGGATGTGGCGATTGCGCGCGAGGCGTATTTAAAGCGGGTGGAATTGCAGCAGCGTTACCAGAATGCCTAGCGCACAGGTAACCGCTGCCGTTTCCGCGTTGCAGTAGTAGTGAGGGTGCAACGGCAGCACCCTCCCGGTTTTAGAAGCGGAAGCCGACCTTCGCACTGATTGATTTGGCTGCACCGGTCTTGTCGACTTCGGCAGCCAGGTTGACCAGGCCCAGATTAAAGTTGGCGCCTGCAAAGATTTTGCCTTGCGTGAATTTTTCTTCATGCAGCGTGGCGGAATTGGGCGTGCTGGTCACCCAGACCTGGCCTACCCCGGCATAAGGCGAGAACATCGCAAAACCTTTGGATATCGAAATGTCCAGTCCCTTGGTATTTAACGCCAACTGATCGACCCCGGCCAGTTTGCTCAACGAACCGCGCACCGCAATCGCAGGCAACGCAATGCCGCCTTCCATAATCGCGTAGCGCAGCTCGCCGCCGTACAGCGTGGCGCTGGTCGACGGAACCCTCGAAACAAACGCAGCGATATCGATATTCAGCGGCAGTCCCTTGGCGATGCTGATCTTGGGCACGTACAGATTATCCATGGAGCTACCGGTCATACGCGACCAGTAGCCCTTGCTTTTTGCCAGCTCGGTCTGGTTGACTGCCACCCCGATATCAAAACCTATGATACCCAGCGGAGCTGCCGGGGTAATGGCTTTATAACTTAACGCTGAACCCAAATCCTCGGACACCGCGCGGAACTCCGGCTGGGTCAGCAGGGTCAGATCAATCGTCGCAGCCTGGGCAGTTTGAGTCAGGCAGGCTAACGCAACGCACAACGGTATTAGTTTTTTCATGGACAATTTATTCCTCTTAAGTAGGGTGTTAGTCGGTAGGGGCGGTCAACCGTTCAGCATATTTTGGATTTGGAAAACTTGCTTCCTCACCTGTTTTTATGGCAAGCCCGTCAAGTAAAACCTATTGCAGTTTTATCGTCAAGCTTTGTGTATTAAACAACGATCTGCGTCCATGACATTGCAGATAGAGGAATAAGTATGGCCTTTAATTGGCGGCAGTTTGGAATAGTGCGTCCGGTATAATCGCGTTCAGCTGGGCACGGCCACAGTAAATTGGATGTCATAGTAATGAATGCTTGCCGGGTTTTACCCCGGCGTTGTTGCCGGAATAAGGATAACGCGTCAACGCATAGCTCGTTGCAACGTTTTTAATCAGGGTTACCACAATGGATTACCGTCTAGTCAGGCGCAGGAGAGCAGTATGAAGATTAATTGCAAACCGTCTCGTACCCATGCTGTGGCTGTGGCCGCAATTTTGCTGGTAAATTTGCTGAGTTCCTGGGCTTATGGCGATGAGTTTCAGGACAGGCGCCAGCCGAAAGCGGCGCCGCAAAGTAATGCCGCCCCTGAAGCTCAACCTCAGACCCAGGGTAACGATCAACCGTCGCAGCGTAGAGATCAGCAGCCCGCGCAACGTCAATCGCAGCAGCCACCAGTGCAACGTCAGACGCAGCAGCCAACGGTACAACGGCCTGCAGTGCAACCACCCATACAGCGCCGGGAAATGCCCGCGCAGCGTCCGGCTCCGTCGCTGCAACGCAGAGAAGAAGCGATGCAGCGCAGAGATCAGGCCGTCAGGCAGGAACAGCGCGGGGTCTGGCCGCGAGATGCGCGCGCCGAACGCATGCGACCGGAGGTCATACGCTCCAACGAATGGTTTGATCGCCGTGAGGGGCGTTATCGTTCGCCGACCTGGCAGATCGATACCCGTTTCCGCCATAATCGTTACTATCCGCGTTATGGTACCGTGGTCACCACACTGCCGCCGAATTACTACGATGTACGTTATCGCGGCGACCGCTTCTATTTTCAGAGCGGGATATGGTTCCGCAGTGCCGGCGCGTATTTTGTGGTCACGACTCCACCGCCAGGTGTGATTGTGCCGACCCTGCCGCCGGATTACGCGGTCGTGCCGGCCGGCCCGGTGCCTTACTACTATGCTAACGGTGTGTACTATTCAACCGCTCCTGGCGGACCGGGTTATGTGGTGGTGGATCCGCCCGTCGGGTTTGAAGATACAACCACAGTGCAGGACTCCGGCTCAGGCAATTTTTTTGATGAGCCTGTGGTTGTGAATAGCGAGCCGAATTTTGTCTACCCGAACGGCACACTGACTGAGTCGCAAATGCTGACTGACCGGAATGAATGTAACAGTTGGGCGGCCGGACAAACCGGTTACGATGCAGCGACTACTCCGCCCGACACGCAGGTGTACACGAATTATCAGGTTGCTGTTAAAGCGTGCATGGAAGGGCGTGGTTACGTCGCGCGATGACGGCGTGGCCCGGTCTGGTCCCACGCCGCGGCTGTTGAACAAACGCTATTTCTGGCATACCGGGCAATAAAAACTGGAACGCTGTCCCTGGCGGATCTGTTTCACCGCCGTGCCGCAGGCGTGGCATGTTTCCCCGGCACGGCCGTAGACATGATAATGCTGCTGGAAATATCCGCGCTGGCCATCGCTGCCGACGTAGTCGCGCAAGGTGCTGCCGCCATGTTGAATCGCCTCACGCAGGGTTTCCCGTATCGTCTGCACTAACCGCGCACAACGCGGCCGGCTTAGTTTTTCTGCGCTCAGTTGCGGTCGTACGCCGGCGCGGAACAATGCCTCGCTGGCATATATATTCCCCACCCCCACCACCAGGTGGTGATCCATAATCACCAGCTTGATCGCTGCGCTGCGCTGGCTGGTGGCGCGATGTAAATACGCCCCGGTGAACTCGTCATGCAGTGGCTCCAGGCCGAGTTTAACCAGCAGCGGATGCTGGGTGTGATCACCGCTATGCCACAGTACTGCGCCGAAACGGCGCGGATCATGCAGACGCAACAACATGCCGCTATTGAGGACCAGATCGAAATGATCGTGCACTTTGGCCGGGGTCGAGGCAGCTAGAATGCGCAAACTACCGGACATGCCCAGATGCAGGATCAGCGTGCCGTGATCGAATCCAACCAGCAGGTACTTAGCCCGGCGCTGCAGCGTACGGATAGTCTGGCCGTTCAGCATTTCCGGCAAATAGGTCGGGATGGCCCAGCGCAACTGCGGCTGCCGGATGACCGTGGCGGCGATGCGCTGTCCCAGCAAATGGGGCTCGATGCCGCGCAGGGTGGTTTCGACTTCGGGTAATTCAGGCATGATCAGTTCTTATAAAGTAAGAGATGCTGCTGACGTGGCGACATTAAATCCAGCCATAGTCTGGCGCTCGATTTCGATCAGTTTGGCCTTGGTCGCCAGGCCGCCGGAAAAACCGGCAAGATGCCCATTCGATGCGATCACGCGATGGCAGGGAATCATAATTGCAATGGGGTTTTTTCCGTTGGCGGTGCCGACTGCGCGGCACGCATGGGCTGATGCGATTCTGTTCGCCAGGGTTTGATAGCTCACCGTCGTGCCGAACGGGATTCGGGTCAGTTCGGACCAGACCAATTTTTGAAATGCAGTACCGCGCGGAGCCAGGCATACGTCGAACGATGTTCTGCCGTCGGCGAAATATTCGCGTAACTGCACAATAGCCTGTCGGATGGATTCAGACGGCTGTTCAACTAAATTGGCGTGACCGAAGCTTTTTAACACCGCGGCATTATTCTGCGCGTATGTGATGGCCGTGATTGCGGCGTCATGGGCATACAGGGTGAGTACGCCGACCGGGCTGGGCCAGCTGCTGAAATATATATTGGGTGTCATAGGCTTTTCCTGGGCTTTTTAGTTAGCACATGCGCCTGGGTTTTCCAGATGGTCAGCGCGAGATAGGCTCGCCACGGTGCGAAATACTGATGCTCGAGTGCGGCGCTCTTCAATGCGCGGGCGACAATCAGGTCATTGGCCGGGAATGCGTCCGGGTCGCGCAGGCAGCGCAACGCAATCATCTCCACCGTCCACGGCCCGATGCCTTTGATGCCGAGCAGCTTTTTTCGCGTGTCGGCAAGGTCACACGAGCCTGAAAGATCGATTTCGCTATCTGCCACCATGCGCGCCAGTTCGCGTATCGCGTTGCAGCGGTTGCCGGTAAAGCCAAGGTCGGTATAGTCGGCATTTTTCAACGTCTCCGGCGTCGGGAAGAAATGCGTCAATCCGGGAAAGACTGGCACCGGCACCATTTCACCGAATTTCAGCACCAGTTTCCTGACATTCTGTTTTCCCTGCTCGGTCGTGACCATCTGGCCGAGTATGATCGTAATCGCCACTTCGAATGGGTCGAACGCGCCTGGAATGCGCACCTGTTTAATTTCTTCCAGCAGCGCGGCGTTTTCCATGCAGTGCGGATTGTGGGCGAGATCAAACTGCATCCTGATTTTTTCGATGGTCGGCCTTAAGTCGGCCAGCCCGGCAAGCTGCAGCATGACGCGAAGATGCGCTGGCCGATCGGCTTGCGTCACCTGGAAAAAACTGATGCCGTGGGCGGTCCTGAAATGTCTGGTGTAGCTGGTTTGGGTGACTGTTTCCACGCCGTAAATTTCGTGATTGCGAAAAAAAGTAATCAGGTGATCCCAGTCAAACGGCGCGCAATAAGGCAGTTCGATGGTAAGCAAGTCGCCGGGCTTGATGTCCGGCTTTGCCTCCCTGCGAAAATTGCCCGGGCTGGTCTGATAAGTTTTGCGGAACGCATCATTGAAGCGCCGCAGCGAACCAAAACCGGTAGCCAGCGCAATCTCCAGCATCGAAAGATGGGTTTGCGTAAGCAACTGGCGAGCAAAATGCAGCCTTCTCGAAATCGCCACCGCGAGCGGCGTGGCGCCGACGTGGCGATTGAATAGCCGGCGCAGATGCCGATCGGAAATGCCCAGCGCCGCCGCTGTTTGCGCCAACCCGCGTCCCTCCGCGCCGCTATTTTCCACCAGGCGCAACGCGCGCGACATGATTGCCGCAGTGCCATGCCATTGGGGGCTCAGCGGCGATAGATCGGGGCGGCATTTAAGGCAGGGCCGGTATCCGGCCGCTTCGGCCTCGGCCTTGCTTTTATAGAACTGGACATTCTGGAATTTGGGTTTTGCGCTGCAGATGGGACGGCAGTAAATTCCGGTGGTGGTCACACCGAAATAAAATCGCCCGTCATTGCGTGGATCCCGCGACAGCAGTGCCTGGTAGAGCTTTTGCTTTTCTGCATCTTTCATGAGTTCACGATAGCAAAAATATCTGGCCGGCAGTAGCCATATACGGACGTCATCGCCAATGCGGCACTACATTTATGTTTTTGTATTACAGGCCTGTCACCAACTGGAATAGGCGCTCAGTAAGTTTTGATTACTGCCGGCGTCATCGTCTTCTACGCCACCACAGCACGGCTCCGACCAACGCCAGCAGCGCCGGCAGCAGGATGACGAAGCCGGTGCTGATGTAAGTCAGCTGGCTGCGATTTAAGTTCAGGCTGCCGTCTTGCGCCGCGCGTGGCTGTAGCGTAATCAGTTTCTCCTCGTTGCTCAGCCAGTTCACCATATTAACGCCGAGATCAAGATTGCCGCCGTTACCCGAAAACGCATTGGCCAGGAATGCGCCGCTGCCGACCACAACGATGCGCTGTTCTCGATCGCTCACGTTACGCTGCAGCGCCAGCGCGATCGACACCGGGCCGGGCACGTCACGGCTGGCATCGAAGTGCGCGGCGCCCTGCAGCGGCCGGCTGCTGACCCAGCCACGCGGCGCGGCTTCCACCAGGGTGGTGTGCTGCCATTCCTTGTTTTCTTCCCAGCCGATGGCGCGGGCAAACGGAAACGCGGTGATCAGGTTGAAGTCGTGCGTAACCGGATGCGGCGGGTAACCAGAGCCCAGCGCCCAGGTGGATGGCGCGCGCATCTCCGCGGCGGCAGGGTCGAGCACGATGCCCGGGGTGAGCAGCAGCCCGAGCTTTTCGGCCAGCGGTTCCAGGCCGTGCAAAGGTTCCGGGTCCAGCAGCCACAGCAGGTTGCCGCCATCGGCGACAAAGCGCAGCAATTTATCGGCTTCGCCCGGCAACAGGTCGAGCTGCGGCTGAGTGATCACCAGCAGCGTGGCGTTGCGCGGTACGTCCTGCGCCAGCGCCAGATTCAGCGGGCTGAGCTGAAAACCGTTCTGCTGCAGGCGTTTGCCAAATTCACCGAGATCGTGATTGGCGATGCCGTCCAGCCTGCGCTCGCCGTGGCCGTCCAGATACATCAGCAGCTGATCCTTGCGGTGGGCGAGGCGTAGCAACGCACTGGTCAGGGCCTGTTCGGTCAAATTAGTCAGGTGCTCGGTACGCCCGCCGTATGCGATCACCATTTCGCCATTGGCCTGGATGTTGGCCTTGCGCATTTCCTCGGGCTGGTTCAGCGGATCGATAAAGGTCAGCCTGATATCCGGTTTTGCGCGCTGGTAGAGCGCGACAAAATCGGTGATCGGCTTGCGGATATTGCCGAGCTTGGCATCCTGCGCGGTCGCGTATACGGTCAGCCGGATTTCGCCCGGCAATTGCTTGAGCACTTTCACGCTCTCGGGTTCCAGTGTGTTACGCGCGCTCTGGGTCACATCCCACTGCAGCGGATGGTGCGCGGCCAGCTGATACAGCGCGGCTGCGGCCAGCGCCATCAGCGCGCCATAGGCAAAGTTACACACCAGCAGCCCGAACTGGAAAAGATGGGGGCGATGAAGTTTCATCAGCCGTACACCCGATTGTTATGGATGCGGCGCGCCGCCAGCAGCACAAAGACTATGCTGAACGCCAGGAAATACACCGCGTCGGCGCTGTTCAGTAAGCCGTTGTTGAAGCTCTGGAAATGGCTGGTCGGGGAAAGCCAGCGCCAGGCATAATTGCCGTCCGCGGCACTGATGTCCGCCAGCCACAGCGCGAATAGCGCAGCCAGCGCCGCGACTGCGGCGACCGCCGGCTGAGTGGTCAGCGAAGAGATATATAGCCCCAGCGCGGCATAGCTGGCGGCGAGCAACAGCAGCCCGAGCGCGTTGCTGAATACCAGACCATTATCCAGTTTAGTGCCTGTGTTCAGCACCAGCACCATGGAAACACAGCTGATGATGATCAGCAGCAAAAACAGCAACAGCGAAAAGAATTTTCCAAGCACGATATGCATGCTCGATACCGGGGCGGACAGCAGCAGCGTCAGGGTCTGGTTGCGCCGTTCCTCAGCCAGTAAACGCATCGTGAAGATCGGCACCAGCATCATCAGAATCAGCGCGACTGTATCGAACAGCGGCGCTGCCACCGCTTGCGTGGCGCCGGGCGCATTGCCGATCTGCGCCAGCTGAGCCTGCATCTGCAGGAACGCATCCAGCCGCGCCAGGAAGAACCAGGCAAAGATGAACTGCAACACTCCCAGTATCAGCCAGGTGGAAGGCAACGCGAACAGATTGCGGAATTCCCTGGCAGCAACAGTGAGGATCATGGGTTTTCGGTGATGCGCATGAACACTTCTTCCAGATTGTTATGCAGGGGAATCAGCTGTTCCGCCCGCCAGCCATGCTGTGCAGCCAGCGACAACAGCGCCGCCGCAGGGTTCGCGTCGATTTGGTGCAGTATGCGGAATTGCGTCGCTGACAGTTGTTCTGCCAGAGTGACCCCGGCGATGCCCTGCAGCTCGGTCAGTGCCGGCGGCGCCAGCAGCGACACGATGAAGCCCGGCTGGTGGCCATATTGCTGCATGCTGGCGCTGCTGTCGCTATAAATCAGCCGGCCATGATGCATGATCTCGACACGATCGCACAGGCTGGCGACTTCACTTAACAGATGAGTCGAGAGGATCACGCTATGGGCATTGCCGAGTTCACGGATCAGCGCGCGTATGTCGCGGATTTGCGAGGGATCGAGGCCCACGGTCGGTTCATCGAGCACGATCACATCCGGCTGGTGAATGATGGCCTGCGCAATGCCGACACGCTGCTGATAACCTTTCGACAGCGTGCCGATAATTTTGCGTCCGCTGTCCTGCAGACCGCAGCGGCGCTTGGTTTCCGCCAGCGCCGCTGCGATCAGCGCAGAGCCGACGCGGCGTAGTCTGGCCGCGTAAACCAGATAGCCATCCACGTTCATGTCGCGGTACAGCGGCGGGGTTTCCGGCAGAAATCCGATGCGGGCTTTCGCTTCTGCCGGCTGCCGGGCCAGGTCAAAACCGCATATTTCCACCTGTCCGGAATGAGGCAGCAGCGCGCCGGTCAGCATCTGCAGCGTAGTACTCTTGCCGGCGCCGTTGTGCCCCAGCAGGCCCAGCACCTCGCCACGCTTGAGTTGCAGCGTAACATCATGGACGATTTCGCGCCGGCCGTAGCGGCGGAACAGATTGCGGGCCGACAGGGTAATGGGCGCAGCCGACATGCGGGTTTTTTGCAAGTTTTGATAAGAGGCGAATATAACCTAATATGGCGGTACTAAAAACCAAAGTTTGTCGCGGCCTGGCAGTTTTCAGCGGCGGCATTTTTCACGTCGTTATGAATTTTTAAATTATGCTGGTATCAAATCGCTCTGTACACTAAAACCACACAACCGTATAACTTTATGATGACTCTTAGACATAGCGCGCTTATTTTTCCTTTATTGCTGGCGGCCTGCGTCAACACCCAGTCTCCAAGGTTACAGCCGCTGGCACAGGCCAAAGCTGAGCGTCAGGCGGCAGTACAGGCAGCGCAGGCGCCGGTGGAAAAACCGCTGAATTTACCAAAGATGGAATTGAGCGGTGCCATGCTCTATGATTTTCTGCTGGGCGAAATGGCCAGCCAGCGCGGTCGGCCCGATCTGGCGGTGCAGGTCTATTCTGACCTGGCCAGTGCCACGCAGGATCCACGCGTGGTGCGCCGTGCGGCACAGTTGGCTTTTGAGGCGCGCGAACTGGACAAGGCGGTCGAGCAGCTTAATTTATGGCTGAAGCTGGAGCCTGAGTCGGTGCTGGCAAACCAGATGCTGGCGACTCTGCTGTTGAGCGGCGGCAAATTGCAGGAAGCACGGCCTTATCTGGTGAATATACTGGCGGCCAATCCCACTCAGGCCGGTCGTACCTTTTTGCAGATTTATCCCTTGATCGCGCGTTACCCGGACAAGGAAGCCGTGTTCAGCCTGGTGCAGGATCTGGCTCAGCGCTATCCGGGCGCGGTCGAGGTGCATCTGGTATTGGCGCAGGCAGCGGCTGCGGCCGGTAAGCAGGATATTGCGTTGAAGGAAGTGCGCCAGGCGCGTGAAATACAACCGAGCTGGGAATTGGCGGCGTTGTACGAAGCACAACTGTTGCAACGCACTGCGCCGCAGCAGGCGCAGACGATATTGAAAAAATTCCTGGATAGGTATCCGGATTCGAGCGAAGTGCGGCTGCTCTATGCCCGGCTCCTGCTGGAGCAAAAGCAATACGCTTTGTCGCGCGCCGAGTTTAAACGGCTGCTGGACGCCAATCCGGACAGTGCCGATCTGGCCTTTACCGTGGCGATGCTATCGCTCGAGCTGAACGAATTCGACCGGGCCGAAGCGGAGTTGCGCCAGGCCCTCGCCAGAGGCAAGAAAGATCAGGACACGGTTTACTATTACCTCGGCCAACTGGCCGAGGCCAAAAAGCGCGATGATGACGCGCTGCAGAATTACCGCAGGGTGTTGGAGGGCGAGTATGCCTATCCGGCCCATTTACGCGTGGTTTATCTGCTGAACAAGGCGCACAAGCTCGAGGAAGCAAGAGCCTACCTGCACCAGATCAGTACGCAGAACGATACGCAACGCGTGCAATTGCTGGTGGCCGAAGCGCAGATGCTGCGTGACGCGAAACAGCTGGACGCGGCCTACCAGATCCTCGCCCAGGGGCAGGAAAAAATGCCCGGTCATCCGGAACTGATATACGAAACCGCGATGGTGGCGGATCAGCTCGGCAAGCGCGACGTGTTTGAGCAGATGATGCGCAAGGTGATCGAAATACAGCCCGATTACGCGCAGGCATACAACGCGCTGGGCTACAGCTTGCTGGACCGCAACGAACGGGTGCAGGAAGGGATGCAGCTGGTGGAAAAAGCCAACCAGCTCGCGCCGGACGATGCCGGCATTATCGATAGCGTGGGTTGGGGTTATTACCGCACCGGCAATCTGGTCAAGAGCGTGGAATACCTGCGGCGCGCTTACGGAGCCAATCCCGATCCGGAAATCGCCGCCCATCTGGGCGAAGTGCTATGGGCCCAGGGTGAAAAAGAACAAGCCAGAAAGGTCTGGAACGAAGCGCTCAAAACGAATCCGGATAATACCGTGCTGCTGGATACGATGAAAAAATTCTCGCCCTGATGTGCCGGGCATTTTTACCCTGATGTGCCGGCTATTTTTACTGGTTGTGCTGCTGTTGACTGCCTGCGCTTCCGCCCCGCCGCACACTCAGCCGGTGGTACGTCCGGCCCAGGCGGAGCAAGCCCCTTTTGTGCTGCACGGGCGAATTTCAGTGAAGCACGACGGCGAACGCACTTCGGCGACGGTGCGCTGGATGCACCAAACGCGCGAGGATGAGATTCTGCTGCTGGCGCCGTTTGGCCAAACGATGGCGCGTATTCATCGCAAGGAGCTGGAGGTTACCCTGGACACCGCCGATGAGCATTACTCCGCACAGGACACCGGCGCGCTGATGCAGCGCGTGCTGGGCTGGCAGCTGCCGCTGGATGGCCTGCGTTACTGGGTGCTGGCGTTGCCTGCGCCATTGAGTCCAGCCAGCATCCAGCACGATCCGGACGGCCGCATCAGCACACTGGCGCAGGATGGCTGGGAAATACATTACACGCGTTATGCCGCATCCGGACATGACAGTTTGCCGTTGCGCCTGATTGTGCAGCGCGCCAGCCTGGAAATTCAACTGCTAATCGACGAATGGGAAATTCAGCCACTACCCTGAGTGTCGCAGCGCCGGCCAAACTCAACCTGTTCCTTCATGTAGTAGGGCGGCGAGGCGACGGTTATCATCTGTTGCAGACGCTGTTCCGCTTCATAGATTTCAGCGACACGCTGCATTTTACCCGGCGGGAAGACGGTAGAATCTGCCGTCTCAACATGCTGGAAGGCGTGCCGCCGGAACAGGATTTGTGCGTACGGGCGGCGCGCCTGTTGCAGCGTGAAAGCGGCAGCAGCCTCGGCGCAGACATAACACTGGATAAAACCATACCGATGGGCGGCGGCCTGGGCGGCGGCAGTTCCGATGCGGCGTCGACCCTGCTCGCGCTCAATCGCCTGTGGCAACTGAATCTGCCGCGCGCGCGCCTAATGCAACTGGGTTTAATGCTGGGCGCAGATGTGCCGGTGTTCATTCTGGGCGACAATGCCTATGCCGAGGGCGTGGGCGAACAGTTGCAGCCCTGTGTGTTGCCGGATGCTTGGTACGTGGTTTTGATTCCTGCGGTGCATGTGCCGACCGCAGCGGTTTTTACGCATCCAGAATTGACACGGAATACGATTTCCCTCAGAATCCGCGACCTTCCGAGCTGGGTAATAAACGGTGGCCCGGCGTTGCATAATGATTTACAGGCAGTGGTATGTAAACAATACCCGGAAGTGGAGCGGCATCTGCGCTGGCTGGGCCGGTTTGCCCAAGCGCGGATGACCGGTTCGGGGGCATGCGTGTTCAGCGAGTTTGCCACTGAGGCGCAGGCGCAGGCGGTGCTTGCGCAATTGCCGCCTGATATGCGCGGCATCGTGGCACGCGGTTTACCCAGCCATCCGTTGCGAGATTGGCCCGCAGCTTAAGTTTTTGGGGAGTCGCCAAGTGGTAAGGCACCGGATTTTGATTCCGGCATTCGTAGGTTCGATCCCTACCTCCCCAGCCAGTTTTTGGGCGCTTGCGCCCATTTTAATGTTGTCGTTGTTATTTGCATAATTCATAGGGGTTGCACGTGTCCGACAGCCTGATGGTTTTTACCGGCAATGCTAATCCCAAGCTGGCAGAAGATGTAGTGGGGCATCTCGGTATAGGCCTGGGGCGAGCCACGGTCGGCCGTTTCTCCGACGGTGAAGTGCTGGTCGAAATACTCGAGAATGTGCGCGGCAAGGACGTGTTTATATTGCAGTCCACATGCGCGCCCACCAATGACAGCCTGATGGAAGTTCTGGTAATGGTAGATGCGCTGAAACGGGCTTCGGCCGGGCGCATCACCGCGGCGTTGCCGTATTTCGGCTATGCCCGCCAGGATCGCCGGCCGCGTTCGGCGCGCGTGGCCATTACCGCCAAAGTGGTGGCCAATATGCTGAGCGGGGTCGGTGTGGACCGCGTGCTGACGATGGATTTGCACTCCGACCAGATTCAGGGGTTCTTCGATATCCCGGTGGATAACATTTATGCCAGCCCGATCCTGCTGGCGGACGTGTGGACGCACAGCTATTCCAACCTGGTGGTGGTTTCGCCGGATGTGGGCGGCGTGGTGCGCGCGCGCGCGCTGGCCAAGCGCCTGGAATCGGATCTGGCAATCATCGATAAGCGCCGTCCCAAGCCGAATGTGGCCAAGGTGATGAATATTATTGGCGAGGTGTCCGGCCGTACCTGTCTGATCATGGACGATCTGGTGGATACCGCCAATACACTGTGCGAAGCAGCCGCGGCGCTCAAGGAAAAAGGTGCGCAACGGGTCATCGCATACTGTACCCATCCGGTTTTGTCCGGGTCGGCGATCGAACGTATAGAAAGTTCTGATCTGGATGAGCTGGTGGTGACCGATACCATTCCGTTGCGCGGCGAGGCTTTGAACTGCAAGCGTATACGCCAGCTCAGCGTGGCGCAATTGATGGCCGAGACGATGCGCCGCATCAATGCGGAAGAGTCGGTCAGTTCGTTGTTCACGGATTAGTTTAAACGGCCGCCATCGGGCGGCCGATAACCTGGAATTGCCTGGTCGCGGGCAGTTCCGATGAAGCGGAGAAGCAAATGAAAATTGAAATTAACGCAACAAAACGCCAGGCGCAAGGAACGGGTGCGAGCCGCCGTCTGCGCAAGGCCGGCCGCGTCCCCGGGATTGTTTACGGCGAAGGCGCACCCGCCCTGATCGATATCGATCATAACAAGCTGTATCACGCATTGCGCAAGGAAGCGTTTCACGCTTCGGTGCTGACGCTTGATCTGGACGGCCAGCAGGAACAAGTGCTGCTGCGCGATTTGACTATGCATCCGTTCCGCCAGCAGGTTCAGCATATCGATTTCCAGCGCGTATCCGCGACCAAGAATATTCACATGCGAGTGCCGCTGCATTTCGTCAATGCGGAAACGTCGCCCGGCGTCAAAGAAAGCGGCGGTATCGTCAGCCACGTGATGAACGAGCTGAACATTGCCTGTCTGCCGGCTGATTTGCCCGAGTTTATCGAGGTTGATCTCTCAGCGCTGGCCATCGGCCATTCCGTCCACGTGTCCGATCTGAAATTGCCTAAGGGCGTGTCGGTAGCAGGCCACGGCCATACCAGCGAAGCCGTAGTGGCAACGGTGCAGATACCCCGCGGCGCAATAGAAGCGGTGGCGACTGCTGAGCCGGTCGCAGCTGCAGCGCCCGCCGCCGGGGCAAAGCCCGCCGCAGGCGCAGCCAAGCCCGCTGCCGGCGCCAAGCCTGCGGCGAAATAGTCCGCCCGGCCATACGATCTTTCGGATCGCAAATCAGCCCGCCCGGCTTAAATTGCTCGGCGGGCTTTTTTATTTTATAAGCAGGCGATGAGTGGAATAAAACTGATAGTAGGCCTGGGCAACCCCGGGCGGGAATATGAGAAAACTCGCCACAACGCCGGCTTCTGGTGGGTAGATGAATTTGCCCAGGCAAACGGGTTCAGCTTCAAGGCCGACAGTAAATGCCATGGTCTGGGGGCACGCGGTACCTCGCATGGCAGCGAACTGTTGCTGCTCAAGCCGCAGACTTTCATGAATGTCAGCGGACGTGCGGTCAGCGCAATGGCGCAGTTGTATAAAATTGAGCCGCAGCACATTCTGGTGGTCCATGACGAACTCGATCTGCCGCCCGGCAGCGCCAAGCTCAAGCTGGGCGGCGGGCACGGCGGCCACAACGGTTTGAAAGACATTATCGCGCAACTCGGCACGCGGGACTTCTGGCGCCTGCGTATTGGAATCGGCCATCCGGGAGATCGCGCCGATGTGGTGAACTACGTGCTGAATCCGCCACGACGCGAAGAATTCGAACTAATCCAGGAGGCAATGCGGCGCGCCCAGGGGGTTGCGCCGCTGTTGATCGAGGGCAAACTCGAAGCCGCCATGCTTAAGCTGCACAGCAGTTAACGTGCAGCCATAATCAGCTTATCGACTGGCTGTCGTGTCGGTCTGCAGCGGCGCGGCTGCCTCTGCCTCAGACGCGGCGTTTGCGCGGGCGGTTAACAGCAGCCCGCCCAGCGTAGCAGCGGTGGCAGCGAAAATGGCGCCGGTAATAAAGGCCAAATGGTAGCCGCTGTTGAGTGCCGTCAGCGGAGCCGTTCCCGCGCCCAGCAATTCGTCGGTGCGGAACGCTGCCATGCTGGCCAGCACTGCCAAGCCGAGCGCGCCGCCCATCATGAATGACGTGTTGACTACGCCCGAAGCCAGCCCCGAGTCTGTCGGCGCGACGTCGCTCATCGCGGCCAGCAACAGCGGATTGAAGGCAATGCCGGCGCCGATGCCGAGCAGGATCATGCCCGGCAGCACATCGGCAATGAAACCGCCGTCCAGCGGTGCGCGGGCGAACAGTGCCAGTCCGGCCGCAGCCAGCAGCAACCCGAACGCCAGCGGCACACGGATGCCAAAGCGCATCACTATTTTGGCGGACCAGCCCAGCGAGAATGCCGCCATGATCAAATTGGACGGCAGGAAGCACAGGCCCACCTGTAGCGCGCTGTAACCCAGCACGCGCTGCAGATACAGTGCCGATATGAAGAACCACGCAAACATCGCCGCAGCCCACAGCACACCCACAATATTTGCAGCGGTGACATTGCGCGAGCGAAACAGACTGAGCGGCATCAGCGGAGCATGCACGCGCGACTCGATGCGGAGAAACAGCGCGAGCAGCATCACGGCGGTGATCAGTAAGCCCACGGTCTGCAGCGAACCCCAACCGGCTGCATTGCCGTCGACCACGGCGTAGACCGCCAGCATCAGCGAAGCCGTCACCGTGATTGCGCCCGCAACGTCGAGCTGTACCGCGCTCTTGCTGCGTTGATCCTCAGGCAACAGTGTGCGGCAGAGTAAATAAACTGCGATGCCGATCGGCAGGTTGACCAGGAAAATCCAGTGCCAGCTGAATGCATCGGTTAATACGCCGCCGAGCAGCACGCCGATGCTGCCCCCGCCGGCGCAGACAAACCCGTATACGCCCATGGCTTTGGCACGATCTCCCGGCTCGGTAAACAGATTCATGATCAACGACAGCGCCACTGCAGATACCACCGCGCCGCCCAGCCCCTGTATTGCGCGCGCGACGATCAGCAGCCCCTGCGAACCGGCCAGTCCACAGGCCAGCGATGCGAGTGTGAACAGTGTCACCCCGAGCAAAAACATGCGGCGTTGGCCATACAGATCGCCCAGCCGTCCGCCAAGCAACAGGAAGCCCCCGAAGGTGAGCATATAGGCGTTCACCACCCACACCAGCGAGGTCTCGGAAAAAGCGAGATCGGTTTTGATGGAGGGCAGCGCGACATTGACGATGGTCGTGTCGAGCACGATCATCAGCACCCCAAGGCAGAGGATAATAAGTGCGAGCCAGCGCTGGCGGCTGGCGATACTGCCGGTCATGGTGTACTCCCTGAATTTGGCTGAGCGTCGCAGAATAGAAGCTGCCCGGATGCAAAAAAATAGCGCATCCAGACGCCGCGCCACAGACTAATCTTTACGTTGCGCTATTATGCAGCACGGCCTTTTTTTGCGCCATGAGCGCTGGGTTCATCGTGCAATCAGCGATCTGTCAGATGCCGGTGCAGAAGCAACAGTGTCTGCTGCGCCCCAATTGCAACCTCAGCCTGCAGTTGTTTCGCCGTTGATTATCCAAGGGATGCCGAATCCGTCTACGCACATGCCGAAGCGCGCCGCCCAGAAAGTCTGCTGCAGCGGCATGGTGATCTTGCCGTCCTGAGCCAGCGCGCTGAAGAGGTGTTCCGCTTCGGCCGCACTGTCGACACTGAGCGAGACGCTGAAGCCCTGCGGCGGCACGAAGTATTCGGGCGGAGCGTCGGACCCCATCAATACCGTTTGGCCGACGGTCAGCTGGGCATGCATGATTTTGTCGTGCCACTCGGGCGGTGTCTGTGCCGCCATGGGGGATGCGCCATGGGTCATCATCATAAGGTTGGTACCGCCCAGGCATTGTTCGTAGAATTTGAACGCTGCGGCGCACTGGCCATTGAAGTTGAGATAGGGATTTAATTTCATGATGTTCTCCTGGTGATTAATTAGTATTCGTGGAAACGCAGATACTGCAGCAACGCCTTCGCTTTGCCGCAAGCACCTTAGGTCGTTATTTACTCTTTTCGATGTGCAGATGCTCAACCAGACGGTCGAAGGTGCTGTTCCAGCCGTACTCATGCCCGTTGCGCTCGCTAATCGACTGGAAGGGTGTCTGGCGCAAGGTCATATGCGTCCTGCCGTCGCATTCGTCGAAATTGACCGTCACCAGGGTTTCCTGGCCGCGTTCACCCTGTTCCTCCCAGCGGAAGCTGAATACGATGCGTTCGGGCGCGGCTATGTCGTGGAATACGCCGTGTTGCCACAGCTCTCTGCCGTCCTCGGTCGAGCGCAAACAGCCGCGCCAGCGGCCACCCGGACGCACATCCATCTCGAGATGGGTAGCGGGAAAGTCGGTCGGCCCCCACCATTTTATTGCGCAGGCGGGGTCAATCCAGGCGCCATAAACCAGTTCACGCGGTGCGTCGAATACTCGGGTGATCAGAAGATCGAGTTGGCTGGACGCCAGATTATTTTTTCTTGCGGACAATTTTTTTCTCCCTTTTTTTGAGCGGACTTTCTTTTACCTGGACTTCGCGCAAATAGTCTTCGAGGCGATCAAAACTCTGTTCCCAGAAGCGGCGATAAGCTTGCACCCAGTCTGATACCTCCTGCAACGGCGCAGCCTCCAGCCGGCAGGGCCGCCACTGTGCTGCACGGCCTTGCGTAATCAGTCCGGCACGCTGCAGGACCTTCAGGTGCCTGGTCACTGCAGGTGCGCTGATATTGAACGGTTCGGACAGTTCCTTGACCGATGTTTCACCTGCCGCGAGTCGCGCCAGTATGGCCCTTCTCGTGGGGTCGGCAAGTGCAGCGAAAGTAGCGCTGAGATGGTCTGGCATATTTAACTGATCCGTTAATTAACTGAATGGTAAATTATATCTGAAAACCGTTCTTGTCAAGTTTTACCAAATCGGTCAGCATGACTGATGAATGCAGGTGTTAGGGTCTTCGATGCAGTTGAGTACCTGCGGCTGCGTTCAATGCGGTGCTGAAGATGCTTATCGGGAATTTATCGAGTGTGAGGAATGCGTGGAGAAGTATAGAAACATGAGCGGCAGCTCCGGTGTGGTCGCGTATGAAATTGCCAACGATGCGATCACGGTTCAGTTCGAGGACGGCGGCACCTACCTTTACACCTACACCAGCGCCGGGCAGGCCCACATAGAGAAGATGAAAGCATTAGCCAGCACGGGCAAGGGGCTGAGTACCTACATCGTCAGAAACGTGCGAAAAAAATATGCCGCGCGGTTGCGCTGACGTTCGCCGCAGAAAAAATTACGCTATGCGGCGCCGCGCCTGCAAACCCGGGGATGCCCACCAGCAGATGTTACAATTCGCGCCATTCGTAAAAACAAGTTAAGGAACAAACCATGTCTTTGAAATGCGGTATCGTCGGCTTGCCGAATGTCGGCAAATCCACGCTGTTTAATGCGTTGACCAAGGCCGGCATCGAAGCCGCTAATTATCCCTTCTGCACGATAGAGCCCAACGTGGGTATCGTGGAGGTGCCGGATGCGCGCATGCAGGCGCTGGCCGCGATTGTGCATCCGCAGAAAATGCAGTACGCGATCACCGAGTTTGTGGATATCGCCGGGCTGGTGGCCGGGGCGTCCAAGGGCGAAGGGCTGGGCAACCAGTTTCTGGCCAATATCCGCGAGACCGACGGCATTCTGAATGTAGTGCGCTGTTTTGAGGACGACAATATTATTCATGTGGCGGGCAAGGTTGATCCGATATCGGACATCGAAACCATCATCACCGAGCTGGCTCTGGCCGACCTGGCAACAGTGGAGAAGGCGCAGATACGCAACAACAAGCAGGCGCGCTCGGGCGATAAGGACGCAGCTAAGTTCAGCACGCTGCTGGATCAGGTTGCGGCGCATTTGAACCAGGGTAAGCCGGCGCGCATGATGAAGCTGGATGCGGAACAGCTGGCGTTGCTGAAGCCGCTGTGCCTGCTCACTGTGAAGCCGGCGATGTATGTCGCCAATGTGGCGGAAGATGGATTTACCAATAATCCGCTGTTGTCCCGGCTGGAGGAATTTGCCGCGGCGGAGGGCGCACCGGTGATAGCAATCTGCGCCGCGCTGGAATCCGAAATTGCCGAATTATCGGACGAAGATAAAAAGGAATTCCTGGCCGATATCGGCCTTGAAGAGCCCGGCTTGAATCGTCTAATCCGCGTCGCTTACAAACTGCTCGGCCTGCAGACCTATTTCACTGCCGGAGTGAAAGAAGTGCGCGCCTGGACCATACATATCGGCGACACCGCACCACAGGCCGCAGGAGTAATCCATAACGATTTCGAGCATGGTTTCATCCGCGCCGAAGTAATCAGCTATGAGGACTTCATCGCCTGCAACGGCGAAGCAGGTGCCAAGGAAAAAGGGAAAATGCGGCTGGAGGGCAAGGACTACGTAGTGCGAGACGGAGATGTGATGCATTTCCGCTTTAACGTCTGACCGTTTTTACCATCCAGCGGCCTCCAACCACGCCCGGAAACACTAAGCAAAGCCCCGAAAAACGGGGTTTTGTTGCGTTACGGGCTCAGTGCTTGAGCCACTTTCGCCAGTAGCGTGTCGCTATCATACGGTTTCACTACAAAATTGACGGCGCCGGCCTTCAAACTATCGCGCACGGTTGCCCCTTCGCTATTGCCGGTTACCATGATCACCGGCACGCTGGCAAACTGCGGTATGGTCTTCAAGCGCCGGGTGGTTTCTATACCGTTCATGTTGGGCATTTTCACATCCATGAGTATCAGGTCGGGCTGCGTCTTGCGAATAATATTCAATGCCTCAAAGCCACTGCCGGCGAATACCAGGCGATACTTTTCCTTTTCGAGCAGCTTGCCTGCTATTTGCCGCTGAAACGGATCATCGTCCACCACCAGCACCAGCGGCCGTACGCGATCGGCGAGGGCACTTAAGGCGTGTACCGATTCGATATGAGGTTCACATGCTTTCCTGAGTTCATCGGCCCATTGCTGGATTGGCTGCACTGATTCGCTGGCGGTACGAAGGTGCTGCCCGATTTCCTCTTCTTTAAGACGTTTGATCTCGTGTTCCAGGCCGGCGACATTCTTGATCCTGGGCACATCCGGTAGTTTCCCCTGCGCGAGTTTCCTGGAAAATCCGTCCAGCGCGGCTCCGATTTCCTGCCCTGCCTGTTCCATGCTGCGATTGACGGCCTCGATACGCTGGCTGCCCCATGCCATCTGCTGGTCCAGCATGTTTCCCAGTTCAGCCAGACGACGCGCCTGGACCGCAAATTCAGCTGCCGACGGGCCGCTCGCCCCGACAGCATTCAGATCGCGCAATGCATGATGCACCGACATCAGTAAACGCGGCGCGTCGTTTGTCATCGGCCAGAACAGAATGTAATCGTCAAAATATTTTTTTTTGCACGCCTCATAAGCCTGGCCGACGTCATCCTTGTTGCACAGGATGACGGTGCGATGGGGCCGCAAATGGATTTTGCTGCTGAGCCGATAAAGACCAAGATAATGGCGTTCCGACTTTTCCAGGGTGTCGAACGCAAGCACCAGCACGTCGGGGGTATGTCTCTCAAAATCTTCCACCGCCAGGTCAGGGTTGGTGGAAACGAAGACCTGATCGAATTCCGGTGCGAGCAGCTTTTTTACCAGCGACGCATCGCCGAGATTGTCAGATGCGACGAGTATCGTCGCTCTGGCCTCGGCCGGTTTGCCTGCGGCGCTCTCCGCTTTCATCGTACCTTCGCCGGCCATTGCTGCATGCGCCCTTGCCACGTCTCGATCCAACCGGCCAGATCAGCGGCCGGCATCGGGCGGGCGATGAAATAACCTTGGGCCAGATCGCAGCGGGTACGCCGCACCAGTTCCCAGTCATCGTGGTCCTCCACCCCTTCGGCCACGACCTCCATACCGAGCTGTTTGCCCAGACCCAGGCTGGCGTCATATATGGCCCGCGCAGTCTCGTCGCGCGCAGCGCCGTGAACAAAGCTTTGGTCGATCTTGAGTTCATCGAAAGGAATGTCGCGCAACTGGGTCAGCGAAGAATGGCCGGTGCCGAAATCATCGATCGAAAGTCTGAAGCGTTTCAGCCGCAACCGGGTCAGCACCTCAAGCGGCGCGCGCTGATCCAGCATCAGTCGACTTTCCGTTACCTCCAGCACAATATCCTGCGGCGCTACATCTGCCGCGGCGGCGGCTTCGACGACGAAATCCGCAAAAGCCACCGACGAAAGGTTGTCCATCGATACGTTAACCGCGACTCGAAGCCGCAGCCCGGCTTGCCGCCATATACTGGATTGGGCCATTGCACCGGTCAGCACCACGCGCGTCAGGCCATCAATCAGGCGATGCTCTTCAGCCAGGCCGATGAACTGGTCGGGCAATACCAGTCCGTCCACCGGATGGCGCCAGCGGACCAGCGTCTCCACGCCAACCAGCTCACCTGTGGCGACTGCAACCTTGGGCTGGTAATAATTGACCAGTTCGCCGCCGGCGATAGCCTTGCGCAGTTCGTCCGCATCATAAGCCTCCCTTGCCTTGTGCGGCGTGTGTTCCACGTTTACGGATTTCGCCAGCAACGCGGATAGTCCCGCCAGTGAAACAGGCTTGTTCAAATGCCCCAGCATCGTGATGCGGTGCGCCTGGATCAGTTTCTCTGCCATTCGCAGCACGCGTTCGTTTTCGCTGCTGACCAGAATGAGGCTACCGACGTAGTTGTGCTCGACCAGCTTGCGGACGAATTCGATGCCATCCATCCCTGGCATATTTAAATCCAGCAGGATCAGATTTGGGCAGCTATCAGAGGCATCGATCCGTTCCAGCGCTGCATGTCCGTTATCGCAAGTCGTTACCATGGTGTATCCCAATCCGGCCAGCATGTGCGCAAGCAGCTTGAGCATGAAAGACTCATCATCGAGCACTAGAATTCTGATAGTCGATTTATTCATGCTTATCGCTTACGTTGCCCTGCCCGGCGATCCGCGCGTTCGCCCTGAAAAGTATCGAGGAAGGTGTTTACCGCAGCGAGTTCCTGCTCGAACAGCGGCAATAACGCCATCAGCTCTTCAATGTTGCCTCCGCTGCCGGCAGCCTCCATCTCTGCGCATCGTTCGCCCAGTGCCAGCGCACCGACGCTGCGCGCCGAAGACTTGAGCTTGTGTGCGTGGTCGCCCGCCAGCACCGGCTGGCGATTCACACAGGCAGTTTTCAATTCCAGCGCTATCTTCGCCGCACTGGTCCCAAAGTCATTCAGGAACTCGATAATGACTGCCGGGTCATTGCCAATCAGTTTTTCAAGCACGCCCACATCCACCGCCGGGGCGGCAACGGAGCGGGGGAGGACATGGTCGTGCGCAGGGCCGGCTGCCGTGGCCGGCAACCATGTTTCCAGGGTCGCTTTGAGATCCGCCAGTTGTAACGGCTTGCTCAGGTAATCGTCCATGCCGGCCGCCTGGCATCGAACGGCTTCGTCCTTGAGGGCGTTGGCAGTCAGCGCCAGGATCGGGATACGGCGGAAGCCCTGCTCCAGGGCGCGAATCGCGGCGGTCAATTCATACCCATCCATTTCCGGCATATGCAAGTCGGTGAGCAGCAGCGCATAGTGGCCGTGCTGCCAGAGTTCCAGCGCCTGGCGGCCGTTATCAGCGATATCTGCGGCGAAACCGAGCAGCGCAAGCTGCCGCAGAATAACCTTCTGGTTGGTCTCGTTATCCTCGGCAACCAGTATCAGCCGGCCGTTGCGCAGAGCCTCGTCGCGCGACGGCGGTTTGAATGCCACCTCGTTTTTGCTCAACCCCGACACCTGCTCTTCAATAAATGACCGTCCTGCAGCCAGGGCAACCGCTTTCAATAGGCGGCGGCGCGTCAGCACGTTGCCATCCACCCACACCAGACCGGCATGTTCCACATGCGGCTCTCTGCGCAATCCGCGCCCTATTACGACGAAACGGATATCCTGTGGCATGCCGCTGATCAGGCCATGCAGTTCTTTCCATGCAGGCGGATGATCGGCACAATCGATGATCCATATCCAGGGGCCCGGCGGCAATCCGGGCATCAGGCTACGCGCCTCAGGCAAGTCCGCTGCCTGCTCGACACGTGCCCCATCATGGACCAGATACGTTGCCATATCCCCGGCCAGCCCCTCCGCGCCGCCGACC
Source organism: Pseudomonadota bacterium (assembly GCA_040390665.1). Classification (GTDB taxonomy): domain Bacteria; phylum Pseudomonadota; class Gammaproteobacteria; order Burkholderiales; family Gallionellaceae; genus Nitrotoga. The sequence goes on along the minus strand of JAZJXX010000003.1, from coordinate 96,696 downwards.
ACAAGACAGCACAGCCCGGCCACTTTGGATGCCGGCCTGGCGACCGCCGCGTCGCTTTGCGGCAGCGCAAACTGCAGACGCACCGTAAAAGTGGAACCCTGCCCTGGCGCGCTTTGCAACAGGACGTCCCCACCCATCAACTCGACCAGGCGGCGCGAGATGACCAGCCCCAGCCCGGTACCGCCGAAACGCCGGGTGGTCGAAGCGTCGGCTTGGGTGAACGCGGTGAATAGCCGCGTCCTGGTCTCTTCGTCTATGCCGATCCCGTTGTCGATCACGTGGATTGCCACTCCCGCCTGTCCCGCACCGGACTCAGCCGGCACGACCCGTACCGAGACCCGGCCCGCCTGCTGCCGGCCGCTGGAGAACTTGATTGCATTGTTGACCAGGTTGAGCAGCACCTGGCGCAGGCGCAGCCCGTCGCCCATGACTGTCTCGGGTATCTTCGGATCGACGAACATGGTGAGCTCTACGTCTTTTTTACCGGCCAGATGGTCGAGCATGCCGCAGGCTTTCTCTACCATGTCGGCTATCGAGAAGGGCGTACTTTCGAGTTCTATCCGGCCGGCCTCGATCTTGGAAAAATCGAGAATATCGTCGATGATCGTCAGCAGCGAAAAGGTCGAATCCCGGATCAGGTCGACCATCTCCACCTGGTAAGCCCTGAGGCTGGTCTGATGCAGCATGTCGACCATCCCGATCACGCCGCTCATCGGCGTGCGAATCTCGTGGCTCATCGCGGCAAGAAAGCTGGATTTGGCCTGGTTGGCCAGATTCGCGTCGTTCCGCGCTTGTTCCAGTTCCGCGCTGTGGCCGATGACATGCTGATGATCCAGCGCAAAGGATAGATTGCCGGTCAATTCCAGAAGCAGCTGCATTTCCTCTTGGTCGAAGACATCAGATTCACCCGCAAACAGTGCGATAACCGCCTCCGTCCGTCCTGCCACCGTCAGCGGAAAACATCCTACGGACTTGTCCCCCCTACTCAACAGCTCCTCCCGAATTGGGGCCAGGGTGGGGTCCGTTGCAATATCGTTGCAGATCACGGGCTGCGAGTAGCGCAATGCGCGGCAGGCAGGTCGCTCACTATCGGGCGTGCCGTCGCGCGCTGTAAGTTTGACTATGTCGACGTAACCGGGCTCTCCGCCGTGCCAGGCGACAACCTTGCCATCCAGCGTCTCGGGGTCAATCACGCCGATCCACGCCATCTTGAATGCGCCCGCCTCAACCGCGATCCGACATGCTTCCCTGAACAGCTCGTCGCGTTCACGTACACGCACGATGAGCGTATTGGTGCCGCTCAGCATGGCATGCATGCGATTCAGGCGCCTGATCCTGTTTTCCGCTTCCTTCCGATCGGTGATATCCCGAAATGCGACCACCGCGCCTGTAATATCGCCTTGGTCATTGCGCATAGGTGCAGTTGTGTATTCGACCGGAAAGCTCGACCCATCCTTGCGCCAGAACACTTCGTCTGCAATTCGGCGTATGACACCGTCATGCATAGTGTTATAAATAGGGCAGTCGGTCACGGGATAAGCTGTTCCATCCTTCCTCGTGTGGTGTATCGTGGCGTGTGCGTGCCTGCCGGGAAGCTCTTCAATACCGTATCCGAACAATTTCGCGGCACTGGGGTTTTCAAAAATGATCCTCCCCTCCAGATTCATGCCGTGTATGCCTTCCTCAACGGACTCCAGAATCAGCTCGCTCTGGCGTCGGAGCTGTACCAATGCTTCTTCTGCGCGTTTTTGCTCGGTCATATCTCGAATGAAGGAGCTGAATATCCACGTCCCTCCCGCCCTGACCGGCGAGATTGTCAACTCCACCGGAATTTCGTGCCCGTCACGGTGCATCGCAAACGTCTCAATCCGCCGGTTTAAAATAGGACCTTCGCTGGTTTCGAGGAATAGCTGTAAACCATGATTGTGCGCATGGAGATATCTGGCCGGGATAATGGTCTTGGTTAATGGGAAACCAATAACCTGCTCACGGGACCAGCCAAAAGTCTTTTCCGCCTGGGTGTTCCAGTCGGTGATACTCCCCCCGGCGTCCATAACCACTACAGCGTCGAGCGCCGATTCGATAATCAAACGCGTACGCTCTTCATTCTGCCGCAACGATTCCTGATATTTTCTTCGCTCGGTTATGTCTTCGCCGATACTTGCAGTGCCGATCACCTCACCCTCGGCCGAGCGCAACAAGCTGTTGTTCCATTTGATCAGTCGCAGCTCGCCGGAACGGACCAGGATATCGTTCTCATGATGCCATCCGGACGGCTGATCAGCGAGCAACGCAAAGAACGCGTCCTTCACATCATCACGGCCGTGCAGGATAAACAGCTCAAACCAGTCCTGGCCTATTACCTCCTCGCGCCGCCAGCCGGTCAGCTGCAGGAAATAATCGTTGCAGTAGGTGATCCGCGCCTCGCGGTCAAGCATCAATGAAACCAGTTCCACGTTGCCCAGCATGTCGCTGAAGCGGCGTTCGCTTTCGCGCAATTCCTGCGCGGCTTGCTTGCGTTTTGTGATATCCGAGGCAACGCCGGTGATGCGTACAATCTTGCCGGAATCGTTGCAGACCGGAAATCCTCTCGCCTCGATCCAGCGAGTCGAGCCGTCCGGACGCACGATTCGGTACTCGTATTCAAATGTCCTCGCCAACAGTCCTTTTTTATACTTCTCATAAGCCGAGGCCCGGTCATCCGGATGGATCGCCTCAGTCCACGATTCAGGATCTGCGTACGCACTCTCGCAGCTACGGCCCCATATCTCTTCGTAGGCCGGGCTGATGTACAAAATACGATTGCTGTCCACATCGAGGAGGAAGAACACATCGCGAAGATTTTCCGCCATCTGCCAGGATCGCAACTCGTTGGTGAGCAGATTTTCTCCGGTCTGCATGGGTGCGTCGGCATTCGATTCGGCCGGCGCGGGAGTAGGGAATTGCAGATCACGTAATCGTCGATCGAGCAGCCCCTGAGCCGCCTCGACCTGTTTGCGGGCCGTATCGCCAGTACCACTCAACAAATAGCCGACAATGTTTTCTTGCGCATCGAGTAATGCCGTGACCGAGATGATGGCGGGGAAGTGGCGAACATCCTTGCAGATATAATTCAGCCCGTAAATATCTTCACTGCCGCGCGAGGCCTTACACACCAGTGCTTCAAAACCCGGCGCGATTGAGGTGGCCAATTCAAGGCTCAGGGCTGCTGCCCGCACGCTCAATTCCTGCGCATCCGCAAGATCGGCCGGCGTAAGCTGATTAACGACCTCTGATGCCGCATAACCCAGCATGCGTTCAGCGCCGGCATTGAAAATCCGGATTACCCCTTTCGCATCCGTGACGATAATGAAGAGGTGGGCGCTATCGAGGATTAAATCCTTTGCTTTTGCGAGAAGCACCTTGGAGGTTTCCGTCCCCTGACCATGAGAGACTGTCTTGTGGTCCATTACAAAACCTCCAGGTTCAAATGCCTTCTGCGCCCTGACCGGCCAGAAGGAAAACATTATGGGGTCAACAGCACTTCCACTGCTGATAGTGGCAAACTTTTATCTGCGGTAACAGTAAGAACAGTATAAATAACGGCAGCCGGCAGAGTTCATGAAACCGCCAGTTGTCATCGGCAAGATGCGGCCCGGCAGGCATGAGGTTGCATGCTGCATCAATGTCCATTTTCGGGGTTATATAATACAGCAGTTGCCGGTCCGCATTGGCAGTTGTCGAATCAGGCAAAAAGTGGCAGGGTTGCGGACGTTTGAATGAACAATTCAACGGCGGAAACATCCATGAGTAGCGCCATACCGCCGACGGTTCCGCCGTGTTGGCAATGCGTACAGCTACATCGTGCAGTATTACTGAAGTTTAGTTCGATACTAATTGAATCGACCCGGTTCGCCAGGCACTTGGAGACCCAAGTTAATATATGTTGAGTTGAGAGCACCGACACAACATCGCGGAGAGCAGACATTCAGAGTCTGCTGAGTTGAATTATACGGAGCGCGCGCTATGGCCGACAGCGTGATAGATCTGGTAGCTGACACGCCATTCGCGCTGTGCCATAACGCGTTCGCCTGCTGATCGGCCACAGGACGGTGCTACTTTAAAGAAACGCTCCGACTGAAATTGAGGTGCTTTACCGTTAACATCGCAGGTCTACGCAAACGGATCTGCCAATATGTCCCGCATCGACCCGCCCGCGAAAAAAGTTTTTTTCTTCCCGGCCTTGACCATATCAGGGTTGCCGCACAAATAAACACGCCATCCGGATAAATCGGAATGCTGCTGTAAAGCTACATCCAGCACCGGACCGTAAGCGTAGCCTGGTGGCGGAATTCCATCCGACACGCAGGGGACATAGGTGAGATTGTGGTGAATGCCCGCCATCCGGGTTAATTCGTCTATCAGGTAGAGCCCTTCCGGCCGGTAACTGCCATGGTAAAGACAGATGCGACCGCTGTGCTTGTGAAAAAGCGCGTCCCGTATAATGCCATACAGCGGAGCCAGTCCGGAGCCTGTTCCGATCAGCAGTATATTCTGCTCTGGTTTGCCTGGCGTATAAAAGCAGTCCCCCATGGCTTCCGAAATTGTGACCGTATCGCCGGGCTGGGCAGTTCTGAAAATCCAGCTGCTCACTACACCCTCGGGAACCCGCTTCATATGCAGGCTGAGTTCGCCATCAAGCTCTGGCACGCTGGCCAGCGAGTAACAACGCGCAGTGTACTCATCCTTAAAAAAATTGATGAATTGACCGGCCTTATATTCGAATGGTCGGGAAGGCATAAGCCCTATGCCGAGTATGTCAGCATTCAGATACCTGAGCGAAGTGATGCGGGCATTTACCCGGCCGATATTTGTTTCCGGCAGGGCTATCTCAATTTCCTGTTCAGGATAGCAACAGCAAGCAAGAAAATAATTCTGCGCCGCCAATGCCGGTTTCAGCCCTGCCTGAGCTTTAGGCGGCGCGTTTCCGCTGAGTGCACGCATCAGGCAGGTTTGGCAGACGCCGATATGGCAGGAAGAGGGAATGGTAACCCCGTGGCTAGACAGTCCGTCCAGTACGGACTGGGTTCCTATGTCATATGTTTGCCCGCGATAAACAACAGTGGACATAGCCTTCCCTTACTTGCACAACACATCGTTTCTGGTGCTTTCGGCAATTGCGGCCGCCTGAGCAATTAAATTTTCTGGAACGTTGAGTTCTTTCAAAGTGGCGCCTATGTGTTGCATGACTGCATCAAAGTGCGAGTCATTCAATCCTCTGGCCACCAGGTGAGCGTGCCCTCTGCGCATATCCGCGCCGGTGTAAGGGGTAGGAGCGCCGAAGGCCATTGCCAGGAATGCCTTCAGTTTGATTGCCTGTCGGTCCATGTCCACGCCATCAAAAAATTCGCTGATGCGTTCATCCTGCAGGACTTTGCGGTAAAAAATATCTACCGCGGCGTTAACCGCTGCATCTCCTCCAATTTCGCTATATAAACTCATCGCCTTCTCCTTGCTCTGTCGTAATACCGTTGCTACAGGTATATTGTTGAATGAACCAAAAAATCATAAGATGTATTGCAAATACATCTTATAGATGAGGTTGCCCCATGTCAAGGATCTGGATTGAATGCGTCTAACTTTGTATACCGATTATTCGCTACGCGTACTGCTCTATCTGGCAGCGAGGCCGGAACACGCTGTAACTATCGGCGAGCTCGCCGACTTCTATAAAATATCCAGGAATCACTTGGTAAAGGTGGTGCACAACCTGGGTATACAAGGTTTTATTGTCACCACACGAGGTAAAAAGGGCGGCATCAGAATGGCCCGTGCCGCCGATCAAATTTTAATCGGTGATGTGGTGAGAAAAATGGAAGCCGATTTGGATCTGCTCGAATGCTTTAACCCCAACACTGATCGATGCGTAATTTCGCGCTCATGCACGCTAAAGGCGGTTATGTTCAGCGCTCAGGCAGACTTCTTAAACAGGCTGGACAGGCATACGCTAGCAGACGTAGCGTTACGACCCACGCCGATATCCACCGAATTCATGGCTATTCCCATCATTCAAAACCCGGCCATTGCCGATGGGGAAATTAGCCATCATTTGCCGCCGAAAGTGAAAAATCGTTGAAAGACCGGGACAGGGTGTGTACAGAGAGGATCGATCAAACGTCGCCTCAACGTTGAGCACAGCCTGCAATCAAACATGACCAAGGGGAAAACATGAAAATATTAATTGCCGTTGATGGATCGGATAGCGCGAAGCACGCCGTGGCCCATGTGGTTGAGAGCACAGCGTGGCTGAAGGAAACACCGCAACTATTTTTACTGAACGTGCAATGGAAGCTGGCGTCTGGCAATCTTAAAATGTTTATCAGTCAGGACACCTTGAACGATTATTACCTCGAACAAGGTACTGCCGCACTGGCCGAGGCGCGCGCCGTGCTCGATGCGGCCGGTCTGGCTTATACCTATCACATTAGTGTAGGGTCACCGGCGGAAGGCATTGTGCAGTATGCGCAGGAACAAAAAATTGACCAGATCACAATAGGCGCGCACGGGGAAAACAGGCTCTCGGTGCTGTTGCTGGGTTCGGTGGTGAGCAAGGTACTGCACCTCGCAACGGTGCCGGTGCTGGTAATTAAATAAGCAGGGCGGATTGCGGTCTGTTAAAGAGAGGTAATAAATTGCGGGGCTTATGGCCTGATTGCGCAAATTGTTTTAGTATTGCCTCAAGTTGTGCTCACACTCAGGCAGATGATGAAACGCAGGATGTTCTGGAAGGCTGACTGGTTCCTTGGATTGCTGGTGGCTTTGCTGTTTTTGCTGACCGCCAATAGCGACCTGATGCAGAGCCTGGAACGCAAAGCTTATGATCTCGGCGTGCGCGCGTCGGTGCGTGTTCCCAGCGACAAAATTGCCGTGATTGCAATCGATGATCAGAGCATTGCCAATCTGGGGCGCTGGCCCTGGCCGCGCGAAATACAGGCGAAAATGCTGGATGTGCTGACCGCAGGACATGCCAAGGTGATCGGCAGCACTGCGTTGTATTTTGAACCGCAGGTCGACGGCGGCCTGGAGTACATCCGTAAAATCAACGCATGGCTTGAAGCTACGCCCCTCCGAAACTCCGCCGATCCGGCACAGCAGGCTGAGCTGGCCCAGTTGAATGCGCTGCTGCAGGAAGCGGCTTTGCACCTCGACAACGACCAGAAGTTCAGCGAAAGCATCGCCAAAGCCAACAACGTGTTGCTGGCCATGTTTTTTCAACTGGGCGCCGCGCACGGCAACCCCGATCAGCCCTTGCCTGATTACGTCGATAAAAACCGCCTGAGTAACATTAGCAATGCGGGCAGTTCCGGCAGGAGTACGCCGGCCGATTATGCGCCGCCTTCCGCCGCCGGCGTGCAGATACCTATTCCGTTACTGGGCTCCCAGGCCGCCGGTATCGGCCACCTGAATACTTATCCCGATGTGGATGGCGGTATCCGTACCGAGCCGCTGGTGGTGGATTATTACCATCAATATTATCCATCGCTGTCGCTGCTGCTGGCCGCCAAAAGCCTGAATCTGGACGCCCGTGATATCCAAGTCCATCCGGGTGGCGTGAAAATCGGCAATCTACAGATCGCGACCGATTCCGACCTGCGTATGCACACGTATTTTTATGCCGATCACGGCAAGCCGGCCTTCCCGGTCGACTCGTTTTATGACGTGCTCAGCGGTAAAATCCCGGCTGAAAAATATCGCGACAAAATCGTGCTGATAGGCGCAACCGCGGCCGGAGTGGGTAGCCTGCAGGTCACTCCAGTTTCCGCCGATATGCCGCCCGTGGTGACGTTGGCTCACTCCGTTTCCAGCATACTCAGGCAGGATTTCTTTGTGCAGCCGGCCTGGGGCGTGTGGGCGCAGGACGGTATATTTCTGGTGATTGCGTTATACCTGATCGTATTGCTGCCACGTCTGAATGCCGGTGTCGGCGCGATCATTACCGCGCTGCTGTTCGTCGCATTGCTGGGTGCGCATTTCGCGCTGATGACGACTCAGGCGATGTGGCTGCAATTGATGCTGCCGGCCAGCCTGCTGCTGGTCGGCCATTTACTGTTGACCACCAAGCGCTTCCTGACTACCGAACGCGGCAAGATCAAATCGGATGCGGATTCGGCGGAAAGCAATCGCATGCTTGGACTGGCGTTCCAGGGGCAGGGCCAGCTCGACATGGCGTTCGATAAATTTCGCAAGGTGCCCATCGATGACAGCCTGATGGAAGTGCTTTATAACCTGGGCCTGGATTTTGAACGTAAGCGCCAGTTCAACAAAGCCGAGTCGGTATTCAATTATATGGCGGCATTTAATCCGAAGTTCCGCGATCTGGAAGCACGCATGGCGCAGTCGCGGGCAATGTCGGAAACACTGATACTGGGCGGTTCTTCCGGCAAGGGCAACGTTGCCACCCTGGTGCTGGACAAGGCCAATATGTCGAAGCCGATGCTGGGCCGATACCAGGTCGAAAAAGAACTGGGCAAGGGCGCGATGGGTGTGGTTTATCTCGGCCGGGACCCGAAAATCGGCCGAGTCGTGGCGATCAAGACGCTTGCGCTGACGCAGGAATTTGAAGCGGATGAACTGGCCGACGTCAAAGCGCGATTTTTTCGTGAGGCCGAATCGGCCGGCCGCCTCAACCATCAGCACATCGTCAGCATGTACGACGCGGGGGAGGAGCACGACCTGGCCTACATCGCGATGGAGTTTCTTAAAGGTCAGGATCTGATGGCGTATACCAAACCGGGAAATCTGCTGCCGCTGACCCGCGTGCTGAGCATTGTTGCGCGGGTGGCCGAGGCGCTGGATTACGCGCATAGCCTGCATGTGGTGCATCGCGATATCAAGCCTGCCAATATCATGTATGACACAGAGAGCGACACAGTCAAGGTAACCGACTTCGGGATTGCGCGCATCATCGATACCTCCAGAACCAAAACCGGCATGGTGCTGGGCACGCCCTCGTATATGTCGCCGGAGCAATTGTCCGGGCTGAAGATCGAAGGCACGTCCGACTTGTTCTCGCTGGGAGTCAGTCTGTATCAAATGGTCTGTGGTAAGCTCCCTTTTATCGGCGATTCGATGGCGCAGCTGATGTTTCGCATAGCCAATGAACCGCATCTGGATATTTTGACTGTCCGGCCGCACGTGCCGCCGTGTGTCGTGGCGATTATCGACAAGGCGCTGGCCAAGCAAGCGGCGGAGCGCTATCACAGCGGCGCGGAAATGGCCCTGGCGTTGCGCCAGTGCGCCGCCACTTTGCAGTAATGGGTGCAGGAAAAATATGAATATTCAGGAAGCACTGGAGATAGTCAGCCAGACCCATACCGGCATGGTGCGCTCGCACAACGAGGACAGCGTCGCGTGCGAAGCGAGCTGCGGGCTGGTCGTGCTGGCGGACGGCATGGGTGGCTACAACGCCGGCGAAGTTGCCAGCGGCATAGCGGTTTCGGTGCTGTCTGCCGGCGTGCGCCAGCAACTGCAAAATGTGCGGCCGGAAGAAAAGGATTTGGGCGGCGAGGAAGTCGGCGTGGAGGTATTGCGCGACACCATGCACCAGGCTAACACTGCGATCTACAGTGCGGCGCTGAGCCAGCCGCAATATGCCGGCATGGGCACCACTGTAGTAGCGGGACTGTTTTACGATAACCGCGTGGCGGTGGCGCATGTCGGTGATTCGCGCATGTACCGTTTGCGCGCCGGTCAATTCCAGGCGATTACGCGCGACCATTCGCTGCTGCAGGAGCAAATTGACAGCGGTGTCATCAGCAGGGAAGATGCGCGGCTGTCGAGGAACAAGAATCTGGTCACGCGCGCTGTCGGTATCGACGCTGTTGTGACGCCGGAGATCAGAGTGCACAAGGTTCAGACGGGCGATATTTATCTGCTGTGCTCAGACGGTTTGAACGATATGGTGCCGGACGAGGAAATCGGCGCGGCGCTGGAGATGCTGCAGGGCAATTTGGCGTTGGCGGCAAGCCAGTTGATCGAGCTGGCAAACGATAACGGAGGACGCGATAATGTATCCGTTATACTGATAAAGGTTAACGGCGAATTTGCCGCCTCGCGCGGCTGGCCGGCAAAGTTGGCGTCTTGGTTCAGGAAGTAAAGTTACGGGGATCGACGATATGGCGGCGAAACTGATACTCAGCATGGATGGAATGTTGCTGCAGGAATGCGTTCTGGACAAGGAGCGCATGACGTTGGGGCGCAAGCCGCATAATGATATCGTGATCGATAACCTGGCCGTCAGCGGCGAACATGCGGCGATCGTGACCATACTGAACGATTCATTCCTGGAAGACCTGGATAGCACAAACGGAGTGATGGTAAACGGCGTGACGATCAAAAAGCACTTCCTGCAGAATAATGATGTAATCGAGATCGGCAAGTACCGCCTGAAATATCTGAATGAACAGGTCAGTCAGTCTGCCTCCGAAGATTTTGAAAAAACCATGGTGCTGCGCGCCCCTGTCAATGCATCGGCTCAAGTAGCTGCTGCGCCGACGGTGATGGCTGCGGAAGCCAGACCGGCGGCGCATGCTCAGCCGCAATCTGCTTTTGTTCCACATGAGGCGCAGGGCAAGCCGCAGCCAGCCGCGGCGTCCGGCCAGCCTGCGCCTGTCCAGCTGGCCACGGTGCAGATATTGAACGGGCAGAACGCCGGCCGTGAAATGGATTTGGTGAAAAGCCTGACTACGCTCGGCAAGCCGGGCGTGCAGGTCGCGGTGTTGACGCGCCGCCCGCACGGCTATTTCATTACTCATGTGGAAGGGGCCAACTTTCCCACGGTCAATGGCAAGGTGTTGGACAAACAGCCGCATCCGCTCAGCAACCATGACATCATTGAACTGGTTGGCGTCAAGATGGAATTTTATTACAAAGATTAAAGACCAGTCCGGCCACCGGACGGCTGTCGTCCCCGACCAGTTTGCCAGCTAATATTGAGCGATGCGCACGGATGCCCTGGCCGAAGAGGCAGCTCGTGTTTGCTGCTGGAGCAAAATTTCATATTCATGGCTGATGCACGCCCCGGACACCAGCGACTGGTTTGTACAGATTAAAGTGTTGGATTCTGCTCCGTGAGGCGCTGGCTTAAGCACTAAAATTTGTAAACTTGGGGCGGGGAGAGCGGTGAAACGACATGCATTATTGATAGGGCTGGGGCTGCTGCTGGTTATTGCATTTCTCGGCAGTGCCGCAAAACTCTATCGGATCGGATTCATCCAGCAGCTGGATAACATTCTCTACGACTACCGCCTGAAACTGACTATGCCCGGCGGTGTGGATAAGCGTATCGCGATTCTCGACATTGATGAAAAAAGCCTGAAGGAAGAGGGGCGCTGGCCGTGGAGCCGCGACCGGCTGGCGACGCTGATTGATCAATTATTCAATCACTACGGTGTCGCGGTAGCCGGCTTCGACGTGGTGTTCGCCGAAAAGGACGAAAGCTCCGGCTTCAAGGTGTTGCAGGCCCTGGGGCGCAACCAGCTGAAGGACGTGCCGCAGTTTCAGTCGGCGTTGCTTCGGCTGGGACCGCAACTTGACTACGATAGCCTGTTTGCCGGCAAGATCAAGGATCAGAATGTCGTACTGGGCTATTATTTCTCCAGCAGTAGCCCAGGCGGTGAAAAACAGACGTCCGGCGCATTGCCGGAACCGGTGTTTGCATCCGGGACATTTCAGGGCCGGCCGATCGACTTCGAGCATCGCGATGGCTATGGCGGGAATCTGCAGGTGTTGCAGAGCAGCGCCGCCGGCGCCGGCCACTTCAACCCGATGCTGGATCCCGACGGGGTGGTGCGGCGTGTGCCGATGCTGGTTGAGTATAACGGCGCTTATTATGAGTCACTGTCTCTTGCGATGGTGCGCACGTTGTTTGGCGCCACCCGCCTCGCGCCGGGCTTCGTAGGCAGCAAAGGCGACCTGTATGGCGGACTCGAGTGGCTGGATCTGGCGAGTGCGCAGGGCAATCTCAGAATCCCGGTAGATGAGAACGTCGGCACCCTGGTGCCTTATCGGGGGGGACAGGGCAGTTTCCCGTATTTTTCACTGGCCGACGTATTGCACGAGCGTGTTCCGCTGGCCCAGCTGAAAGGCAAAATCGTACTAATAGGAACATCTGCGCCGGGGTTGAACGATATGCGCTCCACTCCAGTGGCGGAGGCGTATCCGGGCGTGGAGGTGCATGCCAACCTGATCGCCGGCATGCTGGACCGCAACCTGAAGCAGAAGCCGCCTTATGTGATGGCGGTAGAGGTGGCGCTGTTGCTGATTATCGGTGTGACGCTCAGCTTGCTGTTGCCGATGCTGACCCCGGTGAAAGCGACTTTGCTTACGCTGGGTACACTCGCCGCGGCCATTATCGGTAATGTGGCGATGTGGCATTATGCCGGCCTGGCGTTGCCATTAGCCAGCATTGTGCTATTGGTCCTGATGCTGTTCGCGGTCGATATGCCGTACGGATATTTTATCGCTGCGCGCACCAAGCGCCAGATCACCAATCTGTTCGGGCAATATGTACCGAGCGAACTGGTCGATGAAATGAGCAGGAATCCGGAACAGGTATCGATGGAAAGTGCCAGCCGCGAGATGACCATCCTGTTTTCGGACGTGCGCGGTTTTACAACCATTTCCGAGGGGCTGGATGCCAGGGAACTGGCGCTGTTGATGAATGAATTCCTAACCCCGCTGTCGCGCGTGGTTTACAAGCACCGCGGCACCATAGACAAATATATGGGCGATTGCATTATGGCATTCTGGGGCGCACCGCTGCCCGATACGCAGCATGCCCATCATGCAATATTGGCGGCGCTTGAAATGCAGCAGGCGCTGGAACAGATCCAGCCGCGCTTCAGGGAACGCGGCTGGCCTGAGATCCATATCGGGGTTGGCCTCAACACCGGCAAAGTGAGCGTAGGCAACATGGGATCGGAAGTTCGCGTGGCTTATACAGTCATGGGCGACGCGGTTAATCTGGCCTCGCGCCTGGAGAGCATCACCAAACAATATGGCGTCGGGGTGATGGTTGGGGAAAACACTAAAAATGCCGCGCCGGAATTTGTTTATCGCGAACTCGACCAAGTGCGCGTTAAAGGCAAGGATGAGCCGGTTACCATATATGAACCGATAGGGCTGCAAGGTCAGGTCGCCCCGGCCGTGGTGGAAGAAATCAAGCTGTTCCAGCAAGTAGTAAGGTTGTATCGCAGACAGGACTGGGACCAGGCTGAACTGCAACTGTATAATCTGCAGCGTAATTATCCGGCAAGTAAGCTGTACCAGGTTTACGCAGAGCGTATTGCATATTTCCGGGAGCATCCGCCTGGAGCGGACTGGGATGGGGTGTTCGTTTTCCAGACAAAATAACAACGATAGCCGTAGCATAGCCGGCAAAATTTCAACCAGTCGGGATATAGATGAAACTCAGAATACTTGGGTGTAGCGGGGGCATAGGCGGGAACTCACGGACGACTTCAATGTTGCTGGATAACGACGTGCTGATCGACGCCGGCACTGGCGTCGGGGATCTCAGCCTGACCGAGCTGAGCATGATAGACCACGTCTTCATTACTCACTCCCATCTTGACCATATAGCCTGCATCCCCTTTATGGTGGACAGCGCCGGTTTTATGCGCGACAAACCACTCACCATATACGCCATCGCAGAGACGCTGGAAATTATCCGTGAACATGTGTTTAACTGGAAAATATGGCCAGACTTCACCCAGATACCCAACGCGGAGCATCCATACATGTGCTACCAGCCGATTGAATTGGGGAAGGCAATCGAACTGGGAGGTGCGGCGGTCACTGGTATCGCGCTGACCGATGCGCATGCCTTATTGCCATCGCGTAAAATCACCGCGCTGCCGGCCAACCACGTGGTGCCAGCGGTGGGCTTTCAGCTTGACAGCGGCGTAGCCAGCCTGGTTTTCAGTGGCGACACGACTTGCAATGATGAGCTGTGGGCGGTGGTGAACCGGATGACCAATCTGCGCTATCTGATTATAGAAACGGCATTTTCGAATGCGGAAAAAGAACTGGCGATATTGTCGAAGCATTTCTGCCCGAGCATGCTGGCGGAGGAGCTGGGTAAACTGCGCTTGAATCCGGATATCTATATCACTCATCTCAAGCCGGGGGAAGTAGAACTTACCATGCAGGAAATTGCGGCATGCGTAGATGGCTTTGTTCCAAAGATGCTGCAAAATGGCCAGGTATTCGAATTTTAATGCGGTATTTAAGCGGGCTGCCGCGCAGGCTATGCACAGCGCCGCCCTGTGTTTGAGGAGCCATTGATGAACAGCGGAATAGCCCGGGCGGAGCACAGCAATCTGAGCGACATGGAGGCGCGCCTGGAATTTACCAAGGGCCTCAATCACGTCATTAACAAAATTCACGCCACCAGCAACATAGATGAAATCATGCTGGACGTCAGCAAGGACATCTGCACGCTTTTTCACGCCGATCGGCTGACCATTTATGTGGTGGGGCCGGACCGGAATACGCTGGTGTCCAAGGTCAAGACCGGGCTGAATTCGTTCAAGGACCTCAAGCTCCCGATTGCCGAACAAAGCATCGCCGGTTATGCCGCGCTGAATAAAGTCATGCTTAACCTGAATGATGTCTATAACGAAAAAGAGCTGTCCGGTTACAGCGCGCAATTGCGCTTTTTGCAGGACGTGGATAAACGTACCGGCTACCGCACCAAACAAATGCTGGTGGCGCCTATCGTCGAAGCCGGCAACGATGACCTGATCGGCGTGATACAGGTTATCAATAATAAGGCGGACCAGCCTTTCCCGGCCATCGTTGCGGAAGGCGGCCAGGAACTGGCGCATACGCTGGCGGTTGCGCTGCGCCAGCGCCAGCAGCAAAACACAGCCAAAACCAAATACGACTACCTGGTGACCGACGCGGTGATATCAGCTGCCGAGTTTGAGTTGGCTGCGCGCACGGCGCGGCGCAAGGGCATCGATATAGAAGGCGTGCTGATAGATGAGTTCCAGGTTAGTCTTTCGGCGCTGGGCAGGGCGCTCTCCAGTTTCTTCAATGCGCCATACGAGCCATATAAACACGATCGTCCCAAGCCGGGCGACCTGCTCAAAAATCTGAAACGCGAATATGTCGAGAGCAGCCACTGGGTCCCGGTGGAAGAAACTGCGGAAGGCCTGGTTATCCTCACTACCGATCCGGAACGCATCCAGGCTTCGCGTGTAGTGAACAATATTTTTCCGAAGAACAGGCTGATCTATAAGGTGAGCCCGATGCGTGAGTTCACCGCCACGCTGAATCAGTTTTATGGCGGGGAGGGTATCTCCGACCATGGCGATAGCGATACCGATACCGCCAGCATGGATGATTTGCTCACCTCGATGAGCGTGGACGAGGATGAACCCGGCAGCGTCAGCGATGAAGATGTCAGCGCCGCGGCCGATAATGAGCTGGTCAAGCTGGTCAATAAAATCATTGTGGACGCCTACAAGATGGGGGCGTCGGACATCCATATTGAGCCTGCGCCGGGCAAGAGCAAGACCGGCATACGGTTGCGCAAGGACGGAACCCTGATGAACTATATCGAGATTCCGTCCAGCTATCGCAACGCGCTGATCACCCGCATCAAGATCATGTGCGATCTGGATATTTCGGAGAAGCGCAAACCGCAGGACGGCAAAATAAAATTCAAGAAATATGGCCCGCTGGATATCGAGTTGCGGGTCGCCACCATTCCGTCGCAGGGCGGGGTTGAAGATGTGGTGATGCGTATCCTGGCATCGGGCGAACCGATCCCGCTCGACAACATGGGCTTTTCGGTGCGCAATCTGGAGCTGGTCAAGAAGACCGTCACCAAACCTTACGGGCTGTTCTTTGTTTGTGGACCGACGGGTTCAGGTAAAACGACCACGCTGCATTCGATCCTGAAACATATCAACACCCCCGACACCAAAATATGGACGGTGGAAGATCCGGTCGAAATTACCCAGAAAGGGCTGCGCCAGGTGCAGATCAACAAGAAGGCGGGGCTGGATTTCGCCACTATCATGCGCGCCTTCCTGCGCGCCGATCCGGATGTGATCATGGTGGGGGAAATGCGCGACAAGGAAACCGTGGCCACCGGTATCGAGGCGTCGCTGACCGGCCATCTGGTATTCGCCACGCTGCATACCAACAGCGCCCCGGAATCGATCGTACGCCTGCTGGACATGGGCATGGATCCGTTCAACTTCGCCGATGCGCTGCTGGGCATACTGGCGCAGCGCCTGGCCAAGCGTTTGTGCAAGGATTGCAAAAAGCCGCATATCGCATCGCAGGAAGAGATCAAGGCCCTGCTGGCTGAATACGGCGAAGAACTGAAGATTACCGAGGCCTGGAAAAAAGATGCGAATGCCGCTTACAAGGTGCTGTATGGCGAATGGATCAAACTATTCGCCGATGCCAAAGGACAGATCACCCTGTATGAACCGGTCGGATGCGAAAAGTGTTCGGATACCGGATATCGCGGCCGCGTCGGCCTGCATGAACTGCTGATTGGCACCGATCCGGTCAAGAAAGCCATCCAGGGACATGCGCGTGTTTCCGAGTTGTTCGGGTTGTCGCTGGAGGAAGGCATGCGCACATTGAAACAGGACGGCATCGAAAAAGTTCTGTCCGGGATTACGGATATACACCAGGTACGCGCCGTCTGCATTAAATAATTTTATCGTTTTGCCCAAGAAGAAACGGAGTTTGCGATGACCCAGATCGATTACCTGCTGCATCGGCTCAACGAGCTGAATGCAATTGGCAGTGCGTTATCCAGTGAGCGTGATATCAACCGTTTGCTCGAAACCATTTTGCTGGCGGCAAAACGTATCACCAACGCGGACGCGGGTACGGTCTATCTGGTGGAGCCGGAACAGAAGCTAATCAAGTTCGAGGCAGTGCGCAACGATACTGTAGGGATCGCGATGGGGGGAACTACCGGAACGGCCGTTCCATTCCTGCCCATCCGTATGCTGGACGATCACGGCAAACCCAACCACGCAATGGTGGTGGCGCATGCCGCGCTGACCGGAGAGACGGTGAATATTCCGGATGCTTATGCCGCCGCCGGTTTTGATTTTGCCGGCACCAAGAATTTCGACCAGATGACTGGCTACCGTTCGACCTCGTTTCTCACTGTGCCGATGCGCGACTATGACAATGAGATCATCGGCGTGCTGCAGCTGATCAACGCACTGGATCGGGACACTGGCGCCATCGCGGCGTTTACTCAGGATGACACGCATCTGGTGGAATCGCTGGCATCACAGGCCGCCATCGCGCTGACCAATCGCAGCCTGATCCGGCAGATGGAAGAGCTGTTCGAATCGTTTATTGGCCTGATCAACACTGCGATCGACGATAAATCCCCGTACACCGGTGGCCATTGCCAGCGTGTGCCGGTGCTGACCATGCTGTTGGCCGAAGCAGTGGGGCGTATTGAACGGGCCCCGCCGCTGGAGAATTTCGAAATGACCGAGCAGCGACGCTATGAGCTCAAGATCGCTGCATTGCTGCATGATTGCGGCAAGGTAACCACGCCTGTGCATGTGGTCGACAAGGCCACCAAGCTGCAGACTATTTACGACCGCATACATCTGATCGATACGCGCTTCGAAGTGCTCAAGCGCGATGCCGAAATCGCCATGCTGCGCGCGCTGCAACAGGCTGACGCAGACCCAGCGCAAATACACGCCGATTTCGAAGCGCGCATTCGCCAGCTGCATGACGATCGGGATTTTTTGCGTGCGTCCAACATCGGCTCGGAGAAAATGAGCGAGGCCGATCAAGCCCGCGTGCGTGGCATCGCCGCGTATTCCTGGTGCGACGAAACAGGACAGCAGAGTAATTTCCTCAGCGCAGATGAACTGGAGAACCTGAATATTCCTTATGGCACGCTGACTGCGCCGGAGCGCCAGATCATCAATCGCCACATGGATCTCACCATCAAGATGCTGGAATCGCTGTCGTGGCCGCGGCATCTTAAAAACGTGCCGGAATTCGCCGGTGGACATCACGAGCGCATGGATGGCAAGGGCTTCCCCAAGGGGCTTACGCGCGAACAGATGTCGGTACAGGCGCGCATCATGGGCATCGCCGATATTTTCGAAGCGCTCACCGCCAAGGACAGGCCGTATAAAAAAGGCAAAACTCTGTCCGAATCGCTCGCGATTTTAGGCAGAATGAAGCTGGGCAACCATATCGATCCCGACTTGTTCGACATCTTCGTGCGCGAAAAAGTGTACATGACTTATGCGCACCAGTTCCTTGATGCGGAACAGATAGACGAAGTGGATTTGAATAAGATACCGGGATTCCAGCTTTAGCTGACAAAAATTGTCACCTCGGTGACGAGGATGGTCGCCCCGCCTCCACCGTTTTACCCTGAATTTTTCAGATCGATGGTAAAGCCCTTATTTATATTGGGGTTTGGAAGATTAGATAAGAGTGGCACACAATCTGCTTGTAATTAAGCACACACCCAGTGTGTTGCGTTCCAACCTAAAAGGAGCTTCACCATGAAACAAGCACAAAAAGGTTTTACCCTGATTGAATTGATGATCGTTGTTGCGATTATCGGTATTCTGGCTGCAGTGGCGATTCCGGCTTACAGCACATATACTAAAAAGGCCAAATTTACAGAAGTGGTACAGGCAACCCAGGCAATTAAAACCGCTGTGGAAGTGTGTGCCACTGACCTGGGCACCGTTACTGGTTGTTCTGCAGGAACACAGGGTATCCCTGCCGATGTTGTTACTGGTAACCCAACCAAGTATGTTGATACCGTTGCTACAGCGAACGGAACAATTACTGCTACCGCCCGTACCACCAATGGTCTGAATGGTGAAACGTATATCCTGGTTCCAACCTTTACCTCGACCAATGGCGTAACTTGGTCGACCGCTACCAGCACCTGTATTGCAGCCAGCATTTGTAAGTAAGATAGTTCAACTGCTGTGTGACGACGACCCCTCCTCGTGAGGGGTTTTTCTTGAGTGCCTTAATCACAATTGTATTGCACCGGCCATGCTAAATAAAAAAATACAGATTTGGATTGCGCTGACACTGCTGGTGTTAGGGACTGCCGCGCTGTATGGTCAATTCCTGCGGAATCCGATTCTGTTCGATGACTTGCCGTTCTTCATGCTGGATAACGAAGGAAATCAGCCGGTCTCCAATTATCATTTTGCAATACTTGAATTGCGTTCCTTGCCTTATGCGACCCTCGCCTGGACCAAAGTGTGGTTCGGTCTGAATTTACTTGGATTCCGGATAGGTAATCTGATGCTTCATGCAGCTGTAGTGCTGGCGTTGTTTTTTTTCCTTAAGGTGTTGTTTGAATCTGTTTATGCCAAACGTAGCGAGAATGAACTGCTCCCCTCACATGCAGCATTTTTCGCAGCACTTTTATTTGCTCTGCACCCGGTGGCTACTTACGCGGCAGGTTATCTGGTGCAGCGCACCATTATCATGGCTACGCTGTTTTGTCTGCTGGCTATGCTCTCCTACGTATACGGCAGCGTCCGGCAGAAGCCGCTCTGGTTATGGATGTGCATCCCTTTTTATTATTTGGCAGTATTCTCCAAAGAACACTCCATTATGCTGCCGGCCGTATTGCTGGCACTGACCGTGCTATTGCACGACGATTGGCGAACCAGGCTGAAGCAGAGATGGGCAATTTTTGCCGGGCTGTTTGCAATTGCTGTGTTTGCCGTTTGGTTAAAAAATTTGCTTGGCGCAGTGTACGAAATCAATGCGCCGGAGATGTTACGGGGGACAGCTGCCGGTGAGCTAGCGTACCCGCTGAGTGTGATGACGCAATCGTGGCTGTTTTTTAAGTATGCGCTATTGTGGATATTTCCTAATCCCGCCTGGATGTCCGTTGATATTCGAGTACCCTTCGCGCAATCGCTATTTTCACCCTACCTGCTGGCCGCCGCCGCGTTTGTTATCTGGGGGATGACTGCATTCTATTTGCTACTGAAACGTGGACGATCTGGCTTGGCGGGTTTGGCCCTGCTTTTCCCATGGCTAATGTTTTTTACCGAATTTTCTGCTGTGCGAATACAGGAGCCGTTTGTGCTGTATCGGAGTTATCTGTGGGCGGCAGGGGCATTTTGTCTGCTGCCGGTCATATTTTTCAAGATCGATGCGCGCCTTGCGACACTTATTCTGGCGATGGTTGCTTTGGCGATGCTGCCTGTGTCTATGGAGCGCTTGGTGACGTTTTCACATCCGGTGCTGCTATGGGATGATGCGGAAAAGCTGGTGAAAGGACGTACGGATTTGCCGGGGGGGTATCGGATTTATTACAACCGCGGAACCGAGCTGATCAAGATTGATAGACCGGACCAGGCCATTGCCGATCTAAAACAGGCCATAACTTTGAGCAAAGATTTTGCCGAGGGGTATGGCAACATGGGAGCTGCGTATCTAAAAAAGCAAGATTGGAATAATGCAGTTTCAGCTTTCAGCAAAGCTTTGGAGATCTCCGATGCGGGCACTAAATACTTAAGCAATCGTTATCTGTTTGGGCGCGCAATGGCTTATGAAAATATGGGTGAGATTGAGAAGGCTCGAGCTGACTACAAGGTGAGCTGCCAGCGGGCTGGCAGGGGATGTGACAAGACAGACTTGACGTCTGTTATGAAAATACCGCCGCCCAACTGATTGCATTACTTCCGGTGCGCCGCCGCAATCTCCCTGAACATTTTCAGTTCGCTTTCAATCGCGGAAAGCTGGTAGTAATCCGTGCCGGCCTGCTTGGCTAGTTCCAGCTGTTCTATGGTGCCGTACAGGTTGCCGCGCAATGCGTAGCTGTATGCCAGCGCATGATGCTCCTCTTGCCTTTTGCCCAGCGCCGAGTAAACACGTGCTTGTAAGTCATACAGGTGCGCATCTTCCGGATGGCCGATAATTTGTTCATTGAGTAATTTTAGAGTGTCATCGTAGCGTTTGCGCTGCAGCAGCAACTCGGCGTAATCGTAAGTCAGCGCCCGGTAAGACGGAAAATCCTGAGTTGCCGCGAGATAAAAATCAAATACTTTCTGATCGTCGTTATTGGCGCGCATGACCTGTCCGGCCAATGTTGTGATCATTGCGTTATGTGCGATCTGATCCTGCAGCGGGGTCAATTCCTGTGCGGCGCGCGCTGGTTTATTACTGCGCAACAGGGACAGCACCAAGCCGTAACGCTGGGCGGTCTGGTTGCCGAATTTTTTCTCACCTAACGCCTCGGTGAAAAATGCTACGCCCTCCCGCGGGTTTTTCTGCAGGGCTTGCAGACGGGCGCGCACCAGATGAAAATTGATGCTGTCCGCGACCAGATGGTACGGCGTTTGCTGCACCCGATTGGCCACATCGGCGACGCGCTCACTGGTGACCGGGTGCGTGCGCAAATAAGAAGGGGCGCCGCCTTCCAGCAGGCGCGTGGCTTTCTGCATGCGCTCCAGAAAAGCCGGCATCGCGCGTGGGTCAAAGCCGGATTTTTGCAGCGTAGCCAACCCGAAGCGATCCGCTTCCTGTTCATTGGCACGGCTGAAACTCAGTTGCCGCTGGATTGCGCCGGCCTGCATGCCGACCAGCGCTGCCTGCGACGCCTCGGGGTTGCTGCGTGCGGCCAGAATGGCAATTGCAATCGCGGCCATCGACGTTATTGTGTCTATCTTTTGGCCGGCTATCATATGCGCCAGATGATGCTGCGTGACATGCGCAATTTCATGGCCCAGCACTGAAGCCAGTTCGGATTCGCTGCCGGCCATTAATATCAGTCCGGTATTTACACCGATGAAGCCACCAGGCAGCGCAAAAGCATTAATTGCGCTGTCGTTGATTGCAAAGAACTCGAACTGCTGGGCAGGCTCGCTGCTGTTGGCCACCAGCTGGCCGCCCAGCTGGTTAAGATAATCGTTGATTTCCGCGTCATCGAGATAGCTGCGATCTGCGCGTATCTCGAACATGCTCTGCTCACCGATCTGGCGTTCCTGCTGCGGCGAAACGGCGGTTTGCGAAACGTCACCCAGGTCCGGCAGACCTTCCGCATGGCATAACGCTGATCCGGCGCATAGTGTAGTAATGAGCAATAGTTTCATATCGGTATGATAACCGTTCCCGACCGTGGTTCCGCTATCGTGCTGTCTGGACAGTCGCGTGCGAAACCCGCAGAATGCCGCTGTTAACGATCACCACAGCGCTGATGGATAAAATTGGCAAGTATGAAATACTCAGGGAGATTGGCAGCGGCGCGACCAGCGTCGTGTACCTCGCGCTGGATCCTTTCAGCAATCGCCGGGTAGCGCTCAAGCTGTTCAATCTGGATGCGTTGCGCGAAAATCCCGCCCTTGCCAAAGCACATCGCAAGATGCTGCTGACCGAAGCGTCGCTGGCCGGCAAGCTGTCCCATCCGCATATCGTCAAAGTGTTTGATGCAGTAATGGATGGCACGGTTAACTACATCGTCATGGAGTACATCGAGGGCAAGACGCTTGCCTACTATACCGGCCTGGCTCAGCTGCTGCCGTTCGGGACTATTGCTGAAATCGGATACAAGTGCTGCAAGGCGCTGGAATATGCGCACTGCCAGGGTGTGATCCATCGCGACATCAAGCCCGCCAATGTCCTGCTGTGCGGCCAGAGCGACATACGCATCTCGGACTTCGGCGCGGCGCTGGTCATCAACCAGCAGATCACCCAGGTATTAGGAGTTGGTTCCCCGGCTTATATGTCGCCAGAGCAGCTGGACGAACAACCGCTCACTCATCAGACCGATATTTATTCGCTGGGGGTGACCATGTTCCAGCTGCTCACCGGCAAGCTGCCGTTCGAGGCCAGCAATAATTACAGCCTGATCTACCAGATCGTAAATCTTCCGGCGCCGGCTGTCGGCCTGTATCGCCCAGAGATTCCGCCTGAGCTGGAAGCCATTGTGACGCGGGCGATGCACAAGGATTTGGCGCAGCGTTATCAGGCCTGGGACGAATTTGCGCAGGATCTGGTGATGTTTTTCAGCAATAGCATCGTGACTCCGGCTGAAATTTTCGACGTGGAAAAATTCAATACGCTGCGTACGCTGATGTTTTTCAGGAATTTCAGCGACGTTGAATTGTGGGAGGTGCTGCGCATCAGCCGCTGGCGTAAAATCCATCAGGGCGAATATGTATTACATGAGGGCGATCCGGGCCGCACATTTTTCATCCTCGGTCATGGCACCGTAAACGTGCTTAAACAGGGGCGCTTGCTGAGTACTTTGTATAAAGGCGATTGTTTCGGGGAAATGGCGCATCTGGCCGAGCGGGAGTTTCTGCGCACTACCGATGTAGTGGCGGAGTCGAGTGCAACGCTGATAGAGGTTAATCCGGCGGTGCTGGAGAAAGCCACCTCGGGATGCCGCTTCCAGATGGATAACGCTTTTCTGCGCTTGCTGGTCAAGCGTCTCGATGCAGCCAATACTCGGCTTTCTCATTTGCTGAATGATCACGACCCAGTGTAAATCGAGTGGTTGTTGCTCGTTGTCCGCGGCAAGCCGGGGGGACGGTGTGCTGGCATTATCCTTCCAGATATTTTAAAATTTTCGATGAATTAGCGGTAAAATTAAATAATGAGCGAGTTTAAAAATATAACGGTGGCGGAGTTGCAGGCGCTAAACGCGCAAGGCAGTATTTGTCTGGTGGATGTTCGCACCGATGCGGAAATCGCTCAGGGATACATACAGGGCGCTATCAAGCTGCCGCTGCATTTGTTGCCGGCGCGGCTGCAGGAGCTGGATAAATCGGCGCGGCTGGTGTTCTACTGCAAGATGGGGGGGCGCTCGGCTCAGGCCGCTGCGTTCGCCGCAGCTCAGGGATTCAATGACGTGTACAACCTGCAGGGCGGGGTTGTGGCGTGGGCTCAGGCCGGCGCGCCACTGGTGCATAGCGATGGAGTTTGACGCCGAGCTGGATGCACGCGGGCTGGCTTCGCCGCTTCCCATCCTGTGCGCAAAAAAAGCGATGGACAAGATGACCGATGGGCTGGTGCTGAGGGTGCTAGCCACCGACCAGAAGTCCCCAAAGGATTTCGTCGCGTTTTGCCGGCAGACAGGCAACGACCTTTTGGTCGCCAGCAAGGAAGGCGAGGATTTCATATTCTTCCTGCGCCGCAATACCATCGGTTAGTACGGCATCCGCCCGTCATTTCCGGCCGGCTATCATTACCCAATTACTTGCCGACGGTTGCTGATTTACCGCATTAACGCAATAGCCGTTTCAGGTACGATCCGGTGACGCTGTCCGGATTATGTGCAATCTGTTTCGGCGAGCCCTGTGCAATGATGCGCCCGCCGCCTTCGCCGCCTTCCGGCCCTAAGTCGATCACCCAGTCGGCCGTCTTGATCACATCCAGATTATGCTCGATCACCACCACCGTGTTGCCCTGGTCACGCAGTTTGTGGATCACCTGCAGCAGCAGCGCAATGTCATGAAAATGCAGGCCGGTGGTTGGCTCGTCAAGGATGTACAGCGTGCGGCCGGTGTCGCGCTTGGACAGTTCCAGTGACAGTTTGACGCGCTGCGCTTCGCCGCCGGACAGCGTGGTGGCGCTTTGCCCCAGCGTGATGTAACCGAGGCCGACATCAAGCAGCGTTTGCAGCTTGCGTGCAATGATAGGCACCGGCGCGAAAAACTCGTGCGCATGCTCCACTGTCATCTCCAGGATCTGGTAAATATTCTGGCCCTTGTATTGCACCTCCAGCGTCTCACGGTTGTAGCGCATGCTGTGGCAGACATCGCAGGGCACATACAGATCCGGCAGAAAATGCATTTCGACCTTGATTACGCCGTCGCCCTGGCACGATTCACAGCGCCCGCCCTTGACGTTGAACGAGAAGCGCCCCGGCCCATAGCCGCGTTCGCGCGCCTGCGGCACACCGGCGAACAATTCGCGGATCGGTGTGAATAGGCCGGTGTAAGTCGCCGGATTGGAGCGCGGCGTGCGGCCGATCGGGCTTTGATCAACGTTGATCACTTTGTCGAAAAATTCCAGGCCGGTGATTTCTGCATAAGGCGCGGGTTCGGCATTGCTGCCATACAGATTGCGCGCCACCGCGTGATACAGGGTGTCATTGATCAGCGTGGATTTGCCGGAGCCGGATACGCCGGTTACGCACACCAGCAATCCGACCGGCAAATCCAGCGTCACATCTTTCAGGTTATTGCCGCTGGCGCCGCGTATCTGCAGCATGCGCTCCGGGTCAGGTGCGCGGTACTGCTTGGGCGCGGCTATGCTGCGCCGGCCGGTCAGGTAATCGCCGGTCAATGAGTCCGGGTTGGCGCAGATGTCCGCCGGCGTGCCCTGTGCGACGATGGCGCCGCCGTGTTCCCCGGCGCCCGGGCCCATGTCCACGACGTAATCAGCCGACTGGATCGCATCTTCGTCATGCTCTACCACAATCACGCTGTTGCCCATGTCGCGCAGCCGTTTCAGCGTAGTGAGCAAACGATCGTTATCGCGCTGATGCAGCCCGATCGAGGGTTCGTCCAGCACATACATCACCCCGGTCAGGCCGGAACCGATCTGCGAAGCCAGGCGTATGCGCTGCGACTCGCCGCCAGAGAGGGTTTCCGCCGAGCGATCCAGCGACAGATAATCCAGCCCGACATTGTTCAGAAAGGTCAGGCGGCTGGCAATTTCCAGCACGATACGCTCGGCGATGGCCTGTTTATGCCCGGCCAGTTTGACCTGGGAAAAAAATGCCAGCGCCTGCCGCAATGGCAACGCGCTTAATTGAAAGATCGTGTTCCCGGCGATGCGCACACTGCGCGCCTCCAGGCGCAGCCGGGTACCGTCACACTCCGGGCAGGTGCAAGTGTTGAAAAATTTCGCCAGTTCTTCGCGTACCGTAGGGGATTCGGATTCCTTGTATCGGCGCTCTATATTATTGACGATGCCCTCGAATGCGTGCTCCCGCATGGTCGGCTTGCCACGTTCATTCAGGTAGCGAAAAGAGATTTTGTCTTTGCCGCTGCCGTATAAAACGATTTGCTGGATATTGGCTGGGAGGCTTTCAAACGGCTGCTCCAGATCAAATGCATAGTGTTTGGCCAGACTGTCCAGCATCTGATAATAAAACTGATTGCGCCGGTCCCAGCCCTTGATTGCGCCGGCGTTCAGCGACAGCTGCGGAAAAGCCACGATGCGTTTGGGGTCGAAGAAACTGATGCTGCCCAGCCCGTCGCACTTGGGGCAGGCGCCCATCGGGTTGTTGAACGAGAACAGGCGCGGTTCCAGTTCCGGCAGCGAATAATCGCACAGCGGACAGGAAAATTTGGCCGAGAACAGGTGCTCCTTGTCGTTATCCAGTTCGACCGCCAGCGCACGCCCGTCGGCATGGCGCAGCGCGGTTTCAAATGACTCGGCCAGCCGCTGCTTGGCGTCGGCGCTGACCTTCAGCCGGTCCACGACAATTTCGACCGTATGTTTTTTATTTTTTTGCAGGGTCGGCAGCTTGTCCATTTCGTACACGGTGCCGTTCACGCGCAGCCGCACGAAGCCTTGGGCGCGCAATTCGTCGAACAGGTCGAGCTGCTCGCCCTTGCGTTCCACCACCAGCGGCGACAGGATCATGATGCGCGTGCCCTCGGGCAGTTGCAGCACATGGTCGACCATCTGGCCGACGCTCTGCGCCTGCAGCAGCAGATTGTGCAGCGGACAATACGGGTCGCCGGCGCGCGCAAACAGCAGGCGCAGATAATCGTGGATTTCGGTCACGGTGCCGACGGTGGAGCGCGGATTATGCGAAGTGGCTTTCTGCTCGATTGCGATCGCCGGCGACAGGCCTTCGATCAGGTCGACATCGGGTTTTTCCATCAGCTGCAGAAACTGGCGCGCGTAAGCCGACAGCGATTCGACGTAGCGCCGCTGACCCTCGGCATACAGCGTATCAAACGCCAGCGAGGATTTGCCCGAACCAGAGAGGCCGGTAATAACCACCAGTTGATTGCGCGGCAGATCGAGGTTGATATTTTTCAGGTTGTGCGTGCGTGCACCGCGAATTTTGATGCTTTCCATTTGTGCTACCCGTGCGAGCTATCTTGACTAAGGTTGACCTGTTAATATACGCCAGTTTCCGCGCTTTCCAAAACCGAAGCCCATGCCAGTTACTAAAGATTCAGCAAACCCAGCCTCTGCTACCCAAGACTCGATGACCCCGGTGGAGCGCCGCGCCAGTGTCGGTCTGGCCGGTATTTACGGTCTGCGCATGCTGGGGCTGTTTATTATTCTGCCCATTTTTGCGTTATATGCCGAACATCTGCCCGGCGGCGATAGCCATCTGCTGATCGGTATCGCGCTCGGTGCATATGGCCTGACCCAGGCCATCCTGCAGATTCCGGCCGGCTGGATGTCCGACCGCTATGGACGCAAGCCGGTGATCTATGCTGGCCTGATCCTGTTCGCGATCGGCAGTTTCATCGCCGCCTCGGCTGACAACATTTACTGGGTCATCGCCGGACGTGTAATCCAGGGAGCCGGCGCAATTAACGCCGCGGTGATGGCACTGACCGCCGATCTGACGCGCGAGGAGCATCGTACCAAAGCGATGGCGATGATCGGCATTACCATAGGCATTACCTTCTCGATTTCGCTGGTACTTTCGCCCATCCTTTACCACTACATCGACGTCCCGGGCATTTTTGCACTGACCGGGGTATTAGCTGTGCTGGCGATGCTGGTGGTTGCTTTCGTCATTCCTAATCCGCTGATCACCCGGTTTCATTCGGAGACTGAAGCAAGCGGTAAGCGTTTGGGTGAAGTGTTGCGCAACAAGGATTTACTCCGCCTGGATTTCGGTATATTTTCGCTGCATGCGATTCTGATGTCGGTTTTCATGCAAGTGCCTTTTGTGCTGAAGGACAACGGCCTGGCGGCAGCTCAGCACTGGTATGTGTATTTGCCGGTGATGCTGGCAGCGTTCATGCTGATGGTGCCGCCGATTATTATTGCCGAGAAGAAAGCGAAAATGAAGCAGGTGTTCATTGCGTCAATTTCGCTTGCCGCGCTGGGGCAACTGGCGCTGATGCTGCTGCAGCACAGTGTGTGGGGCGTCGCGTTCGCGCTGTTGCTGTTTTTTACCGCGTTCAACGTGCTGGAAGCAACCCTGCCTTCGATGATCAGCAAGATCGCGCCGCTGGCAGCCAAGGGCACGGCTATGGGGGTGTACAGCAGTGTACAATTCCTCGGCGCATTTTTCGGCGCCGCGATGGGCGGCCTGCTGATGCAATATTTTGACGGCAACGCAGTCATAGCGTTTGCTCTGGTGTTGCTGATGCTGTGGCTGGTGGTGGCAAGCACGATGCGCTCACCGGCGGCGGTACGCACCAGGATGTTCCACCTGCCTGAGCTCGATGAGGCGCGGGCCGGCGCGCTACGGCAGCGGCTGGCGCAGGTACAGGGCGTGCGCGAAGTGATGGTCGCGGGCGCTGAAGGGATGGCCTGCCTCAAGGTAGAGATGCAAGGTTTTGATGAAGCACTGGTCTGTCAATTGGTAAAAGGAGCGTGAAATGTCGGTTAATAAAGTGATACTGGTCGGACGTCTGGGCAAGGATCCGGAAACGCGATACATGACTAACGGCGAGGCCGTGACCAACGCCACCCTTGCAACTTCGGAAAACTGGAAAGACAAGAACGGCGAAAAACAGGAAAAAACCGAGTGGCATAACCTGGTGTTTTATCGCAAGCTGGCCGAAATAGCCGGCGAATATTTAAAAAAAGGCTCGCAGGTATATATTGAGGGCAAACTTGCCACGCGCAAATGGCAGGACAAGGAAGGCAAGGACCGGTATACCACTGAAATCATCGCCGACCAGATGCAAATGCTGGGCAGCAAATCCGGCGGGAGCAGCAACTATGAAGTGACCGAACGGTCGGCTGAACCAGCCGCCCATGCTTCCTCAGCTGCGCCGGCGGCGCGTAAGCCGGCACCTGCCAAGGGCAGTTTCGATGACTTTGATGATGACATTCCGTTCTAATGGTGCAGCAATTTTTGTTTTGGTTTGCCCCAGCCGGGTCTCTCAGATACCTTCGGAGCGATCACAGCTACTATGCTGCCCTTGAGGCATCCTTAAAGCAGTTGCGCTGAGGTTTTACGTCTGCCAACGGTCTTTACCGGTCCGGCCAGTCCGGATAGTGTCACCACCAGAGCCTTGCCGCATTATCAATATAAAAATAGGCAGAGCGTTACTTTTTAGCCGAATGTGTATTTTTATTCAGTACCAGCAACTCCTCGGCTAAAGCTAACTTTTTCTGCGTCAGGGTATTGTTGCGATCCAGTTGCAGCGAGCGGTCATATGCTACGGCGGCGAGCTTGATGTAAATATCCGCCAGATTGCCATGAGCAATGGCGTAGTTGGGGTGGTCGCGTATGGCCATTTCCAGCGTTTGTCTGGCCTTAATGAACTCGCCCTGCTCCGAATACAACACGGCCAGATTATTATATGGCTCGGGCATTTCCGGATAGTCCTCAATCAAGGTCGAGTAAACCTTAATTGCCTCCTCCGTCTGACCTTGTTTATACAGAATCAGGCCTTGCAGAAAACGCGCTCGAGCATCCTTGGGTTTGCTCTTCAGATAATGATTGATTGTGTCCAAAGCCTCGGTGCGCTGGCCTTTGTTAAGTAGAGCGTTAGCGTCCTGAATGTCGTCGGCATGTACGGTATTGCTGTTCGCTAACACAAATGCACCGGCTAATATGATGCGGAAGAGGCGAGAGTTCATCATTGAATTTTTCCGATTACACGTAGCCAATTCTATCAAACAACGACTTTTCTATCATTAGTGACAATTACATGCCGACATAATTCGGCCCGCCGCCGCCTTGTGGCGTGTGCCAGATAATGTTCTGCGTTGGGTCCTTGATATCGCAGGCTTTGCAATGAACACAGTTGGCGGCGTTGATCTGTAAATGTTGATCGGCACCGTTCTGCACGATTTCATAAACACCGGCCGGACAGTAACGTTGCTCCGGCGCGTTGTATTTCGGCAGATTGACCGTTATCGGTACACGGGTATCTTTAAGGACCAGATGCACCGGCTGGTCTTCTTCATGATGAACATTGCTGAGGTAAAGCGATGACAGTCTATCGAAGCTTACTTTGCCATCGGGCCTGGGATAGGCAATTTTGACCGCCTTATCTATCGTCATCAGGGTGGCATGATCTGCTTGTTGGTGCTTCAGCGTCCACGGGGTTTTAAGTCCGGCCGCGTGCAGCCACATTTCGAATCCGCCGTATACCGAGCCCAGAAAATTGCCAAATTTCGATAGCGCCGGCTTAACATTGCGTACCGGCTCGAGATCCTGCCAGATCCACGATAAACGCAGTTTTTCGGCATAGCTGGCAAGTCTATCGCCGGCCCGGCCATTAGCCAGGGCATCCGCTACTGCCTCGGCGGCCAGCATGCCGGACTTCATCGCGTTATGGCTGCCCTTGATGCGCGGAACATTCACGAAGCCGGCCGCGCAGCCGATCAGCGCACCGCCGGCGAAAACCAGTTCAGGCAACGATTGCAGCCCGCCTTCATTGATGGCCCGCGCGCCATAGGAAATGCGCTTGGCCTGATCGAACAGCGGCCGTATTGCCGGGTGAGTTTTGAAGCGCTGGAACTCATCGAAAGGGCTGAGGTAAGGGTTGCTGTAGTTGAGGTGCACGACGAATCCGACGGCGACGGTATTATTTTCGAGGTGGTAAATAAACGCGCCGCCGCCGGTGGTGTGATCCAGCGGCCAGCCTTGCGTATGAATAACCAGGCCGGGCTGGTGATTTTTGCTGTCTACCTGCCACAACTCCTTGAAGCCGATGCCATATTTTTGCGGATCTGCAGCCGCACGCAAATTGAACTTCGCTTCCAGTGTCTTGGTCAGTGAGCCGCGCGCGCCCTCGGCAACCAGGGTGTAATGCGCGCGCAGTTCCATGCCGGGGGTGTAGTCGGGTTTATGACTGCCATCGCGCGCTACGCCCATGTCGCCGGTAATCACTCCCTGCACTACTCCATGCTCATCGTAAATGACCTCGGCGGCGCTGAAGCCGGGGTAAATTTCAACTCCGAGCGCTTCCGCCTGCGTGCCCAGCCAGCGGCACAGATTGCCCAGACTGATGATGTAGTTGCCGTGATTGTTCATCAGCGGCGGCAGAAGCATTTCCGGAATGCGCCAGCTTTTTTCCTTACCCAGTATTAAAAACCGGTCTTCGGCAACCGGGGTGTGCAGCGGCGCCCCGGACGTTTTCCAGTCGGGCAGCAGCTCGTTTAAAGCGATTGGATCAATCACCGCCCCGGACAGGATATGCGCCCCGACCTCCGCTCCTTTTTCCAGCACGCACACACTGATTTCGCGCCCGCTTGCGAGCGCCAGCTGTTTTAACCGGATCGCGGCAGACAGGCCGGCAGGGCCGGCGCCGACGATCAATACATCATAATTCATCACATCGCGTTGCATATTTTCTAGGGTATATAGGAAAGTTTAATTTCGTCCGTGCTGCGGATATTGGCCGTCATCGCACGGCAATGTTTCAGGAATTCTCTCATACTTGCGGTCTGATATTTTTTCTTGTGCCAGACCAACAGGAACTGTCGGCGCAGATCCAGCGCGGGGGTTTCAATCGGTACCAGGCTGCCGCGACGGAAAGCATCGCGCAACGCCAGACGCGAAATGCATCCTATGCCCAGCCCTGACTGCACTGCGCGCTCAATCGCTTCAGTATGCTCCAGCACCAGGCGGATATTCAGCTGCGGATGGTAGTGGCGCATCGCATGATCGAAGGTTTCCCGCGTGCCGGAGCCCTGTTCACGCAAAATCCAGGTGTCCCCCAGCAATTCCGCGATGTCCACCGCCCCGCGCGTAGCCAGCGGATGGCCGGGCGCACAGAAAACCACTAGCTCATCCTCTATCCACGGCTCAACTTCCAGGTCGGGGTGATGGCAATCTCCCTCGATCAGCCCCATGTCGAGATCATAGTGGGCTACCTGTTGCAGGATGGAATTGGTATTATGCACATGCAGTTGAACCTGGCATTCCTCATGCAGTTTCATGAATGAACCGATCAGGAAGGTCGCCAGATAGTTTCCGATGGTCAGGGTGGCTCCGACCTTAAGCAGGCCCAAAGCGGTGTTCCCTTGCAACACATTTTCGATTTCCGTTGCCTGGTCCAGCAACGCGGCAGCCATCGGCAACAGGGTTTTGCCGAGTTCATTCAGCTTGAGCGTTTTGCCCATACGGTCGAACAGCTGGCAATCGAACTGGCGTTCCAGCTCCCCCAGTGCGGTGCTGGCCGCGGATTGCGACAGCGAGAGAGTTTCCGCGGCGCGCGACACATTTTGCAGCCGGGCGATCGCGACAAAAACTTCAAGCTGTCTTAGCGTATGTCTCATGGACGCATATAGATTTATTAGATATGTATTATCACTATAATTTATTTAACAGATATTGTGTGGCCGATTACAATACGGCCTAAATTTGATTCAGGAAGAGCTATGAAGGTCTTGGTAGCGGTAAAATATGCGGTTGATTTTAATATCAAGCCTCGTTTGAAGCAGGACGGTTCGGACGTGGATATCGCTGGCGTCAAAATGAGCATCAACCCTTTCGACGAGATTGCGGTTGAGGAAGCGGTCCGACTGAAGGAACGCGGCATCGCCGCCGAAGTGGTTGTCGTAACCATAGGCGGGGAGCCCAGCCGCGATGCCTTGCGCCACGCGCTGGCTATGGGCGCCGGCCGGGCCATCCTGGTGCAGACTGAGGTTGAATTGCAGCCGCTGGCGGTGGCTAAAATGCTGCGGGCCGTAGTTCAGCGCGAACAGCCCGATCTGATTATTCTGGGTAAACTGGCCATCGGTGAAGACGCTGGACAAACGGGTCAGATGCTGGCGGCGCTGTTAGGGACAGGGCAGGGCGCGTTCGCATCCGCACTGAACGTGAAGGATGGTGAAGTCGAGGTTACGCGCGAAATCGATGGCGGCACCGAAGTGATAGCGCTCCGGCTGCCGGCAGTAGTGACCGCCGATCTGCGCCTGAACGAGCCGCGCTTCATCAAGCTGCCGAATCTGATGATGGCCAAGAAAAAGCCGATAGAAACGATACTGGACAGCGATCTGGGGATCGACATCAGCCCGCGGCTGAAGCTGCTGAAAGTGGCTGAGCCACCAGTGCGCCAGGCCGGTGTCCGGGTGCAGAACGTGCAGCAATTGATCGAGCATTTACGCGACGCGAAAGTGATTCCATGAGTATATTGATATTGGCCGAACATGACGGGGTTCATCTCAAGCAATCGGTGCGTCAGGCGGTCAGCGCGGCAGCTGCGTGGTTGCAACCGATACATTTGCTGGTGGCCGGTGCGGAAACCGCAGCGCTGGTGCGCGAAGCCGCAGCAATCAGCACGGTCACGCGGGTGATCGACATGCAGGCGCCGCAGTTCCAGCACCCGCTGGCCGAAGACGTCGCAGCGGCGCTGCTGGAACTGGGTCGTGACTATCGGGTAATTATCGCGGCGCATACCGCGTTTGGCCGCAGCGTGCTGCCCCGCGTGGCGGCCTTGCTGGATGTGGCGATGGTGTCGGACGTGCTCAGCATCGCAACGCCGGCCACCTATACGCGGCCTATCTATGCCGGCAATGTGCTGGCGACGCTGGAGAGCCGCGATCCCATACAGGTGTTAACTGTGCGCGCCAGCTCGCATGTGGTCGCCGGCAATGACGGCGCGGCCGAGATTGTGCAAGCGCAAGCACCTGCGGCCACTTCTCACAGCCGCTGGGTGAGCGAGACGCGCAACCTGTCCGACCGGCCGGAGCTGGCGTCGGCCCGCGTGGTCATTTCGGGGGGGCGCAGTCTCGGCAGCCAGTTCAACGCTGTGCTCGATCCGCTGGCGCGGAGGCTGGGCGCCGCACTGGGCGCGACCCGCGCCTGCGTCGATGCGGGTTTTGCTCCGAACGATATCCAGGTCGGCCAGACCGGCACCGTAGTCGCGCCCGATCTTTATATCGCCGTGGGCATTTCCGGCGCAGTGCAGCATCTGGCCGGCATGCGCGGCAGCAAAGTGATCGTGGCGATCAACCACGATCCGGACGCGGCGATATTCCAGAACGCCGATTTTGGACTGGTTGCCGATCTGTTCGAGGCTGTCCCCGAGCTGACCGCCGCATTAAAATAACTTTTTTGAGAATTTAATCATGAGTCCTTACATCACCGAACGCGTGCTTTCCGTCACTCACTGGAACAATACCCTGTTCAGTTTTACCACCACGCGTGACGCATCGTTGCGTTTCGAAAACGGCCAGTTCGTAATGATGGGGATCGAGGTGAACGGAAAACCGCTAATGCGCGCCTACAGCATTGCCAGCCCGAACTATGCCGAGCACCTGGACTTTTTAAGCATCAAGGTTCCCAACGGGCCGCTGACGTCGCGCCTGCAGCATTTGCAGGTCGGTGATTCGGTGTTTGTCAGCCGCAAACCCACCGGTACGCTGGTGTTGCATGATATGAAGCCGGGGAAAAACCTTTACCTGCTTTCCACCGGCACCGGGCTGGCGCCGTTCATTGCGCTGATTCAGGATCCGGAGGCGTATGAGCGTTTCGAGAAAATCATACTGGTGCACGGTGTCCGCATGGTCAACGACTTGGCTTATGCGGATTTCATCAGCAACGAATTGCCCAAAAACGAATTTTTTGGCGAGGAAGTACAGCAGAAACTGATCTATTATCCTACCGTGACGCGTGAGCCATACCGCAACCAGGGGCGGCTGACGGATCTGATAGTCAGCGGCAAGCTGACTGATGATATCGGCTTGCCGCCGTTAAATCCGGCTACCGACCGGGTCATGCTGTGTGGCAGCCCGGGCCTGCTGGAAGATACGCGGCGCATTCTGGATGCGCGAGGTTTCGTAATGTCGAAGCATATTGGCGAGCCTGGCGACTATGTGATTGAAAGAGCTTTCGTTGAAAAATAGGGCGCTTTGATCCTGCGGTTTGTTGTACCTCATTTCGGGGAATTAAGGCACAGCAATTCGGCGTTTGTTCTAACCGGGCATCTGGTAAATCAATCGAGTGCTTGTTAGCATAAAGACCTATAAGCATAATGGCATAGAAAGTGGCGCATTAACTTGCAGGTTCAATATGAACAAAGCATTTGTCAAGGAATCGGACGGCGATGATGATGAGGGTGAGCCTCAGCTTGCTCCGCCTCTACCGCCGGGAACGAAGAACTACATTACCCCTGCCGGTTATGAGCGGCTGAAGGCGGAGCTTGACCAACTATGGAAAATAGAGCGTCCGGCGTTGGTCAAAACGATTACCTGGGCCGCTTCCAACGGCGATCGCTCGGAAAACGGCGATTACATCTATGGCAAGAAACGGCTGCGCGAGATAGACAGACGTATTCGTTTTCTTTCCAAGCGGCTGGATGCTGCAATGGTGATTGATCCGACGCAGCGAGTATCCTGCGATCAGGTATTCTTTGGCGCTACGGTAACGGTGCAGGGCCGTGATGGACGCGAGCATGTCTATAGCATTGTGGGTGTGGATGAAGCTGATCCCGCGCACGGACTGATCAGCTGGGTATCGCCGCTGGCGCGCGCGTTGCTGAAAGCACGAACGGATGATGTGGTAACGCTGCATGTGCCTGGCGGCGTGGAATCGCTGACGGTGGTGGATGTTGCGTATCGCTCTATCGCAATCGCTGAATAATTCCGGGGCGGGATTCAGCGGTGAACTAATGTCTCAGTTACTTCATGGAGAGATGAGGACGATAGATGCATAATGGTGCTGCCTTGCACAAAACTCCTGGCGTTTTAACCCGCATGGCTTCAGGTAAATATGCTTAAAAAAATTCACGTCCGCGATATCAGGCTTGGAATGTATGTTCAGGAGCTATGCGGAAACTGGATGGATCATCCATTCTGGAAGAGCAGTTTCAAGTTGAGCGAGCCCAGGGATTTAACAAATCTGCGGGAATGCGGAATTCAGGAAGTCTGGATAGATATCGACAAAGGCCTGGATGTTAAGCCAGTGGCGCCGGTGGCCACTGAGGGTGTCGCCAAGGTGGAAGCCGTCGTGCCACCGCCTGCAAGTGAAAAAAAGAGGAGCCGGCCCGTTGCGCTGC
Organism: Pseudomonadota bacterium; assembly: GCA_040390665.1. Classification (GTDB taxonomy): domain Bacteria; phylum Pseudomonadota; class Gammaproteobacteria; order Burkholderiales; family Gallionellaceae; genus Nitrotoga. Next base: position 60,532 of record JAZJXX010000003.1, on the reverse strand, counting down.
ACGAAGAAATTCAACGTGCCGAAAAACTGTATGCCAGAGCCCAAAAAACAGTGGCGTCGATATTCAACGAAAGTCGTTTAGGTAATGCGCTGGCAACAGGTGAAACGGTAGCGCTGGTGGACGAGATCACGCTGTCGGTTACGCGCAATTCAAGCGCTTTATTAAGCCTGACGCGCTTCAAGGACAGGGATAACCTTAGCTATCAGCATTCCCTTGCAGTCAGTATTCTAATGATCGCGTTGGGCAGGCAGATGGGCTTGCAGGAAAATGTGCTGAGAAGTCTGGGCGTGGCAGGGCTGTTACACGATGTCGGCAAAATGATGATCCCGGCCGAGATTCAAAACAAGCCGGGCAAGCTCAACGATCATGAACGCAGGATTATGCAGACTCACCCGGTGCGTGGACGGGAATTGCTGAAGCAGCACCCCGACGCGGACGAGATTGTATTGGACGTATGCCTGCACCACCATGAACGGATGGATGGCGCGGGTTATCCGGAAAAATTAGCTGGGGCGAATATTTCACAATATGCCCGCATGGCGGCGATCTGTGATGCATATGACGACCTGACCTCGGTCAGCAGCTATAAGAAGAGTCTGGAGCCGGCTGTTGCGATACGCAAAATGTCCGATACGCAAAGCGGCCATTTGGATCCAGCCATATTTCATGCTTTCGTCAAGGCGGTGGGTATTTATCCCGCTGGTACGCTGGTCAAGTTAAAATCCGGGCGGCTGGCGGTGGTAACCGATCAGTCGGCCAAAAGTCTGCTGGCTCCAGTGGTGAAAGTATTTTTTTCAACTCGTGTGAACGAGCCCATCATTCCAGAACTGGTCGATCTTTCCAAAGTTCCGGATGAAATTGCCAACGTTGAAGATCCGGTTAACTGGAAATTTGACATCAGGGTGATGGCCGGAATTTAAATAGCGATTGTCGCACTGTCAGTGCGACAATCGAAACTCATGAATCCTGCTGTATGCGTTAAGTAAAGTATTGGTCGCCTAGTGACTTTTGACGGTGATATGGTTTTTGACCGTCTTTACGCCTTCAGTGCCGTTCGCAATTGCTACAGCCTTGTCCGCCTCTGCCTGAGTAGCGGCTGTGCCGCTCATCCATACCACGCCATCCAGATCGGTATCCACTTTAATGTCCTTCAGGCTGGACAGGTGCTCCGCTGCCAGTTTGCTCTTTATTTTGGTTGTGATAACGGAATCCTTGACGAAGGTTTTTGGTTGCGAACGATCCATGTCTGCATCGGCAGAATAACCGACAGCCGGGAATAGCAATGTTCCGATAACACAAGCTGCCGCAAGTTTGATTTTCATGATTTTCCCTTTGTTTGTGGTTAAAGACGGAAACCCGACTTTAATACCGCTCATTCAAAGTATCTGTACGCAAACGCACATAGGCCAAACGGTTTTAGTCATTGCCGATGACCTTGGACACGCCACGCCAGCCGGCTATTTCAGCAAATGTTTTACATGCTCGCGTTCCTGTTGCAGTTCGGTGTAGCTCTCCTGCATGTGCTGACGGCCCAGTTCACTGATCGTCAGTCCCTGCACAATGTGATAATGGCCGTGGCGGCACGTGACCGGGAAACCGTACAGCACGCCCTCCGGTATGCCATAGCTGCCATCGGACGGCACGCTCATGGTGACCCAGTCATTATGGTGGGAGCCCAGAACCCAGTCATGCATGTGGAATATCGCCGAGTTTGCAGCGCTGGCCGCGCTGCTCAATCCGCGCGCTTCTATGACTGCGGCTCCCCGTTTCTGCACCGTGGGAATGAATTCATCTTCTATCCAGTCATGATCGGGCAGAATATCGAGCACGCGGCGGCCACGTATTTCAGCATGCGTCAGATCGGGATATTGGGTACCGGAATGATTGCCCCAGATCACCATTTTTTTGATGTCTCGTACAGGCTGGAATAATTTTTGCGCGACCTGTGCGATTGCCCGATTGTGGTCGAGCCGCATCATCGCGGTAAAATTCTTGGGGTCAAGGTCGGGCGCGTTTTTCATAGCGATCAGTGCATTGGTATTGGCCGGGTTGCCAACCACCAGAACCTTGACATGAGACTCGGCAACTTCGTTGAGGACCTTGCCTTGCTCCGCAAAAATTATTCCATTAGCTTCGATCAGATCCTTGCGCTCCATGCCTTTGCCGCGCGGTCTTGCACCGACCAGCAGCGCGACTTCGGCATCACGAAAAGCCACCTTTGGATCGTCGCTGATAATGACCTGCTGCAACATCGGGAATACGCAATCCTCAAGCTCCATCGCCAGACCGCGCAACGCCTGCTGCGCCTGCGGTATATCCAGCAACTGCAGGATAATAGGCTGTTCGCGCCCCAGCATGTCACCGTTGGCGATGCGAAACACCAGGCTATAGCCGATTTGTCCTGCAGCTCCGGTGATGGCGATACGGATGGGCGCTTTCATGTGGATATACTCCGGGTTGTAATATAACGATTGTGCCAGTATTCCATTGCCGCGCAAAGCGTGTAAGATTGCGCAATTCAATTGCGGGAAGAATGAATGAATAAGCCTCGTCCCAAACATCTCGTTCTTTACCAGATCAATCTGCCTTTACCGGCGCTGATCTCGTTTTTGCATCGGGTTAGCGGAATGCTGCTGTTTCTGGCACTGCCTGGATTGTTGTGGATGTTACAAGCCAGTTTGCGTTCTATAGAGACCCACACGCATCTTCTCGAATTACTGCATTTCCCCCCTATCAAATTAATATTGCTGCTCCTGTTATGGGCTTTTTTTCACCACCTGTGCGCAGGCATACGCTATTTAGCGCTCGATTTTCATTATGGTCTGAAGCTTGCCCAGGCACGTGCCAGCAGTAAATGGGTGTTACTCGTGAGCCTTGTGCTGACTGTGCTGGCGGGAGTCAGATTATGGTAGAACGTATCGTCACCGGGGCGCATTATGGGTTGCGGGATTGGCTGGTGCAGCGCGTCACAGCGGTGATGATGGGCATCTATGCGCTGGTCTTCGCAGCTTATGTACTGTGGCACCCTCGCCTCGAATACGACATATGGACCGAACTGTTTTCGCATCAGGTAATGCGATCGTTTACGCTGTTGTTTCTGTTTGCCGTGTATTACCACGCCTGGATCGGAGTGCGTAACGTCGTCATGGATTACGTCAAGGCGGCGCCCGTTCGCCTGATTATTTATATATTGGTTGTGCTGGCACTGCTGATGTATGCAGTGTGGAGTGTGCAAATTCTTTGGGGTATGTAATGACGGTAGCGAAACGAACGTTTGACGTAGTGGTGGTGGGCGCGGGGGGATCGGGCATGCGGGCTGCGTTGGCATTGTCGGAGGCCGGCCTGAAGGTCGCGGTGTTGTCCAAAGTCTTTCCGACGCGTTCGCACACCGTAGCCGCGCAAGGCGGAATTGCCGCTGCGCTGGGCAATATTGCCGAGGATAACTGGCACTGGCATATGTATGACACAGTAAAAGGCTCGGATTACCTCGGCGATCAGGATGCGATTGAGTTTATGTGCCGCGCAGCGCCCGAAGTGGTTTACGAGCTGGAGCATTTCGGCATGCCGTTCGACCGCCTCGATAACGGCAAGATATACCAGCGGCCGTTCGGCGGGCACATGCAGGACTATGGAAAAAATCCGGTGCAGCGTGCCTGCGCCGCCGCCGATCGTACCGGCCATGCGATGCTGCACACTTTGTACCAGCGCAATGTGCAGGCCAATACCCATTTCTTCGTGGAATGGATGGCGCTTGACCTGATCCGCGATCAGGACGGCGACGTGCTGGGGGTCGTGGCGATGGAAATTGAATCGAGCGAAGTGATGATTCTGCAGGCGCGCGCTACTTTGTTCGCGACCGGTGGTGCGGGACGGATATTCCAGGCCAGCACCAACGCCTATATTAATACCGGCGATGGCCTGGGCATGGCGGCGCGGGCGGGCATACCACTCGAAGACATGGAGTTTTTTCAGTTCCATCCCACCGGGGTTTACGGCGCCGGCGTGCTGATCAGCGAGGGGGTGCGCGGCGAGGGCGGCTATCTGATCAACAAGGATGGCGAACGCTTTATGGAGCGCTATGCGCCCAACGCCAAGGATCTGGCCAGCCGTGATGTAGTGGCACGGGCAATGGCCACTGAGATCAAGGAAGGGCGCGGTTGCGGCAAGCATGCTGATCATGTGCTGCTGAAGGTGGACCATATCGGCGAAGAGGTCATCCGCCAGCGCTTGCCCGGCATACGCGAAATATCGATCAAGTTTGCGCACGTTGATCCGGCCCGGGCACCTATTCCGGTGGTGCCAACCGCGCACTATATGATGGGCGGCATTCCGACCAATTATCATGGACAAGTGGTTGCGCCGTATAAAACCGGCCCGGAAGAAGTTGTGCAGGGCATGTATGCGGTGGGCGAATGTGCCTGCGTATCGGTGCATGGGGCCAATCGCCTGGGGTGCAATTCGCTGCTCGATCTGCTGGTATTCGGACGCGAGGCGGCACGGCAGATTATTGAAGACTTGCAGCGCAATCCTCATCACAAGCCGTTACCTCAGGATGCAGCGGATCGGCCGCTTGCACGCCTGGCCAGGCTGGAAAACCAGAAACAGGGCGAAAGTGTGGCTGAAGTCGGAGCGACGATGCGCAACGTGATGCAGAACCACTGTGGGGTGTTCCGTTTCCCCGATATGCTGGCCGCCGGGGTGGAAAAAATTGGCCAAGTGGCTGAGCGTGTTAAACATACCGCGATCCACGATCACAGCAAAGTTTTCAATACGGCGCGCGTGGAAGCGCTGGAACTGGAAAACCTGATAGAAGTTGCGCAGGCCACCATGAATGCCGCGGCAGCGCGCCAGGAAAGCCGCGGTGGTCATGCCCGGGATGACTTCCCGTTACGGGACGACGACAAGTGGCTGAAGCATTCGCTGTATTTCAGCGAGGGAAACAAGCTCGACTACAAGCCAGTACGCTTGAAGCCGTTGACTGTTGAATCATTTCCGCTCAAGGCGCGGGTATACTGACAGATTATTGTGGATACGGGCTACAGGTTTTTACGCCAGTGCCGATACCACCGAGACGCGGGTCTATGGTCACTCTGAGCTGTCAGCAGTGCTGGGTGTTGGAAGACTTCGGAATTTGGGCCGATATGAAGCAAGGAATCGCATTCTGAATATTACGGTGCCGAATTGATTTGTGTCAGACAGCTTAAATTAAGGAGACGGCCATGGGACAAAAGCGTTTGGATATTACCAAGCAGGAGCTGCTTGATGTATTGGAGCTCATGCATGATGCCCTGACCGTTAATACCGATCAGGAATTGCAGGCTTTGCTGCTGCGGGTGCAGGGCCTGGTACCTTGCGAGCATATCATCACATTATTGGGCCAGACCGGGCATGATGGCCAATTGCAAGGCGTAGCCAAGCTACTCAATATTAATTACTCGAATAAATGGTTGGGGCAGTATCTTGAAAACGGCTACGCCACAATAGATCCTGTCTTGATCAGCCATTTTAAAAAATTTACGCCGCAGCTTTGGTCAGAGACCTATCAGCACGCCACGACGCAACGTGAACAGCAATTTATAGAGCAGGCGACCTCCTTTGGTTTGTCCAACGGAATTACCGTGGGACAGCGTTCTAAAAGGAATCAGACTGGTAGCCTGTTTTCATTCGCAGGCAAAGACATGGGCGAGCACCGGCGGCATCGCGAATTGCTTGTTCAGCTGACTCCGCATATTCATTTGGCATTAATGCGCACGGCATTCGCAGTTTCCGAGTTACCTGCGTTGAGTGCCCGGGAACAGGAGGTTTTACAATGGATGATGCAGGGTAAAACCAATTGGGAAACCTCCCGCATACTGGGCATTACCGAGCGGACAGTAAAATTTCATGTCCAAAATATCCTGGCAAAGCTGAATTCCTCGTCCCGTGGGCATGCCATAGCTCAGGCAATAGGTCAGGGACTGGTTGGAGTGTCGTCATCCACTCTAGAAACCTGGCTCGCCTTGCTTGATTCTGGTGTCGGAATTTCCTCCAGTCCAGAATCGCAGCCACCGATTCGGCGTCAGCTGGCGGTAACTTCATGATCGGCCCGATGGGTTCATACGGGTATCCTGAAATGGTCAGCGCACGCCAGAAGCGTTTTTCAACGACCACATAAAGATATCGTACATTGTTGATCAGGGACCACTGATACATTCCCTTGTAAAGCAATTTGGAAATCTGCCCTGGGGCGATGCCTCGTTCCCATAACGAGGGCGCGTTCGTGAATCGAGTTATTTCGGCGGTATCCAGCTGCTTTCTCACCTGATATTCGGGAGCTATCAACGATGAAAATTCATTCTCCAGCATGAATGGCCGGCCGGCGGGGAGAATTCGGAAGCTTGCCAGTAATTCCTCCCGCTCTGAAAACACCCCCAATGATTCAGCAAACTGGTCATAGTCGTCCACTTCCTGTCCGTCCGGGCTGGACGATACCCATCCTAATGTCTGGCAGAAGATTCTATGGCGCAAGCGGTAAGCCTTCTTTTTGTCCGCGGCGTCCACAATTGAACGAACACAATATTGCCCTTCATTGAAATAAACGGTTTGGTACTGCATGGCTGGTCTCCTGGATAAGATGTAATGGGACAACTCCCGCACAAGCTTATTTAAGGAAACCAACTTTGCTAGCCTGTCCGAAAGGTCAGGTAGTAATAGAATTCTAACGGACTAAAATGAATTCTGATTTATTTAAAATATCACCCAGCGGGTGATGTTACATCCGATTGAGCCCGAACGATTCTGAAACATACTTGATTCGACGAACTCGTGACGGGGAGTTTGCACAACCCCGGCTTCTGCCGAGTTCACATCCCGGCCATCACTGTAAATCGGACTTAACAGTATAAATGCGAAAAACTACCCATATATACAAAGCCCTGCTCAGCATCAGGGGGGTTTTTTGTTGATCCGGCTCCTTTTTATAATGCCTCGGCGGTTTTGGTTTTAGTGCAGGCAGAGCCAAACCATGGCAATCACCTCCCGTCTTCTGGTTTTCAGCTTAAATGAACAACGCTATGGTCTGGATGTGGCAACGGTAGAAAGAGTAGAGCGAATGGTAGAGATCCACCCTTTACCGCAATCTCCCGATATTGTGGCTGGCATCATAAATATGCGCGGCAGGATTATTCCCATCATAAATGTACGGCAACGTTTCCGTCAGCCGCAACGCGGATTCGCGCTCAGCGATCAGATCATTATCGCCCATACGAAACGGCGCACTGTCGGCCTGGTGGTCGACGGGATCGTTGCTATAAGCGAATACCCAAACGAGGATATTGCGGGGGCGAAGGATATTTTGCCAGCAATGGAGTATGTCAAAGGAGTAGTCAAAATGCGGGATGGGCTGGTTCTTATCCATGATCTGGAAAAATTTCTTTCCGTGGAAGAGGAGTCATGTTTGGACAGAGCAATCGAAGCCAGCCGATGAAAGCACAGCACCATACGCTGGCCAGTCCACTGCTGTCGCAACTGAGTCAACTCGTGTCGACGCAGATCGGCCTGTATTTCCCCAGAGAACGCTGGGATGACCTGGAACGCGGCATGGTTGCGGCGGCCGAGGAATTCGGCTTTGCTGAACTGGAAGCCTGTGTCCGCTGGCTATTGTCCGCCAGCTTGACTGACCCGCAGATCGCAATACTGGCGGGGCATCTGACCATAGGAGAAACATATTTTTTTCGTGATCAGAAAAGCTTCGAAGCGCTCGAGCACCACGTACTCCCCGACATCATAAGTTCCCAGCGCGATGCCGGTCGGCGCATCCAAATCTGGTGCGCTGGCTGTTGTACGGGCGAAGAGCCTTATTCAATTGCGATGTTGCTGGACAGGCTGCTGCCCGATTCTGAACAGTGGAATATCACTATACTGGGCACGGATATCAATCCGCATTTTTTGCATAACGCCGAAGCTGGAATCTATGGCGAGTGGTCTTTCCGAAATGCGCCGTCCTGGGTCAAGCAACGATATTTCACACGACGGCAGAACGGGCGATTCGAAATTCATCCTCATATGAAGGAAAGAGTTAAGTTCTCCTATCTAAACCTGGTTGGTGAGGAACAGTATCCGTGGGCCTCATGCCATACCAGCGGGATGAATCTGATTCTGTGCCGCAACGTGCTGATGTATTTTAATACCGAGCGTGCGGCCAGAGTTGTCGCCAATCTTTATCGTGCCGCCGCGGATCGGGGTTGGGTGATCGTCAGCTCGACCGAAACTTCGCAGAGACTGTTCCCTAACTTTTCGGCTGTTAATTTCCCCGGCGCGGTTTTCTATCGCAAGGACGCCTCAGTAGATATAGCCTTTGCGTTACAGAGCGGCTTGAGTTCCCGGCCGTCAGCGACGCCGGCTGTTCCGGTGCCTGAGTTCTCGCCCATCGAAATTACACTACCGTTGCCTGGTGAAGAGCCGGAATCGGTGAGGTTGCCAATCCAAACGGAGCCAATTGAGCATCTGCGCCTCAAGGCTCGCTTATGCGCTAACCAGGGCAAGCTGGCAGAGGCAGCCGCATGGTGCACCAGAGCCATCGATATGGATAAATTGAACCCGTATAGCTATTACTTGCTTGCCACTATTCAAAAGGAGATAGGGCTGGTTGAAGATGCAGAACGATCACTGAGCGATACAATTTATCTTGCGCCCGATTTTCCTCTGGCTCATTTTGCGCTGGGTAACTTGTATTTAGGCCAAGGCAGGCGGGCGTCTGCCGAACGGTATTTCGCTACCACGCTGGCGTTATTACGCACCCGGAGGCCGGACGAAATTCTGGCAGAGTCGGAAGGTATGCCTGCCGGCAGGCTGATGGAAATGGTGGCCGGCGCCATTTTGGCACAAGCGGCCAACTCCGAAAAAATGTGAACACAATTGCATGAAAGCTGACCCGCAATCATCTGCCCCTGAGCGTACGACTCAACCTGACCTGAGGGAAACGCGCGCGATATTGAAAGCACGAGCGCTTGCTTTGGCGCAACCGCCGGCCGGTGTCGATAGTTCCGAGCAAGTGGAAATTATCGAGTTTGTATTAGCCGATGAGATATATGCCATCGAAGCCCGCTTTGTACGTGAAGTAGTTTCGCTTGACAGCGTTACACCGCTGCCGTGCACGCCTGCGTTTGTACTGGGTATTGTTAATATCCACGGAGAAATTCTATCGGTGATAGATATAAGGAAATTCTTCGATTTGCCGAAAGTTGGTTTGTCCGGATTCGATAAGCTTATCGTGCTGAACTGCGGCGAGATGCGTTTCGGCATACTGGCGAATGCGTTGACAGGTGCGCGCTATATTCCCACGGCGGAGATACAGCCAGCGTTACCTACGGTGACGGGAATCCGGCAACAATACCTGTGGGGATTAACCGCCCAGAGAACTGTGTTGCTGAATGCGGAAAAGCTGATAACGGCCAGGGAAATTATTGTGCATGAACAGGTGGAGTAGCTCATGGTCGCCGAATCGATTGTAAAAAGAAGACGGGGTAACTTGATGAATTTGTCGGTTGGAACAAAGATCGCGACCGGGTATTTCCTGGCGTTAGCGATTCTGGCGATACTGGGCGTTGCTTCGTACCAGAATACGACCAAGCTGGTTGAGACTGCCCAGTGGCGGGTCCACACGCACCAGGTGCTCAGTGGCCTTAAGGATATATATATATCACTCGAGAGTGCTGAAACCGGACAACGCGGTTTTATCATCACCGGCGATGAGCACTATCTGGAGGGGCATCAGAAAGGCATCGCCGAACTGACCGGGGCGATTAAAAATATACGCCGCCTGACGCTGGATAATGTGAATCAGCAGCATCGGCTCGATGTGCTGGAACCTCTGGTTGCAACCAGAATTGCGCTGTTAAACGAAAACACGATGCGCCAGAAAAATGGTGCGCAGACGCCTGTGCCGACGGTGGCGTCCCGTTTAGCCAAGGGAACGCAGGTGATGGATGACGTGCACAACGTGATCGCCGAAATGGAAAATGAGGAGAATCAATTATTGCTGGCGCGCGAGAATGAAGTGAAGGCGCAGGTCAAGACGATGTTTGCAATGATCGTCTATGGCATACCGCTCGCTTTTGTACTGTTAACCTTAACTGGTTTTATGGCGATCCGTAGCATCACCCGGCAACTGCGCGAAAGCAGTAATCATTTGTCCGCGGTGTCCAGCCAGATATTGGCCATCACCGTCCAGATTTCTGCTGGCGCTGCTCAGACGGCAGCCGCTGTAACCGAAACCACAATCACTGTCGAGGAAGTCAAGCAAACCGCGCAGTTGGCCAATCAGAAAGCAAGGTACGTGGCGGATAGCGCGCAAAAAGCCATGTATACCTCCCAAGCGGGGCGCAGCGCGGTAAATGATGCGATACAGGGTATGCAACACATCCAGGAACAAATGGAATTCATTGCCGAAAGTATTGTAAGGCTGTCCGAACAAAGCCAGGCGATCGATGACATCGTGGCATCGGTCAATGATCTGGCGGAGCAATCCAATCTTCTCGCGGTTAATGCGGCGATCGAAGCGGCCAAAGCCGGTGAACAGGGCAAAGGATTCGCCGTGGTTGCGCAGGAGGTGAAGAGCCTGGCGGAGCAGTCCAAACAGGCGACTGCGCGGGTCCGGTCCATACTCAAGGATATACAAAAGGCCACCAGCGCCGCCGTGTTGGCAACCGAACAGGGGAACAAGGCGGTCGCATCCGGCAGTAAGCAATCCGCCCAGTCCGGCGAATCTATTCGCCTGCTATCTGAAAGCATCGGCGAAGCAGCCCAGGCCGCGACCCAGATCGCGGCCTCCAGCCAGCAGCAAATGGTCGGGATGGACCAGGTCGTGCAGGCAATGGATAACATCAAGCAGGCCAGCGTACAGAACGTAACCGGCACCAGGCAGGCCGAGGAGGCGGCGCAGAGTTTGCATGCACTGGGGCAGCGTCTGAAAGCGATGACCGGGGGAAAATAGACGGCTGAGTACCGCCGACCGACCTATGGCCAGCAAAAAGGACGAGTTCCTCAAGCATCTGCTCGCGACTTTCCGGGTCGAGGCGGACGACCATCTCAGAATAATAACCGAGGGTCTGCGACAGCTTGATGTCCCGGGCGCAGTACAGCCTGAAATCATCGAGCGAATATTTCGCGAAGTCCATAGCCTCAAAGGCGCTGCCCGTTCAGTAAATTTGCCCGCTATTGAGTCAATATGCCAGGCACTGGAAAGCATATTCGCGGTGCTGAAAAATGGTCAGCTGGCATTGAATCCCGCGCTTCTGGACCTGATGCAGGACTCGGTCGATGAGTTGAGTGCGCACCTCGGCATGGATCAGGGCGCAGCAGCCAAACCGACCGCCGCGCTCCTGGCCCGGCTGGGCAATGCATTGCATAATGCCTCTGCCAGGCATGGCTCGGCGTTGAGTATGCCTGCCGAGCGGGAGCCACACACAACAGCATCTTCGTCTTCAGTTTCCGAAGAAAGGCCGGCGTCGGCAAAGCGCCCGCTGCCGGCGGCCGGGCTATCTGAAACGGTAAGAGTGCCTACCGCCAAGCTGGGGGTAGTGATGCGCCGGGCGGAAGAATTACTTTCATCAAAACTTGCAGCACATCAACGCAACGGCGATTTACGTGAGCTCGGCGTCGTGCTCGCGGACAGGATCAGGCAACGCACTGCAGCTCAGCCCTGGTTGCGTGAGCTGCAAAAATCTGCCGCAAAAACGAATGGAGAACATAAGGAAATAGCCAAATTATTCGACTATATCGAGGCCGAAACGCTGTTTTTACAATCGCTGGAAAAGCGCATAGGCACCATAGCAAAGTCTACCGAGCGGGATGACCGTACTTTGACGCGTATGGTAGACGGCCAACTGCACGAGGTGCGCAATTTGCTGATGCTGCCATTTGCTCCGCTGCTGGAAATATACCCGCGTCTGATGCGCGATCTGGCGCGCGATCAGGGTAAAGAGGTTGAGTTGATTATTCACGGCGCCGAGATCGAAGTCGACCGGCGTATACTTGAGGAAATAAAGGATCCGCTGCTGCATCTGTTGCGAAACTGCATAGACCACGGCATTGAGACCCCGGCGCAACGGTTGGAGAAACAAAAAGCGGCGAGCGGAACAATCACGGTGAGTGTAGTTCAGCGCGACAGCCAGGTGGAAATAGTTGTGGCCGACGACGGCAGGGGCGTTGATGCGGAACAGGTGCAGGCTGCTGCTCGCAAGCAAGGTGTGACGACCGGTGAAAAATTTTCCGCAGATGAAGCTCTGACGCTGATTTTCCAGTCCGGGGTGTCAACCAGCAGCATTATTACCGACATTTCCGGGCGCGGTTTAGGGTTGGCTATTGTGCGTGAGAAAGTTGAGCGGCTGGGCGGCACGGTTGTGCTTGAGACCAAACCTGGTGCGGGTACTGCCTTCCGCATGATGGTACCGCTGACGCTTACGACCATCCGTGGCGTGCTCGTCCGCGTTGACGAACAGCTTTATATTTTGCCGCTGCACAACGTCGAGTGCGTATCGCGTATAGCCGCAACGGAGATCCGGACGGTGGAGCATCGTGAAACCATCTTCCATAAAAATAAGGTTGTGGCGCTGGCGTGGCTGGGCGACGTGCTGGAACTGCCTCGTCACACTGAACATGAAGCGGCTGGCACTGTCCATGTCGCGGTTCTGTGTATAGATGCCACGCGCATTGCATTTCGGGTCGATGAAATACTGGGCGAACAGGAAGTACTGGTCAAAATGCTGGGCTGGCAATTGTCGCGTGTGCGCAATGTAGCCGGCGCGTGTGTGCTGGGTACAGGCCGGGTGGTACCAGTGTTGAATCCGGCCGATTTGTTGAAATCGGCTGTTATGCACGCAGCATCTGAATATTTTTCTGCGCCCGCCGAACCGTCTGTGCGAACGCAGCAACAGTCAATATTAGTGGCGGAGGATTCGATCACCTCGCGCGCGCTGCTGAAATATATTCTGGAAGCGGCCGGCTATTGCGTTGCGGTTGCAGTAGATGGGCTCGACGCCTGGCGCATGCTTGAGGCGGGGCGTTTTGATCTGGTGGTATCAGACGTCGAGATGCCGCGCATGAACGGGTTTGAGCTCACCCAAAAAATACGCTCCAGTCCGCGCCTGGTGCGATTGCCGGTTGTGCTGGTAACGGCGCTCGATACGCGCGAGGATCGTGAGCACGGCATCGAGGTTGGCGCCAATGCGTACTTCGTCAAGGGCAGCTTCGAACATGGCAATCTGCTGCAATTGATCGGACAGCTGATATGAGTATGATATTGGAGCTTCAGCGCAACGGTATTTCTACCTGCATTACGGGAGCATTATCTTGATCAGGGTAATGATAGTGGATGACTCTCCGTCGGTATGCGAATTGCTGGCTCATATTCTGGGTTCGGATGGGGACATCCAGATAGTTGGGATCGCCAGCAACGGCTCCGAGGCAGTCGCTGTCGTGCACCGTCTGCGGCCGGATGTGATCACCATGGACATCCATATGCCCAAGTTAAACGGACTTGAGGCCACACGGCAGATTATGGAGATTTATCCCTTGCCTATTGTGATCGTAAGCGGCACTGACCCAAATGATATCGCCATGACATTCGGCGCGACCGAGGCTGGCGCATTAGCAGCATTACATCTGCCGCCTGGCATGGATCACCCGGATTTTGCGGCGTTGTCCAGGGAATTCATACAAACCATTAAACTGATGGCAGAGGTAAAAGTGATACGGCGCTGGTCGCGCGCGCCACGGGTTACCGTGCAGCGCCAACCGTCCATATGTCTGCAACCGGCTTCGCCAAATATGGAGGTGGTTGCGCTCGGCGCATCGACGGGCGGGCCGGCTGTATTGCAGACCATACTTGCCGGACTGCCGAAGAATTTCCCGGCGCCGGTAATAGTCGTGCAGCATATGACCAGCGGTTTCATTCAGGGGCTGATCGAATGGCTGGCGCAATCGTCTACACTGCCGGTACAGCTTGCTGCACATAACGAAGAAATTGTTCCGGGCCGGGTATATGTAGCGCCCGATGAACTCCAGATGAAGGTGGCGCGCGGCGGCCGCGTACTGCTGACGGAGGGCGTTTCGGAAAACGGGTTACGCCCTTCTGTTTCCTGCCTGTTTCGTTCAGTGGCTGAAATATACGGGGCAAGTGCTGTGGCTGGCCTGCTGACCGGTATGGGACGGGATGGTGCGCTTGAATTGAAACTGCTGCGCGACAAAGGCGCAGTCACCTTTGCGCAGGATAGAGAGAGCTCGGTGGTGCACGGTATGCCAGGAGAGGCGATCAAGCTGAATGCCGCCAAGCTGGTGTTGCCACCGGAAAAAATTGCGCCATTTCTGGCCAGTCTGGCAAATAATAAAACAGCTCAGCTTAGTACATAAACGCAGGAACGAAAGGGGCCGTGATGAAAACCCAGCCGATCAATAGCCGTATGCAGGACGGCAAGGTCGAGATACTGATCGCCGAAGACAGCCCAACCCAGCTTGTGCAATTGCGTTATCTACTGGAGGAAAGTGGATATTCAGTTGCTTCCGCAGGCGATGGCCAGCAGGCGCTGGCGCTGGCCAGACAACGGCGGCCGGCGCTGGTTATCAGCGATATTGTGATGCCGGAACTGGATGGCTATGGGCTGTGCAACGCGATCAAGAACGACCCTGCGCTGGTCGGTATTCCGGTTATCCTGGTGACGACCCTTTCGAACTCACAGGATGTGATCCGCGGCCTCGAGTGCGGGGCGGATAATTTTATCCGCAAGCCATATGACGGACGTTATCTGCTGACGCGGATCGAGTATTTGCTGATGAATGTCGAGCTGCGCAAAAACCAGAAGATGCAAATGGGCGTCGAGATTGATTTAGGCGGCCATAAGTATTTTATTAATGCGGAACGGCAACAGATACTGGATTTGCTGATTTCGACTTATGAGCAGGCTATCCTGATCAATGAGGACATTCAGGCCAGGGAAAAAGAGCTGGCCCATACCAATCAGATGCTCAACGGCCTGTATCGTATGGCCGAAGGGTTAAACCGGGCAACTTGTGAGCAGGAAGTTGCGGAGCTCGCGCTGGAGCGCGCGCTGGAACTGCCTGGGGTGCAAGCCGCATGGATCACATTACGCGAAGGGGCCGCCGATTTTCGCTTACTGGCGGCCCGTGGTATGCCACCGGAACTGGTGGCATCGGGTGCGCTGGAGCGGGCCTGCGCCTGTCATCGAAAACTTCTCACCGGTGGGGATCTCGAGCCGATGGCCAGCATTATTCAGTGCGAACACCTCGGCAAGACGACAGGTGTTTTTGCGCAGCAACATCACGCCACCGTGCCATTATGGCTGGGGGGACACACGCTGGGTGTAATGAACCTGATTGGGCCGGATCACGTCTCGTTCGATGACGAACAGCTAAAAATGCTGAATAACGTCGGTAATCAGGTAGCCGTCGCATTGGAGCGCGCGCGCTTGCATGAGCATCTGGAGCAACTGGTGATGCAACGCACAGCGGACCTTACTGCCGAGATTGCGGAAAGAAAAATTATTCAAAAGGATCAGGCCAGGCTGGCGGCAATTATTGAGGCGACTCCTGACTTTGTCGCAACGGCCAGCCTGGATGGTCAACCGATTTTCACCAACCAGGCCGGCTGGCATATGATAGACCGCGAACCGGGCACTGGGCCGCACAGCGAAATTTACCAGATTCATCCCGAGTGGGCAGCCAAGCTGGTGCGCGAGCAGGCGCTTCCGTATGCGATAGAGCATGGCGCGTGGAGTGGAGAAACGGCGTTGTTGCGCCGCGACGGGCAGAGTATTCCCGTGTCCCAGGTCATCATTGCCCATCGCAGTGCTGACGGTACACTCGAGTCAATTTCGACTATCGCCCGCGACATCAGTGTGCTCAAGGAACACGAGCGCCGGATCATGCGCCTGAATCGCGTCTATGTGATGCTGAGTGGAATCAATACGGCCATAGTGCGCACCCGCAACCGCCAGGATCTGTTCAATGCGGCCTGCCGCATTGCGGTTGAAGACGGCCAGTTCCGCATGGCCTGGATCGGAATGCTCGACACTTCCGGGATGCAAGTGAAACCAGTGGCGAAGGCCGGGCTGGATGACGGTTATCTTGATAATATCAATCTCACCTTCAGCGAAAACGTTGTCGATAGCTGCCTGCTGGCGGTACGGGCCATATGGGAAAAAAAGGTTGTGGTATGCAACGACATTGCGACCGATCCGCAGATGGAACGCTGGCGTGATCAGGCGCTGCGGCGCGGCTATCGCTCAGTGGTGGTATTCCCGCTGGTTCTTGGCGACGATGTGGTCGGGGTACTGATACTTTATGCATCGGAAAAGGATTTTTTTGATACGGAAGAAATGCGTTTGCTCACCGAGATTTCCGGCGATATTTCATTTGCGCTGGATCATCTGGAAAAGGAAGAGCGGCTCAATTATCTGGCCTATTATGACGTGCTGACGGGATTATCCAACCGCACGCTGTTTTTCGATCATTTGAACCTGTTTCTGCATGTCGCGGCGGAGAACAACGCCATAGTCGGTGTGCTGGTGATGGACCTGGAGCGCTTCCGTATCATTAATGAAACGCTTGGGCGCCATGTCGGCGATGTGCTGCTCAAACTCGTGGCGGAACGCTTGTGTGCCGCGGGGCTGGATACGCATCACCTGGCGCGGATCAGCACCGACCGGTTTGCGGTAGTGGTCGATCATCTGGCCAGGGAAGCCGAGATCGCCCAGTTTTTGGAAAAGAATATTATGCAAATTATCAACCGTCCCTTCACCGTGGACGGAACCGAATTGCAGATTGCGGCCAAAGTGGGCATTGCGGTCTACCCCGGCGATGGTGCCGACGCGGATACGCTGTTCGGTAATGCCGAAGCGGCGCTGAAGAAAGCCAAATTTTCCGGCGACAAATATCTGTTCTACACGCCCGAAATCAACGCTCAGGTGGCGGAGAAGCTGACCTTGGAAAACAAGCTGCGCCGGGCGCTGGAACGGGAACAGTTTGTACTGCACTACCAGCCTAAGATCAGCTTGAAAAATGGCCAGATCGTCGGCGTCGAAGCGCTGATCCGGTGGAACGATCCGGGCAAGGGGCTGATTCCCCCGGGGATGTTTATCCCATTGCTGGAGGAAACCGGGATGATCCTCGAGGTCGGCCGCTGGGCATTGAAGAAGGCCATGTCGGATGTCGGCGGCTGGCTGCAAGTGGGTTTGCCATCGCCGCGGGTTGCGGTCAATGTATCGCCTATCCAGCTGCGTCAGAAAGACTTTGTCAGGATGGTCGAAATTGAACTGAGCCACACTCCCAACGGCGCGCAATACCTGGAACTGGAGCTGACCGAGAGCCTGATCATGCAGGACATCGACGCGAATATCCGCAAGCTCAGGATCATCCGTGAAATGGGCACGACGGTGGCGATAGACGACTTTGGTACCGGCTATTCCTCGCTGAGCTATATTGCCAAACTGCCAGTCAATTCCCTGAAGGTTGACCGCGAGTTCATCATCAATATGCCGAGCAATCCCAGCGATATGAGCATCGTCGCAGCCATCATCTCGCTGGCCCATTCGCTGGGGCTGAAAGTGGTCGCGGAAGGCGTGGAAACGCGTGAGCAGGCTAACCTGCTGCGATTGCTAAAGTGCGATGAAATTCAGGGTTATCTTTTCAGCCCGGCCGTAACAGCCGAGCAGATAGGCATATTCCTGACAGAAAAAAAATCACTGTCGACGTAGCTCCAGGACGTTTTGGACACGCGGTCATTATGGGCGAGATAACAGAGCTCAGGCAGTGAAACTCTGTTAGCGGGATTAAATCCAAGAACTGTGGTAATAATAGGGATGGCGGGCGACAGTCCGCCAGTTTTTTATTCGGAAGTTCCGCCGATGGCGAGGAGCAGAAATGAAATTCAGAGTTTACCGATATAACCCGGAAACTGATGCACAACCTTATATGCAGGATTATGAAGTGCATATAGAAGCGGGCGATATGATGTTGCTGGATGCGATCCTGCTGATCAAGGAGCAGGACGACAGTCTGTCGTTACGCAAGTCCTGCCGCGAGGGCGTATGCGGTTCGGATGCGATGAATATCAATGGACGCAACGGCCTGGCCTGCATTACACCACTGTCGAGCCTGAAGCAGCCGATAGAGCTGCGTCCACTGCCGGGCTTGCCGGTGATCCGTGATCTGGTGGTAGACATGACGCAGTTTTTCAAACAGTATCATTCCATTAAACCTTATCTGGTCAATAATGATCCGCCGCCGGAAACTGAACGGCTGCAATCGCCGGAGCAGCGCGCTGAACTGAATGGCCTGTATGAGTGCATATTATGTGCCTGTTGCACCACGGCATGCCCATCGTTCTGGTGGAATCCGGATAAATTTGTCGGGCCGGCCGGCTTGCTGCAAGCCTATCGCTTTATCGCCGACAGTCGCGACCAGGCTACCAGTGAGCGGCTGGACAATCTGGAAGATCCGTACCGTTTGTTCCGCTGCCATACCATCATGAACTGTGTTGATGTCTGCCCCAAGGAGCTGAACCCCACACAAGCCATCGGTAAAATTAAAGATCTGATGCTGAAGCGCGCGCTGTAAAAAAAACGGATCAATAACAAGAATAAAAACCCGGTGAAAAAAAAGCCTTTAAAATTTCCTGGGCGGTGCATATGAAAGAGCTGGAGCGGATACGCTGGCGCTGTCGCCGCGGTCTGCTGGAACTCGACATTATGCTGGAGCGTTTTATCGAAAAATATTACGCACGGCTGGATAACGCCCACCTGGCGGCATTTGATATGCTGCTTGACCTGCCGGATAACGAACTGTGGGATATGATTGCAGAGCGGTTGCCGGGACCGCAGCAGGGCGAGCAGCGCATTGTGCTGCAATGGTTGCGGTCAGTTTAATCCGGTCGCTGGAATCGGTATTGGCTGCGATGCAAACTTAAATTTTAAAAAACGAGGATGATATGGAAAACAAACGCTTTGCAACGCTGACGCTGGATGATGGCAGGAGCGTCAAGCTGCCGATATTGTCCGGCACACTTGGCCCGGACGTGATTGATATCCGCGAGCTCGGCAAGCTGGGTATGTTTACCTACGATCCTGCGTTCCTTAGCACTGCGAGCTGCTCCTCCAGCATTACCTACATTGATGGCGATGCGGGCCTGTTGTATTACCGCGGCTATCCGATTGAACAGCTGGCCGAGCAGTCGGATTTTCTGGAAGTGTGTTATTTGCTGTTGCACGGTGAGCTGCCGAATGCCGCGGCCAAGGATGCTTTTAAACATAAAGTTACTCAGCACACCATGGTACATGATCAGCTGGCGCGCTTTTTCAACGGTTTCCGGCGCGATGCCCATCCGATGGCGGTGATGGTCGGGGTGGTCGGCGCGCTGTCGGCGTTTTATCACGACTCGCTCGATATCAATAATCCGGAACACCGCGAAATTTCGGCGTTGCGCCTGCTGGCCAAGGTGCCCACAATCGCCGCGATGACTTACAAATACAATACCGGCTTCCCGTTTATGTATCCGAAAAATGCCTTCAGCTATGTGGAGAACCTGATGTACATGATGTTCGCCACACCGGCCGAAGATTATGTGCCCAACCCCAAGCTGGTGCGCGCACTGGAGCGCATTCTGATTCTGCATGCAGACCACGAGCAGAATGCGTCGACCTCGACCGTGCGCCTGGCCGGATCGAGCGGGGCCAATCCGTTTGCCTGCGTCTCCTCCGGCATCGCGGCGCTATGGGGACCGGCGCATGGCGGGGCCAACGAAGCCGTGCTTAAAATGCTGGAAGAAATAGGCGATCCTTCACGCGTCGAAGAATTCATGAAAGGCGTGAAGGAGAAAAAATACCGCCTGATGGGTTTCGGTCACCGCGTATACAAGAATATGGACCCCCGCGCCAAGGTGATGCGCGAAACCTGCTACGAGGTGCTTAAGGAACTGCATCTGGAAAACGATCCGATGTTCAAGATGGCGCTGGAACTGGAACAGATTGCGTTGCGCGATCCTTATTTTATCGAGCGCAAGCTATATCCGAATGTCGATTTTTATTCCGGTATCGTGTTGCGTGCGCTGGGTATACCAACCACCATGTTTACGGTCATTTTTGCGGTGGCACGCACCATAGGCTGGGTATCGCAATGGAACGAGATGATTGCGGACAGTGAACGCAAAATCGGCCGCCCGCGCCAGCTATACACCGGGGTGCCGCAACGGGACTATGTGCCGCTCAACCGCCGCTAACAAGGATCGCTGATGTCCGCCAACGAAAAGAATTACCTGCAGGCTATGCAGGAAAGCTCTGCGCTGTTTGGCATGAACGACGTATTTGTGGAAGGACTGTACGAGGATTATCTGGCCAACCCGGCCGCCGTGCCGGCCGAGTGGCACGCCTACTTCGACACTCTGAAAGCTGCCGCGGGGGCAACGCCGGATGTGCCGCACGGCCCGATCCAGCGTGCTTTTGCAGCGCGTGCCGCGTCCATCGGAACAGGCAGTGCTGCGCAGGAAACCGATGTAGCCGGCAAACAAGTGGCCGTGTTGCAGCTGATCAATGCGTATCGCTTTCTCGGTGTGCGGGTGGCCGATCTTGATCCGTTAAGCCGCCATCTCAAGCCGGAAGTGCCGGAACTCGATCCTGCCCATTACGGGCTGGGCGAGACAGAGATGGGTATGACTTTCGCCACCGGCTCGCTGGTCGGTGCGCAGCGCATGACGTTGCGCGAAATCCTGCAACTGCTGCGTCAAACGTACTGCAGCAGCATCGGGGCGGAGTACATGTATATCAGCGACATCGTACAGAAGCGCTGGATACAGCAGCGCCTTGAGGGCGCGCGCGGCTTGCCGGGTTATGCGCCGGCGCAACGCCAGCGCATTCTGGAGCGGCTGACCGCAGCTGAAACCCTGGAGCGTTACCTGCATACCAAATACGTCGGGCAAAAGCGTTTCTCGCTGGAAGGCAGTGAAACGCTGATTCCAATGCTAGATCACCTGTTGCAGCGCGCCGGCGGCAGCGGTATACAGGAAGCAGTGATAGGCATGGCGCACCGCGGGCGGTTGAATGTGCTGGTCAACATTCTGGGTAAACTGCCGAATATGCTGTTTGCAGAGTTTGAGGGCAAGCATGCTGAACACCTGACCTCGGGCGATGTGAAATACCACAACGGTTTTTCCGCCGATATTGCAGCGGGTAACGGCGGCGCAATGCATGTCACCCTGGCTTTCAATCCTTCGCATCTGGAGATCGTCAATCCGGTAGTTGAGGGCTCGGTGCGTGCACGCCAGCATACCCGCGGCGATCACGACGGCACGAGTGTGCTGCCCATCCTGCTGCACGGGGACGCCGCGTTTTCCGGCCAGGGCGTAGTAATGGAAACGCTGGCACTGTCGCAGACGCGCGGCTATCGCACCGGCGGCTCCATGCATATCATCATCAACAACCAGATCGGATTCACTACCTCGGATGTGCGCGACAGCCGTTCATCGTTATATTCCAGCGATGTCGCAAAAATGGTCGAGGCACCCATTTTTCATGTAAATGCCGACGATCCGGAAGCCGTCCTGCTGGTCACGGAAATGGCGCTGGATTATCGCATGGAATTTCATCGTGACGTGGTGATCGATCTGGTCTGTTTCCGCAAGCTGGGCCACAACGAGCAGGATGAGCCGCTGGTTACCCAGCCGTTTATGTACCGTTATATCAACCAGCATCCGGGCACCCGCGCGCTGTATGCCAAGCGCCTGGTGGAAGCAGGCGTTATCTCGGCGGATCGGCCGGAGCAGATGGTGGCCGAGTATCGCCTGGCGATGGACGCGGGCGTCAGTCCGGTGCAGACGGCCAGTTCGGATGCGCAGCGCCAGCAGAATTTGCGCTGGGCGAAGTACAGTAGCGATACGAGCTGGGATGTGCCAGTGGACACCGGCGTAGCGCGCGAGCGCCTGCAATTCCTGGCGCAGCGGCTGACCGATGTGCCGGCCAACTTCAAGCTGCATTCGCGAGTGGAAAAGATCATTACCGACCGGCGCGCGATGGGCAATGGTGATCTGTCACTGGACTGGGGGATGGCCGAAAATCTTGCGTACGCCAGTCTGTTGACCCAGGGTTATCCGGTGCGGCTATCGGGGCAGGACAGCGGTCGCGGCACGTTCTTCCATCGTCACGCCGAATTGCATAATCAGAACCGCATGAAGTGGCAGGAAGCGCCGCATGTTCCGCTCAGCAACCTGGAGCCGGGGCAGGGCGATTTCGTGGTGATCAATTCCATTCTTTCGGAAGAAGCGGTGCTGGCTTTCGAATATGGTTATGCGACTGCCGAGCCGGAAACACTGGTGTTATGGGAAGCGCAGTTCGGTGACTTTGCCAATGGCGCGCAAGTGGTGATCGACCAGTTCATCACCTCCGGCGAAGCCAAATGGGGCCGGTTGTGCGGCCTGGTGATGCTGCTGCCGCATGGCTATGAGGGGCAGGGCGCGGAGCATTCTTCGGGGCGCATCGAACGCTATCTGCAGTCCTGCGCCGATTATAATATCCAGGTCTGCGTGCCGTCGTCACCGGCGCAGATGTTCCACCTGTTGCGCCGCCAGATCATGCGTCCGTATCGTAAACCGCTGATCGTATTTACACCGAAGAGCCTGTTGCGCAACAAGGATGCTGCTTCGCCGCTGGATGAGCTGGTGCACGGCAGCTTCCAGCCAGTCATCGGGGAAAAGGAAGCCGTGGAAGCGGGCAAGGTGCGCCGCATTATCGCCTGCAGCGGCAAAATTTATTATGAACTGCTGACCGCGCGGCGCGAGCGGGCGATCCAGGATATGGCCATTATCCGCGTCGAGCAGCTCTATCCTTTTCCGCACGAACAGTTCGAAGCACAGCTGGCCGCGTATCCCAATGCCACCGAAATATTGTGGTGTCAGGAAGAGCCGGGCAACCAGGGCGCGTGGCATCGTGTTCAGCATTATTTGCTGCGCCATATGCGCGCCGGCATGAAGCTCGGATATGCATTGCGCCCCTCGTCGGCAGCGCCCGCTGCGGGGTATTTGGCGGTGCATAACGAGCAGCAAAAAGCGGTAATCGAAGCCGCGTTCCGCGCCGATCTTGATCAAAAAAATAATCCGGGAGCAAGACATGCAAAGTGAAATAGAAGTACGTGTGCCGCAACTGTCTGAATCGGTGGCGGAGGCCACGCTGGTCACGTGGCATAAGCAGGTGGGCGAAAGCGTGGCGGAGGGGGAAAACCTGATCGATATCGAGACCGATAAAGTCGTGCTTGAACTGCCGGCGATCAAGTCCGGCGTACTTACCAAAATTCTCAAACAGAACGGCGACAAGGTCGGCAGCGGCGAAGTAATCGCGATACTGGACACTGCGGCGCGGCCGGCCGCTGCAACGGCTGCAGCAGTTCCGCCCACTTCCGCGCCAGTTAATGCCGGCCAATCCGAAACGCAGGCACAGCCACCCAGAGCTCCGGCACCGGTAATGCCGGCGGCGCGTGCCGTGACCGCGGCGGCGAAGGCGGTGGCAGCGGTCGCGGCGGTCGCGACATTAAGGAAGATGTCCAGCAGGTCATCAATCACTCGGCTGCGCCCGCAACACAGGCGGTATCGGCAGCTCAGGAAAGTAGTGGCAGCGGACGCGTGGAACAGCGGGTGCCGATGACGCGCATCCGCCAGCGCATTGCCGAGCGCCTGCTGCAATCGCAGCAGAACGCCGCCATACTGACGACTTTTAACGAAGTGAATATGCAGCCGGTCATCGAGCTGCGCAACCGCTATAAGGATACATTCGAGAAGAAGCATGGAGTGAAACTGGGATTCATGTCGTTCTTCGTCCAGGCGACCCTGCTGGCGCTGAAGAAATTCCCGGTGGTGAATGCGTCGGTGGATGGCACCGACATCATCTATCACGGTTATTACGATATCGGCGTGGCGATCGGCAGCGAGCGCGGCCTGGTGGTCCCTGTCATCCGCGACGCGGATAAATTAACGCTGGCCGACATTGAAAAGCAGATCGCCAATTTTGGCGCGCGCGCAAAGGACGGCAAGATTACGCTGGAGGAACTGAGCGGCGGAACCTTCTCCATTTCCAACGGCGGCGTGTTCGGTTCCATGCTTTCAACGCCCATTATCAATCCGCCGCAAAGCGCGATACTCGGCATCCATGCCACGAAGGACCGGCCGGTCGCGGAAAACGGCCAAGTGGTGATCCGTCCGATGAATTATCTGGCGCTGTCCTATGATCATCGCATCGTGGACGGCCGTGATGCAGTGCTGTTTCTGGCGACCATCAAGGAAGCGCTGGAATTCCCCGGACGCGTCATGCTGGATATCTGAGGAGATAAAATATGGCGGATTTTGATGTGGTGGTAATCGGCGCGGGGCCGGGTGGTTATGTAGCCGCAATACGCTGCGCGCAGCTGGGCCTGAACACGGCCTGCATAGATGACTGGAAAGGCACACAAGGCAAGCCCAGCCTGGGTGGAACCTGTTTGAATGTGGGCTGCATTCCGTCCAAGGCGTTGCTTGAGTCGTCGGAAAATTTTGAGCGTGCAACACACGATTTTGCTGCGCACGGCATTACCGCGGATAACGTCGCCATGGACGTGGCGAAAATGCTGGCGCGCAAGGACAAGATCGTGTCCGATTTTACCCAGGGCATCGGCCATCTGTTCAAGAAAAACAAGGTAACCCCGCTGTATGGGCGGGGACAGTTGCTGGGGCGCGCCAACGGTGTATGGCGAATTGCCGTGGCCGGCGGGGAAGAGGTGGGCGCCACGCATGTCATTATCGCTACCGGTTCAACGCCACGGGCATTAGCGCAAGCTCCGCTGGACGGGGTATCTGTGGTCGACAGCGCTGGCGCGCTGAGCTTCAGCCAAACCCCCGGCCGCCTGGCGATCATCGGCGCCGGCGTCATCGGCCTCGAGCTGGGCAGTGTATGGCGGCGGCTGGGTGCGGAGGTCACGTTGCTGGAAGCTGCCGCTACGTTTCTTCCTGCCGCTGATGAGCAAGTTGCGAAAGAAGGCTTGCGCGCGTTCACTAAACAGGGAATGGCAATCAAGCTCGGTGTGCAGATCGAAAGCGTTACCGCATCGCCGGAAGCAGTAAAAATCAAATGGCGCGACAATCAGGGCGCCGTCCAGGAATTGCTGACGGATAAACTCATCGTGGCGGTGGGTCGGGTGCCGAATACTCAGGGCCTGGGTGCCGATGTGGTCGGGCTGAAACTTGATCATGCCGGACGGATAGAAGTGGATGAGCATTGCCGTACCAGCCTGCCCGATGTGTATGCCGTCGGCGATGTGGTACGCGGCCCGATGCTGGCGCATAAGGCGTCAGAAGAAGGAGTGATGGTGGCCGAGCTGATCGCCGGGCAGGCCGGCCATTGCGACCTGAACCTGGTTCCGTCGGTGATGTATGCAGCGCCCGAAATTGCCTGGGTGGGCAAGACCGAACAGCAGCTCAGGGCAGACGGTGTCGTCTATAAGGCCGGGCAATTCCCTTTCCTGGCCAATGGCCGCGCGCGCGCGCTGGGCCAGACTGCGGGCTTTGTCAAAATCCTCGCTGATGCTCAAACCGACCGGGTGCTAGGCGTACATATTATTGGCGCGATGGCCTCTGAACTGATACAGCAAGGCGTGCTGGCGATGGCTTTTTCAGCCAGCAGCGAAGACCTGGCGCGCACGGTGCATGCCCATCCTGCGTTGTCTGAAGTGGTGCACGAGGCTGCGCTCGCCGTCGATAAGCGGGCCATCCACATCTAGCATGCCGCCGTTCCGCGCCTACCGTATATTCGATGAGGCCGGCAAGACAGTCAGCCGTTTCGTGGATATGGAACTGGCTGAGCTGGATCCGGGCGATGTCGTCATCCGGACTGTTTATTCCAGCGTTAACTACAAAGATGCCCTTGCGGCGACGGGCGCCGGAAAAGTGGTGCGGCGTTTTCCCTGCGTCGGCGGTGTGGATATGGCAGGGGTAGTGGAAACTTCGCAGGATGCGCGGTTTGTTCCCGGCGATCAGGTAATCGTAACCGGATATGACATGGGTGTGACCCACGATGGCGGATATGCCGAGTTCGTGCGCGTGCCCGCCGACTGGATTGTGCCGCTACCCGAGGGTTTGTCGCTCTTCGAAGCAATGGTGGCCGGCACTGCAGGCTTTACCGCGGCACTGGCCATTTACCGACTGCAACAAAATGATCTGACGCCGGCGGCTGGCAAAGTGCTGGTGACGGGTGCGACGGGTGGAGTCGGCAGCCTGGCCATACAGATGCTGGCGCAACTGGGCTTTCATGTAGTCGGGTTGACCGGCAAGGTTGATCAGCAGGATTATCTGCGCGCGCTCGGCGCAACTGAAGTATTGCTGCGTAGCCAGGTGCGCACAGACAGTACACGCGCACTGGAACAGGCGCAATGGGCTGCCGCACTGGACGCAATTGGCGGGCCGACATTGAGCTGGCTGACTCGCTCCATGCAGCAGAACGGAGTGATAGCCAGCTATGGCAATACCGGTGGTGAGCAACTGCATACTACGGTGTATCCGTTCATTCTGCGCGGAGTACGCCTGATCGGGATCGATTCGGCGAAAACGGCAATGCCGTTGCGGCAGGTGATCTGGCAACGGCTGGCGAAAGATTTGCGTATAGGCAAATTCGATAATCTGATCGAGACCATCGAGTTTGATCAAGTCCCCGGGGTGTTCGCGGACATGCTGGAGGGTAAGTCCCGTGGACGCACTGTGGTCAAAATCAGCGCGCCGGCATAAACTCCGCGGGGTTCACGCACAGTGATGCCGTGTTATAATTTATCCAGGCGAAAGTGGCGGAATTGGTAGACGCACTGGATTTAGGTTCCAGCGCCGTAAGGCGTGAGAGTTCGAGTCTCTCCTTTCGCACCAGACACTATTCAATGGTCTCAAGCGGTTCAGTTAATCAGTTGCCCCCTGAACGGCACAAACCTATCCCAATACGACGGTTACACCAAAGCTGGATAATCCAGGAATAGGGTCCACAATTACAGACGCCTGCTGCCCCTGGAAGCGCAGCGCTGGTTTGCGCATCTGGTTGGTGCGACGAAAGTCCTGTCGAGGCTAACGGCCGCCGCTGCGTACAATATAAGCCGTCTACGTTGTCTTGCGAACGCCGTCAGATGCTGGCTTGAGCCGATAGCCCGCGCATTTGTCAACGCGTTACGGATTACCAAGGCGCACACACCCGGTGACATAGACCAGTTGCCCATCTACGATAGGTTGTGCTCTGATTGCAGTGAACGGTGGAATCGCCAGCATTCACCTACTCGATTAAGAGCTTGATCGCTTAAATAAGGAAAACAATGGACGAACTACATGCATTGGAAGCGCTTGGGCTCGAATTGCCCACCTGGCCCTATACGATAGGGGTGCTGTTATTCAGCATCGCGGGAATTGCAGCGTATCGCCATGGCAGGAATACAGGGTATCCAATACGAAATGGATAGGCGCAGCTCTGATGGATTTCCCTATGCGGTTACCAGGACCTGGATGCTTTACGCCATCGGTGCCGCGCTGTGCGTGATGTTATATGCGGCGAAAAGCTAGAAATTTTTGCAGTCGCAGACCTTGATTACTGATCTTCGTTTGCTTGGAAGACTCACCACGGCCAAGCTATCGTCAGGCAACCAGCCTTTAGCTACCAAGCCTTGGGGGACTCGCGGATAATCAGGTAACGCGATGATCAGTAATGCCGGTTCCATCCGCCCAGGAATTTTTCCACACTCGGCCAGATCAGATAGAGCTGTTCTTGTGTTGCCACCGACCACGCAAAATAAAAGATCACCCGATGCTCCGGCGCTACGAACCAAACTGCTTGATGTGCTGAGGCGAACCGATAAAAAATGCGGATACTGATAGTCGAAGACGAAGATTCGTTAGGTAAGGCCATGGCGAGATCCCTGGCCATTGCCGGTTATGCGGTGGATCTGGTAGCCAGCGTTGCGGATGCGTTACATGTTTTGTCGGTGGAACATTTCGATGCGATGGTGCTGGACCTGGGTCTGCCCGATCGCGACGGATACGAAGTGGTGCGCAGCCTGCGTCTGCAGGGTAATTCACTGCCGGTATTAATCCTCACTGCCCGGGACGCTGTGGAGGATCGTGTGCAGGGGCTCGACCTGGGCGCCGATGACTACGTGGTCAAACCCATAGCGATGGCGGAGCTGCAGGCCAGACTGCGTGCTCTGATCAGGCGTACCTCGGGAACAAGTAATTCGCGTTTTAAAATCGCTCGCCTGGAATTGGATACGGTGGGCAAACAGGCTTATCTTAGAGGGCAGGCGCTTGAGTTATCCGGGCGCGAATGGAGCGTCCTGGAATACCTGGCAACTCATTCCCGTCGTATCGTATCGAAAGAGCAGTTGATACAGGCGATCACCGCTTGGGGCCAGGACTTGAGCACTAACGCGATAGAGGCTTATGTACATCGCATACGCGGAAAAATAGAAGGTTCGGGTGTGGTCATACGCACGGTGCGGGGGTTGGGTTATCTGCTCGAGGAACCAGACGATGTACGCTAACAGCCTGCGGCGTCTGCTGCTGAAAAAGCTGCTTTGGCCGCTGATCGTTATTTTGCTGCTGGGATCGGCTTTTGCCTATTTCTTTGCGCTGGATGCGGCAATGAATGCGCATGATCTCGGCCTGCTGGATAACGCGCTGGATCTGTCAAAACAGATCGAGGTCCATCAGGGGGAAATGGTCATCAGTTTACCCCCCGCGGCACAGCAAATGTTACAGGCAAATAACGAAGACCGGGTAGTCTATGCCGCGTGGGACGACATGGGGAGCCTCTTCGCCGGATCGCCAAAATTACTGCGGTTAGGCACATTTTCTGCCGACGAGAACCATGTATTTCGCGACATCGTGCTGGACGGCGAACAGAACAGAGCGGTCATTCTGCGAGGAAATTCCGCCGGCAGGACATATTACATCGCGGTTTCCCAAACGACGCGTGGACGGGGCCATCTAACGGACAGCATTTTTGTCGGCATACTGATACCGGAAGCGCTACTTGCTCTCGTTTCTATTGCGGTAATCATTCTGGGGGTGCGGCAGGGACTTTCACCTGTCGAACTTTTGCGCGATGAAATTACCAGCCGCTCATCCACCGATCTGAGGCCTATCGACGAAATGCCTGCTCCGGCAGAACTGGTTCCGATCATTCACGGCATCAATGAACTGCTCGGGAACCTCGCCACTTCGTTCGCGAGCCATCGGCGATTTATCGCTGACGCCGCGCACCAGTTACGCACTCCGCTTGCGTCGTTGAGCAGCCAGATTGAAGTGGGGATGGAAGAGCCGCCTGTGGACGTAAAAGAGTTGCTGCGCCAATTGTTGCTGACCACCAAGCGCACCACTCATCTTGCCAACCAGCTGCTGTCGCTGGCCAGGCTGGAACATACCGAGCAGTCCATGCATGAAATTGTCAGTGTAGAACTTGACCAGATTATTTCCGATGCGACTGCTGATTTTGTTACCCCGGCCGCGCGTAAGCCGGTCGAGCTGGAGTTCGACGTGCATCCCTGCCGCATGCAAGGCAGCCCTTTAATGCTGCGTGAACTGGTGGCGAACCTGCTGGATAACGCGATACGTTACACTCCGCCACACGGCCGGGTTATCGTTGGTTTGCAACTTTATCGGCAAGCTCTGCTGTTGACCGTGGAAGATAATGGACCGGGCGTAGCGGCGGCTGAACTGGATAAGCTGGGGATTCCATTTTACCGCCTGACATCAAGCCAGCCAGACGGTTGCGGGCTGGGCTTGGCCATCGTAAAGGAAATTGCCCGCCTGCATAATGCGGACGTGATGTTTAGTTCCGGCCGGGGTGGGCTGGGGCTGCGGGTAGCAATAAAATTCCACAACATCCCGGCCAGTAATGCGCGATAACAAAAGCAGGAAGCACTGCAGTACATAGTCAGGCGGCGCCACAAATATAAATTTATGACGGCTAAAACGGCGGTATTACTTCAGGTATCGAAACGGCGTGCGATGAGCACTGCGTTGCTGCCGCCAAAAGCAAAAGAGTTGGACATGACT
Source organism: Pseudomonadota bacterium (assembly GCA_040390665.1). Classification (GTDB taxonomy): domain Bacteria; phylum Pseudomonadota; class Gammaproteobacteria; order Burkholderiales; family Gallionellaceae; genus Nitrotoga. Next base: position 30,453 of record JAZJXX010000003.1, on the reverse strand, counting down.
GCGCGCAGCGGGAGCTGCCGCCCCTTGTTTGGCACATAGTCCAGATCACACTCTGGATCAGGCTGATGCAAGTTGATGGTGGGGGGAACGGCATTGTGTTTCAGCGCCAGTACCGCCGCCATGAATTCCACTGCTCCGGTCGCACCCATCAGGTGGCCATGCATGGATTTGGTGGAGCTGATCGGCACGTGATAGGCATGCTCACCGAATGCCTGTTTGATCGCCCTGGTTTCCTCAATGTCGCCAGCAAGGGTCGCCGTTCCGTGCGCGTTGATATAGTGTATATCCTGCGGTGACAGATTCGCGTCGCGCAATGCGTTGAGCATGGCACGGGTCTGCCCGGCGAAATCCGGCTTGGTGATATGGCAGGCGTCTGATGAGCAGTCATAGCCGACAATTTCCGCATAGATGTGCGCGCCGCGCTGAGTGGCGCGTTCGGCATCTTCCAGTACCAGTAGTGCAGCCCCTTCGCCCAGCACCAGCCCACTGCGATCCTGAGCAAATGGTTTGCATGAAGCGGAAGCATCCTGACGATCCTCCAGCGCCAGCGTACGCAGGGCCTCCCACGCCTTCATCACGCCATGCGTCAGCATTGCCTCTGAACCGCCGGCCAGCATCACATCGGCATAGCCGCCTTTGATCTGCCGGTAGGCTTCGCCGATGGCAATGGCGGAGGATGAGCACGCCGTGGAATAAGTGACGTTGGGGCCCTGCAGCTGGTAAGCAAGTGAAAGGTGCGAAGCCGCGGCGTTATTCATCGCCAGTAGTACGCTCAGTGGTTTGACTCTGGGGTTTTCGCGCTGGAATATTTCTACGTAGCCCTCTTCCATCGTGCCCGCGCCGCCCATGCTGGTGCCGAGATAGACGCCGGCGCGCGGTCTTTCGTGCTCGGCCAGCTCGAGTTGCGCGTCTTTCACCGCCTGTGCTGCGGCGATCAGCGCGAATTGGGCAAAGCGTTCGATGCCGGCCAGCTTTATTTTGGAAAAAAAGTCAGCGGGGTTGTATTCCTGCACCGGCGCGCCGATGCGGATCGCCAGCTTGTCGACAAAATCCGATTGCAGCCGGCAAATGCCGGAGTTGCCCGCCATCAGATTGCTGAAGAATTCGTCCGGATTTTTACCGACCGGTGAGATAATGCCCAGCCCGGTGATTACGACGCGGCGAGCCATGGGCGCAGGCACTTAAGACGCGGCTTGTTGTTCTGCCACCAGGCGTTCAACGATGCGGGTGATGTCCTGTATGGTTTTGATTTCCACGCGCTCATCCGGCAGTTTAACGTGGAATTCGTCTTCGATTTTGAACATGAACTCGATCACCGAAAGAGAATCCAGGCCGAGCGCTTCGAGTTGCGCGTCCGGCGCGAGGTCTTCCGCCTTCAGTTCAAATTGTTCCACCATCATGCGCTGGATACGTTTTAGGGTGCTCATATTCTATCCTGTCGGTGTAGCGTTGCCATAGCCAAGTTGCCGCCGATGCTTAAGCGCGGCGCGGTTGATAACATGAGATCGCCTCGTCTTCCTGAACGCCTCTGCCATTGAGGCCATCGAAAAAACGGACGGTCTCGTCGGCGACCTGTTCGCGCTCGTTGTCCAGCGTAACCATATGGTAGCTGTTGTGCAGCAGCATTTTTTGAACTTTGGTGGAACCGATATGGTTGACTACGTAATCGGCGCTGCGCGGCGATGACACGTCGTCTTCGACCGCATGGATGATGAGCGCGGGTACGGTGACCCGGCGCAGCTTGCGCCTGACCGATTTGGTCAGCAATTCCGCCTCGTGGATTGCCGGCAGCGTCAGCCGGGAAGCGCCGGCAATGGAAGACGTCTTATGAGTCATCTCGCGCGCCACCCAGCGACGCAGCTGTTCATTTTTCAGACCGTACGGTTCGCGTTCGCGATACGCATATAGATAGCGAAACGGCGTGTAATAACCAAGCGGCAGCATGAAGCGATACCAGGGAATGCTCCAGCCATCATAAAAAAGCGTAGTCGCCAGCAACGACAGGCCGCTGATGTCGCCGCTGGCCTCTTCTGCAACACTCAACGCCAGAACCGCACCTATGCATAGCCCGGAAAGGGAAACCGTTGTGTACTTTTGCTTCATGGCGCGCAGCTCAAGCAGCACCTGCCTGCGCCATTCACGCCACGGCGTCACTGAGCGTGCGGTATCGCCAGCGGTATAACCGTATCCCTTGAAATGGGGAACGCGTACGGTATATCCCGCCTTGTGCAGCCGCTTCGCCAGCGTCTGCATTTCCGCGGGTACCCCCTGCAAGCCGTGGATCAACAGAACAGCATGGTCACCTGCAATTAATTCAATCATGATTTTATTGGCGCGAAGGATTCGATTAAGGAATTGGCCAGCATCATTTTTATTATCGGCCTGCCAACAATGTCGGTGAACTGGTAGCCGGCATCATATGTTCGCCGCCCGTCCGGTTGCCTAATCAAGATTCATCTCCCGATCGTGAGCAATACTTTTTACCGCACCATAGCGTTTCACCACCCATAGATATATCGACGGTAACACGAGCAGTGTAAGCAAGGTGGCACTGATCAGGCCGCCGATTACAACGACCGCAAGCGGCCGCTGTGTTTCTGCGCCGATACTGTGCGACAGAGCCATCGGCAACAGTCCGAACATCGCCAGCAGGCCGGTCATCAATACCGTGCGCAATCGCGACATCGCGCCTTCATGCACCGCCTGCTCCGGAGTATGGCCGGCCTCGATCAGCTGATTGAATACCGTCACCATGACGACGCCGTTAAGCACCGCCTGGCCGAACAGCGCGATGAAGCCGATGGCCGCCGATACCGACAATGGGATGCCGGTGACAAACAGCGCGACAATGCCGCCGATCAGTGCGAAAGGAATGTTGGCAACGATCAGCAGCGCGCTTCTGAACGAACCAAATGCGTCAAATAGCAATACAAAGATCAGCAGGATCGACAGGGGTACGACCACAGCCAGCCGCGCCATCGCGCGCTCCTGGTTTTCAAACTCGCCCGACCAGCTCAGCTCCACATCGGCAGGGATTTTGACGTTGGCCGCAACACGCGTTTTCATGTCGGCCACGACACTGCCCATGTCGCGTCCCTGGATAAAAATACCAATCGAAACCACCCGCTGCCCATTTTCCCGGGCGATATCCAGCGCACCCAGCGTCTGCCTGAAATGAGCAAGTTCGCCGAGTGGGATTTGCGCGCCGCTGGGGGCGGCGATTAACAGATTATCCAGTTTGTCGAGCGAGCGCAGCGGTTCACTCAGGCGCACCACCACCGAAAAGTGTCGTTCGCCTTCCCATAGTTCGGTTGTGGCCTTGCCGGCCAGCGCGGTCTCCACGGTATCCTGAATGTCGCCTACGTTGATGCCGTAACGGGCGGCCAAATCTCTGTCGATATCGATCACCTGTTGCGGCAGCTCGCCATCACGGTCAATAAACGCGCGAGCCACACCGGGCACGCCGGAAATCTGATCCACGATCGAACGACCGATGAAGCGCAGTTGCGTCAGATCGTCGCCATGCACCTTGATAACAATCTGCCCGTCGATTTGCGAAATACTTTCCAGTACGTTATCTCGTATCGGCTGGGAAAATGAAGATTCTATTCCGGGCAATTCCGATACTGCGCGATCCATCTGTTCGATAATGTGCGCCTTGTCCAGCCCGGCACGCCAGGTCTGCTCGGGCTTGAGTTCCACGAAAAACTCGCCCGAATTAAAAATTTTGGGATCGGTGCCATCATCCGGCCGGCCGAACTTTGATATCACGGTGTTGACCTCGGGCACGCTGCGCAGCGCCGTGCGTATGCGTCGCGCGGCCTGCTGCGCCTGGGCCTGCGACACCGAAGGAGGCAACGACACGTTGACCCAGATTGAGCCTTCGTCGAGTTCCGGCAGGAATTCCGTGCCCAGGCGGCTGCTCAGCATCAGCGCGCCGATCAGCAGCAACAGCGCTACACTTATCACCTTGCCGGGGCGCGTCACGGCCCACTGGAAAGCCGGCTCGTAGAGGCGCTTGAACCACAGCAGCAGGCGGTTATCGTGATGCGGGATACGGTCGCGCAGCAACCACAGGCACAGCAGCGGCACCAGCGTAAGCGACAGGATCAGCGAGCCGATCAACGCCGAGGTGACCGAGAATGCCATCGGCGCGAATATACGGCCTTCTGCCCGTTGCAGCGTAAAGATGGGGATGTGCGCAGCAATAATCACCAGCATCGAGAACAGCGTCGGACGGCCGACTTCGATCACCGCGTCGTATATGGTGCGCATGCGCTGCCTGACGTCCTGCTGCGCTTCATCGCTCAGGCTGCCCAGCCGCAGAAATACATTTTCCACGACGATTACCGCACCATCGACAATAATGCCGAAGTCCATTGCTCCCAGCGACAGCAGATTGGCCGGCATGCCCAGAAAAGTCAGGCCGATAAATGTGGATAGAACAGCCAGCGGAATGATGCACGCCACGATCAGGGCCGCGCGCAGATTGCCGAGGAACAGCAGCAATACGGCGGTGACCAGCAGCGCTCCTTCAAGCAAATTGCCGAACACCGTGTGCAGTGTTTTGTCGATCAGCCACTGCCGGTCGTAATAGGACTTGAGCTGCACGCCGGTCGGCAGCCCGCGCGCATTTAATTCGGCTATGGTCTGCTTGATGCCCTTAAGCACTTCAGACGGGTTTTCGCCCTTGCGCATCAGTACCACGCCATTCACGATGTCGTCCGCATCATCCTGGCCGACCAGGCCCTGCACCGGGGCGTTGGCCACGGCCACGCTGGCCACGTCGCGCACCAGGATGGGCACGCCTTTGCCGTTGTCGCCCACCACAACGCGTTCGATGTCGGCGGAAGTTTTGAAGAGCCCGAGCGAACGCACCAGGAACTGCTGATTACCCTGTGCCACCGCCCCGCCGCCGGCATTCGCATTGGCGCGGGACAACGCGGCGAACAGCTGGCTCAGCGTAATTTTGGCGTCGCGCATACGCGTCAGATCGGGGTTCACCTCGTATTGTTTGAAGGCGCCGCCCATCGAAACGACGTCAGCTACACCGGGCACTTTCTTCAGCGCCTTTTCGACCACCCATTCCTCAATCTCGCGCAGCTGGCGTGGATTCAGGTGGTCGCCCCGCACGCGGAAACGGAAAATTTCACCGATGGAAGTGGACAGCGGTTGCACATCGGGCTCTACGCCGGGGGGCAGGTCAATTCCGCGCAGCCGTTCAAACACCAGCTGGCGTGCTTCCTTGTCATTGGTCTTGTCGTTAAACGTAATCATCATGAACGACAGCCCAAACTGCGTGTGGGTGAACATACGCACGGTGTTGGGCATACCGGACATGGCGACTTCGATCGGGATAGTGACCTGCTTTTCGACTTCTTCGGCGGCGTGGCCGGGATAGAGGGCGACTACATTCACCTGAATGTCGGACACATCCGGAAATGCTTCGATCGGCAGATTCTTGAATGCGAGGATGCCGCCAAGCACGAAAAATACCAGACCCAGCATCACAAACACCGGCTGTGTCATCGCGAAACGGACAATACGATTAATCACGCTAACCCTTGGTTACCTGGCAGGTTGTTTATCAGCAGCCGCGCTTTGCGGCATGGCGCCCGGCTGAACAGGCGGCGCCTGAGCGGCGGATTCATCAAGCAGTTTCTGCAGGTAGAGTGCGCCGTCCACTACGACCTCGTCGCCTTTATTCAGGCCTTGATCAACCGATACCCATGTGTCGCCAACGGCAACCGGAGTGATGGTTTTGCGCGCGAATTGGCCTTCGGCGGTTTTAACAAATACCTGCTGCTGTCCATTGTTCAGAAATACTGCCTTGGCCGGCACGTCCAGCGCGCCCTGAGCCTGGCGGGGCAATTCGGCGGTGACATACATCTCTCCCTTGAGATGGCGTTGCGGATTGCGCAGTCGCGCGCGCACCCGCATGGTGCGGCTGGCGGGATCCAGCGTATCGGCCACGTAATCTATCCTGGCAGTAAAGGTCTCTTGCGGCCACGCACTGGAGCGCAACTTTACTTCCATGCCCGGACGCAACATCCCGAGCGCGCGCTCCGGCGCATTAATCCAGCACCATAGATAGGTCGGGTCGCTGATTACAAACAGCGGAGTGGAGGACTGGTCCGGCCGCCATTCCATGCCCGGATTGGTATTGCGTTCGACGACTACGCCGGCTATCGGGCTGCGCAACACCAGGTGTTGATCCACTGTGCTGGCGGCGCCCAACGATTTGAGCCGCAAGCCGGTACGCGCCGCCTCGGCGCGGGTGCGTTCCAGATCGGCCTGCGCCTGTTCGAGATCTTTGCCTGCAGCAACGCCAGCGTCGGCCAGGACTTTGGTACGCGCGAGATTTCGCTCGGCCTGCACCAGCTCGGCCTGCGCGCGCGCAGCATCGGTCTGGGCGCTGCCGATTTCCGGCGAATTTAAATTCGCGATGGGCTGGCCGGCTTTGACCAGCGCACCCGGCTGCACCATGATGTCGGCAAGCCGCCCGGATATCGGTGGCATGATCCGGCTGGTGTGGTCCTCATCCCAGACGATACGGGCGGGCAGGCTTAACACGCCTTCCTGGGCCGACACAACCGGGGCAGTCAGCAAGCGTTTTGCTACCGGTGAGCCGGCCGCAAAATGTAAGGCATTACCCGAAACGGCTATCTCATTCGGCGGCGCGGCGCTGGGTGCTTTGTTGCAGGCGCCGAGGGAGAAGGTAAACACAGCTATGCATATAACCGTAGCGGTACAGCGGGGGAATTTCATGGGCGGTCCTGTTCTCCGATATCGTTGCGCCACGCCGCCAGTGCTTTTGCATAATCGGCATGCGCGGTGGCGGCATCCATTTGTACCGCTTTATAGGTACGGCGCGCGTCCAGCAGATCCATCACTGAGTGCGCGCCCTGGCGGTAGGCAAATTCTGCGGAATTCAGCACATGCGTGGCTTCGGGCAATAAGTCTTCGTCAAAACGCGCGATGCGTTCCTGCGCGGCGATCAAGTCGCTGCGCGATTTGCTGACTTCGGTTATTGCCTGCGCCCTGATTTCTTCAAGCGTATCCCGCGCGACCTGCAAATCGGCTTCGGCGCGGGCGATGTCGCCGCGATATCTATATCCAGTCAGCAGCGGAATACTGACCCCAAACCCAACGCTGTGCATGGGCGCGTTGCCGCCGTTGCGCTCAACCTGCAACCCCACCGTGACATCGCGCGTCGTCATCGACATGGCCAGCTGGCGTGCCGCTTCCACTGCATGGAACTGATCCGTTGCCGCCAATACATCGGGGCGCTGCTCAATTCTTATCGGAGAATCGCCTGGGGGCTGAATGTCCGGCCATGGCCCGGCGGCGTGCAGGGCGGTTGCGCCAGACGCGGCGCCCAGCAGATAAGCCAGTGCAGACTGCGCCTGCTGCATATCGTTTTGCGCCTGGCGTACATCGTTGGCCGCGCGCAGCGCATCGACCCGTATGCGGGACAGTTCAGCGGGGGCGATGTCACCGGTGTTTACGCGCAGTCTGGCGGCGGACACGGTCTGCTCAAACAGCTCTGCACTGGACTGGGCAATGGTCAGTTTTTCCTGCGCCAGCAACAAGTCGTAATAGGCCCTGTGCAGTGCGATACGGCCCTGCCGATGCATATCGGCCAGGCTGTGGCGGCTCGCATCGAAACGCAAATCGGCGCTACGCATACGCAAGTCGCGCTTGCCACCGCGCTCTATGGTCTGGTCCAGCCGCAACACTACATCCGCTTCGGCAGCAGTCTGCGAGCCCAGCGGCGGCGCTGAACGTCCGACATTAAGTGCAGAGGTATTCATCGATAACTGTGGAACAGGATATTGCGCCGCGCCTAGTTTGTCGGCCGCGGCCGCAGCGACCTGGTCGCGCGCCAGTTGAGTTTCAAGATTCCTGTGTTCCCACAATTGCTCTGCATCGGCGAGCGTCAACTGCGCCATAACCGCTTCCGGAACAGGCCCCAGCGGGTCTGCAGCCGCGGCGAAACCGTGGCACAAAAGTAGAGCAATGAGGATTTTTTTCATTTTGTTGTTACTACTGCCGTCGGGCTGCGAGAACCTTCGTCAAAAAAGCCCGCGCATATTGCATGGGTTTGCTGACATGAAACTGACAGTGGGGTGGCGATGCTGGAGCGTGGGGAGCGGGGCTTACAACACAGCGAATTGCGGAATTATCCAGTCGTGGCACAGATTTTGGCAGCCCGTTACGCATCGCCTGCTGCGCGTTAATCCTCGCATGCGGTAATGGCTGTCAAAGGGATGAAAATTCCAATTATAAAAAAATAAGGCAATCAAGTTGATTGCCTTATTTTATTTATCTGCCGATTTACCTCATCCCTTATTTATATCATGGGTTGTATGGGCCTTTACATGATGGTGGCCTGCGAATTTCGCGTGGTGATGGCGGTGATGCGCTGAATGCTTCTTAACGTGATGCTGCGCCGGAACGGCGGAATGCTGCTCATCAGCAAAAGCAAAGCCGGTACTGCCCAACAAAATCGTAGCAACAAGGGTGGAGAGAATTCGTGTGTTCATGTTGAGCTCCTCTAAGTGGCAATAAAGTATCACCAGTACCTGACATAACGCGCAAAACCGCGTCCGGATGACGCAGCCAGCAACCTTTATTGAGATATACGGCCGTGGTAATTCTCATCACGGCCGCGATAATGCGGTGAAATTATCCGGCGCTAAGCACGGTCATTGCGTTGCTACAATTCGATACAAATTTCACGGCGCAGTAACACCTTTGTTACAACCCGATGCTATCTTGTTAAGTCTCTCCCCTAGGTGCAACGCCCAGGTTAGCGGAGCAGGAAACTGCTCCCTTTTTTTATCTATACCAACGATGTTTAACCCAGATCTCGCAACTGTGGCCACGAGCGGGCTGTTACGACCAGCGGTTCAGACGTGCAATGAAACACCTTCTGCCAAGCCTCAACCCAATGGCAGCAATAACATTGCGATCAGGCCGCGCTGATCGTGATCGGCCAGCTGGAACTGCCCGCCATGCAGGCGGGCCACCCGCTCTACGATGGCCAGGCCTAAACCTGATCCGGTTACATTGCTGCGTGCCGCCTCCAGCCGTATGAGCGGGCGTTTGGCTGCCTCACGCTGTGCCGCCGGAATGCCCGCTCCGTGATCAATAACCATCAGCGCAATATGATGTTCCTCCGATCTGAGCTTGATAACGATCTGGCCGCCGCCATACTTGATTGCGTTGTCCAGCAAATTCGCCAATGCGCGCCGCAGCAGCAGCGGCCGAACCGGCACAGCCGGAACGTCATGCAGTTCCAGGGTCAGTGACTCCGCCTGGTGCTCAAAACGTAGCGCCATTTCGCGCACCAGCACTTTCAGATCAAGTTCGGCCACTGCCTCGCTTTCATCCAGTCGTACATAGTCCAGAAACTGGCGAATTACCGCATCCATTTGTTCGACGTCGGCGGCTATGCCCGCGCGCAGCGATTCATCCGCGCTCATTTCAGCGGCCAACCGCACCCGTGTCAGCGGCGTACGCAGATCATGCGAGATGCCGGCCAGCACCAGCGCCCGCTCACGCTCATGGGCCTCAAGATCGCTGTTCATTTTGTTGAATGCACGTGTCACCGTAACAATTTCATGTGCACCCTGCTCCGGCAGCAACTGCGTGGAGGTGCCTTGTCCCAGCTGGTGAGCCGCCTGCGACAGGCGTTTTAACGGCCGTGCCACCTGGCGCGCGATCAGGTAAGCGCCCAGCGTAGCCAATCCCAGCACCAGGCTGCTCCACGCCAGCAGGACCTGCGGCAGCACATGCTCAACATTTCTTTTTGGCAGGGCGACCCAGAACTCTTCGTCACCGATAAAAAAACTTACCCACAGTCCTTCCACGCCGTTATGTTCGCTGGCGAAGCGCGTGTTCTCGCCGAGGTTCTGGCGAACTTTTTGCATCATCAGGGTAATCTCGGGGGCAGGGCTGGTTATCGGCTTGGACACATCATTGCTATCGGTCATCAGCAGATGCAGCCCTTCAGACGCAGCCAATTCGGCCAGCAATGCGGAACGCCATTCCGGTGCCGCCGACAGTACCGCGGCGCGGGTAAGGTTGACTACCGACACGACCATCTGCGCCATACGCTGTGCCCGGGATTCGCGTTCCAGATATCGGCTGATGACTATGGAGGCCGCGATTGATAATGTGATCAGCACCACTATCAGCAGAAATACACGCAGCAGCAACGTGCGCGGCAGCAGCGCCTTGATCAAGACTTCGCCCCATCGGGAACGAAAACATAACCGTGCCCCCACACCGTCTGGATAAAACGCGGATGCGCGACATCTTCTTCTATCAGTTTGCGCAAGCGGGAGATTTGTACATCTATCGCGCGATCGTAGGGATCGTGATCGCGGCCGCGTGCCAGCTCCATCAGTTTGTCACGCGACAGCGGGTGGCGCGGATGAGTGATCAGTACCTTGAGCAACGCAAATTCCCCGGTGGTGAGCCGTACTGCTGTGCCCGCCCGGGTCAACTCGCGTGTCGCCAGATTCAGTTCGCAGGTGCCGAACAGCACCGATTTCTCATGCGTTTCCGGTGCGCCGATCGGCTGTAATCCCTTGCGCCGCAGCACCGCATGGATACGTGCCACCAGTTCGCGCGGGTTGAACGGCTTGGGCAGATAATCATCCGCGCCCATTTCCAGTCCGACAATCCGATCGACTTCATCGCCTCTGGCGGTAAGCAGTATGACCGGTACACTTTCACCCGCTGCGCGCAGCCGACGCAAAATGGCCAGGCCATCCTCGTTCGGCAACATCAGATCCAGCACCAGCAAATGATAGCGGGCCAACGTCAGCGCCCTGTTCATCTCGGTACTGTCGCCGACCGCCTTGACTGTCAGGCCCTGCTCGCCCAGATAGCTCAGCAGTAATTCGCGCAGCCGCGCGTCGTCGTCTACAACCAGGATTCGATACGCGTTGTTCATTCCGGCATCATAAAGCGTAGTTGGGACTGATCTGTAATAAATTGTAAGTTCGACGGGCTCCCGCAACAAAATGTTACAAGCTCATCGTTTAGGCATTAGATTTTTTACAGTTTGAACTTATAGTGCATACACCGAAATAATTCTGCTGTCCGAACCCGGCCGGCATTTACGTGAGCCGTCATGATCATGAATTTAAGTAACACCGTTATATCGCTGATCGCTGCCGGTTGTGCAATCAGTGTTACTTTGCCAGTCGCGGCTGCCGAGTCGGCTGATGATCTGCCGCACGCCGCTCCGCTGCACATGAATACCGAAGCTGCCGAAAAGTCATCGGCGGATCGCGCTGAGCAACACCGCCGGCGCGATGCCGAGTGGCAGAACCTTTCGCCAGAGGAACGTGCAGCCCGGCATCGCAAAATGCATGAGAAATGGGCGAGCATGACGGCGGAACAACGCGCTCAGAAGCGCCTCGAAGTGCGCGAGCACTGGAAAAACATGTCACCCGATGAGCGGCGGGAAATACGCGACAAAATGAAGAAGAACTGGCAGCAATTTACCCCGGAAGAACGCGAGGCCCGACGCAGTGAAATGCGCGAACACTGGCTAAACATGTCACCGGAGGAACGGCAGCAATTTAAACACGATATGGGTAAGAACGATGAAATGGCCGCGCCGCCGGGTGAACAATTACCGGGGCTCCGGCCCGAGCAGATGCCGGGCCCCGGCCCCAATAATCGGGAGTAATCATGAACAATAGAGGAATTGCTGTAAAAGCGCTGCTTGCTGCAGCCATGGTCGTCGCTGTTATATCGGCTCATGCCGAAGAATGGCGCGGCAGGGAATGGCATGGTCCGCGCGGGCCGTGGCATGCGGATCTGCGGCATTTTGACCGGCATGATCACGCATTATGGCGGAGAGGGTTATGGCGTCATGAGTGGCATGGAGGCAGGCTCGGATGGTGGTGGGTAGCGGGCGGGGATTGGTTCTTCTATCCTCAGCCGATTTATCCGTATCCCGACCCCTACGCGTATATAGAACCGGCGCCGGTAGTGGTACAGCCAGCCCCTCCGCAAATCAGCGCACCACCTCAGCAGCTCTGGTATTTCTGTGCTGCGGCCAACGCGTATTATCCGTATGTATCCAGCTGCCCCGGCGGCTGGCAGACTGTGCCGGTGCCTGCCAGTCCACCCGTTCCGCCCGCAGCGACAGTAGTACCATCGCCGCCCGGTTCGTCCGGGACATACCCCGATGCACCACCGGGCTTACCGCCTGGCCCGCCGGGCCGATAGACAATTTCAGAGGGGATTCGATATGGAATACCGCAAGTTTATTTACTGCTCGGCATTGTTGTTATGTTGCGCCTGCACGACGCCCTTGCCGACCGGACCCAGAGTCGCCGTCATGCCTGCGCCCGGAAAACCATTTGATCTGTTCGCTGCCGAAGAATATTCATGTCGCCAGTATGCGCAGCAATCGCTGAGCGCCACGCCTGACGCCACTGCGCAGAATGTTGCCGGCTCCGCAGTGGCTGGAGCGGCCTTCGGTACAGTGGCCGGCGCGTTGCTCGGCGGTCGTGAAGGCGCACCCATTGGTGCCGGCGTGGGTTTGATTGCAGGAAGCGCAGCAGGTTCGAACCAGGCCGCCTATGGCGCGCGGGACGCGCAATGGCGTTACGATACCGCCTACAAACAATGTATGTATGCCAAAGGCAATCAGGTTCCGGGCTACCGGATGCAACCGCGGGTGCTCCCTCCGCCACCCAATTGATGGTTAGAATGCACCGGGAAAATTCAGGCGCCGGAATGCATCGGCCGTGGCTCTGTGAGTCACCGGATCGTTTGCGCCAATGTATTGCACCGCACAGACCGATTATTCGCGGCCCGGTATTTTTTGTCGGGCGCTCGATTGGATGGAACTGCCGTTGAGGTAAGCAGAGGTGGCATGAGTTGACGCAAATTACTCGTAAATTCCAGCAATAAAACTGGCAAACTTCGCTGCGATGCACCGCGCTGTTGGCGTATTTTAAGAATAACAATTCTGGTTTGCCGCCTTGGGAATCGCTGGTACCAGTGCCCGTTATAGGCGGCCTGAGGAATCTTCTAATGAGCATGAATAAAAACTCCCGCCGGATGGTGCTGGTATTGCTGCTCACGGTTGCAGCGGCCGGGCTGTATTATTATTTTTCCAACCGCCCCGCAGCGGTGACATCCGCCCAGGGCGGACGCCGCGGGGCGGATGGCGGACGGCCCATGCCGGTGCTGGCTGCAGCGGCGCGGCGCGGAGACATCGACGTCGTTATAAATGCACTGGGCACGGTAACTGCGCGCAACACCGTCGTCATTAAAGCTCGCGTCGACGGGCAGCTGGTGCGGGTCTCGTTTGTCGAAGGACAATTGGTCAAGGCCGGCGCGCTACTGGCGGAAATTGATCCGCGGCCGTTTCGTGTGCTGCTCGACCAAGCCAATGGCCAGCTGGTGCATGACCGCGCTCTACTGGCCAATGCGCAACTCGATCTGGAGCGTTACCGCGGCCTGCTGGCTAAGGAATCCATTGCCCGGCAGCAGCTCGATACCCAGGCTGCGCTGGTACAGCAATACCAGGGCACCGTGCAGACTGACCAGGCTCAGGTCGACAGCGCCCGGCTGCAACTGGACTTCACCCGCATCACCGCCCCGGTCGCCGGGCGGCTCGGCTTGCGCCAGGTCGATGTCGGCAACATGGTGCACGCCGGCGACGCCACCGGGCTGGTAGTGCTGACCCAGACGCAGCCCATCATGGTGGTGTTTGCGCTTCCGGCCGAGGGCATCGGCGCGGTGACAGCGCATCAGCGCGCGGGTGAAACCCTGCCGGTCGAGGCGTGGGATCGAGATGGCAAAACGAGGCTGGCGAGCGGCAAATTGCTGGCCATTGATAATCAGATCGACACCACGACCGGCACGGTCCGGATCAAGGCCGAATTTACCAATGCCGACAACGCGCTATTCCCGAACCAGTTCGTCAACACCCGATTGCGCGTTGAAACACTCAGCGACGCCACGCTCGTTCCGGTGGCAGCAATACAGCGCGGCAGTCAGGGCACCTTTGTCTATGTGGTAAACAGCGCAGACAATACGGTCAGCCTGCGCCCGGTCACGCTCGGCACCGCCACCGCGGACACAGTGTCCATCGCTACAGGGCTGGAGCCGGGTGAGCAAGTGGTGGTCGACGGCGCCGACAAACTGCGGCCGGGCGCAAAGGTCGAGGTCGCCACGCCTGAATCACGGCAATCCAATAAAAGAAATTCACTTGATGGTGCGCCACGCGGCGACGCAGGGCGGCATCGCGGCGGCAATCCGGATCGCGCATCCGGCACAGGCGCAGGGAATGCCGGGCGCAAAGATCGTCCATGAATCCTTCGCGACTGTTCATCCTGCGGCCGGTGGCGACGTCGCTGCTGATGCTGGCGATCCTGCTGGCGGGGCTGGTCGGTTACCATATGCTGCCGATTTCGGCGCTGCCGGAAGTGGATTATCCGACCATACAGGTGACCACGCTGTACCCCGGCGCCAGTCCGGATGTAATGACCTCGTCGGTGACCGCCCCGCTGGAACGGCAGTTCGGCCAGATGCCGGGGCTGAACCAGATGTCGTCGTCCAGTTCCGGCGGCGCCTCGGTAATTACATTGCAGTTCAGCCTGGAGCTGAGCCTGGACGTAGCCGAACAGCAGGTGCAGGCCGCGATCAACGCGGCTACCTCGTTCCTGCCGGCAGACCTGCCGATGCCGCCGATTTACAGCAAGGTCAATCCGGCCGATACGCCGATTATCACACTGGCGATTACTTCCACCACGCTGCCGTTGCCCAAAGTGGAAGATCTGATCGATACCCGGCTGGCGCAAAAACTTTCGCAGTTGCCCGGCGTGGGGCTGGTCAGCATCGGTGGTGGGCAACGCCCGGCGGTGCGGGCGCAACTCAACCCCAAGGCGCTGGCAGCGAACGGGCTGAACCTTGAGGATGTGCGCACCGCTATCGCCAGTGCCAACGTCAATATGGCCAAAGGCAGCTTCGATGGCCCGACCCGCGCGTCGACGCTGGATGCCAACGACCAGCTCAAATCCGCGGACGAGTACCGCCAGCTGATCGTCGCCTGGCGCAACGGTGCGCCGATCCGGCTGGATGACGTTGCCGATATTATCGACAGCGCCGAGAACGTCCATCTGGCCGCCTGGGCCGGCATCGGCGGCCAGCAGCATCCGGCGGTGATTCTGAACATTCAGCGCCAGCCCGGCGCCAATGTGATTGAAACGGTTGACCGCATCAAGAAACTGTTGCCGCAGTTGCAGGCGACCTTGCCGGGCACGGTAGATGTGCAGTTGCTGACCGACCGCACCACAACCATCCGCGCTTCGGTCAATGACGTGCGCTTCGAGCTGATGCTGTCGGTGGCGCTGGTGGTGATGGTGATTTTTATTTTTCTGCGCAATATGTCCGCCACCATCATCCCCAGCATCGCCGTTCCGCTGTCCCTGGTCGGCACTTTTGGCGTGATGTATCTGGCCGGTTTCAGTATTAACAATCTGACGCTGATGTCGCTGACCATCGCCACCGGTTTCGTCGTCGATGATGCTATTGTGATGATCGAAAATATTATGCGTTACATCGAGCAGGGAGAAAAGCCGTTGCAGGCGGCGCTCAAGGGCTCGCAGCAAATCGGCTTCACCATAATCTCGCTGACCTTTTCGCTGATCGCGGTGCTGATTCCGCTGTTGTTCATGGGCGATGTAGTGGGGCGGCTATTCCGCGAATTCGCAATCACGCTGGCGATCGCCATCCTGATCTCGGCGCTGGTGTCGCTGACCCTCACGCCGATGATGAGCGCCCGGCTGCTGCGCCATATTCCGGAGGAAGAGCAGAGCTGGTTTTCGCGCCGCAGCGGCGCATTTTTTGAGGCGGTCATCGCACGCTATGGCCGCATGCTGAACTGGGTGCTGGATCGCCAGGGCTGGACTTTGCTGGTCGCTGCGGCGACGCTGATGCTGACCGTACTGCTGTATCTTTTCATACCCAAGGGATTTTTTCCGGTGCAGGATACCGGCGCGATACAGGCGATCAGCGAAGCGCCTCAATCGATTTCGTTTGCTGCGATGGGCGAGCGGCAACAGGCGCTGGCCGAGGCGATACTGCAGGATCCGGCGGTGGATAGCGTATCGTCGTTTATCGGCGTCGACGGCTCCAATACCACACTCAACAGCGGGCGTCTGCTGATTAACCTGAAGCCGAAAGCGGCGCGGGGCGTGGATGCCTCGGGCGTGATACGCCGCCTGCAGCCACGCCTGGAGAAGGTCGGCGGCATCTCGGTATTCATGCAGCCGGTGCAGGACCTGACGATAGAAAATCGCATCAGCCGCACGCAATATCAATTCAGCGTTGAGGATGCCGATCCGGCCGAACTGGCCGCGTGGACGCCGAAACTGCTGGATCGCCTGCGCCAGCTTCCCGAACTGACCGATGTCGCCAGCGACATGCAGAACCAGGGCGTGCAAGCTTATGTCGACATCGACCGCGACAGCGCCGGCCGGCTCGGCATTACAACTGCGGCAATCGATAACGCGCTGTACAACGCGTTCGGGCAGCGCCTGGTTTCAACCATCTTCACGCAGTCGAATGTCTACCGCGTGGTGCTCGAGGTCAAACCCGAATTCCAGCAGGGACTGGCCGCGCTGGACGGTATCTACATCATTTCGCCCAGCGGCGCCCAGGTGCCGCTCAGCTCGGTGGCCCGCGTGACGGAGCGCTCAACGCCGCTGGCGGTCAACCATATCGGCCAGTTTCCGGCGGTAACCATTTCATTCAATCTCGCGCCGGGCTACTCGCTCGGCAACGCAGTTAAAGCCGTGCACAACGCCGGGCAGGAACTGGCGCTGCCAGCCAGCATTCAGACCAGCTTCCAGGGTGCCGCGCTGGCGTTTCAGGCTTCACTCAACAATACACTGCTGCTGATCCTGGCCGCGATCGTCACGATGTATATCGTGCTCGGCGTGCTGTACGAAAGCTATATCCATCCCATTACGATTTTATCCACTCTGCCTTCGGCCGGGGTTGGCGCACTGCTGGCGCTGCTGGTGTCGGGCAACGATCTGGGCATCATCGGCATTATCGGCATCATTCTGCTGATCGGCATCGTCAAGAAAAACGCGATCATGATGATCGATTTTGCGCTTGCGGCAGAGCGCGAGCATGGCAAATCGCCGCGCGAAGCAATCCATGAAGCCTGCCTGTTGCGCCTGCGGCCGATTCTGATGACCACAATGTCGGCGCTGCTCGGCGCGCTGCCGCTGATGCTGGGCAGCGGCGTCGGGTCGGAGTTGCGCCATCCGCTGGGGATCACCATGGTCGGCGGGCTGCTGGTGAGTCAGGTGTTGACGCTGTTTACCACGCCGGTGATCTATCTGGCATTCGACCGGCTGGGACGGCGGCTGGAGGCCCGCTTCGGCATTACGCGCGCCGCTCCGCCAAAATCCGCGCAGCCAGAGCCAGCCGCACCTTCGGGCCAACCGGACGCCGCCGGCGAGACCGGACCGGCCGAATCCGCCAAACCGGGCGAATCTCCGGCGTGACGCCAGCATGAACTTTTCCGCGATATTCATTTCCCGTCCGGTCGCGACTACGCTGCTCACGCTGGGTATTACCCTGCTCGGCATGACCGCCTTTCAGTTGCTGCAGGTATCGCCGCTGCCGCAGGTCGATTTCCCGACGATTTCGGTGCAGGCCTCGCTGCCCGGCGCCAGCCCCGAAACCATGGCGACCACGGTGGCAACCCCACTGGAGCGCTCGCTCGGCGTGATCGCCGGCGTTAACGAGATTACTTCCAGCAGTTCGCTCGGGTCCACCCGCATCACGCTGCAATTCGAGCTGAATCGCGACATCGACGGCGCCGCGCGTGATGTGCAGGCCGCGCTAAATGCCGCGCGCAGCCTGCTTCCGAGCGGGCTGCCGAGCAACCCGACCTACCGCAAGGTGAATCCGGCGGACGCGCCGATCATGATCCTGGCGCTGACTTCCGATTCGATGACGCGCGCGCAGATGTACGATGCGGCGTCAACCATACTGGCGCAGAAATTATCGCAGCTGCCGGGCATCGGCCAGGTCAGCGTCGGCGGCAGTTCGCTGCCGGCAGTGCGCGTGGAACTCAATCCGGGCGCGCTGGCGCGTGCCGGTCTGAGCCCGGAAGATGTGCGCACAGCCATCGTCTCGACCAATGCCAACCGGCCCAAAGGTGCACTGGAAGCGGGGGACCGGCGCTGGCAAATCGCCGCCAACGACCAGGCGAAAACCGCCGCCGAATATTTGCCGCTGATTATCGGCTGGCGCAACGGCGCTGCGATCCGCCTCGCCGACGTAGCCGGGGTAATAGACTCGGAACAGGACCTGCGCAATGCCGGGCTGTCCAACGGCAAAAGCGCGGTGATGCTGATCCTGAACCGCCAGCCGGGCGCGAACATCATCGAGACGGTGGACCGCGTACGCGTCCTGTTGCCGCAACTACACGCTTCCATTCCGGCGGCCATTGACCTCAACGTAGTGATGGACCGCACGCCAACAATACGCGCGTCGCTGCACGAAGTGGAGCGCACGCTGGTGATCTCGATTGCGCTGGTGATTCTGGTGGTATTTCTGTTTCTGCGCAACGGCCGCGCCGCACTGATACCCAGCGTAGCAGTAGCCGTATCGCTGATCGGTACCTTTGCGGTGATGTACC
Organism: Pseudomonadota bacterium; assembly: GCA_040390665.1. GTDB lineage: Bacteria > Pseudomonadota > Gammaproteobacteria > Burkholderiales > Gallionellaceae > Nitrotoga. The sequence continues at coordinate 11,750 of JAZJXX010000003.1, read as the reverse complement.
TGTTCGGCTTCAGCCTCAACAATTTGTCGCTGATGGCGGTGACCGTCGCTACCGGCTTTGTTGTGGATGACGCGGTGGTGATGCTGGAAAATATCACGCGCCACATTGAAGACGGCATGCAGCCGTTCGATGCCGCATTGCGTGGCGCGCGCGAGGTCGGTTTCACGGTGTTGTCGATGAGCCTGTCGCTGATCGCCGTGTTCATCCCGATATTGATGATGGGCGGTATTGTCGGCCGGCTGTTCCGCGAATTCGCGGTCACACTGTCAGCGGCGATACTGGTGTCTTTGCTGGTATCACTGACGACTACGCCGATGATGTGCGCATACTTATTGCGCCCGCGCGCACAACAACCCCAGGGAAGGTTGCAACAGATCAGCCAGCGCGCGTTTGATGTCATGCTGGAGGGTTACCGCAGCTCGCTTGGCTGGGCGTTGCGCCATAGCCTGGTGATGCTGTTATTGCTGTTCGCGACGATAGGCTTCAATATTTACCTGTATGTGATCGTCCCCAAGGGATTTTTTCCACAGCAGGATACCGGCCGCCTGAGCGGATCGATCCAGGCCGACCAGAGCATTTCGTTCCAGGCGATGCGCGGCAAGTTAGCCGATTTCGTTGAAATTGTTCGGCAAGACCCTGCAGTGCAGAGCGTGGTTGGTTTTACCGGAGGAGGGCAGCGCAACTCCGGGCAGATGTTCGTCGCGCTCAAACCTCTATCGGAGCGGCCTTCCGCCGAAAAAGTCATCGCGCGACTGCGCACGAAGCTGGCGCACGAACCCGGCGCCAATCTGTTTCTGCAGCCGGTGCAGGATATCCGCATCGGCGGGCGTGCCAGCAATGCGCAATACCAGTACACGCTGCAGGGCGACAGTTTTGAGGAACTGAGCGCCTGGGGACCGCGCGTGCGCCAGGCGTTGAGCCAGCTGCCGGCGCTGCTGGATGTCAACACCGACCAGCAGGACAAGGGGCTGCAGACAACGCTGACAGTAGATCGCGATGCGGTGGCCCGGCTCGGCCTCAACCAGAAACAGATCGATACCACACTCAACGATCTATTCGGCCAGCGCCAGGTGTCCACGATCTACAATACGCTGAACCAGTACCACGTGGTGATGGAGGCGGCTCCGCAATACTGGCAGAGCGCGGAAACGCTGAAGGATATTTTCGTGATTGCGTCCAGCGCCAGCGGCGTAACGGCACAGGTGCCGCTGGCCGCGTTTGCGCGCTGGGCGCCAACCTCAACCCCGCTGGCGGTTAACCATCAGGGGCAGTTCGCGGCCACGACTATTTCATTCAACCTGGCAGCGGGAGTGTCACTATCGGATGCGACCAGGGCAATAGATGCGGAAATGCAGCGCATCGGCGTGCCGAGCACGGTGCACGGCAGTTTTCAGGGCACTGCCAAGGTGTTTCAGGAGTCACTGGCCAGCCAGCCGTTGCTGATCGCGGCGGCGCTGATTGCAGTGTATATCGTGCTCGGCATCCTGTATGAAAGCCTGATCCATCCCATCACCATCCTGTCCACGCTGACTTCGGCCGGGGTGGGTGCAATACTGGCGTTGCTGGCTTTCCAAACCGAATTTTCGGTCATCGCGCTGATCGGCGTGATTCTGCTGATCGGCATCGTGAAGAAAAACGCGATCATGATGATAGACTTTGCGCTGACCGCGCAGCGCGAGCGCAATCTGGACGCCCATGCGGCGATCTTCGAGGCATGCATGATGCGCTTCCGGCCGATCATGATGACCACAATGGCGGCGTTGTTCGGCGCGCTGCCGCTGGCGCTGGGCAGCGGCGACGGCGCCGAGCTGCGCCAGCCGCTCGGCATATCAATCCTTGGCGGATTGATCCTAAGCCAGCTGCTGACCCTGTATACCACGCCGGTGGTGTATCTTTATCTGGACCGTCTGCGCCAGTGGCGGCAGGGGCGTCGTCATCGCAGTGCTGGCGCACCTGCCGCAACCATATCGATTATCTGAAAGAAAAAATGAACGTCCCTACCTCCCTCCCTGCTCGTATCACCCCGCTGCTGCTGGCGCTTGCGGCACTGGGCGGATGTGCCTCCGGTCCCGATTACCGCAAACCCGAGGTGGCTACCCCGGTGTCCTACAAGGAAGCGCAAGGCTGGAAAATAGCCGAACCGCAGGATGAAGCGCCCCATCACAACTGGTGGGAGAGATACGGCGACGTGCAGCTCAATGCACTGGTCGAGCAAATCCGGGTATCCAACCAGAACATACGCGCTGCCGAAGCTCAGCATCGCCAGGCAATTGCATTGCTGGATGCCGCCCGCGCGGGCTACTACCCCACCGTAACGGCGAGCGCTTCGGTCGGACGCGGACGCTCGGGTAGCAGCACCGCGCCGGTACTGGCCAACCGTGTTGCATTAAGCGCAAGCTGGGAACCTGACGTCTGGGGCCGGATCGGCCGCACCGTGGAAGCGAATCAGGCACTGGTCCAGGCCAGCGCCGCCGACCTGCAGGCAGCGCTGCTCAGCACCCAGAGCACACTGGTGCAAACCTATCTGCAACTACGCCTCAATGATGCCCAGCGCCAACTGCTGGACCAGACCTCCGTGGCATTTCAGCGCTCACTGGACATTACCCGGAATCGTTTCAACGCCGGCGTGGCCGGCCGCCTGGATGTGGCGCAGGCCGAAACCCAGCTGAAAACCACCCAGGCCCAGCAGATCGACCTGGGCGTGCAGCGCACCCAGCTGGAACACGCGATCGCCCTGCTGGTCGGCCAGGCACCGGCTGACTTCACGCTCGCGCCCACCTATGCGCTGCCGGCGCTACCCGAAATTCCGATCGTTATCCCGTCGGTACTGCTGGAACGCCGGCCCGACGTTGCTGCGGCCGAGCGCCGCACGGCGGCGGCCAATGCCCAGATCGGCATCGCCCAGGCGGCTTTTTTCCCCAGCCTGACGCTGAGCGCAACCGGCGGCTTCCAGAGCTCCAGCCTGACGCAGCTGTTTGCGTTGCCCAACCGTTTCTGGTCGATCGGCCCGGCGCTGGCCGCGACGCTGTTTGATGCCGGCGCGCGCTCGGCGGCCAAAAATCAGGCCATCGCCGCCTACGACCAGACCGTGGCCGAATACCGCCAGACTGTGCTGGCCGCGTTTCAGGATGTCGAGGATAATTTGTCTGCGCTGCGTGTGCTGGGGCAGGAAAGCGTGGTGCAGCACGAAGCAGCGCAGCTGGCCCGCGAGTCGCTGGAGCTGACCAATAACCAGTACCAGGCCGGCACCATCAGTTATCTCAATGTAGTGACCGCGCAGGTGACCGCACTCAACGCCGATCTCACTACCCTGAATGTCGCCGGGCGAAGATTGCTGGCCAGTACCGCGCTGCTTAAATCACTGGGCGGGGATTGGGCGCCGATGCCGCAGAAATAATGGCCTTGATTCACTGGTTGCTGCGATCCGGGGTAGGCTCACTGAGCGGGACAAGTTGCCGCGTTAAAAGCCGGGAACGGGCTGCCTTCTCGTCCATTGAATTCTTTATGCTCGATGTTGCTGGGATGGGGAGCGAGCAATTCTTTAACCGAATTTGATGGAGGAAATAATAATTGATGACAGTTATTGCCATTACGACGAGAAAAATGCTGGCAGCGCTGAGAACATTTCCATGCGGTCAGTTCCAGGTCAGTGGGCACAGGCAACATGCCCATTGCCAAATGCCGGTTCTGATTTCGAGGTTTTGATTGCCATGCCGAGTTTAATTCAGTTGCGGCGCGGTCCAGTTTTTCGTGTCGCACTTTGTGCTCTTGAATAGGAATATGGGCAGTAAACGTATAAAAAGCGCGCGGTTAGCGCGCAAAGTGAAACCCGGAACGGTCGAGCCGTCCTGGTTCAGGAAGCTTGGCCCCGGTCTTATCACAGGGGCCGCCGACGACGATCCCAGTGGGATAGCAACCTACTCTCAAGCGGGGACCCAGTTCGGCCTCAATATGCTTTGGACGGTGCTGTTTACTTATCCTTTGATGGTCGGGATTCAGATAGTCAGCGCACGGATTGGCCGGGTAACCGGCAAAGGACTGGCTAGAAACATTCGCGACAACTATCCTCGTTGGCTGGTCTACTGCATTGTCGGCCTGTTGCTGATCGCCAATACGATCAATATCGCAGCTGACGTGTCCGCAATGGGCGATGCACTCTCCTTGATTCTTGGCGGGCCGTCCCGGCTGTATGCCGCCGGATTCGGGATGATCTCCCTCGTGCTCCAGGTGTTTATTCCATACACCCGGTATGTACCCATTTTGAAATGGCTGACGTTAGCGCTGCTGACCTATGTCGCCACTGCCTTTGTAATTGATGTTCCATGGGGAAGCGTTGCGAAGTCGGTAATTTTCCCTCGCCTTGAATGGAATACACAAACCGTTACGATGATCGTGGCGGTCCTCGGGACCACCATCAGCCCCTATCTATTTTTCTGGCAGGCATCGCAAGAAGTAGAAGAAATGCAATGCGACCCAGCAGCGAAGCCCCTCAAGCAGGCGCCCAACCAGGTACGGACCAGCTTTAAGCGAATCAATATTGATACCATCATTGGTATGGGATTTTCCAACCTGGTAGCTTTTTTCATCATTCTCACGACTGCGATCACTCTGAACTTGCACGGCGTGACCAATATCCAGACATCAGCTGACGCGGCCACGGCCTTGCGGCCGATAGCCGGGGAGTTTGCGTTCCTGTTGTTTAGTCTGGGCATCATTGGCACAGGTTTTCTGGCGGTGCCCGTGCTGGCCGGAGCCAGTGCTTATGCCGTGGCGGACGCGTTCAACTGGAAATCGGGGCTGGAGCAAAAGCCTGCCATTGCCAAGGCTTTTTACAGCGTTATCGCGATCTCGACCGTGATCGGCAGCTTGCTCGGATTTTTACCCGTTGACCCAATCAAGGCTTTATTCTGGAGTGCGGTCATTAATGGGTGCATATCCGTGCCTATCATGGCTGTCATGATGTTGATGGCAAGCCGAGGTGAAGTCATGGGGCATCTGGTAATCAGCAGGCGATTAACAGTATTAGGTTGGCTTGGTACCCTTGTCATGGCAGTTGCCGTTGCTACCATGTTTGCGACGATTGCCAAATAGAGCCGAACCGCTGATCCAGGCATACGGATGTTTTGATCGCGTTAATCAGCATGAGGCACAATAGCGTTGCGTTGACCGTCCGTCCGAACCGTTCGTATATGCGGATCACTGAAAGATGATCCTCGTAAGCCCGCTCAATGATCGCTGACAGTGCAATATGACACTCATTTTTTATCGAGCTGGTAGCGTCAGGTGCGCCTGATGAAGGCGATTGCTTAACTTTATACATATCGCACTGTATAATCAAAATCAATATGTGGGAGGGTTGCGGTAACACGGACGGTAATAAACCTTTGGTTTGAGGTGCAGGAAAATCAACCGGTTGAAACAAGTTCGATTCTCTCCTTTCACCAATCATCAATAATTCAAGGAAGTCAGTATGTCGAGTGTAGAAACCCTGGGCGCATTGGAACGTCGATTAAATGCCTTTATTCCTCAGCAGCAGATACGCGGCGAGATCGAAGCTCGCCTGAAGCATTTAGGCCGTACCGCGAAAATTCATGGCTTCCGGCCGGGCAAAGTGCCGCTGAAGATACTGCAGCAGCAATATGGCGCACAAGTGCAGCAGGAAGTGCTGGGCGACGCGCTGCATCGGTCCTTTGCCGAGTCTGCCCAAGCCAATGCGTTGCGGGTGGCCGGCAATCCGAATTTTGAAATTAAAAATTCCGATCCTGCTGCAGAGCAACTTGAGTACACCGCAACCTTTGAAGTTTATCCGGAAATCGCTGTGGGCGACGTTGGCGCGGAAACGGTAGAGCGTGTCAGCTATGAATTGAGCGATACCGATATCGACAATACCCTGACCACTTTGCGCAAACAACGCGCAATATTCGAGCCGGCCGATCGTGCGGTGCAGGACGGCGATCAGGTACGAATTGACTTCAGCGGGACGCTGGACGGCGCGGCATTCGAAGGCGGAACAGGCGAAGATGTGACGATGGTGCTGGGGGCCGGGCGCATGTTGCCGGAATTTGAGCAGGCCATCATCGGTATGAAAGCCGGTGAGACCAAATCTTTTGACATGACATTTCCCGAGGATTACCACGGCAGAAATGTGGCCGGAAAACAGGTTACCTTTACCATTAAGCTGCACGGCGTGGACGCGCCGCGCCTGCCCGAGCTGGACGTCGAATTTGCCAAGTCGCTGGGGATCGAGGATGGGGATATCAACAAGCTCAAGGCTGAAATACGCGGCAATCTGGGGCGCGAGGTTGAACGCCGTTTGCAGGGGCTAAATAAAAACAACGCGATGGAAGTTTTGCTAAAGGTGACCAATCTGGACGTTCCCAAGGTGCTGGTCGATGCGGAGATTGACAGGCTGATGCAGCAATCGATAGCAGAACTGCAGGAGCGCGGCATGAAAATTCCGGCCGGAGTGTCGTTGCCGGCGGAGATGTTTATCGAACGCGCGCAAAAGCGCGTCAAGCTGGGATTGATTCTGGCGGACCTGGTCAAGCGCCATAATCTGACTGCCAAGCCCGCGCAAATCAAAGAATTGGTTAAAGTTTATGCGCAAAGTTTTGAACATCCTGAAGAAGTGATAAAGTGGCACTATAGTGATCCGTCGCGGCTGAAGGAAGTTGAGAATATGGTCCTGGAAGATAATGTGGTGGCGTGGGTGATGGCTACCGCCAAGGTTCAGGATACGTCGATAACGTTTAACGAATTGATGGGGCAAGCTAAATGATGCAAAGCAATTTGCCGCAGAACAATTGGGAGCAGCCGCACAACAGCGGGCTGGTGCCGATGGTGATTGAAACCAGCGGACGCGGAGAGCGTGCCTATGACATTTTTTCCCGGCTGCTCAAGGAACGCGTAGTTTTTCTGGTAGGGCCGGTAAACGATGCCGTGGCCAATCTGGTGGTGGCGCAACTGCTTTTTCTTGAATCTGAAAATCCGGACAAGGAAATCCATTTTTACATTAATTCGCCCGGCGGTTCCATTTCCGCCGGTATGGCCATTTACGACACCATGCAGTTCATCAAGCCGGACGTATCCACGTTATGTATCGGCATGGCGGCGTCGATGGGGGCGTTTTTGCTGCAGGCTGGTGCGAAGGGTAAGCGTTTTGCGCTGCCTAATTCCACGGTGATGATCCATCAGCCGCTGGGCGGTTTTCAGGGGCAGGCTTCGGACATTGAGATACATGCCAAATATATACTGAGTCTGCGCGAACGTTTATATGCGCTGATGGCGCAACATACCGGTCGCACGATCGAGGAAATCGCGCGTGACAGCGAGCGTGATAAATTCCTGACCGGCGCTGAAGCGGTTGCATACGGATTGGTAGACAAGGTCTTGGAAAAGCGCACATAAACTGAAAAATGCGCGGCAGGCTGGTGGCGATTACAGGATGGGAGATTGAATATGTCGTCGGATAAAACCAAGGGTGAAAAATTGCTGTATTGCTCTTTCTGTGGAAAGAGCCAGCACGAAGTGCGCAAACTGATTGCCGGTCCTTCGGTATTTGTATGCGACGAATGCATAGAACTGTGCAACGACATCATACGTGAGGAAAGTCATGGCTCAGTGCATGCGAAGGCTGACAAAAACGATCTGCCCGTGCCGCGCGAAATCCGCGCCAATCTCGACGAGTATGTGATCGGCCAGGAACAAGCCAAGAAAACGCTGTCGGTAGCGGTTTATAACCACTATAAACGGCTTAGAAGCACCGATAAGGACGGTGTTGAACTATCCAAGAGTAATATTCTGCTGATAGGCCCAACGGGTTCGGGCAAGACTTTGCTGGCACAAACATTGGCGCGCTTGCTCAATGTGCCATTTGTGATGGCTGACGCCACGACTCTGACCGAAGCGGGTTATGTCGGCGAGGATGTCGAAAACATCATCCAGAAGCTGTTGCAGGCCTGCGATTATGATGTCGAGCGGGCTCAGCGCGGCATTGTTTACATCGATGAAATCGACAAGATATCGCGCAAATCGGATAACCCGTCGATTACTCGCGACGTTTCCGGTGAGGGCGTGCAGCAGGCGTTGCTCAAGCTGATTGAAGGGACCAAGGCATCGGTTCCGCCGCAGGGGGGGCGCAAACACCCCAACACCGAGTTTTTGCAGGTGGACACGACCAATATATTGTTCATTTGCGGCGGAGCGTTCGACGGTCTGGAAAAGGTCATACGCAGCCGCTCCGAAAAAGCGGGGATTGGTTTTGGTGCCGACCTGAGCAAGCGCGATGATAAAAAGGGCGTAGGCGTAGTGCTGCGCGAGGTAGAACCTGAAGATCTGATCAAATTCGGGCTGATCCCGGAATTTGTCGGCCGTCTGCCGGTGATTGCCACGCTGGAAGAATTGGACGAGGCGGCGCTGATCCAGATACTCACCGAACCAAGAAACGCATTAACCAAGCAGTATCAAAAGCTGTTTGCGATGGAAGGCGTGGAACTGGAATTCCGTGATGGGGTTTTGCAGGCCATTGCTAAAAAAGCGCTGGTGCGCAAGGCTGGCGCGCGCGGTTTGCGTTCCATAATGGAACATGCGCTGCTTGATATCATGTTTGATTTGCCCTCGATGGAAAACGTCACCAGAGTAGTCCTCGACGAGAATAGCGGAAGCGGCGAAATCCAGCCTGTCATCATATACGCGGATGCAACCAAGGCCGCTTAGTTTTCTCCGTAGCGGATAGTGCGCGCAACTTGAATTATTCGGCTGCGTCCCCATCTAATTAGAGACTAAACATATTGAAAAATCCGTCATGACTAAATCCGACCCGAACGTCCCCGCTGCACCCGGCCTGTTTCCTCTGCTCCCCCTGCGCGATGTGGTGGTGTTTCCGCACATGGTTATTCCGCTGTTCGTCGGCCGCGCAAAGTCAATCAAGGCGCTTGAAACAGCGATGGAGGCGGGGAAAAGCATAGTGCTGGTGGCGCAAAAATCAGCCGCCAAGGATGAGCCGGTCATCGACGACCTGTATCGCATCGGCAGTGTCGCCAATATTCTGCAAATGCTGAAACTGCCTGATGGCACCGTCAAGGTGCTGGTGGAAGGAACACAGCGCGCCAAGGTGCTCAGCATAGTGGATGAAAAAAGCCATTTTGTTGCCGATGTTGAGCCGATGTCCGCTGACAATAACCTCGGGCATGAAGCCGAGGCAATGCGCCGCGCGTTGATTAACCAGTTCGACCAATATGTAAAACTGAATAAAAAGATACCCCCGGAAATTCTGACCTCACTGGCCGGGATCGACGATGCCGGCTGGCTGGCGGATACCATAGCTGCACATCTGCCCCTCAAGCTGGAGCAGAAGCAGGATGTACTGGAAATATTCGACGTGCGTTTGCGCCTGGAGCATTTGCTCGGTTTGTTGGAGGCTGAGCTGGATATATTGCAGGTTGAAAAACGTATCCGTGGGCGGGTCAAGCGCCAGATGGAAAAAAGCCAGCGTGAGTATTATTTGAATGAGCAGGTCAAAGCCATACAAAAAGAATTGGGCGAAGGCGAAGAAGGCGCCGATACCGCCGATCTGGAAAAGAAAATCAAGGCTGCGCATATGCCCAAGGACGCGCGTGCAAAAGCCGAGTCTGAATTGAAGAAGTTGCGTCTGATGTCGCCCATGTCGGCCGAAGCCACAGTGGTGCGCAACTATATTGACGTGCTGGTGGGATTGCCGTGGAAAAAGAAAACCAAAATCAACGTTGATCTTACTCATGCGGAAGAAGTGCTGGAAGCCGATCATTACGGTCTGGAAAAGGTTAAGGAACGCATCGTTGAATATCTCGCGGTGCAGCAGCGCGTGGACAAAATGAAAGCGCCGATCCTGTGTCTGGTCGGGCCACCGGGTGTAGGTAAGACCTCGCTTGGGCAGTCTATCGCACGCGCCACCAACCGCAAGTTTATGCGTATGTCGCTGGGCGGCGTGCGGGACGAATCGGAAATACGTGGTCATCGGCGCACTTACATCGGTTCCATGCCCGGCAAGATATTGCAGAACATGGCCAAGGTTGGCGTGAAGAACCCGCTATTCCTGCTGGACGAAGTGGACAAAATGGGTATGGATTTTCGCGGTGATCCTTCCGCTGCGTTGCTGGAAGTGCTCGATCCGGAGCAGAACCATACTTTTGTCGATCACTATGTCGAGGTCGAATACGATTTGTCGGATGTGATGTTTGTGGCGACTGCGAATAGCATGAATATTCCCGGGCCGCTGCTGGATCGCATGGAAATCATTCATGTATCGAGTTACACCGAGGACGAAAAACTCAATATCGCGACGCGCTACCTGATTCCCAAGGCGATGAAAAACAATGGGCTTAAGCCGGAGGAGTTGACTATCTCTGAGAGCGCCATCCGTGATATCTTGCGTTATTACACGCGGGAATCAGGCGTACGGGGTCTGGAACGTGAGCTTTCAAAAATATGCCGCAAGGTGGTTAAAGCACTGCTGATCAAAGGTCGCGAAAACAGAATTACCGTGAATTCCCGTAATCTGGATAAATACCTGGGCGTGCGGCGCTACAGTTATGGCATTGCGGAAAAACTCAATCAGGTTGGGCAGGTAACCGGCCTCGCCTGGACTGAAGTGGGGGGCGAACTGCTCACCATCGAAACCGCAGTGTTGCCCGGCAAGGGCAAGACCACTACCACCGGCAAGCTGGGCGAGGTTATGCAGGAATCCATACAGGCCGCGTTGAGCGTGGTTCGCAGCCGCGCCCGTGCGTTGGGAATAGCCGAAGATTTTTATCAGAAAAATGATCTGCATATACACTTGCCGGAGGGCGCCACACCTAAAGATGGGCCCAGCGCAGGGGTCGGCATATGTACCGCGATGGTATCCGCACTCACTGGTATACCGGTTCGAGCGGATGTTGCGATGACCGGGGAGATTACGCTGCGTGGCGAAGTATTGCCGATTGGCGGGCTGAAGGAAAAACTGCTCGCGGCTCAACGCGGCGGGATTAAAGTTGTATTGATCCCGGAAGAAAACACCAAGGATCTGGTGGAGATTCCTGACAATGTTAAAAGCAAGCTGGATATCCATCCGGTAAAGTGGATTGATCAGGTTCTCGGCCTGGCTCTGGAGCGTATGCCGCTGGCGCTGCCCGAAGCGGCGCCGCCCGCCGCCGCCATTCCGGTCGCCGAAGAAATTGACGCGACAACGGTGATCAAGCACTGACGCATCGGTGGCTACTTGAAGTCGGGGCGATTTTGATCTGCTTGACCGCTCCGACAACCCTTGATATAAAGTCCTTGCAGGGGTTTCCTGCGCGATAACAATGGGGCGCATATATGAATAAATCTGAACTGATCGATGCAATTGCAAAGTCTGCCGATATTTCCAAGGCGTCCGCGGGACGCGCTCTGGATGCGACGGTCGAGGCGGTGAAAAAGTCGCTCAAAAAAGGTGATCTGGTGACGCTGGTTGGATTTGGTACTTTTTATGTAAGCAAACGTGCCGCTCGTAGCGGCCGCAACCCTCGCACTGGAGCCGCCATTAAGATCAAGGCAAGCAAAGTTCCCAAATTTCGTGCTGGCAAAGGACTCAAAGATACTGTAAACTGATCGCTTTACTTGGGTGCTTAGCTCAGCTGGTAGAGCGTCGCCCTTACAAGGCGAATGTCGGGGGTTCGATCCCCTCAACACCCACCATATTTAGGAGTGGTAGTTCAGTTGGTTAGAATACCGGCCTGTCACGCCGGGGGTCG
>JAZJXX010000002.1:853943-883066 GCA_040390665.1 Pseudomonadota bacterium | reverse complement strand
CGAAACTTCCGCAGCCCATGTGAAAATCGCAGACAACGCTAAAGTCACTACCGCTGCAGCCATGGGGCTGACCGGAACCTGGTTGATCGATCCACAGGATTACACTGTGGCAGCCAGCGGCGGAGACATCACCGGAGCGGCACTGGCGACCAATCTGGGCACGACCAATGTAACGCTGCAAAGCAGCAGCGGCAGCATGGCGGGCAGCGGCAACGTGAACGTGAATGACGCGGTAGCGTGGAGTGCGAACAATACGCTGACGCTGACCGCCTCGAATAATGTCAATGTCAATGCCAATATTACGGCCACCGGCAATACGGCCGGGCTGGTGATCAATCCCAATACGGCGAACGGCACCGAGGCGGCCAGTGGGACGGGTATCTTCAATCTGGGTAGCGGTGCATCAGTCACTTTGTCCGGTACGAGTCCCAGCTTGACCATTGCGGGCACGGCCTATACGGTGATCAACAGTCTGGGTGCTGCGGGTAGCACGACGGGTACGGATTTGCAGGGGATGAACGGCAATCTCTCCGGGTATTACGCGCTGGGCAGTAATATTGATGCCTCGGCAACTTCCACTTGGAACAGCGGCGCAGGGTTTACGCCGGTCGGAACACGGACTACCCCATACACCGGGAAATTCGACGGACTAGGCCACACCATTTCTAATCTCACCATTAACCAGCCAGCGACAGACTTCGTTGGACTATTTGGGTACACGAACACTGCCGCCGCAATCCAAAATGTGGGGCAGGTCGGCGGCAGCATAAGCGGGGGTTGGTATGTCGGCGGGCTGGTAGGAAGCAGCTATGGCAAGGTTAGCAACAGCTATGCCACGGGCAGCGTGAGCGGAAGCACTTACGCTGGCGGGTTGATGGGAATCAACTGGGGCACGGTCAGCAATAGCCACGCCGCGGCCAACGTGACAGGTGGCGCGTTTAGTTACAACATCGCAGGGCTATTAGGCGGTAACTACAATACAGTCAGCAACAGCTACGCCACCGGCAGCGTTTCGGTTGGCAGCTACAGCCAACATCCCGCCGGGCTAGTTGGGGCGAACTACAATACCATCAGCAACAGTTATGCTACAGGCAATGTAACAGCCGACATCGGTAGTACCTCTGTCGGCGGCTTGGTTGGATATAACGGCGGTGGCGGTACACTCACCAATAGCTATGCTACGGGTAACGTGACCGGTCTCGGCAACACGACCTACGGTTGTACCTGGCTTGCTGGATTAATAGGGTATAACGACGAACGTGCTACGGTTAGCAATAGCTACGCCAACGGCAGTGTAACTGGTGTTAACGGTAACGGGATGGGCGGATTGACGGGGTATAACGGGGGTACCGTCAGCGACAGCTACGCCACCGGCAACGTCACCGGAACTTCCATGGTTGGCGGACTGGTAGGGCGTAACCCTGTATTCGGCACAATCAACAACAGCTATTCCACCGGTAGCGTGAGTGCGACCGGCTGGGTCGGTGGACTAGTCGGGTATGGTAGCTCATACAGGGTCACAAGCAGCTACTGGGATACCACAACTTCCGGACAATCAACCTCGGCAGCTGGCACGGGCCTGACTACCGCGCAGATGCAGACGCAATCGAATTTCTCAGGATGGGACTTCGCCAATACCTGGGTCATGTATGACACATACACCTACCCTCTCCTGCGCTCTTTCATGACCCCGCTGACGGTAACGGCGAATAACGACAGCAAAGTCTACGATAAGCTGGCCTATTCCGGGGGAAATGGGGTCACCTATTCCGTGACACCGAACGCTAATTTGCTTGGCACCGTAAGTTACGGCGGGAGTTCGCAGGGCGCAATCAATGCAGGCAGTTATGTCATTACACCAGGTGATCTGTACTCCAACCAGCAGGGCTACATCATCAGCTACAGCAATGGCACAGCAACCATCACACCGAAGGCACTGAGCGTAAGCGGCACCACAGCCAGCAATAAAATATATAACGGCACCACGGCAGCGACCCTGACCGGCGGCACCCTGAGCGGTGTGATCTCGGGCGACACGGTGACGTTGACCCAGGCCGGTATCTTCACTTCCAAGAATGTCGGCACCGGCATTGCGGTAACGGGGGCGGATACCTTGGGCGGAGCCTCCGCCAGCAATTACTCGGTCATTCAGCCCACCGGTCTGACCGCCAATATCACGGCACGGGCAATCAATCTCACTGGCAGCCGTATTTATGATGGCACCACTACCACAGCGGCAAGCATATTTACTCTGGGCAATCTGGTGTCGGGGGAAACGCTGACCCTGTCCGGATCAGGCAGTGTCGCCAGCAAGAATGTATCGGCTGGCAGCCAGACCGTGACCTTGGGAACCTTGGCACTGGGCAATGGCAGTGGGCTGGCATCGAACTATACGCTGACCGGCGGTACGAAGACGGCGAGCTTCACCACCAAATCCCTGAGCGTGACCGGCATCGCGGCTAGCAACAAGGTGTATGACGGCACCACGGCCGCGACCCTGACCGGCACGGCCGTGGTCAGTGCACTGAGCGGGGATACCGTCACCGTGGGCGGTACCGGTAGCGGCGTGTTTGCCAACAAGAATGTGGGGACGGGCAAAGCGGTTACGGTCAGCGGATATACCTTGGGCGGTGCCGATGCGAGCAACTACGCCATCGTACAACCCGCCGGTGTCACCGCCAATATCACCGCCAAGGCACTAAGCGTAAGTGGCACCATAGCCAGCAATAAAATATATAACGGCACCACGGCAGCGACCCTGACCGGCGGCACCCTGAGCGGTGTGATCTCGGGCGACACGGTGACGTTGACCCAGGCCGGTATCTTCACTTCCAAGAATGTCGGCACCGGCATTGCGGTAACGGGGGCGGATACCTTGGGCGGAGCCTCCGCCAGCAATTACTCGGTCATTCAGCCCACCGGTCTGACCGCCAATATCACGGCACGGGCAATCAATCTCACTGGCAGCCGTATTTATGATGGCACCACTACCACAGCGGCAAGCATATTTACTCTGGGCAATCTGGTGTCGGGGGAAACGCTGACCCTGTCCGGATCAGGCAGTGTCGCCAGCAAGAATGTATCGGCTGGCAGCCAGACCGTGACCTTGGGAACCTTGGCACTGGGCAATGGCAGTGGGCTGGCATCGAACTATACGCTGACCGGCGGTACGAAGACGGCGAGCTTTACTGCCAAGGCGATGACCATAAGCGGTATCACGGCCAGCAACAAAACATATGACGGTACCACGGCCGCGACCATTAGCACTGCGGCGGTTGTCTACGCCGGCCTCGTTGCCGGGGATCTGGTAACTGTCAGCGCCACAGGTTCCTTTGTTAACCCGAACGTCGGCAACGGCAAGACTGTCAACCTTTCCAGCAGTTACACCGGGGCTGACGTCAGTAACTATGCCATTACCAGTCAGGCTACTACCACGGCAAATATTACGCCTTGAACTAATGCTATCTCGGCGACTGCCATCGCCGTCAACCGCCTGAGCTTGCCGAAGGGTGAACGGCCTTTCTGGAAGCCGCTCATGGTTCAACAGGCTCACCACGAACGGTCTTAATAATAATTGGCGTTCAATTTGACGCTATATTTAATAATAAAGGGGATGTAAACATGAAACGCCACGGATCGCTGAATCGCATATACCGTTTAGTCTGGAGCCAGGTACTGAACGGCTGGGTTGCGGTTTCGGAAGCGACCCGCGGACGGGGCAAGGGCACTAACCGCAGCAAGCTCGTTGTAGCCGCCCTGTCACTCTCCGCAGCTATCGCACAGGCCGCTCCCGACGGCGGGCAGGTGGTTTCAGGTTCGGGCAGCATCTCCCAGTCCGGTTCCACCACCACTATTTCGCAATCCAGCCAGAACCTGTCGCTCAACTGGAAGAGCTTCAACGTGGGCTCGCAAGAGACGGTGAACTTCCTGCAACCTTCGGCCACGTCTCTTGCAGTCAACCGCATCTTCGATACCAACGGTTCGCAGATCCTCGGACACGTCAATGCCAACGGCCAGGTGTGGCTGATCAACCCGAACGGTGTGCTGTTCGGCCAAGGTGCACAGGTCAACGTAGGCGGGCTGGTGGCTTCCACGTTGGACTTGAATGATGCCTCGCTGAATAGCAATGCGCGGTTCTTCAGCGGCAACGGCACCGGCAGCGTCGTCAACCGTGGCACGATCAATGCCGCCGAGGGTGGCTATGTGGCGCTGCTGGGCAACAAGGTCAGCAATCAGGGCGTGATCACCGCGCAGCTGGGCGCGGTGGCGCTGGGCGCCGGTAGTGCCGCCACGTTGACCTTCAGCGGCAACAGCCTCGTTCATATGCAGGTGGACCGCAGCACGCTGAACAATCTGGCCGAGAACGGCGGGTTGATCCGCGCCGATGGAGGACAGGTCGTCATGACTGCCGGCGCAAAGGATGCGCTACTGGCCAGCGTGGTAAACAACAGCGGCATCATTGAAGCGCGTACGGTAGAGAATCATAACGGCACTATCGTCCTGCTGGGCGGGATGCAGGGGGGCACGGCCAATGTAGGTGGCACGCTCGACGCCAGTGCACCTAACGGTGGCAACGGCGGGTTCATCGAAACTTCCGCAGCCCATGTGAAAATCGCAGACAACGCTAAAGTCACTACCGCTTCCGCGATGGGACTGGCAGGTACTTGGTTGATTGATCCGGTAGATTTCACGATTGCTGCCACGGGCGGCGACATGACTGGCGCCACACTGGCAGCCAACCTCGGCGGCGGCAACGTCACCATCCAGAGCACCAGCGGTGCGACAGGCACAGCGGGCGACGTGAACGTCAACGACGTGGTGACATGGAAAGCAAACAGGCTGACCCTCAACGCCCAGAACAACATCAACATCAATGCTAACCTGAACGGTTCAGGCACAGCCAGCCTTGCGCTTGAGTATGGGCAAGGGGCAGAGGCATCGAGCAATCCCGGCAACATTATTACGAATGGGGCTGCAGTCAACCTCCCTGCCAGCACGACCAACTTTACCACCAAGCAAGGCTCTGATGGAGTCGTCAAGAATTACACCGTGATCACCAGCCTGGGAGCGGAGGGCAGCACAACTGCTACTGATTTGCAGGGCATGAACGGCGGCTTGGCCACTAATTATGCCTTGGGTAGCAACATCGATGCCTCGGCTACATCGGGATGGAACAGTGGTGCGGGTTTTAAGCCGCTCGGGAATTCGAGCGATCCATTCTCCGGCACCTTCGACGGCCTCGGCCACACCATTTCCAACCTCACCATCAATCGGCCAACAACCGATAATGTCGGTCTGTTTGGGTATACGGATTGGTATTCCGTAATCAAAAACGTGGGGCTGGTCGGCGGCAGCGTAAGTGGGGCTAACTTCACCGGCGGGCTGGCGGGACACAACCGCGGCGGAGCGGTCAACAATACCTACACCATGACCAACGTGACCGGAACTGGCAGCTTCATCGGGGGACTAGTGGGGTACGACTTGTGGGGCAGTACGATCAGTAACAGCTTCGCCACAGGCAGCGTGAGCAGCACTGGTGATACTGCGTATGCTGGCGGTCTGGTGGGATACATCCACTTCGGTACGATCGTTGACAGCTACGCCACGGGTAACGTGACCGGCGCCGGCGGCTCCGTCGGTGGACTGGTGGGGAGCAACAGTTACTCAACAATCAATAACAGCTACGCCACCGGCAACGTGACCGGCACGTACAGTGTCGGCGGGCTGATCGGGGGTGACTTCGGCACGGTCAGCAACAGCTACTCCACTGGCAACGTGACCGGCTCTAGCTACTACATCGGTGGGCTGGTGGGATACCGCAGAGGCGGCTCGATTAACAACAGCTACGCCACGGGCGACGTGATCGGTACGGTCGGCGTTAGTGGTGCTGGCAGTTATATCGGAGGGCTGGTGGGACAAAATGACAATGGCACGATCAGCAACAGCTACGCCAACGGCAGCGTTAGCGGCGCTGGCAGCGATATCGGCGGACTGGTGGGGGCCAACAGCGGCACCGTCAGTAACAGCTACTGGAATACCACGAGCTCTGGGCAGGCAAGCTCGGCAGGTGGCACCGGTCTCACTTCTGTCCAGATGGAATTCACGTCCAGTTTCACCGGCTTTAACTTCACCACCACGCCCGGTGCCTCCGGCAATAACTGGGTCATGGTCGACGTAGACGGCAGTTTGAACAATGCCGGCGGCGCATCAGGTGCGACGCGCCCGATTCTGGCTTCCGAATACGCAACCAAGATCAACAATACGCATCAGTTGCAACTGATGGCAATGGCGCCTGCGGCGAACTACACCTTAGGAGCAAATATCAATGCTGCGTCCACCGGTAACAGCACGGACGTTTGGGGTAGTTCGGGCTTTGTTTCGGTCGGGAATTCAAGTACGCCATTCACCGGCACATTCGACGGCTTGGGCCACACCGTCTTCACTCTCAATATCAATGCGCCACTCAACTTTGCCGGCCTGTTTGGAATCACAGGTACGGGTTCCATTATCCGGAACGTGGGACTGATCGATGGCAGCGTAAGCGGAAGCAACTTCGTTGGCGGGCTCGTGGCAAAAAGCTACGGCACGATCAGCAACAGCTACACAACAGGTAACGTACGCGGCACGGGCACCTACATTGGCGGAGTGGCGGGAATCAGTTACGGCACGATCAGCGATAGCCACGCAACGGGCAACGTGAACGGAGGTGACACGGTCGGCGGACTGCTCGGGCGCAACGACGGCACAGTCAGCAACAGCTACGCCACAGGCAATGTGACCGGGACAAGCTGGGTCGGCGGGCTGGCGGGATATAACCACGGCATGATCAGCAACAGCTACGCCATGGGCAACGTGAGTGGCACTAACTACATCGGCGGGCTGGTGGGATTCAATGACGGTTGGTTCAATGGTGGAACGATCCAAAGGGGCACAATCAGCGACGGCTACTCTACAGGCAACGTGAGCGGCACCGGCAATTTCGGCGGACTGGTCGGGGTCAACAACGGCACTGTGCGCAACAGCCATTACAACATCAATGGTGTTGCCATCAACAATATCACAGGTGCCGACATCACCGTAGGCGGAATTTACGCCGCGCAATATATGGACTGGTTCAGCCACGGTTTGTCGTTGAATATCGCCAATTACGCCTCTCTTTCCGGCAGTGGTAACTCCTACAGCTTAAGCACGGTGCAAGGCATGAAAGACCTGCTTGGCTTTACCGATAATCCGGCGTATGCCTTCAGACTGACAGGCAATATCGACCTTGCAGCCGCGCCCAATCTGCACATCCCCTATCTCGCTGGAAGCTTTGACGGGGCTGGTTTCATCATCTCCAACCTCAATCTCAACCAGCCGCTCAACAATACCGCGGGCCTGTTCGGCCAGGTTGTGCTTGGCGGCGCGGTAAGCAACGTAGGCTTGCTGAATGCTACGGTTAGCGGAAACATGATTGTCGGTGCATTGGCAGGGCGCAACGACGGCACGGTCAGCAACAGCTACGCTACGGGCACCGTCAACAGCGCCAATTATTATAGCGGCGGGTTGATAGGCCTGAACTACGGCACGGTTAGCAACAGCTACGCCACTGTCAACGTGAGCGGCACAGGCAGCATCGGTGGGCTGATAGGGCACAACGACGGCGCGCTCAGCAACAGCTATGCCACGGGCAATGTAAACGGCACGGGCAACTATGTTGGCGGGCTGATAGGGATGAACTCCAGCACGGTCAGTAACAGCTACTCCACTGGCCATGTAAGCGGAGCGGGTTCGGTCGGCGGGCTGGCGGGCGCCAGCTGGGGCACGATCAGTAATAGCTACTGGAACACCACGACCTCTGGCCAGGCAAGCTCCTCAGGCGGCACGGGACTCACCTCCACTCAGATGCAGCAACAGAGTAACTTTATTTCTTGGGACTTCAGCGGCACGTGGATCATCTACAACGGCCATACCAATCCGCTGCTGCGGTCTTTCATGAAACCCCTGACCGTGACAGCCAACAACACCACCAAGACTTATGACAGGCTGGCATATTCGGGCGGAAATGGCGTGACCTATTCCAACACGCTTAATGGCAATTTGCTCGGTACGGTAAGTTACAGCGGCACCTCGCAAGGGGCAGTTAATGCCGGCAGTTACGGCATTACGTTGGACGGGCTGTATTCTAACCAGCAGGGCTACATCATCAGCTACACCAACGGTACACTGACGGTAAACCCGGCAAGCCTTTCTGTGATCGGCACCACGGTCAGCAACAAGATTTATGACGGCACAACTGCTGCCACCTTGACTGGTGGGGTACTGAACGGCGTGATCTCGGGCGATACGGTGACTCTTACCCAGGCAGGCACATACGCGACGAAAAATGTCGGCACAAACATTGCGGTGACGACGAATGACAGCTTGGGAGGTGCCAGTGCAAGCAATTACTCGTTGGCCCAACCGACTGGCCTGACAGCCAACATCAAACCGAAGGCACTGACGATTGATGGCACCACTGCCAGCAACAAGATTTATGACGGCACAACTGCTGCCACCTTGACTGGTGGGATTCTGAACGGCGTGATCTCGGGCGACACGGTGACCCTTACACAGGCAGGCACATTCGCAACGAAAAATGTCGGCACAAACATTGCGGTGACGACAAATGACAGCTTGGGAGGCGCGAGTGCAAGCAATTACACGTTGACCCAACCGACTGGCCTGGCAGCCAACATCAAACCGAAGGCACTGACTATCAGCGGCATCACGGCCAGCAACAAGGTATATGACGGCACGACTGCTGCGACAGTGAGCACCGCAGGGGCAACCTACGCTGGGCTGGTCGCTGGCGATATGCTGAAAGTCAGCGCCACTGGTGTGTTTACTGACAAGAACGTCGGCACCGGCAAAACTGTGCTGCTCACCAGCACTTATGCCGGAGTAGACGTAGGCAACTACAGCATCACTGGTCAAGCGAGCACCACGGCCAACATCACGCCAGCACCTGCTTACGGATGGTCCGATAGCTCGCGGTCAAATAGGGATGAGTGGAAACGCTAAACAAGACCTGGGTGATGGGTAATGGTGGTTATCCTGTGCTGCGTATCTCCACGAAGACCCGTACGTGGTGGTAGGAAGCTCATCGGCCAGATTCGCGAATGCAAGGATATTGGCTCACTTCTCGCGCTGGCCGGCTGCTTCCCTCGGGGTATCAATCGACGTGACTTCGATAGGGTGATGAGCGTCATGAAACACGCGGCCAACCAGCTGCTGACGCTAACAGCCCTGCTTGCGGCACTGCTCGCTTTTTCCCCACTGGCCGCTCAGGCTGCGGGGACAGCCGCTCCGGATGCGGGATCGATACTGCAGCAGATACAGCCGGTCACGCCTCATGCTCCATCATCCAGCGAGACAGGGCTGATGATCGAACAGCAAGATGGGGACAAGCTGCCGCCTTCGGCACCTTTCGTTGTCACAATGATCAATATCTCGGGAAACATCTTATTCAACACTCAGCTTTTGCATGCATTAGTAAAGGATGGTGAGGGGCAGAGCCTGACTCTCCCACAATTGGGCGAATTGGCGGCCCGCATCACTGATTATTACCAGAGCCAAGGCTATCCATTGTCACGCGCATTCATTCCAGCCCAGACCATTCAGTCGGGAATCGTGCGCATCCAAATCATCGAAGCAAGCTATGGCAAGATCAAGCTCGAAAACCGTAGCCGGGTGAACGATAAGCTGCTGAAAGATACAATCCTTCCCCTGCAGAGCGGGCAACCCATCGCTCAGACAGAGCTGAACCATTCCCTGTTGTTGCTCTCGGATATTCCGGGGGCGACGGTCAACGCAACATTGAAGCCGGGTGACGCCGTCGGTACCTCGGACTTGCTGGTACAAGCTATGCCCGGCCCTTTGGCTTGGGGAAATGTGGTACTGGACGGCTATGGAAACCGGTATACCGGAAGGGCACGTATTGGTGGGGCGATGTACTTCAACAATCCTCTGCGCCATGGCGATTATTTGAGCCTGAATGTGCTCACCTCGGGCAGCGGGATGAACTATGCCCGCGTTAGCTACGAATCTCTGCTGAACGGTAAAGGTACTCGCACCGGCGGAGCGTATTCGGCTCTGCACTACATCCTAGGAGACACACTTACACCGCTTAATGGTCACGGGACTGCGCAGGTAGAGAGCCTGTGGATTAAACATCCGATTACGCGCACCCCGGACGCCAATGTTTACGGGCAAATCCAGTATGATCACAAACAGTTGGCTGATCATATAGACGTGAGCAGTACCCAGGCAGATCGGCATCTGGATAACTGGACGATGAGTTTTTCCGGAGATCAACGGGATAGGTTCATGTCCGGCGCCATCAATAACTGGAGCTTAGGGCTGACATCCGGCCGTCTCGGTTTCGATGACATTGCGGCGCAGGCGGCCGATGCGGCAACCGCACAAATTCAGAATGGATTTTCAAAGTGGAATGCAAGCCTAGCTCGCCTGCAAAGTCTGGGCTCAAGGAACACGTTATATATTGCCTTCTCGGGCCAGGCAGCAAACACGAATCTTGATTCCTCGGAGAAGATGACCGCGGGCGGCCCATACACAGTGCGCGCTTACGACATGGGAGCGATTTCCGGGGATGGCGGGTATATACTCAACATCGAATTCCGGCGCGACCTGGGGATGACGTGGCACGGGCAGTGGCAGGCCGTCGCCTTCGTCGACAACGCGCATGTGGCAGTCAACAGAAATGTCTGGGTTGCGGGGATAAACAGCGCAACCGTGAGCGGCGCAGGCGTAGGAATCAACTGGACAGGAACCAAGCAGTGGAATGCCAAAGCTTATATCGCCACGCCTATCGGCTCCACACCGGTACTTGTGGCGAGCACCTCGTCAGCACGCGCATGGATTGAGGTCAGCAAGGGGTTTTGATTGATTCCGGCTGGCGAGCCACAATTAGCTACAGCAATTGACCAGATGGGATGTCAGTCATTAGTGCGACTATCTAACGTTGTCTCGGTGCAATAGCCTGTTTATCTGTTGAAATCAACATGGCGTATCAAGTATTAATCTGCTGAGTAAAAATTGCGCCAGATGGTTTACCGATTTCTCGACGCTTTCGTTCGCAGTATCCAGTACCACGGCAGGATCAAGCGGCGCTTCATAGGACGCGGATACGCCTGTAAATTCGCGAATGGTGCCGCTTTCGGCTTTGGCGTACATTCCCTTGGGGTCCCTCTGTCTGCACGTGGCGAGCGGGCAATTGCAATAAATTTCGATGAAATCGCCAGCGGGAACAGCCTGCAGAATTTTCTCGCGTGCGCTCCGTATCGGTGAAACAAGCGCCACGAAGACGACTATTCCCAACTCGAGCAGGAGTTTTGCAAACTCGCCTGTCCTGCGAATATTTTCATTCCGGTCAGTGATCGAAAAACCCAGATCTGCGCTCAGGCCATAACGAATATTATCGCCATCCAGCACCGCGGTCTGAAACCCCAGATGATGGAGATTTTCCTCGACGGCATGAGCGATCGTGGATTTCCCCGAGCCGGGCAGGCCAGTCAGCCAGACGATTGCGCCCCGGTGCCCATTCACCTTTTCTCTCTGCTCCCGTGTCACTGCGTGGGCATGCCACACCACGTTCGTAGTGGCGGCCATTGCAGGATTTTCGCCATTGCAAGTCAAGGCGGCACTATTTCTTTGGATAATAA
Source organism: Pseudomonadota bacterium (assembly GCA_040390665.1). Taxonomy (GTDB): domain Bacteria; phylum Pseudomonadota; class Gammaproteobacteria; order Burkholderiales; family Gallionellaceae; genus Nitrotoga. The sequence continues at coordinate 871,364 of JAZJXX010000002.1, read as the reverse complement.
AGCTGGTAATACCAGGCGCAGGCCGACTCGATCTGGGCCTGTATGCGGGGCGGAATGTCATGTCTTTTGGGTTTCGCAATCCGCTCAGATTGCTTGTGCATGTATTTCATGTGGTAATGGCTGTCGCTTTCCTGTATCCCGGTTTCCACCTTTTCGGGATTAATCTCTAATGGGGAAACACCTAGCCAGGCATAAACGTGAGACATACATGCAGCCGGTTGTTCGATCAGGTCTTCGAAGCGGACAAAATACAAACGCTCCTGCACATACCTTGGCAAATCCGGTACTGCATGAAGCGAGATCAGCGGCGCGCCAATGGCCTTGTCCTTGGCGAACAATATGTCGGCTCGCCCAAAGCGGTCGAAGTCAGCCAGATGGTCGATGAAATCCACCAGGATGGTACGTTGATGCTGTGCTTCGATGGAACCATAAATCTGTCCCAGTTCGCGCAAGCAAACAATCAGTTTAGCCTCAGGCTCGATATGCAGCAGCAGCTCTATAGCATGTAGCCAGGCACGGTTCTTATCTACCACTATTTTTTTTTCGCAGTCATGATGCCATCCCCGCAAAAACCCCTGCATCGCGGATGCCAGGTGGGCGTAGCTGCTGTCGAATGAGTTGTCGAGCTGGGCAAGGAAGAATGTATCGTCGCTGATCATCCGCCGGATACCCAGCAAGGTGTTACACAGCGGCGAACTGTGCCCTTCGCAATGAACCTCCGGATGCTGAGCAAGCAGTTGGCATAGCAGTGTGGAACCGGCTCTCGGCAATCCAGTTACACCGACAAATTTTGGAACCATTAACTTACTCCCTATGCCTGGCTGCAACATTTTCTATTCATGCTTTTTTTGGCGCTACCGCAGCGCCAACAACCGGTCGACATAACGCGCAATCAGGTCAATTTCAAGATTAACCTCGGCGCCCGCATGCAAGCGGTTCAGCGTGGTCATCAACAGGGTATGCGGGATCAGATTGACATTGAACACTACACCCGCCACCTCATTTACCGTCAGGCTCACACCGTTGATGGTGATCGAACCTTTCGCTGCGATATATCTGGCCAGTGCCTGCGGTGCCTTGACGGTAAGCGTCCAGCTTTCTTCAAGATCAACTAACGACAGCACCTCGCCCACGCCATCCACATGACCGCTGACCAGATGGCCGCCTAATCGATCGGATAAACGCAGCGCTTTCTCCAGATTGACCGGAGCGTTTGGCACGCCTAGTCCTACGGTGCAGTTCAAGGTTTCGCGTGACACCTCCACGCAAAAGCTGTTGTTGCTTTTTTCCACGGCCGTCAGACATACCCCGTTCACCGCTATGCTGTCGCCGATCTGCACATCGTCCAGCGCCAGCTTTTGCACCGCAATGACCAGGCGCAAGCCGCCGCTGCGCTCCTGCACTTCGGTAATGGTTCCTACATCTGCGATGATTCCGCTAAACATTTTTTTCTTTCCGTATTCGGGCGATGACGCGCATATCCTTGCCGACCTGCCGAACGTCCTTCCATTCCAGTTCCACGCGTTGCGCCAGCGCAGTCAGCTCACCCAGCTGCAGCATGCCGCGCGCGCTGTCGCCCAACAATTGCGGCGCGAAATAAAGCAACATTTCATCGATCAGACCGGCTCGCAGCAATGCGCCATTCAGCGTGCTGCCAGCCTCTACCAATACTTCATTGCAGCCATTTGCGGCCAAGTGGCGCAATGCGGCGACGAGATCAACCTGTCCATTACTATTCGGCAGCACAGTTACGCCCGCGCCTGCTGCCTCCAGCGTGCCAATTTTTCGTGCATCCTGTAACGCAGTGTATACCAGCACATTTTGATTACTCTGCAAGACGCGTGCGCTCAGCGGCAATTGCAGACGGCTATCGAATATCACCCGCAGCGGCTGGCGCGGCGTTTCCACTTCACGCACATCCAGTCGTGGATCATCCGCCAGCACAGTGCCTATGCCGGTCAGCACGGCGCAGGAACGTGCGCGCCAGTGCTGCACGTCTTGTCGCGCCGCGGCTCCGGTTATCCACTGGCTGGCGCCGTTCGCCAACGCGGTGCGCCCGTCCAGACTTGCGGCGATCTTGCAGCGCATCCATGGCAGACCGCTGGTCATGCGTGTCCAGAAACCTGCATTCAGTTCACGTGCGGCGGGCTGCATCAGACCATGGTCTACAACAATGCCGGCTGCCCGCAATCGCGCCATGCCCTCGCCGGCAACTTGCGGATTCGGGTCCTCCATCGCGACGACTACGCGTGCGACTCCGGCGGCAATCAGCGCATCGGCACAGGGCGGGGTGCGCCCATGGTGGCTGCAGGGCTCCAGCGTGACATAGGCGGTGGCTCCACGCGCGGCAGTTTGTGCGGCGCACAAGGCATGAACCTCAGCATGCGGCTCGCCGGCGCGCTGATGCCAGCCCTCGCCCACGAGCTCATCGTTGCGCACCAGCACGCAGCCCACCCGCGGATTGGGCGCCGTGGTATAAAGCCCGCGTTCCGCCAGCCGCAGCGCCTGCGCCATCCATACGCTGTCCCGGGCGCTGAACATTTCAGTGCGGCGATTTGCTGCGCCGTACCGGGGCCTTGCGTACCTCTTCGACTGCCTCGGCAAAATCCCCGACATCCTGGAAACTTTTGTACACCGAAGCAAAGCGTATGTACGCCACTTTATCCAGCTTCAGCAATTCCTTCATGACCATTTCGCCGATCTGGCGGGAACCGATTTCCCGTTCTCCCAGCGCAAATACCTTTTGCGTGACGTGGTCGATGGCGATATCCACCAGTTCGGTCGATACCGGGCGCTTATGCAGCGCACGGCTGAAACTGGTGCGCAGCTTCTGCAGATCGAACTCGGAACGCATGCCGTTCTGCTTGACCACTTGCGGCATACGCAGCTCGACTGTTTCGAATGTAGTGAAGCGCTTTTCGCATGACAGGCAACGGCGGCGGCGGCGGATGCTGTCGCCCTCCTCGCTCTCGCGAGTATCCACCACCTGCGTGTCCGGCCCCTTGCAGAAGGGGCATTTCATGATAGTAGTGGCGCAGCGCGGGATGACTGCGGCAATGCGGCGCAGTCATCCGCCAGGCGAACAACAAGCTGCGCGAATTTACTTTCCATAAACTGGAAATGCCGCGCACATCTGCTGCACTTCCGTTGCCACGCGCCTGATTACCGCCTCATCATTCGGCGCGTCCAGCACATCCGCAACGAGATTGGCCAGTTTCTCGGCTTCCAGTTCGATAAATCCGCGCGTGGTCATGGCCGGGGTGCCGATGCGAATCCCGCTGGTGACGAAAGGTTTCTGCGGGTCGTTGGGGATCGCATTTTTGTTGACGGTAATATGCGCACGCCCCAGGGCGGCTTCAGCGTCTTTGCCGGTGAGATTCTTCGAACGCAGGTCTACCAGGAACAGATGGCTGTCGGTATGCCCAGACACGATGCGCAGATCGCGGGTATTCAACACCTTGGCCATTACCCGCGCATTATCGATGACCTGGCCCTGATAGGCCTTGAATTCCTTGCTCATCGCTTCCTTGAAAGAGACCGCTTTGGCGGCGATCACATGCATCAGCGGCCCACCCTGCAGACAGGGGAAAATCGCCGAGTTCAATATCTTCTCATGTTCAGCTTTGGCCAGTATCAAGCCGCCGCGCGGCCCCCGCAACGTCTTGTGGGTGGTCGTGGTAACAAAGTCGGCGATGCCCACCGGGCTGGGATAAAAGCCCGCAGCGATCAGGCCGGCGTAATGCGCCATATCGACGAACAGATAAGCCTGCACACTGTCGGCGATCTCACGGAAACGCTTCCAGTCGATCACCAGTGCATAGGCAGAGGCACCGGCAACAATCATTTTCGGCTTATGCTGCAGCGCCAGCTGCTGCACCGCATCGTAATCGATCTCTTCTTTTTCGTTCAGGCCGTAGGTTATGGCGTTATACAGCTTGCCGCTTATGTTGACCGACGCGCCGTGAGTCAGATGGCCGCCGTGCGCCAGCGACATGCCGAGTATCGTGTCGCCCGGCTTGAGCACCGATACATACACCGCCTGATTGGCCTGCGACCCAGAGTGAGGCTGCACATTGGCGTATTCGGCGCCAAACAATTGTTTCGCGCGATCAATCGCCAGCTGTTCGGCGATGTCCACATATTCGCAGCCGCCGTAATAGCGTTTGCCGGGATAGCCCTCGGCATATTTGTTGGTGAGCTGAGTACCCTGCGCTTCCATCACCGCAGGACTGGTGTAGTTTTCCGAGGCGATCAGCTCGATATGATCTTCCTGGCGGCGATTTTCAAGCTGAATCGCTGCCCACAGCTCGGGATCGGTAACAGCGATGGTTTTTTTTCTAGAGAACATTGTAGCCTTCCAAAATGATAGGGGGATGAGTTATTTTATCACGCTGCGATGCCAGTGCTGTGTCGCACGCCGCGGCGCCCGCATCGGCACGCGACCGCAACCCTGGCAAATGCGGGTCAGGAATTTTCTTCGTCGGATTCCGGCTCTGGCGGTTTGCGCGCAACCAGCACTGAATGGAGGCGACGGCTGTCAGCCCGCAACACGGTAAAAACCAGGCCGTCTACGGTAAGGCGATCGCCGCGTTTAGGCAATTGGCCCGCAGCTTTCAATACCAGGCCGCCAACCGTATCGTATTCCTCGTCGCTGAACTCGGTACCCAGCGCTTCGTTAAGATCGGCTATTTCGGTCACAGCCTTGACGCGCCAGTTGCCCGCCCCGTCCGGAATAAGATTATCCTCATCCTCGTCGAAATCGTATTCATCCTCGATATCGCCGACAATCTGCTCCAGTACGTCCTCAATCGTTACCATGCCGCACACGCCGCCGTATTCATCCACCACCAGCGCAATATGATTGCGGTTGCTGCGGAAATCGCGCAGCAGCACATTGAGGCGTTTCGATTCAGGCACAAATACCGCCGGGCGCAGCATGTCGCGCACATTGAATTCTTCGCCCGCGTAATAACGCAGCAGATCCTTCGCCAGCAAAATTCCGACAATGTTGTCCTTGTCGCCATCGACCACCGGAAAACGCGAGTGCGCATTCTCGATCACGGATGAGATGAATTGCTCGGGGGGCTGGCTGATGTCGATCACATCCATTTGCGCGCGCGGAATCATCACTTCGCGCACTTGCTGCTCGGCGATCTGGATCACGCCTTCCATCATCGACAGCGCTTCGGCATCCAGCAAGTCACGCTCGTAAGCCGAATGCAGCAGGCCCACCAGCTGTTCGCGATCCTCGGGCTCCCGCAACAGCATCGTGGACAGCCATTCGAATAACGTAGACTTGTTACTTTCAGTTTGGTCCATCTTAATTTTTTTGATTTATTGCAGAGTTACTACTGGTAAGGATTAGCATACCCTAAATTGGCAAGGATTGCAGTCTCCCGCGACTCCATCGCAGCCGCATCCGCTGCACTGTCATGATCGTAGCCCTGCAAGTGCAGCACCGCATGCACGGTGAGATGGGCGTAGTGCGCCGGTAGCGCCTTATGCTGCTCGCGCGCTTCTGTTTCCACCACGGGCGCGCAGACGACGATATCGCCATAGAGCGGATCCGACTCGCCGTACGGAAATGCCAGCACGTTGGTAGCGTAATCCTTGCCACGAAAATTTTTGTTCAGCGTACGCCCTTCCGCCTCATCGGTAATACGCAGCACGATTTGCGCGTCGCGCTGCAACGCCGCCTGAACCCAGCGCCGAAACTGCGGCCGCGTCGGGATGAGGGCAGAAGCACTGGCATACTGCACAGCCAGAGACAGCCTGAATGGCACTTTCATACCTGGCCGGGGAGCAATTCGCCGCGCAAGGTGAACGACCACACCGCCGTAATTTTGACATCCACAAAACGCCCCACCAGGTTGGGCGGACCGCTAAAATTCACAATGCGATTATTGTCCAGGCGGCCGGCCAGTTCCTGCTCATCTTTGCGCGATCGCCCTTCTACCAGCACCCGCTGGGTGGTGCCGGGCAGCCGTTGCGTCAGCGCCTGTGCCTGCGCTGACAGTAAATCCTGCAATCGCTGCAGGCGCGCAGCTTTGACCTCGTGCGGAACTTCATCCGCCAGCCCGGCAGCAGGGGTGCCGGGACGCGGGCTATATAAAAAACTGAAGCTGGCGTCAAAACCCACTTCGTCGATCAGGCGTATTGTTGCGTCGAAATCCTGTTCCGTCTCGCCGGGAAAACCGACAATGAAATCGGATGTCAGCACGATATCGGGACGAGCCAGGCGCAACCTGCGAATAATCGACTTATATTCCAGCACGGTGTAGCCGCGCTTCATTGCCGCGAGGATGCGGTCGGAGCCCGACTGCACCGGCAAATGCAGATGACCGGCCAGCTTGGGCAATGATACGTAGGCGTCGATCAGACGCTGGGGCATTTCTTTCGGATGCGACGTGGTGAAACGCAAACGCCGCACACCGTCGAGCGCCGCAATGGCATGCAGCAGCAAAGCCAGATCGGCCTGCTCGCCGTCATCCATTGCCCCACTATAGGCATTCACGTTCTGCCCCAGCAGCGTAATCTCGGCCACCCCCTGCTCCACCAGAACTTGCACATCGTGCATCACATCGGCCAGCGGACGCGAAACCTCTTCGCCGCGGGTGTAGGGCACCACACAGAACGAGCAATACTTGCTGCATCCTTCCATGATCGAAACAAAAGCCGAACCGGCGACGGTTTGCGGACGTGGCAGATGGTCGAATTTTTCAATCTCGGGGAAACTGATGTCCACCTGCGCGCGACCGCTGGCTCGTCGTGCCGCCAGCAGTTGCGGCAGCCGATGCAGCGTCTGCGGGCCGAACACCAGGTCGACGTAGGGCGCGCGCTTAACTATCGCGTCGCCCTCCTGGCTTGCCACACAGCCGCCCACCCCGATCAGCAGACCGGGCCGCGCATCCTTAAGCGGGCGCATCCGGCCCAGATCCGAAAAAACTTTTTCCTGCGCCTTCTCACGCACTGAACAGGTATTGAACAGGATCAAATCCGCGTTTTCCGGCAGGTCGGTCTGCTCCATGCCCTCATGGGCGCGCAACACGTCCGCCATTTTGTCCGAGTCATACTCGTTCATCTGGCAGCCGAAAGTTTTAATATAGAATTTTTTTTGCACTGCGGCCCGGTCCGGAAATCTCTAAAAATTTAGTCCATAATTCGCCAAAAAACAGCTCGGCGTCTGGGTAGATTATAACATTTGCTGCCTGTGCGTTACCGTACATACGCAAGACCAGAGTGTGCCTATACTGAACTAACGAGCTTGGTAGTTTCAGCAGCTCGGACATCTACAAAAAACAACAAAACCCATAAGCACTTCCAGCATAATAGATTCGCTGTGCGCATTCAGCCTGGCCTATTTTGTAACGTCCAATAGATCAATCGATTGCCTTATGGAGTGTATTTGAACAATAAGTCTTCATCTTCATGTTACCCACCTTCGTATCTGGTTCGGGAATTACTGACATTACTTTTTGTAGCCGCGCTGATGCTCGCAATCGCGGGTACCGCGCATGCGAAAACCGGTTTCAATTACGACGTCGAGATCGATGTTGATCAAGATCAGCGCGCATTGCTGGAGAATAATCTGGACATCATGCTCTGGCGCGACAACCCGGGGATCGATATTAACCAGCTTCGCAGTATTTATGCCCGCACCCCCGACGATATACGCGGATTGCTCGCGACCGAAGGTTATTTCACGCCGAAAATCGAAGCGACCCTGGAGCAAAAAAAGTCCGGCTGGAGCGCTCATTTCAAAGTGACGCTGGGCGAACCGGTCATAACGGAAAAGTTTGACGTGCGCTTTATCGGAGCAGTTATCCAGCCGACCGCAGAGAACAGCGCGCTGCTCGATAAAATCCATTCAGATAAATTGTTGCGCACCGGGAGCATATTTCGCCAGGCAGACTGGGAAGCTGCAAAATATCATGCCCTGCAGGTGTTATTGTCCGAGCATTATGCGGCCGCCAAAATCCTTGTCAGCCAGGCCAAAATCGATCCTGAATTGCATCAGGCCGGCCTGGAGGTAGTGCTCGACAGCGGTCCGCCATTTACATTCGGTGAACTGCAAATCAGCGGTTTGCAGCGTTATCCACCGACGCTGGTTAAACGCCTGAGCCAGATTGAGCCCGGCATGCCGTACAAACTGAAAAAATTAGTCGATTTTCAGCGGCGCCTGCTTGAGAGTAATTATTTTTCCAGCGCAAACGCGGCCATCGTGGCCGATCCTGAACAACCGGATCAAGCCCCGGTTAAGGTCGAGCTGGTCGAGTCTCCGCCGAAAAAGGTCGGCTTCAGCTTTGGCTACGCGACCAATACCGGCGTGCATACGCAGCTTGATTACCAGGATCTCAACATCAAGGGATGGGGATGGGCGTTACGCAACACCTTACAGCTGGATACCAAGCAACAGGTGGTCGACGCGGATATTCAGCTCCCTCTGCAGGACGATGGCTACCGCAACAGTTTTGGCGGAGGCTTCAAGCGCACCAGCGTGCAGGGTGAAGTAACCCGGCAAACCGTTACCCGTGTCAAACGAGCCCATATCATGGGCGACATCGATACGGCGACTACGCTGCAATACCAGATAGAACAGCAGCAGGTAGCGGGAGCAGACGACAATACCACCAAAGCGTTGAGCCTCGGCTACAGCTGGACGCAACGCAAAGTTGACGATCTGTTCTTTCCCAGCGAAGGATATGAGCTGAACTGGCAGTTGAGCGGAGCCAGCCGTGCCATTCTCTCCACTCGGGACTTTGTTCGTGGCTACGCTAAAATGGCGTGGTTTTATCCCATCGGGCGAACCGACAATCTGATGCTGCGGGGCGAAATAGGCGGGGTCGCGACCTCGACACGACAGGGCATCCCGTCCGAATTTCTGTTCCGCGCCGGCGGTGATCAGTCAGTCCGCGGTTATGCCTACCAGAGCCTTGGAATATCCGAAGGCGGGGCGATTGTGGGCGGACGTTATCTGACTACCGGCACGGTGGAGTATACGCACTGGCTGAACGCGCAATGGGGTGCCGCGGTATTTTACGATATAGGCAATGCCGGCGATCAGTGGAAAGCCTTGCAACTCATGCAAGGTTACGGTGTCGGAGCACGCTGGCGCAGTCCGCTCGGCGCGCTTAAGCTGGATCTGGCGCATGGCCGCAATGTGCATCAGACACGCTTGTCATTCTCGATAGGATTTACCTTCTGATGACTAAAGGCCGCACCGCCAGGTCATGGCTGAAATGGACACTGGGCATACTCGCCGCGGTCACGCTGCTGGTCACATTGCTGATAATGAGTGGGGGTGACAGGGCCTTGCGCTGGCTGGAACAGCAGGCATTGCAGCGCAGCGGCAACAAACTGCATATTACTGGATTAAATGCCGCGCTCGACGGCTCGATCAGGATCAGTTCGCTCCGTTACGAGACCGACACCTTGAGGATCGTTGCCGATGACATCGCTTTCGACTGGCAGCCCCAGTTGCTGGTCACGCAGCGCCGTGTCCATATCTCCGCGTTGACCGCCGCGAAGGTGGTCGTGACACAAAAGGCCATTAGTACCCAGGCTCTGCAGCCACCAAACACGCTGCAGCTTCCGTTCAGTCTGGAGATACAGACCGCCCAGGTTCCCCATGTGCGCATCGACAGGATAGGCCAGAGCTATGCCTTGGAGGACGTGCGTCTCAGCCTGGATCAGCATGATCATCAACACCAGTTGCGCATCACCCATGTGACGACGCCGTGGGGCGACGCGACAGCCGATCTTGCCATTGCCCAGAGCAAGCCATTCGTACTCGACGCCCATGCGGCGCTGAGTTCCGGTCAGGTCCCCGCCTGGGCAGTGCAGGCGCACGCCACCGGCCCGCTGGACCGGATAAAGATCGAACTTTCGGGCTCAGCGGCTCAGGCGCAATTGCAGGCTCAATCGGTGCTGTTACCGTTCAGCAGGATTCCGCTGGGCCAGACCGTCATGGCGTTGAGTAAAATTGATCCGGCGCAATGGCATGAAGGCTGGCCCAACGCGAATATTGATGTGACAGCGAATTTTCAGCCTGACGAAACCGGCGCCTTATCCGGCGAGATCAAGGCCCGTAACGCGATACCCGGCAGCCTGGACCGGCAGCGCCTGCCGTTGCAGAATTTCAGCGCCAGGCTGGCGGGTTCGCTCGACCGGTTGCTATTGCAGCAGGCCAGGATGGACTTCGGACCGGCCGGGCAGGCCAGCGGCAATGCGCAACTGGATGCAACGGCGGTTAGCGCAGCGCTGACCACCAACAGTTTTAATCTGCGCGGTCTGCATGGCAAGATGATAGAGACCCATCTGCAGGGCAACATCAAGCTCGGCTGGAACGCTCGCGTCACTACCGTGCTGGCGAATCTGAACCAGCGCGGCTACCAATTCCAGCTGGACGCCCGACAGCAGGGTGAACTGATTACGCTGAAAAAAATGCTGATCAGCGCCGGAGATGGATCGCTCGATTTGAACGGCAAACTATCAATCGCCGGAACCGGCCAGTTCAATGCAAAGGGCGAACTGCGCCACTTCAATCCAGCGCGCTTTGGTGACTTCCCGCAGGCGCAACTCAATGCCGCGCTGAGTGCAAATGGCAACCTGCTCGGATCGCGCAGCCTGCAGGGGCAATTCAAGCTGGCCGAAAGCCAATGGCTGGGCCAGCCATTGGCCGGCTCAGGCACGATTACCGTCACCCGTGAACGGCTGGCGCAGGCAGATGTAACGCTGAGCCTGGCGGAAAACCGGCTGAGCCTGTCCGGCAGCCTGGGTGCACCAGCCGACCGGCTGATAGTCAAACTGGATGCCCCCAACCTCGCCCGCCTCGGTTCCGGCTTCGCCGGCAAAGCCGTCGCCGACGGAGTAATACTGGGTACCTATACTCAGCCAGCGGGGTCGTTCGACGCGACATTGACCTCCTTGCAATGGCAATTGCATCGGCTTGATAGCGCGCGTTTATCGGCAAAACTGCCGCAGGGCGTGGATGGACCGGTTACGTTTTCGGCCAACCTTAACCGTTACCGAAACGGCAAAATACAGGTCAATGAAGCCAGCGTGGCGCTGGATGGCAGCCGTGCCCAGCACCGCATCACGCTTAAAGCCCAGGGTGAAAACTTTATCATGCAGACGACCGTGGCCGGGAACTGGCATGCCCGTACCGGCTGGGAAGAAAAAATCATGACGCTGACCAATAGCGGCCGCTATCCATTCGAACTGAGCGAACCCGCCATCATGAAGATCGACGAGGACGGCGTCATATTGCATGAAACGCGCATGCGCTTTGCCGAAGGTATCATAGCCCTGAAACAGGCGCGCTATCGCAACGGCGAATTCCTGACCGAGGGCGGCTTTTCCGGAGTTTCCGCCAGTCAGATTCAACACATGGCGCAGCTATGGGAAGGAACGGATTTCGCGCTGAAACTCGGCGGCAGCTGGTCCGTGCGCGCCGGGCAGCAGCTTGACGGCACGCTCGACATTCGGCGCGAGAGCGGCGATGCAATCATGCTGGGCGACCCCAAGCTGCCGCTGGGGGTCAATAAACTGGCGCTGCATGTCGGCGCGCAGGCCAGCCGCATATCTGCGCAACTGTCCGCGCAGGGCACACAGACTGGCTCAATTGAAGCGCGCGCCGAAACTACGGTCTCGCGGCGTGGCGGAACCTGGGGAGTGGACGGCAACGCCCCAGTGCGCGGCAGTGTCCGTGCATCCATGCCGACCATGGCCGGGATTGCTCCATTCCTGCCGCCAGCACTGCTGGTCAGCGGTTCGCTGCAAATGCAGCTTGAGATGAACGGCGTAGCTGCGCAACCTGAACTGAGCGGAAGTTTTGATTCCGGCAAGCTGGACATTGAATTGCCCGGGCAGGGAATTTTTTTGCGCGACGGCCAATTGCATGGAAAATTTCGCGACGACCGGTTAGTCATACTGCCATCCGCTTTTGCCAGCGGCTCGGGGCGGATTACCGTGTCCGGCGACATTCAGCTGAATGAAATCTCGCCCGCTGCGACACTGACCGTGGTGGCGCAACAGGCTGAAGTGCTGGCGCGGCCGAATCGGCATGTGGTGATCAGCGGTGAGGCCTCGATTACGACCCAGGGCAAGCAGATACAGGTGACCAGCAAGGCGCGCATAGATAGCGCATTGATCCAGCTGGCGAGAAAGGATATGCCGACGCTGGGCGACGACGTGGTGCTGGTCGGCCCCGACAAAGTGGTTCATCCCAAGGTCAAGCCGCTGCTCCCCGAGCTGGATCTCGATCTCGATCTGGGCAACGAGTTTTTTCTGAAGGGCCGTGGCCTGGATGCGCGGCTCACCGGCGCCCTCCATGTCCATAGCGACAAGGGGGGCGCCCTCACCGCCAACGGAACCATCGAAGCGGCCAGTGGAATATACGATGCTTACGGCCAGCATCTGGAAATCGATCGCGGAATACTGGCCTTTACCGGACCGTTCGACAACCCCCGCCTCAACGTTCTGGCCATGCGAAAAAACCAGCCGGTGGAGGCAGGTGTCTCCATCACCGGGACCGCGCTGGCGCCGCAGGTCCGGGTAGTTTCCGTCCCGTCGGTTTCGGAAGCCGAAACCTTGTCGTGGCTGGTGCTGGGCCATGGGCTGGAAGGCTCCAGCAATACAGAACTCGGCCTGGTTCAGACCGCGGCGGCGGCATTGATGGCAACCGGCCAGTCCATCACCGGCAAGCCCGGCATCGCACAGTCGGCGGGGCTGGATGAATTGGGGCTGAAGGGCAATGGCAACCTGGAAAAGACCGTAGTGTCACTGGGCAAACGACTGTCCTCGCGTACATACGTGAGCTACGAACAAGGCATGTCCGGCGCCAGTTCGCTGGTTAAAATTAATTACACCCTATCCAAGAACTGGTCCGTGCGTACTCAGGGTGGCCAGAATAGTGGAATCGATCTGTTCTATACCCTGTCGTTCGAATAGCCGCGCACGCTCTGCGGCAGCAAACGTACATGAGACAACGTCAAATTCCGGCCATACGGCGCGGTATCCCTGTTGTCGCATCCCCATGCAGCAATTTTCCCGGCGATAGTTATCTCCGCGCCTTCCGGCAATGCCTGCGCAACCGTCAGCGGAAGCGTGAAGCTCACTGCGAGCGACCAGTTTTGCCTGCCGCGTTTCCAGTGCACAGAGGATGCCACCTCCACCAGCGTTTCGCTCTTCGCGAAGCAATTTTTGAGCTTTACCCCAAGAATGATTTTACGGCCGATGAGCGGATCATGCTTTTTATACTGTTCTGCCTGGACGCGGGTCATCGAATCAAGCTTTTTGAGTTCGGCGTCCATTTTGTCTATCAGCTGATCAGGATGCCTGATCGTGGTCGCGACGAAATAGCATAAAAAAAACAGGATCGCGGCTGCAGCGATCGCAAGCAGAATTAACAGTAGTGTCGATATTCCCATGGGCGCTCAGATAGTGTTGAAAAGCAGAATTACCGCAGCTGCGCCCAAACGATCAGCCAGCGGCGCAGGTAGCAAGCCTTACGCCGCCACCGTTACCCGGGCAAATTTTCGTTTACCGACCTGCGCGATCGTCACGATGCCCGGTTTAAGCAGCAAGGCTTTGTCGCTGACGCGCGTACTGTCCAGCTTGACCGCGCCTTGCTCAATCATCCGCAGCGCTTCCGAAGTGCTGGTGACCAGCCCGGATTGCTTGAGTAACTGTGCAATGCCTATGCTCCCGTCTATCGCAATCACCGTTGCTTCGGGCATATCCTGCGGCAGAATTCCCTGGCGGAAGCGCGTTTCAAATTCTTCCAGCGCGGCCGCTGCGGCGCTCGCACCATGAAAACGCGTCACAATTTCCTGGGCCAGCAACACTTTAATATCGCGCGGATTGCGCCCTTCTGCCGCTTCTGCGCGCCAGCGCGCGATGGTGTCCATGCTTTCGAATGACAATAATTCGAAATAACGCCACATCAGGTCGTCCGCGATCGACATCAGTTTGCCGAACATTTCCTTGGGCACCTCGTTGATCCCGACATAATTACCCAGGGATTTGGACATCTTGTTCACGCCGTCCAGCCCTACCAGTAACGGCATTGTGAGCACACACTGTGGCGGTTGACCGTAGTGTTTTTGCAATTCCCGCCCCATCAGCAGATTGAACTTCTGATCCGTGCCGCCCAGTTCCATGTCAGCCCTGAGCGCCACCGAATCATAGCCCTGCACCAGCGGGTAAAGAAACTCGTGGATCGCGATAGGCTGGTTATTCTGGTAGCGTTTGTTGAAATCGTCGCGCTCCAGCATGCGCGCCACGGTATGGGTAGCGGCCAGCTTGATCAGGTCGGCGGCGGTGAATTGACTCATCCATGCGGAGTTAAACACGATCTCGGTACGCTCGGGATCCAGCACCTTGAAGACCTGGTCACGATAGCTCTGGGCGTTCTCCAGCACTTGCTCGCGCGACAGCGGCGGACGAGTCGAATTCTTACCGCTGGGATCGCCTATCATGCCGGTGAAATCACCGATCAGGAATAAGGCATGATGCCCCATATCCTGGAGTTGGCGCATTTTATTGAGCAGCACAGTGTGCCCCAGATGCAAGTCAGGCGCCGTCGGATCAAAACCGGCCTTGATTCTCAGCGGACGATTCAACGCGAGTTTTTGCGCCAGCTCGTTCTCCAGCAACAACTCGCCGCACCCTCGTTTGATCAATTCCAGGCCGGCTGTATTGTTTGGGCTCTGTTGCATGTTGGTAGACATATTTATTAATTCCAGAGTCATGCACAGCTGTTCACAGCCACTGCGTAACCTAATATATGGTGACTATGAGTGCCAACGTACAGAAAATTGACGAATAAGCACTTTTTTCTGGTAGAGTTACACCCAATTGTTAAGTACGCGCTGCGCCAAAAAAATGAGCGACGCGCCGTCGGAGACCTAAATGTTAACCCAAAATTCCCTCACCAGAGCGCGCAAATTAAAGCTGCGCTGGTTCGTTTCTTTGTCCAGCCTGCCATTGCTGGGTGTAGTGACCGCCTTCGGCATCATGCCGCAAAGCGAAATTCAATCCGGCTCGACCCGCACCGTAGTCGAAGAAATCGCCCTTTCCCAGCCCACCCCGGCTGTCAGTACCGTCGCCACCTTCTGGCGTAGCGAACGCGTGCAGCGCGGCGACACGGTGTCTGAACTGTTGCGCCGCATGAGCGTGGAAGATGCGGCTGCCAGTGAATATTTACGCACCAGTGCGACCGCCGAATCCTTCCGCCGGCTTGCCGCGGGCCGATCCATCCAGGCGGAAACCGCTGCCGATGGAGCTTTGCTGGCCTTGCGTTATCTGGATAACAACAATAACCAGGTCGTAATCGAAAAAAGTGCCGGCACATTCAAAACCAGCGTTTTGTCGGCCCAGCTTGAGAAACGCATTTTCATGCGTACCGGAGAAATCAAATCCACCTTATTTGACGCCACCGATGATGCTGGCTTGCCTGAAGCCGCCGCCAGCCAACTGGCGGAAATTTTTGGCGGAGACATCGATTTCCACCGCGATTTGCGCAAAGGCGACAAGTTTTCGGTTACTTATGAAATGACTTATAGCAATGGCGAACCGGTGCGCGTCGGGCGCATTCAGGCGGCCGAATTCATCAATCAGGGCAAGGCCTATCGTGTAGTATATTTTCAGACAGATAGCACGCACGGCGACTATTACACGCCGGACGGCAAGAGTTTACGCAAGGCATTTCTGCGCTCGCCGCTGGAGTTTTCGCGTATCAGTTCCGGTTTTAGCCAATCCCGTCTGCATCCCATCCTGGGTACCTGGCGAGCCCACAAAGGCGTGGACTACGCCGCTCCTACAGGCACCAAGGTGAAAGTAACAGCCGATGGCACGGTTGCGGTCGCGGGCCAGCAGAACGGATATGGCAATGTTGTGATCGTCAATCATCAAAGTCACTACTCCACGATATATGGCCATTTGTCCCGTTTTGCCAGCGGTCTGCGGCGCGGACAGCATGTCAGTCAAGGCGAAGTGATCGGTTATGTCGGTATGTCCGGCATGGCCAGCGGGCCTCACCTGCACTATGAATTTAAAGTAGACGGCCAGGCCCGCGATCCTATGCGGGTCGCGCTACCCGAATCTACCCCGATCAGCCCCCAGCAAAAAGCGGCCTTTCAGGAGGCCACACGTAGCCTGACTGCTCATCTGGGGCTGTTGCGCAATACGAATCTGGCTAAAATTGACTGAATGCAACAGCTAGCTGTTGCATGACCTCCGACAAGGAGCTTTACCTCGGCATCATGTCCGGTACCAGCCTGGACGGCATTGATGCGGTACTGGTTCAATTCACCGCAGAGCGGATTAAACTGATCGGCCGGCACTATCAATCGTACCCTGCCCCTCTTAAACACGATTTACTCAAGCTGCACCATCCCAGCGACAACGAATTACATCAAGCGCAGGTCACCAGCAACGAGTTAGCCCAGCTGTATGCAACAGCGGTGGCCGCGTTGCTGCATACCAGCGGCATTCCAGCCGAGCTTGTGCGCGCTATCGGCTGCCACGGCCAGACCATCCGCCACAATCCCGGCCAGGGCTATACGCTGCAGCTGGGCAGTGCCGCTGTGCTGGCCGAATTAAGCGGAATCACGGTAGTGAACGACTTCCGCAGCCGCGATATCGCAGCAGGTGGGCAGGGTGCTCCGCTGGTTCCGGTTTTCCACCATCATTTTTTCCGGCATCCCAATCTCCACCGGGTGATTGTCAATATCGGCGGCATCAGCAACCTGACCAATCTGCCTGTGGGCGGAACGACTACGGGGTTCGATTGCGGGCCTGGTAATCTGTTGATGGATGCGTGGGTAACGCTACAACGCGGCGAAGCGTATGACCGTGATGGGGCATGGGCTTCCAGTGGCACCGTTATCCCCGCTCTGCTGAACTCCTTGTTGGCGGAACCTTACCTCCACCTGGCACCCCCTAAAAGCAGCGGGCGCGATTTATTCAATCTGTCCTGGCTGCAGAATAAATTGCGCGGTGATGAGGCGCCCGCTGATGTACAGGCCACGTTGCTGGCGCTCAGCAGCCATGCGATAGCCGACTCCATACAGCGCTACTGTGTGGGTTTTGAAGAAGTGTATTTATGCGGTGGCGGCAGCCACAACGTCGCTCTGGTGCAGCATTTGCGCAGCTTGTTGCCGAATTGCCCGATCCAGCCCACAGATGTTTTAGGAATCGATGCGGACTGGCTGGAAGCTATTGCTTTCGCGTGGCTGGCGCAGCAGGCTATACATGGAAGAGCCGCCGGTTTACCTGCGGTTACCGGCGCGTCCCACGCGGCCCGGACGGCCCGGCACACCTGGAGATCTTCGAAGCCGAGGCCGCGGTGGCGCGGCGGATCTTCGCCGACCGGGCCGCCGGAACCACCATCCGCCAGATCTGCCGCCAGCTCAACGC
>JAZJXX010000002.1:763600-853933 GCA_040390665.1 Pseudomonadota bacterium | reverse complement strand
GGGCGCGATCTACCAGGCTTAGCGGGCAGGTTTGGCAGACTGAAGACGGACGCGTTGTAACTTACGTTGAGAAAGACGATCCGCAACCACATGTTGTGGTCGCGTTGGGATTCTTGATAACGAACTGCGCGCCTTCTATGCCTTCCTGATAATCGATCTCCGCCCCGGCCAGATACTGAAAGCTCATCGGATCGATCAAAAGCTGCACGCCGTTCTTGTTCAGCACGGTGTCGTCTTCGCTCACCGCTTCATCAAAAGTGAAACCGTACTGGAAGCCGGAACATCCGCCGCCGCTTACAAACACGCGCAGCTTCAAGTCCGGATTCCCCTCTTCCTCGATCAAGAGCTTAACTTTGTTGGCCGCGCTGTCGGTAAACAGCAGCGGTTCGTCCGTGGCGATTATTGCACTGTCAGCAACAGTATTCATGGTAACCCTCCGTAAATTCGATTATAGCTATTCAGCACTGTTGAGCTTAAAGGCCAGCACTTTATCCGATACCTCATCAACCGCATGTATCAGCCTGCCTTTGACGATCGCGCCGAGTTGCATTTCCAGCGTTTGATAATGGATGTCCCCTGTGACTTTAGCTCGACTTTGAAGTTCCAGGTACTCGGTCGCCTTAATCGGCCCCTCCACCACACCGTTCACCACCAGGTGAGTCACGTTGATTTCACCATTGATCCGTCCATGCTCGCTGAGCACCAGCGTACTGGATTTATCAGGGATCGCAATCACGTTCCCAATAACTTCACCATCAATGCGCAATCCGCCGCTGAAATTAATGTCGCCGTTGATCCTGGTGTCGGCGCCTATCAGCGTATCAATCCGGTCTGGTTTGTTGTGCCGTTTATTAAACACATTCTCTCCATTTCAAGACAGCGTTACGCTCTGCTGTATTCTGGGTTCGTTTACACCCCGCTCAAAGATCCGGACTTGCATACCTTCCAGCACGGTATCCGGAGGCAGGCGGAAACTGCGCTCGATACGCTGATAATACTTGAAATTGAGCTGATACGCCTTATCTTCAGAGGCTACTCCTTCCTGCGGAAACAGCAACACCGTTTTTTTTCCGCTTTGCAAGGTATTAATCAGCAGCTGAATCCTGCCCTCGAACTGATGCGCTCCTTTCTGTCCGCTATGCACCAGCAACAAACGGTAACGGTATTCCCCAGGCAACGCATCACGCTGAAGTTTCAAACGATGGATCGAAAGCTCACCTTTATGTGTGTCCGTCAGTGACAAATTCTGAAAAAACGCCAGGTCTTCGTTGATGCGGATGTTTTCCTCGGTGATTGCCTTCAGTTGCGCGGCGGTCTCCAGATTAGCGGCATGCTCTATCTGCGCCTGGCGCTCAAACGCTGCAGCCTGGCTGCTCAGCCTGACAGTTTCTTTACGCAAACCGGTAATCTGGGCGCGCAGCTGGCTCAGTTCCTGTTCCGCCTGGCCGCGATGAAACCCGGCCAGTTCAAGCCCGACATCGTAGGCCCACCATACCATCCCGCTTCCCGCCGCCAAAAGGGGCAGGATAATCGCCCAGCGTATATACCACGGCACATGCGGTCGCACCGCCAGACGCGGCGCCGAATGGCTAAACTTGCGCTTGAATCCGCGGATCAATTTTCAGCAGAATCAAGGCAGCAACGGAACATTTTGCAGTGCCGTGGTTTCCGGCAAACCGTACATGATGTTCATATTCTGCACCGCCTGGCCGGCTGCGCCCTTTACCAGATTATCGATTACCGACAATATCACTACCGTATTCCCCTGCTGCGGACGATGCACTGCAATACGGCAGGTGTTGGCGCCGCGTACCGAACGTGTTTCCGGATGACTGCCGGGCGGCATCACGTCGACAAAAGGCTCGTCCCGATAGCGCTGCTCGAACAGCTGCTGTAAATCCGCATCCTTGTTCAAACGCCCATACAGCGTGGCATGGATGCCGCGGATCATCGGCGTCAGATGAGGCACAAACGTCAGCCCGACCTCGCGCTGCGCAATGCGCGCCAGGCCCTGACTGATTTCAGGCAAATGCCGGTGGCCCGCAACTCCGTAGGCCTTGAAGTTGTCCGACGCTTCGGAGAACAGAATACCAATCTCGGCCTTGCGCCCTGCGCCGGATACGCCTGATTTCGCATCTGCGATTAATTCATTCGCATCAATCAGGCCGGCTTCAAGCAATGGGATGAAGCCCAACTGTACCGCCGTGGGATAACAGCCCGGGTTAGCCACCAGACGCGCTTGCCTGATCTGTTCACGGTTTACCTCGGGCAGTCCGTACACTGCTGCCGCCACCAGATCTGCGCATGCGTGCTGCATGCCATACCATTTTTCCCAGACCGCAATGTCCTGTATACGGAAATCAGCCGCCAGATCGATGACCCGTACCCCTGCATCCAGCAACGCCCGAGTCTGCTGCATCGCAATTCCGTTGGGCGTTGCGAAGAATACCAGGTCACACTGCGCGAGCTGTGCCTGGTCCGGATGAACAAAATCCAGATCCAGATAACCGCGCAAACTTGGAAACATTTGTGCGACCGCGGTGCCGGCATCGGCGCGCGAAGTAATGACGCGCAACTCGACCTGCGGGTGCCGCGCGAGCAAGCGCAGCAACTCCACGCCGGTGTATCCGGTACCGCCCACGATGCCAACTTTAATCACGCCCGCTCCTGTGAAATATCTTGTGTGAATAATACATCGGAAATGAAAAAGCCGCCCGAAGGCGGCCATTTCGACAATCCCAATCTTAACGCTTGGAAAATTGCTTGCGGCGGCGCGCCTTGCGCAGACCGACTTTTTTACGTTCCACTTCACGCGCATCGCGTGTCACCAGGCCGGCCTTGCTGAGCACCGGCTTCAGGCTGGCGTCGTAGTCTATCAACGCACGTGTAATGCCGTGACGAACCGCGCCGGCCTGGCCGGATTCGCCGCCGCCGAACACGTTCACCATGATATCGAACTTGGTCAGCGTGTCAGTCAGTGCCAGCGGCTGGCGCGCAACCATACGGCCGGTTTCGCGCGAGAAAAATATATCGATGGGCTTATCGTTAACGACGATGTCGCCCTTGCCCGGCTTGATGAATACGCGCGCGACTGAACTCTTGCGGCGGCCGGTACCATAATTGTAAGTTACGCTCATAATTTATGCCTTCAACAATTCTAGAGGTTGCGGTTGCTGTGCCGAGTGCGGATGAACCGCTCCGCCGTACACTTTCAGTTTGCGCAGCATTGCATAACCCAGCGGGCCTTTCGGCAGCATCCCTTTAACCGCTTTTTGCAGGATGCGTTCGGGGTAGCGCTTTTGCAATTTAGCAAAGTTAGTGGTGTAAAGCCCGCCCGGATAACCAGTATGGCGATGGTACACCTTGGCTTCGGTTTTATTGCCGGTCACACGCAATTTATCGGCATTGACTACCACGATAAAATCGCCAGTATCCACGTGCGGTGTATAGATTGCTTTATGCTTGCCGCGCAAACGCGCTGCAATTTGGCTGGCCAGACGTCCCAGTACCTTGTCGGCGGCATCGACCAGAAACCAGTCGTGCTGGACTTCGTGGGGCTTGGCGGAAAATGTTTTCATGGCACTTCCAATAACTGAAGTTAGTAAATCTCGAAGGGCGCGAATTCTAAGCCAGATGCTATGCGGTGTCAAACACTTTGCCGCTGGCCTTGAACCCGCTTAGCGGTGCAGCAGAACCTCGAGCACGAACTTGCTGCCGAGATAGGCCAGCAGCAGAAACACATAGCCGCTCATGGTCCAGTACACTGCCGTACGCCCGCGCCAGCCGTAGAAACGGTGGCCAAGCAGCAATGCCGCGAACACGCCCCAGGAAATCACCCCGAACAGGATTTTGTGATTGAACTCCCAGGGCTTGCCGAACACCTGTTCGGAGAACGCGATCCCGGAAGCAAGCGTGAGCGTCAGCAGAATGAATCCCGCACCGATAATGCGGAACAGAAAGGTTTCCATCGTGAGCAGCGGCGGCAGCGTACGCAGCACCCGCGGCAAGGTCGCGCTATGCAGGCTTTTTTCCACTATCGACATCAACCCGGCATGCAAGGCCGCTATCGTGAAAAGGCTGTAGACCAGCATCGCGGCCAGAATGTGGGCATCGAAAGCAACCGAAGTGTGATTCAGATGAGGATGGCCAGGCGGAAATACGATGGGCAACATCACGCCGATAGCGACCAGCGGCAACACCAATGTTTGCAGGCTGGCGATCGGATAAAATAAATGCCCGACCCAGTACACCAGCATGGTCAGCCACAGGATCAGCGACAGCACATACGTCAGGCCGAGATTCATTTCTCCGCCGACGAACAAACCGTCATACAGCAGATAAGCATGCAGCGCCATCGGGACCAGCACCACATGCCCGATGGCGCCGCGGCTCAGCGCATCCCCGTCACCCGATGCCTGCACGCGCCAGAAATATATGGCCAGCGAACCATAGGCGAGAAAGGTGATCAGGTACAGGGGAAGGTTCGACATTGTGGGTCAAGACGTTTAAACTTTACTTAATTCTACACTATCTGACGCAGGTAAAAACGGGAACAAAACCATGCTCGACAATCTTACACAGCGGCTTTCAGGCGTATTAAAAAATCTGCGCGGGCAGGCGCGCCTGAGCGAAAGCAATATCCAGGATGCGTTACGGGAAGTCCGCCTGGCCCTGCTTGAAGCCGACGTAGCACTGCCGGTGGTAAAGGAATTTACCGCCCAGGTCAAACAGGCGGCGCTCGGCCAGGAAGTCCTCAGCAGCCTGTCGCCAGGGCAGGCATTGATAGGAATTGTGCATCGCGAATTAACCAGGCTGATGGGCGAGCAACAGGCTCCGCTGAACCTGGCTGTGGTGCCGCCTGCAGTCATCCTGATGGCCGGGCTGCAGGGTGCGGGCAAGACCACCACCAGCGGCAAGCTGGCCAAGCTGCTGCGCGAGCAGATGAAGAAAAAGGTATTGCTGGTCAGCTGCGACATTTACCGCCCGGCCGCGATTGAGCAATTGCGCACGCTGGCACAGCAGCTGGATATCGATTTTTTCTCTTCGGACACCAGCCAGAAGCCGTATGACATCGCGCTTGCGGCGTTGGATTACGCGCGTAAACACCACCACGATGTGCTGATCGTCGATACCGCTGGCCGGCTTGCGATAGACGCGGCGATGATGGAGGAAATCCAGCAGTTGCACGCCGCGCTCAAGCCGGCCGAAACGCTGTTCGTAGTCGACGCAATGACCGGCCAGGACGCGGTCAACACCGCCAAGGCGTTTGGTGACGCATTGCCGCTGACCGGTATTATCCTGACCAAGCTGGACGGCGATGCACGCGGTGGCGCGGCACTGTCGGTGCGGCATGTCACCGGCAAGCCGATCAAATTCGTCGGCGTCAGCGAAAAGCCCGGCGGCCTCGAAGTGTTTCATCCCGAACGAATGGCATCACGCGTGCTGGGCATGGGCGATGTGTTGTCGCTGCTGGAAGAAGCGCACCGGGAAGTCGATGTTGCAGAGGCCGAAAAGCTGGCCAAAAAGGTCAAAAGCGGCCAGGGTTTTGATCTGACCGACTTCAAAATGCAGATCGTGCAGATGCGCAAGATGGGCGGTATGTCCGCGATGATGGACAAACTGCCGGCACAGCTCAGCCAGGCCGCCTCAGGTAGCAAGATAGACGACAAGGCCATTAATCGCATTGAAGGCATCATCAATTCGATGACTCCGCAGGAACGCTCCCGCCCTGAAATCATCAAGGCCTCGCGCAAACGCCGTATCGCCCAGGGTGCGGGTGTGCAGGTGATGCATGTCAATCAATTGCTGAACCAGTTTGAACAGACGCAAAAAATGATGAAAATGTTCAGCAAGGGTGGCATGGCCAAAATGATGCGTGGCATGAAAGGCATGTTGCCTGGCATGCGCTAGACTAATCGACTTCCCATTAACTAACTCTATTGCTTTCACTATGACTCTTAAAGCCCTCATTTTTGACGTGGACGGCACTCTGGCCGACACCGAAGACGGACACCGTAAATCTTTCAACCTGGCATTCCACGAAAACGGCCTGGACTGGAACTGGGATGTCGCGCTCTACGACAAACTGCTTCAGGTCACCGGTGGCAAAGAACGCATCAAACATTTTATCGACACCTGTTTACCCGGTTTTTCCAAGCCGGCCGACTATGACGGTTTCGTGAAAAATCTGCATGCGGTCAAAACGCTGCACTACACCAGCATGCTCGCGGAAGGCCGGATTCCGTTGCGGCCCGGCATCAGGCAACTGATCAGCGATGCTCGGCAGCGCGGCATCCGGCTGGCAATCGCAACCACCACCACTCCGCAGAATGTAACCGCGTTGTTGCATCAGGGCCTGGGGCCTGGTAGTGAAGATATTTTTGAAGTGATCGGCTGTGGCGATATCGTGCCGCACAAAAAACCTGCACCGGATATCTATTTCTGGGTATTGGAAAAAATGCGCCTGTCCCCGGCCGAGTGCATCGCGCTCGAGGACTCGGAGAATGGACTGCGTTCCAGCCTTGCCGCGGGGATCAAAACCTTCATCACGACCAATGCCTATACGCGTGGTCAGAATTTTTCCGGCGCAGCCGCGATATATGAAGACTTAAGCGATCTCGACGCTTTTTATCAGGCAGCTGGTCTGGCACCGGACGGAACGGCTCTCCCCAAGAAGAGAATTTCTGCCTAGCATTATTGAGGGCGATAACTCAATGATGGCTCCACAGATAACATCCGGCTCCGCTTCCGCCAGCCGCGATGATGCCGTGCGTGATGAAGCCGAGGCTCAAAAAAATGACTCTATGCAATTAAAACTGATCTCTGCGGCAAAACTGCCAACCCGCCACGGCGTATTCGACATCCAGATTTTTCTGGATACGCAAACGGGTATCGAGCACGTTGCCCTGACCGCGGGAGTTGTGGCAAACCATGAAAATGTCGTTGTACGGATACATTCGGAATGCCTGACCGGCGATGTCTTCGGTTCGCTGCGCTGCGATTGCGGCGAGCAGTTGCACATTGCCCAGAAACTTATAGCTGAAAACCCGCCCGGGGTAATCATCTACCTGCGCGGCCATGAGGGAAGAGGTATAGGGCTATCCAACAAAATTCACGCCTATGCGCTGCAGGACCGGGGGTACGACACGGTAGAAGCCAATGTGGCGCTGGGCCTGCCGATAGATAGCCGCAACTACGGCGCAGCGATTGAAATCCTCAAAATTCTGCAGATAGGCTCAGTACGCCTGCTGACCAACAACCCGCGAAAAGTGGAAATGCTGCAGGCCGCGGGCTTAACGGTGACCGAACGATTACCGATAAAAACTCAGCCCAACCAGAGTAACTATCAGTATCTGGCAGCCAAGGGTAAAAAGTTGGGGCATTACTTGTAAAACAGCCGCAAGGTTAATGGCGTTGACCATCAATGCAGAAACTGTCAATGCTGCAAGACCGTAGTCAATGTACAAAAAGACTGTAGTTTGGATAGCGCTTGTTATCCAGCAAAAACTCAAACTGTTCTGCCGTAACCGCTTCAGAAAAATGATAGCCCTGGCCAAAGTTGCACTGGGCGTCTACCAGCAACCCTCTTTGCTCTGCCGTTTCCACTCCCTCGGCGATTACCGTAATGCCCAGTTTGTGGGCCATTGCAATTATGGCTTCCGACAGAGCCATGTCGTGGTTATCCTTGGCCATATCAATAATGAATGAGCGGTCGATTTTCAAATAGTCCGCGGCAAATTTTTTCAGATACGAAAGCGATGAATAACCGGTTCCAAAATCGTCTATCGAGATTTGAATACCCGCCTTGCGATATTGCGCTAACTGATCCAGGATATACGGACTGGAATCCAGCAATACGCTTTCGGTAATTTCAATCACTATATGATTCCCCGATAAGCCAATATCGCTTAAGTATTTTATCCACCCGGCGGCATTGCAGGCATTGCGGAATTGCACGGGGGATTTGTTGATGCTGACCTGGATGCCATCCGTGTAAACTTCATTCCAGTACTTGGCGCAATCTGCTGCCCGCCTGAATACCCAATCGCCGATTTCGTTGATCAGCCCGGTTTCTTCGGCCAGTTGAATAAACTCCATCGGGCCGATTATGCCGAGCATCGGATGTTGCCAGCGCAATAGCGCCTCTGCCTTAAAAATACGCCCATCGTTCAGATCAACAATGGGCTGAAAATAGACCTTGAACTGATCGGCGGCCAGAGCACCTCGCATATCGTTCAGCAAGGCGCGGCGCGCCTGAGCCGCATCCTGCAATGAACTGGTATAAAAACTGTAGCGGTTGCGTCCTTCGTTCTTGGCCACGTACATCGATTGCTCGGCGTTTTTTATCAGGCTATCGGCGTCGGGGCCGTCAGTGGGGTAAAAGGTAATGCCGATGCTGGCGGAGATGTACACCACCTCATCTCCCAGATGAAACGGCTCGCTTATTTTCTGATTGATGGCCCCGGCGATCTGCGTGACACGCCGCACATCCGGCCGGGCAGTCAGCACCACCGCGAACTCATCGCCGCCCAGGCGCGCCACCGTATCGCTGTCGCGCAAACAGGAGGCAATCCGGCGCGCAGCCTCAAGCAATACCAGATCACCCATATTGTGTCCGAGCGTCTCATTTATTTCCTTGAACTTATCCAGATCGATCCCCAACAGCCCCACGCCCAAGCCAGCGCGTTCGGCTTTTTTCAATTCCTGATCGAGATAGTCACGGAACCGCTGACGGCTTGGCAATGAAGCAGAAGTATCGACCTCAGGATGATGCCATATCGATTCCTTGAGCTGTTCCTGTGCGTTGATATCAGAAATCAGCGCAATGCATTTGGACACTTTTCCCTTAGGGTCATAAACATAATTGATAGACAGCCGGCCCGGATATTCATCACCATTCCTGCAGCGGGTCCAGATTTCGCCCTGCCACTGGCCGCGTGATTGCAGGACTTCCCAGATACAGGAATAGGAAATCGCGTTTGCACGTTCCGAACTGAATATCTGCACGTTACGGCCTACAACTTCGTCCTGATCATAACCGGTCAGTCTGGAAAATCCGGAGTTCATCGCGACGATCACCCCGCCCGCATCCGTTACCAGCACCGCCTTACCGATCGTTTGATAAAGCAAGGTCGCAAAATGCAGTTCCTGCTGGGCATGATGTTGTTCCAGCACCCTGCCCAGCAATGCCGAATAATATTGGATCGCCTCCACGCTGGATGCGTCGGGCGCCTTTACTGGCGGGTTATAAAATACCAGGACGCCAAGCAGTTCGCCCGCAGAATCACGTATAGGTTCAGACCAGCAGGATTGCAACCCTGCCCTGGCCGCCGTTGAGTGCATCCTGTCCCAGGCTGGACTGCTCTGTATATCCTCGACTATCAGGCGATGCCCACCAAAAACAGATGCACCTGTAAGTTCGCCCTCCGCAACAATTTTGAGAGCGTCTATCCCGGCATTATAGAAGTCGGGCAATTCGGGGGCAGCGGCAGTAGTCAGATGCCCGGTCTTGTGATCCAGCAACATGACCGCACAACACATGCGGCATTCTTCTTCCGCGCCCAGCGCTATCGCATTCAGCGCTTCTTTTATCGATGCGCCGCCCGAAATGATTTTGGATAAATGGGTACCTAATTTATTGCGGCCTTCGATACGCTTGCGTTCAGTGATATCAATAAACGAAACAACGACACTTTCCAGCGCCTTGAAACTATCCGGAACCACTTCGGCATAGAGCAGCAAATGCTTGCGTTCGCCCTGGCAAGTCAGCATTTCGGTTTCGCTGCTGAAATTCAACTCGCCCCGAGCCAGAGAAATTAACCGGTTTTCAAATTCTTCCCAGGAGTTGGAAGTAAAGTGCTCGACCAGATTGTGCGTAACGGACTGGCGGTTTTCAGCCTGGAACAGATTGGATCCGGCCTGATTGATGGCAACTATTCGTATCGACCCCGCACAGTAGGTGACCTCGGCCGGGTTGGTGCGGAAATAATATTCCCAGTCGGTTACACCTGCAGCATGCAATTCGTCCAGACGTGCGTATACCAGGGAAAAATCTTCTTCCCATTTGGGCGTTGGCGAGCGCGTGAAAAACCCATCACGCTGAACTTCATAAAATCGTGGATCGCCAGCCATTTAATCTCTGTTTCGAATGAAGCAAACATTAACTGGACGAATACTAGCACATAAGATTCTTTCGTTTAAGGTAGCCTGCAAAGGTAAATTCAGGCCTCCGGCGGCCTCGGCATGCCAGCGCCTTAACGCAACGATTTTTACCCGCCATTGTGGCGCCGCCATTTAGCCATGCCTTCGACGACAGCTTATTGTTGATTGCCCGGCTGCCCAGCCGGCAGCGCAGTCGCCTGAGGCTTCGGCGTATCGACACGCGCAATAAATGCGACAGGAATGCCGGCAGGGTTGATGCCATTACCTGCAATTATGCTGGTACTCACAGCCATGCTGCTTTCCAGTTTCCAGCCGTCATGCGCTACCCCGCCCGCATCCAGCCACGCGGCGACACTTTGCATGCCCGTGGTTGCGGTCCAGCGAAACGCCTGGAAGGTATTATCAGCATTGCGGCTTTTCCCTACCACGACATTTCCGTCGGGCGATACACCGTTGGCCAGGCTAGTCGCGCCGCCCAAATCACCAAGATCAGTCATTTTGTTATTACTCCAGCGGAAGGCATGCAGCACAGTATCTCCGGCAAGGAGACTATGGCCGACTATGACTGAACCGTCGGCGGATACACCCGTGGCGTAACTGCTGGAGCCCCCGAGCGTGCCAAGGTCAGTCATCACGTTATTGGCCCAGCGAAAAGCATGGCTGGCACGATCTGCCTCTATATCGCTCTGCCCTACGATGACTTTGCCATCCGCCGATATGGCGGCGCCCTCGCTAACGGCCCCCCCCAGCGTTCCCAGATCAGTCATGACGTTATTGGCCCAGCGAAAAGCATGGCGGACCACATCACCTGTGACCGGCTTAGCGGGAAGCTGGCTATATCCCACCACCACTGCCCCATCGGCGGAAACTCCTTTGGCGAAGCTGTTGTTGCCGCCTAGGGTACCCAGATCGCTCATAGCGTTGCCCACCCAGCGGAAAGCGTGTCGGGATGTGTCGCCGGACTGATAACTTGCCAGTTGCGTGTATCCCGCCACCACAGCGCCGTCGGCGGAGACCGCGCTGGCCTGGCTCGACTTGCCGCCCAGCACACCGAGGTCACCCATGTTGTTGTTGGCCCAGCGAAAAGCCCGGTAGCCCTGATGGTGGGTAAAACCGACCACTATGGAGCCGTCGAGCGATATACCCGTTGCATAGCTGCTTGAACCGCCGCCTGCATCCAGACCAGCGAGCATGCCCGCAGCGTTGGACAGGGGTGAACAGCTCAGGCCCAGCAGCAGGCTTAGTGCAGCCGGATTTAAAACAGGAGGTATTAAACGTAATGCGGTGCGATTCATGAACGGCCCCCATAACTGTACTCGTGCGTATTGGAGTGATTAATACGACACAAGCTAACAACGCTGCCGGGAATACAGAAACTGATAACAGATCTAAAGAAGGTCGCCCCGTGCCTTATCGACCACCGCCTGGAAGATATGCATAATTTCTTCCGGTTTCCGCCAGGTAAAACTTTTAACATTTGCGCTGACGCGATATTTTCCATTAACGATCAGGCTGGGCGTATTAGTCACACCATACAGCTTTTCCATACGCTTGGCCTGCAGTACTTTGTCCTGCACTGCGGGAGAATTATAGGCAGCAGCGAATTTATTGCGATCCACGCCATGCTGCGCTAAAAAATCAGTAGCGCTGGCCTCATCCTGCAACTTGAGTTTGTCTACATTCCAGGCGTTAAATAACGGCTCCTCCAGTTCCTGCTGTTGCCCCAACGCCTGTAGCGCATAAAAAGTGCGTGCCATCGGCTCAAAACGGGCAGCAAAAAAAGTCGGCACCATCACGAACTCAACTTCGTTCGCGTGATCATGCAGCCAGGTGTTCAACAGTGGACGCAGCTTGAAGCAATGTTCGCAGCCGTAGAAAAAAAATTCAATCACTTCGATTTTATTACCGCTACGGGCGGGCTGAGGTTGGTCCAGCAGCATGTAGTCTTTGCCTGCTTCCGGCTGAGCTCCCGCCGAGGTCAAATACAGCAGCGCCAATACCAGCAAAATGCATTTAAACAATTTCATGTTTATCCCGTTTACTTACTAGATAAGCAGCTCAGGTAACCCAATGGTGAGCCTGAACAGAAGTGCCGCTTAGCGCCCATGCTCTTTACGTACCTTGTCCATCACTTCATTTAACTGTTTGATAGTCCAGTCGCGCATACCCAGCAACCGGTATTTACCGTCCACGACCAGGCTGGGCGTCCCCTTGAGGCCATATATCTTCCATAACTCTTTGGCGCGCGCCACCTTTTGAATCACTGCAGGGGAATTGTAGGCGGCCGTGAATTTTTTGCGATCAACGCCATGCTTGACTGCAAAACTGGTTATCTGAGCTTCGTCCTGCAGCGGAGTCTTGTTCACATTCCAGGCGTTGAACAAATCGTCATTCAACCTCTTGTGTTGCCCCAGTGCCTCCAGCGCATAAAAAGTGCGCGTCATCGGTTCAAACGAAGCCGGCACCCAACGCCCTTCAGTCAGGGAAGGGACGAATACCAGCTCAACTTCTTCGGCGTGCTGCTTGGCCCAGGTGTCGATTACCTGATGCAATTGAAAACAGTAGGGGCACTCATAATTGGAAAATTCCAGCACCTCGATTTTATTGCCGGTGTGCGTGGGCTGTGGCGGCTCAACCAGGCTATAGCGCATGCCCAGTTTATTTTCCGCTGAATAAGCCGGGATGACAGAGAAAAGTATAAGTAATACTAAAAGCGGCCTGAGGAAATTCAAGTCATTCTCCTAAATTGCGTGGCTTAATTGCCGGGTTAAATACTGGAGTGCCGAATTAGAACAATACTCCGAGCTTTTGTTCGGATGCCGCCTCGGCCACTCGGCGCAGCTTCCACTTGGTCGATTGCGTCACTGCTGAGGTACCGGGCTCAATCCGCGATTGCGCATCGCACGCTCCAGATCCTGCAGGGTAAAACGGGGTTTACTGGAAACCGGCATGACCACACGAAACGCATCGTAAACCATCGTATGCTTACCGCTTGCCGCGTCCAGCGCAAGCAGGTTGTAGCTCCCCAGCGGCAACGACGGCGCCGCATCAACTGTAAGCTCGCCGCCGGCAGTAATCGCAATATCCGGCAACAGTCGTATGCCGGCCAATGTATCATTCCCGGCCATGAAAACAGCATTGGATAATACACTCAGTTGAGTGGTGCGACTGGCTACGGGATAGGCAGCTTGCAGCCTGGGCCGGCGGACGTCGGAAATGTTAAACACCAGCAAGCCGGAGGCGTCGCCGCTGGCATACAAACGGTTGCCGGAAATTTTCAGGTCGAAAATCTCTTCGCCGACATTAAACCGGCTCAGCAATTTCAAAGTGTTGTAATCGTAAAAAGCCAGCCCACTGTGCTGATCGTACACAATGATGACATTCTTATGCATACGCACCAGGTCGGCGCGCTGCGCCAGCCGTTTAAGTACGCGCGGATGAGCAGGGTCATCCATTGCCAGCACTTCGACTCCGCCCGACGTGGCCAGCAATAAGCGATCAGTAGCGGGCCACAGGTCACTGATCGCCGCCTTGTACCACGCTTTGTTTCGCCCGCTGGCGCCATCAATAATGGTGACACCGTGGTGCTTTTCGGCAGCGTAGATCCATTGCTTATGCGCCCGCACCAGGTCGCTTTTCACCGCGTAGCGCTTAAGCCGCCGTGGCTGAAATGGCTGGCCGATATCAACCGCAGCCAGCCCGTCCGCACCAGTGGCAATCAAAGCGGTGGTCCCTTCGATCCAGATACTTTGCGCCTCACCCGGCATATCCACTCCGGCCATCCAGATTGGGTTCAGCGGATTCTCGATATCAAAAATCTGCAGGCCATTGCTGCCGTTTGCGACATACGCATAATTGCCCTGCGCTACCACATCGCGTGTTAACCCACGGGCATGATAGGCACCAGCCAAAGTGGGTGCAGCCGGGTTGGAGACATCGAGCACAGAGACTCCTCCCCACCAGTCCAGCACATATGCATAGCTGTCGCGAACCTGTACGCCCCACGACCAACCCATGGTGTCGTATGCACCAACCGGTCGCGGCTGCACCGGGTTACTGATGTCGACAATCTGGATACCCGACACCCAGTCGGCGATATAAGCATAACGGCCATCCAGCGCAAGGCCGCGAGCATTGCCGGGGGTGGCCAGATGACCGACTTCCTGCAGCCGCCCGGAATCGCCCAGGTCGAACACATGCAATCCATTATCGAAGCTGGCAACATAAATAAAATGATCGCGGATCACGACATCCTCGGCCGCACCGCCGATATCGTAGGCGGCGATCTGCCTGGGCTGCTGTGGATCGCTGATGTCAAATACCAGTAAGCCTGCCTTGTCAGCCGCGACATAAGCTCGCTGGTTGCGTATTTCCACCGCCCACGCCTTGCCCGCGGTGATTGCGCTGCCGATGATGGTCGGGTGCTCAACATCGCCAACGTTAATAATATGGAAACCGCCGCGATGGTCGGCCAGGTACAGATAATCATCGACCAGTTTCATGGTGTAAGCCAAACCCGGTGTGGCCACTTCGGCTATTTTGCGCGGTTGCCGGGGATCGGAAATATCCAGAATTTGCACACCATGGTCGTCATCCGCGACATATGCATAGTCGCCCCGCACCAGCACGCCTTTAGAAGAACCCTGAGTGTGATACCCGCCCAGATGCCGCGGCGCACGCGGATCGCTGATGTCGTAAATATGCAAACCGGAAAACCAGTCAGCCACGAACAGATTGTTGTCACGAATCACCGCACGGCGGCTGCCGCCAAAATTGGCCCCAATGTTGACCACATTAGGCGCTGGCGCAGAAAAATCGACCAGATCGAGACCACTATCGGTGCCGGCCCAAATCTGGTCGTGCACAAATGCGATCGTTTGCAGCGGGCGTCGGGAGTTATATAACGCAGCCACTTGCGGCAACTTCGGGTCGCGAATATCGATCAGGGTAATATCGGAACGATCATTGCGCATCGCTACATGATCCCCGCCCAGGCTCAGCCCCAGGCTGAGCCCGATGTGGTTGACGCTGCCCAGCCAGCGCGGCGATCGTGGATCGCTCACGTCCACGATAGTCATGCCTGAACTTCCATTGGCAAGATAAACGCGGCCCTGGCCCAGTGCAAGATCACGGGGCTCCCCGCGCCAAAGCGCGACCTCATGCATGGCCGACGCATCATGCACATCGACGATGCTGAGCCCGGCTTGCGGCAGAGCCAGATATGCGTAATCCCCCTGTATTTGTATTGCGGCGGCAGGATGGGCCAATGGGAATCTGCCGGTCTCCCTGGGTGACTGCGGAGAACCTATGTCCAGCACAATCAGATCATGGTCAGTTGCCAGATACGCGCGACCGCGCTCAACGTGCACAGCATCCAACGGCTGCTCCGGCTTATAGGTGGCAATCTGCTGCGGGTGTAAAGGATCACGCACATCAACGATCAGCAAGCCCCCCTCGCTGGCAGCGAGGTACGCGTAACCGTCCTGCAAGGCCAGCGCGGTAATTTTTTTGCGACTTGGAAATTGAGCCAGCAGGCGCGGCGGCATATCCGGGATCACATCGTATATGCGCAGCTCCGTGCCCGCCGCGACAAAGGCATAGTGTTCAGTAGTCAGCACGGATATAACAGCATCGGGCATCGACACACTGGAGCGTACATACGGCCCGCCGGGAACTACGGCAAATTGGGTCTGCGCGGAAACAACGGGTACTGTAACCGCGATACTTCCGCCGTGCCTGTAGTCTACCGTTGGCGCCGCGGCCCAGGCTACGGGAAAAAAGATCGAGGCAAACCACATCCCGGCACAAAAGATAAAGCAGCGGGGATAAATTTTCTGCACGGATTTTTCGGACTTCGGCTGCGCGACGATTGGCCTCCGTTGCAAAGGCGCTACGGCGTCGGGCCTCACTGCGTGGCCGGGATCAAACGGCCAGGCAATAAAGAACCCTGGCCGTATCGTTGAATTATTTGACTACTACTGCTTTGCTGACAAATATCACTGTATCAAAAGTACGATTCAGGCTCTTGCTGAAAAAATTGCTCATGATCGCCCCATCATCAAACGCAACTGTATCGCCTTTGTTTACTGCTACGGTAGGAGCGGCGATCCAAACATTTTTGCCGCCTTCGGACACTTCGATATAGGTGTAGATGCTGGCGTTGATGGTGCTGATCACCTTGCCTTTATGGGTCATTGCTCCGGATGGCGCGCTGTTGGCGGCGCTGGGATGGCCGGCAGGGAGGTCGGCAGCAATAGCGGGTATAGCCGAAAACAAGGACAGGAAAACCAGGGTAGCGATGGAGCGCATGTAAATTCCTTTAATTAGGTTATGGATTGACATTAATTTAACAATTGTACTTGGCTTGCAACTTCACGTCGAGTACGCCTTTACCTCCTATCTGGTACATTAACGCAGTTGAGTTAATTCCGGTTTACGGCAGTGTTCGGGCAAGACGGAAACCATAACTGGTAACCCGCCGGGACGCATTAAACGAATAACGTTCAAAAATCCGCAGGAACTGCGGCGGATTATCCCAGCCGCCGCCGCGCAGCACATGCTGTACGCAATCTTCTTCCCAGCAATCTTCCACCCACTGCCAGCTATTGCCCAACATGTCGTAGAGCCCCAATGCATTAGGCCTGAAGCTGCCCACCGGCACCGTTTGACGGTTTTCCCATGGGACGCCGCATCCAAGGCAATTGGCATTGTTCTCACCGATTTCTTCGCCCCAGTAATATTTACTGGTGGTGCCCGCCCGCGCAGCGAATTCCCATTCCTCCTCGGACGGCAGACGGTAGACTTTGCCGGTCTTTTGGCTAAGCCAATGAATATAAGCCTGCGCATCTATCCAGCTGGCACCGATCACTGGCCGGGTGCCGCGTCCGAAACCACGATCGTCCAACCGTTCGCCATTGCAGCCTCCCCCAGCCAGGCAGGCATCCCACTCAAGGAAGGTCACAGGATACTTACCAATAGCGTAGGATCTTCCCGGTATCGCCACCATTTCAGGGCAATTGGAACAATCGCGAAACACCAATCCGGCCGCTGTGTCGGCTGCCACATCTTTATCAACCAGCATAGCCAACAGATAAAACTGATAACTTGCCATTGCCGCGGCCGATTGCCCAGCCTTTTCCTGGGCCTTGCCCAGATAAAGATAAGCCTGGGCATACCAGGGCACAGCAGCGACAATCGTCTGAAAATCTTTCACTGCCGAACCTGAATCGCTCCCCTCGACTGCCGACTCTAATTGGGCTTTCGCGACCGTCAAGCGCTGGATAATTTCATCAGGCACCTGCGGCGCAGGTTTGAGCTGCTGCGCCTGCCTGATGAGTTTAGTACGCAAAGCGTCGTCGTCCGGATTGCTACGCAGCAGCTCTACCATCTGGTCCAATGCCACACCGGAAGAAATTGCGTAACTCGCCGTTGGGAGCAGCGGGGCCAGCAAAATTATAAACCA
This sequence comes from Pseudomonadota bacterium, assembly GCA_040390665.1. Classification (GTDB taxonomy): domain Bacteria; phylum Pseudomonadota; class Gammaproteobacteria; order Burkholderiales; family Gallionellaceae; genus Nitrotoga. Next base: position 836,310 of record JAZJXX010000002.1, on the reverse strand, counting down.
CGCAAATTTCATAGCGCGCTTCTAGATATGTTCAGGCCCATTTTACTGTCATATTGCTAGTTCTGTACGCTCCACGGTATTCAAACCCCGCATCGGCAAACCAGAACAACACAACTGGCGTAATATAGACATTTCAGAATCAGCTTAAAATTTCAAGCCTGCTACCAACTCAGTGCCATATCATTTGCCACCTAATAATTGGAGGAACTTCACCCACAGCGGGCACACCAAGTTATGCAGCCTATCTTCAGACCTCCATCAACACTCAGGGTTCCAAACAAGCAATTACGGAGCAGGATTTTGACAAAAACTATCGGCTTAATATTAGTTCTGGCAGCACTCGGCAATCCTACGCATGCGGAAACTGTAACGGTTGCGTTAAAGAACAAGGAATTTGATCGCGATTATTTAAAGATAAAACTCGGCGATGCAGTAGAGTTCAAAAACGAAGACCCCTGGTTCCATAATCCTTATTCACTTTCCGAACTTCAGAGTTTTGATCTGGGGCCATTAGCTGAAGGAAAAGCTAAAACTGTGGTGTTTGAACAGGAAGGTAAGGTCGAAGTAGAGTGCGCTATCCATTCACGAATGTATATGATGATCGAGGTCACCAAATAATTCACGACGACGCGGGGGTTAGCAACGATATTAATTGCCATGCGGCGGTAGTTTTCCCGGATCAGTCGTAACACTCCGTTGGCCTGATGACTATGAACTCGCTTTTTTCCTGCCTGCTATTATTTATCGTCGCCTGTGCAGCTCCGCTGATGGTCCGAGCCGATACGGTATTGCTGCGCGTCATCTGCGTGGGCGAGGACAACGGCGCTGAGGTGTCGATCAACGGCATATCTCGGGGACAATGCCCCCTGGACATGCAGGTTCCTGCGGGCGTGCTGAAGTTGCGTGCAGTGAAAACCCTGGACGCGGCCCGTGAACGCGTAACTGAACAGGATATCCGTATCGGCAAGGAAAAAGTCAATAGCGTCGAAATTCGTCTACGGCCGCAATTGACCGCGATAGGACAGCGCGAAGAGGCCGCGCGCTCACAGGCAGAGGCGATCGCCCTGGACAGCCAGACGCAGCAGCGAAATCAGGCGCAAGCCACGACAATACAGCGGCAGCAACAACTCATGCCGCAAGTACAGGCAAAGTTACTGGAGCTGAAAAAAAATGGTGTCGAACCGGGTAACGGCAAATCTTTTAGGGACTGTGCGGCATGCCCCGAGATGGTTCTCCTGCCAGCCGGAAGTTTCATGATGGGAGAGCCCGGCAAGCAACAGCAATCCGATATCAGCGCGCCATTCGCCGCCGGCAAATTTGAGGTGACTTTCGACGAATGGGATGCCTGCGTTGCCGCTGAAGATTGTGGCGGCCATCGGCTCGACGATCATCGCTGGGGGCGCGGCAACCGCCCGGTAATCAACGTTCGCTGGAATGATGCCAAACAGTACGTGCGCTGGTTATCCCGGGTGACCGGCCACAGTTATCGCTTACTGACCGAAGCCGAATGGGAATACGCTGCCAAAGCGGGAACAACCACGACTTATTACTGGGGCGATGAAATAGGCAATGGCAATGCGAATTGTTTTGGCTGCGGCAGCCCATGGGATAATCGGCAGACGGCACCCGTTGGCAGTTTTCGAGCCAATCCGTGGGGCCTGCATGACATGTACGGCAACGCATGGGAATGGGTAGATGATTGCGATCGAGGGAACTGTGCGTTGCGGATCATGCGCGGCGGCTCCTGGTTCACTTCGCCGTACTATGCACGCCAGGCCAGGCGTGTCAGGATAGAACCTCATGATTATTTTTATAGCGGCAACTATGGCTTTCGCGTAGCCAGAACGTTGCCTTAGCCTTATGTATTCACTCGTATACACCGCAGAGCCAAGGTAGCCGTTCTCAGGCCTGAATATCCATGGTAGAACTTTTGCGCGATCTCTGGCTGTTCATCCGGCATTGCAAAAAATACTGGCTGTTGCCGATCGCTTTCGTGCTCGTTCTGCTTGGTGTGCTGATCGTTTTCGTCCAGGGTAGCGTGATTGCGCCTTTCATCTATGCGCTTTTTTAACAGGCGCGCAGCGAAGCCGGAATTGCCTGTGCCGGAACAAGCTGAAGCTATGCTGCGCCTGGCGGTGTGGCAAAAAATCCTGCTCGGCATATTGCTGGCCGGGATAGTTCTTGCGCTGACAGAATGGGCCCTTTCTATCGCCGGGGTACGTTCGCATCTGGTCGCTGATGACCCCTTCGTCGGATTTACCAGTCTCCCGCTTTTCATCGAAAAAGCCCAGCCCGACGGCAGTATGCTTATGGTGACTGCGCCCAACAAGCTGGGATTTTTTAATGCGCAGAGTTTTCCCAGAATCAAGCCAGCCAACACCGTGCGTATTTTCTGTATCGGCGGTTCCACGACCTATGGCAATCCGTATCGTGACTCAACGTCCTTCTGTGGCTGGTTGCGCGAATTGCTGCCAGCGGCCGATCCAACCCGTCATTGGGAGCTGATCAATGCGGGAGGAATCAGCTATGCCAGCTATCGTGAAGCCGCGCTAATGGAAGAGCTGTCGCAATATCAGCCGGATCTGTTTATTGACCTTTCCGGCCAGAACGAATTTCTGGAAGAGCGTAGTTATGGCTCGGTCAGAGAGCTGCCTGCTCAGGTACTCAACGGTGCCGCCTGGCTAACGCGTACCCACCTGTATAGCGCCATGGAACAGGTATTGCATGCGAGCCCATTAACGAAGCCGAAGGTTCACGAATTAAACCCCGAAGTAAACGAACGCCTCGCCCACACTATAGGCCCACAGGACTATCACCGGGACGATGCACTGGCGCGGCAGATAGTTCAGCACTTCGAATGGAATTTGCGGCGCAAGGCCGCGATTGCCCGGGCCGCGGGCGCTCAAATTATTATGGTCGCTCCACCCGTCAACATGAAAGATATCGCGCCGTTCAAGAGTGAACACCGGCAGGGGATGACTGCAACGGAACTGGCACGCTGGACGGAACTGGATACACGCGGGCAGGAGGCTCTGCAGCGTGGGCAAGCGGATATTGCGGCGGAGGCTTTCCGCGCTGCTCTTGCATTAGACGGACGCTACGCTCTTACGCACTTTCAGCTGGGCCAGACGCTATTCAGACAAGGACAATTCGACGAAGCGCGGCGAGCTTTCCAGCACGCCATAGATGACGATGTTTGTCCCTTGCGGGCACTTTCCTCGCTGCAGGCCGCGGTTCGCAAAGTAGCAATCGATGAGAAAATTCCGCTGGTCGATTTTATCAGCACCGTTGAAGCTGAAAGCCAGCGTCTTACCGGGCAACGCATTCCGGGTAACGAAGTGTTTCTGGACCATGTGCACCCCACCATTGAGGGCAACCGTTTACTCGCATTAGCGCTGATGGACACCATGAGCCGACAGGGCCTGGCTCATTACGATGCGCACTGGAATGTCGCTGCTCAGGCACAAGTCACGCAAAAGGTATTGGACCGATTGAGTAAGTCCGACCACGCAGACGCGTTGCAACATCTGGGCCGTCTGTTCGGCTGGGCCGGCAAACTGGAGGAAGCACATGCCTTGCTGTTGCGCGCACTGGATCTGTATGGCGGCGAGCATGCCGGTACACTATTGCTATTGGGTAAATCGTCGGAGCGGCGCGGCAAATTGGAGGAGGCGGCTGGCTACTATAAACGCATTAATGCCTACAATGACATAGGCCGATTGTCGGGCAAACTGGGGCACGACAATGACGCCGCGCAGGCATATGCGCAATGGGTTCGGCTGCACCCGAAAGATGCCCATGCGCATACATTGTATGCCGCAACCCTGACGCGTCTTGAACGCTATGACGATGCCGAGAAAGAATGGACTCAGGCACTGCAATTGGAACCGAAGTTGTATCGGGCGCGCGGCGATCTGGCCAATCTTTACATGCAGCAGGAACGTTACCAGGAGGCGATTCGTGAATACGACACGTTGTTGCGGCAACAGCCGGGACAGTACGAAGCAGATTACAACGTTGCCGTAGCCTTGATAAATACGGGTGATTTTTCAGCTGCGGTCAATCACTTACGGCATGCGCTGGAAATTCGCCCCGATCTGACCTCAGCTCATATTGCGCTGGGCAGCGTACTTGAAAAGCAGGGGTTAACTGAACAGGCGGCCCTGGAATATCGCGCAACGTTGCGAGCGGATCCGCAGTCTGTCGAAGCGCACAACAATCTTGGGACTTATTTGGCCCGCAGAGGCAATCTGGACGAGGCCAGCCAGCATTTCAAACAGGCTATTTTTATTGATCCGAACTATGTTCCCGCACGAGAGAACCTCGCGCGCGCTACGGCTGAACAGCAACGCCTATCGCATTAACAATGCTTATGTCGTCCCCAAACGGCATATTTATGCGCATCTAAAGTTATTGGGGGGGGGCGCTTGTGCTGAACGTTATATCAACAGCCACAACTATTTCTGAAGATCGATATCCTTGGCGGGGCTGGCAACTTTGGCGCTGGATGTTTGTGCATCACTCTTGCTGCGTGCAGCATCCACCTTAGGCTGCCATTCTGCAGTGGCGGCTTCGGCTCTGCGCCGATACGGATCATCGCGGGGGGCTAAATGCAGATAAGTACGCATGGCGCCCAGCGCCCCGGCCAGATCATTTAATCCCTCCAGAGCTTCGGCAAGACCGTAATAGGCATTGACCTGATCCATACGCAACTCGATTGCGCCCTCAAAAAAATCCCGGGCGACCGCATATTGCTTCTGGCCGATCAGCGCATAACCAATGTTCACATAAGCCTCCGGCATGGATGGCGCCAGCTCCAGCACACGGTGGAAGGACTTGATCGCAGGCTGGTACTCTTCACGATTCAGCATATCCACCCCTTCCTCAAAGCGCTGCCTGATTTCGGCCTGGGCTTTTTGACGAGAATGCGCGGCTTGCATCTGAGGCGAACCATTGGCCATGACGGCGGATAGCTGTTCCGGTGAATAGGCAATGTTTAGCCCAAGCAGAACAACCAGACCCAGCATGAATACCAGGCCCAGCGGAATTGCGTCGCGCGCGAGTTCGCGCAGGGAGGGAGCCTCCCCCGTTTGCCAGATATTTCGAGTCATCTTATTAACCATATTACCCCGCGATAAATAGTATTTATGAATCTAATCGACGCTTATCCAATTCCCTGATGTGGCGCCGGCGTCACAAAAGGCACGCCAAAGAAGGTTAAGAAGGCCAGTACAAATACTACAATAATCATGTAGGAGCTGGTGCGCGGAGTGGTCTTGTAGGCGAGGCGCAAATGCAGCGAAAACGCCACAAATATCCAGGTCAGGAAGGCCCAGGTTTCAAGCGGATCCCAGTTCCAGTATCGCCCCAGCGCATCCTGCGCCCATATCGCACCAGTAATCAACATCAACGACTCAAATATCAAGCCTATTGCCATCAGGCGAAACGACAACTCATCCAGTTTTTTATCGTCCGGCATCCGTGCAAAACGCCCACCGCTGAATCGACCCTGACGCAACAGAATAATGCCCGAAATACCGACCGCCACCAGTACAGTCCCCAGAAATACCTTGGCAAACCCGATATGGATGAACATCCATATCGTGTGATAAGTGTTCGGCTCATTGCCGTCGTAGGGATTGCTCATCAGCAACCACCCCATCAGCATGAAAATTATCGGCATAACCAGCGCCGCGGTCGCGCGGATTGCCGGCAGGCGCCAGTAAGCGATCGAATAAATAAGTATAAGGCTCCAGATATTGCTTAGCAACATCTCGTACATATTGATGTAGGGACCGTGACCGACGCGCTCCCAGCGTAAGCCGATCGTTATCGTATGCAACACCAGACCGATGATAAGAAAAGCGAGCACCATACGCTCGGGTTTGCGACGCAGAACCACACCGAATATCGCCGTCGAACCAGCCAGTACATAAAGCACTAATGCCGCCCATAAAGCTTGAAGCTCTAATCCTGCCGTCATGCTATTTGTCCCATGGTCGTGATGTGAATTTGCTCCAGAAATACGCCGCCATGCTGCCCACCGCCAGCATGGCGGCGGCCAGGATCCAGGGTAAGGTAAAGTCATAGACCATCGAATAGCCCATCCAGTTTCGCAAACCTTCGAACTCCAGCACCCCGTCGGGCAACGTGACCGATTCACCCGGCTTCAGCTGCCAACGCTGCTCGCCCGAGCGTACAATTAATTGATAATTCCTGGGCGCCCGAAACAGCGAAGGCTGTGCCGGATCAAGTATAACTTCATCAAACTGCAGCATGATCCATAAATTTGTCTCGCTGGCGGGAGGCGTCCACGCTAGAGCTTGTCGATATTCATGCATGGGATAGGACGGCAAATGCACAGAACCCAGCATGGGCGATCCGCCTTTTTTCGGCCGCCATATAAAAGTCGGGGCGAACCCTTTGTTGGCGCTCGGATAGAATTTATAACCATGCAATTTCAGCGGTACCAGCCCGCCGATTACACCCTGTTGCTCTTTACCCTCTTCATCGCGCCAACGAATACTATTCTCGATTTTTTTTACTTTGACGCCACTGGAGTATTGCACGGTAAAGCCTTCATTGGCGAAGGACACCAGGTTCAGATTTCCCCAATGCCAAGGACCTTTTTCAACCTCTGCTAACTGACTGGAGAATTCTTCCCCTTCAGTCAACTCGACGTGCCCCCTCAAATAGGTAAGACGTCCCAGCGCAACTAACACAACCACTGCAATCAACGCCAAATGAAAAATCAGCAGCGGCTTGTTGCGATGAAATTTCTTGTTGGTTAACACTGCAGCTAAAATGTTAAGTGCAACCAGAAATAACGGCAACGCCATTGCCCACGTGGTTGTACCCTCATTGCGATAGGAAATGGCGGCTCCAATCCCAACCAGAGCCAGAATAACAGGGGTCAATTTCAGCGACCCCAGTTTACTGATCCCTGTCCAGATCATGCTCTCCTTATATATCATGGTCATATACGCAAACCGATGCGCCCCAATCACCCCGGCAAGAAGAAGAGATGATTAATGCCGAATTCATGCATATTGGCAACGGACGGTTTTTTGCCTTAGGAACCGAGCGCGGGGTGGCGGGTCACTCCACCCCGACATCGGATAAGAAAGATACTACATAGAATTGGTCTAGCTATTTCCTCGATCAGTGATCACGGCATGCCTGCACAGCCGTCATTGCTGGTCATCCAGCTTCGTCCGCTATCGCCGCTGCTTCGGGAGCCGCAATCATTTTGACTCCAGTTACCGCTTCTCGCGAAATTCAGAATCTTAAGGACGGCGTTGTTGTAGTAAGGCCCTGCGACATACCCAACCGAATCATTACCGTCTGAAATTTCGTGTCCACCCCCAGCAAAGCCGGCTTCCTGGCCCACGTCATTCAGATTGACCAGGAAGGATTTATTCTTCCAGCCATGCACTACCGCCACGTGGCACCACGAACATCTCATATGGCCTATTCTGTCCGCATGCCCAACATGCAAATTGTTTGAATCGCTCATACACCCGCAAGAGTCACCTGAGAATCCGCTACTACCGGTGGATCCGTTCGGGTCGGCATAATTATTGTAGTTATGGCATTTAAAGCATAGATCAGTATTTTGCTGGTTAGACCGCGGCGAACCGCTACCACCATTGGTGCCGGTAAATTTATCCCATACGCCTTTAAGGATAAAGTTGTTGTCCGAGCCGTGCGGCCCCCACGGGGCTCCGCCTGTGCCCGGCGGGCTCGCCGCTGTGGCGGTCGCCGAAGTGCCGGTTGGGATAACAGTCGCCGCTACCGTGGTGGCACTGCCGTGACAATCAGTGCAATACATCGTTTGCGTTCCCACTGCATTGCTCCACGGTAATACCCAAGCTTGAGTAGCAGTCAGGCTGCGAATAGCCGGTGTACGACCCGTTGAATCCATTACCGGGTGCCAGGAGCGGTGATTGTTGGTCTGGAAGCCGGTGAATGCGCCAGAATCCGTTGTGCTTAATTCGCCTTTATGGGTATCTGGTGCATAGATTTCTCTGGCTATATTGGTATACATCCTCAATCCATTGGTACCTGTTGGGGTGCCGCCATTAAAACTGCCCAGCAGAGGACGATTGCCGGTCTCGGGGCCAGCTGGAGTGCCATGCAGATTGTTATCGCTGAAACCATAGTTGGAGTGGCATTTCAGGCATATCTGATATTCGCGAGTCACATACGGCTTCGCATCGCAGGCCGCCTGGTTAGCATCGCTGCAGGTCGCAACGCCCAGCGTATCAGCGCCCGGATCGCCCCGTTTCACATCAAACCCGGTGGGCATATTATAAAACGACGCTGACGCTCCATAAATTGGCTGCACGCCATAAGTGCCGCGCAACACACCGGAAGCAATATTGTTATGTATCAGGGTGTTCGTGTTGACATGCGGATGGGTAGGTTCCAGATCGGGCGTACCAGCCAACGCAGCCGCGTCCTTGAAAGCGACTTGAAACTTAACCATGCGATGCGGGTTATGGCAATCGGTGCACTCAACATGGCGATTGATGAGGTTTTCACTCGTTGTGCTCGCAGTACTTCTGCCCATCAATTCACGAGACTCCACAAAATCGGTGCCGCAATGATTATTGGGGCCGGTGCAATCTACTCCGTTATAAGGTGCAGTGAGGTCAGAAAATAAGGTTTGGTCGTTAAAGTTCCCGCCTATATCATGCACTTCCTTAATGCTGTTGCCATTCGGATTGCTCACATTGTGCGCCTGATCAACTCCCTTGATAGGCATATGCCTGGCCATATTGAAATCACTTTCAATATCCGGCAAAGTTGTAGTCGTCGTGCGCTGGATCGCTATATTGGGATTAGCGGCCAGATGAGCATTGCCAACGGATGGACTATGACACATGTAGCATGTCTCTTCGATCGCCGGATTGCCGCCTACTTTCGGGTTTTCAGTGCTGTCCGTTCCTTCCCGCAATAATCTGCGGCTGCCAGTGACTGTATGAACGTCATGGCAGTTGAGACAAGCGGCCTTCCATACTGGCAGATTAGTCGCCGCACCGTCATCCACAACGGTGGGGAACTGGCGCTGTTCAGCTTCCGGGGTAGTATATAAAACGGCTGTGGACACAGACGGATCTGTTATCTGGGCATTAGCATGTGCCGAGTAAGCCCAGCTTGCGCCGCCTCTGGTATGGCAAGCCAGGCAAACCACGTCAGTCCTGTCATTATATTGCCCACTCGGCGCAGCCGTTTGCAGGCGGTTCAGGCGCAGGAACTTGATATTCCCGATGGTGGGATCAGTATCGCGAAAGTGCGGATCATGGCATGAAGCACATTGCACTTGCCCCAAAGGCTGGCCACTTACTCCCGCGGGTCCAGTGGGCTCCAAATAGACTTTAGGCCGATAACCCGGGCCCCCTGTACCGCGCACCCCGACTATTTCCCCCAAGGTATAGCTTGGGGTACCCGCAACGGCTAGAGAACGCTGAGAGGAGTCCAAGTGGCGCATTTCTCCGTCGCGGTTAGCTAGGGTTTCACTAAATGTTACAGAAATTGGATGGGTATTGGTAAGATTGGTACCCAGCCGACGCGTGTAGCCACTCATGGCGGCACTAGCGCCACTTTGCGCGATAACGCCACTGACTGCGTTACCACCGAAAGGTATTTTCCCCTCAAAAAACTGGGCATCATATTCATCTGTACCCAGCATTTGCTGCGACCATCTACCGACACCGTTGCCCAAACCCCACATCACATTTACGTCACCCACCGCCAGCGTACCGTCGTGACAGGAAAGACAGAGTTTAGAACTGCCTGCCGGCTGCCCCAGTTGGCTGGAGGTTACACCTTCGCCATTGATGTCAAGCGCGTCGAGTGAGTTTGAAGTGTAGGTTGTGTAAACTGCGGTGGACAGTTTTTTATTCCATATGGGCTGCACCCCGGGCGTGGCATTGTGGGGAGTATGGCAAAAAACACATATTTGGTTCTGCTTGGTTTGCACTTCAGGCACAGCCCTTACCGTATTACGGGCAGGGGCGTTAACCGAGAAATTGTGCAGCGTGTTTTTGACGTCCGAAATCCGGGCCGCAAACACATCGCCGCTCAAGGCAATTCCACTCAATAATATGAGGGGTGCCATACAGCTATATATTATTTTTTTGTTCAAGGCCGAGTTGATTTTGTTGGATAATCCCAGGGTCATAAAATTTGATACCTTAGTGACTTTTCTGCGCGAATTAGACAACCGAGCTACCCAAGGTTTCATCAAGGTCGTCAACAAATGCGAAGAGGAAGAAGTAAATACAAAAAATTTTCTGATGTATTGAAAGCGAGTTCGGTCATCGGTATACGAAATGGAATTACTCACTTTCAGAACCTCCGCCCAGAAATTGGAACAATGTCACACGGCTGTTAAACATATCCGCCACGTATACTCGATCTTTATCATCTATCCACACGCCGGAAGGAAGTAGAAATTGGCCTTTATCATTGCCCGTGCCGCCTAATGGCATCAGGAATTGGCCTTTTCTGTTATACACCAGCAGGTAATCGAAGTAGGACTCAATAACGTAAATATTACCTTCACTATCCACCGCAACGCCCTTGGGCCGCACTAAGCTGCCAACGTTTAAACCCTTTGGGTCAATGACCAGATTAGCTTTTCCTGTTTGTGCATCGAGCACTTGTACTCGCGCATTCATCGTATCCGCGACATATAGCTCGTTTTTGGCAAAAGCAATGTAGGTGGGGTAGTTCAATTCACCGGGCAACTCACCGCGTCTGCCTAGAATACGAAGCATGCGCCCATCCAAATCATAAACTTTGACATTGTGCTCATAAGTATCGGAAACGTACAACTCACGCTTGGTCATATCGAACGCAACGCCAAGTGGTCGGCGCAATTCACGCTTACCAATAATCGCAATACGCTCCCCCTTACGGTTGAGCCGGTACACCACGCCATGCTCGGCATCGGCAACATAAACTTCACCGGCTTCTCCAGACGCTATACCTGCCGGCCCAATGAAATGCTTCCCCTCGATACCCTCCCACTCAACAAGGCGGCCCTCCTGCTGATCAAAAACATATACAGCCTTGCGGCTGGCGTCCGTTACAAATATTCTGCCCGTCGCGTCCACCATGCCCGATTGGGGGCGTTGCAACATTAACGGTGCAGCATCATTATCAAACAAACCCAAAACCCAATTCAAAAAACCGGTCTTTTTTCGCGGGTCCTTAGGCGCCTGGAAGTTCTGCTCACCTATCAGTTGTCCCGCGTAAACATAGCGCGGAATCTCACCATCCTGGGGTGACGGCCACATAGGAGGGTTGGCGACCACTGATGGAGACATGCGAAAATTCATCGTCGGTCGCTCGGGGTTTCCCGCACAACCAGCAATCAAAAATCCAAGCAGCAACACAAACTGCCAACGCGCTATTCGTGCTAAAAAATTGGTGCTTATTACCATGTACTTCCCTCGTCGCCAGAGTACGGAACGCAGGTTGCGCACCGAAATCGCCTGGCAAATCGAGAATTTCCTCCATCCATTTTGGCACGCTAGTTAAAAATTAAGTAGCAAATTTTATGCCCGATACTTACGAATCTTTATCTATCTGCGTCGTTTGCTGCCACTGCGGTTTTGTGACGGCCCCCCAGCGGAGTTACCGTTATAAAATCCGCCACTTAACCCTGGGAGTCCGGAATGGCACCGATGACAATTGAACGGGCTCCACGCAATCTCGCCGTTGTGGCATTTCCCGCAAAACTGGCCATCCACAATTGCAGCCATCGTGATATCGTTACTGCCAGCGCGCATTTTGAAAATATCCGGATGGCACACATTACAGGCAAACCTGACTCGATGAAACCAGTGAGGGAAAATTACCGGCCGCATTCCCTCTTGTTCAGCTCGATTGTTAATTACTACATCAGCATATTCACTATGGGCCATAGGGGCTGCCCAAGCCAGGCAAAATAGCAATGCGGTTAAGCCGCGTCTAAAGTAGGTACTAATTCCAGCCAAGATAATGCCCCTTCCGCCTACATCCGCTGATGTATATGGCTATATTTACGGCTCTGTATTTGCTCCACCACTGGTTAGTCAGACTCGCCAGGGCGCTGAACGCTATGGCAAAATCTACATTCTGTTACCGGAAATGAGACAGCGCCATGGCAGCGACCACATTGTTCGCCATTCAGAATATTAAACATAGCAAGATCGTTTGCCCCTATCTTGGGTTTAAATATCTCGTCATGACAGTTGTTGCAAGCCAGCCATTGGGTATGCGCCCTATGTGGGAACCTCACCACGCTCATACTGCCGCGCAAATCGAGCAACACATCCATGTCAAGCACTGGCACAGGAGTTTCAGGAAGGACTCTGGAACGGCGGGGTTTAAGCGCACCACTTTCTATCGCGTCTACCCAGCGTACCTGATTGCCCGCGCCTCCAGCTCCCCTATCGGGAAGTTTGGAGAGAAATTCACCAGGTTCCTCAAGTTCGCCAATGGCCGGCCCGCTTGGGTCATGTATGCCATCTTGCGCAAGCTTTTTCCATTCACCCGCCAGCGCCCCAGAAGCATAGACCAGGCACAAAATAATGATTGCCCCAAATGCGCCCTGAAATGAGCCGCTAATATAAGATTTCATTCTATGGTCATTTCCACCAGTAGTACTCCTCAATCCCTCGCGACAGTTTGACCTACGTTTAAGCTAATTGCTCCGTACATCAGCATCTACCATCAAACTAAATCAATTTACCTGGCCTTTACATTAGCTCGCTAACATCACAAAACCCAGAGGGATCACGCAATGTGAGGGTACGAAGAAGTTCACAATATCCGACAGCCCTGCGAAATAGCTACACCGATATTCTCAAGGCTGGAATAATTCCCAAAATTAAGCGTGAATTGGCGCATCCGACCATGCGTTGCGCGCGCTATGACAAGCCCAACCATTTCTCCAAGCTTTCTTTTATTACGGAACGCCCGCTGCTCTCTGTGGTGCTTCCTTCTTTTGTGAATGGCACTTTTTACACTCTGATATTGGAAATGATACTTTCCCGTGGCATACACCACATTTTTGACCCAGCAAGATCAGAGGCATGCTAATTTGATTCGCCCCTTTCTGAGGAATGAATATACCTGAATGGCAATTTGAACAATGCAGCCATTCCGTATGCTGCTTATGCGGAAATACCACGTTGGGCATAGAGCCTCTAGGCACCCGCAAGATGTTCATATCCATAACAATGTGGTCATCCGTATTAGGGCTATCGCGTTCCCAGCGCGGAGAAATTTTGCCACTCTCAAGCGTAGCGACCCAATCCACACGATTACCGAAATTACTTTTTACAAAGTCGGCCATACCTATGGCTGGGGATTGCAGCATCCGGGTGCCCTCATTTTCAGGATCATGAATACCATCTTCCATAGGAGACAAGTTATGTTTATCCAAAGGCTTTAGCATGCGATTAAAGTTAAACAATATAGGAGCAACCGGCTTCACCGTGGCGATAGCCGCCTTAGCTGTCTCATCGGAAGCAGAAGCCGGGGTAGCGGCGATTGCATCTCTTACCTGATCGACCATATAGTCAACCGCCAATCTAACTTCACTATCCAAAAGATTACGCCCGTCTACGCCACCTTTGGCTGGCATACCTTTAGGGGTTCCTTCTAATGCGCTCTTGTAGAGGGCACCCATGCCCTTCGCCAACGGCGCTCTCCAACTGTTGGGATCTCCCAGCTTCGGTGCACCGGCAAGACCACTGTTATGGCAAACAGAACAACCTTTATCATAGGCTGGTTTGCCACTAGCCTGCTGGGCTTCGGCAGCCGGCATAACAATTGCGGACGTAAAAACGATCGCGGGTATAAGAACACGTAGGTTAATCATGGCCGTTTATCCTTTCCAGCCTTATTGTCGGACGGCGACGTTTGCCCCTCCCCAAACGTCGCTCCACCGCCCTTTAATCCAGACGCGCCGCCCTTCCCTGCAAACAATCTTCCTTGAGAGCTATTATGGAATTGCGTAGGTGTTCCGGGTATCCCTGAGTGACACATATTGCAATTTTCTACGCTCCACGCTATTTCGCCATTATGGCAAGCACCACAGAACTGCCCATCAATAATCTTGGCCATATTGATTTCATTACCGCCCGCTTTGAACTTGAAACCAAGATCGGCATGGCATACCTTGCATGCAAAACGTATACGATGGTACCAATGAGGGAAAACGACTGGCCGCATGCCAGCCTTATCGGCATAGTTATTAATGACGACGTCCGCATATTCTGCCTGCGCAACCGGGACGCCTGCAGATAGCAACGCCGCTATTGCCGCTGTTACGGAGAGAACATATCTCATCCATTTGATGCTTGTTTTCATTGCTCTATATCCCCGTCGACAATTATTATTTTTCTTCGAAATTAGTGACCACATCCTGGCACCCGCAAATGATAAATCAATTGCCGAAATTCCGCCATGCTCTAAACTGGAAGAAAAGGGATGCTGATTTTATGCCATATTGATTAGCCAGAGACCCGCTAACCAGTGCTTCGTTCTGCCCAATTCGATAGACCAGTGCTTGAACCCACGCTGCACTAAAAGGATACCGGCGGCTCAAATAACCGGGCAATGTGTATTGCGAACCGTATTGCGTACTAGCGCCTGTCGCGGCGTACAATCCCATGCTTGCCCGCAATTCCATCTCATATCGTAAACCGCGAACCCCCAGAACATCGCCTTTTCTGTATTTATAAGCGTAACCGTAGGCCCAACTAATTCTAGCTTCGGCATCGGTGGTAAATGGGCCGTTAGCCTGGCGCGTTGCCGACAATGACACATCTCCCTGTGCGCCGTAACCGGAAATCGAATACGCTGCAGCTCCAGCTATTCCGGCAGTCAACCTTACGGCCTGATAATGCGCTGGGTAGGCGCCGTACACTCGAGTGTCCTGATAATTCACCCCCAGCCTGTCAAATATACCAACGCCACCGCCCGAACTTAACCTGCTGCTGCTAACGCTAGGTGATCTTTCTCTTGTTTCCGCGGTAAATTGTTGGCGCCCTTCAAAGTCGAATGTGCCCGCACCGTCTTGATCAGCTCTTCTCCCGGTGACACTGGGTAATGTTTCACTTACTCCAAAACGCCATTGAATATCCGCGCTATGGTTTAACGTTTCGTTATTACCCGAAATTTGATCGGTTTGTACCCGCAGTCCCTGATTGAGCGATGTGGTAAGCGACGACCACTTAAACGTAAAAGGTGTGCTTAGCGAATGATTACCTTCGGCATATATGGTGCGGTTGCTCGGTTGCGCTGTCGTAGCCGCCGGGGTCGACGTCTGATTGTCAACCCCTCCCTCCCCGTACCAATTGTAATAAGAATACTGCCCTAATTTGATGGCCGCTGGTCGGTATGACGCAATAGCATATTCTCTTGTGGTCAGGACAGAAGTGCTCGCTGTCGCGTTGCCCTCTATATTCGTTTTAGCAACCGATGCGCCCGCCACTAAAGTCAGTGGATTAGAAAATTTGTAAGTTGCCGCGACCCCTGTGCCCACGCTCCGCGTTGTGTTCGTGGTTACTCCGCCAATTTCCGTATCGGAACTATAAGCAAACGCATTACCGGTTACCACCAGCGGAATATTCTCAGCCTCGGGCTGCCATGTACCCGTGGTGTTAATCTGCTTGTACCGGGAATCCATAGTATCTGTAGAAGAAAACATCGGCTGCGAGACACTGTAAGCACTGGCCACCGTACGAAGAGTAAGCAAGGACTCCGGCGGCATATAAAGATGCGTTGCTGTTATATTATTGGTTGTCCGGGCCCCAATAAGTGCATACGTCCTTTGCACACTACGGCTAGCCTCTAAAGTAAACGGCTGATCGTGAGCGCTGCCGAATTTCGTTGCATATCTTCCCGTTAACGTCGAGGCGGTATCACTACCCAATAAATCATAATTAGTAATATTGCGGTCATAACCAGCAAAAAAATTGGAGTAGCCACTTGGCGGAGTGTAATACTGAGTCAGGCTCAGCTGCTTATTAACGTAATCATTAAGCGACGACGATACTATTCCCCCATCTTGCTGGACACGACTATCGCTAATGTTAAACGAAGCCGTAAATGGATACCGGCTTTGAGCAAGCACCGAAAGATCGCCTCCACCGTTCAGCTTGGTTGTATTGGTATGATCGGATTCGCTGACATTGGATAAATTGGACGTGCCATGGACCAAGCCAAAATGCCCTTTTACAGTCGCCAGCCAAGGTTGTACTATAAAAGACGACGCACTTACCCCCACTGTCTGAACGTTTTGGAAAACAGTACTCGTTCCCCCCTGCGAGATAGAAGAACGCAACCAGCCTACAGTTTCGGATAAGGTTCCTTGCCAGCGCACTGGAGCAATTTTATATTTCGGACCCGGCTCAAACTCTTCCGAAGCAGGCATAGGCTGTGCCGGCGCAACCACGGGACTGCCGGCAGAGGAATCAGGTTCCAGGTCGTTAGCAGTGATGTCACCTGCCTCAGATCCCTGCTGCGTCTCCGGCACGCCCGCCATTCTAGGGGTGCGATCCCTCTGCGTCGTGGTTTCCGTGCCTGTAGCGTTCGTGCTATCCGGATTTGCGTTATCCAAGGACGGCTCAGCTTGTGGAATAGCCTGAACTGCTGGCGCTTCTCCCGTATCCTGAACTGCTGGCACTTCTCCCGTATCAAGCTGAGCGGCCTGTGCAACCAGAATCTGGGAAAACACGGGAATGAGTGTGGGCTGCACAAGCAAACTCGAGGGCGCATTGCGCATCAAGAGTTGCTCGTCCACAGCCGATGCAAAGCCTTTGCTACCATCGAGCAAGTCCAGCGGCGCATCCAATTCAGCGCCAAGTGCAATTGTTTGGCCGCCTACGCCTATGCTGACAATGACTAGTCTCAGCAATATGACTGCCGTATTCCGTTTTTGTTGACCCACGGACTCACTCACCTTGTTTAGCTGGTTCTATTGTCCTATTCACGATCAAACCCAAACACGTTGATCGCCCCTAGTTACTTGTCAATTTGGGCTGAATCAAGATCTCAATCTTGGCCGTACCCCTCAAACGCTCGATAAGTTCTTTGCGCGCTTGCACTTGCCGTTCGCGTATTAATAAGTCTCGCGCCCGTGACTCGCCTTTAGAAAACTCCTGTTGCCTGGCTGGAACCCGCTCCTCCAGCCTAAATATTGAAAAACCTTCTAGCCCCTTAATTGGTTCTGAAACAACGCCAACCTGAAGATTATCTATTTGATCATGTAGCGCCGCCGGCAGCATCCCACGATGCAGATAACCCAAATCGCCGCCCTTCTGAGCCGATTTATCCGCGGATCGCTTACGAGCCAGCTCCGCAAAATCAGCACCGCCCCGCAAAGTTTTATATAGTGCCTGCGCTTCGTCATAGGTATTAGCCCAAACATCGAGCGGAGCCGACGGATCCACACGCAGCAAAATTACCGACAGGCGCAACCTTTCCGGAACCGTAAAAAGCTCCGCATGCTCATCATAATAACTTCTGACTTCTGCAGGGGTTGGAGTCGGCACATTACTCACTTGGTGGTCCAATTGCTCAAGCAAACTTTTCTTTGCTTCCAGCACCCTTAACTCCGCCAGCAGCCGATCGCGCTCTTTCCACATTGGTGTGCCGGCATATTTTTTATCCGTAGCGATCAATGCTTGCTCAACTTTAGCGTCCTCCACTTTAAAGCCCCGCCTTGCGGCTTCCTGAAGCAATAAAATGCGCTCGACCCAACGATCAGTCACTTCCTTGCTGACTACCTGCTCCTGACCCTCCGGCACTTTTGCATGGAAGAAGCGATCTCGAATAATCTCAGCAAACAGGTTGTTGTAATCACTGACGGTTATCGGAACACCATTTACCAACGCATAAATTTGCTCACTCGAATTGACCACCCGCCCCTGGGGAGAATTGCCCACCTGAACCGATGTCGCTTCTTTCTTTGCATCAACCCTTTCTGTTGGCCCAGTGGCCGCCACGGCAAAGTCTGCCGACATATCCAAACATAACATTAGCAAAATATTGCAGCATGTAGCTTTAATCATCTGGCGAGTGTTCAATACAGTTCAACAGCCGGGAAAGCCACGGCTACCCTGAAAAAGCGGACCAGATGCAACGTTTTGGTCCGCAAATCAGAATACCGACATCCAGCAACTTTACTTAACGTGGCAGGAGAGACAAAGTCCGCTTCCATTATTGGAAACGCGCAGGAATGTACCGTTATTAGGGGTATGCGGATCGTGGCAAGTTGCACACTCTACAGATGGGCCCGTGACGCCGGGGTTGCTAAAGAGCATCAAATCCTGTTTCGTACGCACCCCAAAACCATCTATAGTTGAAACCCCAGCAGCTGAGGTACTTGGTATAAACCCCCGCCCGGAAGTATCTCCATTATTGCCCGTGGCCAAGGCGTTACTATTGGCGGTAACAAATAGCTCCACGGTATTAGGGTCTCGGGTAATCGGATTAGCGGGCGCGCCGCCAATCGAGGCAGCACTTGCTGCAATAGCCTCGGTATCTGGTATTACGTTGGTGTCAATCCAGAACCTCTCTGCGTTGTTGAGGAATCCGACTGTGGGCAAATTAAATAATCTGTCATTACAGGAACCATCCGCATAATGTGCCGTACCAGCAGTCAGCATTTGATTCGGCATTATACCGCCACCACAATACTGAACACTGATGGGGTGGTCATTTGACAGATCCGTTCCTATCCAGATACCACGAGCTGACGCATTTGCCGGTGTGATGATATTGTTAGTTGGAGAAAAAGAGCCATCGCCAACAGTGGCAGTCTGACTTTGTATACCGAACTGACTCCATGTGTAGCCATTGGAAGCTCCGCTATTACCCGCCTGCGCCATCAATCCAGAGCCAGGGCCATTAATCATTACGTCCATCGCCTGAGTACCATCATGACATGACAGGCAGGCCAGGGATACCGAACCTATCGATGGTGTAGCTGCGTCCAGTGTGCTACTAACGTTGGTGGCACCGGTTGCGTTATAGACAGTATAGGTAGCTGAGCTTTTAACCGCCCTGTTCCACAAAGGAGCCGATTGCACAGTATTAAATCCATGCGGCGTGTGACAGAACACGCAAATCTGGTTAGTGCCGATCACGGTAGTCCTGTCCGCAGACAAGACGTCCGGCGTATGGTTGGTACCTATGGTATTTTTGGTGCCCAGATTGTGCCGTGAATTAGTGATATTCACCGAAGAAATCGCAGCGAAAGGACTGACCACGCCGCCGGGCACTGTAAATGTGCCGACCACGGAGGAAGTAGCCGTGGCACTTACTGAACTGGCATAACCCGGCAAAAGCTTACCAGCCGTACCCACCTGACTATCAGTTAAAACAGCCAATGCGTCGCCCCACACCCCTAAAGCCAGTACGGTTGCGCAAACCCATTTTGCCCATATTCCGCCCGACCAAATTCGATTTTTCATATTGCTCTCCATATAATCGCTTTTATTCGTTAGTTGACTATTGACTCGCCCCACCCAACATTGACGCATCGTAATTTTAATCCAGCATTTTTCGTGCCAGCACAGAGGCAATTAATGCAACAGTGCTGCACGCTCGAGTTTCCTGAACATCTGTTAACTTAAGATACAAATCGCAGTCTCGGCAATCCTTGATTACTTGTTACATGATCTACATTTCTCATTTGAAGGAATGAGATGGGAATTGCTGAGTGATAATGGTGTTTATTTTATTATTAAACGTCTCACGCGCCGTTGTTGCCTTCGATAATAGTTGAAGGTGAGTTTTTATTTTACGATTCCGCGTTAGGTCGTATTATGGTACAACATTTATTACCGGCTTTGTATAGCCTTTCCTTTTACAAGGTAACCGTCGCTCACCCCTAAAGCTGCAGGGCGGAATATATCGATTTTCTTGAATGACTGATCGACGACGTACACGCGACCATCTTCGTCTACCGCTATACCTGCAGGCAGGCTGAATAATCCCGGGCCATCCTGATTGGAACGCTGACCGATAAACATCAATAACTGGCCTTGTGGATTGAATATCTGGAAATTTCCAAACCCCGCATCGACAACATAAATGTTTCCCGCAGGATCAATAGCAATCTCTTTGGGACGGGAGAAATTCCCAAGCTGTTTACCAATTGAACCAAAGGTACGCAAAAACGTACCATTTCTGTCAAAAACCTGAATACGGAAATTACCGCCGTCAACGACATACAGTTCGCCATTCCCGCTATTAATGGCTACGTCCCGCGGCAAATTAAACTCGCCCGGTCCGTCGCCACGCTTGCCAAAATCAAAAAGATGCGCGCCTGTCTGCGCGTTATAGACACGTACACGATGATTTTGCGAAAGAGGTCCGCCGATGTCCACCACATACATCCGCTCACCACTTTTCTCGACCGTCACGCTGGCAGGTCTGTCAATGTCAGCCGGATCCAGCATTTTACGCAGGAACTTACCATCTGCGGAATAAACCTTCACCACCCTTTCCGTCGCATCAATTACATACAAATTCCCTGCGCCATCTGTATCCAAACCCATCGGTTTGGCTAATCGAGCCTCGACATTTTC
The DNA here is from genome assembly GCA_040390665.1 of Pseudomonadota bacterium. Taxonomy (GTDB): domain Bacteria; phylum Pseudomonadota; class Gammaproteobacteria; order Burkholderiales; family Gallionellaceae; genus Nitrotoga. The sequence continues at coordinate 815,710 of JAZJXX010000002.1, read as the reverse complement.
TTCCTCGGCACTTCCAATCGTAAAATACGTACGTGACGGCGCGTCGTACACCCGAACCAGCTTGGCAATTGAGTCTGAAACAAAAACCCGCCCATGGTTTACCGCGACAGAATATGGCTTACGAAAACCTTCGTTGTTGCTATTGGTTGACCCAAGCAATAACAATTGCAATTTTTGTTCGCGGTCCAGCGGTTCGATACTGGCACTGCCATAAATAGACCAGTCATAGTAAAAACGCGGCGCGTCCGGCGGTTGAGGATATACCAGTGGCGGCATTTTTTTCTTGACATCCCCTCCCACCTGCACACATGCTGCCAACCCCAGAGACACGATGCATAGCAATAAAATCAAGGAATTTCGCCCCGGAAAGCGAGTGTCATACACCATAATTCAAATCTCCTAAATTTACCGCACTGACCCTTAATTTCTGCCACATACTGACGCTTATTTCTGGCACGTCTTTAGACAGCTTACAATCTACTGATGTTCAAATGAGTTAACAAAGACATATTACACACTTAGCATATAGTGTACCAGTATCAATTTCAGCATCGCCCCAATCCATCGTTTTAATTCCACGGTTTTATGTTTCAGCTTATGAGCCCCAGCAGGCGGACACGGTAAGCAGGTTTTTATGGTGTGATTAACGTGATTCGGATAAAATATCCTGGTACAGTTCTTCCCAATGCCGGGATATTTTTTTCTCAAAAACGGCTACACAAACAGATAGAGATACGCTCCAGCGTCTTGCAACAGCCTCGAGGAAGATCACCAATGAGAGCACTGCGTAACATCACCCGGCGGTATATTGGTACCTTGCAACGAAATACTATTGTGGCGTTCCTGTTATCGCTGGCCTGGGTCGGTTGTGGCGCTTCGTCAATTGCACTTGCGGATGAAAATGTATTAAAAAAAGGCGAGATCAAGCCCGCGCTTATATTTCGTAAGTCCTGTTCAGTTTGCCACGGCGACCGCGGTAACGGACAAGGTCGGGCCAGCGTCAACCTGAATCCTCCTCCGCGCGACTTTACCCAGGCATCCAACTTAACCCGCGAAATGATGATCAACGCAGTGACCTATGGCAAGCCGGGCACTGCAATGATGGCGTGGAGGACGCGGTATGATGACAAACAGATCGAAGCAGTGGTTGACTACATTCGCGGCAGATTCATGCTGGCTGTGCTGGATCCGCGCATGGGGCTGGGCCGCGGTGTTTACGGCCACTTCTGCCAGATTTGTCACGGCGATCGCGGCCAGGGTGTGAAATCGGCGGAAATGAATGGCGCAGCTCCACGCGATCTTACCGCGCCGCAGATGCAATCAATCTTGACGCGTGAACGCCTGATCACCGTCATCTCAAAAGGCGCCCATGGCAGCAGTATCCCTGCCGGATTCGCAGAAAAACTGTCTGCCGAAAACATTGGCGCTGTAGCTGATTATATGCGCAAGGTTTTGTTGCCCCAAGCGTCCGAACCCCAACAGGGTGAGATGTCGTCGCCCATTAAAGCGGTTGCGACACCGAGCCAGAATGGTAGCGCTACCCAGCCGGCCGCCGCCTCGCCCGCAAGTGAGGAGATAGGCAAAGGCGGTCCAGCTGATATGAGCCTGCCCATGCCACAGAACCTGGCAGGCGATATCAAGCGCGGAGAAAAATTTTTCATGGCTAACTGTGCGGCGTGCCACGGCAAAGGGGGTTACGGAGATGGGCCGCGCGCGTCCTTTCTTAACCCCCGGCCCAGAAATTTTCACGACGATTTTTCACATACCTATCTCAACCGCCCGGCCTTATTCTCGATCATAACCAACGGTAAGCCCGGCACGGTCATGCCGGCTTGGGGAAAGGTGCTGAATGATCAGGAAATTGCCAATGTTGGGGAATTTGTGTTCCAGACTTTTGTTCAAGAGAAAGTCAGGGGGAAAGCCAGTACCAAGTGAAATGGCTGGGGTTTGGGCTAACAGCGGCGCTGCTGGCTATAACGCCAATTGATAGCGGCGCCGGCATGGCGAAACTCGCTGTTGGCGCCCCTGTTTCCCCGACCGAAAGCCCCACCTCGCCCGGCCGGAAAATTTACAATTTTCGCTGCTACTTCTGCCATGGTTATTCCGGTAACGCGCAAACTGTAGCAGCCAGTTTTCTTACGCCGCCGCCGGTTGATTTTACACGCGCGGATGCTGCGCGCTTTACCCCAGAACACATCGTTTCGGTCCTACAGAATGGCAAGCCGGGCACCGCCATGCAATCTTTCCGCAGCGTCCTCAGCAACCAGGAGATGCAACAGGTCGCCGAGTTTATAATTGACGAGTTTATAAGCCATAAGGCGGTCAACACCCGTTATCACACGCCCGAAAATGGCTGGTTTGATCATCAGCGTTATAAGGCGGCGTTTCCCTTCGCCACCGGTGAAATCCCTCTCAGCCGCCCATGGGAACAACTGAGTGCGGAGCAAACACGCGGCAAACATTTGTTCATGTCCAGTTGCGTCGTCTGCCATGCTCGCGGTCGTGCCGTATCCAGCGCGGCAGCAAATACGCTGCCGGACGGTGCGCCCTCCGATAACTCCAAAGGCATCACTTGGGAAACGGCCGCACTTTCTTATCCCCGCAATAATTTTTCCAACCAGACACAGCCGCCGCTGGATGCAATGACCAGCGCCAGCCCGTATCTGCTGCATGAGATGCCTCCGCAGCCGGGAAAACTGACCACGCTTGAACGGCGCGGAGAAAAGCTCTTTCAAGCCAACTGCGCGTTTTGCCATGCTGCGGATGGCACCGGGAAAAACTGGATAGGCAGTTTTCTGCAGCCGCACCCGCGTAACCTGCGCGACCCGGCATTTATGAACACCATGACGCGAGCCCGGCTGGCAGCCACCATACGCGAGGGCCTGCCTAACACATCCATGCCGGCCTGGAAATCCGTTCTAGGTAATAACGATATCGCAGCGATAGTGGCCTATATAGCCAAAGCGTTTCATCCGTTGCCTGATTAGCTCTTGCGAGTGCTACAAGATGCCGCTGCCGGCTATTAAACTGCCAGCAACGCTTCAAGTATGACGGAGGCGATCTGTATGCTGAAGTTGGCCGACCTAAACTCTAAGGCCGCAAATAAGTGACGCCGCCGTAGCTCCCCAACCATTTCCCGCCATCCTTGGTTGTTGCCATCGAAAATACGTCGTCTGAAAGCAGTCCGTCCGCTCGGGTCATTACTTTAAATTTTCCGTCCTGCCATAAAGCCAAGCCTTTATTCGTGCCTATCCATATCTGCTCATTGACATCTTTGTGCAACATAAAAATATGGTTGCCCGGCAAGCCGTCAGCCGTGGTGTATGTCTTCCAGGTTTTACCGTCAAAACGTGACAGCCCGCCACCCCAGGTCCCCGCCCATACATCGCCGTTACGGTCGACCACAAGCGAGATAATGTAGTTCGGATTGTAGGCCACATCTACAGTTTGCATACCGATCTCTTTTTTCTTCTGCGTATGGTGCTCGGACGCGTCGTAGTCGTCCTTATCCTGATCTATCCCCTTATTCAATTCCCTCATCTGCTGTGCGTGATGCTCGGAAGCGCCCCCGGGGCCGCCCTTGAAGGTGATCGCGTCCTTAACTTTTTCATAGGGAGCGCCTATGCCTTTGGCATGATTCCAGTTATCCCACTTACCGTTAAGGAACCGCGCCACTCCGCCCTCGGTCGCCAGCCATATTTCGCCATTCTTGCCCTCGGCGACGCCGTATACCCAATCATTCGGGACACCGCCATTGGTGCTTTCTATCGTAAAAAGATCCCACTTGCTCGGGTCATCAAGCGCTCCGCCGCGTACACGATTTACCCCGGACCAGGTGGCAATCCATATATCGCCGTTGGCTACTTCAATGATACCGTAGACGAAGGGATCGCCGACGCCCTGCGGTATGTTGTAATTTTTCCAGGTCACGCCATCATCCTGGAGTACTGACATCCCACCGCCGTAGGTACCGACGGCAATGTGACCCTTAATCTTGTTCAGGAAAAATGCTCCGGTAGAAAGCAGGCCGTTGCTGGTATCAAAAACTTTATAGGAGTCGTCGGTAGTATCGTAACGGATGACCCCGCCAGATGTGCCGATCCACATAATCTTGCCATCGGCATAAATTGACTTGACGTTCTTTTCACCAACGCGGAAGTGGGTGAATTTCTGGGTAGGATCGACCTGCACCTTGCCCTGTTGCGCGGGTGCCGTCTGAGCAGCTGGCACAGCGGAACTGGCCGAGACAGGGTTCGCGCCGTTACTCTTGCTGCACCCCAACACAAGTCCGAGACCGGCAAGAATACACATCGCCAAGGTTTTCTTAAATTGCATATTTTTCCTATCAGTCGAATGTCCGCCAATTTTGGCGTTGATCGGATTAATTATTCAATCCAATTCTGGCTACGCCACGCTTGGTGCCGGCCCAGATGTCGCCGTTGGGCGCTACCGCGAGTGCATAGACCAGGTTATCGAGCAAGCCTTCCCCGACGCCGAATCTACGCCAGGTTTTGCCGTCGTAACGCGCCACTCCTTTGTCGGTTCCAAACCACAGCGCTCCATTCAAATCGCGGGTAATGGCAAAGACCATGTCTCCGCCCAAGCCACTTTTGCTGGTAAAGTTGGTCCAGGTCTTGCCATCGAAATGCGCCGCCCCGCCACCCCACGTGCCAGCCCATATTGTCCCGTCTGGCGCAGCCAGTATAGACAGCACATAACTGGGGTTATAACTCAACCCGCCATCTACATGTACGTTCAGATCATGTCGCATACGCGTCCCAAGCCCCGTGTTGGGACTAGGCGGCAAACCATCGACATTGGGCGCACCGAGTCCCTCCTTGTGAGTCCAGGCGGCCCATGTCTTCCCGTCGAACATTGATACGCCGCCTTCGGTGCCAAACCACACCCGTCCTTGAGGATCCACATCGATACCATAGACCCATTCATTCACCAGTTCCTTGTAATACGTCTTGAATTTGTTGGTCTTGATATCGAAGCGATTGGCCCCAGCCCAGGTGCCTATCCACAAATCCCCTTTTTTGTCATTGGCGAAAGAATAAACCCAGTAATCAGCCAGTCCATGTAGCGGGAAATAAGTTTTCCATTTGCCATCCTTATAGCGCGACGCGCCACCGGCATTGGTACCAAACCACTTATAGCCCTTGCTATCAATTCCTACCGAAAATACGTACTCATTAGCCAGCCCTTCCTTGCGGGTAAACGTGTTGCGAGGTTTGCTGGTTTTCAGGTCGATTTCGTGGACACCAACCGACGTACCCACCCATAAGGTATTGGTGGATTTTTCTACGGTCAAGGCGCGTACGTACACGTTCTCCCCGACCTGAAAAGTTTCCAGAACATGTTCAGTGGGTAGAGAAAGAGCCGGAGCAGCATTCGCAGCAGTGGCAAGGCAGGTAAAAACAGCGGCCGCGATTATTGCGGCATATCTATAGGTAGCCAACACTAATGCAGAGTTCGTACATAGCTGATCACGTCGCGCATTTGCTGATCATTCAAGACCCCGAGGAAGGCCGGCATCATGTTTCGTCCAGACCGTATCGTATTAATCAGCACCTGATCCGGCTTGGTAAATACCTCATAGCGCGCGAGGTTTGGAGCTTGAGGCATATCACTTATACCGTTTTGGCCGTGGCAACCGGAGCAGTTCATCATATATACCCTTTGACCATTTCCTGGGTCAGCTGCAAATCCAGGCGCCGCCAACACCGGCAGTGGCGAGATCGCCAGCAGCCCCATGCAAACAGCAAAAACAGGCGTACTGAAAATTGATATTTTCCCATTAAGCATAGTCTTCTTCATGAGCCGCTCCATAGCTGTTAAGACATCGAAAAGAGTAATTCTGCCTGGTTCAAATTTGTCGAGCACTGAGCAGGTGAATTATATACCATAGGGAAATAGTTACATATGTACCGGCTTGCCGTACAGATGCCAGGCGTTTTGCCGCACTCCGTGCTTTTCCATTGCCACGTCAACAGGCAGGCTACTAAAGCCGTTTCTTCCTGAAAACCCTTCTGGCAGTATTTTCATCAGGTTTAATTCCCCGCACCTCGTTAGCCCTTACAGTCCATTCATCCGCCAGCAGGGAATCCACAGCCAACCCATATTTGCCCAGACGGTAAGCGTTCGCGAGGGCATCCATTGCATCGGCATTGTTAAGATCCTTCGCTCGGTTAATCCATTTGAGCACCTCAGCATCAGTACGTTCGCTCGCTTTCAGGCCCAAGCCGCCGGTAAGATAAGCTGCCAGTACTACCCCCGTTGCGGAGAGATGGCCCTGTTCCGCCGACCGTATAAACCACTTGCGCGCTTCGCCCAAATCCCTCGACACCCCTACATTATTCAGGCTGTAGGATTGCAGATCCAGATACATTGAAGCCAAATGAAACTGGCCCTCAGCATTTCCCAATTCAGCAGATTTACGGTACCAGGCCGCCGCTTCTGCGACAAATCCGGATCGCTCCAGTATTTCGCCTAAAATCGCCATCGCACCCGCATGACCCGCGTTAGCGGCACGTTCCAAAATCCCTTGCGCCTCAATCATTTCACCACGCGCATAAACCATAACACCGGCCTTAAAATCTTCTTCTGCCGAAGCGTTGCTCCTTTTAAGCAACTCTGCCGAAGTTCGCCCGTACGGTGTCACATTTCCGTCTACTCCACTTGTTGGGGTACTTTCTGCCTTCGTTGCGGTACTGCTTTCAATTGCAGTATTGCCCGGCCCGCCCGGCGCAGTGTTACTTATTACATTTGTCGCACCGCCATTCACCGCACCGCTTTGTTCGGATTCAAGCACATCTGTCGACCTCAGGGTAAATCCGTCAAGCGAATCAGCCAACGCCAAGGTAATAGGGGCGCAACATGTCAATATCATCAGTCCCAGTCTGCAACTCCATCCCCGCATTCGCATTTTCCTTTTAATTCCTACAGCACCTTGATCCGCACTCACATCGTTAAATGAACGCACGCTAAGTACTGCGAACTACACCCAACTCTGCCAGATCCTCCAGTTTACGATAAAGACTGGACAACCCTATTCCCAGCCTTTGCGCGGCAACCTTGCGGTCTCCGTTCGCGTCGTTAAGCGCTTTAGCAATAAACCTTGCTTCGGCCTGACGCAATTGTTCGCGCAAATCTCCAGCCACCGCAACCATGCCCTCGGCCCGGTCTTTGCTATCATTCTGCAGCGATATTTCGGGGGGCAAATCAAGCAAGGTAATGCGTCCGCCCTCAACTAATATACACATGCGGTTAATCACATTTTCCAATTGCCTGACATTACCCGGCCAACTATAAGATTGTAAAATCTCGTCCACTTCAGGATCAATCTCAAATTCATTCCCGCGCCCGACCACATTGCTATTACGCATCAGGTGCCTGATTAGGCCACTGATGTCGCCCTGACTTGCGCGGAGTGGCGGCATATGAATATGAAACATGCTTAAACGGAAATATAAGTCCTCGCGGAAAGTGCCGGCCTTGACCATACCTTCCAGATTACGGTTGGTTGCAGCAATAATTCGAGCGTCTACGCTGCGGACCTGTTCGCCCCCTAATGGCCTGATCTGCTTGTCTTCTATTACGTGTAACAATTTGGTTTGCAAATGCAGTGGAAGTTCCCCGATCTCGTCGAGGAAAATGGTACCGCGGTCGGCTTGAGTAAACAGGCCCTTGCGCGCGCGATCCGCGCCGGTAAAAGCCCCCTTGGTATGACCGAAGAACTCGCTTTCTATCAGATTTTCCGGGATCGCACTGCAATTGACCGGAATGAATGGGAAGTCCGCGCGCGGGCTCTGCTCATGAATGGACCGGGCGAGCACTCCTTTTCCCGTGCCGCTTTCACCGGTAATCAGGACTGTGCTATTGGTCACCGCAACCTTGCTCACCAGGCGATTAACCTGATGCATCGACGGCGAAGTAAACTGGTACAGTTCCGGCCCGCCCGCAACCAGGCTGCGCAACGCTTTGTTCTCGGCGCGCAAACCGCTCATCGCCTCGATCTGCGCCAGTCGGTGCAGCAGTTCCTCATTGTGCACCGGCTTGACGATGTAATCCGTGGCGCCTGCGCGCAATGCTTCCACCGCAGTTTCCATGGAGGCAAACGCCGTCACCATAATGAACTGGGTATCAATTCCACTATTCGAGGTCTTGAATCCGCGCACCAGTTCGATGCCATCTCCGTCCGGCAAACGTACGTCGCAGAGCGCCACATCTACATCGCCGCGGATCAACTTGGCGGTTGCTTCAGCCGCGCTGGACGCGACATCCACCGAATAACCGGCACGGCGTACAAGTGATGAGAGAATTTGCCGCAAAGCGGCTTCATCATCTATGACCAGAATGTGCATTTAATCTCCTCAACCCTCATTGTAGCGCCGTAGCAATTCCATCGCCTGCGTAATTACGGCGCAGCATTCTCTTCCGCCAGGCGCAATTGCACGGTGACGGTGGTGCCTATCCCCAGCTCAGATTGGACGTTGATCAATCCGCCGTCCGATTCGATCAACGACTTGGAAATCGCCAAGCCTATTCCGCTGCCTTTACCCGGAGGTTTGGTAGTGAAGTATTCCTCGAATATCCGTTCCAGAGTGGCTTTGTCCATGCCTGTGCCATTATCAATGACCATCACCGCAGCATATTTCTCCAGCCGGCTGGTCGAGATCACTATGCGCGGTTTCGGCTCGGTTCTGCCCTCCGCGGCATCCGCCGCGTTGATCAGCAGATTCATGATGACCTGGGTAATGTGATCGCTCACCGCATGCACCGCCGGCAGTTCAGGGTCAAGATCAAGCACCATGTCCACGAAACTGAAGCGCCGGTCGAAACTGATGAATTTTACGGTGTTGCGGACCAGGCTATTTAAATCCAGCAGTTCAGGCTCAGCGGACTGGGGCATCGAAAATTCCGAAATCTGGCGGGTGATGTTCATCACCCGCCTGGCCTGCGCGAGGATTACCTCCGCCTGACGCCCGTATTGCCCCTTATCCGACGTATTACTGTTTTTCACCTCGGCCATCAATTCCGCCGCGCCCACGATGGCTGACAAGGGATTATTGATTTCGTGCGCAACCACCGAGGCCAGCGAGCCGACCGCGGCCATTTTTTCCTTATGAAAACGCTGCTGCCGGATGAGTTCCATCTGCATCTCATGCTGGCGCAACTCAAGCTGCATTTTGTTGACCGCTCCCATCAGCGCACCCAGCTCGTCGAAGCGCGTCACCGTAAAAGGCTTCCCGCGGTATCCCTCAATAATGGCCAGAGCCCGGTCCTGGATACGCCGGATATCCCATGCCAGACGCGTAACGAATATCATCACCAGCCCGCCCAGAAACATCACGCCTATAGTCGCAGTGACGGACCAAACCAGCGAAAGCCGATCGAAAGTCTTACGATAGCGTTCCAGCAACGCCTGCTTATGGGAGCGCATCATGATGGTGACCTGATCAAGGCCGATCACCAGCTTGTGCAGATTTGTGCGCACCTCGGCTATGGTCACCCGGCTCGGCGGTTTAGTCGCCATATCCTGCATATTCGCCCGGAACGCAGCCACATCATCCATTAGCAGGGGATAGGATTGCGCCTCCTGATTCAGGCTCACCAGCACCTCACCGATTTGCGCCGCGATACTGCGAGTCGCCGCATCAAGGCCGGCAGAGGTTTCGGTGCTTGAGGAATAAAGGCTTTCATTGACTATCAGAATAGCGCGGATGACCAGCATATTGAGCCCGAGCTGACGCTCTTCATCCTCATGCACTGCTTCCAGCTGTTGCAGATCAAGATACAACGCATTTCGCTCACTACCCATCAGAAAGCCGGCTGACAGCGTATAGGCCATGAATAAAATCATTACCCATATGCCCTTGGTGCGCAGCGACATGCCGCTGAGCACTCTGGCCGGCTTGGCAGCAGGCTCGGCGATGTTCTTATCCAGGTTTTCGTAGGTTTGATTCATCGTTTATCGGAATCGCCCGCGTGCTCATTCCCATATGGTGGCGCCGCAACACGGATCGACGCAGCATTAAAAACTTCATAGCCCATGCGGGCAGCACAGGCTGGATCACGTCACAGCATTGCGTTTCACCCCCAGCAACCGTTCAATTTCCCCGACCTGTTTCGGATCGGCCCAATCGCGCGCGCCATGAACAACCTGTGCAATCGTACGATCCCGCCTCAGCAGATAAGTAGAAGGGAAAACCGGGATCCGCAATATGCCATTCGACAATGTCTGGACATGATCCGACAACATCGGGAAAGTGAGCTTGGAAACCAGACTGAATTCCCGCGCCAGATTCACATCGCTATCTACCGTAATGCCGACAACAGTCAGATCCTCCGGACGAAACAACGTGCTCAATTTTTCCAGGCTGGGCATTTCCACGCGGCAGGGTTCACACCAGGTCGCCCAGAAATTAATTACCTGCGGAATTCCAGGGGTTGCGCTATAGGGCAGCGGCGTTCCATCCAGATACGGCAGATTCAACGCCGGAAACTCTTCATCCGGAGCAAAACCTTTTTTACACCCCGGTAGCATGGCGCTCGCCATACCTAGCAGTGCCAGCTGCAAAAACTGCCGTCGGTGAGCACTGTCCGGCGCAACCGAATTCAAATATTGCATCAATTACTCACGCTCGCGCTATTTCACGATATACGCTGGTGTGCGTACGCAGCAGTTACAGGCAGCCGCTGCCAATGACGCATCAGATCGAGGAACATAGACCGTAGCTGATTCATCGCGGAGGCATCATTTCGGCGCTGGCCCGCTCGGCAGAGCGAACGGATTTAGGCGACGATGTGCCGTGCGCCATTCCCTGCGCCTGACTGATATTGGCGCTGATTGAACGCGCCACCGGCGAATCCGGCGGTACCAGCTGGATAATTTTCTGCCACCAAATGATCGCGCCGGGATAATCCTGCCGCTGGAAGGCGGCAGTGGCCGCCAAAGCCATGGCCTTGATATTATTTGGATCAATGAGCAGAGCCTGCTGGACAATTCTTTCCGGCTCCCCCTGGACATTGCGGCCATTGGTCATTGCCAGCACATCGGCGTATTCGGTCAACAAAGACGAGTTATTCGGCATTAGCGCGACTGCCCGCTGATACGCCATACTGGCATCAGTAAAACGGCGTAATGTGGCGTAAGAGCGGCCCAGCATTGCCCAGCCTGGGCCATCATCCGGTCTGGTTTTCAGTTTTTGCGCCAGACCTTCCACCATTGCATTGATCTGTTCCTGCGTGATCTGAGCAGACTGCTCGCTTCCCGCCAGTTTATGCAGTTCTGTATCGTCGGGCCGGGACAGCATCAGAGATAAAAAAACTACTCCGGCGATCACCAATCCCGCCCCCGCTGCTATTGCCCATGGCCTGCCGAATGCGGCACGCAACGGTGGCCCATCTTCTGCCAGACTCTGCTCGAGATTACGGTCTGGAATTTTAGCCACGATCACGACCGCAGCTATCGCAATAATTCCACCAGCCTGTCATGAATACTGTCAAACCGCTTCCTCTCAATTCCAGCCGATTTAAGTTCAACTTGCAGCGCATCACGCTAGTGAATTGCCTATCGCCGGCGCCTGTATGCAGGCCAGTATATCAGATCGATATCCGAGCCCGGCCGAGCCGGATATAGCCTACGGAATACAGCCTGCGCAGGCGAAATTAGGCAGGGCATCAACACCATAGTTCCTGCGCCGCCATAAAAAGTTTCCTTTGTGGCGGTATAGTTCAAATAGAATTGCACTCTTGCATTGTTGGTTCAAATAATGGAGGGGTAAATATGCCCGGCAAAATCGTAATACAAACGGCAGAGGCGCCGGCCGCGATTGGCACCTATTCGCAGGCCATACGCATTGGAGGGACAGTGTACCTGTCCGGCCAGATCGGGCTGGAACCCTCTACCATGCAGATGGTAGAGGGTATAGACGCTCAGATACACCGGGTGTTCCAGAATCTAAACGCGGTTGCGCGCGCTGCCGGCGGGGACCTTAACGACCTGGTCAAGCTGAATGTCTACCTTACCGACCTCAAGCATTTCGCGATGGTGAACGAGATCATGGCGACCTATTTGCAGCAGCCCTATCCGGCGCGGGCCGCGGTCGGCGTGTCTGCGTTGCCGCGGGGCGGGCTGGTCGAAATGGACGGTGTGCTGCACGTTGCCGATTGACCATCGTGCCTCGGCCGCATCGTGAGCCTCGACAAGCTGCCTGAAGCGACACGGGCGCGGCTGGGCAAGATAGGCATACACCGTCGGTTTGATCTGGTTCTGCATTTGCCCCTGCGTTACGAAGACGAGACGCAATTGCTGCCCATCGCCAATCTTGCGCCCGGCACCACTGCTCAGGTGGAAGGGGAAATTGTGCACAGCGAAATTATTTTCCGGCCGCGTCGCACGCTGGTGTGCCAGCTACGGGACGAAAGCGGGCTATTGCACTTGCGCTTTCTGCATTTCTATCCGAGTCAGCAGAAACAACTTGCCGTGGGCAAACGCATCCGTGCGTTGGGCGAAGTACGCATGGGCTATTTCGGCATGGAAATGGTACATCCGAAATGCCGCGTTGCAGGTGATGAGACGCCCCTCAGGCAAGCGCTCACCCCGGTTTACCCGACTACCGCCGGGCTGCCGCAGCCGTCCCTCGTCAAGCACATATTGTGCGCACTGGAAGAACTCGACCTGGCTGATACGTTGCCGCCGGCCGTACTGGCGCGGCTTGCACTTCCCGGCTTCGCCCAGAGTGTGCGATTGCTGCATAATCCGCCGCCTGATATCGGCGCAGAAGTATTAGCCGAACGTGTGCATCCCGCCTGGCTACGCATCAAGTTCGATGAACTGCTGGCACAGCAGCTGTCGATGCGCGTGCATTATCGCAAGCGACGCAGCCGCACCGCTCCGCAGCTGTTGCCGCAGCAAACGTTTCCACAACAATTGTTGCAAACCCTGCCGTTCCAGCTGACCGCAGCCCAGCATAAGGTTCTGCGCGAAATCAGTTCGGATCTGGCGCAGCCGCATCCGATGCAGCGGTTGCTGCAGGGTGATGTCGGCAGCGGCAAAACGATAGTCGCGGCGCTGGCCGCGCTGCAGGCCATTGAGAACGGTTACCAGGTCGCGCTGATGTCCCCGACCGAAATTCTCGCCGAGCAACATTACTTCAAGCTGCGCGACTGGCTGGCACCGCTCGGTATCACTCCTGCATGGCTCTCTGGCAGCATGAAAAAAAAGGACAAGCTGGCGGCCGTTGAGAATATTGCGGCGGGCGCCACATCGCTGGCCATAGGCACCCATGCGCTGTTTCAGCAACAGGTGGCATTCAAAAACCTCGGGCTGATCATCATTGATGAGCAGCACAAATTTGGGGTGCAACAACGCCTGGCCTTGCGCGGCAAAGGCAGGTCAACCGATGCTCAGCGCACCGAATCTGATGCGGGCGGCTGTAGCCAGCCGCATCATCTGATGATGAGTGCAACGCCGATCCCGCGCACGCTGGCGATGAGTTATTACGCTGACCTGGATGTATCGGTGATCGACGAGTTGCCGCCGGGTCGCACGCCCATCGTTACCAAACTGATCCACGATGAACGCCGCGCCGAAGTATTCGAACGTGTCAGGCTGGCGTGTATGAGCCACCGGCAGGCTTACTGGGTCTGCCCGCTGATTGATGAATCGGAAACGCTGCAATTGCAGACCGCACTGGAAACCTATCGGCTGCTGGCGCAGACTTTTCCCGAACTGCGCGTTGGGTTGGTGCACGGCAAGCTGGACAGTGCCGAAAAAGCGCGGGTCATGGCGGCGTTCAAAAACGGCGAGATTCAATTGCTGGTTGCCACTACCGTGATCGAAGTTGGCGTGGATGTCCCGAACGCCAGCATGATGGTGATCGACCACGCCGAACGTATGGGCTTGGCGCAACTGCATCAGCTGCGCGGCCGGGTCGGGCGCGGCGCCGCGCAAAGCATATGTATTTTGCTGTTTCAGCAGCCGCTGTCAGAACTGGCTCGCGCCCGGCTTAAAATCATTTACGAGCATACTGACGGGTTTGAAATTGCGCAGCAGGATCTACAATTGCGCGGCCCGGGCGAACTGCTGGGCGCACGTCAAAGCGGCGTGCCGATGCTGCGTTTTGCAGATGTCAATTCGGACACCGCCCTGCTGCACAGCGCCCGCGCAATCGCCGATGAGATGCTGCGCGACTTTCCGCAGCACGCGCGCGAGCATCTGCAGCGCTGGATGGCCAATCGTGACGATTATCTGTATGTCTGATCAGTTATGGCACAGCCTGCTGCCGGATAAATCCGGCTACACACCGTGGCTGGCCGACCGCGGTTCGCTGACCCTGCGTATCCAGAAACGTTGCGACCTTTTCCGGGTGGCCAGTGTACGCATCCAGCTGATGAGCGCAACGCATGACGAAACCAGATTGCTCGGCGTGCCGCTACGGCAGCGGGTATACACCCGGGAAGTGCTACTGATCGCCGATGACAAACCGGTAGTGTTTGCCCATAGCGTAGTCGCGACGCAGCATCTGCGCGGCCCGTGGCACAAGCTGCGCACGCTGGGCAACCGGCCGCTGGGAGGAATGCTGTTTTCCCATCCGCTGGTACAACGTGCACCGCTGCATTACCGTATGCTAAAAAAGGATCACCCGCTATATCGCCGCGCCGCTGCCGCGCTCGAAAATGCACCGGCGCGACTATACGCGCGGCGTTCACTGTTTACGCTGCACGGTGCGCCGTTGCTGGTAACGGAAATTTTTCTGCCCGAAATCCTGCGGTTGCGCACCGCCGGCCCAGTTGAACGCCACGCGAGTGTTTGAGATACTTTCGCCGCCCCTTATTACAGAACAGATCAGCCATGCTGGCTTCTAGCCCATCCATTATGAAAAAGCGCCTCGGCCTTTACCTGAAGCTGATGCGTTTGGATCGGCCGATCGGCATTTTATTGCTGCTGTGGCCGACTTTATGGGCCCTGTGGATCGCCGGCAGCGGCCACCCGCAATGGTTTATCGTATTCATCTTCATACTCGGGACCGTGTTGATGCGTTCAGCCGGCTGTGTGATCAATGACTATGCCGATCGTGATTTTGACAAGCATGTGCAGCGTACCCGCGATCGCCCCATCACCAGCGGACAGATCGCGCCGCACGCCGCGCTCAAGCTGGCAGCTGCGCTAGCGCTTATGGCTTTCGTATTGATATTGCCGCTCAACGGCCTCACCCTGGCTTTATCGGTGCCGGCGGTGTTACTCGCTGCCAGCTATCCCTATACCAAACGCTTCTTGGCGATTCCGCAAGCCTACCTGGGCATTGCGTTTGGCTTCGGCATCCCGATGGCATTTGCCGCGCAGCTCAATGCAGTGCCGGCCGTGGCATGGTGGTTGCTGGCTGCGAATGTAGTCTGGGCTATTGCTTATGACACCGAATATGCGATGGTTGACCGTGACGACGATGTCCATCTGGGCATCCATTCTTCCGCGCTGTTTTTCGGCCGACACGACGTGCTTGCGGTGATGGCTTGCTACGGCGTGGCACTGGCGATACTGGCTGCGGTTGGCGCCAGCATTAATCTCGGCCTGGTTTATTATCTGAGCCTGGCCGGAGCGGCCGGCATTGCCTGCCACCATTACTTCCTGATACGCCACCGCCAGCGCGACGCCTGTTTCCGGGCATTTTTACACAACAACTGGTTTGGCGGAATCATATTTGCGGGCATCGCACTGGACTATCTGCTCAACGGTTGAGCAGGCGTTATTTGAGCCAGCCTTTGTGGCGAAAATACCAGAACGGCAGCACCACCGACAACGCCATCAGCAACAACGCATACGGATAGCCCAGTTGCCATGACAGTTCCGGCATTTGATGAAAATTCATCCCGTAAATAGAGGCAATCAGCATTGGCGGCAGCAGGGCAGCGGAGACGACGGAAAATAGCCGGACGATTTTGTTCTGGTTGACATTGATGAAGCCGACCGTAGAGCCCATCAGAAAATTGATCTTGTCGAATAGAAAGGCGGTATGCCCATCCAGCGAATCGATGTCCTGCAAAATCTGGTGCGACTCTTCCATCTGCTCATGGCTAAGGATCTTGCTGCGCATTAGATAGGATACCGCACGCCGCGTATCCATCACATTACGGCGTATGCGTCCGTTCATGTCCTCTGCCTGCGCTATGCTGGACAGCACCGACGCAGCATTCTCGTCACTCAGGCTGGGCGCGAGCACGGCCTGGCTGACATGTTCAAGATCGGCATACACTTCTTCCAGCGCATCGGCGGAATACTCTACATCCATTGCATACAGATCGATCAATACATCTTTGCTGTCCGCCATTTCGCCGGCCTGTGCGTGCGTGCGCTTCTGCAGCCATTGGAAAATCGGCAAACTTTCCTGATGTACGCTGAACAGTACCGGACCGCACAGGATAAAAGCCACGGTCACGCTATGCGCGTTCATACCCTTGCCCAGCAAAAAATCCGAGCGCAGATGCAGCCCGTGATCTTCTTCATAAAAGCGTGCACTCGCTTCTATGTCACGCAGATGTTCCGGTTGAGGCAGGGCGAGATGGTAAGTCTGCGCTATCCAGGCCTGCTCTTCTACGCTGGGAGCAACAATGTCTATCCATATCGGCTGACCCTTATTATACTGGCCCGCGTCTTGCGGATGGACCTCGGCCAGATGCCCATTTTTCAGTTCGAAGGCTTGCAACATGAAATTTATTACCCTTGAATATTTCGCAGGCGCAAGGTTAGCAGAACTGTGCGGTGCTTTGCGCAGCTTGAAATGCTCAATAGCCAGACCTTCTCTTCTTCATGTACACCGGCAGGGATTGACTATTATCAAGACCACGGTGTAAGGTACTGAAAAAAAGGGAACACCGTGGTTAAAACCAACACCTCTGCTCTGCGTATTACCGTTATTTATCTGTTATTCAGCCTTCCCTGGATTATTCTGAGCGATAAATACTTAGCCGCTCAGATCAACGATCCGCCCACCCTCACCAGTTTTCAGACGTATAAAGGCATTCTATTTGTAGTACTGACTGCACTAATGATGTTTGTACTGGTGCGTCGCGCACTGCATCGCCAGAAAATAATCGAAGAAACATTGCGCGTCAGCGAAAAGCGCTTCCGCGCGATTTTTGACAACGCCAACGACGCCATTTTCATCGACGATCCGTATACCGGTAAAATTCTCGATGTAAATGCCAAGGCTATGCAAATGTTCGGCTACAGCCGCGAAGAATTATGCCGGCGCAGCATTGCCGAGCTGAGCGCCGACTTTCCGCCCTATACCCAGCAGCACGCGCTGAGTCTGATAGCCCAAGCGCGTAATGGCGACACGCCGGTGTTCGAATGGCTGTCGAAACGACGCGACGATACTCATTTCTGGACGGAAATCAGCCTGCGCCAGGGTGAGATCAGCGGGAGCGCCCAGATAATCGTGCTGATACGCGACATTACCGAACGCCGGCAGGCGGAAGTGGCCATCCGGGAAAGCGAAATACGCTACCGCTCGCTGTTCGAAAATATGCCGGAGGGCTACGCCTATTGTCAGATGCTATACCGCGATGGCCGTCCCTATGACTTCGTCCATGTCAACGTCAACCAGGCGTTTGAGAAGGTAACCGGCTTAAAAAATCCGGTCGGTAAAAAAGTCACCGAACTCATTCCGGACGTCAAGCAAACCAATCCCGACTTGATCGAGCTGGTCGGCCGCGTGGCGCACACCGGCAAACCGGAGCGATACGAAATCCATGTGATGTCGATGTGGTTTTCAGTATCGGTTTACAGCGTTAAAACCGGATATTTCGTCGCGATACTGGACAATATTACCTTGCGCAAATCGGCCGAGGCGCAGATCAATTTTCTTGCCCACCATGACCAGTTAACCAGTCTGCCGAATCGTGTACTGGTACGTGACCGCTTTGAACAGGAAGTGGCGCATGCCGTGCGCAACCACAGCAGGGTTGCACTGATATTTATTGATCTCGATCATTTCAAGAACATCAACGACACACTGGGCCACGTGATCGGCGACGCGCTGCTTAAAGTGGTTGCGGCCCGCCTGCGCGAGTGTGTACGCGAGAGCGATACGATCAGTAGACAGGGCGGCGATGAATTCCTGATCATCCTGTCGGACATCCATGAAACGGATGCAATTACCTTGTTCGCGACCAAGATACTGGAAAGGCTGGCCCTGCCGTTCCAGATCGACAACCACGAACTGTCCACCTCCGCTTCGATTGGCACCGCCGTTTATCCGGAAGACGGCGAAGACTTTGATACGCTGCTGAAAAAGGCTGATACAGCGATGTATCACGCCAAGGAAGCGGGGCGCAACAGTTGCCATTTCTTCGACCTGCAGATGAATGCGCACGCGGATGAACACCTCAAAATGCGCAACAGCCTGCGGCTGGCGCTGGAGCGCGAAGAATTTGTGTTGCATTATCAGCCGCAGATCGATCTGGCCAGCGGCGCATTGATAGGTGCGGAAGCGCTGATCCGCTGGAATCACCCCGAGCTGGGCTTGGTCGTACCGCAGAAATTTATCTCGCTGGCGGAAGACAGCGGCCTGATTGTGCCGATCGGCGAATGGGTATTGCGCGAAGCCTGCCGGCAGGCAGTCATCTGGCAGAAAACCGAGCTGGCGGATTTTGTCATGGCAGTCAATCTGTCGGCGGTGCAGTTCAAGCGCAGCAATCTGGAACAAACAATTATCGCCGCGCTCACCGAATCCGGCCTAGAACCGCCCTGCCTGGAGCTGGAGCTGACCGAGTCAATATTGATCCGCGACACCGAGAATGTGCTGCGCACGGTGCAACGCCTCAAGCTGTTGGGAGTCAAGCTGTCTATCGACGACTTTGGCACCGGCTATTCCAGCCTGGCTTACCTGAGCCGCTTTGCCGTGGATAAGGTCAAAATCGACCAGTCGTTTATACGCGGCCTGTCGACCAACTCCGGCGATACCGCAATTGTTCGCGCGGTCATCCAGATGGCGCGCAGCATGGGCCTGAAAACCATCGCCGAAGGCGTGGAAGAGGAATCCATACTGACTTACCTGCGCGCCCATCACTGCGACGAAGCGCAGGGCTTCTACATCGGCAAACCGATGCCGGCGGATGAGTTCGCCCGCTATATGAATTCTGCCAAGCTACGCGGCACGCACGTCGCCAGCTGATCCTGCCGGGCGGTCGCCGCTGCGCCGGTCGCAAGTGGCCGTTCCAACGCGATTAATTCCTCCTATTTACGGACAGGTCGAGTAGCCCGCGACATTCAGGTAAAATACAGGTCCTAGTCTGCATGACCACACCATGACCGTACGTTTGCGCGAAATCCCCTACAACTACACTTCGTTTTCCGACCGCGAGATTACCCTGCGCATACTCGGTAAAGAAGGCTGGAACATTATTACCGGACTGCGCGACGAGCGCCGCACCGGCCGTTCGGCGCGTATGCTGTACGAAGTTCTGGGCGACATCTGGGTCGTGATGCGCAATCCGTATTTGCAGGATGACCTGCTCAACAATCCCAAGCGGCGCAAAGCACTGATAGGTGCGCTGCGCCATCGCCTGAATGCGATCGAGCAGCGGCGCCAGCATACCGAAGACGCTGAGCCGGACAACGACGAAACCGTCCTCAAGGCCAGCCGCAACGTTGCCGAAAGCGCAGTGCCAGCCGGCGCGGCGGACGCAATTCACGACCACAATCAGCAGGTGAAACGGCTGATGCAGCTGGCGCATCGCGCCGTCGACGAATTCTCCGCCGACTTTGACCTGACCGCCAAGCTGCGCCGTCGTGCACTGCGCATCCTGGGCCGCATTACGCGCCGCGACAACATCCAGTTCGACGGCCTGGCGCGCGTATCGCACGTCACTGACGCGACCGACTGGCGCGTAGAGTACCCGTTCGTGGTACTCAATCCGGACACCGAGGAAGAAATCGCTGCGCTGGTGCGCGCCTGTATCGAACTCGAACTCACCATTATTCCGCGCGGCGGCGGCACCGGTTACACCGGCGGCGCAGTGCCGCTGGACAAGCGTTCGGCAGTCATCAATACCGAAAAACTGGAAGCGCTGTCGGCGGTGGAAATGCTGCAGTTGCCCGGACTCGACGCGCCGATGCCCACCATCCTGTGCGGCGCCGGCGTAGTGACACGGCGCGTGATGGATGCAGCGGAGGCCGGCAATCTGGTATTCGCGGTTGATCCAACCTCGGCCGACGCCTCGTGCATCGGCGGCAATGTCGCGATGAATGCCGGCGGCAAGAAGGCCGTTTTATGGGGCACCGCGCTGGATAACCTGGCGTCATGGCGCATGGTGACGCCGGACGGACTGTGGATGACGGTCGAACGGCTCAACCATAATTTCGGCAAAATCCACGATATCGAAAAAGCCCAGTTCCGCATCAGCCGGTTTGAGGAGGATGGCGTCACGCCACACGGCGCGCCCGAGATCCTGGAAATTTCCGGCGACAAATTCCGCAAGACCGGGCTCGGCAAGGACGTCACCGACAAATTCCTGTCCGGCCTGCCCGGCATCCAGAAGGAAGGCTGCGACGGCATCATTACTTCGGCGCGCTTTATCCTGCATCGCGCCCATCAACATACCCGTACCGTATGCCTGGAATTTTTCGGCCAGGTACACGCGGCCGTTCCGGGAATCGTCGAGATCACATCGCATTTCCATCTGCGCACGGACGCGCTGCTGGCCGGACTGGAACATCTGGACGAGCGCTACCTGAAAGCGGTCGGTTATGCCACCAAGTCCAAGCGCGGCGTTAGGCCGAAGATGGTGCTGATCGCCGATGTGGTCGGCGATGACGAAAACGCGGTGGCGCGGGCCGCTTCGGAAATTGTGCGGCTGGCCAACCTGCGCAGCGGCGAGGGCTTTATCGCGGTATCCGCCGCAGCACGCAAAAAATTCTGGCTGGACCGCGCCCGCACCGCGGCCATCGCAAAACACACCAACGCGTTCAAGATCAACGAGGACGTGGTCATTCCGCTGCCGCGCATGGGCGATTACTGCGACGGCGTGGAGCGCATCAATATCGAATTGTCGCTGCACAACAAACTTAAGCTGGTCGATGCGCTGGGGGAATTCTTCGCCGGCGAGCTGCCGCTGTACCATCAGGACGACGGCATCGCCGACGCCGAGCTGCTGGGCAACCGCGCGCAGCTGGCGCGCGAACTGATCGGTTCGGTGCGGGCGCGCTGGCAATGGCTGGCGGATAATCTGGACAGGCCGGCGGCAGAATTGCCGCACGGCGCGCCCGTGACCAGCGACGCTACGGTTTTCCAGGTGTTGCAGGATCACTCGGTACGCGCCTCCTGGAAGCTGGAAATACGCGAACCGCTGGGTCAGATTTTCGACGGCCGCACTTATCAGACCATCCTCGAGCAGTGCAACGCGATCCATCAGAAAGTGCTGAAGAGCCGCGTATTCGTCGCGTTGCATATGCATGCCGGCGACGGCAATGTGCATACCAATCTGCCCGTCAACTCGGATGACTATGCGATGTTGCAGCAGGCCAACGGCGCGGTGGAACGCATCATGCGTCTGGCTAAATCGCTGGGCGGCGTAATCTCCGGCGAGCATGGCATTGGCATCACCAAGTTCGACTTCCTCGAAGCCGAAGAAATCGCCGCGTTCACCGCGTACAAAAATCGCGTCGATCCCGCCGGCCGCTTCAACCGTGGCAAGCTGCTGACCGGCGGCAATCTGGAGCGCGCCTATACACCGAGCTTCAATCTGATGGAGCTGGAAAGCCTGATCCTGGAGAAAAGCGAGCTCGGCCAGATTTCCGATTCGATCAAGGATTGCCTGCGCTGCGGCAAATGCAAGCCGGTGTGCGCCACGCATGTGCCGCGTGCCAACCTGCTGTATTCACCGCGCAACAAAATTCTCGCGACCTCGCTGCTGATCGAGGCATTCCTGTATGAAGAGCAGACGCGACGGGGTATTTCGATCGCGCATTTCGATGAGTTCGGCGACGTCGCCGACCATTGCACGGTTTGCCACAAATGCCTGAATCCCTGCCCGGTCGATATTGATTTTGGCGACGTTTCGGTGGCGATGCGCAACTTCCTGCGCAAGCAGGGCAAAAAGAAATTCAATGTCGGCACCACCGCTGCGATGATGTTTCTGAACCCGACCAGCCCGATCACGATCAAGGTGGTGCGCAAGTTCATGATCGACTGGGGCTATAAAGCGCAGCGTACCGCGCACAGGGTCGCAAAACATTTCGGTCTGCTGCGTGCGCAGACCGCGCATCCGCCGGCCACGGTCGGGCGGCCGCCGATTACCGCGCAGGTGATCCATTTCATCAACAAACCGATGCCGGGCGGGCTGCCCAAGCGTACCTCCCGCGCGTTGCTCGACATCGAGGACAACACCATGGTGCCGGTCATCCGCGACCCGCACAAACTGAATGAGAATTCCGAAGCGGTGTTCTATTTTCCCGGCTGCGGCTCCGAACGGCTGTTCGGCCAGGTCGGCCTGGCGACGCAGGCGATGCTATACGAAACCGGCGCGATCACCGTACTGCCACCGGGCTATCTGTGCTGCGGCTATCCGCAAACCTCATCCGGCCAGGAAGACAAGGGCAATGCAATCATCACCGACAATCGCGTGTTGTTCCACCGCGTCGCGAATACGCTGAACTATCTCGACATCAAGACCGTGGTGGTGTCCTGCGGCACCTGCATGGATCAGCTGCAGCAGTACCAGTTCGACAAGATTTTCCCCGGCTGCCGCCTGCTCGATATTCATGAATACCTGCTGGAAAAAGGCGTACAGCTGACTGGCGTGGAGGGTGTGCGCTATATGTACCACGACCCGTGCCATACGCCGATGAAAACCTATCAGCCAATGCAAGTGGTGAAGCAACTGATGAATACCGACGTCACGCTGAATGAACGGTGCTGCGGCGAGTCCGGCACGCTGGCCACCACCCGCCCGGATATTTCCACCCAGGTGCGCTTCCGCAAGGAAGAGGAAATGCGCAAAGGCGCCTCGGCACTGCGCGCAGATGGCTATGAAGGGGAGCTAAAAATCCTGACTTCGTGTCCCTCTTGCCTGCAGGGGCTGGCGCGCTACAATGATGATTCCGGTACCCAGGCGGATTACATTGTGGTGGAAATGGCCAAACATCTGCTGGGCAAGGACTGGATGGTCGATTATGTGCAGAAGGCCAACAACGGCGGCATTGAACGGGTATTGCTGTAACAGCTGAAAGAGGAGCCGAGATCTTGCTGAGCTTGTCGCTGGACCCGACCGTGAGCCACGCCAACCCGGCCTTCAGAAACGCCGCCGGCTGCGCGCAATGGCTGGGGCAACTGCAGCTGACCAATCTGCGCCTGGCCCACGACACCTTACGCAAACAGCTGGACGAGCTCAACCGTTGCCCTTTATCAGGTCGGGAACGGTTGGGCATCATGGAACAGCTGCGCGAAACAGTAGCGGACATCCAGACCGATTATGCCGGCAAACTGAGTGCAAAAAAGCTTCCGCTGAACACTGGCGAGTTTTCCATACTGGTAGCGATCACCGGCTTGTGGCAGAGCATGGGCATCGGCTATCAGCGCTGCCTGCAAGACTATATAGACGGTGAGGCGCAGCTGGCGGATTCGGCTGCCCTGCTGTGCCAGCGCTGCCTGATGTACGGCGGCCTGCAGATCATGGAGCATGTGCACGGCTGCTATGAATTCGACGGCAAATTATGGCAGCGCATGCATGCGCTGTACGCCTACAGCGAAGACCATGGATTACATTTGCAGGAAATCGATTGCGGCCTCGACGGCGCGCCCGCCACGCAGTCATGCCAGGCTGTTTACACCGGGATTCTGCTCGCCTGCTATGCGCACCGCTCGGGATTATCACGTGCGCAGATGCAGATACTGGGGCACTGGCTGAAGCGCTGGAGCGCGGCCGTCAATGTAGAGCGGCAGAATATCGCAGGCCAGGATGGGGCTATTGCGCTGATGGTTGATCTGGCCAGCTCCCAGGGCCTGCAAAGCGCGGCGCAGGACGCTACTGGCAACAGCTTGCGCTACTTGCCTATGGCCGAGCTCAGCAAAATGTTGCGCGTAAAAACCATACTATTGCAGCAGGGGCAATCTCCGCAGCAGCTCGATCTGGGCACAGGCTGCAGCCGCACCGAGTGTCTTGCGCTGCTGAACTGCCTGCACCAGTACTGGTGCGAACCGCCCAGCGAACGTACAGCGCGGCTGCAGAGCACAGACCAGTTCGGACAGATTTGTTACGGCATGGACGGGTGCTTTGCGTATATTGCCAATCGTCCTTTCAAGCAGCCCGATAAAGTCACCGCGGTGGATACGCTCTCGCGCAAGCAGATCGAAACCTTCGGCCGGGTGCTGACGGACACCCGTCATCATGATCTGACCGGGCTGGGTTTCGTATGTGAAACATGGCGTATCCAGAATGAAAGCCTGCTGGGTGCGCGGCTGTTGCGCGAACCGGGCGGCACCGCACGCATCGGCCATCAGCAATTGCTGGCGCTGCGCCCGGACGATGCCGATACATTTATCCTGGGTACCGTGCGCTGGATGAACGTTACGCTGAGCGGCCAACTGCGCGCGGGCATACGCTACCTTCCCGGCATCGCCAGGGCAGTCGCGATGAAAGCCACCGGCGTCAACCTTACCGTATCGGACCAGTACGTCGCGGCACTGCTGCTGCCGGCGGTGCCCGAGCTTAATACCCCCGCCAGCCTGATCATTCCGCGCAACTGGTTCAAACCCGGTCTGGTGGTCGAGATCGTCGAGCCGGAAAAGAACAGGCTGTTGGCCAAGATGGGCATCAGCGTCGACAAGGGGCTGGATTACGAACGGGTCAGTTACAGCGAAATTTAGCCGCGCAACCCCTCAACTGAATTTTCTATCCCGGGCTTTTCCGCTACTGGTTTTTCCACCTCCAATGGCAGACTGCGCTTAGCCGGAAACACGATGCTGAACGTGCTGCCCTTCCCTTCCTCGCTGATAATTTCCAGCCTTGCCTGATGGCGATTAACTACGTGCTTAACGATGGCCAGGCCCAGCCCGGTTCCGCCGCTTTCGCGCGAACGGCTGTGGTCAACGCGATAAAAACGTTCGGTCAGCCGCGGGATATGCTGCGGAGCGATACCCATACCGCTGTCCTGCACACTGAAAACGGCGTGCTCCGAATCAAACTGCCAGCGCAGCGTAATTGCGCCGCCGTGCGGGGTATAGCGGATTGCATTGGACACCAGATTGCCGAATGCGCTGTGCAGCTCCTCGGTATTGCCGAGCACTCCGGCATTGCTGTCCAGCTCAAGGCGTAGCACATGTTGTCCGGCGCTCAGCGACAGGCCTTCCTGGTACACCACGCGCACCAGTTCGGCAGCATCGACCGTTTCTTCCTTCAACACGGTGAGCGCATTGTCCAGCTTGGACAGCGTCAGCAAATCGTTGACCAGGTGCTCCATGCGATGTGTCTGCTCACCCATCAGCTGCAACGCCCGGCGCGCCATCTCATTGTCCAGCCGCGGCATGTCGCTGAGTGTTTCGACAAAACCATTTACTACAGTCAACGGCGTGCGCAACTCGTGCGACACATTGGCGACAAAGTCGCGGCGCATGGTCTCGATGCGCTCGAAGCGGGTGATGTCGCTGCTGATCAGCAACTTTTTGTCGCCGCTGTAGGGGATCAGCTTGATCGACAATATCATGCTGTCATGGCGGGTCGTGCGCAGGATCAGCGGTTCGCTGAAATTACGCATCGCAAGATATTCCACAAACTCCGGCTGGCGCGCCAGGTAGGTGATCTGATGGCCTTGATCGCGTACGCGATCAAGACCGAAATGCTCACCGGCCAGCGGATTACACCACTCAATGCGATCCGCCTCATCAAGAATAACCACGCCTTCCGGCAACGCCGAGGTGGCCTGCTCCATATATCGCAATGCGGCATTGCGCTGCTCACGCTCGGCCCGCTGCCGCCGCACCATCCGGTTCATCCGCGCACACACTTCCTCCCACAGCCCGGCCCCGTCCGGCACCACGCGCGCTTCGGGATCGGCCAGCCAGTAATCCAGCGCGGCCAGCTGGCGCAGATGAAACGCCATTCGCACCAGCATGAAAAAGCCAAAAAACAAAGCTGCGGGCAGGGCTCCAGCTACCGCCCACAACAATAGCGATAACAAAAATATAATGAGCGGATAGACCAATGCGCGTCGCCAGAAAACAAACACGTGATTCGCCTTTATAGTGGGTAGCGGATTATACGTGCGCGTCAGCGATCCCGCTGACCATTGCGCCGCTGTTTGACACGCGTATTAGCGGCAGAGATGCATACGCGAATTCCAGGCCGGCAGGATGCGTTCAAGCGTCGCTACCTACAGCGCGGCGCCATGAAATCAATTACATGAAAAACGGTACCCGGTGCCGCGGACCGTCTGGATCAGCTCATCCAGAGCATAAGGTTCGAGCGCCTGCCGCAGCCGGCGAATATGCACATCAATGGTACGCTCTTCGACAAACACGTGATCGCCCCAAACCTGGTCGAGCAATTGCGATCTGCTGTACACCCGCTCGACATGGGTCATGAAAAAATGCAGCAGGCGAAACTCGGTCGGGCCCAATTCGACCGGTTTGCCGTGCGCGCTGACGCGATGCGTGATCGGCGATAATTCGATACCACCGGCAGCGACTGACTCATCGCTGATTTGCGGGGTGCGGCGACGTAACACAGCGCGTATACGCGCCATCAGCTCGCGGGGGGAAAATGGTTTGGTGATGTAATCATCGGCTCCGGATTCCAGCCCCATGATTTTGTCGTGCTCATCGTTGCGCGCGGTCAGCATGATGATGGGAATATTGCGCGTGCGCTGATCGGCGCGCAGTCGTCGCGCCAGTTCCACCCCGCTGATGCCCGGCAGCATCCAGTCCAGCAATATCATGTCCGGCAATACCCGGCTGATGTGGTTTAGCGCGCTGGCCGCATCGTGCGCCTGGATCGGACGGAAGCCGCATTGCAACACATTGAAAGCCAGCAGTTCCTGGATCGCAGGCTCATCTTCAACTATCAAAATATTCGCACTCATATTTTCTCCACTGCACTCATGTTGCGGACAAGCTGCGATGATATGAAAAAATGATGACAAACAGATGACACTCAGCTATTAAGGCCGCTCACTGGACACCGAATGCTGCGGCTGGGCTTTGCCCGCGATATCAGGCAGCAGCGATCCGGTGATCATGCCGATCGCACTGGCGATAAGGCCGCCAAACTGTGCCGGCACGAAAGGGTCTTGCGGTCCCAGCAGAAGGAGTGCCAGCCAGACCGTAAGCCCGCAGATAATCGCGGCCAGCGCACCCTGGTTCGTCGCGCGCTTCCAGAATAACCCGCCGACCAGCGGAATAAATGCAGCCACTAAAGTAATCTGGTACGCATTTTCCACCATCTTGAAAATTCCCGCCTTGGAGTTCATCGCATAGAGCGTTACCAGCACCGTAAATATCACGGTCACCACGCGCATCGCGAGCAGCAGACCGCGGTCCGTCAATTTGTGCCGCAGCATCGGTTTGAGTATGTTCTCGGTAAACATGACCGAAGGCGCCAGCAGCGTGGCGGAAGCACAGCTTTTGATCGCCGACAGCAGTGCACCAAAAAAGATCACCTGGGCGAACAGCGGAGCATGCTGCAGCACCAACGTAGGAAGTATCATTTGCGGATCGGTATCGATCAGGCTGTCCACCATCTGCCGGTCCAGCAGGGTGGCCGAATAGGCCAGGAACATCGGCACAAACGCGAACAGGAAATACAGTCCGCCGCCGATCACCGCTCCCCAGACTGCAATCCTTACCGTTTTGGCCGATTGCACGCGCTGAAACACATCCTGTTGCGGAATCGAGCCGAACATCATGGTGATCCATGCGGCAACGAAGCCAAGGATCGCCTTGGCATCCAGCGCCGGCCAGAATTCGAACTTGCCCGCCGCCGCCGCATGTTCGACCACCACGCCCACGCCGCCGACCATGCCGCTGACCTCGTTCCCGATGTAGAGCATGCCCAATACGATGATAATCATCTGCAGGAAATCGGTAATGGCTACCGCCCACATGCCCCCGAAAACGACATAGAGCAGGATGGTTCCGGAACCTATCCACATCCCGGCAACCTTGCTGATTTCCCCGCCCGACACGACATTGAACACCAGCCCGAGCGCGGTAATCTGCGCGCCTACCCAGCCGAGGTAGGAAACAATAATGGCCAGAGCCGTCAGCGTCTCAACGGTGCGGCCGTAACGTTTTTTATAGTAGTCGCCTATGGTCAGCAGATTCATCCGGTACAGCGGTGCCGCAAAGAACAGGCCCACCAGGACCAGGCACATGGACGCGCCAAACGGATCGGCGACTACACCATGCAGGCCTTCCTGCAGAAAGGTTGCGGGAATGCCCAATACGGTTTCTGCACCAAACCAGGTAGCGAATACGGTCGCGGTAACCATGTAAAAAGGCAGGTGTCGCCCAGCCACGGCGAAATCGCGCGCGGTATGTACCCGGCGTGCGGCGTACAAACCAATGCCGACCGAGATGAGCCAGTAGGTAATAACAAACCAGAACAGCATAAAAAGGATGGCTGAAGAGGTGACCATGATTGTAAAGCAACTTACGTTCCTGATGTTAGACGTCCGGGTCGCGGTGGCTGAAGCTGCACGCGCACGTCCAAAAAAAAAGCCACCCGAAGGTGGCTTTTTAAAAGCGGAGATTGCTATAACGCTTCGGCATGCTCTGCCAGATATTTGGCTACGCCCTCGGTCGATGCGCCCATGCCGGCCTTGCCCTTGCTCCAGCCTGCCGGACATACTTCGCCGTGTTCTTCGGTAAATTGCAGCGCGTCGATCATGCGCAGCATTTCATCGATGTTGCGTCCCAGCGGCAGATCGTTCACCACCTGATGGCGCACCACGCCGGCACGGTCGATCAGGAAGGAACCGCGATAAGCCACGCCGCCTTCGGCTTCGACGTCGTACGCCTTGCAGATTTCGTGCTTGATGTCGGCCACCAGCGGGTAGCGGATCTGGCCGATGCCGCCGTTATTGAGCGGGGTATTTTTCCATGCCAGATGGGTAAAGTGCGAGTCGATCGAAATTCCCACGACTTCCACGTTGCGCTTCTTGAACTCATCCAGACGATGATCGAACGCGATAATTTCGGACGGGCAGACAAAAGTAAAATCGAGCGGATAAAAATACACCACGGCATATTTCCCGGTGATGTGTTTTTTCAAATTAAAGTCTTCTTTGATCTCGTTGTCGCCCATCACGGCAACAGCGTTAAAATCGGGGGCGGCTCTGCCGACTAATACAGCCATGGTAATTCTCCTAAGTTGGTTATTTTGGGGTCATGCAATTTAGGCTATTTGCTATCGCCACGTCAACCTTGTGGTGCGCGGGGTTGCTCAGCCGGCTGTGCCGCCACCATCAGTTACCGGACTACCCGAGGTTTCGGGATGGCGCAGGCTATTTCAGTGGCGCGGCAAACAGCCTGGCCAGTTCCACACCCGGATCAGGCGCACGCATAAACGCCTCGCCCACCAGAAACGTCTGTACATCGTGCCTGCGCATCAGCTGGACATCGCCGGGCTGCAGTATCCCGCTTTCCGTCACGACGATACGCCCGGGCGGAATGCGTGGCAGTAAATCCAGCGTCACCTGTAAGCTCACCTCGAAAGTGCGCAGGTTGCGATTGTTGATGCCCAGCAGCGGAGTGTCGAGCTGCAGGGCCGCGTCCAGCTCGGCGCCGTCATGGACTTCGACCAGAACCGCCATGCCCAGCTCATGCGCCAATGCTTCGAACTCACGCATCTGCCCCAGATCCAGCGCTGCAGCTATCAGCAGAATCGCGTCCGCCGCCATCGCCCGGGCCTGATAGATCTGATAGGTGTCAACGATGAAATCCTTGCGCAGCACCGGAATTGCGCAGGCGGCGCGCGCCTGCCGCAGATAGTCCGCACTACCCTGGAAAAATTGCTGGTCAGTTAGCACCGACAAACACGCCGCGCCGTGTTGGGCATAGCTGGAAGCAATCTCGGCCGGATTGAAATGCTCGCGCAGGATGCCTTTGCTGGGGCTGGATTTTTTGATTTCGGCGATGACCGCAGGCTGGCCCGCACTGATTTTTGCGCGGATCGCCGCGCTGAAATCGCGCACCGGCGCAGCCTGCTCCGCCTCGGCGCGCATCGCCATCAGAGGCTTAACGGCCTGTGCCGCTGTTACTTCCTGCGTTTTAACCGTCAGGATTTTCTTCAGAATGTCGGGCATGCGCGTCTCGGCTGATATAAGGCGCGCATTTTACCACTGCGCTTGCGGTAAAATGCATGACCCGCTCTGAGCGAGCAGCACGCCGGATAAATATTATGGTAGACATTAAAGAATATATGCAGCAGGTCGGCCGGCAGGCACGAGCCGCGTCGCGCATCATGGCGCAGGCCGATACTGCGGCGAAAAACTACGCGCTGGAAACCATTGCGCAGGCCATACTGAACAGCAGCGCGCTGCTGATCACCGCGAATGCCAAGGATGTGGAGGCCGCGCATAACAACCATCTGGACGAAGCAGCAATCGATCGGCTGACGCTGAACAACAAAACCCTCAATGCGATGTCCACCGGTTTGCAGCAAATTGCGCAGCTGCCCGACTTGATCGGCGAAATCAGCGAATTGAAATATCGTCCGTCGGGCATACAGGTGGGCAAAATGCGTGTGCCGCTGGGCGTAATCGGCATCATCTACGAGTCGCGTCCGAATGTAACCGCCGATGCCGCCGGGCTGTGCATCAAATCCGGCAATGCCGCGATATTGCGTGGCGGCTCCGAAGCGATCCACACCAACCAGGCCATCGCCGCCTGCGTGCATGTTGGACTGGTCGAAGCCGGTCTGCCTGAAACGGCGGTTCAGGTGGTGACCACCACCGACCGCGCCGCTGTCGGTGAACTCATCACGATGCGCGAATATGTCGACGTGATTGTGCCGCGCGGCGGCAAGAGCCTGATTGCGCGTATTTCGGAGGAAGCCCGCGTACCGGTGATCAAGCATCTGGACGGCATCTGCCATGTCTATATCGACGACCAGGCCGATCTGGAAAAGGCGATATTGATCGCGGACAACTCTAAAACCCAGCGCTATGGCGTCTGCAATGCCATGGAAACCCTCCTGGTTGCCAAAAGCGTAGCGGCCGCGGTATTGCCGCGGCTGTGCAAGATCTACCTGGAGAAAAACGTGGAACTGCGCGGCGATGATACCGCTCGCAAGATAGTCGCAAAAATGAACCCCGCCAGCGAGCAGGACTGGCATACCGAACATCTGGCGCCGATACTGAATGTGCGCGTGGTAGCCGATCTGGACGCCGCCATTACACACATCAACACCTATGGTTCACAGCATACCGATAGCATCGTGACCGAAAATTACAGCAAGGCTTTGCGCTTTCTGCGCGAAGTGGATTCCAGTTCGGTCATGGTCAACGCCTCGACGCGTTTTGCCGATGGCTTTGAATACGGGCTGGGCGCGGAAATCGGTATTTCCACCGACAAGATCCATGCTCGTGGCCCGGTCGGGCTGGAAGGCCTGACTTCGCAGAAGTTTATCGTACTGGGCAATGGCCAGATACGCGCGTAGCCTGAGCGGGCTCACCCCTCAGGCTTCGGATTTCTCTCAGCAGCCAGGACAACGCATTCAAAAAATTAAATCAGGAAAGCATCTATGAGTCAGACCATCGCAGTGAATGTGCCGGACATCGGCGATTTCAAGGACATTCCCGTCATCGAAGTGCTGGTACAGCCGGGCGATACGGTCGTCGCCGAACAATCGCTGATCACACTGGAAACCGATAAGGCGACTATGGAGGTGCCGGCCCCGGCTGCGGGGGTGGTCAAGGAAATCAAGGTCAAGGTAGGCGACCGGATCAGCCAGGGCAGCCTGATCCTGACGCTGGAAAGCAGCGCGGCGGAACCTGCGCCGGCAACCAGCGCCCCACCCGTTACCGCTACTGCCGCAGGCCAGGCCGCGCCCACTCCCGCTCAATCCGCGGCAATGGGCACCGCCGCGCCCGCGCCGGCTGCGGCTGTGGCTTTTGAAAAAGGGGATATCCATGCCGAGGTGGTAGTGCTGGGGTCCGGTCCCGGCGGTTATACCGCGGCATTTCGCGCCGCCGATCTGGGCAAGCGGGTAGTATTGATCGAGAAACACGATACGCTCGGCGGGGTCTGCCTGAATGTTGGCTGCATCCCCTCCAAATCCCTGCTGCATGTGGCCAAGGTGATCAGCGAGGCGCAGGATATCGCGCATCACGGGGTGACTTATACGCAGCCGCAGATCGACATTAACAAAATCCGCAGCTGGAAAGATGGCGTGGTGAGCAAGCTCACCGGCGGGCTGGTCGTGCTGGCGAAACAGCGCAAAGTCCAGGTAGTCAAAGGCGAGGCACAATTCATTACGCCCAACAGCCTGACCGTAGCCACGCAGGACGGCAGCAAAACCATTTCCTTCGATCATGCCATCATAGCGGCCGGCTCCAGCGTCGCGCGCATTCCGGGCTTCCCATACGACGATCCGCGCATCATCGATTCGACCGGCGCACTCCAGCTGCAGGATATTCCACAGCGTTTGCTGATCATCGGCGGCGGCATTATCGGGCTGGAAATGGCGACCGTATATGACGCGCTCGGCTCGAAAATTACCGTGGTTGAACTGGCCGACGGCCTGATTCCCGGCGCCGACCGCGACCTGGTGCGTCCGCTGGCCAAGCGTATCGAAAAACGCTACGAAGCGATTTATCTGAAAACTAAAGTGAGCAGGATAGAAGCCCGCAAGGAAGGGCTGGAGGTCACGTTCGAGGGCGAGCAGGCACCTGCGCCGCAACTGTATGACCGCGTCCTGATGGCGGTCGGCCGCCGTCCCAACGGGCGTGAAATCGGCGCTGACACAGCCGGAATCGTGGTTAACGAACGCGGCTTCATCCCGGTCGACAAACAGCAGCGCACCAATGTGCCGCATATTTTTGCGATTGGCGACATCGTCGGTGATCCGATGCTGGCGCACAAGGCAACGCATGAAGGCAAAGTGGCGGCGGAAGTCATTGCCGGGCACAAAGCCAGTTTCGACGCACTGACGATCCCGTCCGTGGCCTATACCGATCCGGAAATTGCGTGGATGGGGCTGACCGAAACCCAGGCGAAAGCCCAGGGCATCGCTTACGAAAAAGCCGCCTTTCCGTGGGCGGCGAGCGGCCGTGCACTATCGATGGCGCGAGAGGAAGGGCTCACCAAGCTGCTGTACGACCCGCAAACCCGCCGTATCCTCGGCGCCGGCATAGTGGGCGTGAATGCTGGTGAACTGATTGCCGAAACCGTGCTGGCGCTGGAGATGGGCGCGGACATGGAGGACATCGGGTTGACCATACATCCGCATCCCACGCTCTCCGAAACGGCCGGTTTCGCCGCCGAAATCGCTGAGGGTAATATCACCGATTTATTCATGCCTCGGAAAAAGAAGTAACCGAAGTGGGGCAACCCGTGTGCCGTAAATGAGCTGGAAGGTACTCATGCACTCACCAGGCCGTACGCTGAATTGAGCGCGGCCGTCGGCGAATTTTTCACCAGCGACCTCAGCCTGTGGGGCGTTTTCCTCTCCAGCTTTCTGGCCGCCACGCTGCTTCCGGGCGGCTCAGAAGTGGTGTTGATTGGGGTGGTGCGACTGCATCCGGAATTGTTCTGGCCTGCGCTGGCACTGGGTACCCTCGGCAATACGCTGGGCGGCATGGTATCGTTCGGCATGGGTCGCATGATACCGCTCACCCGGCAGATCCGGCACGTTGAAAAGGTGCGCCGTTACGGCACCGCGATCCTGCTGTTCGCCTGGTTACCGCTGTTGGGCGATGCTTTATGCTTGGCGGCCGGCTGGCTGCGGCTTAATCCGTGGTCCGCCGCGTTGTTTATGGCGCTGGGAAAATTTGCGCGCTACTGGCTGGTCGGCATAGCGATACACCCTTGATCGAAAACCTGCATTTAGCCGTAGACTAATCTCAACCGTGACTGGTAGAATCGATCCGCCTGCACTGGTTCTAGTGTGTTTGCGCGAACAGCTGTTCTCTAATTATTAAACCAAAGTTAAGGGGATAAAATGAAAAAATACCTAGTTGCTGCTGTAATGATGACCGCTACTTCAGCTTTTGCTGCGACAAATAACGTCGGTTGCGGCGTGGGCTCCATGATATTTGCAGGACAGTCTGGTCTGGCGCAGGAAGTACTTGCTGTCACCACCAATGGCACTCTGGGAAACCAGACTTTCGGTATTTCCTCAGGCACTTTGGGTTGCGGCAAGGATGGCGTAGTCCCGAACAACAAAACCGCCATGCTGTATCTGGAAGGCAATCAGGACCGTCTGGCGCGTGAGATGGCTACCGGCCAGGGAGAATCTGTAGCCGGACTGGCCAGCGTGATCCACGTCAGCGCAGCCGACAACGCAGCTTTTGCTGCTGCCATGAAAGAAAATTACAGCAGGATATACACCCAGGCTAGTGTCAGCTCGGTGGAAGTTCTGGCGAATATCAAGCAAGTCCTGGCCAGCAGCGAAACTCTGAAGGCCTATTCAAACAATATCTGAGTTCGCACTGTACTGAATAAAAAGCCCGTTAATTCGGGCTTTTTTCATTATTCGATCGGAACACGGCATGGCAATAATCAATCAACGTCCCACATTACGATGGTGCGCGCTATTCCTGTTCTGCTGCCTCAGCAAATTCGCCGCGGCAGACGATTCCGCCGGCTATCTTGCAAACCTGCGGCAACAGGCGCGCACGCTGGATTTGGCCCATGCGCCGACCTGGCTTAATTTACTGCACTTCAAACGCCATCCGCTGAGCGGCCGCATCCGCAGCCTGGCTGACGACCCAAATTTTTTTGCCGCCGCGAATGGTGCGACCGATGCACAGGCGGAACTGGACGCGACGCTGGCGGGCTTCTTCAGCGTAACGCCGGAAACCGAAACATCGCAACCGGCGCAGTGCCGTTATATCGCCCGTTTTGTCTGGCTCAATGAGCAGCTGCATTTTGACGGACGCATGCCGCGCGCCGACTGCGCCCGTTTCCAGCAATGGCGGGAGGCAATCAATCCCGGCGGATTAACGCTGATTTACGCATCGGCTTACCTGAACAGTCCGGCGTCGATGTATGGGCATACCATGTTCCGCATCGACCAGCCCAACCAGCCATCACAGACCTTGGCATACACGCTCAGCTATGCCGCCAATGGCAACGCGAATGACGGCCTCGGGTTTGTCTACAAGGGATTGACCGGCCTGTATCCCGGCCTGTTTTCCAGTTCGCCGTATTATTTGCGGGTGCGCGAATATAGCGACCTGGAAAACCGCGACGTATGGGAATACCAGCTCAATCTTACCCAGCCCGAAATCGAGATGGTTTTGCGTCACGCATGGGAGCTGGGTACGGTCCGTTTCGATTATTTTTTCTTCGACGAAAACTGCTCTTATCACATTCTGTCGCTGCTGGATGTGGCGCGCCCGTCACTGCAATTAACTGATCAGTTCGTCTGGTCCACCATCCCGATCGACACAGTAAAAGCCGCGCTGGCTATTCCCGGGCTGGTCAGCCGGGTGCAGTACCGGCCCAGCCAGCGCAGCCTGCTGGACGCGCATATGCAGACCTTGAACAGCCGGCAGGTCAGTCTGGCGAGGGACATAAGCCGGGGCAATTTGGCGGTGGCCAGGCTTGATCAACAGACTGTTGCGCCGCAGCAGGGTGCCGAAATTATCGATCTGGCTGATCTCTACCTGTCTTATCTGGGTATCGCCAAACGCATGGATGGGCACACCGTGGCGCAGCGGCTGCATGAATTGCGCGTTGCGCGCAGCCAGTATCCGGTGGTCCCGGAGGTGGTCCCGGCGACGCCGGCAGTACGCCCCGACCAGGGTCACGCCAGCGGCAGACTGACCACAGGAATCGGCCGGCAGCAACAGCGCTCGTTTATCGAAATCGGCTATCGCCCGGCGCTGCATGATCTGCTCGACCCAGAGCCCGGCTATATCCGCGGCGCGCAAATCGAATTTCTGGATGTGGCTGCCCGGGCATATCAGCACGGCGGCATACAGCTCGAACGCCTGACCGCAGTCAATATCATTTCGCTGGCGCCGCGCGATACGCTGTTCACGCCTAAATCGTGGCGCGTCCGCGTCGGCCGCGAACAGGTCGACGCTGCTGGCGCCAGGCGCAGCAGCAATACGCTGGCCGGCAGTGCCGGCATGGCCTGGGATGCGCGTACGGATTTGCTGGCCTATGGCTTCCTAGACTTGCGCGCGGATTATGTGCCGGGCCTGGCTGAACATGGCTCCGCCGGGATCGGCGGCAGCATTGGGCTGCTCTGGGATGCGACTCCCGGCTGGCGTGTGATTCCCGACATCGCGCTCATGCGCAACAGCAACGACGCGCTGGGCACCCAGCGGATATACAAGCTCGCGTCACGCTGGACGCCCGCTCCAGACTATGCGCTGACGTTGCAACTCAGCCATCTGCATGCAAACAGCAAGGACACCGCCTGGCAATTGCAGCTCAGGCGATATTTCTGATTCCTGCTGAGCGCGGCGTGCGACTCCTATGCCGGATCTTGCCGCAACATTTCCAGACCCCACGCCACGCCGAATCCAGTGACATCGTGCGCCACAATGCCCAGCCCGCCTTCACAGCGGCTGGCCGACAAATCCATATGCAGCCACGGCACATCATCCACAAAGCGTTTCAGAAAACGTCCGGCCAGGATGTGATCGGCCTCGCCCTCCAGCGTGCATTGCTTGATGTCGGCGACTTTGGAATCGAGCGCAGCCTCGTAATCTTCATCGAGCGGAAACGCGCACACGCGTTCGCCGCTTTTTTTACCGCTGCTCACCGCACGCTGTAGCAAAGCTTCCTGATTACTCAGCACGCCGCTGTAGCGGGCACCTAAAGCCATCGCCATGCTGCCGGTCAGCGTGGCGAAATCGATGATCAGATCGGGCTTGTCGCGCGCAGCCAGCGTCAATGTATCAGCCAGCACCATGCGCCCCTCGGCGTCGGTATGGATGATTTCTATCGTGGTGCCATTCAGCGCGGTCACTATGTCGTTCTGCTTGTACGCCTTGGGGCTGATATGGTTCTGCGCAATGGCCAGCCAGCAATCAATATTGACCGGCAACTTGTATTGCGTCGCCGCCAGCAATATGCCAAGGGCGACCGCCGAGCCGTTCATGTCTTCATGCATGTTATGCATGTAGCGCGCCGGTTTCAGGTTATGCCCGCCGGTATCGAAGCAGATGCCCTTGCCGACCAGCGCCACGGTCTGTTTCGCGTTGGGATGGGTATATCGCAGATGCACGATGGCGGCATCTTCGGGATCGCTGCCCTGCGCCACCGCGACGAACGCGCCGGCCCCCATCTTGCGCAGCTTCTTCATGTCGAATTCCTGTCGTTTCCAGCCGTATGCCTGCGCCAGTTTAGCGATACGCACGCGATACATTGCCGGAGTCAATTCGTTCGGCGGCAGGATGGTCAGCTCGCGGCACAGCAAACTGCCCATGGCCTGCGCCTTGAGCGGCGCAAAAATTTCCTGGTCGGCCACGCCGATCAGTTCAATTTTCTGCAGCGGTTTGCGCTCATCCTTTTTCTTGTGCAACGGCAGCAGCGCACTGTTCACCCATGCGCCGTATACCGCCAGTTCGCCGGCGCGGCGGCGCTCTGTCTCATTGCCCAGTGTGATAATGGCAATGTCGGTCGGCTGTTCATCCAGCAGCAATTGCAAAGCCTTGCGCACCTGCGTTTGCAGCGCGAAAGTTTCCGCTGAATAATCCAGCATTGCCCACACCACTAGCGCGCCGTCATCGGCATTGGCACTGACCGCCGACTTCGCCAGTTCGTCCGGTTTGATGGCGCGGCGCGCCAGCACCGATCTCAGCAATGCGGCTTGCGGCACATCTTTGGGCAGGGCCTTGCCCTTCGGCATCAGCACCAGCAGATGCTTCGCCGCCAGCGCGGCGGGGAGCGTTTGGGATAGGGTCAATTGTGCTAGCATTGCGTCCTCGATTTGGATTAATTCAGAACATTATACGCGCCGCGTCCGCGGAACATTATGCGCCCCTATCTTGATCTCATGCAGCACGTGCTCGACCACGGCGTTCGCAAGAACGACCGCACCGGCACCGGCACGCTCAGCGTATTCGGCTATCAGATGCGTTTCGACCTGGCTGCCGGTTTTCCGCTGGTCACCACCAAAAAATGCCATGTCAAATCCATCATCCACGAACTGCTGTGGTTTCTGCAGGGTGACACCAACATCCGCTACCTGCAGCAGAACGGTGTCAGGATCTGGGATGAGTGGGCCGACGAAAACGGCGATCTGGGCCCGGTATACGGCCAGCAGTGGCGATCGTGGGCCGCACCCGACGGCCACACGATCGACCAGATTGCCGATGTCATCGCGCAGATCAAACGCAACCCGGATTCGCGCCGACTGATCGTCTCGGCGTGGAACGTCGGCGAGCTTGAACATATGGCGCTGGCGCCGTGCCATGCCTTTTTTCAGTTTTATATCGCGGACGGCAAACTGTCGTGCCAGCTGTACCAGCGCAGCGCCGACATTTTCCTGGGCGTACCGTTCAATATCGCTTCCTATGCGCTGTTGACGATGATGATGGCGCAGGTGTGCGGGCTGCAACCTGGCGACTTTGTGCACACTTTCGGCGACGCGCATCTTTACCTCAACCACCTGGAACAAGCGGAACTGCAGCTTTCGCGCGAACCAAGGCCGCTTCCGACGATGCGAATTAATCCCGCGGTGACGAATATTTTCGAGTTCAAA
Source organism: Pseudomonadota bacterium (assembly GCA_040390665.1). GTDB lineage: Bacteria > Pseudomonadota > Gammaproteobacteria > Burkholderiales > Gallionellaceae > Nitrotoga. Next base: position 776,827 of record JAZJXX010000002.1, on the reverse strand, counting down.
TTTGACGATTTCATATTGCTGGGTTACGACCCTCACCCGGCAATTAAAGCCCCGGTCGCGGTATGACCCCGCCGCGCCTTTCAATCATCGTGGCGATGGCGCGGAACCGCACCATAGGCATCAACAACACGCTGCCATGGCATATCCCGGAAGACCTCAGGCATTTCAAGGCGCTGACCATGGGACATCACATGATCATGGGGCGCAAGACGTTCGACTCTATCGGCAGGCCATTGCCCGGACGCACGACCGTGCTGGTGACGCGCAATCCTGTATTGAAAATCGATGGCTGCGTGATCACTCATACACTGCCCGGGGCAATCGCCACCTGTAAAGAGGATGACGAAGTTTTCATTATCGGCGGCGCAGAACTGTATGCTCAGGCATTACCGCTGGTGGATAAGCTATACGTCACCGAAATTCAGCGGGACGTGGAAGGCGACGCGCATTTTCCGGAATTCGACAAAACGGCCTGGCAGGAAGTGGCACGCGAAAAGTATAGCCAGGAAACCCCACAACCGCTGAAATATCATTTCGTCACCTATCTAAAAAAAAGCGCTAATCGTTAAGCTTCCAGAAGTTGCTCGTTTTTGATTCAAATATACAAATGGACTTTTATCTGTTAGATTAAAAATCTGATTTTTATTGATCTATCAATTATTTAATCAGGAAAAATCCAACTTTATTGCTGTGGGATTCCACTGGGCTGCAACTGTTACGATAAGGAATTTAAATGCACTCCTGTAGATTTTCTTCGAGATTGGCTCAACCTCTATTGGCGGTTTTGATATTTACTGTGGCTCTGCTGTCAGGATGCGCAATTCAAACTCCCCCTGTGGTCCAAAAGGAAGCCCGGCCCTCTATCGCTGATCAAAAAGCAGCGCAGCAGGCACTGGCTTCACAAGCTCCAGTCGCCCCCATGTTAAAACGCAAAATAGCGCTTGGCCGGATTACCAATGAAACGAATTATGGCCAATCGCTTTTGCGTGACAACCATGACGATCCGTTGGGGAAGCAGGTGACTGATCTGATGAGCAAGGCGCTGACCGAATCAGGAGCGTACCTTGTGTTCGAGCGGCCGGACATCACCCGTTTGCAGGCGGAGAGCCGGTTAACCGATACGAAACTGGATTTGATAGGCGTCGATGCGTTGATCATCGGCTCACTGACAGAGTTCGGCCGTAAGACATTGGGCGAGACCGGCTTCGTTTCGTCGAGCAAACGCCAGGTCGCCTTCGCCAAAGTGGATGTGCGGGTTGTTGATGTCAAAACGGGGCATGTTTTTTTCGCCACTTCGGGGGCGGGTGAAACGTCAACAGAGACCGCATCGACATTCGGATTTGGATCACAGGCTGGTTACGATGGCACACTCAACGACGCCGCTATACGGCAGGCAGTGTCGGCAGCTGTCAGCCGCCTTGCAGTTGAAATGAACGCCCGCCCCTGGCAAACCTACATTCTGAAAGTGGATGCAGGAATAGTTTACATAGGTGGCGGCAAGACTCAGGGAGTCTTACCCGGCATGACGTTTTCAATTCAAACGCAAGGCGAGAAGGTGAAATCGCCACAAACAGGGGCAGAGATAACGTTGCCGGGCCGCCGGATTGCAAATATTCGGATCGATGCCGGCTTTGGCGATAACGAGCTCAACGAGGGCTCGGTCGCATCTGTCATCTCGGGTTCCTTAAATGGGTACAGCCCTGAACAACTAGTGGTGCGTATCGAGGAGCATAAATGATGTCTAAAAATGTAGTGGGACTTATAGCAATAGCAGCTCTCGCCGTTTCCCTGATGTTCACGGGTTGCACACAAATGCCGACCGAGAAGCAAAGCATCTCCGACATGCGGCCCCAAATTTCATTTAAGGCCGATGGGCCACGTGCGCAGGGCGCCCGTGTATTCGTTGACAATCTTGATATGGGCATGGTCGCGGATTTTATTGAAGGTAAAGCAGCATTGCGAATCCTTCCAGGTACTCATATCGTAAGCGTGACGTCAGGTGGTAGCATTTTGCTCGAAGAAAAAGTTTATCTTGGCGACGGTGTGAGCCGCTCTTTTACCGTGAAGTGAGGAATAAAAATGCGACTTGTGGCGTTAGCATTCACAGCTCTTGTCTTGAGCGGATGTGCAACTCAATCCAGACATACTTACGATTGGGATGGTTATGATTCGATGCTCTATGCCGGGTACAAAGATCCAGCCAGAATGCAGGAGATGAAGCTGGAGCTTGAACGCCACATCGCAGAAATGGACAGATCCGGCCAGAAAATTGCACCCGGCCTACTGGCTGAACTGGGGACCTTATATCTCCAATCCGGTTCCTCCGACCAGGCGATTATGATGTACGGGCGTGAACGTGATACGTGGCCCGAAAGCCAAGGCCTGATGACAGCGATGATAAAAAATATTGAACGGCGGAAGAAGGCAAAAATGGAGGTTATCACGCAGTGAAAATATTAATTATCGGCTTAACGCTCATGTTGGCCGGGTGTGTAACGCCGCCTGCAAAGTATGACATGAGCGCGTTTCAGGCGGCCGCACCTCGATCGATTTTAGTTGTTCCCATGGTCAATAGATCTCTGGATCTTGATGCGCCAAACTATGTACTTTCCACGTTGCCCATACCTCTGGCGGAAAAAGGTTATTACGTATTTCCTGTCAACACTACAAAATACGTCCTGGAACAGGAAGGTATGTATGAAGCGGATCGCATTCACGCCCAACCCACCGAGTCTTTAGCCAAGCTGTTTGGTGCGGACGCTGTTCTCTATATAACAATCAACCGATGGGATGCCCAGTACGCATTTATTACGACAACCGTAACCGTCGATTTTGACTACCGGATAGTCAGCAAAGACGGAACGGAGATTTGGAAGGCGCACAAAACTATGCAATATACCCCGCAAAACAGTAATACAGGACTACTCGGGGCCATTATTAGTGCGGCTCTTGCTCGTGCCACCCCGAACTATATGCCACTTGCTCAACAGGCTAATAGGCAAGTTTTTGTTCTTGGCGAAAACGCTTTGCCGGATGGGCCGTATCTAACAAATAAGGCGCCCTAAGCTCAACCGTTTCGCTGCCGCGATCTGTGGAATATCATTTCCTTGCTTGAAAAATCGCCTAGTAAAACGGGTGTGCCATAACCAAAAAATCGCAATGTTCAACGCGGATTTCCATTATTGGAATGGAATAAAAATTAGTAGCAGCCGGACAAGCCTAGATTTGCAGTGCGCTGGCCACGCGGTTACGTCCGCCGGTCTTGGCCTGATACAGCATAGCGTCGGCCGCCTCGACAAGTTTTTCCTCGGCGTTATCCCCGGGCTGCTGTTCGGCTATGCCGATGCTGACGGTGAAATTTAAATCCACATCGCCTAGGCTTCTGACCGAAGTTTTTTCGACGACCGCACGTACACGTTCCGCCACCACCAGGGCTTCCCGTATGCCGGTCGCGGGGAGCAGGATCGCGAATTCCTCTCCGCCCAAGCGCGCCACCACGTCAATTTGCCGCGAGGTGACCCGACAAATCTCTGCCAGCTTGCAAATCACCAGATCCCCGGTGGGATGCCCATATGTATCGTTAATCTTTTTGAAATGATCGATGTCCAGCATCAGCAGGGAAACGGGATGGTGCAAACGCTGGCTGCGGATTATTTCCTGGCGCAGCAGCGGCACAAAATGACGGCGGTTGCTGACCCCGGTCATGGGGTCAGTGTTTGACGCAAGTTCGAGAGCGGTTTCCGATTCATACCGGCGCAGATAGTTAAGCGCGAAAGCAAACTGAACCAGCATGGTCATGACTGCGGCCGGCCAGATCAGCACGGCGTAATGGCTGTGCTGGAAACCGTGGGCAAAATCGGCAGCGGCCAGCAGATGCGGGGTTGCCGCGGCAACAAAGGTATAGCTCAGATTCAGGCGCAGCGAGAACCCCTGGAATAGTACCAGGGGCACAAACATGAACAGCATGAATCCGCCGATGCCATAAATCATGCCGGTATCCAGGCGGTTTAATATTTCAACAAAGACTACTTCCGCCAGCAAAGTTGCCCCCATGGACGTAAAGGCCAGCAGACGCCGGCTTTTGACACGCGTGAAGGCGATCGATACGACAATAAATAAAAGAAAACCTAGCCTGAGTCCGACGGTATAGCGCGCGCCCACCGGATCGGTCACGTAGTCCCATATCCACAGCGTTGCGCCCAGGACAGCGAACAAAGCAAACATGGCCACGCTAAATGCGCGGTGGTCCTCCAGTTTTCTCTGCAGATACTCGGGCGCGGCTGCGAAGCCGAAATAGCCGGGATGATTTTCTAGGCGGCGCATGGGACGCTAACTAGAGGCATTTCGGTCATGATAGGTTTGCATATCGCACAGTGGCTGCCTGCCGGCTTCGAAGGGCTTTCCCCGTCGCCCGCCACGTGAAACACGGCTGCCTTGAAGACTTCACTCCTGCCTAACGCAGTCCACATAATAGCGCGACTGTCCGTTTCCCCCATCGGTCACCAGGCCATGGATGTCGCTTTCAAAGCCAGGGAATTTATGGTTGAAATCGCGCGCAAATTTCAGGTAATCGACGATGGTCTTGTTGAAGCGCTCGCCGGGGATCAACAATGGAATGCCCGGCGGATACGGCGTCAGCAGCACGCTGGTGATGCGACCTTCGAGGTCATCGATAGACACGCGGTCGATCTTGCCGTGCGCCATTTTAGCGAACGCATCGGACGGCTTCATCGCCGGCTCCATATTCGATAGATACATCTCCGTGGTCAGCCGCGCCACGTCGTTGGCCTTGTAGATACCGTGGATTTGTTCGCACAGATCGCGCAAACCGATTTTTTCATAGCGCGGAAATTGGGCCACGAACTCCGGCAGCACGCGCCATAGCGGCTGGTTGTTGTCGTAGTCATCCTTGAACTGTTGCAGCTCGGTCACCATGGTGTTCCAGCGGCCCTTGGTAATGCCGATGGTGAACATGATGAAGAAGGAATATAGCCCGGTCTTCTCCACCACTACGCCGTTCTCCGCCAGATATTTGGTGACGATCGCCGCCGGAATACCCGAATCCGCGAAATCGCCGTCCACGTCCAGCCCGGGCGTAATGATGGTCGCCTTGATCGGATCCAGCATATTGAAGCCCGGCGCGAGATTGCCAAAACCATGCCAGCGGTCGGCGCCGCTGATGATCCAGTCGCTACGCTCCGCCATGCCCTCAGGCACCAGAAAATCCGGGCCCCACACCTTGAACCACCAGTCCGCGCCCCACTCTTCATCCACTTTGCGCATTGCGCGGCGGAAATCGAGCGCTTCGTTGATCGACTCTTCCACCAGCGCGGTGCCGCCGGGCGGCTCCATCATTGCCGCGGCGACATCGCACGACGCGATAATTGCGTACTGCGGGCTGGTCGAGGTATGCATCAGGTAGGCTTCGTTGAAGCAATCGCGATCCAGTTTGCGCGTCTGGCTGTCCTGCACCAGGATCTGCGAAGCCTGGCTCAGGCCGGCCAGCAATTTATGCGTCGATTGCGTCGAGAACACCATCGATTCCTTGCACGGCGGGCGTCCCTGCCCGATTGCATGCATGTTGGTGTAAAAGTCATGGAAAGAAGCGTGCGGCAACCACGCCTCGTCGAAATGCAGCGTATCGATTTCTCCGTCCAGCATTTCCTTCAGCGTTTCCACGTTATACAGAATGCCGTCGTAAGTGCTTTGCGTAATGGTCAGCACGCGCGGTTTAGCGTTGCTGTCGCGGGCGAACGGGTTGGCGGCAATTTTTTTGCGGATATTTTCCGGCTTGAATTCATCCAGCGGAATCGGGCCGATGATGCCGTAATGGTTGCGCGTCGGCATCAGGAACACTGGTATCGCGCCGGTCATGATGATCGCGTGCAGAATTGATTTGTGGCAGTTGCGGTCGACCACAACAATATCGTCCGGCGCAACGGTGGAATGCCAGACGATCTTGTTCGAAGTCGAAGTGCCGTTGGTGACGAAGTACAGATGATCGCAATTGAAAATGCGTGCGGCATTGCGCTCGGACGCCGCCACCGGGCCGGTATGGTCCAGCAGCTGGCCGAGTTCGTCGACTGAATTGCACACGTCGGCACGCAGCATATTTTCGCCAAAAAACTGGTGGAACATCCGCCCTACCGGAGATTTCAGGAAGGCCACACCGCCGGAATGACCAGGGCAATGCCAGGAATAGGAACCGTCCTGCGCATAATTCACCAGCGCGCGGAAAAACGGCGGCGCCAGCGTGTCCAGGTAGGACTTGGCTTCACGGATGATATGGCGAGCAACGAATTCCGGCGTGTCTTCATGCATATGAATAAAACCGTGCAGCTCGCGCAGGATATCGTTGGGAATATGGCGCGAAGTTCGAGTTTCGCCATACAGGAAAATCGGAATATCAGCGTTTCTGAAGCGTATTTCCTCGACGAAATTACGCACGCTTTTGATCGCGGTCTCGTTCTCCTCCTTGCTGCCGCCGCCAAATTCCTCATCATCTATTGACAGCAGAAAAGCCGAAGCACGGCTCTGCTGCTGGGCGAACGAGGTCAGATCACCGTAGCTGGTAATACCCAGCACTTCCATATCTTCTTTCTCGATTGCCTGCGCCAGTGCGCGCACGCCCAGCCCGCTGGCGTTTTCCGAGCGGAAGTCCTCGTCAATAATAATAATGGGAAAGGTAAATTTCATTCAGTCTTCCTTCAGTAGATTTCTGCTAAGGGTTGCGGGGATTGTCGCAGATTTTTGCAGCGGCGGAGCAATTTCAGCTCGCTAAACAGCAGAGTTTATTTGCGCGGCGGATAAGAGGTTTGCAGCGTTTGCGCCATTTCCGCCAGCACTGTGCGGAACTGCTCCTGGGTGCAGCCCATCAGCATGGCGTCGTCCAGCGCGTCCTGGCAGACCTGGCGGATTTCCTCCAGGTTCTCGCGCAGCACCTTGTTCTTTTCGACACAGGCGATGACCTCGCCGTCAGGGCCTAACCAGATTATCGGTGGGTCGGTATTCATGTGGGCTATACCAGTTCCGTTATACAGCTGACTCATGCTGCCTGATCAACGATGGTTCTAAGTATTTTTTATCACTATTTTCGGAAATACCGCACTGTGATCCTGCGCCATTTCCGCTATCTTGACCGCCACGCGCCGCGCAATCTGCTTGTACTCGCGCGCAATCTTTCCGTCCGGGTCGGCCACCACGGTCGGCGTGCCGGAATCAGCCTGCTCGCGGATACGAATATCCAGCGGCAACGCGCCGAGAAACTCGACGTTGTAATCCGCACACATCTTCGCGGCCCCACCGGCACCGAAGATATGCTCCTCATGGCCGCATTGCGAACAAATGTGCGTGCTCATGTTTTCAACGATCCCCAGTATCTTGATGTCCACTTTTTCGAACATCTTGAGCCCCTTGCGTGCATCCATCAGCGCAATATCCTGCGGCGTGGTGACGATCACCGCGCCGGTCACCGGCACTTTTTGCGCCAGCGTCAGCTGGATGTCGCCGGTGCCGGGCGGCAGGTCAACTATCAGATAATCCAGATTGTCCCAGCGTGTCTGGCGCAGCAGCTGATCCAGCGCCTGCGTCACCATCGGGCCGCGCCACACCATGGGCACATCGTCACCCTTGATCATGAAACCAATCGACATCGCCTGCAGACCATGCCCCTGCATCGGCTCCACCGACTGTCCGTCGCGCGACACCGGCTCGCCGCTGATGCCCAGCATAGTCGGCTGCGACGGGCCGTAAATGTCTGCGTCGAGCATGCCCACGCGCGCGCCTTCCGCGGCCAGCGCCAGCGCCAGATTTACCGCTGTGGTGGATTTGCCGACACCGCCCTTGCCGCTGGCCACCGCGATAATATTCTTTACGCCGTCCACCAGCTTCACGCCGCGCTGCACCGCATGCGGTATCACCTTGCTGGTCACATTCACAGCAATTTTTCCGGCGCCGGGCAAACGCTCGCGCAGGTGATTCTCGACCATCCGGCCGATCTCCTGCCACACGCTTTTTGCCGGGTAGCCCAACTGTATATCCAGCGCGACATCGGTGCCGCTCACCTTGATATTCTTTACCGACTTGCCCGCAACGAAATCTTTTTTGGTATTCGGATCGATCAATTGCTGCAGTGCGGCCTGCACGTCCGCATCTTTAAAGCTCATTGCTGCTCTCCTGGGGATTTGAAGCTGGGACCGGGCATTCTACCGAAGATTCCCGGCTGCGCCTATAGTGCGATTTTGTTACAATATGAACCATTTACGGGTCAGTCATTCATGCCGCGCAAGATTCTGGTTACCTCCGCACTGCCCTATGCCAACGGCAGTATCCACCTGGGTCACCTGGTCGAGTACATCCAGACTGACATCTGGGTGCGTTTTCAGAAAATGCAGGGCAACACTTGCCATTACGTCTGTGCCGACGACACCCATGGCACGCCGATCATGCTGCGCGCCGAAAAAGAAGGCATCTCGCCGGAACAGCTGATAGCCCGTGTGTGGCAGGAGCACTATGACGACTTCGCGGCATTCCACGTCGAGTTCGATAACTACGGCTCGACCAATTCAGACCACACGCGCGATTTTGCGCAGGCCATTTACCGCAAACTTAAAGCCGAGCACCTGATTGAAGTGCGTTCCGTGGAACAGTTTTACGATCCGGTGAAGCAGATGTTCCTGCCGGACCGTTTCATCAAGGGCGAATGTCCCAAGTGCCACGCCAAAGACCAGTACGGCGACAATTGCGAAGTCTGCGGCTCGACCTACGCGCCGACCGAACTGATCAATCCTTATTCAGCGGTATCCGGCGCGCCGCCGGAACGGCGCAACTCGGATCACTACTTTTTCAAACTATCCGACCCGCGCTGTCAGGACTTCCTGCGCATATGGACGAAGAGCGACACCTTGCAGCCTGAAGCCTCCAACAAAATGCAGGAGTGGCTGGGCAGCGGCGAGGAAAATAAACTTTCCGACTGGGATATTTCGCGCGACGCGCCCTATTTCGGCTTCGAAATCCCCGATGCGCCGGGCAAATACTTTTACGTGTGGCTGGATGCGCCGGTCGGCTACATGGGCAGCTTCAAGGAACTGTGCGAGAAAGCCGGGCTCGATTTTGACGAATACTGGAAACAGGGGTCCGACACCGAGCTCTACCATTTCATCGGCAAGGATATCCTCTATTTTCATGCGCTGTTCTGGCCCGCGATGCTGCAACATTCCGGTTATCGAACGCCGACCAAACTGTTTGCGCACGGGTTTCTGACCGTCAATGGCGAGAAAATGTCCAAATCGCGTGGCACGTTCATCACCGCAAAAAGTTATGTGGATCACGTCCGGAACACTGAATATTTGCGTTACTACTACGCTGCGAAACTGAACGGTACGATGGAGGACATCGATCTTAGCCTGGATGATTTTGTGGCCAAGGTGAACAGTGATCTGGTGGGGAAGTACATCAATATTGCCAGCCGGACAGCTGGGTTTATCACCAGAGACTTTAACGGAGAGCTAGCAGATTCATGCAGGCATCACAATTTCGGCGCAGCTATTTTTGGCTTGAATACAGAAGCGCCTTTAGGTGAAATATCATCCAGATCCGATGAAATCGCCCGGTGTTATGAAACCCGTGATTACTCGAAAGCATTACGCGAGATAATGGCACTTGCTGATTCGGCCAATCAATTTGTCAACGACGCAAAGCCATGGGATATCGCCAAAGATCCTTCAAGACGCACAGAGCTTCAAAGGGTTTGCAGCATTGCGCTTAACCAGTTCCGTTTGCTCACCTTGTATCTCAAGCCTATCCTGCCCAAACTTGCCCGGGAAGTTGAGAGGTTCTTGAACATTCCCACTGAGTTGCAATGGAGTGACGCAAAAACGGTTCTGCCAGACGGGCATAAAATAAATGACTATAAGCATCTCATGACGCGCCTCGATCCTAAATTAATAGAAGCAATGGTCGCCGCCAATCAGGACAACCTGAAACCTGCCCCCGAAACGCATTCTCCGACACGCCATGCAGAAGCGCAGCATGTTGCCACGCCCCTCGCCGCAACCATCGGCATTGATGATTTCAACAAAATCGATCTGCGTGTGGCCAAAATCATTAACGCAGAGCATGTGGAAGGCGCCGAAAAATTGCTTAAGCTGACATTGGATATCGGTGACGCCGCTCCACGCACGGTATTCGCCGGAATCAAATCAGCCTATGACCCGGCGCAATTGAAGGGCCGCATGACGGTCATGGTCGCTAATCTCGCGCCGCGCAAAATGAAGTTCGGCTTGTCCGAGGGCATGGTGCTGGCTGCCTCCGGCGACACGCCGGGTCTGTTCATTCTCAGCCCGGATGAAGGCGCGCAGCCCGGTATGCGGATCAAATAACCGCACCGTCATGCGCCTGAGCGAGTTCTTTCATCCCAAGTTACTCGACACGCTGCCTGGATACAATCGCGCGCTTTTTGCTTCCGACCTGGCCGCCGGCATTACTGTCGGTATCGTGGCATTGCCGCTGGCGATTGCGTTTGCGATTGCTTCCGGGGTAAAACCGGAAGCGGGCATCTTCACCGCAATTATTGCCGGCATGATCATCTCAGCGCTGGGCGGTTCGCGCGTGCAGATTGGCGGCCCGACCGGGGCTTTCATCGTGATTGTGTACGGTATAGTCATGCAGTACGGATTGGCCAATCTGTTGATCTGCACCATCATGGCTGGTTTCATGCTGTTGCTGATGGGGATGTTCAAGCTGGGCAGCCTGATCAAATTCATTCCACGCCCGCTGGTGCTCGGCTTTACCAATGGCATCGCGGTGCTGATTGCACTAAGCGAGGTGAAGGATTTTCTCGGCCTGAAAACCGCCAGCCTGCCGGCCGAGTTCTCGCAAAAAATCACCGCGCTGTATCAAGCCCTGCCGAGCTTTGACCTGCTGACCATTGCGCTGGCGACGCTGTCGATGTTGCTGATTATATTTTATCCCAGGGCCTGGGCCAGGCACCTGCCCGCTCCCATCGCAGCACTGGCGCTGGGCACGGCAGCTGTGGCGGTGTTCAGCCTGCCGGTGGAAACCATAGGCACAAAATTCGGCGGCATTCCGCAGGGACTGCCGGCATTTGCGATGCCGGAATTTACGTTCGCCACGATGCATCATTTGTTTGCGCCATCGCTCACCATTGCGCTGCTCGGCGCGATTGAATCGCTGCTGTCGGCGACCGTCGCGGACGGCATGATCAACGACCGGCACGACCCGAATCAGGAGCTGATAGCGCAGGGTATCGCTAACATCGTCACGCCATTCTTTGGCGGCATCCCGGCCACCGGAGCGATCGCGCGCACGGCGACCAATGTGCGCGCCGGTGCGTATAGCCCGATCTCGGGCATTGTGCATTCATTGACGCTGCTGCTTATTATTCTGGTCGCGGCACCGCTGGCCAGGCATATCCCGCTCGCGACACTGGCCGCAATCCTGATGGTGGTGGCGTACAACATGGGCGAATGGGACGCTTTCGGCACGCTCAAAAGATATCCGCTGGGCGACAACGTTGTGTTTCTGCTCGCGTTCACGCTGACGGTGGTGTTCGATCTTACAGTCGCGGTGGAAGTCGGCATGATCATGGCCGCGCTGTTTTTCATCCGTCGCATTACCGACCTGACCCATGTCAGCGTGGCAGACGAATCCCCGCATGAAGACGATAGCGCAGAAGCGCTGTCGCGCAAGGCAGTGCCGCAAGGCGTGCTGATTTATCGCATATACGGAGCGCTGTTTTTCGGCGCAGCGGATAAACTGGAAACCATTCTGCAACAGCAGCACGCTTTGCCTGAAGTGCTGATCCTCAAAATGGATGAGGTGATCACCATGGATTCGAGCGCGCTGCATACGCTGGAATCCATGCACAACAAGCTGCACAGCCATGGCAAGCAACTTATCCTGTGCGGGGCGCATACTCAGCCGTATTTCCTGATGCAGCAGGCGGGGCTGTTCGACCGGATCGGTCGCGACAATGTAACCGACAGCCTGGAGAACGCGCTGCTCAGAGCGCGCCAACTGGTGGAGAAAAGCTGATTTCAGATTGTGTTACTGTGCCAAACTGCGCCGCATCCGCCAGCTCACCTATCCAAGACGTCGGCGCTTAACCGCGCGGATGATGTTGCGCGTGCAGTTCTTTCAAGCGCTCGCGCGCCACATGCGTATAAATCTGCGTGGTTGAAATATCGGTATGGCCGAGCAGCATTTGCACCACGCGCAGATCTGCGCCGTGGTTGATCAGATGCGTGGCGAACGCATGCCTCAAAGTGTGCGGCGACAACGGTTTGTTTATCCCGCCGGTACGCGCATGGCGTTTGATCAGGTACCAGAACATCTGCCGCGTCATGCCGGTGCCGCGTTGTGTGACAAAAAGGGCATCGCTTAATTGCCGCTGCAGCAAAATCGGGCGTATCTCCTGCAGATAACGTTGCAGCCAGTCCAGCGCTTCCTCGCCCAGCGGCACCAGACGCTCCTTGCTGCCCTTACCCATCACGCGCACCACGCCCATATCCAGACTGAGTTGCGCTACGCTCAAACCAACCAGTTCGGAAACCCGCAGGCCGGTCGCATAGAGCACTTCAAGCATGGTGCGGTCGCGCATCCCCAGCGGCACCGCTACGTCGGGCGCGTGCAATAACTGTTCCACGTCCTGTTCGCTGAGCGTTTTGGGCAGGCTGCGCGGCAGCTTGGGCGAGGCAATCTGGGCCGTGGGATCGACACTTATTTTATTCTGCCGCAACAGGTAGCGGAATAACCGCTTGAGGCTGGAAATGGTACGGCCGGTGCTGCTGGCCCGGGCTTTCTGTGCGATGACCATATGTGCAAGAAAACCCTGGATATCGGCGGGTGTGGTTTGCGCCAGAGCGCGGCCGCCCGACTTTTCCAGCCATATCGAAAATTTGCGCAGATCGCGCCGGTAACTTTCCAGCGTATTGCGCGCAAGGCCGTCCTCCAGCCACAGGCTATCGCAGAATTCATCGAGCAGATCGGCGTCGTCCATGGAACTATTATCGGAAGGGTTTACTGCTTTTCACTGATGCAAGTTTACTGCAAACGCACTGCACGCCGTTCAGTTTTGCATTGCACCTTCATGCGCCAGCAGCCAGCGCTTGATGTCCAGTTCGTAACCACCGCTGCTGTGCATGAAACCGCCGATAGATTGCGCCCGCCCCACACGGCATTACTTCACCGGCTTGCGCGAGGTTACGC
>JAZJXX010000002.1:729297-763590 GCA_040390665.1 Pseudomonadota bacterium | reverse complement strand
ACCGCCGATAGCGGTCTTTGCCAGGATGCGGTGGCAGGGAATGATAATCGGTATGGGATTGGCGCCGCAGGCTTGCCCGACCGCGCGGGCGCTGGAACCGATCTGCGCGGCAAGATCGCCGTAACTGCGGGTTTGTCCGCGCGGGATAGCACTCATCGCCTGCCACACTTTTCGCTGATGGATTGTTCCGTTATGCGTCAACGGCAGGTTAAACGCAAAGTCCGCGTCTTTAAAATAAGCGGCCAGCTGCGCGCAAACGCTGCGTGTAAAGCTATCAGTCGGCTGCTGTGCTGCAGAATCGGCTGGAAGAAACTCTATGCTGCTCAACCCATCGGGCGTACAACGGATACCGAGCATGCCGAACGGCGCTGCCACCTTTGCCTGGTAACTCTGCATCGAATTAGCAGTGTCTTTATAGCGCGTCACGGAAATCAGTTACCCAACCAGCGGTAGGGCGCGACCGGTTCGAACAATGTGCCCACCAGCATTTTCCCCGGTTGAGCCGACGCAGGGGGATCGTAGACCAGGTTGACACGGTAGCGTATCCATTTCTGGCCGTCCGGGCCGGCGACAAAATTGTCGGTGCGGCTGGGCATATAGATTAATTGGTGCGCTTTTAAATCGAACATCCAGTTGCCGGGCGAAATTGACAGCGGGGTCGGATCGTAAAACTCTCCGGCATAGTTGCGCGGCTGTTTGGCCAGCCAGGTCATCGGGTTCTCGGTGGCCAGCACGCCCGCTTCCGACTCCGCGCCGCGTACCATCATATGCCCGTATTTAAGCACCAGCGCGCTCTGTATCGCCTCGACCACTTCCACCATCGCGGTTTTCTCGGCCTGCTCCTGATATACCCATGCGCGCTCAAGAAAAACGGTATACAGCACGACCAAGATGGTGATGACCACCACGACCTCAATCAGTGTAAAGCCACGCGCGCGATGCGTCATTTGCGCAATGCGGCCCGGCCCAGATCCCATACCGGCAGGAAAATGCCCAGCGCCAGTATCAGCACCAGTATGCCCAGCGCGACGATCAGTACCGGCTCGAGCTGGGCACTCAATGTGCGCACCTCATATTCCACCTCGCGTTCATACAGGCCGGCGATTTCGAACATCAGCCCATCCATATCGCCGGTTTCCTCGCCCACCGCTATCATTTGCAGCACAACGGGATTGAACACATCGGTGGCCACCGCCGTGCGCAAAATACTTTCACCGCGTTCGACGCCGTCGCGCATCTGCTCGATGCGCGCGCGCATGTATTCGTTGTCCACCACCATACCCACCACGTTCAGTCCCTGCACGATCGGGATACCGCTTTTAAAAGCCAGCGCCAGGCTGCGCGCGAAGCGCGCCAGCGTGCTTTTGAATATAATTTTCCCGGCAATCGGAATGCGGAACTTGAGTTTTCCCCACGCGTATTTCCCGCGCTGAGTATTGATGTACATCCGGAAGGCCACCGCCAGGCCCATGATGATCGCAAGCAGTAATACCCAGTAATGTACGATAAAACTTGAAAATCCGATCAGGATGCGGGTGAGCAGCGGCAATTCGGTGTGAAAACTGTCGAACACTTTAACAAACGCCGGGATCACAAAAATATTCACCACCACAATCGCAATTGCCATCGCCACCAGCACAAATATCGGATAGCGCACCGCACTGCGCACGCGCTCGTTCATATCCTTTTCGAATTCAAGGTGGGCATACAGGCGGATGAAAACTTCGTCGAGCGCGCCGGTCATTTCGCCGATTTGCACCATGCTGACGTAGAAGGTGGAGAAAACCTTGGGATGATGGCGCATCGCAATGCTGAGTTCGCGGCCGCTGTCCAGGCCCTCGCGCAAATCCTGCAGCACGGCAGCAAAGGTGGGATTGTGGGTCGATTCCTGCAAGCCGGCCAGCGCGCGCATGATCGGTACGCCCGATTTCAGCAAGGTATGCATCATGCGGCTGAACAGCATCAACTCGAGTGGCCCGACCTTGGGTGTGGTCAGCGAACTCCACAGGGTAAGTCCCTGGTCAGTGACGCGACGCACGCCGGCGACCGGATTAATCTCGATGGGGGTGATGCCGATATTGAACAGCTGGTTGGCGATATCCCCGGTATCCGCGCCTTCCAGCGTCCCCAATACCGGCTCACCGCGTACGCTTCTGCCCTTGTAATCGAATACCGCCATTAGTCTTCCATTTGATTGCTGATACGCATGACCTCCATTACTGAAGTATGCCCCTGCTTCATTTGTTCCAGCGCATGATCAAGCATGGTTTTTCCCCGCATACTGTCGGATGCGACCTGAGTAAAACGCGTGGTATCGGTATCGGCGGCCGCTTGCACCAGAGGCTGGGTCATTTCGAGCATTTCGTATACCCCCATGCGCCCGCGATAACCGGTATTGCTGCAATGATTGCAGCCCGGCCCGTGTTTCAATCCGCTCCAGCTATCGCGCGCCACCCCGACAAATTCCAGCCACTCCGCTTCCTGCGGGCTGGGTGTGTAAATCTGGATACAGCTTTCACATACCCGGCGCAGCAGGCGTTGTGCCAGCACCATCTGTACTGTCGCCGCGACCATGTAGCGCGGCGCGCCCATGTCAACCAGACGCGACAGCGTGCTGACCGCGTCGCGCGTGTGCAGCGTGGAGAATACCAGGTGACCGGTCATGACCGCGCGCAAGCCGATATGGGCGGTTTCCTCGTCGCGCATTTCGCCCACCAGCACCACATCCGGATCCTGCCGCAGCGCCGCTCGCAGCACGCGCGCAAAGGTCAGCTCAATCTTTTCGTTCACCTGCACCTGATTGATGCCGGGCAAACGGTATTCCACCGGATCTTCGACGGTAATGATTTTTTGTTCGGTGCTGTTAATTTCGGCCAGTCCGGCATACAGCGTAGTGGTCTTGCCGCTCCCCGTTGGCCCGGTGACCAGCACCATGCCGCTGCTGCGCTGGATGATTTTGCGGAAGCGCTCCAGCATATCCGGCGGCATCCCCAGCTTGCTCAGCGTCAGAAAACTTCCGCCTTGGTTGAGCAGCCGCATCACTACCGACTCGCCGTATTGGGTGGGCATGGTGGCGATCCGCACATCAATGGCCAGTTCGCGCACGCGCATATTGAAGCGTCCATCCTGCGGCAAACGCTTTTCCGAAATATCGAGACCGGACATCAGCTTCAATCTCAGCACCAGCGCCGGCGCGATCTTGTTATCCACTTCGGTCTGCAGATGCAGCAGGCCGTCGATGCGGAAACGGATATGCAAACGCCCTTCCTGCGGCTCGATATGGATGTCCGAGGCACGCACCTGGGTGGCGTCGTTGAACACGGTCTGCAGCAGCTTGACGACCGGCGCCTCCTCCAGCCCCACCACATCACCCAGATTGCTGAAATCGATATAGGTGTCGCCCAGTTCTTCCGACAGCTCGCGTGCCAGACCGGAGATTTCCGCAGTACGCCGATAGATGCGGTCTATGGTATCCAGCAGCTGCGCCTCGGTGGCAACGGCAAGTTCAATGTCACGCTTGAGGATGCGGGCCATTTCATCGAACGCAAAAATATCCGTCGGATCGCCCATCGCCACCAGCAGCGCGCCGTTGCGCTCTTCCAGCACCAGTGCGTGAAAACGCCGTGCCTGCGCTTCGGACAAACGGCGCACAAACTCAGGATCGATGTTGTGGAATTTCAGGTTAATGTAAGGAATGCCGAGTTGCTTGCCGAGCATTTCCGAAACCTGCTCTTCGCTGACGAACGCGTTGTCGGCCAGGACCCGGCCGATCTTGCGTCCGCTGCGTTTCTGCTCGTCCAGCGCAAACATCAATTGCTCATGCGATATGAGCTTTTGTTGCACCATCAATTCACCGAGGCGGATTTTTTCCGGGCGCGCCATAATGTCTTCCCCTGATGTAATTATTGTGTTTTAAATTAGCGGTCGAGCGGACCCATTGTTGCAGGCACAACTTAGCTTCTTTTCCCCGGACTGACAAGGTCATAGCCGTCTATGTTTAATGTAATCCTGTACCAACCGGAAATTCCACCCAATACCGGCAACATCATCCGGCTCTGCGCCAACAGCGGAGCGCAATTACATTTGATACGCCCGCTGGGGTTTGATCTGGATGATAAGCAATTGCGCCGCGCCGGGCTGGATTATCATGAGTACGCCAGCGTGCAGGTGCACGACACTCTCGGCGCCTGCCTGCAAGCGCTGCCGGCTTCGCGCCTGTACGCATTTACCACCAAGGGCAGCCAGGCCTACCACACGGCGCAGTTTCAGCCCGGTGACGCATTGCTGTTCGGCCCGGAAAGCCGTGGGCTGCCGCTGGAAATACTGCAATCGCTGACCCCGCAACAGCGCCTGCGCCTGCCGATGACAGCCGATAATCGCAGCCTTAATTTATCCAATACCGTGGCAGTGGCGGTATACGAGGCATGGCGCCAGTGCGGCTACGCCGGGGCTGCCGAAACGCTGCCTGCTAGGTAAATTCGCTGTTGGGGACGCGGCTGAGCAATTCCTCGACCGCGTTCGCCGCGGGCATCTGCTCGTACAGCACGCGATAGACCGCGGCGCAGATCGGCATGGTGACCTGCAATCTTTCCGCCATGCGGTGGACTTCACGCACGGTATAGACGCCCTCCGCTACATGCCCGAGGCGCTGCAGTATATCCGGCAGCGCCTGCTGCTGCGCCAGCGCCATGCCGACCTGGCGGTTGCGCGACAAATCGCCAGTGCAGGTCAGGATCAGGTCGCCCGCGCCGGTTAGCCCGGCCAGCGTTTCTGCACTGCCGCCCAGCTTCAGCCCCAGCCTTTTCATTTCGGCCAGCCCGCGCGAAATCAGCGCGGCGCGCGCATTGTGGCCGAAGCCCAGCCCATCCGAAATTCCGGCGGCAATCGCCAGCACGTTCTTTACCGCCCCGCCCACTTCCACCCCGGTCACATCGGTGCATGAGTAAATGCGCAGACGCGCATGATGCAGCGATTGCGCCGTGCGCCGCGCAAATTCGCCATCACTGGCAGCCAGAGTCAGTGCGGTCGGCAAGCCGCGCCCGACCTCCAGCGCAAAGCTGGGGCCAGACAGTACACCGCGTGGGAACGCCGACGGCAATGTTTCGCCCGCTACCTGATGCGGCAATTGCCCGGTGTCGGCTTCGAAGCCCTTGCACGCCCAGATGACCGCCACCGGCTGCGGCAACTGGGCAATCCGGCGTAACGCGGCGCGCAGCGCCGATATCGGCAGTGCCAGCAATATTATCTGCGGCCGCGCAGCCGGTTCGAACCCGGCCAAAACATTGTCCAGGTCGGCGGTCAGCTGCAGCGCATCGGGTAAGGTGATTTGCGCCAGATAGCGCTGATTTTCGCGGCTCGCCGCCATTGCCGCAACTTGCGCCGGGTCGCGTGCCCAGAGCGTTACGCGATGACGCGGAGCCAGGCTGACGGCGAGCGCGGTACCCCAGGCGCCGGCGCCTAATATGGCAATATTCATGTGCGGTCGACTCGATTAATTAAATGCCGACCCATTCTGCAGGCCGATTGCAGCTCAGGAGCCCCACACATCAACTGTCCTGATATATCCCTGCAGGCCATCGCGGTGGCGCACCTTGATCCAGCCTGAGCCGGTGCTCTCCAGCCATTCCAGCGCCACCTGCTGGCGAACCTGGGATACCACGGCTGCATTGCTGTCCGGTGCCACGTGCAGTGATGCCTGCGCTGCAGTCACCACGACGAAACGCTTGTTGCTCAGCGCACGCTTTTCGACCCAGTTCAGTGCTCCGGAACTGTCGCGCACCTTGACCCAGTTATCCAGGCCGACGACCTGTTCCAGCGGTGTGTAGCGGCTGACCACAAATACCTTTTTTGCCTTAAGCGAAGGCGCATCGTAAAGCACCGCCCCGCGCTCGCCCACCGAAGCATAATCCAGCGCATCGGCGGAACCGGCCATAGCCAGCAACATCAGCAAAAGTGTGCGCAGCGCAGCCAACAAATCAGCACCTCTATTTCTGTTGATACGGCACCGTCGCCCCGGCTGGGACGCAGGGCGACACGGTTTAATGCGTGGTGACAGCCTCGGGAGCGGCCTGCTGCTGTTGCTGTTGATACAACACCTCGAAATTGATCGGATTGAGCAATACCGGAGCAAAACCGGCACGTACCGCCAGGTCGGACACCACCTCTCTCAGGTAGGGGTAGAGAATATTGGGGCAGACCACTCCTAATACCGGAGCGAGCTCTTCCTGAGGCAGGTTGCGCAACTGGAAGATACCGGCCTGCTTGGCTTCAATCAGAAACATGATCTGATTCTTGGCAACCAGCCTGGAGGTAACGGTGACGGTAATGGTCACTTCGTACATGCCATCGCTGACGACACTGGACTGGGTGTTTAATTGCAGATCGACCTGCGGCTGGTCCCGTTCAAGAAATATAGCTGGCGCGTGCGGAATTTCCAGCGAGAGATCCTTGACGTACAGCTTTTCAATATTGAAAACCGGCTGGGGAGGGGATACGGTTTCGCTCATTATTTAATCCTTTAATTTACTCATCTATTAATTAACAACCATCCAGCCCCCTAAAGGATCTGACAGCCGATCCATACTACTATACCCAGCCAGAAGCAGGCGACCGGGTCCTGCTCACGGCGGATTTCCCGGTTCAACCGCGGCGTTCAACAGCCGGATTAGCTCACCATCACGGTCCAGCGCCGCCAGATCATCATACCCACCTATATGGCGAGTACCAATATAGATTTGCGGCACACTGCGCCGTCCGGTTTTCTGCATCATCGCCAGGCGCAGTTCAGGTTGCAGGTCGACCCGGATTTTCTCGATCAGGGTTACCCCTCTGGCTTGCAGCAGACGTTCCGCGCGGACGCAGAACGGACAGACCGCAGTGCAATACATCTGTACCGAAGCGCTCATAGGGTTACTCTACTTTTCCAGCGGCAGCCCGGCTTTCTGCCACGCCATCATGCCGCCGCTCAGGTTGTACGTCTGCTTGAAGCCGCGCGCGGCCATCACTGTGCACGCGGTCGCGGAACGATTGCCGCTGCGGCATACCACTACAATCGGCTGTTCCCGGTAACGCTCCAGTTCGCCGATGCGTTCCTTGAGTTTAAGCACCGGGATTTGTTTGGCGTTCAGGATATGTCCGGCGTTGAATTCGTCGGTATCGCGCACATCCAGCACCAGCGCGTTTTTATGGTTGATCAATTGCAGCGCGGCAACGGTGTTGACATCCTTGATACGGCGCAGGCGATTCCCCAGCAGCGACCACAGCAGCATGATGCCGCTGAAGATGGCGATCAACACCAGCCAGATATTATCTTGTACGAATTGCAAGCTGATACTCCTCGTTTTTTCTGAGGGCAAATTCTAGCAGAGCGGAGAAATGTAATGGGTCTTTCTGCGCCAGCGTACGCAATTGTTCCCGCACCAGCGGAAAATCGGTAGGGAAGGCCCAGATGGCCCGTTCGATCTGCAGTTGCGCCGCGGGCAAATCGCCCGCCAACGCCAGCAACAATGCCTGGCGATAGACGACAGAACCAATCGGCACGAAGCGCATCGCATTTTCGTTCAAGGCACGCTTCTCCGCCAGATGCTCAGTGCCAGCTTCGATCAAACTGCTCATCACCAGTTCCGCATAAGGTTGCAGCAAAGCCTGCGCATGCGCCGCAACCAGTCCCTCCCTGATACGCTGGGTATACACGGTATCGGTCGCCGAGGTGGGCCTCAGCGCGCGCAGGTGCTCCAGTGCGCGGTAACTTTGCCACAACTGCGTTAGGGACAGCGCACCCAGAAGCAGTATTGACGCCACCGACAGCCGCCCTGCATTGCGCAATTCCAGGCGAAACGTAGTGTTATCGAATACGCCCAGCAGCAGCGCGGCGATGCCAATGAAGTAAGCGTACCAAAGCGGATATTCAAGCAGGCTGTGGATACCCAGCACTGCCAGTATCGCGTAACCCCACCAGTGATCCACGGTGCGCGGCGCACGGGCCGCCTGGCGTATCCATAGCGCAAGCGTGCCCAGCCACGCAAGCAGCCCGGCCAGCCCCATTTCCGCGGCGGTTTGCATCACCAGATTATGCGCATTGTTATACAGGCCATAAATATAGGTGGCATGCAACTGTGGACCGAGCAAAAAATGCTGATAGGCAAATTGCCCGAACCCGGCACCCAGCAGCGGAAACTGTTTAAAGATCAGCCAGGCTTCATACCAGATATGCAGCCGGATACTGCTACTGCCAACCTGGCTGGCAAAGCGGTCCAGCGTGGTCTGGTTGCCATTTACGCCGGCCATCCACGAGACCTGCGCCAGCAGATGCATCAGGCCGAAACCCACGAGCAACAGCACACAATAAACAAGCAACCGCCGCATCGGTTTGTTGCCGCGCTGCCACAGGTAAGCAAGGCCGCACAACGCTGCCAGATATACCCACACGCTGCGCGAACCGCTCAGCACGAGTACAAATAGCATCGGCGCGGCCAATATGGCCACCAGCCAGGCGCCCAGTTTGCCCCGCACGTGCAGCAGACCCAGGGAAATCAGGCCCAGTGTCGTGTAATTGGCGAAATGGTTGGGCTGTCCCATATTGCCGACTACCGTAGTCCCGGCCTTGCCGGCAACTACCTGGTTCAGCAGGGTAGGCCAGCGGTAGTGCTGCAATATGCCCGCCAGTGTGCCCAGCTCAGCTCCCGCCAGCAGAATTGCAGCCAGCGCGACTACCAGTGTGGGCAAGTCGAACTCGCGCCGCAGACGTTGGCCCAGCATCATCAGCAACCCAGCCCATAGCAAATATAGCGAAGTCAGCAGCGCATGGCTGAAGTAGGCCATCCTGCCCAGCAATGCCTGCAGCAGCACCAGCAGCATCAATATTATCGGCAACAGGACAATGCGCGGAATTTCCGGCTGCAGCCAGTAGCGCCTGGTCAGCAACAGCAGCATTCCACACAGGCCCAGCATGGCCGCGCCCCACTCCTGATAGAAGGTCGTTATCGGCAAGCCATGCTGGTAATACAGGAACGGCAGCGTCCACATCAAACCTATGGCTGCCAGGCTGATATAGGCCAGGCCGGATCGTCCGGACGCGGTTTCTGTTAGCAATTTATTTGGCTCTCCTGGAAGCATCTTCTGGTTGATCAAGAGACTTCAAGATCGGCTGCCATGTGTTACCGGCGGCCTTCACTTGCACGCTGCCATTCCTGGTATTTTTGCAGCGAGAATGCGAGTAAGGCAGGAAAGCGCTGGGGTTCCGGATCCATCGCGGCGAGCGCTTCCAACTTCTCCAGCGTCGCCGGAAAATCGGCGGGAAATGCCCAGATGGCGCGTTCCATCTGTTCCTGCGCCGCTGCATGCTTGCCCGCGCGGGCAAGCAGCAGGGCCTCGCGGTATAATTCGCCGGCCACTGGTGCAAAACGCATGACCCGTTCATTCATCGCTCGGTTATCCCCTACGTGATCCCATCCGGCCTTGCTTAATGCATACTCAATATAGGGCTCCAGCAATAACGTCTGCGCATCCGGTATCGCTAACAATGCCTCGCGTATGCGCTGACTATGCACACGCTGCTCCACACTGTCATCCCTCAGCGATTCCGGACGAATGTACGAGTTCAGTAATTCGAGCTTGCTGTAGCCCTGATAGGTCTGCCACATGATATATGCTCCGAGCAGCAGAATGACGCCGATCAGCGCACGCCCGGCTGCGCTCAGCCGCCAGCGCAGGACGGTATGATCGAGCATACCCAGCATCATCGCAGCCACGCTTAGAAAATAGGCATACCACAACGGATATTCCAGCAGGCTGTGAATCCCCAGCACCAGCAACAAACCGTAGCCCCACCAGTGCTCGACTGAGCGTGGTGCCCGCCATGCCTGGCGCATCCATAGTGCGAGCGGAACCAGCAATATCAATACCCCGATCAGACCCATTTCAGCGGCGATCTGGATGATCAGGTTATGGGCGTTGTTATACAGCCCATAAATACTGGGATCGCGCAACTCCGGTCCAAGCAGAAAATGTTGCCAGCCAAACATGCCGAAACCTGCACCCAGAAATGGAAACTGTTGCAGGATCAGCCACGCCTCGTACCATATATGCAGTCTGATACTGCTGCTCCCGGCGGCGCCGAAACTGGTCACGCCCTGCTCGACCATGCGCTCTACCGTCGTCACGTTGCCATACGGCCCGGCCAGCCAGGGTATCTGGACCACCAGATGCATCAACCCGAAACCCAGCACCAGCAGCAGACTATAATTCAGCAGCGGTAAGTAGGATTTATCGCGACGCCGCCAGATATAAGACATGGCAGCCAGACTTAGCAGGTATAGCCACGCGGTACGCGAACCGCTCAGCACCAGCACAAACAACAGCGGAGCCGCGAGCAGGACCACCACCCACAGACGCAGCCTCCAGCGCAGCCGCAGTAAACCGAGCGAAACCAGTCCCAGCGTTGTGTAATCGGCAAAATGGTTGGGCTGTCCCATGTTGCCAAACAAACCGGCACCGGATTTCACCGTTACCACATAATCCATGAAAGTGCGCCACGGATAGTTCTGCAATATGCCGGCCAGAGCGCTTAATTCGGCTCCCACCAGCACGAAAGCGGCCAGCCTCGCCGCCAGCACCGGCATACCCAGCTGCTGACGCAATTTGTGCCCCAGCACCATCAATAACCCCGCCCACAACAGATAGAGAATTACCAGCAATGTGTGGCTGAAATATACTGCCTTGCCACATGCGTATTGCACCAGCACCAGAACTGCCATTCCCAACGGCAGCAGTATGATGCGCGGAATCTCGGCTTGCTGCCCCGGACTTCTTACCACCAGTGCAGATGCTGCGCACAGGCCGAGCACGGCGGCCCCCCACTCTCCGTAAAATGTAGTCAGCGGAAACTGATGGTAATAATAAATAAAAGGGAATATCCACATCAGACCGACACATACCAAGCTGAGGTAAGCGCCTATCTGTGGGATACGCTGAAAAAATGTCGGGGAAGGGACGTGCGCTGCCATCTTAATCAGAAACTTTCGGCTAATTTACTACGATAGTGCTGCGATCGTACGCGACCGGCCAAGCCGAAACAAGCCAGGAATCAATATTGCTGCGCACTAAATTATATCGACCTGGCCGGGCCGGGTTATGGCGATGCTTACAAATACTGGTTGAAGCACGGCCATCGGTTCACGTCCAGATCAGTGATATTTGTATATTGCAGCCTCACCTCTCATCGGTCAAATCGGTTAAAATGCTATATCAACCGAGCACTTAATCCCGGGCCCAAAGCCAGCCATGAAAGTCAACCCCGCATGAAAATTACTCCTACGCTGCTACTGATACTTGATGGCTTCGGTTATCGCACTGATCCGGACCACAACGCCATCGCCCATGCGCGCAAACCCAACTGGGACCGGTTGTGGCAGCAGTATCCCCATACCTTGATCAATGCGTCCGAGTTATCGGTAGGCTTACCGCAAGGCCAGATGGGCAATTCAGAAGTCGGCCATCTCAACATTGGTGCGGGTCGCGTGGTATATCAGGAGTTAACCCGGGTGGATCTGGCAATCCACGATGGCAGCTTTTTTGCCAACCCGGTATTAAACGCGGCCGTGGCCCAGGCCAAACAGCGGGGTACGGCACTGCATATTATGGGCTTGCTGTCTCCGGGCGGCGTGCATAGCCATGAAGATCATATTCATGCCATGCTGGAAATGGCGGCGCGTGCCGGGCTACAAAAAATCTACGTACATGCTTTCCTCGACGGACGCGACACCCCGCCGCGCAGTGCCGAGCCCTCGCTACGGCGGCTACAGGATAAATGCGATGCACTCAGGGTGGGACGCATCGCGTCCATTATTGGCCGTTACTATGCGATGGACCGGGACAACCGCTGGGAACGGGTGCAACAGGCGTACGATCTGCTGACCCTGGGCCAGGTCGAATACAGCGCGCCGGACGCACTGCAGGGTTTGCGGCAAGCCTATGCGCGCGGTGAAAATGATGAATTCGTTAAAGCGACGGTTATTACCGATGCGGCCACCCCTGCCGCAATGATGCAGGACGGCGATGTGGTCGTGTTCATGAACTTCCGTGCCGACCGTGCGCGGCAACTGACGCGGGCATTGACTGAGCCAGCATTTGACGGGTTCGTCCGTAACCGTTTTCCGCATCTGTCCAGTTTTGTAACTCTGAGTAATTATGGAGAGGATTTCCATGTACCTTCGGCGTTTAGTGCGGACTCTATCGATAACTGCTTTGGCGAGTATATTTCGAATTTAGGGCTCAAGCAGCTGCGTATTGCGGAAACTGAAAAATACGCACACGTGACGTACTTTTTGAACGGAGGTCGAGAGCAGCCCTATCCAGGGGAGGATCGCATATTGGTGCCCTCGCCAAAAGTGGCTACTTATGACCTGAAGCCCGAGATGAGCGCGTACGAAGTAAGCGATCAGCTTGAGGCAGCAATTCGTAGCGGCAAATATCAGTCCATCATTTGTAACTACGCCAATTGCGACATGGTGGGGCACAGCGGTAATCTGGAGGCGGGGATCAAGGCGGTGGAAACGCTGGACAACTGCATCGGTCAGGTTGTACGCGCGATGCTGGAATGCGGCGGCGAAGTGCTGATTACCGCCGATCACGGCAATGTCGAACAGATGCTGGACCGCCAGACCCATCAGGCACATACCGCACACACGCTCAACCTCGTGCCTCTGCTGTATATTGGCCGCAGCGCAACCATGCGCGAAGGCGGTGCATTACAGGATGTCGCTCCCACCCTGCTGGCGATGATGGGCCTGCCTTTGCCGCCCGAGATGACCGGCAGATCCCTAATCACGATGCAGTGACATTGCCAGCACGTTGATCAGCTCCGCTGCATACTTACCCGGCAATAAGTGCAACTTTCGGTCCGGCCGATGATCGGATACCGAGCCTTGCATCTGGCGAAATGCGCGCCTGTTTGGCGCTCCACCGATTTGATGAACTGGTTGCTGGTGCTCGGCCTGTTGATGAATTCAGGCCATGCTCAGGCGTCGCAACTGGATGAGCTGAAAGTTTTACGCAAGCGTATTGCCGAACTGCAGCAGGAGGTGGAAAAGACCAGTGATAGTAAGGCCGAAACCGCGGATGCTTTGCGCGAATCGGAGCAGGCTATCAGCGACAGCAACCGCCGCCTATCCGAGTTGGCGCAGCAGCATCAGACCGCTGATCAAACCCTGCAGCGGCTGCAACAGCAGGAGCTGAGACTGAACAAGGACATGCAAGGACAACAGGCGTTACTCGGGAAATTGCTTTACCAGCAATACATCAATGGCAAGCAGGAATATTTCAGGCTATTGCTCAACAATCAGGACCCCAATCAGGCAGCCCGTGAAATCCAGTATTATGAATATATCGCACGTAGCCGGGCGGCCTGGCTTAAAAGCCTGCGTGTAAATCTCAGCCAGTTGACTGAAGTAACCGCCCAGACTCGTGAAAAAAGCGCCGAAATCGCGGCGCTACAGATGGAGAAGAACAGGCAAAAGCAGGCGCTGGAACAAAGTAAACTGACCCACCAGCAGGTGTTGACCAAAATTTCCTCGCAGCTCAGGCAGCAGCGCCGCGAAATCGGACGATTGCAACGCGACGAAAATCGTCTGACCCAATTGGTGCAGAAACTGGCCAGAATACTGGCCAAGCCCAAAACAAGCAGGAGCTTGATCAGCAATGAGCAGTTACCGGATGACCGTTACAACGGCAGTCCATTCGAGTTGCTTAAGGGCAAGCTGGCGTTGCCGGTCAAAGGGATAGTCAGCAATAAATTCGGCACTGCCCGTCCCGATAGTACAGTGTTGTGGAAGGGCCTGTTCATGCGCGCTGCGGCCGATCAGCCGGTTAAGGCTGTCGCCGCGGGACGGGTAGTATTTGCCGACTGGCTGCGCGGGTTTGGCAACTTGTTGATCATAGATCATGGAAAATCGTACATGAGCCTGTACGGAAATAATGAAGCGCTGTACAAACAGGTCGGCGATACGGTGCGCGGCGGCGATACGGTAGCCACGGTTGGCAACAGCGGCGGAAACGAGGATTCCGGTTTATACTTCGAACTGCGCCACGAAGGAAATCCACTGGACCCAATACTTTGGGTTTCCCATTAACTTATATGTTGCGCAATAACTTTAGATGAGGTCATACATGCGTAGTCGTATCGAAAAAGTTGGATTAGTCGGCTTGGGCCTGATGGCTGGCGTACTGGTCAGCCTGCACTTTTCCGCAGTCGCGGACAAGGACAGCGAAACGACGCTGCCGGTGGAGGAACTGCGCGCCTTTTCCGAGGTATTCGGGCGCATCAAAAGCGATTACGTAGAACCGGTGACCGATAAGAAGCTGATCACTGAAGCCATTAACGGCATGCTTAGCGGCCTGGATCCGCACTCCGCCTATCTCGATGCAGAAGGCTTCAAGGAACTCCAGGTGGGTACTCAGGGGGAATTCGGCGGTCTCGGCATTGAAGTCGGCATGGAAGACGGTCTGGTCAAAGTCATCTCGCCAATTGAAGACACTCCGGCCTATCAGGCCGGCATTAAGACCGGCGATCTGATCATCAAGCTGGACGATACACTGGTCAAAGGCCTGACGCTGAACGATGCGGTCAAGCATATGCGCGGCAAGCCCGGCAGTAAAATCGTATTGACGATAATTCGCAAAAGCGAGCTCAAGCCGCTGACATTTACCTTGATGCGTGCAGTCATCAAGGTAAAGAGTGTCAAGCCCAAATTGATAGAGCCGGGCTATGCATTTATCCGGATCACGCAATTTCAGGAGCACACTGGAGAAAACCTCGCCAGCGCACTGGAAGACCTGACCAAACAAAATCCGGATGGGCTAAAAGGCCTGGTGCTTGATCTGCGCAATGATCCGGGCGGGCTACTCACGGCAGCGGTGGGAGTATCGGCTGCCTTCCTGCCCAAGGATGCGCTGGTAGTCTATACCGAAGGGCGCACCGCAGATGCGAAAATGCGGCTCAGCGCGACCCCGAACGACTATCTGCGCGGTGAAGGCAGAAACGATTACCTGAAAAATCTGCCCGCACGAATCAAGGATGTACCCATGATCGTGCTGGTCAACGGTGGGTCGGCCTCCGCCTCGGAAATTGTGGCGGGCGCTTTGCAGGATCACAACCGGGCTATCATTATGGGCACACAGACCTTTGGCAAAGGTTCCGTACAGACCATTCTTCCGCTGGGGAACAATACCGCGATCAAGCTTACCACCGCACGTTATTACACTCCCGGCGGACGCTCGATACAGGCCAAGGGCATCATTCCTGATATTGCAGTGGAAGACCCAACCACCAGCGAGCAGGAAAAAGCTTTCCGGCTGCGTGAAGCTGATCTGGAACGTCATTTGAGCAATGACCGCCAAGCTGCTGAAGAGAAAGCTGCCGACCTTGCCAAACCTGCTCCGGTGGCCAACGAAAAGGGTCCTGTCAAACCCAAAGAAACCGAAACCGGCAAGCCGGAAATAACCGAGTTTGGTTCAAAGAACGACTATCAACTGAGCCAGGCGATGAATCTGCTCAAGGGCATGAATATTCTGAAGGCTAAATGACACGCCAGGCAGTCCAGGCGCATTGCGCTGATGAGGTGCGGACTACTGCAACAGCTGGATGAACGCAACTGAACCTGAGCCAGATGCACAGCACGTATGAATGACGAACAGTTGCTGCGTTACAGCCGCCACATTTTGCTGCCCGAAATCGGCATCGAAGGTCAGCAAAGGCTGGCGGCTGCACGAGCGCTGGTAGTGGGTGCCGGCGGGCTTGGGTCGCCCGCAGCGCTTTTTTTAGTGGCCAGCGGCGTTGGTAATCTGACACTTTGCGACGGCGATACCGTGGACCTGACCAATCTGCAACGTCAAATCCTGCACCGCACCGCCAGCGTGGGCATGAGTAAAACAGCGTCGGCCCAAATCACACTACGTGAAATCAACCCCGAAGTGGCAGTCAACGTAGTGAACCAGCGCGCCGATGCCCCATTACTGCTGGCATTGGTGGCTGACGCTGACGTGGTCCTCGATTGCAGCGATAACTTTTCCACCCGCTACGCAGTCAACCGTGCCTGTGTACAGCTGGGTAAGCCGCTGGTCTCCGGTGCCGCGATACGCTTCGATGGTCAAGTTACTGTATTCGACCGGCGCCAGGCTGACAGTCCCTGCTATCACTGTCTCTATCCGGAGCAAATGGAAAGCGAAGAAACGCGCTGTGCAGTGATGGGTGTATTTGCCCCGCTGGTTGGAATGGTTGGCAGTATTCAGGCAGCTGAAGCGCTTAAATTGTTGCTTGCTGCCGGTACGTCGTTAAATGGACGCTTGCTGGTAATAGATATGTTGCGCATGGACCTCCGCACCATCAGGCTGGACAGGGATAAGGCCTGTCCAGTGTGTATGCCGCATTAGATGAACTCTACGCCTATTACAACACTACTCAGGCCTGCATATAAGTATGTACGCCGTCAATAACCGCTAAAAATTCCATGGAAAAAGTACGACTGTCTAAATTAATGTCCGAACAGGGTTTGTGTTCCCGCCGCGAAGCGGACAGCTACATTGAACGCGGCTGGGTACTGGTTGACGGCGTACCGGTTACTGAACTGGGCACTAAAATTAATCCTGATCAGCGCATAACATTAAATCGCGCAGCACAAAATCAGCAACAGACACGTGTAACCATATTGTTGAATAAACCGATCGGTTATGTCTCGGGGCAAGCAGAGGACAACCATAAACCCGCGGTAACGCTGATCAGCGCGGCCACGCGTTATGCAGCCGATCGCGCGCCTGTGCACTTTCATCCCATGCATTTGCAGGGAATCGCGCCTGCTGGCCGCCTGGATATTGACTCACAAGGTTTGCTGGTGCTGACTCAGGACGGTCGGGTAGCGAAACAACTGATCGGCGAGGACAGCCCTGTCGATAAGGAATATCTGGTGCGCGTGCAAGGGAAAATATTCGGCAATGGTTTGAGCTTGCTGAATCACGGCCTTCAACTGGACGGCGTAGCACTCAAGCCGGCCAAGGTGAGCTGGCAAAACGACGACCAGTTACGTTTCATCCTGCGCGAGGGGAAAAAAAGGCAAATCCGCCGCATGTGCGAACTGGTCGGATTGAAGGTAAGCGGATTAAAGCGGGTCCGCATAGGCCGGATTAAACTGGGTGACTTGCCCGTGGGGCAATGGCGTTATTTGGGAGAAAATGAAAAATTCTAAACAGCCAACCAGAACGTGCGTGCACCCTGGTTGCACTTGATCGCCAGTGGAGCAGCCTCACGCCAACCCGTTCCTGTTCGTTCTGAACCGCCTAGTCCCTGTAAGCTTCCACTTCCAGTACGAGCTTGACTTCGTCGCCCACATCGGGCACTCCGAACTTCATACCAAAATCCGAACGCTTGATTTGTGTGCTTGCATCGGCACCGCATAACTCTTTTTTGTTCAATGGATGAGTACCGCACTTGAATGAGCTTATTGTCAAAGTGACCGGTTTGGTTACGCCCAGAATAGTCAGCTTACCGTCTACACTGACCGGAGTATCGCCTTTGAATTTGATCGTACTGGATTTAAAAGTAATTTCCGGATACTCGGCCACGTTGAAAAAATCCGGGGATTTCAAATGCTCGTCACGTTTAGGCAGGCCTGTATGAACCGAAGCAGGGCTGACAACGATATCTATGGAGCCCTTCTTTGCAGTAGGATCAAAGGTGATTTTTCCAGTGCTTTTGTCGAAACTGCCATGCATGGTTGAAAAGCCAAGATGATTAATAGTGAAGTTGGTAAATGTGTGCTGCGGATCTACGGTGTAATCAGCGGCATGAGCAAACAACGGCAAATTTGTAAACAGCAACACAGCAAGAAATTTTTGCTTCATCATGATTCTCCCTCAGATTAGAGCGACCGCAATCCTATCATCCGCCCGAACAATATTGGTGATACGCCCACGGCACATCAGCAACTGATCGTCACAGATTTTCTTTTATATACAGTCTCTTATTGTAAATATTTTTGTATCGCTATATTCAATACAATTATAGCATCGCTTACTAAACGGTTTATTAAAAATACTATAGCCCTCTAAAGAAAGCCTATAATTATTAAAAAACGAGCTTAGAGTTTTCCGCCCGCGGGAGCTTCAGATGTCGGCGCTAGCCGTGACTGCATGGACAGTTTTAAGTGCAGTCATTAACGCCGTATAAAAAAGCAGCCCCGGCAAAATTCTTTGCAAGTTCCACAGGATATTTCTAGAAGATGCCATGCTTGCCGCCCGCTGCCTCAAAAAGCTGAGAATAATCAGATTGAGCCCAGGCATACCCAAGCTGGCGGAGATAACACATCGTTGCTTAATCAAGGAGACGCTCAATAATGAAAGTTTTCACTGCACTACTGGCGACGTTATTGGCTCTACTGGCTAACCCAGCACATGCTGAAAGCGAGCGCCGACATACTATTTCGGCGGATGGCACGGAGGTGACCGATAATAAAACCGGTCTGATCTGGCGGCGTTGCGCTGAAGGCATGACTGCCAGCCCCGACGGCTGCAACGGCACGTCCGCCGCCTATACGTGGGAACAGGCAAAAGTTCATGCGAAGAGCGAGGCCACCATCGATAAAGCCTGGCGGATGCCCAGTTTTGATGAGCTCGCCACGATAGCGGACGCCCGTCTTAACAATCTGGCAGATGTGGGTACGACGCAGCAAGGCCTGGATGAGCGTGAACTCCTCATCGGCCCCCCGAAAACGAGCAGTGCGCCGGTCGTTTTTCCGCGTACGCCTTCCACGTTTTTCTGGTCTTTACCGCCTAAGGAAACGCCCACATCCGGCGCCTGGTATGTCTTTTATAACGGCGGCGGTGTAGGGGATTACGGCCGTGTGGCGAAGTTTCGACTGCGGCTTGTGCGCAACGCCAAACCGGGGGCGTCTACGAGCTTCTCACGGTAGTGTTCTAGCCAGGCGAAAGCCATAATGGTAATTGCGTCTGGCAGCGGCGGACTCGAAGCGCGCTGCCGCACGCATGCTCTGCGGCAGGGTGAACCATGACCCCCCGCGCAAAGCGTGTCCAACCGTACAACCACTGCTGGGGCATACCTCATCCATCCACTGCCATACATTACCCAGCATGTCATACAGGCCATATGGATTGGGCTTGAAACTGCCCACCGGGGCAGTTTGTTTTTTGTCCCACTGGCTTCCGCAACCACTGCAATTAGCATTATTTTTGCCTACATCCTTGCCCCAATAATAATCGGTGGTGGTGCCGCCGCGTGTCGCAATTTCCCATTCACGCTCGGTGGGCAAGCGATAAGTCTTGCCGGTTTTTTTTGATATCCATTGGATGTAAGCTTGGGCATCCTTCCAACTGACGTTAATTACAGGACGATTTCCACGGCCCCAACCATTATCATCCGGGCGGTACCCATTACAGCCGCCGTCCGCCACGCAAGCGTCCCACTCGTCGAATGTGACCGTGTATTTTGCAATGGCAAAATTATGGCCGGGTATTGCAACCATACGCGCTTCCTGCTTTTTCGCTTCGGCCTGCTCGGCACCTGGCTGCTCGCCCTTGGATTGTTGGGCAGCCATGCAGGATCCATTAGTTGCCAGTATGAGCAGAAGTAAAAATACGGAATGAGTTGTTTTCACCATTTTCTCTTAAGGTAGTTAAATGTTGCATTAGCTCGGTAGCAGCCTAACGCCAGGATTAGAGACCTACACAGATTTGCAGTTCACCGCTGTTTCCTAATCAACAACCCAACTCGGCTGCCTATCCGGCGTCAGGTAACTGCGGCGCATAACCTCTCTCTTAAATCGAGCATGATTTTGCGCACCGGCGTAGGGATGGCCGCCTGCAATGCATTTTCAACATCGAACCACGCCCTGCCCGGCTGCTCAACCTGCAATCCACCAGCCAGTTTGACGCATACAGGGGACATATGTAATTTAAAATGAGTAAAGGTATGGGTAAACATGGGCAGTTCAAAAGTCTGCTCTACCGCTGAGTTGAATTGTTGCACGCAATAGGCCGCGACATCCTGCTCGACATCCAGTTGCGGCGGACACCACAAACCGCCCCAGATGCCGCTGTCCGGGCGTTTCTCCAGCAGGACATTCGTGCCTTTAAGCAACAGTACGAAATTGCTGTGTCTTTCCGGAAGTGTCTTGCGTGCCCGTGGAGTGGGCAAATCCGCAATACGCCCCTGCTGGTAAGCGGCGCAACTACTCTGCAGCGGGCAGAGCAGGCAACGCGGTTTGCTGCGCGTGCAAATTGAGGCGCCCAAGTCCATCAAACCCTGTGTGTAGGTCGCCACTTCATGCACCGGCAACAATGCTTCTGCCTGCCGCCATAGCTGGGCTTCGATTTGCTGTTGACCGGGGTAACCTTCGATAGCACAGTAGCGGGCCAGCACTCGTTTCACATTGCCGTCAAGGATGGCGCAACGCTGCTTGAAAACGAATGCACTGATGGCACCCGCAGTAGAACGGCCGATACCCGGCAGCGCCAGTATGTCTTCGTAGCGTTGCGGGAATATACCGCTATGCTGCTCCATAATAATCTGCGCCGCCCGATGCAAATTACGGGCACGCGAGTAATATCCCAAGCCGCTCCATTGCTGCAACACCTGATCCTGAGTTGCCGTTGCCAGCGCGGCTATATCGGGAAAATGCGCAATGAACCGTTGATAGTAGGGGACGACTGTGGCCACCTGAGTCTGCTGCAGCATGATCTCGGATAACCATACGCAATACGCGTCTGTGTGCTGCCAAGGCAAACCATGGCGGCCATGCTGGCGTTGCCATTCAATTATACGCTGTGCAAACGCAGGCCCGGCTTGCGCTTGCACCGCAGTTATACTTTCGATCACATCGTGCATGTCGTATCCGCAGTATGCCGGCAATCAGTTGATGCGGCCCAATCACCTGCCGGGCGAATCACACGTTTAATCGTTAATAAATTATGCAGGCAGCGCAATACGGTGGTCAGTACTGAATTGATAGTCTTTGAAGACATGCTCGGCAGTTAATATCTGATAATTGCCGTCCGGAAGTTTATGGGTGGTGTCCTTAAGACGATAGGTGTAGTGGCCGCAAGTCCAGCATTTGAAGTTGCGCATATGCGTGCATAAACAGGTTTTGTCCATAACGAAAATTTTCTTTTCGTTGGGGTGCGCCGCGACCTCCCGATTGTATGCATCAATATAGGCACAGCCACCATTA
This sequence comes from Pseudomonadota bacterium, assembly GCA_040390665.1. Lineage (GTDB taxonomy): Bacteria > Pseudomonadota > Gammaproteobacteria > Burkholderiales > Gallionellaceae > Nitrotoga. The sequence goes on along the minus strand of JAZJXX010000002.1, from coordinate 742,360 downwards.
GCGTCCAGCAAATAACCATAGGACTCACATCCCGGACGTATGCCGGAACCAATCGACGGGCTGTTTTTCAGCATGCGCATCGGGTAGCCAGTGGGCGAAATATTGTTGACCACAATATCGTCCTCGGTGGCCTTTATATATTCCTGGATGACGTCCTTGGGCAAACCACATTCCCGCGTCGCCGTAAACCGGGTCGCCACTTGCACAGCAGCCGCGCCACCCTCAAGAAAGGATACCGCGTCGCTACCCGTGAATATGCCCCCGGCCGGAATGATTGGTATATTGAGCTTCTCATCCTGCAGATACTGATGCATTTCGGTCACTATGGTGCGCAGATCATACTGTGCCCAGTCCATTCCAAAACCCAGATGCCCGCCGGCGAGCGGGCCTTCGACAATCACATAATCGGGCAAACGATTCAATTTGGCATTTTTGCGCAGGAAGATCTGCAGCGCTCGTACTGAAGAGACGATGATACCCAGCTTGGCATCGCGGAACCGCGGGTGATCTTCCATCAATGCGAAAGATCCGAGATGCAAGCCGGCGCTTAAGGTAATCCCATCTATGCCGGCAGAAAGCGCGCTGTGCAAGCGTACGCGCAGCGTCTCGCGCGGCGCGTTCATGGTTAGCTTTTCCATGCAATTAACAAAGATCATGCCGCTGCCACGTTTGGCTTCCATGGTGCGGCTCACATGCAATCGAGTAGACTCGGCCACCTGGTCCAGATCGAACTTCACAGCCGACTTATCGCTGTTGTCGATATTGTATTTAAACTGCTTGAGCTTATCCTTGACGAAATCGGTATCGTAGCGCCGATCCGCAACGGTAGGCAGCATCGCGTCTGAAATATGCCCCACTCCGCCCAGTCGGGCGGCTTCCAGCGCCAGCTCGGCAGTGGAAATATCCACCCCCATCCCACCTATCATGATGGGCACTAATTCCTGTTTGCCGAACCGTAACCTAAAGTCATCCACACACTTCATTGCGATCCTTCAATCAAAACAAGCCTCCATTTTACCTTGTATAAGGATATGTTTTTCGCTTAGTGCTGAGATATTTATTGAACAGTATCTTTTCTCTTTAGAAGCTGTTCGATCAGCCTAAACGCAAATCTTCGAGGACTAGTCGGCTTCTTTGCATAACTTGCGTAAAGAATATCTATTGATATAGACTGCGCCGGGAATTTAAAGTGTTAAAGAGGGTCCTATTGCAGTAATTTTCTATGTGGCAGCTTTGGGTTACTGCATTAGTGTCCCCGGGTAATTAAAGTCGTGAGCTTGAGTGCGGGTTCCTCTGAAACAATAGACTGTAATGCTCCCGTAAAAGTGCAGTTAAGCAGTACTTTTATTCAATTCATCTCATCGCTAACTTCCTAATGCAATTAAAAAACGAACAAGCAAATCTGGTTAAATTTCTGGTAATGTCGGGCGTTGCTTTTTTTGTCGGCGCTGTGCATGGCATGTTGCAGGTGATTCCATCTGTGCGTGCGTGGCTCGACTCGATAGGCAGCCCTTATGGCGGACCTGGACATATGATAGACCCACTTGCCCATGCGCATTTGAATCTAATTGGCGGGGTCGTGCTGTTGTTGATGGGGGTCACTTTTTACCTGCTTCCGATACTTAGCGGCAAACCCATCTATTCTTGGCGCTTGGTAAACCATACCTTCTGGTGGACAAGCATTGGCGTATTCTATTTTTATTCGACTTTAATGGTATTCGGCATTTGGGAAGGCACCCTGTTGCTCAACAATTCACCGGATATCACTAGAATTCACCATTATTATGGCCCCATCATTGCATTTTCTGGGGTAGTGATGACGGTGGGCTTTGGTACCTACCTCGCGAACATTATTCTATCGCTAAGGAATAAGGCTTGACCATGGCTATTATTGCAAGACTCTGGTAAAATTATTTACCGCATTTTTTTGACTTGCGTAATCAGTAGCTAATGTATAAACTAAATACAAGGCTTAACGGTTGTCTTAAAATAAACGCAGTATTTTGAGGAGAAAACTATGGCGATATTTCAAACTTACGGCTGGTATTTGCTGATTCCTGTTGTACTGTTCGGCACAGGCATACTGGTGCAAATCGCTTGTGCTAATATCGGCATTCAGCGCCTGATCGAAAATGAAAAGAGAAAATAAAAGCATAAACTAACACTGTTGGCTGGAGCGCCAATCTGCGCTCAAAGCTTGCACAGTTATGCCTTTAAGATAAAAGCACGTCCGCATGGACGTGCTTTTTTTCTTATCTGCGCTGTCCGTACGAAATTATGGTGGATGCTCACCTAATAGATGCTCAATAGTCCAGCCCCGGCAAGCCCGCAATTAAAGTATATATTCCAAAGACCGTCGCAATCAGACCGAGCGGGAAAATCAGCCAATCGCCCCGTCCAATCCCCGGTTCAAGCGTGATCCGCTCTGGCTTATTTGGATCGTAATAAACTTGAACCTGAGTCCCCGCTGGAAATTTCTCGACATAGCTTTCGGTGTAGCCACGTGCTGGAGCAACTTTATATGGAAATTCCAGCTCGCGTTTATGACTCATGCCATCCACGACATAGCTAACCAGAATTTTGGGAAGCAAGGTGTTGTCCTCATCATGTTTGGATTGCTCGACAATACCCTCTGCGATGGGCCACTGCAGGGTCCTGCGCCCTTTTGCTATCAGGGTCCAACCCCAGATGGAGGTCACAAGCCCGCATAAAGTAAAGGTTACTAATATATAGGAATTCGGATTTATCACGTCTGAAATAAGAGAGCAGCCAGCGCCAGACTTAGGAAGACAACTTAAACGGAAACAACAGTACGCTTTCCTGGCCCTTGTGTTTCAACTGCACCTGGAGTACAGACCTGGCACCCGGGGCAAGTTCAGCAGCCCTGCGATATATTCCCATCCGCCCATCCTGCACTGCCCATTTCCAGGGATCGCCATCGCTGGTTCGCACCGAAACCATGTAGTCGTCACCTGGCCTGCCCGTCTTGCCTGTTAACAGGATCAGGAATTCTGTCATCCCCGGATGTGGCGGATTCGGTCTGGTCTCAACTCTAACTTCTATATCCTGCCAAGTTTGCGCAGGCGAGTCTCCCGGCTGCTCGCCGCCGCACCCCGCCAGTACGCCCAAAAATGCAAGTAGCAGCAAGCGCGCAGTCATGTTCAATAAATCAGCCAACGCGTCCAAGGACTTATGTATCTGTCCCTCGCGTTTTAGAGGGATTTTTTTCCTTGTCTGCATCAAGTCGTCCACCGAACTTTGAACCATATAAATTCACCATGAAATAGAGAAAAACGCTGCCGAGCGCAACGTACACCAAGGCTATACCAAACCCCCAATCCACCCAGGGACGTTGATCGCCGGGGCGCAATCCCCAGAACGGAAAACCTAACCCTACCGAGATCAGCAGTACTGCAATGGTGACGCCGGCAAACCAGTAAGGCACGCCCCGTTGTGACTCGGAAATGGTTTCGGTTAACTCCCAATCTTCCAGGCCGCGCATGGCCAGCCGGTCTTCGTTGGATGCATAGCCGAAGTTGTCATCCGAATGCTCGCCCCACTGCGGCGGCTGAACTTCGGATAAAACGGTGGGCTCTTCCTTGCTTTCGTTTATATTCATAATCTTCCTATTCAGCCCAATGCTGCACACGGAAACTTTTACTCGCGGTATCACCGCCGGAGACCTCTACCAACGCGGAATACAAACCATGCGGCAATCCCTTGGCGATGGTTAATATGACGGTTTCCCGCCCGACCGGCGTCAGTTTTATATTTTCAGAGCTCAGCTGGAAGCTGCCCTGTGGCAACCCTGACACACGTATATGAAAATCGGCCGGACGATAGAGCTTATTCGAAACGGCGATACTGTAATCCTGAGCAGCGCTGCCCTGCTGCATGTTGGCATGATCAACAGCAACATGATACGGTTCATAGGTCCACAACCCCCATAAAAACATGGCTCCGCCTAGCAGTACAAACGGGGTTGTCCAGCCGAGTCGCGCAAACAAAGAGACCGCTGCACCAGTTAATTTATTGGCCCTCGACTGCGCACGCTCAAGCATATCGAAACGCAACAATCCGGGCGTACCAGCTTTGTGATGTATACGATTGCAGGCATCAATGCAGTCACCACAGTTGATGCAACTGTCATAGACATCGGTTTTACGCGGATCAATATCTACAATACAGGAATTAACACAGTAACTGCATCCGACACAATCATCGCTACGGCTAGCATCATAGCTTACGTGCAAGGTATGTTTAGTTTTGAATGAATGCATCCAAACCCCGTAAATACAGGCGTAACGGCACCAGAAGTGTCTGATGACCGCAATATCCACGAAAATTATGATCACGCACATTACATAAATATAATGCAGAGACCCTGCCAGTCTGGGATCGGGACGTAGCGTTATAAAAGACCAGACTACGTTGGGCGTATAGAAATAAAATAAGGGAATAAGAGCCGCGATCATGGCTGCGCCTAAAAAAGCCCCGCCCAGCAGCAGCCAGTTGGTGAGCTTGTTTTTGATGCTCGCTACCCGCGGCCGCTCGCCATCCAGGCTTACCTCGGCATGTTTGCCCAGCAGCTTATGAGTCAGGTTATTGGCCCATTCCGCCATGGTGTTTTGCGGACAGGCCCAGCCGCAAAACACCGTGCCTGCGGTCGAATAGACGAGTACCAGACTGCTTGCCAGAAACAGCCAGGCACCGGTCACCAGCGCAAAATCGGCCATCCAGATTTGCCGATCCAGCACAACGAATGCAGCCGCCAATGGATCAATACGGAACAGGCCGGTGGCGGGAATCAATACAGCAAGCACCAGGCATAATATTTGTACTGCGCGGCGTCTCCAGCGGAATTCCGAGCGTTTAGGCTTTGCGCCTAACGCGTGGCCGATAACCTTAACCGGAATGCTGGATATGGATTTATAGTTTACGCTACCGGGCATGGCTGTTTCCTGGCATATTGGCTTCGCGGTCGAGGGGGCTCAGTTCCAGCAGCCGCGCATGGCTCACCTCAGCGTGCGCATTCTGCGCCTGACGCTCAAGCCGCCACAGCGCACGTAACGCTTCCACATGGCGTGGATTGATACGAAGGATCTCGCGCAATGCTTCTGCCTTGCTCAGACCCTGCTCGCTCGCCTGCGCGATGGAAGCGAACATATTATCAGCCAATGCATAAGTAATCCAGAGGTCTCTGGGATTGGCCTGATAGGCAAAATAGGCCAGGCGGTTAGCCTCCTGAGCTTGTCCCTGAGCCGCTGCAAGCCAGCTTCGTACCATCAGGTCGGTTCCAGCATAAGCACGTTCAAATTCATCCTTATCGACATCCGTAATGTTTAGCAACTTACTGGCAGTCTTTATTGCCGGTCTGATTGTCAACAAAAATTGCAACGAGGAGGCAACATCCAGATTTCCCGCATAACGGGCACGCGGCAGATGGAATTCGATTACCGGCGCCCATTCATCCTGCAGTGCTCCCTCGGTCAGAGGCAATGGTCCCCAATAACGACCAAGCCATGTCATCGAGCCCTCTTCTGCCGTGAGCTTTTCGACCGATAACCTTTGCATATTGTTCCCAAGCGCGCTTGCCCCAGCGAACTTATGCTGCGGTCCGACCAGCGCCAAATGCATACCGTCGAGGAATAGTTGCGCGTCGGGGAACACTTTATGAAAGCTGCGAAAAATCACATTTAATGATTCGTTATCAAACTGATTCAGCGCCAGCCACTGGACAAATACGCCATCCTTGTTCAAACGATTACGTGCCCGCTGAAACTGTTGAACCGATAACAATGAACTAGAACCGGCCAGATCCGGATGAAATACATCGCCAATAATAACGTCGTATTGCATGGGCGTCGCACTCAGGAAATGCCGTACATCGTCTCGCACTACCTGGGTTTGGCTCAATACGTCATGGTTCAGCGGCACAAACCAGTTTCTGGCGGCATCGATCGCACCTTGCGATAGCTCTACCGCCGTACGCTGTAAATCAGGGAGCGGCAACGAGCCTGCCACTGAAATTCCGGTACCGATGCCGAGAAATAATACCGAATGAGGGTGCGCGTGCAGCAACAATGGCAGACGCGCCTGATTGGACTGCACCAGAACTGCAGTGGGATCGGTCGAGGCATCCATTCTCTGCAAATCCGTCAGCAGCACCCGTTGTCCATCGGGCTGCTCAACCACGTGCGTCATGGAAATAGCGTCTTCGTAAAAAAATAAATCGCGCCCACCGGCTTGCGCTTTAGGCAACAGAAGATTGACCGGTGCCAATTTCATCACCGGCCATGCTAGTGCAACCAACAACGGCACTGCCAGCCACGCCGCTCGCGATTGTGTCCAGGTTAAACCGACCAGCAGCATAATCAACGCCGCCATCACCACGGCTCCCGCGCTCCCCAAAGCCGGAATCAGAAGAAACCCCGCGGCCAGTGCGCCTAAAGCCGCACCCAAAGAATTCACGCCGTATAGCCACATCCCTCCACCGTTGGAGCGACTGTTCAACAGCGGCAGCCACGCACCCAACACCCAGGTAACAGGTAAGGTTACCAGCGCGAGCAACAGCCCCTGGGTAAACATCGCATTAAATAATGATGTAAATTGCGCCTGCTCAATCCAGGCGGAAAGCGGCGGCAATATCCATAAACTGCATAAAGCGAAGCCACAGGCGGCAATCGGCAATGCAATTAGCCATTTTTGTTTATGCCGGCGAGGCGCGCATAAGCTCCCTAGTCCTATCCCCAGCAAAAACGTCGCCAGTATCACCGCAAGTACATATTCGGTTCGTAACATCACCATTCCGAATAAGCGTGTCCAAGCTATCTGCAAGATCAGACTCGCCGCTCCAATTGCAGCGTAGGCGAACAGGAAGGCTAGCCGCGGTCTTTTCGCCGCGCCAGCCGCGTCGGGCGCCGGCGTAACGGACCATCGGGAGACGAATAACAGGACGAGCGCCACCAGAACACCGAGCCCTGCTATCACCCTGACAGCGGATTCCCATCCATAGGCCGACAACAACCAGAGTGGCAACAGTGCACCGCACGCAGCGCCCAAAGTATTTATGCCATAGACTGGGCCTAAACGCTCCGGCCTGTTGCCCAAGGCTGCCAGGATTAACGGGAATCCTGCGCCCATCGCAAATGCCGGGAATAAAATCAAACACAACGCCGTAGCAGCTATCAGGCCATACCACTGGAATAATGCCAAGTGTGACGCCATGCCTTCTAACCATGCGGAGGCAAATTGCAATATTAGCGGCAGGAGGAGAGCAAACACTGCAATACCGCCTTCCAGCGCGGCGAGCAATGCAAGCGGTTGGCGAACTTTGGGGGCGCGATTGGCTGAGAATAAGCTACCCGCACCCAAGCCAGCCATGAACGCAGTGACGGTCAACACGACACCGAAAATGCTCACGCCGAATTGCAGCGCAAACATACGTGACCACAGCACTTCGTACGCTACGCTGGTTAAGCCGCATAGGCCGTACAGCACAACTAAAAACCAATACCTGCGTTTCTCATTCAACAATTGCGGTTATCCACATAAATATTAAAGCAGGCGTGCAATGGGTGTGACCGTAATTATAGATGAGCTCTGCACCGGAATCGGTATTAATGGAGGGATGATTTCAACCGCGGCTAAAACCGCAGCTCTAACGACGCCTACAATGAATCAGAACGGGTAGAACCATACCAATCCAAATATCACGTGCACTAAAGACAGCGTGATGGTCAGCCCCGCGAATATCATATGGAGCATAAAAACGGGTTTTCCATAGATACCCATCGCTATGCCCAGAGAGGCTGTTACCAGCAATAGAATTAATAGCGGTGCGCCGATGATAAACATGACCAGGTGCTTTTGTTTATCGTTTAACTCTTTTTCCCGATTCAGCTGCTCAGCTTGGCGTTCAAAAGCCTCCATTACCTTAAAACTACTGGCGTTCTGCGCAGCGTTATCAGCTGCCTGGGCAGGAACAGCCAACAACATTAAAAACGTCATAACGGCTATGCCTGACACCCTCATGAAAGCAGTATATAAACTCATGTTAATGCATGACATTACTTTTCACTTTCGGCTATGGCTTCAGCTTGAAGGTCTTGTGCGGCTTTACGTCTGGCACTATGCCATACCAAGGCACCCATCAAAATAAATGGAGATAGCACGACAGTCAGTAGCCCCAAAAAAATCCACCAGATTGTATCGATACTGACATGCACATAACGGTAACTGTCAACAGCGTAGCTTGTATTCAGAAAAAATAATGTAAGGCCAATACCCGCCGCTGAATGCGACAAAAATTTGTGCATTTATTCTCCTTTGCTCTGCGTCGACACCGGCCCATCACTTACACACCGGAATCCATAAAAATTTGAGGCAAAATAGTAAAAGGCGAAATGCCGGTGATAAAGTGAGGTTGAAAAGGGGTCGCCTTTCCATGATCCGCCGCGCAATACCTTGTATTTTCCTCTTGTCGGAACGATATCGAATTCCTTCTTGTTTCTGGGGCGCACTATTTTCCCCTGAAATAGGTCAGCTGGCGCATCCGTACCTGGGTAAGGCACAAAGTCATCTGCAGTCCACTCGTTAACATTGCCGGACATATCCATCACGCCATAAGGGCTGGCGCCGTTAGGATACTTGGTAACGTCCGTAGTTGAACCTACATTGTAATAAGTATTGAGCCGCTCTGGCTCCATCTTATTGCCCCATGGCCAACGTCTGCCGTCCGTACCACGCCCGGCCTTTTCCCACTCGGCCTCAGTCGGCAGGCGCTTTCTAGCCCATTTCGCATAGGCCGCGGCGTCATCCCACGCCACCATAGTCACAGGACGAAGTAGCTCACCCTGCGGTATCTTGCCGTTTTTCCAGTGTAATGGTGAACGGTAGCCGGTTGCCACTACAAATTTTGCGTACTGCGCGTTGGTAACTGGGTACTTATCTATATAGTATTCGGGAAGCACCACTTTGTGCTGAGGCCTGTCCTGATCATCTGCGCGCTGATAATCAGTCCCCATCAGAAAAGGGCCTTCGGGAATTTTTATTACGGTGTTCAACTCTTTCCACATTTCGTTGGATAGCAGGTCGGCAACTTCATTCACGCTGTACCCTTCTACATGTTGCTTTTCCTTTTCATATGCTGCCTGTATGGTGATATCTTCCCCCATGGCACGAATACGGGAAGGCTCTTCCTTCAGGTTATAGGTCGCGGAATGCCGCATTTTGGAAATGTTGTCGGAGCCAATTTGCGCCGCCAGGATACCAAGCCCTACAATTGCAAGGCCGAGGCAGGTAACCAAAGTGGCCGCCAGATATCTTTTACGCTGCGCTTGTCCGGTTTTGGAAAGTGGCTGGGCATGACTGGGAGTTGCTGTCATATCTTAGGCTTAGGTTTTCTGGAACGCTTCTTGATATAGTCCCGATAGTTCATAAATATCTGGTAGGAAAAGCCACCAATTGCCGCAGCGCCGACCATAAGCACCATATAGTAAACCCAGTAGCCCAAGGGTATTAATTGCGCATCCTCTGGCACACCGGTTATATAGGCGGTGTCTATGTAAGCCCATCCTTCGACTATGACAGGAGGAATCCAGCATATCCAGCTACCGCCGGGGCCAAACGCCATAACGATCAAAGCGCCTACAACAAACGGTAACAAATATATTGCAGTGATCCACTTCTCGTCTATGAGATGTATGCCGCGATATAGCTCTATATGTACATCCAACAGCTTGACGCCGACATAAATTAAAATACTTCCCAGAATAATTACGATTATGCTTTTTAACGCATGATCTTTTATGGTGTGAGCCAATTCTTCAATGTAGTTACTCATGATCGGATGTCACTCCGGTCAGCTTTTCTTCCCTTGCCTTGCGCGTCTCATCAAGATACCAGTCCTGAACCTTGAGGCTCGCCAGGTATTGAGCTAGCAATTTACGCTTCTCTTCCGGCAGATCTGCATAAGACGGCATACGCCATTGCTTTTTCAAGCGAGATGGCTGTATAGCCTGTGGGTCCTTGGCGGAAAGATACTGGTAAAACCACTCTTCCGTATGTAACGAACCCAGCCCATCCAGAATTGGCGCAGGGACGTTATCAAGCAGACTTCGGACGGTCCACAACGAATGACACTGCTTGCAATTTTCCTGCCGATATACGTCCATCGCTGCCCGCTCTAATGCGGGGCTGGCTGTGGTGTAATACGGGATACCTCGATCAACTACCGGGTGCGTATAATTATTCCAGGCGTTACGAGCTATTCCGATAGTAACGACTGCAACCATAATCGCAATTACCGCTTTCTCACCCCGCCTCATTTACCCATTTTCTTTTCTGCTGCTATTCTTTTTTCTTCTGCCTGGGTCTTCAGGACACGAACACGATCTGCCATTTGCTTATTCATTACCTCGTTGCTTTTAACAAACTCTTCCGGCGACATCTTATCTTTGTCCCCCTGATCGAATACAAGATATTTAATATCCTCATCGAATTGCTCGTTTTGCATGCCCCACTTTATCCAGAACATGGCCGAAATAATAATAGTTCCGCCCGCCGCCAACCATAGATATATGGTCCATCCGTCTTCTAAATTTTGAATAAAATTTGTCATATTATTTTCTCCGATGTTAATGTGTCGCCAGGTCAAGCAGAATTAATAAGTTATGAGTCCAGCCGTTGTTTAAATAATGTTCCTGTTTAAAAAGTGTAACCGACCAGTAACTGCGACGCGCCAACAGCTATTGCGCTGACGATCCCGATTATAAGCCCGGCAAACATCAGCTTTTCCCCGAGCCGGGTAGTTTTGGGGGCCTTTTTTCCATACAGAACCAAAAATGTGATCAAGGAGAATACCAGCACTCCAATTACCATAAATATAAAGATACCCAAACTAAAATGCTGATTATCAGTGCGTTCTATAGCAGACTCCAAACTGAAGTCCATCTTAGGTAACGCGTTTATGGACAATACGAATGAGCTAACTACCCCGTCCTGTTTGTCCAACCATCTATTTATAAGCTGATACATATTTTCAACGAAATATTTGACACCGATAGTGTAGCGGAATTCACCGATAGTTGGCAGAAACGCTAATGCCGAGGGTAAACCGATGAGTCAAGAAAAGTAGATACGTGCGTAGTGGACAAGCCGAGGGATACATAATCGGCAAAATACTCCCTATTGTAGAAAGGGCGATGCTGAATTCAGCATCGCCCAATTTTCCACAAGCCTGTTAATAATTTAGCTTTTAATCGGGGTAGATTTTTTGTCGTAGTTATCAATAAACATGCTGACAACAAAAGGACCGATAAAAGCTACCGCAACTACGGCGATCAATACTGCAGGTCCATAATCAAAATCTATCATCTGACACCTCCTTGAAAATTAATCACGCCATCTAAATTATTAATTACTGCCACCTTGCTGTTGGCGTTGCAATCTCTCTGTTTCTGGAGTGCGTGCATGCACAGGCTGCCAAGTGGAAGGGGGAAGACGCTTGATGACCATTGCCACAACAATATAAAAAATAAGCACGAAAAATATGTCGATGGTATAGCCTTTATCCCAAGACGGCTGTTGCCTTACTCGAGTTCCGTCTTCACGGAAATTCCCCTCAAAGTTAGCTATTTTAACTATAGGACCTATCACTGAAAAATCTCTTAGATCGACTCCCTTCGCCATCAGGGCTTCTATCTGAGGTTTGATCAAGCGTAAATCGTCCATAGTTACCGGATGCTGAATCAATTGCCTAGCATACGGAGTATTTTGGCTCATCTTGAACATCTTAGCCATCGCTGCGGTATCGCCAGCAGTATTCATAATTGACTGTATTTCAGGTGTATCCATCGCCTTAACATAATCAACATAAATAGCTGCTGTAGGGCGCTGCCCCCATAGGGGAGCGGTAACCAGAAACGCCGTAATAATCGTTAGCACTATGGTTAAGACAACAAACATGGGAACCCGATTATTATCCTCGCGAGTTCCGCCAAGATCTTCCTCGTTCCACATTTTTTTGGTTATTTCATTTTCCTCGGGACTACTGGATGAAACCCGATTGTATAGCTCTGCCATGGAAATATCCCCCCAATTATTTTAGATTTAATACGAAGTCAATAACCATACGTGCTTCGCTATCCTTTGCTGGCAACGGTACTTCAGGAGCGAGTACTCGTTTACCTTCACGATACTCCAGATATTCCGCACGCCACTTCTCGAAATCTATCTTTTGTCCATTAGCATCAACTTTGCCCCACAAATAATCAAAGCGAGGCATAATCGAATGCGGTTGAACCAGCCTTGGATTAAAGAAGTGCAAAGTCATCCATTCCCTTGATGAATTACGGGAGCCGACATGCAGCAAGTCCGGACCTTTACGGTCCGAGCCGAACGCCGTTGGAGACTCTCCGTTAAAGTCACCCAACATCGGGGGAGCACCGAATGCCTGCCAATCCTGCGTTTGTTCTGGCAACAGAGTATGACACCACCAACATCCCTCACGGGTCCAGATGGCCTTGCCCTGACCTGCATGCGATATATCTTCATCCGCAGCGTTCTTCATCACATCGTCCGGGGTCCAGCCTTTTGTAGCAGTCGCGTTTTCAATGTAACCCATTGGGTCACCTTTGAAGTCTTTATATTTATCCGTAAAGCTGATCATAAAGACTGTGCCATCTTCCCTTTTGGCGTCACCAATTTTACCTTGCTCGACGCTCAGTTCCTGCACATCCTTACCCAAGTTGTCCGGATGAGTCACACCATTCGGCAACAGAATTCCCGCGGGGTACACATAAACATACTGCGGCTCTATGGCTTCGCCTGTCTTGGGGTTTTTTCTCAACAAAACTTTCCAAGGCTTTTCCTTGCCCTTCATATAGGGATCGTCCTTCATAAAACCCGATCCCCAACCCGCAGTAAGCTGCTTATCCAACCCTACCTCAGAAGATACCGAAGCTGCGATATCAAAGCTGGGGAATATCAGAGTTATTATCATGGAGCTACCCAGCGCCACCCCTATCATTCGTGTACCAATTTTATATTCTCTAAAGGCCAT
>JAZJXX010000002.1:705552-729287 GCA_040390665.1 Pseudomonadota bacterium | reverse complement strand
ATATTTTTTCTCCCTTACTACTTGTCAGGTTTAACGTTCGTAAGCCAGCTCATGCGCCATACGTCCGGCTGGAACGATAGTTCCTCTGCGTGCAGTCATCCACATGTTAAACAGCCATATACATGTTGACATAAACACCATGGTTCCACCCAACCAGCGAGCCACATGATAAGGATGCTCGGCAATAACCACATCGATATATGGGACTTCATAAATCTTCCCTGCGCCTTGTATCAGCCCAGCTATCGTCATAGAAATCCAATAGGTACAGAAACCGATTAGCCATAACCAGTAGTGCAAGTTACCCAAGGTCAAGGAATAAAGCTTACGCTTCATCAGAGTCTGAAGCCCCAGGTAAACCGCGGCCATTTCCAGAGCGGAAGAAAACATTAACAACGCCAGATGAGCATGCGCCACGATCCAGCCTGTTCCGTGGATGTACCAGTTAATGGAACGAGTTTGCTGGAAACCACCTTGCATGTTAAGAGGGATGGCCATCAAGCAACCTGTTATGGTAAACCGAACCTCAAGGTTTTCGACAAACATGTACCACTTTCCTTGCATCGTCAGCAAGATATTCGAGACAAAAGCGATAGCAGGAACAAGGATGAGAACCCCCTCAACCGAAGCGAAGGATTTAAGCCACTCTGGCAGCGGTGTACCCATCATGTGGTGCGCAGCTGGTGTGGAATAAAACACCACGATAGCCCAGAAATGCAAGTGGCCAATACGATGAGAATACAACGGATTACCGGTAATTTTTGGGATGATATAATACGCAATTGCCGCGGCAACAGGAGTAATCCACAGGCCCAAGGTATTATGGGCGTTCCACCAAGTTAAATAAGCCTCAGTTAGCCCAGTTAAGTGCCAATATTCCGGCAGATTGCCTACCAGCCATACTATCCAGATCATGAATGTTGAGGCACCGAAGAACCAGTTGGTGATATATATACCCTGAGTTCTACGAGTTATAATTGTCATCCAAACATTGATGCCGAGTGGCAAAAACACCAAGAAGGCAACCCAAAGATCAATCGGCCAGATCATGTCCGAATATTCGCGGCCTGAAGCAATGCCTATCCATATCAAAGTTAACCCTAAAGCCAACCCGGTATTCCAGAAAAAACAATTCCAGAGACCCAGTTTTTCCGACCACAACTTCGTATTACCCAGAAGTGGCGTGATATACATCATAGCCATACCAAACGCCATTGAGATCCAGCCAAATATCACGGCAAGTACGTGCACTTGACGCATATGACCGAAGGATAACAGCTCAATTCCGACCATGAAATCGGGCATCGCAAGCCTCGCGGCATTGAATGACCCCAAGCCAGTACCCATCACGAACCACACTATTGAAGAAAACGAGAAATAAACCGCGGCCGAGCCGGACGGTATATCCTCGTTTTTACCAAACATATATTTTAGTACCATTTGCATCTCCTATTCTTAGCAGGCTTTAGACCGCCGCAGTCAATAACATCCCCACCACGCACTTTAATGGCATTTATGATGACCTACCGATGTGTTAGTTAGAAGGGTTATCCCCTGGGTGCAGTTTTTTGGCCGGCAACAAACTCATCATGCTGAAATACATACTGGAAAACGCCAATAGCATACAAAAAATTCCACCTATAGTCATTTGTACTACACCCATGATTCTCTCCTTAAATTAAGTTATCGAAATAGCCTCTATGCGGACAATCTGGATTGTCGAAACTGTCTAAGTCTCTGTATTTTTTATTATAGGACTTGCTGGCTTTGAGCGCCTTGCGCTAATTCAAGCGCGTTATGCTTTTTAAGGGCAATCGTAAACATGATTGCAAACGCCAACCCAAAACCCAACATCCAGAAGGTCATAAAACCGTTGAAAGTTGATGGATCATAGGCCGTTAGCCCACCACCACCCCACTCATTAAACATTCCGCGCCCCATCCAGCACATGGCTGCCGCGCCAAACACGCTGCCGTTTCCCATGCCAGAAACAAAGGCGGCAATTACGATCGGACCCCATGATCTTTCTACGTACGTATATTGCCTATTTGACCTTTTTTCCATGCTCATGCCCCTCCCCATTTAGTACGATTTTTTTAAAAATTCGAATACTTGTCTTTGTTAAGGGAGCCTTTAATGCCGCCAATTTAGCCGCAGAAAACCCTTTAACCCACAAGACCCTGTGCTTTTAATATGGTAAGACCACCCAACAACGTTGTCAAGGATTCTCGGGTTATTTGTTACCCAGCGCATAGACTACATCCGGCATATTTTGTTTTGCTGAATATGCAACATGACTGCATAACACTAGCCAACTAAGGATGGCGTAATATTTTGGTTCGAAACGCCGGCTCAACGGTCTGCCGCAGACTAAAGGATTTTATTAACTGTTAATAAACTTTGGTGTATTATACCTCCAGCCAATTGAAGGGGTGGTTTACTATTGGCTGGCAATTAACTCATTATTTTAAGGAGTGTAGACATGGATTTCGCAATAATGGCCCTTATCATTCTGAGCCTTCCCGTTATATTCATGGCCTTTGATAATCCTATGTGGGACGTAAATCGCAGGAAGGAAAGAAGCAAGGATTAGCACCGTACTTGTTGGGGCTATACAGTTAGGGCGCTCGATTGTTTATTCGAGCGCCCTAGTTTTTTCAGGCGCCATGTACATTAACTTCAATCCATCAACTCTGGTCACCTTTTTTACATTTAGATAGCCAGAGATTTATCACGGTTATCAAGCATCCTCCTATTGCTTACGCAAGGTCAAAGTGTGCTGGAATTACCCAGCGATTTTTTGCTCGCGTCACCAAGAGCATGGCTTTAGCGATTATAATTCGCACATGAAAATCTATAATTTCTTTTCCCGCATTCCACCTCGCTATTGGGGTTATCTAATACTTTTATTGTGGAGCTACATCGTTCTTTTACTGGTGCGTCATGACGCATTTAATCTGGATGAGGGGGCCACCAAAGCGTTGCTATTGGCTTGGGCTATAGCAGACAATCTGGCTATCTCAGTTGTTACTTTTGGCACCCCGGATTTGCGTACGGTACTCTTTATTCCAATTGGGATACTTGAGCCTGGGAGCGTTTTCGCAGCCAAAGTTTTTACCGTTTTATCTTTCGCTGCCACCGTTGGGCTCTTATATTGCTGGAGACGGCGTAGCGTTGATACTGAGTGTGCATTAATAGGTACAAGCCTTCTGCTGGTGGCTCCTCTAACGTTACAGCAGATCGATACGTTATCCCCGGGGACTTACCTGCTATTGGCGTTCGCGCTAGGTGCATGGCTGAATCAGGCTTATCGGGCGGCTCCACATACTGGAGGCGGCTGGTATTTTGCCCAGCTATTTATCTGTGCAGTCAGCATAAGCTTACATCCAGCAGGGCTGGCTTATCCGTTGGCGCTACTGTGGTCCTGGTATAAGGACCCCTTGGACAGCAGGCAACAAAAATATTATTTTATTGGCGTAAGCTTTGTCATGTTGCTTAGCCTGTTTACCATGTATATAGGCAATGGCTGGCACGACCTGGAGTGGAAACAGAATCCGATCATTAATCTTTCCACCATCGTACTGGGCTCTTCGATAAATAATGAAGCGTCGACTATACGCTGGGTCGCAGGAAGCCTGATACTCATATGGCTTATAATTGTGTTGGTGAAACAACTCGGCAACCTATGGACAGACTTCACTGGGCGCACCCTGTTGTTCGGCTTGGTAATCGGTGCTGCCACCAGCGATAAAGCCTGGTGTATGATGGTTTTATGCATTATTTTGTATTTCGGATTGCCTTTGCTGTTAAATCGTCCAGCCACACAAGGTGGTTTTTTTCGTCAGCGTGGGGTCGTGCTGATTTTAGTTGTTATATTATTTACCTTGTTTACCCGAGCAGATAAGACGCATTACGAAATTCGTCAGATGGGGATTTTGTCGGAACAGGATCAGCTCATCAAAACCCTTGCCGAAGAAGCAGAAATAGCGCGCAAGGCCTATGCTGAGGATGAGGCTTTGGGTTTGATTGAACCAGCGGACAAAACTCAACATCAGGTTGAGGACGTGGAAGCGGGTATCATCAAGGAGCCCGACTCCAAGAAAATTGCCGCGCTGAATCCCAACCATTTACGTATTGCAAGCCAATGGCCAGGACGTACCATGATAGCATGCAGGTGCGACACTCTGCCGTTACCCCCAGCGGCCAAGGATCCGCAAACACAGCTTGCCATAATGCGTGGTATCACGCACCTGATCTTCGATCCTCAGCAGATTCAGAATGAGGCGCTGACCCGTAACCTTGCGATGCTTAACAGTTCGATTGAGACAATTGCTTTGCAGCCAGGCGGAGTGCTGTTGCACATCAGGAATACCAACTCAAATACCGGCAATGAGTAAGCATATTAAAGAAGCGTTAATTTATCTAATAGTGGCGCTTAGTTCATTGTTCAGCTTGGGTTACGCTGTCCACATGCTGGTAGGCGGTTTAGTCACGCCGGAAGCAGAAAAGAAGCTAATTATTATTGCCTGTCTGAGTGGTGCATGCGTGATTGCGTTAATGGCTTACGATGTAATAAGACGGCGTATGCGAATGACTGAAAATTCGGACAGAAACCCTAGAGCCGATAAGATTGACGAATAAATACACTCAGGCAACGACAATCGCATACTGAAATACATCCCCCAGCAAGTTCACTCGACCAACAAGGCGCCGGTCATAATTACAACACCACGAACCATCAGTACCCCCAACGCCTGCTCGCGGTGCGAAGCACGCACACTCGAGTCCCCACGCAGCAAGCGGATTGCGGTTCTAACTTGCACTATGTATAGCACATAAAGCATTATCAGCAGAATCACGTGCGCCCATAATACCAACGAAGTTAACAACTCGCCCTCCACTATTAATCTGCGATGCCAATCCTTGTTTAAATAAAGGTAAAACGGCATACACACGTCAAACAATATAATAAATATCATCACAGGCACATGAAATGCTCGATGCTTGGCATATCGAAATGCCACAAGCATAAGCATATAGGTTGCCAGCGCGCACCATACTGTCCCAGCTGTCAGCATGTTATTTTGATTACTCTAAAATTTAGTTGGCGCGGGATTTACTAGCGCGGCTCATAAAGAGGTAATGGACGGCCATATACCAATTGTGCATACTTATATCGCATTGATCATATAGCGCGTGGTAAGAGCGGCTGAATTAAAGTTAAAGCAGCGCCATGACAGCGGCCTTGCTAAAAAGCAGCTACTTCCTTAGCCTGTCCTGAATGCCTTGATAATCCTGCGGGCTCAAGAACTGCCCTTTGTGAAAGACAAACTGTAGCCGCTGATCAGCTTTATCCATCCCGGCAACGCCAAAAGTTCGGCCCGAATAATCGGAATAATATTTTATATCCTTTATTAACTCGATGACCTTGCCGTTGCGCAAAATAAAGCGCGTCGATATATTATCAATCTCTATTGCAACGGGTGACGATGGCAACAGCATTAGCCGAGTTTTCAAAACGCGATTGGCACCGACTATGAAGAAGAAGCTGGCTAAAAACACAAACAAAGATGCAGTATTATCGTCTTTGCTATACCAAAATTTCGCCGCCATTGATAGTAAGGCTACCACTGTAGGGATATATAGAAGCAGGTCCCAAATCACGCCCTTACGGTCTGGAGTTAAATCAAATCGCACTTCACTCTTCATCAGCCTTATCCTGTACGACCTTCTTTTTCTGCCTTGAGAATTTCTTTAATTCCTGATTCCATTTCAACATACAACATACGGCCAGGCTGCACGCGGCGTACGATTCCCTTGTTATCGATAAAGAAGGTCCACGGATCACCCATTACCTGATAGGCCTTAAAAGCTTCGGGATTCCGGTATTGATCCATATGCAGGAAAAGCACATTTGGTTGATATATTTCCATCAGGGACTTGAGCATCATGAGCTGCTCATCGCATTTGCTGCAATGGCCAGGAGTCGCAAATTGCAGAACAATGGGTCGCCCTAGCGATAACGCTTTATCAATTGAATACTGATACATACGCGCATCAGGTTGGCGATAGGTTGTAATTTTTCCGAAATCGCCGCCGACATCTGCCAGAGTTTTAGTATGCAAACTCGGCGCCAGTGCGCCTTTCTGCAGCTTTGAATTTAAAGCATCATCGTCGCACCCAGTAATCGCTAATATAAAACAAACAACGGTTAAACTTAAAAGTTTAGCACTCATATTCGCCGCCTCCACCCTACGCTGGTACGCACCAGGTTATAACCCCAAATAATATTGGCCAGCAATACCAAACCTCCGAAACTGCCGCCAAGCGCCATAAACCTCGACGCCACTGCCTCACCGGCTTCATCGCCATATATACCTGCGATACCCGCTGCGGTAAAAAAACAAACCAGTCCTAACAGGCCAAAGTTGTGCAGCCAAAAATGCACTTTCACCAAGCGTAAGCTGTATATTGGACGCCGTACCAAACGCGGAATAATATAATAAACGGCACCAAATATAGCCATTTCTACCCACCCCAACAAATTAACATGGGTGTGTGCCAAAACGAACCGCTGGCCATGCACGCCGCTGTCGACCAAATGCCTGAAAGCCGAAATTCCACCCATCAGGGCGCCCCACGTGAACCCAATAATGCTGTAAATGATGCATGCATAAATAAACCACAATGTGTATTTGGTATACTCTTGATCATGTGCCCAAGGCTCATTTACTTCCGGTGTCATGTTTATCCTCTTTAGTATCTGTTTTTTGCTCTGTGCGAATATCCTTGTATTCCAATTTCCAGCTGTCCGGCGCCCATCGGCTTACCATTGCATCAATAAAATCAGACCTGCCTTCTGGTGGAAGCCGCGCACTGCTCGAACCGGGTGCAGCAGTCAATTCGGATAAAAAACTTGCAATCGCCTGCAAATCTTCTTCCGGCAATTGCTCTACGTACCACGCGAGTTTAGGCGAGGGACCATGCTCTAATGTCTTCGCTGGGTACGTTTCCTCTGGATGCTTCAAAAATTTTAAAATGTTATCTCGGCTATATTTTGAACCGATACCGTCCAGCCCCAAGCTCATATTTGTACCGTTGCGCATTGCGCTGTGGCAAGTGGTGCATCCTTCCTTACGAAATAATTCCGAACCCCGCAAACCACTAGCAGAAAAATTATATTTAATGACGGGAAACATCGGCTTGGTCATGCCAGAACGGACTATTTCCAATGCGATATAACCAACAACAGCACCAAGCAACAATAATGCAAAAATTCCAAACAGCATCTTCTCCCCAAATTTGAGTTTACCGAACGCCATATTGATCTTTCCGATTCTGCCTATTGCCATGCCGAATTGTTCCTTCAGAGAAATATAAACTTGAACGCGAGAATACGCTAGCAGACGACCAAATGCTGTTTCGCCTGACTTAGGCTAGTGACCCTGATTCTGCCAATAATTAAATTGCATTTAACAGCTCAGGAAAAGAAATATCCCGCGTTAGAACCTCCGGCCGCGGGATATTATTCAGCTTAATACTGTATAGCTCTATGGGTGAACGCCCAAAACCCTATGCAGCACTTCCGAATTATCCAACACGCGGCCACCACCAGCTGATACCCGAGGAGCCGAGGACAGGTAAGTAGCGGCATTTATGATGTCATCATCTGTCATCTTCTTCGCTACAGTCTGCATTACAGGAACCTTGCCGCCGATTTTCGGATCATTATTCCTGCTACCATCACGCCAGTTTTTTAACTGATTAACCAGATACACATACTTCTGCTGATTAATCGCTGGAAATATCGGATCTGCGCCGCGGCCATTGTATCCATGACAGGATTCGCAGGAATTCAATTTACCTGCAATTCCATACATGACGATTCTTTTGCCTAAATATCTTTTACCAATCTGCTGTCCTTCCGCTTCGAGTGCCTTCAGATCAGATGGTTCAGTTTTGTATTCCAAAGTATTCACGTATGCAGCCACGTCACGCCGATCCTGCTCGCTCAACGCCTTTGCGAAACCGTTCATCGCTGCGCCCAGCCCTGCCGGCGTACGCCTGTCTGCAGCAAAGTCAGTAAGTTGCTTAACCACATACGTATAACCAATATTTGCTAAACGGGGCGTGCCCATCGCATCGATTCCCAACAATTTTTCTCCATGGCAAGTCACGCAGGCAGGGGCCTCGCCCTTACCTTGGGTCACAATGGTTTTACCGTTTGCGATGCTCGCGGTAACGTTACCCTCAGCTATTGCAGAACCCGCTCCCGACATCAGCACGATGGCAACCATCATAAGCCGTGAAGGCAACATTAATGTAGACTTGCTCATTTCTACCCCCTTAGTTCTTGAAATTATGTTTTCTTAACACTGATCGCCGTGACAGACGGACTGCTTCACTATTGTGTTTGGACTCACCTGTGCGCTCGTCGTTTGCCAGCCTTTTTCTTCTAAACGCATTAAGCTGATTTATGAATTCTTTTTGAATAGATATAAAGCAAAACAAAAAAAGAATATGAATATACTTAGATACCAGAGCCAAGTGTCAATGTTCACCATGTCATTATGAAGCATAACGTTTCCTCCCCACTTATATTTGCTTGATTAAAAATCAAATCTAAATAATCGCAACGCGACTCCCAGCCCAAAGAATTTTAGCACTGTCATTTCCTACTACGCAAGGTTTTTTTGGAATGCATCTTCCTTGGCAAACCCTTAAGTAACTGGGTTTTGGCGACACGGGGCAAGCAAATTTCACTTCTTTAACGCTTTGTAATTAGTTCAATATTGCCAAATATAAATACACACCCCCGCTAAGGCTGGCCCGTTACGTACATTGTACCCGGCCCCAAGATCATTGATGCGCAACGTGATAGCAATGAGATTGCCAGCAATTTGTTTTAATTATAGAATAACTTTGCCAGAATAACGGCTTGTTACTGACGATACAAACGGGGGTTAATGGATTTATTACGAAGGGAGGCAATATGGGATACCAAGCCACAGCCATTTTAGGAATTTTGACTGTTTTTGCACCATTTCTGCTTTTGTCACTGGCTATTTTTTTAGGCGGCGATAACTAGTTCGAATAGACGGGCATTCATATCGCCAAGTCCTAATCCTGATTTGAATGCTCGCCCTTTGTAACTAATTTATAAAGGACTTAGAAACACTGGTTAAGAAATGAATTTTTTATGAAGTAGGCCACACTCCCCCGCTGATATCGCATCCAGTTACACATCTTTTTTGCGCTCCAACATTAGCCGACGGTTGCAAGCCTCAAGTTTAGAAGATATTATTCGTCGCCCGATTTTGGGGTGTTGGGTATTATTTTTTAATTCAATAAGGAATAATTTATGGGATATCAAGCTGAAGCTCTATTGGGGTTTTTTACCGCTTTCTCGCCTTTTTTTCTGCTCGGACTTGCAATAATTCTTACCGGCAACAAAAAATAACGTTAACTAATCTTAAGTGAATTGCAAATAGCGGGTGTTCTGTAACGATCAACGACTATTGTTGTCTTTGTTGCAGGAAGCCCGCCTCATAGCTAGCAATATTCTCGTCTTAGAAATCGCCAATACTGCCAATACGAAGAGTTCGTATTTTGGCATACCTGTCTCTACAAGGCGTTTATAGAACATCGTGAATGAGCGGGCGATGGGAATCGAACCCACGGCTCTAGCTTGGGAAGCTAGGGTATTACCATTATACGACGCCCGCATAGACGTATTTTATGTCCATCGTCATCATTACTCAACAATAGTTGCGTACAACCATGAGATTCGTTGATTGATAACGTTGATGCAGATGTTACCAAGTCTCCACCTAAAATAATATCTGATCCGGTACGTAACTAGCTGATCAGAACTTACGCCGCAACCATTTTAAGTAGTAAGCGCCTGCACCTCATTCCCGGATGAGCGGTTTAGGTTAAACTACAAAATTACTGCCGCGCTTCGATGTAATCTTATAAACGCGGCAACGATATTCGATCTATGATTTTCAACCCACGCATCAGCAATTTTTCGTCCGGCCGGAGGCAATTATATGTCCGTTGAAACATTCTCAGAGCACGATTGGCGTCGTCTGCTTACAAGCCTTGGAGAGGATCCTAACCGCCCAGGCCTTCAGGATACGCCCGCCCGCGTCGCGAAGGCATGGAAGCACTGGACCTCTGGATATGATCAGGATCCAGTTGCGTTACTAAAAGCTTTTGAAGATGGTGCGGAACAATATAATGAACTGATCGTAGTGCGCGGAATTCCGGTCTATAGCCATTGTGAACATCATCTGGCACCGTTCTTCGGCAAGGCCACGATCGGCTATTTGCCTAACGGCAAGATCGTAGGCTTATCAAAGCTGACCCGCTTGGTGGATTGCTTCGCTAAACGGCTACAGGTGCAGGAACGCCTTACCAGCCAGATTGCCAATGCGCTCATGACCGGACTAGCCCCTCAGGCAGTTGGCGTGGTGGTGCGTTGTCGGCACATGTGCATGGAAAGCCGGGGTATCCGCACTCCCGGTGAAGAAACCGTGACTTCGGCGATGCTCGGCGAGCTACAGCCCAATCTGGCCTTGCGGACCGAATTTCTTGCATTGGAACGTGAGCCTTAAGTTGCGGCACATTCTCCGGCAGCATTCCTAAACTCCAGCACTGCGCTTATACCTCTCCGGCCCGTCGCCGTTAGCAACCTGCTCGCGCCTAAAGTTCCGCCGATATCTGCCGATGTGGTAATACCCGCAAGGGCAACAATTCAAGGGAATATTATGGCCGAGCGATTTCATGACATGAAGATGAGCACCAAACTGCGGGGGGCATTTGGTCTGATCATTGGACTCATGTTGTGTACCGCTGCGATTACGCAGGGCTACCTGGCTGGCATGGCTGATCAATGGCGCAAGATTGAGCAACAGGTATTGGTTCAGCAGGATGCCAGTCTGGAAATCTATCGTTATCTGGGCGACGGTATACACCACTTTAAAAATTATGTTTTGCGCGAAGAAGATTACGAAAGCAAATTCCGCAATGACATGAGCCAATTGCTGGGCGCAGTCGAAAAATATGAGAAAGCCGAAGAGGCGACTGTCGAAGTGCGCGCTCAGCTGGATAACATCAGAACTGCTGTAAATCATTACATCACTGCTATCGATCAGCTTAAGAAACTTAAAAGCGCCGGCGCAAGCATTCCCGAGCAGGATGTAACTATCAAAGGCGCAGACAAACCCATCGCAGCCGCTGCAGCCAAGTTAAGAGAAAACACACTGCGGCAGTTCAGCCTGGCGTCGAATCAGTTTGGTACCATGCAACATTCGGCAATGCAAATCACACTGGCCGTCCAGGTGCTCGCAATTATCTTTGCCATTGCGCTGAGCTGGCTGCTCGGAAGAAGCGTAATGCGTCAGCTGGGCGGCGATCCGCGCGAAGTAGCTCAGGCCATTCGGATAATGGCCGAGGGCGATTTTTCAGCACAATTTCATCATGCCACTGCGGGTAGCTTATTGGCCCATGCGCAGGAAATGCAATCGCGCCTGCGCGAAATGATCGCTGCGGTAAAAACACAGGCCGATCAGGTCAGCGGCACCGCAGCACAGCTGGCGCTGGCGGCGCGGCAAATTACTGAAAACGTGAACAACGAATCCGACGCCGTCAGCGGCATGGCTGCGGCAATCGAAGAGTTAAGCGTTTCCTCTACTCATATGACGGATCAGGGAAATAACGCAAAACAGATCGCCGATCGTTCGCGCGTAAATGCAGAACAGGGGGCGCGCATAGTCAGCGGTACGGTTGCTGGACTGCTGGCAAGTGCACAGCAGATAGAAGCTTCTTCGGTCGATGTTTCCCGCCTGGGAGGCGACGCGACGCATATTAACGATGTGGTAAGAGTGATTAAAGACATCGCGGACCAAACCAACCTGTTGGCGCTTAACGCGGCAATCGAAGCGGCGCGCGCTGGCGAACAGGGACGCGGGTTTGCGGTAGTGGCGGATGAAGTGCGTAAACTCGCCGAACGCACTTCCCATGCTACGGCAGAGATCAACCTGATGTCAGCCAAGATCAGCGAAGTGGCCAACAAGGCATTGCAAGGAATGGATCAGGTGGTGCAGACCACCCGCCATGGTGTTACTGATGCTGAAGCCGCGCAGAGCTCTATCGCCAGCATACAGCAGGGCTTTGGCGAAGTAGCGCATACCATAGACGAAATTTCCGGGGCGCTGGCGGAACAGGATGCAGCGTCAATAGAACTGGCCAAGCGTACTGAACTGATTGCGCAAATGTCCGAAGAAAATTCCAGCGCTGCGCGCAGTCTGTTAAATCTGGCCACGGAATTGGAACAAAAAGCGACGCAGGTCCGCAGCACGGTTGAAGTATTCCGCATTTAGTCCAGCTGCAGTATATTTTGCTATCTCAATTTAGCTTAGGACACTATTACCGCTGTGGCATCGTGTAAAATGCCCGCATCGACTTTCTGAACTTACTCCCGGTGATTTCCGTTTCTATCAATGGCGTAGCACGCCATTTCGACACCGCTATCAATATTGCTACTTTGCTCGAGCAGATGCAGCTCGGCGGCAAGCGTATTGCGCTGGAATGCAATGGCACTATTGTGCCGCGCGGACAATTTAATCAGCACCTGCTGGCGGATGGCGACAAGCTGGAAATCGTCGTCGCGGTCGGCGGGGGTTAACCATGGAACACGTATGACCCACGACGATACCCTCATCATTGCCGGTAAAACCTATCGCTCACGGTTACTGGTCGGCACCGGAAAATATAAGGATTTTGCCGAAACCAGATCAGCGGTTGAAGCGAGCGGCGCAGAGATCATCACCATCGCAATACGCCGCAGCAACATTGGTCAAAACCCCGGCGAGCCCAGCCTGCTGGAAGTTCTGCCGCCCTCGCGATACACCTTGCTGCCCAATACCGCTGGCTGTTATAGCGCAGACGAAGCCGTCCGTACGCTGCGCCTGGCGCGTGAACTGCTGGATGGGCATAGCCTAGTAAAGCTAGAAGTATTAGGCGATGCGCAATCGCTTTATCCGAATGTGGTGGAAACGCTTGCCGCTGCCAAGACACTGGTGGCGGAAGGTTTCCAGGTGATGGTGTACACATCGGATGACCCGATCATAGCCCAGCAGCTGGAGGACATCGGCTGCGTCGCGATCATGCCGCTGGCTTCGCTGATTGGCTCCGGCATGGGCATCCTTAACCCATGGAGCTTACAGTTAATCCTCGAGCGGGTAAAAGTGCCGGTACTGGTCGATGCCGGGGTCGGGACGGCTTCCGATGCCGCCATTGCCATGGAGCTCGGCTGCCACGGCGTACTGATGAATACGGCAATTGCCGCCGCGCAGCAACCGGTGCGTATGGCCGCGGCAATGAGAAAAGCCGTCGAGGCCGGACGCGAGGCGTATCTGGCGGGCCGCATGCCGAAAAAATTTTACAGCGCCGCGCCAAGTTCGCCGACTGCCGGGCTGATCGGCAAGCCCTGATGGAACAGCGTTCCAATCATATACGCAGCTATGTGCTCCGTCAGGGGCGTGTTTCCAACGCGCAACAGCGCTGCCACGATACGCTGATGCCAGTCTATGGCATACCCTACGCTCGGGAGCCCCTCGACTGGCAGCAGGCATTCGGTCGCGCCGGGCCGCAAATACTGGAGGTCGGTTTTGGCATGGGCGAAACGACCGCGGCCATCGCCGAAGCCCATCCGGATCATAACTATCTGGCGCTGGAAGTGCATACCCCCGGTGTCGGTAGCCTGCTCAAACAGATAGACGAGAAACAACTCGGCAATATCCGCATCATCCAGCATGATGCCGTTGAGGTTTTACGCGACATGCTGACTGAAAACACTCTGGACGGCGTGCATATATTCTTCCCCGATCCGTGGCATAAGGCACGCCACAACAAGCGCCGTTTAATTCAGCCGCCGTTCATCGCAACGCTGGCGCATAAAATCAAACCCGGCGGCTACATCCACGTCGCGACCGATTGGCAGGACTACGCCGAGCAGGTGCTGGCGGTACTCGGTGCTGAAGCAATGCTGGAAAACAGCGCGACCGATTATGCGCCGCGTCCGGCGCACCGGCCGCTGACCAAATTTGAACAACGCGGTCTGCGCCTGGGCCACGACGTCTGGGATTTAGTGTTCCGCAAGAAAAATCTGTAGCAGATCGTTCAGGAATCGCTGGCCCAATACGGTCGGCGCAATGCGCTGCTGATCAACGCGCAGCAAGCCGCGCTGTTCCGCCTGTTCCAGTTCGCGCCGAATCACCAGTAGCGGCAAGCTGGTGCGCTCGCTGAAAAGCACTGCGGGTACGCCATCTATCAGCCGCAACGCATTCATCATGAACTCGAATGGCAGCTCTTCCCGCCCCACCTGGTGCTCGGTCTGTACCGGCGAATCCTGGTGCACCGCATCCATATATGCCTGTGGCTGCTTATAACGCACTTGGCGCAGCACTTTGTCATGAAAGCTCAGCTTGCTATGCGCCCCCGCGCCGATGCCGAGATAATCGCCGAATTGCCAGTAATTCATGTTGTGACGCGACTGTTTTTTTGGCTGCGCAAAAGCCGACGTTTCATAGTGCAGATAACCGCGGGTGGCCAGTAAATTTTCTATGCGTTGCTGCATTTCGCTGCTCACGTCATCATCCGGCAACGCCGGCGGATAGCGATGAAACAGCGTGTTCGGTTCCAGCGTCAGGTGGTAGCAGGATAAATGTTGCGGCGCGTAATTCAGCGCCGTTAGCACGTCCGCTTCAGCCTCGGCCAGGGTTTGCAGTGGCAAACCGTACATTAAATCCAGATTGATATTGTTGAAATGAGCCTGCGCAATTTCCACTGCGCGGCGCGCCTCGTCCGCGTCATGAATACGCCCCAGCGCTTGCAGATGCGTTGCATTGAAACTTTGTATGCCCAATGATAAACGGTTCACGCCCGCGTCCCGCAACGCGGCGAACCGATCAGCTTCGACTGTGCCGGGATTGGCCTCCAGCGTGATTTCTGCATTAATGTCCAGTGGCAGCAGCATGCGCACCGTGTTGAGTATCTGCTCAACCGCGGCGGCCGAAAACAGGCTGGGTGTGCCACCGCCGATAAATACGCTGTACACCTTGCGGCCCCATATCAGCGGCAGTGCGAGTTCCAGATCACGCGCCAGCGCCACTACATACTGCTGCTCCGGCAAATTGCCGCGCGCCTCATGCGAATTGAAATCGCAATAGGGGCATTTACGCACACACCACGGAATGTGGATATACAACGACAGCGGCGGCAATGCCTTGAAACTGACCGCTTGCTTCTTCAGGCCGACCGGGTGTAAAAGATGAATATTCATAAATGCAATTTTATCAGTCCAGGAGAACGCATATGGAACAGGCTACATTCGCAGCAGGATGTTTCTGGGGAGTCGAAGCGGCGTTCCGCCAGACGCCCGGGGTGATCAAAACCAGCGTCGGCTACACCGGCGGAAAAACGCAACAGCCAACCTACCAGCAGGTATGCACCGGCACCACTCGCCACGCCGAGGCAGTACAGGTGACGTTTGATCCGGCCAAAGTCGGTTACGAGCAGTTGCTCGATGTGTTCTGGAAAAATCATGATCCTACCCAGCTGAATCGCCAGGGCCCGGATATTGGTACGCAATATCGTACTGCCATTTTTTTCCACACACCCCAGCAGCAAATGGCCGCACGCGCTTCGATATCCCAACAGCAAACCGCACACTCACGCCCCGTGGTAACCGAAATTTTACCGGCCTCGATCTATTATCCAGCCGAAGATTATCATCAGCAATATCTGGAAAAGCGCGGGTTGAGCCAGTGCCACCTGAGTTAGAACGGGCTGGTGTCAAGACGCTGCAGCAAGCTTCGCAACGCCTGGGCGCGATGGCTGATTTGCGCCTTCACCTCGCGGTCCAGTTCGGCACTGGTCCTGCCGAATTGCGGCACCGTGAACAGCGGATCATAACCAAACCCGTTTCGACCGCTTGCCTGTAATGCAATCTCGCCATGCCACTCACCTTCTGCAATGATGGGCTGTGCATCGCGGGCCGATCGCACGAGCACCAGCACACAGTAATAATAAGCGCGACGGTCAGCAACGCCCTGCATAAGCTGCAGCAATTTTTCATTGTTGCGCTGATCCGACCTGGGCTCCCCGGCATAGCGCGCCGATAACACGCCGGGTGCACCGCCGAGTGCGGCCACGCAGATGCCGGAATCATCCGCCAGCGCCGGCAAACCGCTGACGTGGCTGGCATTGCGCGCCTTGGCCAGCGCATTTTCAACAAAGGTACAGTGAGGCTCTTCCGCTTCCGCGATGCCGAGCTGCGCCTGGGTCAGCAGCTCGATGCCTAGCGGCTCCAGCAAATTCTGCAGTTCCCTCAGCTTGTCCGCATTACCCGAAGCGATGACCAGTTTTTGCATCTCATGCGGCCAGCGCAGTACGCTGTAATTGGATCAGCCCGGCTATGCCGTTCTGCGCCAAATCAAGCAGCCTATCCATTTGCGTGCGGGTAAACACGTCGCCTTCCGCGGTGCCCTGGATTTCAACAAAATTTCCAGCGCCGGTCATCACCACATTCATATCGGTATCGCAGACGGAATCTTCCAGATAGTCCAGATCGAGTATCGGCGAACTCTGGTATATGCCCACCGATACCGCGGCGACAAAGTCCTTCAGCGGGGTTTCGGTAATTAATCCCTTTTTGAGCAATCCATCAATGGCATCATGCAGGGCTACAAATGCGCCGGTAACGCTGGCGGTGCGCGTGCCGCCATCGGCCTGAATCACATCGCAGTCCACCTGGATGGTGCGCTCGCCGAGTTTTTTTAAATCCACCACGCTGCGCAGGCTGCGGCCGATCAGCCGCTGAATTTCCTGGGTGCGGCCGGACTGCTTGCCTTTGGCCGCTTCACGCGCCATGCGCTCACCGGTGGACCGCGGCAACATCCCGTATTCCGCGGTTACCCAACCTTCTCCGGTATTTTTTTTATGCGGCGGCACGCGTGCTTCAACACTCGCGGTGCAGATGATTTTAGTATCGCCGCATTCGATCAGCACTGAACCTTCGGCGTGTCGTGTGTAATTGCGCGTGATACGGATCGCGCGAAGTTGATCAGGCTGACGCTGGCTTGGGCGCATAATAAAAATCCGGTCGTAAAAAGGTGCGCATTATAGCGCAGCCGTGTCACACTGAATTGCTCCGCATTTCTCAAGCCGAGATATGCGGTGCGTAATCAACGGTGGCCTGATCGCAACGCTGACCTGCTGAAATGCCGTCAGGATAGGCAGCAACGATAAACTCGACAATCGTAATATAATGCAGGCATGTCCAGATTTCGGAGAGCGCAATGATTTACAGCATGACCGGCTTTGCTGCGGTAACCGCAGAACTGGATGCCGGCTCGCTCGCGCTCGAACTTCGCTCGGTCAATCACCGCTATCTCGACTTGCAGCTGCGCATCCCGGAAGAACTACGGCTGCTCGAGCCGGTGCTGCGGGAAGCCATCGCTGCACAGTTAACACGCGGCAAGGTGGAATGCCGCATCAGTTATGCCGCGCGCCCTTCAGCACAGTACCCAAGCCGTATCAATCCGGCGTTGCTGCTTCAGTTGGCGCAATGGAGCCATGAAGTGCGCGCGGCCTTTCCCGGCGCGGGCGAACTGAGCGTGGGTGAAGTGCTGCGCTGGAACGGCATCCTGGAAAGCACCACCCTCTCGCCCGACGTTTTGCGTAGTACCACGCTTGACCTGGTGCAGCAGGCATTGCAGGAATTTGCTGCAGCGCGCAGCCGCGAAGGCAGCAAGCTCAGCGAATTTCTGGCGCAGCGGGTGGCGCAGATCGAGAGTTTATGCACTGCTGTGGCTCCGCGCATTCCGCTGGCCATCGCGGCCTACGAAGAAAAACTGCGGCATCGGCTGCAGAGCATGATACAAAGTGAAGAGGACGAACGGCTGCGGCAGGAAATCGTGCTGTTCGCCAGCAAGATTGATCTAGATGAAGAGCTGTCCCGGCTACGCACCCATCTGACCGAAATGACCAGGGTGCTGAAACAGGGCGGCACAGTGGGCAAGCGCCTGGATTTTCTGATGCAGGAACTCCATCGCGAAGCCAACACGCTGGGTTCCAAATCAGTGGATGCAGAGGTATCGCGCGCCTCAATGGAAATGAAACTGCTGATCGAACAAATGCGCGAACAAATACAAAATATCGAGTAAAACTTTATGTCCGGAAATCTTTTTATCGTCAGTGCACCATCCGGTGCCGGAAAAACCAGTCTGGTAAATGCCTTGCTGCGCACCAACAAGGACATTGACGTTTCCGTTTCGTACACGACGCGAGCCCCGCGGCCGGGCGAAACTGAAGGGCAGGAATATCACTTTGTCAGCCGTGCGACCTTCGTGTCGATGCTGGAACACGGCGATTTTCTGGAGAGCGCCGAGGTGTACGGCAATCTGTACGGTACCTCGCAATCCTGGATAGAGCTGGAAATCGCCAATGGTCGCGATATTCTGCTGGAAATCGATTGGCAGGGCGCAGCGCAGGTTCGACGTACTTTTCCGGACAGCATCAGCATATTTATTCTGCCGCCGTCGCTGGAAGCTCTGGAAAAACGCCTCAAGGGACGTGGACAGGACAGTCCCGAAACAATAGCTCGGCGTATGCATGCGGCACAGGAAGACATCGCGCATGTGGCAGAGTTTGATTATGTTATTATCAATGACCAGCTGGAAGAAGCCTTGCAGCAATTCAATGCCATTGTTATAGCCGCAGGGTTGCGCCGGGACAGGCAGATCGCCCGCCAGCAGAATTTAATCAGCCAATTGCAGAGTTAGAAAGGTTTACCATGGCCCGCATCACGATAGACGACTGTCTTGTACGTATACCCAACCGCTTCGAACTGACCCTGGCGGCAGCCTACCGCGCGCGCCAGCTGGCGAACGGAGCGAGCTACCTGGTTGAGGAAGGCAATGACAAACCCACCGTGATTGCGTTGCGCGAAATCAGCGAAGGCAAAGTGGGGCTGGAAATCCTTAACCGCGGGCAAGCCTGACACCGAAGTTTACCAGCCAGACTAGCATTGCTGGCTATCAACTCCCGGCGCTAGTAGTTAATATCAACGTAAGTCAGCGCCGCGACTCAAAACTGGTCGCTTCGGAACTATCATGCAGCGGGTGCATCAATGAAGCGAACAGGATTTATTGAGTTGCGTCCCACTTGGCAGGACGCACTGGATTGCTAGAGGTACGCATGTCCGATGCCGCAACACTTCTGGAGGAAGTTACCACTTATTTGAAGCCCAAGGATGTTGAACACATCCGGGAGGCGCTGGAATTCAGTGATATCGCCCATCAGGGACAATTTCGCCTGTCGGGCGAATCCTATATTTCCCACCCGATCTCCGTTGCCCGCATACTCACCCCGCTACACCTCGATGCCCAGGCCATCATGGCTGCCTTGTTGCATGATGTAGTCGAAGATACCGATACCAGCAATTCCGACATAGCCAAAAAATTTGGCAAGCCGGTGGCCGAACTGGTAGACGGCGTGAGCAAGCTCGACAAGATTGAGTTCGAAACCCGCGAAGATGCCCAGGCGGAGAATTTTCGCAAGATGCTGTTGGCGATGGCGCGGGACGTACGGGTAATCCTGATCAAGCTGGCTGATCGTTTGCACAATATGCGTACGCTCGAATCCATGTCGAGCGAGAAATCTGAACGGATCGCGCGCGAGACTATGGAGATCTACGCGCCCATTGCCAATCGCCTGGGCCTGAACACAATCTATCAGGAGCTGGAAGACCTCAGTTTCAAATATCTCTATCCCAATCGTTACTCGGTATTGACGAAGGCGCTCAAAGTGGCGCGGGGCAACCGCCGTGAAGTGGTCGGCAAGATACAGGACGCGATACAGCAGCGCCTGGCGGAAAATCGTATCAATGCGCAAGTGCAAGGCCGCGAGAAGCATTTATATGGCATTTACCAGAAAATGCAGGTCAAGGCGCTGGCGTTTTCACAGGTGCTCGACATCTATGGATTTCGCGTGCAGGTGGATGATGTACAGTCCTGCTACCTGGCGCTGGGCGTACTGCATGCACTGTACAAACCGATACCCGGCAAATTCAAGGATTACATTGCCATTCCCAAAGCCAACGGTTATCAATCGTTGCACACCACGCTGTTCGGGCCTTACGGCACACCCATCGAAGTTCAGATCCGTACGGTGGAAATGCACAAGATCGCCGAAGCCGGAGTCGCTTCGCACTGGCTGTATAAAACTGTGCAGACGCCTATCAATGATTTGCACCAGAAAACCCACCAGTGGCTGCAAACACTGCTGGAAAGTCTTAGCCAGAGCGTTGATTCGGTCGAGTTTCTGGAACACCTGAAAGTCGACCTGTTTCCTGACGAAGTTTATGTGTTCACCCCCAAGGGAAAAATCCTGGCCTTGCCGCGCGGCGCCACTGCTGTGGATTTTGCCTACAGCGTGCATACTGATATAGGCAACCGCTGTGTCGCGGTCAAGGTAAATTTTGAGCTGGTGCCGTTGCGTGCGGAATTGCGCAATGGTGATCGCGTCGAGATTATTACCGCTCCGCATGCCAAGCCCAACCCGGCCTGGTTGAGTTATGTAGTCACCAGCAAGGCACGCAGCCATATTCGCCATTTCCTGAAGACTATGCATTTCCAGGAATCGGCCACGCTGGGCGAACGATTGCTGCATCAGGCGTTGATCTCGCTCGGCCTGAAGGTGCCGGAAATTGACGATGCTGTGCACTGGGACAAACTGCTCAAGGAAACCGGCGCCAAAACCCGCGACGAAATTCTGGGCGATATTGGCCTGGGGCGACGACTCAATATGGTGATCGCGCGTCAGCTGGCACGGGTAGGCGAAGCAGGCGCGCAGGAAGTACATCCGTCCGGCGGTGTGGTGACTATTTTTGGCACCGAAGGCATGGCTGTGCAATTTGCCAAATGCTGCCGCCCTATCCCCGGCGATCCCATCATCGGGGTGATCAAAAGCGGACAGGGACTGGTGGTGCATACGCATGATTGCCCTTCATTGCGTAAGGGCCGCAACGGCACCGATAAATGGCTGGATGTGACTTGGGACAAAGGCATCAGCCGACCATTCGAAGTCAGCATCAAACTCATCGTGGCGAATCAGCGCGGCGTACTGGCCAAGGTTGCTGCGGCGATCGCTGAAGCTGAGTCGAACATTGAAAACGTGCATTTCACCAACGAGGGCGATTACACCGCGCTCTACTTCACCCTGCAGGTCGGCAATCGCCAGCATCTGGCCAAGATCATGCGCGGGCTCCGTGGTATACCGGAAGTGGTGCGCATTACCCGCGTCAAAAGCGTGCCCGGTTAAGCTCTGCTTTACTATTCCTTACGGTAATGTTGCAATAGCTGAAGCATTGCGGCCGCTTTGTCGAGAGTTTCCTGATACTCTGCCGTCATATCGGAATCGGCAACAATCCCGCTACCGGCCCAACAATGTATCTGCCCTGCGCTGTAAATCAACGTGCGGATGACTATATTGCTATCCATGTCCCCGTCAAAACCGATATAGCCAATCGCGCCACAATAAAGACCGCGGCGATGGGGCTCAAGCTGTTCGATAATTTCCATTGCGCGCTGCTTGGGGGCACCGGTAACCGAACCGCCGGGAAAGCAGTCGCGCAGCAGGTGCGGCGCATCACAACCGGGCGACAGTTTACCGATCACCGTACTGACCAGATGGTGAACGTTGGCGAAGCTTTCCACTTCAAATAGTTTGGGGGCCTGTACCGACCCCGGCAGGCAGCTCTTGCTAAGATCATTGCGCAGCAAATCCACGATCATCAGGTTTTCAGCACGATCCTTGGGATGGTTACGTAGCTCGTCAATAAGCTCTTTGTCCTTTCGCGCATCGGTACTGCGGGGACGCGTACCTTTGATGGGTTTGGTTTCGACATTGCCGCCCTGTACCCGCAGAAAGCGTTCGGGCGAAGCACATAAAATCTGCGCCTGCGGCAGGTTGAGAAACGCGGAATACGGCGCCGGACTTATACTGCGCAATAGCAGATAGGCATCAATGGCATTTCCTGTCGCAGCGGCGCTGTAGCGCTGTGCCAGATTGATCTGATAACAATCTCCGGCATGCAGATAATGCTGGATTTGTGTAAAAGCCGCTGCATAACGATCGCGGGTAAAGTTAGATGTTGCCTGCTGCCGCACGGTAAATGTATCGGCAGGGGAATGGCTTGCGCGCTGCAGACGCGCAAGAATACCCGGCAGGAGTGTTTGCGTTCCGCTAAAACGCTGATGAGTAACCAGTTGCGCGCGCCGGCACTGGTGATCCAGCACAACAGCCCAATCATAGATAGCGACCGCCATATCCGCTATCTGTCCATCGGCCTGTGCGAAGTCGGGCAAGGTCATCGTACGCCTGGCCAGATCGTAACCCCAATAACCTATTGCGCCGCCTGCGAAGGGAATATCCGGTACCGCTTCGATCTGCTGTCCCAACTGCTGACGTAACAAATCATACGGATCGTCGTCTGAGATACGGGTGCCGGCCGAATTGATAATTTCTGTATGCAAGCCCTGGGTAACCAGGGTGGCCACAGGTTGCGCGCAGACTATGTCGTAACGCCCCATCCCTGCACTGTCCAGCCACACAGCCCAGGGTAAATCGGCAATCGCGCGGTAGTAACTTGACGCATCAGGGGTGTATGGCAGAGCAGTACTATAGAACATCAATGTTAGAATTTACAGATTCAGGAGAATAAGAAATGACCACCATCGTTGCAGTGAGAAAAAATGGCCTAGTCGCCATCGCCGCCGACACACTAACCACCTTCGGCAACACGCGCCTGCCCGCCACGCTGGATGCCTCGCACAACAAAATTCTGCATTGCGGCGCCAGCTATATCGGTGTATGCGGCAGCGCCGCTCACCATCTGGTATTGGCTAACCTGCTGGAGAAAACGCCGGATATACAGCTTAACAGCAAGGCCGGAATTTTTGAAACATTTCGCAAGCTGCATCCGGTGCTAAAGGAAGAATGTTTTCTGAATCCTACCGAAGATGAAGAAGACCCTTACGAATCCAGCCAGATTACTGCGCTGATTGCAAATGCCAGCGGGATATACGGGATTTATTCAATGCGCGAAGTATTCGAGTACACCAGCTTCTGGGCCATAGGCTCGGGGCATGAATATGCGCTGGGAGCACTACATCATGCCTACTCATATTATGACAACGCCTTAGATATAGCACGCGCCGCGGTCGAGTCAGGGATCGCTTTCGACAGAAACAGCGCTGCCCCGATTACGTTTTTTACGATTGGCTTACAAGGCGGAATCAGCTAACCGGATTATTCGTCAGCAGTATAGAAATTATCTATCTATCCGTAGATAAATAACTTAAACCGTCTTATAGCCCCACTTCAATAAAACTGCGGACAGCCCCTGCACAAACTTCAATACCCGGGGCTGCCTCTACAGTTTCCTCAGCCCCTTAGTTCGGCTTCATGCCTGGCGTAGTAAAAGGCCAAGTTGTAGCCGGACGCACCGGAGCCGGAGCCGATGGAGCCGGAGAGACCGCAGGGGCAGCAGGTTTGCTTACCGCAGCTGGTTGAGCTGTAGAAGTAACGTTCTGCGTGGGTTCGGACTTGGCTGGAGCAGCTTTCTTGGCTGGAGCAGCTTTCTTGGCTGGAGCAGCTTTCTTGGC
>JAZJXX010000002.1:696789-705452 GCA_040390665.1 Pseudomonadota bacterium | reverse complement strand
TGGCTGGAGCAGCTTTCTTGGCTGGAGCAGCTTTCTTGGCTGGAGCAGCTTTCTTAGCCGGAGCAGTGGCTTTCTTAGCTGCTGGTTTAGTTTTATTGACTACTGCCATTTCAACCTCCTTGGTAAACTAAAAGTTAAGGAAACACCACATGAACTACCACCACACCTTCGGCATGCCGCAAACGGCATAACCAAAGTCCGCGCCTTCCGCCATTAACCCTTGCGGGCCAGCAGAAGGCAATACAAGGCTAACGGCTGGACTCTGCTTAATAGCTAATCCAGTCCCATAATGTTAATCCCACGAAAGAGCACCACCGGTCTGATATTCGGTGACCCGTGTTTCGAAGAAATTCTTCTCTTTCTTGAGATCAATCATTTCCGCCATCCATGGAAACGGGTTGCTCGCACCAGGATATAAGAGATCAATGCCGATCTGCTGGCAGCGCCGATTGGCAATAAAGCGCAGGTACTCCTTGAACATCGCGGCATTTAATCCCAACACGCCGCGCGGCATGGTGTCTTCCGCGTAGGCGTATTCCAGCTCCACCGCCTTGCGAAAAATAACTTCAATTTCCTTTTTAAACGATTCAGTCCACAAATGAGGATTCTCGGCTTTAAGCTGATTAATCATGTCCACCCCGAAATTCAGGTGCATCGATTCATCGCGGAGTATGTACTGATACTGCTCCGCCGCTCCCGGCATCTTGTTCTGGCGTCCCAGTGCCAGAATCTGTACGAAGCCGACGTAAAAGAACAGCCCTTCCATAATGCAGGCAAATACGATCAGGCTTTTCAGCAATTTCTGGTCATTTTCCGGTGTGCCGGTCTTGAATTCAGGATTCGTCAGCGTATCAATGTACGGGATCAGGAATTGATCCTTGTCACGAATGCTGGGTATCTCGTGGTACATATTGAAAATCTCACCGTCGTCCAGACCCAGACTTTCGGCGATGTACTGATAGGCATGCGTATGGATCGCCTCTTCAAAAGCCTGGCGTAGCAGGTACTGGCGGCATTCCGGAGAAGTGATATGGCGGTAGGTTCCGAGCACAATATTGTTTGCGGCCAAGCTATCGGCCGTGCTGAAAAATCCCAGATTGCGTTTAACCAGCAGTTGCTCATCCGCGGTTAATTGTCCGGTTTTCCATTGCGCGATATCAGTGGTCATGTTGATTTCCTGCGGCATCCAGTGGTTGGCACAAGCCGCCAGGTATTTTTCCCATGCCCATTTATGTTTGAACGGGACCAGCTGGTTGACGTCGGCACGTGAGTTGATAATGGCCTTGTCTTCCGCACGTATTCTGCCGGTATTGGCCGCAGCAATAGTGTAAACGGATTCTTTTTTGTCCTCGTCCTTGGCCAAATCAGCGGCAACGGCCAAACGCAGCCCTGCCGGCAACATTCCGGGCATAGCATCTTCTTCAAAATTCAGCATATTTTTACTCATTATTCGTTTACCTGATTTTTAGCCTGATTATTGGCAGGCTTCACATTCGGGGTTGTCTATCGAACAGAACTGGGTTTCTCCGAGCGCCATTTCATTCACTGCAAGGCTAGCCGAGCCTGAGCCTGTGCTGGCCATTCCACCGCTGGAAACCGCATTCAGCGCGCCCACGCGCGAGGTCGATTTCTCAGCCGAAGTCGCTCCCATGGTGCGTAAATAATAAGTCGTCTTCAACCCGCGTAGCCAGGCCAGCTTATAGGTTTCATCCAGCTTGCGTCCAGACACCCCGGCCATATAAATATTCAGCGATTGCGCCTGGTCGATCCATTTCTGCCGCCGTGCCGCCGCCTCAATCAGCCAATGCGGCTCAACCTCAAATGCAGTCGCGTATAAACTGCGCAATTCAGCTGGAATCCGGTCGATCTTGGCCAGCGTGCCATCGAAATACTTGAGGTCGGAAACCATTACTTCGTCCCATAATCCCTGCTGCTTCAAATCTCTCACCAGGTAATCGTTGATCATCGTGAATTCGCCGGACAGATTCGATTTCACGAACAGATTCTGATAGGTTGGCTCGATGCTGGCCGATACGCCGACGATATTGGAAATGGTCGCGGTCGGCGCAATGGCCACGCAGTTCGAATTGCGCATGCCGTACTGCTGGATGCGCGCCCGCAATGCATCCCAGCCCAGCGTGGCGCTCGCGTTGACTTCGACATAGCCGCCGCGCTGCTGGCGCAGCAGGTCCAGCGTATCCTGCGGAAGAATGCCACGATCCCACAGGCTGCCGCGATAGCTGGCATAACGCCCGCGTTCTTCGGCTAGCTCGGTGGACGCCCAGTAGGCGTAATAACACACCGCTTCCATTGAGCGATCGGCAAATTCGACCGCTGCCTCGGAGGCATAAGGCACCCGCAACTCATGCAGACAATCCTGAAAACCCATGATGCCCAGCCCGACCGGCCGATGCTTCAGATTGGAATTGCGCGCCTTGTCGACGGCGTAATAGTTGATGTCGATCACGTTGTCCAGCATGCGCATCGCAATGGTAATCGTCTGCTTGAGCTTTTCGTGGTTCACTTGGCCGAACTTCTCGTGACCCTGGGGATACAGATGCGCGGCGAGATTGACCGAACCGAGGTTGCACACCGCGATTTCGGATTCCGATGTGTTCAGCGTGATTTCAGTGCATAGATTGGAACTGTGTACCACGCCCACATGCTGCTGTGGCGAACGCACATTGCAGGGATCCTTGAAGGTAATCCACGGGTGTCCGGTTTCGAACAGCATGGTCAGCATCTTGCGCCACAGGCCGGCCGCCTGTACTTTTTTGTGCAGTTTGATCTCGCCGCTCGCCGCCTTGGCTTCATAAGCCAGGTAAGCGCGCTCAAAATCGGCGCCGAATTTGTCATGCAGATCGGGGCAGGTTGCAGGCGAAAACAGCGTCCATTCACCGCCTTCGAGCACGCGCTTCATGAACAGGTCCGGAATCCAGTTGGCCGTGTTCATGTCGTGCGTACGACGGCGGTCATCGCCGGTATTTTTGCGCAGCTCGAGGAATTCCTCGATGTCCATATGCCAGGTTTCAAGATAAGCGCATACCGCGCCCTTGCGTTTGCCGCCCTGATTCACCGCGACTGCGGTGTCGTTCACCACTTTCAGGAACGGCACTACGCCCTGCGACTTGCCATTGGTGCCCTTGATATGGCTACCCATCGCGCGCACCGAGGTCCAGTCGTTGCCCAGGCCGCCGGCATATTTGGCCAGCAGCGCATTTTCCTTGATCGCTTCGAAGATACCGTCCAGATCATCCGGCACGGTCGTCAGATAGCATGAAGACAATTGCGCACGACAGGTACCCGAGTTGAACAGCGTCGGCGTCGAACTCATGAAATCAAAACTGGACAGCAGGCGGTAAAACTCGATCGCGCGCGCCTCGCGGTCAATTTCCCTGATTGCCAGGCCCATCGCTACCCGCATGAAGAATGCCTGCGGCAACTCAATACGGGCACCGTCGATATGCAGAAAATAGCGGTCGTATAACGTTTGCAGGCCCAGATAACCGAACTGCAGATCGCGGCTGGCGTCCAGTTCGTTGGCCAGGCGCTTCAAATCGAAGCTGGCCAGATCTTTATCGAGCAACTCCGCTGCAATCCCGCGCTTGATGAACGCCGGGAAATACTCGGCGTAATGCACAGCCATATCGCCTTGATGAACTTCCTTGCCCAGCACTTCACAGCAAATGTTATTCAACAGCAGGCGCGCGGTTACAAAACCATAAGCCGGATCCTGTTCCAGCAGCGCGCGTGCCGACATGATGGTGCATTTGCGCACCTCCTCCATCGGCACGCCGTCATACAAATCCTTCAGCGTAAGCTTGAGTATCTGCTCGCCGTCCACCGCATCGCCGAGGCCGACACACGATGCCTTGATCAACGCAGCCAGGCTGACCACATCCAGCGGA
This sequence comes from Pseudomonadota bacterium, assembly GCA_040390665.1. Lineage (GTDB taxonomy): Bacteria > Pseudomonadota > Gammaproteobacteria > Burkholderiales > Gallionellaceae > Nitrotoga. The sequence goes on along the minus strand of JAZJXX010000002.1, from coordinate 701,544 downwards.
CGGGACACGCCATTTTCGTTGACATGCAGCACATGCGCGGACTCGTGCTCTTTTTTTACCCTGGAGCGTTCGCGCGTGCGCTCCTCGCGATAAAGCACATACGACCGTGCCACATCATGCTCGCCGGAACGCATCAGCGAAAGCTCGACCTGATCCTGGATGTCTTCAATATGCAACGTGCCGCCATGCGGCTGGCGGCGCACCAGCGCATTGACCACATTGGCGGTCAACTGCTCCACCTGCTCGCGCACGCGCGCCGACGCAGCGCCCTGTCCGCCATTCACAGCAATAAATGCCTTGACCATCGCGATCGAGATCTTCGCCGGCTCAAACGGCACCACCGAGCCATTACGGCGTATCACCTTATATTGATCTAGCGGCATATTCATACTGGAAGAAGCGGAGGTTTCGGAAATATCACGAACGGATACTGAAGAGGATTTAACACTTTCTGTAGCTAGCAACATTCAACTCCCCTTGATCATTTTAATTTGTAGCCGGGAGACCACTCAATCAACCAAAACACTATATGTAGTAGTCTGGTTCAACATTTTTGCTAATTCTAGTGCATCTTATGTTTTATGCAAGCAATATTTCGCTAATTTTTTCGCTAACATTATTTACTATATCTGATTCAATAACTCGCACTGAAAAACTCCGGGCCGCTGCAAAATATCATAATAATGGCACGCAACCCACACTGTGCCATACCAGAGATAACGCCTCACACTTCATAGCGCCGCTAAATAGCCTGGCCAGTCGAAATGCGGACCCGGATCGGTTTTGCGTCCAGGAGCAATATCGGCATGGCCGACAATTTCCTGTAGCGGATAAACGCGGCGTAAGCGCCGGGTCAATCGAATCAGCGATTTATACTGGGCGCCCTCAAACGGCACGAAATCGCTCCCCTCCAGTTCTACCCCCAGTGAAAAGTCATTGCAGGCGGTACGTCCCCGCCATGACGATGCGCCGGCGTGCCAGGCACGCTTGCGGCAAGGCACAAACTGAATAATTTCGCCATTACGGCGGATCAGGAAATGGGCTGACACCTTCACCCCGCGTAGCTGCGCATAATAAGGGTGCGCCTCGGTATCCAGGGTACCGCTAAATAGCCCGGCGATGGCCGAACCGCCAAACTCTCCCGGCGGCAGGCTGATGTTATGGATCACCAGCATATCTATTGAGGTTCCCGCAGGGCGGGAATCGCAATGCGGCGTTACGATCTGGCGCACACCGCTGATCCAGCCATTTTCCGCTATTTTCATGGGCTATTCGTCATCAGGGGCGGTGATATTCAGGCGCGCCATACGATAGCGCAGTGCACGGAATGTCACGCCCAGCGCCTTGGCCGCGGCGGTACGGTTAAAACCCGTTTGCTGCAATGCCTGCAGGATGGCGACACGTTCGACGCCGTCCAGATACTGGGGCAGAGGATATATGTCGAGCGCGTCGGGTTTTATTCCGGGCCCGTTCGGCCCATCCAGTGCAAGGCGGATATCGTCCGGCGTAATTACCCCGTCCGAACATAATGCCAGGGCGCTCTCAATAATATTTTCCAGTTCACGCACATTGCCGGGGAAATCATACTGGCGCAACGCTTCTAAAGTTGCCGGCGAAAATTCCACAGGCGCAGCGCCGCGCAAACGCACTAGTTGCTGTTGCGCAATTTGCGTAATATCGCTGCGCATTTCACGCAGCGGCGGCATCAGCAGGGCGATAACATTCAGGCGGTAATATAAATCCTGGCGGAATTTGCCCTGCTGTACCCGCTCCGCCAATGCCTGATGGGTTGCGCTGATGATGCGTACATCCACCGGCTCTTCCTGGGTGGCGCCGACCCTGCGCACTTTTTTCTCCTGTATTGCCCGAAGCAGCTTGACTTGCATCGCCAACGGGAGATCAGCCACCTCGTCCAGAAACAGGGTGCCGCCGTTGGCTGCCTGGAAAAATCCGTCACGTTCCTTGTCCGCGCCCGTGAATGCGCCCTTGCAATGGCCGAAAAATTCGCTCTCCATTAAATTTTCCGGAATCGCGCCGCAATTGACGGCGATAAAGGGCTGGTCGTGCCGCGCACTTTTTTCCACAATCAGGCGCGCCGCGAGTTCCTTGCCGCTGCCGGATTCCCCACTGATATATACCGGCGCCTGGCTGCGCGCGACACGGTCGATCAGATTGCGCACTTTCTCGATGGCCGGGGAATTGCCCAGCAGTGCTCGCCCATCCTCACGCACTGTCCCGGACGACTGCGGCAGTTTGAGGGCAGCTTTGACCAGCACGCGCAACTGATCCAGCGCAACCGGCTTGGACAGATAATCAAACGCGCCGGCTTTCAGCACCGCGATCGCGTTTTCGATATTGCCGTGAGCGGTAATTACCGCCACCGGCACATCCATTTTGTTCGCAGCGATATGCCGCACCACCTCCAGCCCTTCGCCATCCGGCAGACGCATATCCGTCAGGCAAAGATCATAAGCCTGGCTGTTTAACTGCTGCAAAGCTTCACTGACGTTAGCGGCGCGTTCGACCTGCAGCCCCATGCGCAGCAAAGCCAGTTCAAGCAGCTCGAGGATGTCCGGCTCATCATCCACCACCAGTACGCGGGCGCCGGCGAGTTTACGGTCAGCGTTCATTTTCACCCCCAAATATTATACGGAAGCATGCACCCTCCGCGCCGGGCACAACATACTCCAGCGCAGCACCGTTGGCTTCGCATAATTCACGTGCTATATATAAACCAAGGCCGGTACCGCCTACCGAAGTGGTGAAAAACGGTTCAAACAGTTTCGGTACCACTTCCGGTGTCACCGCAGGGCCGTCATTCAGCACCTCCAGCACCACTCTGCCCTCGATCGAACGCGACACGCTCAACTGCACACTGCCGTCGCGTTTCTGACAATAGCGCAGAGCGTTGCGGCATAGATTCCACAACACCTGATCGAGGTGCCCGGGGTCGAATTTTATGTCACACCCTGGCGCAACAGTAAGCGCCATGACGCTGGAGATTGCGCTTTCCTTGTGTCCTAATCCATCAATAAACAGCGGCAGCTTGTCGGCCAGGCTGATCACTTCGCTGTACACCCGATCACGCTGGTTCAGCTGCATCACATCCTGCACGATGCGATTCAGCCGTGCGGTGTTGTCCAGGATAATCTGAAACAGGCGCTCCTGCGCCGGGTCATGCTCGCCTTCACGCAACAGCTCGGCGGCATAGCTGATGGAGGACAGAGGATTGCGCACTTCATGCGCGATATTCGCGGTTAACCGTCCCAGCGCCGCAAGCTTGATCTGTTGCGCCTGCGCCTGCGCCCGCTGCATATCTTCGAGAAATACCACCGCGCCCCACAGGCCGCCGCGCTGCACCGACTGAAAACGTACACGCACCTGCTGGTGAGTCAGCGGGAGGCGCATGATTTCCGAACGATGAGTGAACTCCCGCCGCCACGCGGCGAACCGTTCTGCCAGCAGCGGCGCGCATTCGCTTAGCAACGCATGGCTGCCGCCTGGACTGGCATATCCCAGCAGGCGCTCAGCGCTTGAATTGGACTGCCTGATCATGCCGCTTTCATCCAGCACCAGCACCCCATCCGCCATATCCTGTATCACCAGCCGATTGACCTCCGCCATATTGGCCAGATCCACACCGCGCAACACAGCCAATTTTTCACTGGCGATCGCGTACTTCGCCAAGGTATGCGCCAGCCAGGCCACGGCAAAATAAGCGATGCATAACAGCCCCGTCTGTACATACTGGGAAATTGCCGCCTCATGGACGAGCACCTCATAGGTATGTTGCAATAGCACCGCAATACTTGCCAGCGCCGCAAAGAACAAGGTAATTCTGCCCCGGCTGATCAGGCCCGCGGCCGCCAGGGACACCAGCAGCAACATTTCCACGCTACTCTGTATTCCCCCGCTGGCATGTGCCAGCAGGGTCAGGCAGACAATATCGGTGACCACCTGAAACGCCAGTTGCAGACCAAAACGTCCACGGGACAATTTCAGCGCCAGCAATGACACCAGCACCAGGGCAACATAGGTAATACTGGTATAGAAGAATAACGGCAGATTTTTTGAACTGAGCGACAGGGCACTGGCAAAGGTGTTTGCCAGCAGGACAAAAAAACAGCCTAGTACCAGGCGATACAGGCCGAACGCATAACTCGAACGCCAGCGCTCATCCGTCACGGGGCCGGGAACAGCCTGCGGCGAAGCTTTGGGGTCAAGGGCTAACAGACCATCCATTACCGGTGCCATCGATTTTTGCCGGCACTGAACTTCCCCGCATCACAAACTGCAGCGGAACTCATCGGTACAGGATTATTTTGACTGGTCGGCATGCATCAGGCGATGTGCCTCGCTGCAGTAACACAGGCCATCAGCCTGGATGCATTCGTTCTTGGGCAAATGCACACCGCACTGCGCACAACGTACCATATCTTCAGCTTTGGCTGGGTCATCCTCCCTGGGTAAATGCCTGCGATATGACCGCAGCAGCAAGTAAACGACCACGACGACAACAGCCAGAAAAAGCAAGCGACTCATCGCGCCACACTCCGCAGAAAACCGCTAAAACAGCGGCGGGATTGGTCGGGGTGAGAGGATTCGAACCTCCGACTCCTGCGTCCCGAACGCAGTACTCTACCAGGCTGAGCTACACCCCGATTGGAAACCGGATACGCGGGTGGGTCACGGGTTCTTAAACGCCCACACCAGCGCAGAGAAACAAAAAATTACAATGAAATCAGAAGCTTGCTA
>JAZJXX010000002.1:600342-696779 GCA_040390665.1 Pseudomonadota bacterium | reverse complement strand
TGCGTCATCGGCTTCGCGCTGCGCCTGGCGCCGCGTATAGTCCAGCGCACCGGTCTGCTTGATCACCTCCAGCACGTCCGGGAATAGCGCGATATCGCCCTGTTCGATCGCTTGCCGTACCACTGCAATCTGACTCGCATTGCCATGCTGCATTGCGTAGATCAGCGGCAGCGTCGGTTTTCCTTCGGACAAATCGTCGCCCAGATTTTTACCGGTTTCCTGTTCGTCGCCGGAATAATCCAGGACGTCGTCCACCAGCTGAAATGCGGTGCCCAGGTGCATGCCATATTTTGCCGCGGCCTGCTCACTGGCCGGGTCTACCCGTGCCAGAATCGCGCCCAGACGCATCGCAGCCTCGAACAGTTTGGCAGTTTTGCAATGAATTACGCGCAGATAGCCGGTGACATCCACATCCGCGTCATGGCAGCTCAACAGCTGCAACACCTCACCCTCGGCTATCGTGTTGGTGGCGTCAGCCAGCGTCTGCATCACCCGCATGTCGGTGACTTCCACCATCATCTGAAACGCGCGCGAATATAAAAAATCCCCGACCAGCACGCTGGCGGCATTGCCGAACAGTGCACTGGCCGTGGCTTGGCCGCGGCGCAATTTGGATTCATCCACGACATCATCATGCAGCAAGGTGGCGGTATGTATGAATTCCACCACCGCGGCCAGCGTGTGGTGGTGAGTGCCTCCGTACGCAAATGCCTGCGCCGATAACAAGACCAGCGCCGGACGCAATCTTTTGCCGCCATTATTGATAATATACTCGGCAACCTGATTAACCAGCGCCACTTCAGAATGCAAACGGGCGCGTATCACGCCGTCTACTGCGGACATATCCGCAACCAGCATTTGTTTAATCGATTCGAACGACACGACGGATCCCAAAGCGATTGTTATATGGACTATGCGGACTTGGTGTCAAGCAAACATAAATTTCAGGTAGCATTGTCGCACAAAAATTCTGAGTTAAACCTGCCCCATGAATATTAGAAATCTGGCGACTCTTGTTTGGCTGGCTGTTGCGGTGCTTGGCGCGGCCGCACTGGGCGGCATTGCACTCAATCGCGGCGAATCAATCAATGCGTTGTGGTTCATCGCCGCAGCGCTATGCGTATATGCAATCGCGTACCGATTTTACGGCGCGTGGATCGCCACCAGGGTACTGCTGATCGACCCCACGCGCGCCACGCCGGCGGAGCGGCTGAACAACGGGCGTGACTATATACCGACCAACCGATGGATCGTTTTCGGCCACCATTTTGCCGCGATCGCCGGGCCGGGACCGCTGGTTGGCCCGACGCTGGCGGCACAGTTCGGATATTTACCGGGGACGTTGTGGATATTGTTCGGCGCGGTTCTGGGCGGTTGTGTGCAGGACATGGTGACGCTGTTTTTTTCGACCCGGCGCAACGGCAAGAGCCTGGGGCAAATGGCGCGCGACGAACTCGGTCCGATCGGCGGCGTGGCCGCACTGGTCGCGACGCTGCTGATCATGTCCATCCTGATTGCAGTGCTCGGCCTGGTGGTCGTAAACGCGATGAAACATAGCCCCTGGGCGACTTCCACCGTTGCAGCGACCATCCCGATTGCGATGCTGGTCGGCCTGTATATGCGCAACATCCGTCCCGGCCGCGTACTGGAAGGCACTCTGCTCGGAGTCGCATTATTGCTGCTGTCGGTGCTGGGCGGAAGTTGGATCGATCAGCAGCCGATGCTGCGCGACTGGTTTGATCATCCCGCCCTGCCGCTGGCCTGGGGCGTCATGATTTACGGCCTCGCGGCCGCTGTGCTGCCGGTCTGGTTACTACTCGCACCGCGCGATTACCTGTCCACCTATATGAAACTCGGCACCGTTATTTTGCTTACGGTCGCAATAGTCTGGATGCAGCCTCATGTCAAAATGCCCGCGCTGACTCAATTCACCGATGGCACCGGCCCCATCTTCGGCGGCAAACTTTTTCCGTTCGTGTTTATCACCATCGCCTGCGGCGCGATTTCCGGTTTCCATGCACTGATTGCCTCTGGCACCACGCCCAAGCTGCTCAGCAACGAGCGCGATATCCGCCTGATCGGTTTTGGTTGCATGGCGCTGGAATCCTTCGTCGCTGTGATGGCCATGATTGCCGCCACGGTACTTGATCCAGGTGTGTTCTTTGCGATTAATTCACCGGCCGGCGTGGTCGGCAAGGAAGCCGCGGCGGCAGTCGCCAAAATTTCCTCGTGGGGCTTTCCGGTCACAGTCGAGCAAATGGCGCTGCTGGCGCAGCAGATGGGCGAAACCACGCTGTTCGCCCGCACCGGCGGCGCGCCATCGCTGGCGGTCGGCATGGCCAGCATCTTCGGCAGCGCGTTCGGACAAGGCATGCTGGCGATGTGGTATCACTTCGCGATTATGTTCGAGGCGATCTTTATCCTGACTACACTGGACGCCGGCACCCGCGTCGGACGGTTCATGCTGCAGGATATGCTGGGCAATATCTGGCCGGCGCTGGGGCGGACTTCGTGGTATCCGTCGGTGCTGCTGTGCAGCGCGCTGATGGTTTCATCCTGGGGATATTTCCTGTACATAGGCGTGATCGACCCGAATGGCGGCGTCAATATTCTGTGGCCGCTGTTTGGTATTTCCAACCAGATTCTCGCGGCCATCGCATTGTGCGTCGCCACCGGCATCCTGGTCAAAACCGGCAAACTCAAACATGCGTGGATCACCGCGCTGCCACTGCTCTGGCTGATCGTTATTACCAGCAGCGCGGCATGGGAGAAAATCACCAGCCTGGATGTGCGCATCGGCTTCCTCGCTGCGGCGAACGACCTCGCCGGCAAGCTGGCCAGCGGTGTGCTTTCTCCCGACAAAGCCGCCGTCGCTCCGCAACTGATTTTCAACCAGCGCCTGGACGCGGTACTGACGTTGTTTTTCATTTGCCTGCTCTGGCTGGTAGTGCTGGACATGTTGCGCGTATGCGCCTGCCATCTCAGCGGCAGACGCGTGCCGCCATCGGCTGAAACCCTGCATCAGACCACGCGGCTGGAAAAAGCATGAACAAACGTATCGGCGCAGCACTGTTGCACTGCTGGCGGGCACTGCGTGAACTGAGCGGCGATGATGCCTACGAACGTTATCTGGCCCACCACGCAGCCTGCCATGCGGACGACGTCCCTCTGTCGCGTAAAGCGTATTTTCAGCGGCAGCAACAGCAGAAGTGGGAAGGCATCAAGCGCTGCTGCTAACGCCGCAACAACCGTTATACGCACACAGTACATACTAACCACCATAAGGAGCGCAAATGAGCATCGCATCGGAATTCAAGGAATTTGCACTGAAGGGCAATGTCGTCGATCTCGCTGTCGGCGTGATTATTGGCGCTGCGTTCGGAAAAATTGTCGATTCGCTGGTGGGCGACATCATCATGCCGGTCATCGGCAGAGTCATTGGCGGTTTGGATTTCTCCAATTACTTCATTAAGCTGGCAGACGGTCCGGCAGGCATACCGCAGACGCTGGCGGACCTGAAGAAAGCCGGCGTGCCGCTGCTGGCCTATGGCAGCTTTATTACGATTGCGCTTAACTTCCTTATCCTGGCATTCATTATTTTTCTGATGGTCAAGCAAGTGAACAAGCTGAGGAACGCCGCCCCGCCTGCCCCGCCCGTGGCCCCGGCGCCCGCGGAAGACGTGGTACTGCTCACGCAGATACGCGATTTGCTGAAGTCGCGCGACTAAATGGGATTCTGATCAGGGCAGGATATTAAAGCCGCCACAATCCACATCGTTGCAAACGTTAAGCGCGTTGCACGGCCCTGCCGTCTGCAAAGCCTGCAGCGATGCGCTGATATCGTTGTCAAGATGGTCGGTTTCATGGATAATGCCTGCCCTTATCCGTGCGCGTACAACCGCCGCGCCAACTTTACAAGGAAGCAAAAATGAAAACCGATATCCATCCAAAATACGAAGAAATCAACGTCAACTGCAGCTGCGGCAACACGTTCAAAACCAAATCCACGCTGGGCAAACCCCTGCATGTAGAAGTGTGTTCGGAATGCCATCCGTTCTACACCGGCACGCAGAAGATTGTCGATACCGCGGGCCGCATTGAAAAGTTTAATCAAAAATACGGCAAGGCCGGTCCCAAAGCCGGGGCTTGATCACAGACCGCAGACACACTGAAAGGCAGCCTACGCTGCCTTTTTTGTTGTTGCGGCTGGCTGCTCCCGGCATTGGTACAGGCATAATGCGGATACGGCATAAATGCGCAAGCGCTCGACCATAACACCCGGCCGGGTCGTTCCGGCAAGATCCAGATAAGGCTCATGTTTCCTTATTATTCTGACAAACACCAGATTACTCCGACCAAAACCTGGCTACTGGGTTTATTGTGCATGGTTTGGGTGAGTACCGGGCTGGTCGGCCATGATCCATGGAAACCGGAGGACGCCCACAGCTTCGGCCTGATTTATCAAATCCTGCAAAGTGGCGACTGGCTGGTGCCCAGCCTTGGCGGTGCGCCTTATATGGACAAACCGCCGCTGTTCTATATTACTGCGGCGCTGTTCGCCAAACTGTTTTCTCCGCTGCTGGCTTTGCATGACGGGGCGCGACTGGCAAGCGGATTTTTCACAGCACTTACGCTGTTATTCGTCGGCCTGGCTGGACGCGAATTGTTCGGAGCCGGACGGGGCTGGGCTGCGGCCATTATCCTGATCGGCTGCCTGGGCATGCTGGTGAGCGCACACCAGCTGATTACCGACCTGGCGTTGCTGACCGGCTGCGCGATGATGCAGTACGGCTTCACGCTCAGCCTGCGGCGTCCTCTGGCGGCTGGGGTATTGATCGGCACCGGCGTCGGTATAGGCTTCATGACCAAGGGGTTTATCGCGCCCATTCTGTTTCTGTTGATTGCCGGCGCCCTGCTGCTGTTCCGCAACTGGCGCACCCGGCCTTATTACCACAGCCTCGGCTTGGCAGTATTGTATGCGCTGCCATGGCTGGTCATCTGGCCGGCGCTGCTGTATCTGCGCTCGCCCCATCTGTTTATCGAATGGGCATGGGTCAACAACATCGGCCGCTGGTTCAATTACGCGGGCGGAGGGGACTATGAAGAGATATTTTATTACGTAAGAATTCTGCCGTGGTTCGCCTGGCCGGCTTTACCGCTCGGCGCATGGACGGTTTGGCTTCACCGAAAAAAAATACGCTACGAATTTGAATTGCAATTGCCGCTGGTCACTTTTGCAGTGATGCTGGTTACGCTCAGCCTGGTGCCCAGCATCAAGGATATATTCGCGCTGCCCATGTTGCTGCCGCTGACGTTGCTGGCCACCGCTTCGTTGTCAACCTTGCGGCGCGGCGCGGCCAATGCGCTGGACTGGTTTGGCATCATGACCTTTGGCCTGCTTGCGATCCTGATGTGGTGGGGGTGGGCCGGGCTGCTACTGGACAACCATGCCAAGATCACACAATGGCTGAAGGAATACCAACCCGGCTTCCAGCCGTCGGTGAATACCACCACCTTATGCATCGCAGTGCTTGCCACGGTGCTTTGGGTCGTACTGACCTGGCGCATCGGGCGCTCGATCCGGCGTTCGGTGTTCAACTGGGCGATCGGCGTTACCCTTATCTGGGTACTGGCAATGACGCTGTGGCTGCCATGGCTGGACCACGGCAAGAGCTATCGCAATATGGTCGCCTCACTCAAGCAGGCCCTGCCGCCGGGGCACGGTTGCGTGGCCAGCCTGCATATTGGCGCGACTCAGTATGCCATGCTGCAATATTTCGGCCACATCACTCCACTGTATAACGCCCAGAACGCCTGCAGCCTGCTGCTGGTGCAGGGGGGACGGCAACCACCGGCGACCGGTGGCGAAACGGAATGGAAGCAGATATGGGAAGGCGGGCGGCCGAGCGATCAGGACGAGCGTTTCAGATTATATCAACGTGTGGGTGTCGATGTGGGAATGAACCCGGCCATAAATTTATTTCTTAACTCCAGCGGCAACTCCGGCTTTTCCGACTGAGTATCGGCCGGGCTCGGCTCAGCAGTTATCTCGTTAAATCTTCCCTGCGATCCGCGGTGTATCGCATACCACGTCGCCATTCTGCCCGCGATGGCGCAACGCGTGATCGATCAGCACCAGCGCCAGCATTGCCTCGGCAATCGGGGTGGCGCGTATGCCGACACAGGGATCGTGACGGCCCTCAGTCGCTACCATGACCGCCTCGCCCGCTTTATTAATCGAACGGCGCGGGATGCGGATACTAGAGGTGGGCTTGATGGCGATATGCGCCACGATATCCTGCCCAGTGGAAATTCCGCCCAGGATGCCGCCGGCATTATTCGACAGAAACCCCTGCGGGGTCAGCTCGTCGCCATGCTCGGTGCCGCGCTGGGTAACCGCAGCAAACCCGGCGCCGATCTCGACGCCCTTGGCCGCGTTGATGCCCATCATCGCGTAGGCGATCTCGGCATCCAGCCGGTCATACACCGGCTCGCCCCAGCCTGCCGGCACATTTTCCGCCACTACCGTCAGTCTCGCGCCGATTGAATCGCCGGATTTGCGCAGCGCGTCCATGTATTGCTCCAGCTGAGCGACATAGCCGGCGTCGGCAACAAAAAATGGATTGGCGTTAACCGCGTCCCACTCCTTGAACGGAACCACGATATCACCCAGCTGGGCCAGATAGCCGCGCACCACCACACCATAACGTTCACGCAGCCATTTCTTAGCAATCGCGCCGGCCGCTACACGCACCGCCGTTTCGCGCGCGGAAGCGCGCCCACCGCCGCGATGGTCGCGAATGCCGTATTTCTGCCAGTAGGTGTAGTCGGCATGGCCCGGACGAAAGGTATCGGCGATATCCCCGTAATCCTTGCTGCGCTGGTCTTCGTTGCGGATCAGCAGCGCAATCGGTGTGCCCGTGGTACGGCCTTCGAACACGCCCGACAGGATTTCCACGGTATCCGACTCGCGCCGCTGCGTCACATGGCGCGAAGTGCCGGGCTTGCGCCGGTCGAGTTCATGCTGGATGTCCTCCGCTGAAATACTCAGCCCGGGCGGACAGCCATCCACCACACATCCTATCGCCGGGCCGTGCGACTCACCGAATGAGGTGACCGTGAACAAAGTGCCAAAAGTGTTTCCGGACATGGCTGAACTCGCTAAATTGAGAACGCAAGTTTAACATATGCACATCACTATTCATTCCGGGCTCTGTTGATGAAAGCTGTCCTGATGACCACCGCCGGCGCACCCGAAGTATTGCAGCTCAGTGATATCCCATTGCCCGAGCTGGCCTCACCCCATCATCTGCGGATCCAGCTCATCGCCGCCGGCATCAATCCGGTCGATACCAAGCTGCGCGCCAAGCCGGTGTATTACCCGGACCGGCTGCCGGCGATCCTCGGCTGCGATGGTGCCGGTATCGTTGATAAAATCGGTGGCGCCGTGAGCCGTTTCAAAGTCGGCGATGCAGTATTTTTCTGCAATGGCGGCCTCGGTGGCGAGCCCGGCAGCTACGCCGAATTTACCACACTGGATGAGCAATATTGCGCGCTCAAGCCTGCCACTATGGACTTTATCGACAGCGCCGCGTTGCCGCTGGTGCTCATCACCGCCTGGGAATCGCTGGTGGAGCGCGCCGCTCTGCAAGGCGGCCAACGCATTCTGATTCATGCTGGCGCGGGAGGCGTGGGGCACATCGCATTGCAACTTGCGCGCCATCTCGGCGCGCACTGCGCAGTCACCGTCAGCACCGACGAAAAAGCGGAACGCGTGCACAAGCTGGGCGCAGAAAAAATAATCCGGTACCGCGAGCAGGACTTTGTACAGGAAACGTTGAACTGGACCGGCGGTAAAGGCGCGGATGTGGTGTTCGACACGGTCGGCGGTGATACTTTTCTGCGCTCCCTGAATGCCGCGCGCCTGGGCGGCAAGGTGGTGAGCCTGCTGGCGACGCCGCTGTCGCTCCCCGACGCGCAACTGGCGCGCATGCGCAATCTGTCGCTGTGCTATGACTTGATGCTGGCGCCGCAGGTGATGGGCCTGCATGAAGAGCGCGTGCGCCAGCGCCGCATTCTGGAACATGGCGCACAGCTGGTCGAGGCGAGGGTACTGCAGGTCACAGTCAGCGACACGATGCCGCTTGCCGCAGCGGCAAACGCTCACCGATTGATTGAGCAGGGCGGCGTGACCGGCAAGATCGTGCTCACGATCGCGTGATGCCTACACCCAGTCTTTGGGCACCAGAAATTCGTCGTACAGCTTCGCTTCCGGCGTGCCGGGTTCTGGTTTCCAGTCGTAGCGCCATTTGACCAGCGGCGGCATCGACAGCAGGATCGACTCCGTCCGCCCGTTGGACTGCAAGCCGAAGATCGTGCCGCGGTCTATCACCAGATTAAACTCGACGTAACGGCCGCGCCGGTACAGCTGGAAATCGCGCTCGCGCTCGCCGTATGGCGTGTCCTTGCGCCGTTCCAGGATCGGCACGTAAGCCGCCAGCAGATGATTGCCGACGCTTTGCTGCAGCGCGAATGCGGTGGCGAAATCGGGTTCGCTCAGGTCGTCAAAGAAGATGCCGCCGACACCGCGCGGTTCGTTGCGGTGCTTCAGGAAAAAATAATCGTCGCACCATTTTTTATATTTGGCATGCAGCCCAGGTGCGATCGGATCCAGCGCGTTTTTGCAGGTCTGGTGAAAGTGCTTTGCATCTTCGTCAAAGCCATAATACGGCGTCAGATCCATACCGCCGCCAAACCAGAACGCGCTGCCGCCATCGGGCTTTTTGGCCATGAACATGCGCACGTTCATATGCACGGTTGGCGCGTACGGATTGCGTGGATGAAACACCAGCGACACACCCATTGCTTCCCAGCTGCTACCGGCAAGCTCGGGCCGGTGCGCAGTGGCCGAGGCCGGCATTTTATCCCCCTGAACGTGGGAAAACGCCACCCCGCCACGCTCCAGCACATTGCCCTCTTCGAGCAAACAGCTGATGCCGCCGCCCGCACCTATGCCCACGCCGCCGGGTTCACGCTGCCAGCTGTCGCGTATAAATTTCTTGCCGTCCACCTGCTCCAGACGGGTAACGATCAGGTCTTGCAGTTCAAGCAGATATTTTTTGACTGCGGTGCTGTCCATAATTTTCCTTAACTTGTTATTCTGAATTTTAACGTCGGCTATTCTGCGCGTTCTCGCTCAAGCAAAAATGTATTGCGCTAGTCGCGGATAATTTTACCACTCGTCCATGCGGCTATCGTGGATGGCTTTTTGCGCTTGCCCACAAGCCCGCGCAACATCATGACGTGTTTGCCGAACAGTCGGACACATTGCGCGTAATTGCGCGCGGGGCGCTGTCCGCTGTAATTGGCGCTGGTGGAAACCAGCGCAGTATTCAGCGCCTTGCACCAGGCAGCCGCGGCGCGGTGCTCCGTTAATCGGACCGCCAGCGTCTGGTGCCGGCCGCGCAGCCAGCGCGGTGTGCTGTTCCTGGCCGGCATCAGATAAGTGATCGCCTGCGCTCCACCCCATTGCAGCTTTTGCTGCTCCGACCGAGTCAACGCTTGCAGGTATGGGGCAAGCTGGGCATAGTGCGCGGCGATGAGGATCAAACCCTTGTGCTGCGGCCGCCGTTTCAGTTTCAGCAGGCGCTGTACCGCAGCGCGGTTACGTGGATCGCAGCCCAGGCCGTAGCAGTATTCCGTCGGATAAGCGATCAGTCCGCCGCGCGCGAGGTGCGCAGAAATCGCATGCAATGAGGCAGTCGGACGTGGCACTATTTTCTGGAAGCGATCGCGCGATACCCGATATCATGCCGCATCTGGCAGCCGTCAAACTGTATGCTGCCGCTGACCTGATAAGCACGGCGCTGCGCCATCTTGACGCTGTCGCCGAGCGCGGTAACGCACAGCACACGGCCGCCGCTGGTCACGATCGCACTGTCTTTCATGGCGGTGCCGGCGTGAAAGACATGGGCGTCTTCCTGCGCTTTGGGCAGGCCGCTGATTACATCGCCCTGACGCGGCTGATCCGGATAGTTGGCGGCGGCCAGCACGACTCCCAGCGCGGCGCGTCGGTCCCATTCCGCTTCGGCTTTATCCAGCGTGCCGTTGACTGCATGCTCCAGCAAAACCAGCAGATCGCTTTTCAGGCGGAGCATGATCGGCTGGGTCTCCGGATCGCCCAGGCGACAGTTGAATTCCAGCACTTTCGCATTGCCTTGCCCATCTATCATCAGCCCGGCATACAAAAAACCGGTATAGCTGTGGCCTTCACTTTCCATGCCCAGCACGGCAGGCAAAATCACTTCGCGCAGGATGCGCGCATGCAGCTGCGGCGTCACCACCGGAGCCGGCGAGTATGCACCCATACCGCCGGTATTCGGGCCCCGATCGCCATCACGCAGCCGCTTATGATCCTGGCTGGTGGCCAGCGGGAGGATGTGCTTGCCGTCCACCATGACGATAAAGCTCGCTTCCTCGCCGCTTAAAAACTCTTCGATCACCACACGTGCGCCGGCGTCGCCGAGCTGGTTGCCGGACAGCATCATATCGATGGCATCAAACGCTTCCTGCACACTCATTGCAACGACTACGCCCTTGCCTGCAGCCAGTCCGTCGGCCTTGATCACGATCGGTGCGCCACTCTTCTCGACATACGCACGCGCCGCGGCCACATCATTGAAAGTCTCGTAACGCGCAGTGGGAATATTGTGGCGCAGCATAAATGCTTTGGCGAAATCCTTGGAAGATTCCAGCTGCGCGGCGGCTTGGGTGGGCCCGAAAATTTTCAGCCGCGCCGCACGGAACGCATCCACCACACCGGCCGCCAGCGGCGCCTCCGGGCCGACTACGGTCAGGTAGATATCCTCGCGCCGGGCAAACTCCAGCAACTCCGGTATCGTGCTGATGGCGACATTCTCCACCCCTTCCTCCAGCGCGGTGCCGGCATTACCGGGCGCAACATACACTTTCTGCACGCGTGCACCCTGCGCCAGTCGCCAGGCCAGCGCATGCTCGCGGCCGCCGGAGCCTATCACCAGAATTTTCATAGGCCTGCCTCAGCCGGTCGTGCGACTGCGCAAATACCCACGCATCGATATGGAGGTAAGCTCGCGTTATCCATTGTTCAATGCCTGAAATGGCGGTGGCCGGTCAACACCATCACAATGCCATGCTCGTCCGCGGCCGCGATGACCTCTTCATCACGCAGGCTGCCGCCGGGCTGGATGACCGCTTTTGCGCCGGCCGCGGCGAGCACATCAATGCCGTCGCGAAACGGGAAAAACGCATCCGACGCGACCACCGAACCGAGCAGGCTCAGGCCCGCATTCTGCGCCTTGATGGCCGCGATGCGCGTGCTGTCGACCCGGCTCATCTGCCCGGCACCGACGCCCAAGGTCTGGCCATGGGCGCAGAACACAATGGCATTCGATTTGACGTATTTGGCGACGCGCCAGGCAAACAGCATATCCTGCAATTGCGCGTTATCCGGCTGCGCCTTGCTGACCACTTTGAGTTGGGCCGGCTGCACGTTGAGCGTATCCGGCGACTGAACCAGCAGGCCGCCGCCGACACGTTTGAAATCAAACTGATTATGCGCGCCAGATAGCGGCACCGTCAGCACTCGCACATTCTGTTTGGTGGCGGTGATCGCAAGCGCGGCGGCGCTGGCCGATGGCGCAATGATCACTTCGACAAACTGGTTGGCAATAATCTGCGCCGCGGTATCGGCATCCAGTTCACGGTTGAATGCGATGATGCCGCCAAACGCGGAGGTCGGGTCGGTGGCGTAAGCCAGCTGGTAGGCCAGCAAGGTCCGCTCGGCTACTGCCACACCGCAGGGGTTGGCATGCTTGACGATGACGCAGGCGGTCTGCTCAAAGGTTTTTACGCACTCCCACGCTGCGTCGGCATCGCCGATATTGTTGTAGGAAAGCGCTTTGCCCTGCAGTTGGGTGTAGTCTGCCACGCTGCCCGCGACCGGACTCAGCTCGCGATAGAACGCTGCGCTCTGGTGCGGGTTTTCACCGTAGCGCAGATCCTGTACCTTGGCAAAATTGAAATTGATCTGGGCTGGATACGCATCCCTGCCGCCATCGGCATTAACCGCGGTCAGATAATTGCTGATCGCGCTGTCATAAGCGGCGGTATGCGAAAAGGCCTTTTTTGCCAGTTCAAAACGGGTAGGCGCTGAAACACTGCTGTCATTAGCCTGCATCTCGGCCAATATGTCCGGGTAATCCACAGCGTCGGTTACGACCGTAACATGCGCATGATTTTTTGCCGCTGCGCGCACCATGGTAGGACCGCCGATGTCGATATTTTCAATGGCATCTTCCAGCGTGCAATCCGGCTTTGCCACGGTGGCGCTGAATGGATACAGGTTGACCACCACCAGATCAATAGCAGGAATGCCGTGCTGCGTCAGCGTGTCGAGATGCGCCGGCAGATCGCGTCGCGCCAGGATGCCGGCATGAATTTTAGGCTGTAATGTTTTCACCCGCCCATCCAGCATTTCGGGGAAGCCGGTGTAATCGCTTACCTCGGTGCACGGTATGCCGTTATCAGCCAACAGCCTGGCGGTGCCGCCGGTGGAAAGAATGTTAACTCCGAGCAAATGCAGGCCGCGCGCAAATTCCACCAGGCCAGTTTTATCCGAAACACTGAGCAGTGCCTGTTTGATGGCTGCCATATCGGTACCGTTTTATAGATTAGTTTTTAATGGCATGCGCGAGAATTTTTTTGCGCAAGGTATTACGGTTCAGCCCGAGCAGCTCGGCTGCGCGTGTCTGGTTGCCGCCGGCGTATTGCAATACAATTTCAAGCAGCGGTTTTTCGACGCAATTGATCACCATGTCGTAAACCGAACAGGACGGATCCTCACCGTCGAGATCCTTGAAATAGTCTTCCATCGCTTTGCGCACATACCGTGCAATTTCATTTTCGTTCAGCACACCTATCCCCTTAAACCACTAGTTCTTCGACATAATGCAAGCGCTCCCCGCGCTGCAGTTGCGCATCAAAGAAATCATGCACTGACCTGAGTTGTTCAGCGCTGCTCTCCAGTTGATTCATGTGCTGGCGGAACTGCGCCGAACCGGCCAGTCCCTTGGTGTACCAGGAAATATGTTTGCGCGCGACCCGCAGGCCGGTCTGTTCGCCGTAGAAATCATACAGGTCATGCACGTGCGCGATCAGGACGCGCTGGATTTCATCGACTGGCGGGGGCGGCAAATGCCGGCCCGTTTCAAGAAAATAGGAAATTTCGCGGAACAGCCACGGGCGGCCTTGAGCGGCGCGGCCTATCATTACGGCGTCGGCGCCGGTGTGGTGCAGCACATAACGGGCTTTTTCCGGCGTGGTGATGTCGCCATTGGCGATCACCGGAATTTTGACGCTGGCTTTTACCGCAGTAATCGTGTCGTATTCAGCATCACCCATATAGGCGCAGGCGCGGGTGCGGCCATGTATCGCCAGCGCCTGGATCCCGCTGGCTTCGGCAATTTGTGCAATGCGTACCGCGTTACGGTTGTTCTTGTCCCAGCCGGTGCGGATTTTCAGCGTTACCGGTACGCTGACCGCCTCCACCACGGCTTCGAGGATTTCCGCCACCAGCTTTTCATTCTGCAACAAGGCGGAACCCGCCATCACATTGCAGATTTTTTTGGCCGGACAGCCCATATTGATGTCGATGATCTGCGCGCCCGCATCCGTATTGTAGCGCGCCGCCTGCGCCAGCATCGCAGGATCGGCCCCGACGATCTGCACTGAAATCGGATCGGCTTCTCCCTCGTGATTGGCGCGCCGCCTGGTTTTTTCGGACCCATACAATAAGGAATTGGAAGAAACCATTTCGCTTACCGCCATGCCCGCGCCCAGACTTTTGCACAGCATGCGAAAAGGCCGATCCGTAACGCCAGCCATCGGCGCAACGATCAGATTGTTTTTCAGTTTGTAAGGGCCTATGTGCATGGTGTTTTCCAAAAGGGGCGGTGATTATAAATTAATCAATCGCCGCATGCTATGATCACCGCACTGATGATGAAAATTCTCTGTAGATAACGCCTAGAGCAATGAATTTTGATGTCCTGATTATCGGCGGCGGTCTGGTCGGCACCAGCCTTGCGGCAGCGCTTAAAAACAGCGGGCTTTCGATTGCACTGGTGGAAAGCCAGTCGCCCAGCACGGCTGAACATTCCGGCTGGGACAACCGCATCTATGCAATCAGTCCCGGCAGCGCATCCTTCCTGAGCCAGTGCGGCGCATGGCAGCGTCTGGATATGCAACGCGTCCAGCCAGTCGAGCAGATGCGGGTGTTTGGCGACGCGGCTGCAGAGCTGGAATTCAGCGCCTACCAGCTGGGTGCGCCCGAGCTGGCCTTCATACTGGAAAACCGCATGCTGCAGCAGGCGTTGTGGCAAACAACGCAGCAACAGCAAAACCTGACGCTGTTTCATCCGGCCCACTGCAGCAGCATCGTCTGGCATGTCGATGCGGTACACGTGCAGCTCACCGACGGACGCGCGATTACAGCTCAACTGGTGGTGGGCGCAGATGGCCCGGATTCGTGGGTGCGGCAGCAGGCCGGCATCATAGAACCCCCTACTCTTTATCAGCAACATGGCGTGGTCGCCAACTTCACCGCCGCCTTGCCGCACCGCGGTACGGCTTACCAGTGGTTTCAACCGGACTCGATACTGGCGCTGCTGCCGTTACCCCGGCAGATGGTCTCGATGGTGTGGTCGATAGCATCGGAGCAGGCGGAGCGATTGATGCAGCTGCCGGGCCCGGAACTCAGCGCCGAAGTCACGGTCGCAGCACAACACCTATTAGGCGATCTGCAGATGGTCACTCCTCCGGCGGCTTTCCCGCTGCGCATGCTGCGTCTGCCACAGATTGTCCAGCCGCGCCTGGCGCTGGTGGGCGATGCCGCACACAATATACACCCGCTGGCGGGACAGGGAGTTAATCTCGGCTTTCGCGACACGCGCGAGCTTGCGAACCTGTTGCTGCAGCGCGAAACGCATCCGGATTGCGGCAGCCTGCAGCTGCTGCGCCGTTACGAGCGCGCGCGCAAGGAAGATATTTTGGCCATCCAGTTCACCACCGATACGCTGAAGAAGCTATTCAACAATCGCAATCCGCTGTTGCGCGCAGCGCGCAACCTGGGCCTGAATGCCACCAACCAGATTACTCCGCTGAAAAAAATGCTGGCGCGCCATGCGCTCAATTAACAGGATGCTCAATGCTTAGACCGTTACTTTTATTGTTCATGCTGTGCTGCTGCGCTGGCGCCTCCGCCGAGAGCACTGCCAGAACAGCTAAAGGATTAGACCCGGGCGGATGGGCGCTGCGCAGCGACACGGCCGAGATCAAGACAATGCTGCTGAAAAATTATCCGCAGATCGGTTTAATCAAACAGGTTAATAAGGCTCCGTTCCTCGGCCTGTACGAAATAGTTACCGAAGATCAGGTACTGTATACCGATGAAAAAGCGCAGTACCTGATCAGCGGCAGTGTTTACAGTCTGAAAACGATGAGTAACCTGACCGAGGAACGCTCGCGCAAACTGTTCGCTATCGATTTCAACAGCCTGCCTTTCGATCTCGCGATCAAGATAGTAAAGGGCAACGGAAAGCGCAAAATGGCTTATTTCACCGATCCAAATTGTGATTACTGCCAGAAGCTGGAAAGCGAACTGAAAAATGTCACCAACCTCACGCTGTATTTGTATTTATACCCGATCTTCCCAGGCTCCGATATCAAGGTGCGCAACATAGAATGCAGCAAGAACCCGGCCAAATCGTGGGAAGATTTGATGTTGCGCAATGTGCAGCCGGTCACGGCAACCTGCAAAACACCCACCGAAAAAATAATGGCGCTGGGCGATAAATTTCATATCAATGGCACACCGACTTTAATCTTCGCTGATGGCAGCAAGGTTCCCGGTTACATGCCGCTGGCCGAACTGGAAAAATCGCTGAACAGCAGCCGCTGATCCGACCAACTGTTCCGGCAAGAGTCTGCTGTAACACCCGTTGCATTGTATGGAAGTCAGCCATGTCCCAGCACACTTACACGCTGCCTGCAGAAGGTGGTATGAGCCCGAAAATCTGGTATCAGGAAACCTGCTCGCAACCGGGCTTTGTTCGGGATGAGGCGCAGGCCGAGGCCATCGAAGCGCTGGATACGTTGTGGCAGGAACTGGTCGAGTTCAAGTCCAAACGCAACCATTTTCTCGGCCGCAGCCTGCTCAGCCCGGATGTGCCCAAGGGTTTATATATCTGGGGCGGTGTCGGGCGCGGAAAAACCTTTCTGATGGATGCGTTCTATGCCTGTGTGCCGTATCGGCGCAAGCGCCGCATTCATTTCCACAATTTCATGGCCGAAGTTCATCACGAGCTGAAAATTCTGGCCGTAAAAAAAGATCCGCTGATCGCACTGGCCGACCATATAGCCGTATCAACCCGGCTGCTGTGCTTCGATGAATTTCACGTCAGCGATATTGCCGATGCGATGATATTGGGCCGTTTAATGACGGCGCTGCTGGAGCGCGGCGTGGTATTGCTGATCACCTCCAACTACTCGCCCGACGACCTGTACCCGCACGGGCTGCAGCGTGAGAACTTTCTGCCGGCAATCGGGCTGTTGCAGCAACGGCTCAAGGTTTTAAATATGGACGGCGGACATGATTACCGGCTGCGCGAAATGGCTCAAGCGCCGTTGTTCATGGTCCCCGCCAATACGGCAAGCATCGCACGCATGGACGCAATGTTTGAACGGCTATCTAAAAACTGGCAGCGTAGCCATGACCAGCTTATTGAAATCCAGGGCCGTCCCATCGCGGTAAAAAAATTGGCTCGCGGTGTGATCTGGTTTGATTTTCAGTCGCTGTGCGGCGGGCCGCGCGGACAACTCGATTACCTGGAAATTGCGCATAAATACCCTACCGTATTTCTGTCCGACATTCCAGAACTGACGGTTGAAGATGCGGCCGCGGTGCAACGCTTTATCTGGCTGGTGGATGTGTTTTACGATAACAACGTTAAACTGGTCGCCAGCGCAGCAGCTGTACCGGCGGCGATTTACACTGCTCCCCTGCCGCATGGTGAATTCTCGCGTACGGTCAGCCGACTGACAGAAATGCAGTCGAGGACTTATTTGGAGCTCCCGCATCAGGCGCAGGGTGTGACATTCAATTAGCTCAAGATCAAGTGACCTGAAGCAAATTTACGGTCGCCCCGGCGTATGCCAGCAGCGTCCTGCTATGATTCAACCCTATAGCTGCCTGTCAAACTGATCAGGGATAATGCCAGCGTTTATGTTGTTAATTCAGCACCGGCTCAGCGCCTTTCGGCAACAGCACCCACAAGCGCCCCTGCTGTTTCATTCTGCCTGCCTGATTTCCTGCAGTGTCACCAAAGCCCCAGAAAAAATCAGCGCGCACTGTGCCTTTAATTGCGCCGCCGGTGTCCTGCGCCATCATTAAACGGTTGAGCGCAGCGCTGTCACTGGGATACGTCGTGGCAAGAAATACCGGCGACCCCAGCGGAATGGTACGCGGGTCCACCGCCAGGCTATATTCGCCGGTAAGCGGCACGCCCAGCGCCCCCAGCGGCGCGGTCAGCCCTTCGGGTAACTCGCGGAAGAATACATAGCTCGGGTTCTGCGCGAGCAGTGCGTCCAGCCTGGCCGGATTTTTTTCCGCCCAGTTTTTGATGCCCTGCATCGACGCATCTTCCAGTTTTAGTTCGCCCATTTCGACCAGCTTCTTGCCTATTGAAATATATGGATGGCCGTTCTGCTCGGCATAACCTACCTTCACTATTTTTCCATCGGGCAACTCAATACGCCCGGAGCCCTGAATCTGCAGAAAGAACAATTCCACCGCGTTGTCTACCCAGAACAGCTCATGCCCCTGCACCGAACCGGCGCCGGCATTGATATCGGCACGGCTGTAGTACGGCACAACCCGTTTCCCCTGCACTCGGCCGCGCAGCCGCAGGCCTTTGAGTTGCGGATACACATCGCCCATGTCAACGGTGAGCAGATCGTCGGGCGTGGTATACAGCGGATAACGGAAGCGCGCGGTTTTAACGCGGCTGCCGTAAAGCCTGGGTTCGTAGTACCCGGTGATCATTCCTTCGGTACTGCCATCAGGATTGAAAACCTGATACGGCGTGAACCATTCTTCATAAAAACTTCGCAACACTGCGTTATCCCGAGCGTCCAGCTGTTCACTATGCGCGCACGTAGCCTGCCAGCCCGGTCTGGTTTTCAACGCGCGACAGCTTTGCAGAAATGCCGGCCAGGACGAGATCAGGTCCTGTGTTTGCCAGTCCGGCAACATTTCCCATTTACTGACGGCCAATGGAGGATTAGGCGTCGAAGGCGGTGCGGGTTCAGCCGGCAACGACGGCGAGACGCCTGGAATGGCCATTGGAACAGACGGTGGCACGACCGCGAGCCGCGGCGCCGGCGTGGTACAGGCGGCGAGCAGCAGGCAAAACGGCCCGTAATATTTATAGTACTTACCCAGCATCAGTAATCTCCCGGTTTATTGCTTCTGCGCGCAATGCTGTTGCGCATCGCCGTCGCAATGAGGCGCGACGTAATGATTGAAAGGGGGGAATGAAAATCCAGCAGGCGGCGCGCTGAAAAAGTTATGGAGCAGAGCGATAAAATGGAGCGGGTTTGCAACTGCATGCAGGGCTAATGCAAAACCCGTGGCACGCTCAGCACAAACTGCGGAATACTTACGTCGAATTTGGTACGGTCTTCCGCCACCATCTGATAACTTCCCGTCATGGTGCCGACCTGGGTCGCAAGCACGGTACCACTGGTGTATTCAAAGCTCTGGCCAGGCTTGAGGTGCGGCTGTTCGCCCACCACCCCCTGTCCACGCACCTCCTGCACATCATGCTTGGCATCGGTAATGATCCAGTGGCGGCTGATCAGTTGCACGGCCGTGTCGCCAGTGTTGGTAATGGTGATGGTATAGGAAAAAACATAGCGGTGATCCGCCTCGTCGGACTGCTCAGCCAGGAAGTTAACCCGGGCAGTAATACTGATCCCATATTTTTCATTGTTATCCATATTGCCATTTCACCTTATTTTGCCTGCGATGACAAGGAACATATAGCAAACAATGTCGAATTAATCCAGACGCCGGTTTCGGGTAGAATACGCGTTTTATTCCGCAACTATTTAAAGGCCTGCCATGTACAAAATTGCCCCCAGCATTCTTTCCGCCAACTTCGCCAGGCTAGGCGAAGAAGTTGATAACGTGCTTGCCGCTGGCGCCGACATTGTCCATTTTGACGTAATGGACAACCACTATGTGCCCAATCTGACCATCGGCCCGCTGGTATGCGAAGCACTACGCAAACATGGCGTGACCGCGCCGATCGATGTACATCTGATGGTCAAGCCGGTCGACCGCATCATTCCCGACTTCGCCAAGGCGGGTGCTACGTACATTACTTTTCATCCTGAAGCATCCGAACACGTCGACCGTACGCTGGGCCTGATCCGCGAAAACGGCTGTAAAGCTGGCCTGGTATTCAACCCGGCCACCCCGCTGGATGTGCTGGAATACGCGCTGGAGAAAGTCGACATGATTCTGCTGATGTCGGTTAACCCGGGTTTCGGCGGCCAGAAATTCATACCCTATGTGCTGGACAAGGCACGCAAGGTACGCAAGATGATCGATGCTTCCGGCTTGGATATCCGCCTGGAAATTGACGGCGGAGTCGGCCCGGCCAATATTCGCGCAGTGGCTGAAGCCGGAGTGGACACCTTCGTTGCCGGCTCGGCAATATTCGGTGCTGCCAAGGATACCGATCCGCAACGCTACAACACGGTTATCGCCGCAATGCGTGCCGAGCTCGAAAAGGTTGGAAAATAATGGAAGAGTTGAATTTTCCGCTGGAGATCTCCGCCATCCTGCTGGATCTCGACGGTACGTTGCTGCATACCGCACCAGAACTGGCCGGCGCCGCCAACCGCATGCTGAACGATATGGGGCGTCCGCCGGTGTCGCAGGAACTGCTGATGAGTTACATCGGCAACGGCATCAGCTGGCTGGTCAAGCGCGCGTTGACGGGGGACATGCATGCCGAGCCGGATGCCGCGTTATACGACCAGGCACTGCCGATTTTCGAACGGCACTACACCGCGTTGCTACTGCAAAGCAAACCGTTTGGAGGCGTAATTGATGGCTTGGACGCGATGCGCGCAGCCGGCTTCCGTCTTGGGTGTATCACCAATAAAGTGGCGCGTTACACCGAGCCGCTGCTGCAGGGCACAGGGATGGCCGAGTATTTCGAAATCGTCCTGTCGGGCGATAGTTTGCCGGAGAAAAAACCTCACCCGATGCCGCTGCTGCATGCCGCCCGGTTTTTCGGCATTCCACCGGCGCAAATGCTGCTGATCGGCGATTCACTCAATGATGCGGTGGCGGCGCGTGCTGCGGGCAGCCCGGTGTTTTGCGTGCCTTACGGCTATAACCATGGCGAACCGGTGGACGGGCTGGATATCGATGCGGTGATACCCACGCTGTCGGCGGCCATGGAGCTAATCAGCAAGGCTTGATGGCAAGATGTGCAACCTCAACTTATGGAAAATGACCCGCTGGTATTGGTGAGTTTCCTGCTTACTCCGAGCATCACCGCAGACTTTCCAGCTATATAAATTGAGGATTTACCATGCTGTCACCGATCACCGAGCAGGAGTTCAAACAACTGGCCGAACAGGGTTATAACCGCATCCCGCTGGCGGTGGAAACCTTTGCCGATCTGGACACGCCGCTGTCGCTTTACCTCAAGCTCGCCAATCAACCCTATTCCTATCTGCTGGAATCGGTGCAGGGCGGCGAGCGCTTTGGCCGTTACTCTTTTATCGGGCTGCCTGCCGAAACCCGTATTACCGTACGTGGCCACCATATTACGGTAGATCATCCGGGCGGTGCCGTAACGCATGACGTCGAAAATCCGCTGGATTTCATCAAGGAATACCAATCCCGTTTCCGGGTCGCGCTATTGCCCGGCCTGCCGCGCTTTGCCGGCGGCCTGGCCGGTTATTTCAGCTACGATACCGTGCGCTATATAGAGCCGCGGCTGAACACCGCGCAGAAACCGGATGTGCTGGGAACGCCGGATATCCTGCTGATGCTGACCGAGCAACTGGCAGTGGTCGACAACCTTTCGGGTAAGCTCACCTTTATCGTATATGCCAACCCTGAACAGGCGGATGCCTACCATCTGGCGCGCCAGCGTCTGCATGAGCTGACCCGGCAACTACGTTGCGCGGCGGTTATTCCTCACGCAGCGGCTACCCATGGCGGCACGGCGCAATCGGAATTCGGCGCGGCGGCGTTTATGAACGCGGTGGAAAAAGCCAAGCGTTACATTTTTGATGGCGACATCATGCAGGTGGTGCTGTCGCAGCGCATTTCGCAGCCTTTCCCGGCTGCACCGCTGTCGCTTTACCGCGCACTGCGCAGCTTGAATCCGTCGCCCTACATGTTTTATTACGATATGGGCGATCATCATGTAGTCGGGGCTTCACCCGAAATCCTGGTGCGGCTGGAAGGAGACAATGTTACGGTACGCCCGATTGCCGGAACCCGCCAGCGCGGCGATACGCCGCAACACGACGCAGAACTCGCACAGGAATTGCTGGCTGATCCGAAAGAACTGGCCGAACATCTGATGCTGATTGACCTCGGCCGCAATGACGTGGGGCGGATCGCCAAGGCGGGATCGGTGCAGTTGACCGAAAAAATGGTGATCGAACGTTATTCCCACGTGATGCATATCGTGTCCAATGTGGAATGCGAATTGAAACCGGGACTGCAGGCCATTGATGTACTGAAAGCCACCTTCCCCGCAGGTACCGTAAGCGGCGCGGCTAAAGTGCGTGCGATGGAAATCATTGATGAGCTGGAACCCAGCAAACGCGGCATTTATGGCGGGGCGGTAGGCTACCTCGGCTTTAATGGCGACATGGACCTGGCCATTGCACTACGGACCGCGGTCATCAAGGACAATACGCTTTACGTACAGGCTGGCGCCGGAGTCGTCGCTGATTCGGTGCCGGCAAGCGAATGGACCGAAACACAGAATAAGGCGCGCGCCGTGCTGCGCGCTGCGGAAATGGTACTGGAAGGGCTGGACAATGCGCTAGACCACTAGACGCAACGCAGCAGGAATTAAACGCTGCCGCTGCGGCTTAACCAGAGTGTCACCCCGGCGAGCGCATACAGACTGCCTAACAGCAGTAAAACTCCGGCTATTTGAATGTTCTGGAAGACATATTCATCCATTCCCGAACGAGATACCTCCAATGGTTTAAGTACCTGTCGCAACGACAGCCACCGATTGGCGCTCTGCTCAAACCCGCGCAGCATACTGGGCCTGACCAGCAGAAACAGGCTGATGATGGCAGCGAATGCTGCTCCCAGCACCATGCTCAGCACAACTGTGTCGAGCAATACTGCGCTAATCGCCGGAGAAATTGCATAGGCTTTGGCTAAGCCACTCAGGATGCCGGCCTTGTTCAGGCGGACGATAACAAAATAAATCAGAAAAACCGCCCCACCCAGCAGTAACGCGCCGCTGATTCGATGGTGGCGGTAAAACCATCGGTCCACTTTGATTGCCTGTTCGAGTACCCGATCGATCTGGCGCGTGGTAATCCACTGGTTGGCACGCCTGTTGACTCGCATCAGCCACGCTGGATACAGCACCATTGCAACGCCCACCACCAGCCCGGCTATACTGCCGACCACCAATAGCATTAGCAACGCGTGCAAAAGCAGCGAATTGGTCAAAGACATGGATTATCCTTCGCTATGCGGCCGCATCCATGCGCACAACTTATGCCGCCTTGGCAATTTGCAATGCGCTTATCGATTATGTCTGCAATCGCCGACAAACGGGGGCGTAGCCCCCCGCCAGAAACCAGTTTATACCGCCTTACGGTTCGGCAGCTTTTCCTTGATACGTGCAGACTTACCGGAGCGGTCGCGCAGATAGTACAGTTTGGCCCGGCGCACATCGCCGCGCCGCTTGACTTCAATGCTGGCAATCGATGGGGAATGAGTCTGGAAAGTACGTTCTACGCCTTCACCGGCGGAAATCTTGCGCACGATGAAAGAAGAGTTGAGCCCGCCGTTGCGTTTGGCGATCACCACACCTTCGAAAGCCTGAGCGCGCTTGCGTTCGCCTTCGACGATATTGACGTTCACCACGACTGTGTCGCCGGGTGCAAAATTAGGGATGACTTTACCCAGCCGGGCAATTTCTTCCTGTTCAAGGATTGCGATCAGATTCATTTTGTTTCCTCTTGTTGTACGGAAGCTTGTTCCTGCTGGTACTCTGCCAGTAGCCGAGCTTCCTGTTGTGTTAACTGGCGTAGTGCCAGCAAATCCGGGCGGCGCTGCCAGGTGCGTCCCAGCGCCTGCTTTAACCGCCACTTTTCTATCTCGGCGTGATGCCCCGACAGCAATACCTCGGGGATACCCTCACCGTCAAACACTTCCGGCCGCGTGTAGTGCGGACAATCGAGCAGGCCCTGCACGAACGAATCCTGCTGCGCCGATTCGGCATCGCCCAACACTCCCGGCAAGTGCCGCACCATGCTGTCCATCACCACCATCGCTGCCAGCTCTCCGCCGGACAATACATAATCCCCGATTGAAAGCTCTTCATCCACATGTTGCCGAATCAGCCGTTCATCTACGCCTTCATAACGGCTGGCCAACAGGATCAAACCGGTGTCCCGTGCCAGCAACTCTTCCACGACCTGGTGGTTAAGCCTGCGTCCTTGCGGGGACAAGTGGATTACACAACTTTTCGCGATACCGGCTTGCGCCTGGCTATGCTTGGCTGCGGTGATCGATCGCACCAGCGGGTCGGCCAGCATCACCATGCCCGGGCCGCCGCCGTAAGGCCGGTCATCCACGGTGCGGTGCTGATCGCTGGTAAAGTCGCGCGGATTCCAGGTATGCAGCACAAACCTGCCTTGCTCAACCGCGCGTCGCGTGATTCCATGGCGAGTGACCGCATCAAACATTTCCGGGAACAGCGTAATAACATCAAAACGCATGGCCGCTCAATGCTTCTCCGCCCAATCCGTCGCCCAGTCCACATGGATCACTTTCGCCGCGGTATCTACCTGCTTAATGGCGCTGGCAATAAACGGGATCAGAAGGTCATCACCACTACTCTTGCCGCCGGCCGTTCTGACACACAGCACATGATTGGCGCCGGTATCCATCAAACTATCGACTACCCCCAAACGGCTACCTGCCAGATCGAGCACATCCATGCCGATTAAATCAGACCAGTAATACTCATCTTCAGCATGTTGCGGCAACGCACTGCGCGGCACCGCCACCAACAGGCCGCGATATTGTTCGGCCGCGGTGCGATCATTGCAGCCGGAAAATTTTGCGATCAGGCCCTTGCTTTGTACCGCATAGGTTTCCACACTGATCTCCCGCCACGGTTGCTCACCGTTACCCAGCCACCAGACGGTGTAGACGGTCAGGCTATCCGCAAATTCAGTATAGGTCTTAAGCTTGACCCAGCCCTGTATACCCTGCGCCCCCGCCACTCGCCCCATGATCACCATGGGGTCTGTTTGGTTATACGGTGGCTTTGGCACCAGCGCGCTTGACCAGCTTGGCAACTGCTTCGCTTAATTGCGCACCCTTTTCCTGCCAGTGTGCCACGCGATCCAGCTGGATACGCAAGCTATCGGGGCCTTCGGCCGCGAGCGGATTATAAAAACCGACGCGCTCAATGAATCTACCGTCGCGGCGATTGCGCGAATCCGCAACCACTACGTTGAAAAACGGGCGATTCTTGGAGCCGCCGCGTGCAAATCGTATGATAACCATAGTCGAACCTGTTTCGTAGGCAATGCCAAAGGGCGCGAATTCTACGATTTTTGGCGGGTAATGGCAAGGCCATGATAAAACAGCCGGACGTTAAAACCGGGTCATCGACGCGGACTTAGCCACCCGCGTGGCTTACGCATGCGCAAGCCTAGCCGGATAACGGCCCCGATTGCATAAATTGCCAGCAACGGGTCGAGTAGATAATCCCAGACATTGGTGGACTCGTACCAACCCACCGCCCAGGCCAGTACTGCTAAAGCGGGACAAAGCGCGACCAGCGTCCACCGCAGCCAGCAGGCCGCCAGCGCCACGGCCAGCAACACACCGATCAGCCATGGATTGCCGTAGCCGAGGCGATAGGGATCAAAATAACCGACCCCCAGCGCCAGCGGGTACAGCCCCAGCGCCAGCAGGGCAATCAGGGCATACAACGCCTGTCCATGACGATCATCAGCGGGACGCCCATAGGCCATTTCTTGTCGAATGGCCAGGATTAGCAGCGTCAGCGTCGTAATGCTCAGGTCTCCGATTACCGCGCGCAGGTAAGCTGCGATCGGCAACCCGGCGCAAGGGATCAGCGACGCGGCAGCAACCAGAATCACCAGCCATATGCGGTATTTAGGCTGCAGCCGCGCCACACCAGGAAACAGCAGCACCAGCGCGATCAGCGCGAGGGTACTGCCGGCCAGCCCGGTCAGGTCAGTGTAGGCCATCGGAGTCACGCACGCGCTGATCCAGCCAGGCCTGGGTAAACGCGACATGTTTGATGAAACTTCGGTTCCAGGTGTAGACCAGATGAAGCTCACCGCTCTGCGTTTTAATCAGATAAGGATAGGAAAATTCAAAGCGGCAGCTTTGCTCCTTGCACATCTGGCGCTGCGCGGACTTGACCTTGCCTTGACTCTCGGGGCCGGCACGCCCAACCATTTCTTCTACTATCTTCGAGTAATGCGCGGGATTGAGCGCGGATTCGCCGGCCGCCGACTGATCTTCAAACCGGTAAAGTTTTTTCCAGTTGGCGCCACCATCCGCCGAGATGACCAGCGCCAGTGCATCGCGCCCCTGCTCGGCATCGTTCAATATCGCCAGCAGCCGGCCATCCGTCAATGTGACGGCCGCTAATGCCGCATCGGGATTGGGCAACGCGGTCGGCGCGGGGCGGCTCCAATGCTGCCCGGCATCATGTGTTGCGGTGCCGAGTACCCGGCGCGGCGCGGCGCCGGAATGGCGCATCAACACCAGCGCATCGCGCGGACTTTGCGTCAGCACAACTGGCTGCAGCGCACCCTCTCCGCCCGCGCTGAGGCGCTGCTTATCGATGACTGCGCCGGTTTTATCCAGGCGCAGCAATTCGCCGAACTTGCTGATGAACTCATGGTAGACCGGCAGGCCCATGGTTCCGTCGCTGTACAGGAACGGCGCGCCTTTAACCAGCGTGCTGATATTAAAAAAAGGTGAGCTGACCAGGCGCCGGGCTCGGCTCCATGTCACGCCTTCATCCTGCGACGTAATCGCGGCAATCGAACTGCCCGCCCAGCCGCCGATCGATACCGTCACGTAATAAAGCCACAGCGTGCCATCAGCGGCACGTGCCGGAACCGGATTGCCGAGCTTGCTGATGTATCTCACCAGCGCCTGCTGAGTGCCGCTGCGGGTAGCAATACTCTGCTCCGTGCTCCATTGCCGCCGCACAGGATCGAACACGGCGGTATGGATCTCGACATCGCGCGCACCTTCGCGGCTGCCCGAAAACCAGAATGCGCGCAGATGTCCATTCTTCAGTTCGATCAGGGAAGCTGCGTGGGTCTGGATAAGCTGTCTGGACGACGCAAAATCGCTGTACAGCAAGGGTTCGCTATTTCCCGATACGGCCGCAGGTACAGGCTGAAAACTTGCTGCCGGAGGCGTTTTATATACTTTGTAAAAGGCCGCGCCAAAAGCAATCGCAATGATGCAGACGAGCAGGCCGCGGTGCCTTCGCGCCGGGCGCAGCCTCAGCGGCATCCTGCCTCGGGGGGCGTGAAAGAGGCCGGGTTTGCCGCGGTCTCGATCAGCAATTCTTTCACGAACAGATGCTGAAAAACATTGCCGCGCAACATATCCTTAACTTCATCCTCGCTTTGTCGGCTTCGGATATCCAGACGCTGGCCCAGAATTTTGCACCCGGCACAGTCGCTCTGCTGCAGCGGCATCTGCACTGCCACCAGCGGATAACGCGCAGCCACATCGGCCGCAGTCAAACCCGGGCGCTCATGATATCCAAGCACTTGCGCGCCGGGCAGGATAAACCGATAGCCTTCTTCCTTGGCCCTGAAGTTGCAAGGCACCCACACCTGCCTGCCTTGGACATAGCGCAGCACCTCCTGACTGTAATTACCGGGTACGCCGTCAAATGGGCGCATCAAAGCCGCGAAACACAGGAACACCAGCACCGCAATGACATTAACCACAGGCCGTGTCCAGCGCGGAACAGCCAACGCCAGCACAATCAATACAGCAGTAAATACCAGCAGCACCCAATAGCTCACTGAATACAGCGGCGCACCGGCCATTTCCTGTTCCAGCCGCAGCGACCACAACGCAAATAATGCCAGCACGCACCCCGCTATTGCAACCACCGCGATAAATGCCTTGCGGCTGATGCGTTGCCAGTTCAGTGCGCACAGCACAGCCAGGCCCGGCATCGCTTCCAGCAGGTAACGACTGGAGCGCTGGCTGGGCACGCAAAATACCAGGAACAACGAAAACATCCATATCCAAAGCATTTTTTCGGCATTGCTCAGTTGCGCGCGCCGCTTGAACGCAACAAAAAATAAAGCGCATACCGGCAACGCCAGCAATCCCGCATTCATCGGATAGCCCAGCAGCAGCGCCCATATGCTGCTGCCGCCCCATAGCAGTTTAGCGAGATAGCTGGGGCCATGTGGATCGAACTTGCCTACGTTCTCGCCTACGATGAATTCGCGCCATATCGCCTGTGGATCGGGATCAAGCACAAACCACAGCCCGAACAGCGAAAGCGAGAGCAAAATGATCAGGACGAGCTTCCACGCATCCTTGATCAGAAAAACCGTCAGCCGATAGTCGCGGTAATGCAGATACCACCAAGCCAGCGCCAGCGCCACTGGAGCGACCAGCGCAAACGATTTATACAGCAGGCCCACGCCCGCTTCCACCCCCAGCAGCAATGGCAGCAGACGCGACTCGAATGAGGCCGGGCGCCAGTACAGCAATGTAAAGAATGGCAGAAAAAACCAGAACACCTCGGCCGGGTTGATCAGAAACGGGCGGCCGTAACGATAAGTACTGAAAAAAGCCAGATAGGTCAGCAATGCGATGAAGCCCGTCTCCAGTTGCCCGGATAACTTCCAGGCCAGCAGGAAGGTCAGCATCGCGGTCAGCAGCGTATAAATCACACTGGGGTAACGCAGCTGCCACAGCGTCCACTGCTGCCCCCAGTGCGTCGACAGGATGCCTTGCCAGAACAGCAGCGGCGGCTTGGTGTTGCGCATATTATCCAGTTGCGACTGCAACGGCAGCAACTGGCCGCTGTCCGCGGTTAATCGGGTAATGTGCTCGTAAGGATATTCATCGCCATTTTTGGGGATGTGCTGGCTGTCCAGACCGTAGAAATAAGTGAATACGGCCAACAGTGTAGCCAGCAGATACCACACCAGGCGCAGGCGGGTTAAACCCAGAATATCCATAAGATCAGTCGATGGAGCCCGGCGCCGCAGGCGTTTTGGCGGAGCGCCGCAACAGTTTCAGGCGGCCGAAAGTCCAGGTATCGTTGACCAGAAAATTAAGCACGCTGGTCAGCAGGATCGCGATTAAATTCGCCACTAGATAATGTATAAACGGTGCCAACAGGTTGGTAAAGACCGCCTGCAATGCAATGCTGAGCCAGCAGGCCAGCATATATTGCCCGAACTGGACAGGGATCGGCCCTGCGCCGGGTTGCCGGCGGTCGGCCCAGGTCCACAACCGGTTCCAGAAAAAATTGTTGAGCGTGGCGAGCAATATCGCCAGCGCAAGCGACAGGTTGAGCCGCAGCTCCTGCGGCTGTACCGCAATAAAAATATACTCCTGGGCGAGATACAGTACACCCAGGTTAATTACTGTACCAGAGGCGCCGACCGTGCCGAATTTAAGGAAACGCCGCGACAGTATGCGCCGTAACAACACCGATGGAAATCGGGTAACCGGGCTCATGCAGGATACAGCTGCGCCGACGGCTGCTGCACAGCGAATCCAGCGGTCGGAGAAGTCGGAGCCGGCGCGCACATCTCGTGCACTTTCGCCAGCACCCGGTCCGGGCTGATCTGTTTCAGGCATTGATTATCGCCATCACAGGGGGAGGTGCGATGGTTATAAGCCGTGAGGCAGGGCGAACAGGGGATCGCGCTATAAAAGCAATAACTGTTTTTTGCGAGCGATCCATATAGCACGGGCGTTTCCGGACCGAAGAATATGATCGTAGGCACCGGGGTAAGCGCCGCGAATTGCCCGGGGCCGCCATCGTTGGTGACCAGCAAAGCGGCGCGATGGAACAACGCCAGCAAATGGCGGACCGAGCGGGTATAGCCAGTCAGATCCACGCATTGCGCGCTGTTGCAATCCGCCACCACGGCCTGCGCCAGCGGCTTGTCTTCCTGCAGACCAATCACGCCTATCGCATAGCCTTCTGCCAGCAAACCGCGGCAAAACCGCTGATAGCTTTCCAGCGGCCAGGCGCGTATCGGCAGGATGCCGCCGCCGGGATAAATCAGCACCAGCTTGCGATCATGCAGCGCGGGGAAATCGGCGTGCAGCTGAGAGCCTATTCGGTGCAGCTCGTCCGGTGCAAAGTCAACGGTGGGCGGAGTAATCACCTCGTCGGCCGCATACTTAACGGTGGGCATCGTGGAAGACTCAAGCGCTGCCGCCATTGCAAGAAGCTGCTGCGAAAGATGGCGGTAGGGGTTATACAGTACCGGGCAATTGATGTACGAGCCACGGTACAGCCCCTCTTGAGTATGGCGATGAAATCCCGCGCGCACGGGCGCGCCGGAAAGATATGAAAATATACTGCTGACGCGGGAAAACAGTTCGCAATCGACGACCACATCGAATTTGAGCTCGCGCATAGCGCGAATGGCGCGCAAGCTATCTGCGGCGAAACCGCTCAGACTGCGGT
Source organism: Pseudomonadota bacterium (assembly GCA_040390665.1). Lineage (GTDB taxonomy): Bacteria > Pseudomonadota > Gammaproteobacteria > Burkholderiales > Gallionellaceae > Nitrotoga. Next base: position 666,699 of record JAZJXX010000002.1, on the reverse strand, counting down.
CATCTATAGTCAGCACATGGGCCTCGGGTATGACCGCCATCAAGTCCAGCACTTCGCGGTTTTTGCGGAACAGCAGCACATGCAGGGCCGCATCCGGATATTGCCGCTGCAGCCGCACAAACATCGGGTGGGCCAGCACCAGGCTGCCCATTTCCGATAACAGTATAACCAGTATGCGGCGAGGAGGTTCGCGCCTAACGGCAATTCCCAGCGCGACACGCGTGCGCTCGACCAGCGATAGGAATGCACAGATCGGCACCCCAGCCAGACGATCAACCGCACGCTGAAATTTGATGTTCACTGAAGCTTCCAAATAGTAAGCCCGTTCCGCAAACTGCCGCGGTGGAGCAAGATCACCGTTTTATTTCAACGGCGCGGTAGCCCGGTATGACTGGCGCAACGGGAATTTCAAGGCGGCGGCATTATCGTCCATAGGCCCAATTTCAACAAGTCGCGGTATCATGCCTGCACAGCCGCCCTAATTAAAACATCATGTCCTGGACTGTTGTAAATCTGCTGAGCGCTTTTCTGCTTCCCCCACTCAACCTGCTGCTGGTAATGCTGGCCGGACTGCTGCTGCGCCGTTCCCGCCCCCAACTGGCGCATGCGCTGATGCTGGGGTCTGTGCTGTTGCTGTGGTTATGCGCGACGCCGTATGTCGCGGAAGGCGCCTTGCATCTGCTGGAAGGATCTCCGCGTACGATTGATCTGCGAACCGAGCAGGCCGATGCGATCGTGGTGCTGGGCGGGGGGACTTATTTTAATTCGCCTGAATATGGCACCGATACGGTAGGCAGCGAAACTCTGGTGCGCCTGCGTTATGCCGCCGGGCTGCAGCGGGCAACCGGCAAACCGGTGCTGGTCAGCGGCGGCACTCCGCTGGGCAACGCGCTGTCTGAAGCCAGGCAGATGCGCGCAGTGCTGGAACAGGAATTCAATATTCCGGTGCGCTGGACGGAGGACAGATCCGACAACACCCTGGAAAACGCGCGCTACAGTTATTCGCTGTTACAGCAACAGGGCATTAAACGTATTTATCTGGTGACTCATGCGTCTCATATGCGGCGTTCGATGCTGGCATTTCAATCCGCCGGCTTTGCGGTCGTGCCCATGCCGACTGCGTACACTACGCGTTACCGTACCGATATACTCAGCTTCATCCCACGCGCCGAATCTTTGCGCAACAGCAAAATATTCATGCACGAGGTCATCGGCCTGCTGTGGTATCGGTTAAAATATCAAAATTAAAGAAATTGGGGCAGCCATGAAAGCACGGATCAAATGGGCAGAGCAGGTTTCTTTTGTCGGACAAACCGCAAGTGGCCATGCGGTGCTGATGGACGGGCCACCCGAGGGTGGAGGACGCAATCTGGGGCCGCGCCCTATGGAGCTGGTGCTGATCGGCACAGGCGGCTGCACGGCTTATGATGTGATACACATCCTGAAGAAAGGCCGCCAGCAAGTCAGCGACTGCGTGGTGGAAATACAGGCCGAACGCGCAACCGAAGATCCGAAAATATTCACCCGCATCCACTTTCACTTCGTCGTTACCGGCGTCAACCTGAAAGCCGATCAGGTGGAGCGTGCCATCAAGCTTTCAGCAGAAAAATATTGCTCGGCTTCGATCATGCTCGGCAAGACCGCCGATATCACCCACGATTTTGAATTGCTGGAGGCGACCGCCGAAAGTTAGCGCGTGATCATACCCAATATGCGGTATGAGTCATGATTCTCGAGCTTAACTGCATCGCCATCTTTACCGGCAGCGGCAACTCGGCCCCGCCCATTTGCGCGGCCATATTGCCATGCGCAGTTTCGTCGGCGTACATCTGTTCAACCACCGCGCGGCTTTTCTGGTCCTGCTGCGGCAAACGCGTAAGATGGCTTTGCAAATGAGCCCCCACCTGGCGTTCGGTCTCGGCCAGAAAGCCCAGATTCCATTTATCCCCCAGCAGCCCGGTGCAGGCGCCGATCAGCAGCGAACTCCCATACCATAACGGATTAAGCAGGCTCAAATGCCCACCCAGATCATGCACGCGGCGCGCAGTCCAAGCCAGATGCTCGGTCTCCTCCTGCGCGGCCTGTTGTAGCTTCTGCTGTACCGCCGGATTTCGCGCGGTCCAGGCTTGGCCCTGATACAACCCCTGGGCGCAAATTTCCCCGCAGTGATTCACCCGCATCAGCGCAGCTGCAAGTTTTTTGTCGCTTTCGCTCATTGATGTTTCCGGCACATCAGTGTCCGGGAACGGACGCGTGCTGTGCGCTCGGCTAAATAGCGTACGCAACGCTTTATCGAACTCAATTATTAAGTTATCTGCGGTCAGCATGTAATCCTTGGACAATATTATCGCTCAAACAAATTATAACCGTTTGTACGATGTGTCAACTTTGCAGAACCATTTTAGCTTTTGCTTCCCCGTTGATGGGTTACGCCCACAAAGCTGCTTACCGTGCTTTGACCATTTATAGTGAAAACTTAATACAGCAATACAATTATATGAATCCTAATAGAGATTAATTGGTGTTGTAAAAATACAACACTTGCCTTGCAGTTATGCCAGCGGCTCTGACAGAATGCGTCCAACACTCTCAGGGCTTGTGTAGCTGGAGGGGTTTGTTTGGGAAAACCCAATATTATTTTGAGGAGAGAATAAAATGAAAAAAAGTTTAATCGCTTTGGCCGTGGCAGGTGTATTTGCCGCTCCAGTAATGGCTGCTGATATGGCCGCGAACAACAATATGTCCGGAAATACAAACGCAGCAGGCGGCATCACTATTTACGGCCAAGCCAACATATCGCTGGATGCTGTAAAGAACGACGCAGGCGCCGGCACAGTTACCAACCGCCACATTTCCAGTAATGAGTCCGGTGTTGGATTCAAAGGTTCGGAAGATCTGGGTTCGGGCATTTGGGCGGTCTGGCAAATTGAACAAGGTCTTGATATTGATAGCGGCACCAGATACAACCGCAATACATTCGTAGGCTTGTCCGGCGACAGCTGGGGTAAATTGGTTGCTGGTATTAACGACACGCCATACAAGAGTTCGACGCGTGACTGGGATCTATTCGCCGACACGATTGCCGACAACCGCAGCCTGATGGGTATCGGTTCTGATATCCGTGTAGGTAACTCCGTAACCTATACAAGCCCAATGATGAATAGCTTCGTAGTCTCGTTGAGCACAGTTGCTGGCGCAGAAACCGCAGGCGCTGCTGGCGGCAAAGGTTCACTGGGATCAGGATCGCTGATGTACCATACTGAAGCGCTAAATGCCGCATTTGCCTATCAGAAAATCACTACCGGAGCAGCTGGCTCAGGTGATCTAGGTGCTGGTAACGGCATTGGTGGCGCATTTAACGACGAAAACCAATCCTGGAAACTGGGTGGCAGCTATGCGATGAATAATATGCAATTCAGCGCGATCTACGAAAAAGTGAAAGGTACCAACACTGTTCTGGGAACGGCAGCTAATACAGATCGCAGCAATGTGTATCTGGGTGGCAAATTCGCTGTCAGCCCTAGCGACGCAGTCAAGGTTGCCTATACTCGCGCAGGTGCAATCAGCGGCGTGGCAAACAGCGCAGCTAATCAATTGTCCATCGGTTATGACCATAACATGAGCAAACGCACGACTGTTTATGCGCTGTGGACCAAGATGAGCAATGATGCAGGCGCTGGATATACCTTGGGCGGCCCTGTGTACGGCGGCGCGTTGGCGTTGTCTAACCCACAGGCAGCGACAAGCTCTTCGGCAACTACTGTAGCTGGCACTGACCCAACTGCTATCTCAATTGGTATCAAGCATAGCTTCTAATAATTGATCCCAAGAGGGATCAGCAACACGGCAATATTTGAACGGGCACCGAAAGGTGCCCGTTTTTTATTATATGGTCGATTCACCACTGCTCAACGTCTGTTAAACGGGAGCGTAAACCGCTGGACGATGACCGCGAACTTACTTCTTGTGACCGCCTAAACTCAGGCTGAGTCAGAAGAAAACAATACCCATCGGTATCAAAGGAAGGCTTGTTAGGTGCATTACGCAAACGCGCGTTTCTGCAAACCCGGCACCAGCAAATAAATCACCACAGCAGGCGCTATATACATCAGGCTGCTGCCCATATAGGACGGGTAATACTGCATGATGTGAGCCGTATATTCAGTCAGGCTCAACACGTCATAACGTCCTGAAAACATATAAAAACTGACATTGGAAATAACGAAGGCGACCGTAGTTGCCAGCCAGACTACTCCGCTAAATAACGCCAGACTAGCCCAGCTCTTCCTTTGCCGTGCAGCAAACCAGCGGCCGCCCAGCCAGAGGCTGGCATAGGTTGGGATCAGGAACCAGTACGCTGGAGAGAAGCACCAGCTGCTGACGCCTTGAAATTCGGTCGCGTAATAATCAACCGCTCCGGCTTCCAGGAGTAACAAAACGAACGCTGGCAATGCCGCTCGCGAGCGCGCCAGAAAAAATCCTGCCAGCAGAAAAACAGCCAGGCTGGCGTCCGGCAACGTGACTGATGAACCAAAGTGATTGTAGCGCGTGGCCGCCATCAGCACTGCGAGCGAGGCAAAAATTGTTATGGTCTGGGTGTTAGTGCGGTTCATTGCTTCTCCTGTGTATGCTTGATCTGGTTGCAACATTACACCAGGCCGGCGTAAAAACAAAGGCGCTGCCGCCTTTGTTTAAAGTAAACGACTATTAGAAACTATAGTTCGCATTCAGCAAAAAGTTACGCTCCGGCATCGGATAAGCATTATAAACGCCCGGGCTAAACGTACTGGCAACCGCGTAAGTAAAATACTTCCGGTTAAACAGATTATTCACCGCCGCGGTTAATCGCCAGCGTCCCTCGCGATGGGCCAGCTTGACGTCAACCGTGGCATACGCGGGCATTTTCTGGCCGTAGGCGTTCGCCTGATCGTTGTCGAAACGCTGCTCCCCGACATAGGTCATCATGCCGCTGAACATATTTTTTGCCGTTATTTCCCATGACGACGAAAGCGCCAGCCGCTGACGCGGCACCAGCGGAATGTCATTTCCCGAGACATCTACGCCGTTATAACTGCCCTCCCGAAACTTCGCTACGGTATAGCTATATGCCGCCGTCACTGCAAGCCTTTCGGTATAACGATGCGTTCCTTCCATTTCCAGCCCATAACGACGGGTCGGCGCGAGATTCATATTTCTAAAAGTGATCGCGTTGTAATGAATTTCGTTATTCAGATTGATGTGGTAAATTGAAACGCGCACCTTATTATTCTCCGCGCCGTAATCAATGCCGGCTTCGCCATGCCGGGCGGTTTGCGGCTCCAGCACCGTTATCCGTGAATCAAACGACGGGCCGCCGTACTGATCATAAATCTCGTCCACAGTCGCGATTCTGAAACTACGGCTGAGGCGGCCGAACAGCGACCAGCCCGGTTTCAGGTTATGCCTCAGCCCGGCTTCATAGGCGGTTACCGTGCGTTCCTGAGTCCCCGAAGCGTAGGGAGCGGGATTGGCAGCATCTCTGGCCTGATAATCAACCTGCTGGATGCGTGCGCCCAAGGTCAGCTCATTATTTACACTTAGCTGAGAAGTATCCTGTACATATAAGCCTCGATCCAACTGCCGGGCCAGAATATGCGCGCTCGGGGTGTTGACAGCAGCTGGGCTGTTCGCGCGTGTGGAATCGTAATCCCAATTAATGATGTCAAGTCCGGTGATCAGCTCGTGGCTCAAACCACCCAACTGATAAGGAATTTTAACGCGAGGAGTAAGAGAGCGCCGGTTGAGATTGGTGTCCAGATAACTTCCGCCAAAAGCATCAAAGTAAGCCTGTTGCTGCTTGTCGCGATAAGCCACTTCTACTGCCAGGTCGCCCCAGGTAAACGGCTGACTGGTACCCAGACTGATATGGCGGCCATCGCTCTGGCCGTAATCCAGCGGTGTGGAAGTGCCGCGCCGGTCAGTCGCCAATTGATCAACGCCGGCGGCCGGATCGACTCTGCGGGGACCGGGATAACGCAGGTTCTGGTAATTCGCCCCAAACTTGACAATCGCTACACCGGGCCCGGCGTCGGTGCGCGCATCCGCCTCCAGGTTGTTTTGATCGATATGGTTATTAGCGCGATAATTGGCTGATTCCAGACCGCCCACGGTGGTATAAAGCCTGACGCGATCGCCTGTGCTGGTGAGCGCGAGTTGCCATTCATTAGTCGCATAGCTTCCCGCACCGATGCTGGCACTGCGCTGCAACTGCTGACCCGCTCCCGGCTTATCGGGATGTCTGGTAATGATATTGATCGTGCCTCCAGTGGCGCCCCCGCCATATAGCACCGCTCCGTCACCGTTCATGATTTCAATACGCTCGATCGAGGCAAGCGGGATTGCCGACCAGCGTATCGCGGTCAGGTCAATGTCGTTGAGTTGCTGCCCGTCCAGCAGAACCAGCGTGTTCTGATTTCCCGATGCACCAAAACCGCGCATATCAATCGCCATATCCGCCGTACCGTCGCTGCTGCTCACATGTATGCCGGCGTGCTGCGCCAATAGCCCCGGTAAAGTACTGGCCGCGCTTTTTTCGATATCGCCGGAGGTAATGACGGTAACGCTGCCCGCCGAGCTTTGCGGGGGAGATGGAAACCGTGTTGCAGTAACGACGACTTCCTGCAATACGGGCGTTTCCGCGTAGGCTGGCAAGGGGGATATAACTGCACTGAATAGCGCAGCCGTGATCAATTTCTGTTTCATTGGATTTTTTCCTGAGATATTCCAAGGTTCCCCGTTGGAATGTTCAAATCCAGGAAATGTGCAGACAGGCAAAACGGCTAAGCAGGGTGCTTATGTTTGCTGTCCATGCGCCGCCCGCAGCACTTCCTGACTTCGCTTGAGGCCGGTATCCGGGCTCGCAAGTTTTGATTTACCGCCTTCCCATGATGACTCACAGTGGCTTACTGGCAATCCACACTTGCTTACCGTTGCGGGGGCAGCACAGGCTTATAAATTCTCACCTGTTTCCCGTTTAACCGAGGAATCTCCCCGGCACCTCAAAGCGGCGCGCATTATACACGTAAGCAAATCCTACGACAGCTCTACAAATACTTTCAAAGCTCAGCCTTACCAATTGACTTGGCAAAGTTTTTTGAACTATAGTTGACCCCATGCAAACTGAACTAGATGTATTGGAAGACAAGCTCAGGCAATTGGTCGAATTAGGCCAGCGCTTGCGTACCGAAAACCACCGGTTGCGCCAGCAGTTAGCTAGCGTGCAGAGCCATGACCGACAGTGCCAAGACAAGATGGACGATGCGCGTGCGCGTCTGGAGCGGTTGCTGGCGCACTTGCCGGAAGATGAAACATGAGCAACGAACAAGCCAAGCCCTTGAGCATCACTATACTCGACCGCGAATTCCATGTGGTATGCCGTGACGACGAACGCGCCGGACTGCTTGAGGCAGTGGCCTATCTCGACAATAAAATGCGCGAGATTCGCGACTCCGGCAAAGTCTCCACTACCGAGCGCATCGCTATTATGGCGGCCGTTAACATCTCGCATGAATTGCTTACGACTCGCCTGGGTACTGGTTTTGACTTGGGGGAATTTAAGCGTAGAATAAGTTCCATGCAGACAACCATCGACGCGACACTCGCGGAACAGGATGAGTTGTTTTAGTTTGGCCCCTGCGGTGTTCGTCAGGCCCATAATTCTTTGAACCAATAAGCTCTGCTTAGGTCGTGCCCCTTGATGCTGCTGTTGTGCGCATCCCTTGCGGATGTACCTGATGCGGCTGGGAATCGGCCCTCTTGAACCCAGGTTCAAGATATTGGGTCAACGGCACAGGCGGGGGCCTTTATTTTAAATGCGGCTACGGCCGCATTTTTCTTTGCTGCGGAGCATACTGATGAAATACTGGTTAATGAAATCCGAACCGGGCGATTGCAGCATCGACGATCTGGCCGCGCTGCCGGAACAAACCGTGGCCTGGTATGGCGTGCGCAATTACCAGGCGCGCAACTTCATGCGGGATCAGATGCATATAGGCGACGCGGTGCTGTTCTACCATTCCAACTGTGCCGTGCCCGGCATCGCAGGCATCGCACGGGTTGCCAGCCTTGCTTATCCGGATGCCAAACAGTTCGAACGCAAAAGTAAATATTTTGATCCCAAGGCCACCCATGAAACACCGCGCTGGTTTAATGTGGATGTGCAGTTTGTAAAAAAAATAGAGCTGATTCCTCTGGCCGAGTTGCGTCGCCATCCCCAGCTGGAACGCATGCGCATACTGCAGCGCGGCAGCCGTCTGTCGATCACCCCGCTTGATCCGGCTGAATGGAATTTCATCGTGAACAAGCTCGCTCATACTTAAATGGAGTGGGTTGCGGCTTATCTGGCGCTGGGTGCGATAGTCGGCTTTCTGGCGGGATTATTTGGCATAGGCGGAGGATTGGTGCTGGTGCCGGTATTAAGCTTTTTATTTGAACTGCAACAACTCACCGGCCACGAAAATCTGCATCTGCTGGCGCTCGGAACTTCGATGGCCGCGATCCTGCTCAGCGCGCTAGTCAGCAGCTATACCCACTACCGCCACGGCGCAGTCCAAATGACTATCGTGCGCATCCTGACCCCCGGCCTATTGCTCGGCACCGCACTCGGTACCCTTGTTGCCAGTCATATTGACCCCGGTTACCTGATGATATTCTTTGCGCTCTTCGTTTGCTGGGCCGCGCTGCAAATGTTGCTCGACATCAAACCTCAGCCTGCGCGGCCGCTGCCCGGTGCCGCGGCGATGATTGGCGTGGGGACAGGCATCGGCGCGGTCAGCAGTCTGGTTTCGATTGGCGGAGGCACCGTAAGTGTGCCGTTCCTGCTATACCACAATATTACGCTTAGGCACGCTATCGGCACCTCCGCTGCACTCGGCCTGCCCATCGCGGTAGGCGGCACGATGGGTTATATTGCAACGGGCTGGGCCATACCCGCGTTACCGTCGAATAGCCTGGGATTTGTTTATGTGCCCGCCTGGATTTGCGTTGCACTCGGCAGTGTGCTGACGGTGCCCGCCGGTGCCTGGGCAACTTATCATCTTCCCATAAAGTGGCTGCGGCGCGGATTTGCTATATTGCTGTTCCTGCTCGCACTCAGAATGATTTGGCAGGCATGGGCCAACTGGCATGAGTAAGCTGGCCCGGCCAATCCCGACGCGTACGCTATGAGTTGCCAATGCAGCGCCTAATTATGCATATCCCCGGAATTTTGCTGCTCAGCGTCCTCCTGTCTGGCTGTACTCAGATGTTCTTCCAGCCGCAACGGCAAATAATTAACTCGCCGGAAAATTACGGGTTTGAATATCAGGTCGAGAATTTTCAGGCGGCGGATGGCACGGCGCTCAGCGCCTGGTTTATGCCGGCACATGGCCAGGCAAAAGCAACGGTGCTTTATCTGCACGGCAACGGAGAAAATGTCAGCACCCATTTCCGCAGTGTGCTGTGGCTGACCCAGGAGGGCTTCAATGTTTTCGCGCTGGACTATCGCGGCTACGGTACATCTGCGGGCGCCCCGTCCCTGGCGGGGGCGCAGCTTGATATCGATGCGGCGATGCGCAAGCTGCTCGGGCGTAAAGATGTTGATCCGCAGCGCATCGTGCTGTTCGGACAAAGCCTCGGCGGTGCGCTGGCAATTTACTATGCGGCACATACAGCTTATCGCGCCAATTTGCGCGCGGTGGTGATAGACAGTGCGTTTTTTGACTATCGCCAGATCGTTCGCGAAAAGCTCGCCGGTATATTCATTACCTGGCCGCTACAATGGCTGCCCTGGTTAACGGTCAACAATGAATATACGCCGGCTGCTGCGGTTGCCGCGGTGAGTCCACTGCCGCTGTTGCTGCTGCATGGTGACCACGACAAGGTTATTCCGCTGCATCATTCCCAGGAACTTTACGCGCGTGCGCGTGAACCGAAAGAATTGTGGATCGTGCCGGGCGCCGGGCACATCCAGGCCATGGCGAGTGTGACGGTACGCAATAAACTGGCTGCCTACATGCTGCACCACACCAGCCAGCCCGACGCAAAATAAGGCCTATTCCCCCAGATAGGCGCGGCGAACCGCCGCGCTGCCGAGCAGCTCGGCGGCGGGTCCGGACAGGTTAATCAAACCGCTCTCCATCACGTAACCGCGCTGCGCAACCCGCAGCGCCAGTTTGGCGTTTTGCTCGACCAGCAGAATTGCGATGCCCTGTGCCGAAATATCGCGGATGGTATTAAAAACCCTGCTCACCATTTGCGGCGCCAGACCCATGCTCGGTTCGTCCAGCATCAGCAGCTTCGGGCGGCTCATCAGCGCGCGCGCCATCGCCACCATCTGCTGCTCGCCACCGGAAAGGGTGCCGGCAAGCTGGGCACGGCGCTCAGCCAGCCGCGGGAAAAGTGCATACATACGCTGCAGATCTTCGCGGATTTGCGCATGGTCATTACGAATATATGCGCCCATCTGCAAGTTTTCGGCGACGCTCAGGCGTGCAAATATGCCGCGTCCTTCGGGCACCAGCGCCAGTCCAGCATGTACTCGCTGATGCGGCGCACGTTGCAGCAGCGTCTGGCCGGCATAGGATACCGTGCCTGAAACAGGCTGCAGCAATCCAGCCAGCGTGTTGAGTAAGGTGGTTTTGCCGGCGCCGTTGCTGCCGATCAGCGTCACCAGCTCACCCGCCGCAACGGTCAGACTGATACCCTTGAGCGCCTGTATCCCGCCATACGCGACCTTCAACCCGTCTATTTTCAGCAGATCACTCATCCTCTGCATCCGCATCGTCTGTGCCCAGATAAGCTGTGACGACCGCCGGATTGCAGCGCACTTCCTCCGGTACACCTTCGGCAATTTTCCGGCCATAATCCAGCACCGCCACCCGGTCACACAACCCGAGTATCAGCTTCACGTCATGCTCGATCAGCAGCACTGTCACCCCACTGGCGCGTATCGTTTGCAGCAGGATTTTCAGACTGGCGGTTTCGGTGGCGTTCATGCCCGCGGCCGGCTCGTCCAGCGCCAACAATTGTGGATCGGTCGCGAGGGCGCGGGCAATTTCGAGGCGGCGCTGTTCCCCATAAGAAAGGTTTTTTGCCAGCGTGTGATGCGGACTGGCTATCCCGACATAGCGCAGCAGTTCGCCAGCCCGCTGCAGAACGGCTTTTTCTTCGGCGCGTGCAGCAGCATTGCGGGTAAGCGCGCCCCAGATGCCGGCATGAGTGCGCAGATGCCGCCCGACCATTACATTTTCCAGCACGCTCATGTTGGCGAACAAACGGATATTCTGAAACGTGCGCGCAATGCCGGCCTGCGCCAGCACATGCGCTTTACAGCGCGAATAAACCCTGCCGTTAAAGGTAAAGTTGCCCTCGTCCAGCTGGTACAGGCCGGTGAGAATATTGAACAGCGTGGTTTTGCCGGCGCCGTTTGGGCCGATCAATCCGTATATTTCCCCGCGCCGGATATGCAGCGATACATCGGCCAATGCAACCAGCCCGCCAAATTTTTTGCCTACGCCGGACAGCGCCAGCAAGGCCTCACTTGCCTGCGTCATATGCATCCTGTTGCCGCACCGCGCTGGCACTGGTCAGTTCGCGCTGGCGCTGAGTCGACGGCCACAGTCCGGCAGGCCGCCACAGCATCACCAGGATCAGCGCCAGGCCGAACAGCAACATGCGCAGGCTTTCCGGATCAACCACGGTCTTGCCGAACAACGCCTGCTGCGCCGGACCGGCGCCATGCCGCAGAATTTCCGGCAGCACCACCAGCAGCACGCCGCCCAGCACCACCCCGCCGATATTGCCCATGCCGCCCAGCACGACCATGCACACCACCATAATCGATTCGGTCAGACTGAAGCTTTCCGGGCTGATGAAGCCCTGAAAGCCGGCGAACAGACCGCCGGCCGCCCCGCCGAAAGTCGCGCCCATCGCGAACGCCAGCAGCTTGACGTTGCGCGTATTGATACCCATTGCGTGGGCGGCCACTTCGTCTTCACGAATCGCCATCCAGGCGCGCCCGATGCGCGAATCCTGCAGCCGCAGTGAAGCAAAAATGATCAGCAGCGCGATCGCCAGAAACAGGTAATAGTACAAATAGACCGAGGGAAAAACCAGGCCGAATAATTCGTGCGCGGTGCCTAGCGAGAATCCGCCGATCTGTATCGGATCGATCAGGCTGATGCCCTGCGGGCCGTTGGTGATATTGACTGGCGCATTCAGGTTGTTCAGAAAAATGCGGATGATTTCGCCGAACCCGAGCGTGACGATGGCCAGATAATCCCCGCGCAGACGCAGCGTGGGCGCGCCGAGCAGCACGCCGAAGAAGCAGGCCAGCAGCGCGCCCAGCGGCAACACGATCCAGAAGGGCCAGTGCAGGCCGAACAGCGGCGAGCCGAGCAGTGCGTAGCAGTATGCGCCGACCGCGAAAAATGCGATGTAACCCAGATCAAGCAGGCCGGCATAACCGACCACGATGTTCAGCCCCAGCGCCAGCATGATGTACAGCAGCGCAAAATCCACGATGCGCACCCAGCCGCGCCCCAGCAATGTATCGGTGGCGAAAGGCAGCACCAGCAACAGCAGCGCAAGCGCCGCGGCCGCCACCCAGGCATTGCGTTTGTTGCACTGCAGCACCTGCTCAAGCACGTTGCGCAACGCGTTCCCCCAGCAGCCCGGACGGCCTGAATATCAATACTGCAATCAGCACAAAAAATGCGAACACATCCTGGTAATTGCTGCCGAAAAAGCCGCCGCTGAGGTCGCCGATATAGCCCGCGCCCAGACTTTCGATCAAACCCAGCAGCACGCCGCCCAGCATTGCGCCCCGCAGATTGCCGATGCCACCGAGCACCGCTGCGGTGAATGCCTTAAGCCCGAGTATCGCGCCCATGTAATAGTGCACGATGCCGTAGTTGGCGCTGACCATCACGCCGGCCACCGCCGCCAGTGCCGAGCCGACCATAAACGCAATGGAGATGACCGCGTTGTTATTAACGCCCATCAGCGTCGCAGCCGAAGGATTTTCCGCGACCGCGCGCATCGCGCAGCCAAGCCGGGTGCGATGCACCAGCAGCAGCAAACCGGCCATCATCGCCAGCGCCACCAGCACAATGACGATCTGCACATCATTGATTACCGCGCCGCCCAGCGTATGCAGCGTATTCGGCAGCAACGCGGGAAAAGCATGATATTCACGCCCCCAGATTATCATCGCCAGATTCTGCAGCACGATCGATATGCCAATTGCGGTGATCAGCGGAGCCAGCCGCGGTGCGTTGCGCAACGGCCGGTAAGCAATTCGCTCCATGCCATAGCCCAGCAGCATGCACACGGCTACCGCCGCCATCAGGCTTAGCAGCAGCACCACAAGCGGCGGCAATCCTGCTGCGGTGAGTATGCCGGTCATCGTCAATGCGACCATTGCGCCGACCATCACCACTTCGCCGTGGGCGAAATTGATCAGGCCGAGGATGCCGTATACCATGGTGTAACCCAGCGCCACCAGCGCATACACGCTGCCCTGGATCAGCCCGTTGATGAGTTGCTGCAGCAGGGTTTCCAAGCTAGCCACAAACAAAAAGCGACACGCAAAGTGTCGCCTTGTTTTTCTGCGTTGAGGTCATCAATGCGCGGCCGCTGGCGCACCGCCCGCTAGACCATCCGTAGACTGCCCCGCCATTGCCTGTCCGCCCATGGTCTGCAACGGCTGCCACTTGCCTTGTTGCACCTGATACAGGGTAATCGCACCGCCTTTGAGATCACCCTTGTCATCGAACACTATTTTCGCGGTCACTCCGTCGTATTCGGTCTTGGCCAATTCCGGCAAATATTTGGCCGGTTCGGCAGAGCCGGCTTTCTGCATTGCGCTGATCATCACATTCACCGCGTCGTAGCAATAGGGAGCGTAGAGCTGTATTGCCTGCTTGAACCGTGCCTCATAACGCTGCGAAAAATCCCTGCCCCCGGGCATCTGCTCCAGCGGCACGCCCGGCAAGGAAGCATACGTGCCTTCGGCAGCCGCGCCGGCCAGCTCTATCAGCTTGGGCGTATATCCGCCATCACCCATCATGAATTTAGCCGGCAGCCCCAGCGCCTTTAATTGCCTGACCAGCGGCACGCCTTGCGGATCCATCCCGCCGAAGAACACCAGATCCGGATTTTTGCCCTTGATCGAAGTCAGCACCGCACTGAAATCTATTGCCTTGTCCGTGGTGAATTCACGCGCCACGATCTGCGCGCCGCCGGCCTGGGCGGCTTTGACAAATTCATCCGCCAGTCCCTGACCGTAGGCGGTGCGATCATCTATCACCGCAATTTTTTTTGCGCCCAGATTTTTTGCGGCGAACTCGCCCAGCACCTTGCCTTGCTGCGCGTCATTGGCCATCACCCGAAAAGCGGTTTTGAACCCTTGCGCGGTGTAACCAACTGCAGTGGCGGATGGCGATATTTGCGGAATTCCGTTGTCGCTGTATATCCGCGATGCGGGTATCGTCGTGCCGGAGTTAAGGTGCCCTATGATGCCGTTCACCTTGGCGTCCACCAGTTTCTGTGCGACCACGGTGGCTGCCCTGGGATCGCTCTGGTCATCTTCGCTGAACAACTCCAGGCGAACCTTCCGGCCGCCTATCATCACGCCTTTAGCATTGGCGTCATCGATCGCCATGCGCGTGCCGTACTCATTATCCTTGCCGATGTGCGCCTGCGGTCCGGTGAGTGGCGCCGAAGCGCCGATCTTGACCACCAGCACTTCTTCAGCGCCGGGAGCGACAGCAGTGGTCGCGGCAATAGACTTTGAATTTTCGGATTTTCCACAGGCGATAAGCACGGCGGCAGACAACAACACTGAAAGCAGGGACAGTTGTTTATTGGGCATGGGATTTTTACAACGGAGAAATGCCCGAATTATCCGTAGCCCCCCCGCACTTGTCAATTTGAACGGCCCAGGCCGTTCACTCTTGACCACTCGGTGGTATACAAGCAGGATAGGGAATAAATCTCGGCGGTATTATTAGCGGCCACTCACAACAATAGTTTGGGTCGTCGAGCTGCCCCGGTTTTTAATCCTGAAACAAACAGGGCCGGCATAACCGGCCCCGCTGATATTGCTGTTACGACCTTATTAGTGCGACAGCCCCAGAATAAAGGTAACCAGTTCCTTGATGTCAGCTTGCTTCGTGCCAGCTGGATCATTTGGTGTCATTGCTACGCCGCCGGTTACTGCAGTCCAGTTACCCTTGCCGCCCTTCGATACCTTCATCATCAGGCCGTCAACCAAAGGCATTTCCTTGGCATCTGCTGAATCCGAACCTGTTGGCGAGAATTTGTAGGTCTTGGCACCTTTGTATTTTGCCGAAACGTCGTTCCAAGCCGGTCCAACCAGTTTCTTGTCGATTGCGTGGCAAGCTGTGCAGCCGTTCTTCTTGGCTAGTTCAGGCATGTCAGTTGCCATAGCGCTACCGACAACCATCAGACCTGCTGCTGCAACCATGCTTACGATAATAGATTTCATATTCAACTTACTCTCCAATTTATTTATAAAGTTATAACTTTTAGGGTAGTTTTACCCTTTGTTATTCTAACCAACCCAGCCTTGTTTGCAAACTAAAACTTTGGCCGGAGCAGCCTGCGCAAACAATTGTATTACCCTTCCCGGATTATTAAATCCCGCCAGGCCGTTGCGTTTTTACCTCACCGCTGCTCCAGCCAATTCTGCAAATAGGCCCATTGCTCCAGTTCCTTTTCCGCAAGATGGCCAGGCAAATCGAACAGGCTTTTGCCTTCAAATGCCGCGTTGACATATACCTGGGTTTCGCGGAGATAGGCCAGCACCGGTATATCCAGTCCTGCTATGTATTGCTCCAGCGTCGTTGCTGCGCGCGTACGCGGCGCCATGCGCATGCCTACTACGCCGACGAATATTTTTCCTTTGCGCACTGTTTTTTCGCGGCCAAGAATTTCAAGAAATTCCCGGCTGGCCCGGATATCAAATATCGAGGGCGCGATCGGCACTATGACGTGATGGGCTAATTTCAGCGCATGCTCCAGATTTTTTCCATACAGGCTGGCAGGGGAGTCGATCACCAGCCAATCGGTCGCCTTCGCTTTGGCCGCCGACTGGAACGGCTCGATGAGCGGCAATTCAGCTGGACGAGTACGCAGCCATTCGGTGGCCGATTTCTGGCTGTCCAAATCCAGCATGGCTACGCTGTATCCGCGTCCTGCAAGAAAGCCGGCGATGTTGGTTGAGAGCGTGGTCTTACCGCTACCGCCCTTGGGATTGGCTATCAGAATATTTTTCATAACGCCCCTGTACTCTTGGTTATGCCGCCATTAGCAGCCATGCGCCGCGGCTTTGCCTACATATTTATAGAATACTTAGTAACCATAGTATTCTAACCATGGCGATCGTTACCGCACAAGCATGCGGCCCAATTAACGGCCCGCCCGCTTCCTAACAGAAACAACTCCAAATCTGCTTTGTGGTAAATTCACGCCATGCTCATCCATCCGCAAATCAATCCTGTCGCACTCCACCTCGGCCCACTGTCCATACACTGGTATGGACTCATGTACCTGATCGGCTTCATGCTGTTTCTCTGGCTGGGAAAGCGGCGGGTGCGCAGCCTTAATCGTCCCGGCTGGGATGCAAAGATGCTCGACGATTTGCTGTTCTATGGCGTACTCGGCGTGGTGATAGGCGGCAGGTTAGGCGAGGTCCTGTTCTACCATCCCGGATATTATTTTGCCCATCCGCTGGAAATCTTTGCGGTGTGGCAAGGCGGCATGTCTTTCCACGGTGGATTTCTCGGAGTGATGATCGCCATGGCGATATTTGCGCACCGGCGCAAAATACCCTGGCTGCAACTGATGGATTTCATTGCGCCGCTGGTGCCGCTGGGCCTGGGCGCGGGGCGTATCGGCAACTTTATCAACGCGGAACTGTGGGGCCGTCCGACCGATTTACCGTGGGGTATGGTATTTCCAAACGTGGATGACCTGCCGCGCCACCCATCGCAGCTGTACGAGTTCGCACTCGAGGGCATCGTGCTGTTTCTGCTGCTGTGGCTGTACTCCAGCAAACCGCGTCCGGTGGGCGCAGTATCCGGACTGTTTCTAATTGGCTATGGCAGCTTCCGCTTCCTGGCCGAATTCACGCGCAATCCGGATGATGGGATTTTCGGCCTGATGACTTTTGGTGTCAGCATGGGGCAGTGGCTGAGTTTACCTATGGTGCTGGCGGGAATTACGATGATGGTATGGGCGTATCGCAGGGACTCGCTGAAGTATTGATATGAGCTTAGCCAGTGTGTTGGCTAAGCTCAGTATTGGTATCGTCAACCATTCGTCCTGAACAGATCCCTATCGCCATCCCTAATGAGGCTATTCCGTGATCAACTCGCGCCAGGACGTTCGCTTGGTGGGCAATGCGGATGAACCACCAGTAGCACTGTTGAACGTTTTCACCGTGCCGTCTGATGCCACAGTCACTGCCACCATAGACCCGTTGTCCTTCTGTACCATGGTAACTCCGCTGGACAAATTGCTGCCATCCACCCTCTCGGCAACGACTGTATTACCCGTTGTATCCGAGGTAGCAACCGCCGCGCCGGTTTGGAAATTGAGGAAATAGCGCCAGCTATGGCCGGGGGTGCAGCTGTTAACATTCGGCACGTTGGTGGTAAATGCCAATGTGCCCAGCGCCAGAATAGGGTCGGTGTTGGCGCGTTCGCCGCTTTCGGGTAAATCTATATACCAGCCCACATTATTTGTCGGGATGCTGACTGAATTGTTGCTGCTAGTACGCACGCTGTTGCCGCTAGTGCAAACTGAACTGGTTTGGGCACAGCTGCTGGTGAGTTCCGTCTGGTTGACAAACGCAGCATTGGCGCGTGGATTAGGATAAATCGCGGTTGCTGCAACAGAGCCACTCGCCAACGGATCCATGATGCCGTAAAAACTCTGCTGAGCGGTGGTGGTCAAATCGGTGGCCCCCAGGTATTTGCCGGTGCCCACAAAAACCATCACATTGCTGTTGATCATTCCTATTTCCGGCTTGGTGGTAATAGGTTGACGATTGCCGCTGCCATCTTTGAGTGTAGCCAGCAGTTGCGCCTCATAATGTGTGGCCGGGGAGCCCACGTTGTCATTCACATCGAAGCGCCACAGATTGCCGAGCAGATCCCCGCCATAAACCTGCAACGTGGTGTTATCAATCGAACCGGCGCTGGTCATGGCACTAATACGCGCGAGACCGCTGGGGGTCGTTGTGTCGCCTACCCCGGTTGAAATGATGCCGGAGGTATTGGCCCCGGTGACCAACGTGCCATCGCCGGCATTGAGCATAAACAGGCGGCCGACACCATCCCCACCGACAGACGCGTCATAATTGTTATATCCAGAAGTGACCAGCACTACCCACTTAACTGCGCCATCCACCGTTATCTTGGTAATTTTAGGATTGCCGAAGCTGTATCCCATGTTGGCATTATCTGCACTGGAGAATTCCCATAGCGCCTTCGGTGACGATGGGTTAGTGATGTCCAGCGCATAGTAGCCTCGCCCGCCGGCGTTCAGCCCGCCAACCAGTATCGTGTGCCATGCGCCGCTAAAATAGACGTCTCCCTGCACCGGCGGACCATCAACAAAAAACTGGTGTTTGCTGCTGTAGTTCTTGTCGGCCAGCGTGTAGAGCTTGGGCAACACCATACTGGGAATATAAGCCCATGCTTCATCGCCTCCGGTCACCGCAGTGCCGCCGCCGGCTACCGATGCGCCAGTCGCGTCTATGTTACCGGTGGTGGCATAAAATGCGTGCAGCATGCCATCATTGCCACCGGCATAAACCATACCATAACGTGCAACATTGGTCGTTTTGAAAGCGCCATATCCGGTGTCCGAATAGTTGTATGGCGATCCCTGAACATACAGCACGGTGGCGTTGACGATATCACCGAGCACACCGCTGCGTTGCCGGTAAGATTTGGTATTGTCGTACAGTGCTCCTTCATTGCCCCGCTGTCCGCGCAGAAAATCGACCAGTGCACTGCCGGCGGCGGCGCTTTTATCAGTAAGACAAACAGCAGCTACCGTGCATAGTAACTGGCTCAATCCTGTGCTTCCGCTCGGAGGAGTAGTGGATATCGCGGTCGTATTAAAAAATGCCTGCTGTGCTGGCGTCAAATTGGCGTAGGTAAAGGGCGTGAGTTTGTTGCTGGTGCTGCTTTTATAGATATATATATTACGGCTGTCAGTACTTGAGGCGGTCCGCTGGTTCAGCAGGGATGCAGCCGACCAGTCTGTGATTGGACTGGTCACACCCGTGATGGCATCAGTTTGCGTCTTTACCTGTCCTGCGGCGTTCAACTGCACCCGCAGGACATCGCCTGTCCAGACGATGGGTGTGTATTGCGAACTGAATACAAAATTTCCGCTTGAAGCAAGGATCGGACTGCTGACCGCCGCGCCCGCCTGCGAACCGTTGCCGCCGCCCATCCTCCCGAGTGCGTCGGCAAGTGACGAGGACAGGACATTAGGGTCGGGAGCATTATAAAAAGTGCCGCGTCCATTTACCGCTGCATGCCATAAATCATCGATGGCGCTAGGCGAATCCGCTGCCGGCACCGGCCAGTTACATATTGTGCCATCGGCCTGCCAGGTGCATACCCCGGTCGCCGCATTGGCTACGGTGGTAAGCTGATTGGGCATGGGCTGTCCACCCCATACGGAAAAGAAATCCCCCGCCGTGAGGCTCCTGTAATTGATCCCGGGATAAATCATATTCCCCGGCGCACCCAAGCCTATCGCGAAGGTGGTCATATGCTGCCAGTTAGCGGTATCGTAGTTGTCGTTTTTCGGCACGTTGTTATAGGAATTTTTATCCGATATGGTATCCGAAGCTGAACACAGGGTATTTCCGGTCGAACCGACACAATTTCCCAAGGCAGATGTGCGTAAATCAGTCACATAATAATATTCCGCCACATCGGCCAACGTGTTGGAGGTTCCGCCGTTGGTGATGGGCGCGCTGCAGGTAATCGCCAGATAGTCCGGGCTGGTCGCCGACTGAGGTATACAGGCACTGACGGTCGCGGGGCCTGTGGTCACCGTATTGCACGTGGTGGTTACACCGCCATTGGAATTGGAGCCAGTCACTGGGGTGCATGATGCGACCGGCGTAGTGGAGACCGAGGAAGAGCAAGTTGTAGTTTTAAATTCAGCATCGGTTCCCGCAGTACAGGAGGATGCGCCGCTCGGCCCGGTCGTTACTGTTTGGCAAGTCACGATTTTACCGGTGCCATCACGCGTGCCCGCAGGGATCGTCGGCGTGCAACTGCTCACACCTTTCCGGGTTTCGACATCCGCACAGGTGGTGGTATAACCGCTGCTGTCTATCGAAACAGGCGTGCAGGAAGCCACGCTCGCAGTCGGACTGGTGGTCACCGTATTGCACTGCACCGCCGTTGCCGCTGTGTAATTAGGCGAAGCGGACTGGGCCACCGCGGTACAGGAATTTGTACCCACCCCCGCCGACCACGCGGTATATTGGCAATTTGTTCCGTTGCCGGACCAGGTTGTACCGTTTGCTGTCGCGCTACTATAGCTTGTTGTACAACTCGCGGCACTCGACCAACTGCCCCATACGTATTGGCATTGCGTCGGTGTCGTCCCTCCGCCCCCACCCCAGCCGCCACCTCCGGTACCATCGCTCCAAGTGCACGATGCCGTATTCGACCAGGCACCCCAAGACGTGCCTCCCCAACCAGTGGAACCTGTTCTGATCTGCAGCTGCCCGGTCTGCTTCTGCAATGTACTGGTGCTTTTTTGCAATTGGGTGATCGTTTTGGTCAACTGTATCGTGTCTGACTGCAATTGGCTGGTACTCATGATGATTGTAGTCTGGGTTTGATTGAGCTGACTGGTACTCTTGGTATAAGTCACCGCAGTGCCATCGTTATAGGGCCGCCCTTCCGGATCGGCGCCATCCTGATTACCTACCGCCGTAGAGCCATCCACTTTATATCCGGCATTGCCATTCCAGTAACCATCGGTGGAGAGCAAGGTGAAGTTTTTCTGGCAGGAATACTGCAAAGGATCGCTGGCTGCCACGGTATTCAGCGTATTGCCGGGCAATTTATGCGCATATAACAAGCCTACTTTGGCCAGCGCTTCGCGCAACGGCGTCGAGTTGGCGGCGGTGGAACCGTACATCTTTGTGTACCACGCCGACTTCTGGGTGCTGTCGAAGGCCGACGGATTAACGAACTGGCTGCCACCGTTGTTGTTGATGGTCGCGAAACCAACCTGATATTGTGACCCCAGCGTCTGGAACGCAAGCCCGGTACTGCTCTTCATCATCAACATACGGGTACGGTAATAACTGTACCAGTTGGCGAAGTTGGTTCGCTCATCAGCCGGCATACCATGAGCGGTATCGCCTGAGGTGCTGCTGACGATTACTTTAGTAAATTTCGGGGGCGATGTAGAGAACGCCGTGGCGGTAAACGCCATGCTGCCGCTTTTAGAGATCGTCGGCGTGTAGGTAATCCCAGCCGGGCCGGTGATAGTCACCACGCTGCCGGAGCTGGTGGCACTATAACCCGCAGTGCAGGAAGCTCCCCACCCGCCAGTGGGGCAGGAATTGATCGTACTGGCGATATTGCTGGCAACCGTGCTGGAAGTGGCGCTGGACGAAGTGGTCGAACCCAGAATTTCATTACCGTTCACTTTGATGCTGCTGACGGTGGTGGAACTGGAGCCGCTGACCGTGATGGTAGCAGTAGTTGGACTGCTGGCGGAAGCGGAAGTGTTACATTCGGTAAAGAACGTGCTGCTCGAGTTTGTATAGGTAGTGAGCGCAGGTTGCGAACCTGAATAGGTATAGTAGTAAGCCGCGCTGCCGCCGCTGGTGGTAGGCGACGAGTCAGTGTATTGCCCGGGCAGAAAATGGGCGCTGAGATCTATCGTACTGGCTGTGGTAGTGCCAAAGCCGTCGATCTTGGCAGCGGTAAAACTGGAAGTGGCATAACTGACGCCCGCGGATGTAACCGGCGGGAGGTAAGTAAATCTTGGGTTGTAGTAAACCCCGTTGCATTGGCTGCTGACATAGCCATAAGTCCCAATCGCGAAATAAGGTGAACCGCCGTTGTCAGGCATATAGTCCCAAGCCATGCTGCCGGAATCGTCCATCATCAGCATTACATTGGGCAACACCGGAGTGGCGGTACTAATCGGTATATTGGCCAAGTCGGTTAATCCCGCTTGGACCTGCGCCGTGAAAAGAAAGGAAATCAGCAGGTATCCAATATTCTTAAGCAATGGTCGTTGAGTCATGACAATCTCCTGGTGATTACATTGCAACTAACGACTGGACATAACTCACGGTATTACGCGGACCCGTTACCTTCACCGTGATGCGGTAATTCACCTGCCTGGGAGCGGTCCAGCAGGTAGCGCCTGAGTCCAAACCGCTGGTAGTATCACAGACTGGGGGCCTGAAGGCGCAGACTCCTATTGCTGGAGCACCCACAGTGCTGCACATCCGATGAATGACATAGAGCACACTATTGCCAGAAGCATCACTAGTTGTGGTGGTACCCCCAACTGCGCTGGTGGGACTACCGTTGCTGGCAAAATTGACCTGCACGGCCTGGTGGTCTATATCATTTGCTATCCAGTAATCATTCCACGACACGCCGTTTCCGGGAGAACTGTTCAGACCAGCTGCGGCATACGCGCAAGGCGTACTTCCGGTAGGCGCTTGGCAATCGGTGGTCAAGCTGGTTTGATGTGATTCCAGCCAGGCAATAGCGGCCTCGATACCGATATCGGCGGAATGAGTCGCCGCCTGCTGAAATGCCAGGTTACCCGCGATTACGTTCGCGGTATCCACGGAACGCACCAGCGCGATCCCGGCCAGGAGCATCGCAACCAGTACAACCAGCGCGATTACCAATACCACCCCTTTTTGTTTGGATCGCAATGGCCGCCGGACGAGTAAATTTTTATATGCGCTTAACATCCTGGTTGCACTCCATTCCAGGTGATATTGCGCAACGGTACGATGGTCTGAAAGACCTTGTAGCGGTAATTCTGCCAGGTGAAATTCGCTGAGGGCATCGGTGTAGCAGTGAGAACAATAGGGTTCGCGGTCCCCGCCCAGGTGGGTGCAACGGGAGTAGGAACATAGCCGCTCTTGGTATCAGGCTGCGCACTACGCGCCACTAACGCTATCCGAACCGCCAGCGCCCTCAGCCATCCACATTGAGTGGTAGGCGTAGTCTGATCATACGTGTCAGCCAGATAAAATGCCTTCGTGCCCAAGGGCGTGGTATCGCGTCCATATTGTGCCTTCAGGCTGACAATGTTGCTGGCGACCGGTACCCATACGGTTGAATCAAGCGGACTTGCCTTGGAAGTATCGTCGCATTTACTGACTGTATAGTCGCACATCGTCAAGTTGCCGTTTCGGACGGCATATATGCGTATCTTCGGCGAGGCGCCCAGATTGGCAAGCGTATCCCCGATAAACAATCCTCCCACTCCGCCGGTTACCGGTACTGAACTCGCCGGAGTGGAAGAAACCTGAGCCAGGGTAAGATTACACGGAGCTGGACGCGCCTGGGGTACGCCTATGACTTGATCAAGTGCAGTGAAGGCTGCCGGCGTCTGCACTGGATAAGCAAGAGCGGTTGAAGCACCCGTAAAAAGATCGTTGATTACCGCCCCGCTGGCATTGCCATACACCACCATTAACATATCGCTGTTGGCGTCCCCCGCGGGAATCGGCGGGCTGGCCATGCCGGCGGGATAAATGGTTACCGGAGCCAGACCGGTAACAGTAACACCGGTGCGTAATAGCACATTGCAACCGAGCAAATTAAAGGTGCTGATGCCATAACCACTTTGTTGCAGGTCGCGTTGCAAGCCATTCAATGCAATTGAACCATTAGTGGTTGCGTCGTTACCGGTACTAGTGGCCTGCTTCTGGTTCTGAAACACTCCAAGCACCTGCATGATAATAATCATGCTCAGTAAACCGATGATCATGGCGACCACAATTTCAATCAGGCTGAAACCTCTCGCCCGTGATATTCGTTGTTGCCGATATGAACGCGGTAGCAAATCAGTCTCCTAAAGTATTTGCGCAATCGTTTTATAGGTATGGACAGAGCTTGCTGCGCCCGGCTGGTTTTGCGCGGTCCAGCTCAGGGTGACGGTAACCAGGCTGCTGTTTGTAGTTACACCACTGACCGGAACCACTGTCACCGTTGCTGTGGCTCCCGGCAAGAGTTTTAGCACCGTGCCATCGTTCGTGGTATTTCCCAGCCATGCGGTATAGGCAGTGCCGTTAGGACTGTTATATTTACTTTGCAGAGTCGCTATGTTTGTGCGGTCATCTACCCACATCTGGCTGATCAACTGATTAGCCAGCAAGCTTGCATCGGCGCGATATTTCGCATCGCCAGACAGCTTGATAGAGGTTGCCTGCATCCCTATGATGGAAAGTATGCCCAGTGAAAAAACCAGAATGGCGATCAACGCTTCCAGCAGCATTGAGCCGGCCTGTCTGTGTAAACGGTGTAGGCGGGTGCTCATATGGGACATCCTTGCGGACTACCGACGGATTTGGATGGATCGCATATGCCAATTTGCCCGTACGACGATACGACCACGCGCAGGCATCGGATTGTCCCCGCTACTGCAACGATGGCCCCGGCCACCGGCATACAGTCTGTTGCTGGAGAAGTCTGAATATTGATACTGACCGGTTGCACCGGAGACATGGTAGTGGTCGAATCCAGATTAGTCACGACGATTTGCCGTCCAAGTCCGCTAAAACCGATAACACCACGAGAGCTCGCATCAGCAGTTACGGTTACATTGGCGGCCCCGCCTTCGGCACCCGATCGTTTTTGGATGATAGATGGTGGAACAGACTCCAACGCCATGCCCGCGGCGGGAGTCGGATCGCATGCGCCAGTAGGATCACTCAAGCTGACTACCCAGTTCGATGATGTGGTAGACAATACGCAGGTGTTCTCTAAATTGCTGGTGAGCTGAAAACGAACTGTGGTATTGCGCTTCACCGCATTAGCCCGCGCCAGCTGCAATCCATTTTGAACAGACTCAGCTATGGTGCGTATTCTGCCGTTCTGTATCATCACATTAACACTGGGCGCAGCCAGCACCGAAACGATGCCTACTATTACTATCACAATCAGCAACTCGATCATGGTAACGCCTTGCTGCCGTGCTGCACGTGGCCAGCGGCCAGATGCGTGCCGGGTGAATAAATGAACAGACGAATGCAGAAGAGTTAACACCCTCCCCCCTGTTTAGTAACCCAGCAGCTAGCATTCACAGGGCCCCAGCCCGTCGGTACAGCGGTCGTGGCCTTAACGTTGTCCTGGGTAATAGTGTATGTAAATCCGTTCATAGCTCCCACACCAGTCGCCTGGATAGTGTAAGTATTGGCCGTCTGAACCGAACAGATGAAAGTAAAATACAGGCTGCTGGTGGTGTCACTGTTGCAGGCAGGTGCATTCAGATAAGTGCGGTTGTCCTGATAAAACTGCTCCATCTGCACTCGTTTGGCTGCGAGATTGGAGGTGGCATCCGGAATCTTGCCGCGAGTCAAATAATTGTTATAGGCGGGCAAAGCCACTGCAGCAAGGATGCCGACGATCACAATAACGATCAACAGCTCGATCAACGAAAACCCTCTTTGTACGCGCATGCTGCACTCCTGAAATTTTTACGTAGTGCACCATAGGACAGAATCGGTCTACATTGCCAGCGTTAGCCGATGAAAGGTTGGTTTGCCGGAATCAGCGGCGCCGGAAGACCTTCGGTGCTACAGGAATGGTATGAACATGGTGTTTCTTGACACTACCCCAAGCCTACTCGATACTGTTTGCATCATATAGTTTAGGTTGCTGCTTTGGACGAGTTTTCTTTGGGCACGCTGCTTATTGCCCTTGCAGTCATTCTGATCTGCTCCGGATTTTTCTCGTCTTCCGAAACCAGCATGATGGCGCTTAACCGGCATCGGCTGAATCACCTGATACGCAAGGGCAACAAAAGCGCCAAGCTGACCGCTAAATTACTGGCGCAAACGGACCGGCTGCTGGGTTCCATCCTGTTCGGCAACACCCTGCTTAACGCGCTGGCCGCTTCCCTCACGGGCTTTATCATTCTGCGCCTGTTCGGCCAAAACGATTGGGCGCTGGCAGCGGGCACACTGGCCATTACCTTCATTATCCTGGTATTCAGCGAAATAATGCCCAAGGTGATCGCAGCCAGCTACCCGGAGCGGATTGCGCTGCCGTCCAGCTACATCCTGGCTCCGCTGACCAAACTGTTTTACCCGGTGGTTTCGATCGCTTCCGCAATGGTGCGCGCTTTTTTATGGACATTCCGAATCAAGATACAGAACGACCAGAGCAAGCAGAAGGTCAATCTGGAAGAGGTGCGCATGATGGTGCTGGAAGCCGAGCACTTTCTGCCGCGTCAGCACCAGCGCATGCTGCTCAATCTGGTTGATCTGGAACGCGTTGCGGTGAACGATGTCATGGTTCCGCGCAATCAGATCGAAACGCTGGACCTGTATGCTGCGCCTGAGGTTTTGCGCGAACAGCTGGCGACCTGCCATCACACACTGATGCCGGTGTATGACGGCGCACTCGACAACATCGTCGGCATTTTGCATGTGCGTCGCGCCTTGTCCCTGATGCGCATGGATTTCGAGCGCGCTGATCTGCTCGATTTGCTGCATGAGCCTTATTTCATTCCCTCCGATACCACGCTGCTGTCGCAATTGCAGCATTTTCAGGAACGCCACATCAGGCTGGGGCTGGTGGTCGACGAATATGGCGAATTACTGGGGCTGGTAACGCTGGAAAATATCCTGGAGGAAATTGTCGGCGACTTCACCACGCAGTCGCCCGCGCAAACCGGAAAGTTTCTGCGGCAGCCGGATGGCAGCCTGCTGGTTGAAGGCAGCACCCCACTACGCGACCTGAATCGCAAGCTGGGCATGCATTTTCCGCTTAGCGGTGCGAAGACGCTGAATGGGTTGATATTGGAGCATTTGCAGGACATACCGGAGGCCGGCACCAGCATCAAGATCGCCCACTATCCGATCGAAATTATTCAGACTCAGGATCGCGTCGTTAAAGTGGCCAAGATTTTTCCGGCGTTGCCGCCACATCGCGCGCCCGACTCGGCTCGACAGTCTTTACAATCCGGCGCAGGCGGGGCATGATATGAAAATTGATTTTTATCAAACCCATACTATTGAGTAATGGCCACGATTAAAATACCGCTCCAGACAGCCGCAGCGGCAACCAGATGGCGCCTCAAATTACACAATGCGCCTCATCATCTGATCACTCGACCACAAACAAAAAACCCTGGTCGCGAATACGTCATCGTTATCACGCCTGCGCCCGGTGATCGTAATATGCGGTCGCGAGACGGCAGATGCAATTCAGCCTACTGAAGGATTGAAACCATATGGCAACCGAAAGCAAAGCCAGACAGCCGGCCAAATCGATGCTCTTCATGTGGGAGGGCAAAGATAAGGTAGGCAAGAATGTTAAAGGGGAAATCCGCGCTGCGGGCAAGGAAAGCGTTTCCGCCCATCTCCGCCGTCAGGGCATTAATGTTATCAAAATTAAACAGAGCAGCGGCGGCAAGGCCATCACGCAGAAGGACTTAACGCTGTTTACCCGACAGCTTGCCACGATGATGAAGTCCGGCGTGCCGCTGCTGCAATCATTCGATATTGTCGGTAAAGGCCACAGCAACCCTTCCGTCTCGCGTCTGCTGAACGATATCAAAACCGATGTGGAAACCGGCAGCAGCCTGGAACAGGCCTTCCGCAAATATCCGCTATATTTCGATGACCTGTTTTGCAACCTGGTGGGCGCCGGCGAACAGGCCGGTATTCTGGACAGCCTGCTCGACCGGCTGGCAACCTATCAGGAAAAAATACTGGCAATAAAGAGCAAGATCAAGGGCGCATTGTTTTATCCGGTTTCGATTATCGCCGTAGCCTTTATCATCACCGCGGTAATCATGATTTTTGTCATCCCGGCATTCAAGGAATTGTTTAGCAGTTTTGGCGCCGACCTGCCCGCGCCTACGCTGTTTCTGATGGCGGTCTCGGATTTCTTCGTGGCCTATTGGTGGCTAATTTTCGCGGTCATAGGCGGAGGCCTCTACGCGTTTTTCTATTTCTGGAAACGCAACAAAAAAGTACAGCATGTGGTCGACAAACTGGCGCTTAAACTGCCGATTTTTGGCGATGTGATCCGCAAGGCCACGATCGCGCGCTGGTCACGTACCCTGTCGACCATGTTCGCGGCCGGCGTACCGCTGGTTGAAGCATTCGATTCCGTCGCAGGCGCGGCCGGTAATATTATTTATTATGACGCGACCAAACAAATTCAGCGCGAGGTCAGCCAGGGCAGCACGCTGGTGGTTGCAATGCAGAACACTACAGTGTTTCCGAGCATGGTGTTGCAGATGGTGGCGATCGGGGAAGAATCCGGCGCACTGGACGGCATGTTGTCCAAGGTCGCGGATTTCTACGAAGCCGAGGTGGATGACGCGGTTGCCGCGCTGTCCAGCCTGATGGAACCGGTTATCATGGTCGTGCTGGGCACACTGATCGGTAGCATGGTGGTAGCGATGTACCTGCCGATATTCAAGATGGGTCAAGTGGTTGGCTAAATCTGCGCGCCGCGCTACTCCGCCGAGGGCGGTGCCTATGCCTGCACAGGCATGATGGCACTGGTCTCATTACTGCAGGATGCACCCTATTTTTTTGTTGCGCTGTGCGGCATAGTAGGTCTGCTGGTCGGCAGTTTTCTGAATGTGGTCATACACCGCCTGCCCACAATGATGGAGCGCGACTGGCGCGCACAATGCGCAGAATTGAACGCTCCCTCCGATGCTGCTTCCGCTGCTGCATCCGTAACGCCGCGTTACAACCTGATGGTGCCGCGGTCTGCCTGCCCGCATTGCGGACACAATATTACCGCGCTGGAAAATATTCCGATTATCAGCTATCTGTTGTTGCGCGGGAAATGCAAAGGCTGCGCCGCCCCAATCTCTATTCGTTATCCGGTTATCGAGGCGCTCAGCGGATTGCTGAGCGGCTATGTTGGGTGGCACTTCGGATTCGGTCTTGCGGCATTATCCGCACTGTTTTTTGTCTGGGCGCTGCTGGCGCTGACCTTTATCGACTTCGACACGCAACTGCTGCCGGACAGCATTACCCTGCCGCTGCTGTGGCTGGGGCTGCTGGTCAATATTTCTCATACTTTTGTTGACTTGAACGGAGCCGTGGTCGGCGCAATAATCGGCTATCTCGCGCTATGGGGGGTGTACTGGCTGTTCAAGCTTGCCACCGGCAAGGAAGGCATGGGCTACGGCGATTTCAAATTACTGGCGGCGATAGGCGCTTGGCTGGGCTGGCAAATGCTGCCACTGGTCATTCTGCTGTCCTCACTGGTCGGCGCGGTAGTCGGCATCACGCTGATCGTCGCAGCGCGGCACGGCCGCAACGTCCCCATTCCGTTCGGTCCATATCTTGCGGGTGGAGGATTGATCGCATTATTTTGGGGGCAGCAACTCACACAAGGATATCTGCACCTGCTCGCTGCCCCATGAGTTATCGCGTCGGCCTCACTGGCGGCATAGGCAGCGGCAAAAGCACAGTCGCAGCACTGTTCGAAGAATACGGTGTCACCATTATAGACAGCGATGCGATTTCCCGGCGTCTGACCCAGCCCGGCGGCGCGGCTATAAAAATGATACGGAGCACATTTGGTGATGACTACATTGATTCCCTCGGGGCGCTCGACCGACCGCGCATGCGTCAGCTGGTATTTGCCGACCCCATGGCCAAACAGCGGCTGGAAGCCATCCTGCATCCGCTGATCCGCGCCGAGATGCTGAATCAGGCAGGCATGAATTCCACGCCCTACCAGATGCTGATGGTGCCGCTGCTGTTTGAAACGCCGGGTTATCCTGAACTGGTCAAACGCACGCTGGCCGTGGATTGCGAAGAGACCACACAGGTCACTCGAACCATGCAGCGCAGCGGGTTAACAGAGCAAGAGGTGCGGGCTATCATCGCACAGCAAATTGCGCGCAGCGAGCGCCTGCGGCGCGCAGATGATATTATTCATAATGATGCAGATTTGAACAGTTTGCGCTTGCAGGTCGCGCAACTCCATCAACGCTATCTTGCTCTTTCCAAAGGAAGAGATTGACGGCATATAAAGGTTCACAATATATTGCGCGCTATGACCGTTACCCGGCTTTTCTGGCATTGTGATTAGCTATGATTTTCCTCTCAATGAGCGCGTGCGCACTTTGCTGCGCCTTGAGGATCTGTACGCCAAGGTGTCGTATTTCATCGCCAACGAAAATTCGGCCGACCATCACGCCGCACTGAACGTCCTGTTTGAAATTCTCGAAGTAGCCAGTCGCGCGGACTTGAAATCGGATCTGCTGCAGGAACTTGAACGCCAGAAAAGGCATTTAACCTCGCTGCATAATAACCCGGCCATTTCGGAGGAGGCGCTCGACGCCGTGCTTGCTGCGATTGAAAGCACCAGTAACAAGCTGTTCAACCTGACCGGCAAGGTAGGCCAGCATCTGCGCGAAAACGAGTGGCTGATGGGCATCAAGCAGCGCGCCGGCATACCTGGCGGCACCTGTGAATTCGATCTGCCGTCCTATCATTACTGGCTGAACCAGGATGCAGCGGAACGGCGAACTTACCTTATCTCCTGGCTGGCGCCGATGCTGCCAATATGTGAAGGCATGACGATTATTCTCAAGCTGATGCGGGAAAGCGGCAAAGTTTACAATTTCACCGCGTTGCAAGGCAGTTTCCAGCAGATGCAGGGCGGCCGCGTCGCCCAGTTGCTGCGCGTTACGCTGGACGGCAGCATGCCGTGCATCCCCGAAGTAAGCGCCAACAAATATATGCTCAATATTCGTTTTATCGCATCCAACTACGCATCGAAAAGCGCGCTGTATGAGCAGGACGTAGCGTTCAATCTGACTTTCTGCGCGCTATGACCACCCCCAAAAAACAGCCGGTGGTGGCCTGTCCGCAATGTGGCAAAGATGTCATATGGAATAACGACAACCCGTATCGGCCGTTTTGCAGCGAGCGCTGCAAATTGATAGACCTGGGACAATGGGCCACAGAAAGCTATCGCATCCCGGTCAGCGGTAACAGCGCAGACGAAGAGCCCCCGCAGCACTCCTGAATCCCGGCCAAGGCTTCTGCATCATTCCCAAGCCTGGCGTAATAGCGCAATGCCATGCGCGCCATGCTGCCACGCCGTAAGCAGATCGCCAGCGCGTAATCCCCCCAGTGCATAAATCGGTATGGTTGCGCCTTGCGCGATCGTCGCGAAATTTTCCCAGCCCAGATGTGGCGCACCCGGGTGCGACTGAGTCGGCAGCACCGGGCTCAGCAGCGCAAAATCACAACCCAGTTCTTCCGCCCGGCGCAACTCGCCGGCGTTGTGGCAGGAAGCGCCGCACCACGCCACTTCTGGCCTGCGCGGCAATTCCCCCAGCTGTGCGGCGGTCAGCTGCACCCCATCCGCACCCACTTGCTGTGCCAACGCAATATCTCCGTTGAGCAATACTTTCGCGCCGTACGCGTGCGCCATCGCCACCACCTTCAACGCCAATTCGCGCATTGCGTCACGCGACAATTCCTTTTCGCGCAGTTGCAACAACCGCAAGCCCTTATGCAGAGCTGCTTCGAGCCGACGCATGAATACCGCGTCGCTCAGCTCCCGCACATTGCTGATGGCATACAGAGCAGGCAGCTCCAGTGCACGCATGATCGGGGCGTTGGCGGGCAGCACCGGCGCAACGTTAACCTGCGCAGGAAGTTGCCAGGCAAACTCCTGTCCCTCATGCGGATGCAGCCCGTCACTCCAGGCCGTTACCCGAAAAAAATGCAGCCGCACCGTTGCATGCGGATAGGGGTATACACGCGTGAGCCATGGATAGGCAGTCTGTACCGCGATGCCCAGCTCTTCGCGCAGCTCGCGCAGCAGCGCGTCGCGCGGCGTTTCGCCGGGTTCGACCTTGCCACCGGGAAATTCCCAGTGGCCGGCCCAGATTTTGTCTGCGGGGCGCTGGGCAAGCAGGAATGCTCCGTCTGGTCTTTGCAGTACGGCAGCGGCGACTTCAACTATCTTTGCTGGTGGTGCAGAATCACTCATAGAATTTTTTCGCGCGCGGTGGATTCAACAATCATAAAACCATACACAAACGCCGCCGGTGCAGACGAAAGATTTTGATCTACTCTTTGTTTGCCGGGCGACTTCCCGAGATGAGTTGCCCGCACCAATCCTTCGCAAACTGCCCCGCCACGCGCCCGCTACGTGACCCACGCGACAATGACCACTGCAACGCGGCTCTACGCACCTCATCGGTCATGCCATCCCGCCAGCCATGACGCTGCAACCAGTGCGCCGCCACCGCCAGATATTCATCCTGAGTGAACGGATAAAACGAGATCCATAAACCGAAGCGCTCCGACAACGACACCTTTTCCTCGACGCTTTCCGCAGGATGAATTTCATCGCCGACATATTTCGTGGCGAGATTTTCCTGCATGTAGTCGGGCATCAGATGACGGCGATTGGAGGTGGCGTAAATCAGCAGATTGTCCGAGAACGCCACCAGATCGCCGTCCAGTGCAGCCTTCAGGACTTGGTACCCCGGCTCATCGGCATTGAACGACAGGTCATCGCAATACAGGATAAAGCGCTGCGCACGCCCCTGAACCAGCTCGATCAATTGCGGCAGATCGACCAGGCTCTGCTTGTCGATCTGAATAACGCGCAGCCCCTGCGGCCCATATTCATTCAACAGCGCCTTGACCAGCGAAGATTTGCCGGTGCCGCGCGCGCCGCTTAACAAAACATTATTTGCCGTGCCGCCGCGCACAAACTGCAGCGTGTTCTGCCGGATGCGCTGTTTTTGCGGCTCTATACCCAGCAAATCGCCCAGCCCGATGCGCTGGAAATTAGGCACCGGGTGCAGCACGCGCAAGCGATGATCCCAGCGAAACGCGTGCGCCTCATCCCAGGCTGGGGGCGCCGGGACAGCGGCGGGCAGCAGTTTCTCCAGCCTGGTGAGCAGGCTGTGGGCTTGCTGCAACAGCTGATCGGTGGAAGAACTCATGGATATTTAACGGGTATGAAATGCAAAACCTGCATGTTATTTCTTATGCTTGGCCTGCCATTCCTGCACCAGGTCCTGCGCCTGTGCGACCTGTTGCGGCGTCATTTTGGTTTCGGCCACGTGCTGATTGCCCTTTGCCGTTTCATTGCCCGCCGCGGCGGCCAGGCTGAACCATTTATAGGCCTGCACCCAGTCCTGGGCGACGCCCTGGCCGCGGCCGTATCTCAGGCCAAGATTGTCCTGGGCCTCGACATGCCCCTGCTCGGCCGCTTTGGTCCACCACATCACGGCGGTTTTGTCGTCCTGGGGGACGCCCTGACCCTGCCGGTACATCACGCCCAGATTGAATTGTGCCTGCGCGATGCCCCGCTCTGCCAGCGGCTTGAACTTTTCCAGCGCGACGGCATAGTTGCTTTTGGCATAGGCATCAATCCCCTGCTGGTAGGCCAGGCTATCCTGCTTGGTTTGATCCGAACATCCTGCCCCGATGATGAGGAAGGCGACGAGGCAGGTCAGCCGCAATAATTTCTTGATTGTATCCATGCTGATCCCTCTATCTTAAGCGGAATAACGAACGCGCTAGCTGCGATAGCTGGCGTTGATTTTGACGTAATCATAGGAAAAGTCGCAGGTCCACAGTGTGGCCGCCGCAGCGCCACGGTCCAGCACAATCCGGATGGTAATATCGTCGCGCTGCATGATCCGCTGGCCGTCTTCTTCACGATAACTGGCGGCGCGTCCGCCATGCTCAGCCACCAGCACCTCATCCAGATACAGCCTGAGGCGCTGCACATCGAGATCCTGCACGCCGGAATATCCGATAGCCGCAAGAATGCGGCCGAGATTCGGATCGGATGCGAAGAATGCCGTTTTAACCAGCGGTGAGCGTGCCACCGCATAGGCAATCTGGCGGCATTCCGCATTGCTATGCCCGCCTTCGACCTGCACCGTAATAAATTTGGTTGCGCCTTCGCCGTCGCGCACGATGGCTTGCGCCAGCTGCACCGCAACCTCGGTCACGGCAGTCTGCAGCTGGGCAAATGCCGGGCTATGCGCATCAATAATTGCGGGTGCGTCGCTCTTGCCGGTGGCGATCAGCATCAGCGCGTCGTTGGTGGACGTGTCGCCATCCACAGTAATGCAGTTGAATGAGTCATCGCAGGCACGGCTGACCATCTGCTGCAGCAGCGGTTGCGCCACAGCCGCATCAGTGGCGATATAGCCCAGCATGGTCGCCATGTTGGGATGGATCATGCCGGATCCCTTGGCAATGCCGGTAACTGTCACGGTCTTGCCTTCCAGCATAATCTGCCTGGAGGCGCCCTTGGCCACGATGTCCGTGGTCATGATTGCCTGCGCCGCGTTAAGCCAGTTATCCTCACGCAGATCAGCCAGGCATGCCGGCAAGCCGGCGAGGATGCGGCCCAGCGGCAACGCTTCCATGATCACCCCGGTGGAAAACGGCAATACCTGATGCACGTCGCAATCCAGCAGATTGGCGACTTCGGCGCAGGTTGCGCGCGCCGCTGCGAGTCCCTGTTCGCCGGTTCCCGCATTGGCATTGCCGGTATTGATCACCAGCGCGCGCACCCCGGGCTTCAAAGCCAAATGCTCGCGCGCGACAATAACCGGCGCGGCGCAAAAACGGTTTTGCGTAAACACGCCCGCTACCGTGGCTTGCGCGGTAACCGACATGATCAGCAGATCCTTGCGGTGCAGTTTCTTTATGGATGCTTCCGCGGTACCCAGCGCTATGCCTTTAACAGGCAGCAAGGATTCCGCAGAAGGCGATTGCAGATTGACAGGCATAGTCCGGCTTTCTAGTAACGACCGCCCTGTTTGAATATGTAATTATTCATTTCGACGGATTGCATATTCATGCGCCGCACGATACCGTGCACATTGCGCACCACACCACGCATCACATAATAGACAATCGCAGGCTGGGTATTCAGCAGCGTCTCGAAACGGGTGCGGTCCAGCAGCAGCAGTTTACTGTCCGATTTTGCAGTCACCGTGGCGGTAATCTGCATCGCATGGCCGCCGACAAAGCCGATGATCCCGGCCAGATCGCCGGGATGCACCAGATGCAGCGTCATCTGCTCTCCGCCGGTAGTGGCGGTGGCTTCCACATCGCCGCTACCGAGGATCAGCAGCGTATCTTTCAGTTCCATTTCACCGGGTTTCAGGATGGCTTCGCCGGCCTTGTAGTCACGCACGGTAATCAGGCTGGCCAGCAGATCAATTTCCGAGTCGCGCAATTCCTCGGACAAAGTGGAGTTACGCAGCGCCTGCAAAATTATATCGTCGGTAGTCATCTCTATCTCTCCAGATTTGTCGTTCGCTATCGTATCAACTCAGTTTGCCATGGCACTGCTTGTATTTCTTGCCGGAGCCGCACGGACAGGGGTCGTTGCGGCCGATCTTCTCACCGCCGCGCACAAACGGCTGGACCTCGTTCGCGGTGTCGGCCTGCGCCAGTGCTTCCTCATAATCCGAGTGATGATACTGCACATTTGCCGGTGCCTGCGGCGCTTCCACTGCTTCGATATCCTGCTCACTGCGGATCTGCACATTCATCAGCAGCTGGGTGACATCGCGCTTGATTGTTTCCAGCATTGCCGCAAACAGTTCGAACGCTTCCCGTTTGTATTCCTGCTTGGGATTTTTCTGCGCATAACCGCGCAGATGGATACCCTGGCGCAAATGATCGAGCGCCGCCAGATGCTCGCGCCAGCTGCTGTCCAGGCTTTGCAGCATGACCATGCCTTCGTACTGATGCATGATCTCCGGTCCCACCTGGGCGATCTTGGCCTGATACTGCTGCTCCGCAGCGTCCACCACGCGCTTGCGCAGGCTCTCTTCGTCCAGTTTCTTATCCTGCTCCAGCCATTGCACCAGCGGCAGGTGCAGTTGAAACTCGGCGGCCAGCGCTTTTTCCAGTCCCGGCACGTCCCATTGTTCTTCCATGCTCTGAGGAGCGATGTATTCGCCGATAACACTATTCAGCACATCTGCGCGCATCGCGGCTATGGTATCGGAAATATCGCGGCTTTCCAGCAGTTCATTGCGCTGCTGGTAGATGACCTTGCGCTGTTCGTTGGCGACGTCATCGTATTCCAGGATTTGCTTGCGCATGTCGAAGTTGCGCGCCTCTACTTTGCGCTGCGCATTCTCGATCGCGCGCGTTACCCACACGTGTTCGATCGCCTCGCCTTCGGGCAGCTTGAATTTGTTCATGATCGCAGCCACGCGATCGGAAGCGAAAATACGCAACAGCGGATCCTGCAGCGACAGGAAGAAGCGGCTGGAACCTGGGTCACCCTGGCGCCCGGCGCGGCCGCGCAACTGGTTATCGACGCGGCGCGATTCATGCCGTTCGGTGCCAATGATATGCAGGCCTCCGCTGGCCAGCACCTCGTCGTGCACCGGTTTCCATTCGGCGCGCAACTGTGCGATACGTTGCGCACGTGTGGCGTCGTCCAGGCTTTCGTCCATGCGCAGCAGTTCAATCGGTTTCTCGACATTGCCGCCCAGCACAATGTCGGTTCCGCGACCAGCCATGTTGGTCGCAATGGTGATCATTTTGGGACGCCCTGCCTGCGCAATAATTTCGGCTTCGCGCGCGTGCTGCTTGGCATTCAACACCTGGTGCGGTAGCTTTTCCTTGTTCAGCAGCCCGGACAGCAGCTCAGAGGTTTCGATTGAAGTGGTGCCGACCAGCACCGGCTGGCCGCGCTGATAGCAATCGCGCACATCCGCGATTACCGCGGCGTATTTCTCCGGCGTGGTCAGGTAGACCTTGTCCATCATGTCCTTGCGGATGGTCGGCAAATGCGGCGGAATGATCACGGTTTCCAGCGTGTAAATCTGCTGAAATTCGAACGCTTCGGTGTCCGCGGTGCCGGTCATGCCGCTCAGCTTGTTATACATGCGGAAATAATTCTGGAAGGTGATTGACGCCAGCGTCTGGTTTTCCTTCTGGATCGGCACGCCTTCCTTGGCTTCCACCGCCTGGTGCAACCCCTCCGACCAGCGGCGCCCGGACATCAGCCGTCCGGTAAACTCATCTACTATCACGACCTCGCCATTCTGCACCACATAATGCTGGTCCAGATGGTACAGCGCATGCGCGCGCAGCGCCGCATACAGATGGTGGATCAGCCTGATATTGGCCGGGTCGTACAGGCTGCTGCCCGGCGGCAACAGCCCGCTCTGGGCCAGCAGGCTTTCGGCATGTTCGTGACCGGCTTCGGTCAGCAGAATCTGGTGATTTTTTTCATCGACGCTGTAGTCGCCGGGGCCTTCCTCTTCCATCTGGCGAACGAGCTTGGGCACCAGCTTATCCATGCGCATGTAGATATCGACATTATCTTCGGCCTGGCCGGAAATAATCAGCGGCGTACGAGCCTCATCGATCAGGATCGAATCGACTTCATCCACAATTGCAAAATTCAGCTTGCGCTGGAAACGTTCACCCGCGCTGGCCGCCATGTTGTCGCGCAGATAATCGAAACCATATTCGTTATTGGTGCCGTAGGTAATATCCGCCGCGTAGGCCGCCTGTTTATCCGCATGATCCATCTGCGATAAAATCACGCCGACCGATAACCCGAGAAAACGGTACAGCCGCCCCATCCATTCCGCATCGCGGCTTGCCAGGTAATCGTTCACCGTCACCACGTGCACGCCGAGGTCGGAAAGCGCATTAAGATAGGCCGGCAAAGTCGCCATCAGCGTTTTGCCCTCGCCGGTGCGCATCTCGGCGATTTTTCCGTAATGCAGCGTCATGCCGCCGATCAGCTGCTCATCAAAATGGCGCATCTGTAATACGCGCCGGCTGCCCTCCCGCACCACCGCGAAAGCCTCTGGAAGAAGATTATCCAGTGTCTCGCCCTGGCTATAGCGCTGCTTGAAAGTCTCTGTTTTTTGCCGCAACTCGTCATCTGTCAGCTTTTCCATCTGCGCTTCCAGCGCATTGATTGCCAGCACAGTCTTGCGGTAATCCTTCAACAGGCGGTCGTTACGGCTACCAAAAATATTTTTCAGCAAGTTGGAAATCATATTCAGTTTCTCTGGACCTTTAATAATTCTTGCGCTTCATTGCTACGCGTGCTTTTGATGACCCAAAACAAAAAGGGTGAGGTGTGGCACCTCACCCTTGCATAAGCTAAGGTCCCGTCAGCTCGCGGCACTCTTCAGAAAACGCACCGGGTTCTGGGCAACGCCTTTGTACCTTATTTCAAAATGCAGATGATTGCCGGTAGCCCGGCCGGTACTGCCTACCCTGGCAATTTCCTGTCCGCGCCGTACAATCTGTCCCGCTTCTACCAGCAGGGTGGAAGCATGCGCGTAGCGGGTGACAATACCGTTGCCATTATCAATTTCTACCATATTACCATATTGCGGATGTGAATCTGCGTACACCACGATACCTGCGGCTGCGGCACGAACAGAGGTACCCTCTGCCGCCATGAAGTCGACTCCTTCATGCATTGCATTCTTGCCGGTGAACGGGTCGATGCGCCAGCCGAAATCGGAGGAAGACAGCACATCCATCACCGGGGCGATAGAGGGGAATAATTTTTTGTCGAGGCTGTTCTGCATCAGCAGGGTTTCCAGCGCCACCAGTTTATCGCTGCGATCGCTCAGCAATGTGGCGAGGCTGGTCAGTTGCTGATCCATGCTGGACAGGGATATATCCTGTTGCGGACCCGGCGCGGGTAAATAGGGCCCGCCCTGCGCCGGGAGTTGATCAAAATTGAATTCCTGTGGTTTAACGCCGCTCAGTTTGACCAGACGCGCGCCCAGCGTATCCAGACGGACGAGCTGCGCCTGCATCTGGCCCAGGCGCACGGCCATCGCATCCAGCCCATCGCGCATATAAGACTGCTGCTTCTGTTGTCGTTCCGATTGAGTAATGCTACTGGCCCGCGTTGTGCTATCGGAATTCAGGCGGGCCATCGCGTATTGCGCGGCAAATCCTGCCGCCAGCAGCAGCACCAACGCCAACAGCGCTCCCAGCGCCAAATGTCTGCTCTTGAGAGTAATGCTCTGTGCTTTTGCAAAGCGGCTGGAAACTAGAATAATATCCATGCTTGCCCTTTCATGATTTTTTAGATGTCGCAACGACTGAATTCTTATCTCGGCACCAGCCAGGAACTGCAGCGGCTTGCACGGCAAGCTGCGCTGTTGCGGGCTTTGCAGTTGCTATACCAGCAGCTTGCTCCCGCTGCGCTGGCCCGTGGCAGTCATGTGCTGCAGTTGGCACAGCAAACTTTGCTGCTCGCGGCGGACAATGGTGCAGTGGCGGCTAAATTGCGCCAAATTGCGCCGGAATTGACGCTGCAGATGCAAAATAACGGATATGAGGTTACTGGAATCAAGGTTCGCGTGCAAGTTACGCAATCGCCGCCGCTCGGCGCGCCACCCGCACAGCTCAGCGCGGAGGGACAACAGCAGTTGCAGGACTTGGCGCAGAAGTTACCCGACTCGTCTTTAAAAAATGCGGTGCAAAGATTGGCCGCGAAACGCCGCAACAAAGATAAAGACTAGGGCGGAGATCTCATCGCAGCGGCGTTATAGCTCAGCCACCGCCTTGGTTAAACGGAAGCTGCCTATATAAAGCTCATCCATAGCCGTGTTGCTGTAGCAGTTCAGTGCATCTTCCGGCGTGCAAACCACCGGCTCATCGCGCACATTAAACGAAGTATTCACCACCAGTGCGTAGCCGGTCAGTGCGTGGAAACGGCTGATCAACTGATGGAAGAGCGGACTGGTGTCCGCATGCACGGTCTGCACCCGCGCCGAATAATCAATATGCGTTACCGCCGGAATATCCGAGCGCAGCGCATGCACCTGCGCCGTGCCGGACAGCTCGCGCTCCTGTTCAGACAACTCACGCCGCCGCGCCGGTAATACCGGTGCAACGAGCAACATATATGGGCTGTCCTGCCCCAGCGCGAAATACTCTGCCGCATGCTCCGCCAGTACCGCGGGGGCGAAAGGGCGGAACGATTCCCTGAATTTTATTTTAAGATTCATCTGCGACTGGGTGAGCGCCGAGCGGGGGTCGCCGAGAATGCTGCGGTTGCCCAACGCACGTGGCCCGAACTCCATGCGCCCCTGAAACCAGCCGATCACTTTGCTTTCCGCCAGCGCAGCCGCTGCACGAGCTATTAGCGCTTCGTGCTCCAGATATTGATAATGATACCCCTGCTCATCCAGCACCTGCCTTATCTGGTCGTTAGTGTAGGCCGGGCCGAGCAGCGCGCCCTTCATGCCATCTCGATCAGCAAAGGGGGGTCGCTGCAGCTGCCGGTAAAGATGCGTTCCGACCAGCGCCGCACCCAGCGCAGCTCCCGCGTCACCGGCGGCCGGCTGAATCCACAGGCCATCATACAAACCTCTACGGGCCAGTTCGCCATTGGCAACGCTATTCAACGCGACCCCGCCGGCCAGGCATAAATTCTCCACCCCATGCTCGCGCCGCAAACTCGCAGCCATCTTCAATATGACCTCTTCCGTCACAGCCTGTATCGAACAGGCCAGGTCCATATCCATACGGGTGATCTCCGCCTCGGGCTGGCGCGGGCCGCGGCCGAACAAACGATCGAAGTGCCGGTTGGTCATGGTCAGGCCGGTACAGTAATCGAAGTACCGCATGTTGAGCCGGAACGAGCCATCCTCGGCGATATGAATTAAATGTTTGCGTATCGTATCGGCGTATACCGGCTCGCCGTAGGGGGCCAGCCCCATCAGCTTGTATTCACCGTCGTTTACCTTGAACCCGCAGTAGGACGTAAAAGCGGAATACAGCAGGCCGAGTGAATGCGGAAAGTTGATCTGTTTCAGCAAACGAATATTGCGGCCTGCACCCAGCATAACCGACGCGGAAGCCCACTCCCCCACCCCATCCATCACCAGAATTAATGCCCGCTCGTAGGGCGAAGGATAAAACGCCGACGCGGCATGCGATAAATGATGTTCGGAAAACAGCAAGCGCCCGGACAGATCACTGCCGCCCCCCAGCGCCTTGAATTCCTGCATCAGCAAACGTTTCTGAAAGAGTTTCTCCTTCAGCCAGGATGGCATCGCCGTGGCAAAGGAGCGGAAACCGAACGGCGCAAATGCGTGGTAAGTTTCCAGCAGCCGCTCGAACTTGAGGAACGGTTTGTCGTAGAACACAATTTGGTCGAGCTGCTCGGGCGCGATTCCTGCCTCGTCAAGGCAATATTGAATTGCCTGGCGCGGAAATCCGGCAAAATGTTTTTGCCGGCAAAAACGTTCTTCCTGCGCGGCAGCGATGATCTCGCCATCTTTGACCAGCGCCGCAGCGCTGTCATGATAATAGGCCGAGATTCCCAGTATCCACACGTTAAAATAGGGTGTAGATCAGCGGCGCCAACGCACTGCCCTGCACAAAAATAATTAATCCGCCGAGCGTCACCAACAGAATGATAATAGGCAACAGCCAGATCTTTTTCCTGATCTTTAGGAACTGCCAAAGTTCGCGAAAAAACTCCATCAGAATTGATTCTTGAAGGACTCTGCGGGCCATTCCTTGTCCCGCCGCAACCAGTAGCTGGATGATTGCACTGATTTCAATTTGAGGACGTCTCGCCCAATGAGCCGGAAATACAATGCCACCGGCGTCACCACAGCGAAAAATATCAAGGCCAGCAATATTCTGTTATTAATATAGCCCAGCAGACGCCCCAGCCGCAGCCACAGTCTGGCCACAGGCGTAAGTAGCTGCGGCAGCCCCCAACTCAGCGTCAGCAACGTCAGTGATAATCCACCCCACAACCAGGAAGATGACCGGACTGCAAAAAAGGGCCACAATACCGGAACGATGGCCGCAGCGGCGAGCAATAAGCCAAACT
Organism: Pseudomonadota bacterium; assembly: GCA_040390665.1. Taxonomy (GTDB): domain Bacteria; phylum Pseudomonadota; class Gammaproteobacteria; order Burkholderiales; family Gallionellaceae; genus Nitrotoga. The sequence continues at coordinate 624,562 of JAZJXX010000002.1, read as the reverse complement.
GCCTCTCGGATCGATAGCTTGCTGGCAATTTTGGGTTTCGGTGAGCAATCATCTTTAATGTCCCGGTAACCGCGGGCCTAACAATTTCCTGAAGGTCATAGCCAACCAAAGTGCCCAGGACCGTCATCAAAAAACCTGCTTATCTTTTTCTCCTTCTTGCGTCAGCTATTCCATTATTTTTCTTTGCGGTAACTGAAGCCGCACTGCGCGTCGCCGATTACGGCGAGACCCAGCCCTTATTCGTGACTGCTGCGCCAGTATATGGCAATAACCATTACCTGATGGTTAATCCGCTGGTGGCCCGGCGCTATTTTCCACAGGGTGGGTTTATACCGCAACCGCCAACCGAACTATTTCGCGCGCGCAAACCCGCTAATGGCTACCGAATTTTCGTGCTGGGTGAATCGACCACGGCAGGCTGGCCTTATCCGTCAAACGTAATGTTTACCCGATCGCTGCAGCAGCGTCTGGCGGACGCTTTTCCGGACAAATACGTCGAGATTGTCAATACCGGCATCGCGGCGGTAAGCAGTTATACCCTGGTCGATTTTATCGACGAGATATTACAGCAACAGCCCGACGCGATTCTGATCTACGCGGGGCATAATGAGTTCTACGGTGCGCTGGGCGCGGCGTCATCGGAATCGGTCGGCCAATCCCGCTGGATAATCAAAGCCTATTTGCATCTGCTGAATTTCAAAACGTTTCAGCTCATGCGCAACAGCTTGAACGCAGCCCTGTACCGGCTCTCTCCCCCGCCTGGCGCGCACCCGACGCTGATGGGAAGGATGATCGGCAACCCCAGCATATCGTACGACAGCAGTACCTACCAGAACGCCCGGGCAAATTACGCCGCCAATTTGCGCGATATTTTTATCACTGCCCGGCAGGCAGGCGTACCGGTAATGATCAGCGAACTGGTCAGCAATATACGCGACCATAAACCCTTCGTTTCGGTTAACGATAATAAAAATCCAACAGCGGACGCGGTTTATGCCCAGGCACAAGCATGGGAACGCGAACAAAAGTTTGACCTGGCTAAAGCGGCCTACATCCGCGCCAGGGATCTTGATGGCATGCGCTTCCGCGCGCCAGAGGAATTCAACACGGTGATCCACCAGGTTGCCGCCGAATACAAAGTGCCGGTGGTGCCGCTGGTGTCGTTCTTCGAAAAAAAATCTGCGCATGGCATCATCGGCTCCAGTCTGATGCTGGAGCATCTGCACCCCAACGCCGACGGCTATTTGCTGATGAGCGATGCTTTCTTTGACGCGATGCGTGAACAGCGCTTTATCAGTGCGCACTGGGATGAAAGCCGAATTATGCCGGCTTCATTTTATCGCGATGCCTGGCCTGTTACCGATTTCGACCGGGCGCTCGGGGAGATCCGCATTATTGGTTTGACCGACCACTGGCCGTACCCGTCTAAAACGCCTGGCGAGAGAAGTATCGCAAATTTCCAGGCGCGCAATCAGGCCGAGGCAATTGCTTACCAGCAATTTAAAGGGGAGCTTAGCTTTTATGACGGACATCTTAAAATGGCGGACTATTATGAAGCGAATGGAAAGCATGCGCTGGCATTGCGCGAATATTATGCGCTGATCAGCACCGAGCCTTACAACAGCGATTTTTATTTTCCTGCGGTCAAAGCTGGCCTGACCACGCCTGAAGAGTTTGCGATGGTGCAACGCTATATCAAACAACTGGAAACGCTGGGGATCGCACCACCGAAAAAAATGCGGGCGCTCAGGCTGCTGCTTGATCAGCAGCAAGAGTCGTTAGCCCGTTAAGCCAGCAGCACTTTCCAGCCGACCAGTACATAACGCTCGAGCAGGTACAGCACTCCGAAGATCAGCAATGCGAAAACCACGAAGCGCACGATTTGCCAGGCCAGCTTGAGGTAGCGCGGGTTACGGGTATAGATGTACATTCCGCCGGAAAGAACAATGGACAGGGCCGCCAGCACCAGCAATAGACGCAAAATCAGCATGGGGATTGCGCTATGGAGAAGTCAGCGTGTACCGGGAGTTAATTTCGCGCATGATCTGATCCGGTTAGGCGGCCTGCAGTTGCAGACGCAGAAAATCGGGTGCTTCCTCGGTAGTATCGAAAGTGACAAATTCCCACGCTTCGTTATCGGCCAGCAGTGCGCGCAACAGCCCATTGTTCAGTGCATGGCCGGACTTATAGCCGGAGAATGCGCCGATCAGTGGATGCCCGAGCAGATAAAGATCGCCGATTGCATCGAGTACCTTGTGCTTGACGAACTCGTCCTCGAAACGCAACCCGTCCGGATTGATCACGCGATACTCATCCATCACGATCGCGTTATCCAGATTTCCACCCAGCGCCAGGCCCTGAGCGCGCATCGCTTCCACATCCTGCATAAAGCCGAAGGTGCGGGCGCGGCTGACTTCCTTGATGTAGGACAGTTCGCCCAGATCGATACTCACGGTCTGCCGCGTCGCAGCAAAAACCGGATGGGAAAAATTAATCGTGAAGTTCAGCTTATAGCCGTTATACGGTTCGAAGCGTACCCATTTGTCGCCTTCTCTGAGTTCCACGGTTTTCTTGATGCGGATGAACTTTTTCGCGGCCGATTGTTCGGCGATGCCGGCGGACTGCAACAGAAAAATAAATGTTCCGGCGCTGCCGTCCATGATCGGGACTTCCGCACTGCTCAGGTCGACATAGGCGTTATCCACGCCCAGCCCGGCAAATGCCGACATCAGATGTTCAATGGTGGAAACCCGCACGCCACGCGCTTCCATGCAAGTCGACAAACGGGTGTCTTTAACCGCGTGCGCCTCAGCCCGTATCTCGACTACCGGATTAAGATCAATCCGGCGAAATACAATGCCCGTGTTCGCCGGCGCGGGGCGCAAGGTCAGATCCACGCGCTCGCCGGTATGCAAGCCTACGCCGGTGGCGTGTACCGGATTTTTCAATGTACGCTGCTTAACCATAAGCATGAGTCCTTCTATCAGGTACGTAGTTTATCACGGCTCCGTGTGCCAGCCAAAAACCTTTCCAGCCAATCCCTTGCACAGGAAAAACTTACCGTGTCAATCGGCCTGTTTGCGCAGGAACGAAGGAATATCCAGCATATCCATGCCCGAACTTTCCAGCGCCTTGACCGCGGCCTCGCGATGCCGCCCGGTACGAATTACCGCCGGCATTTCCAGCTCCTTATAATTCACCATGGACATGGGTTCATCGTGGGTCCCGGTACGTTTCTGCTCTTCATACGCCAGCACTGGTTTGGGCTGCTTGCGCTCCAGTGCGGTGCCCAGTCCTGTTGCGACGATGGTTACGCGTAAATTATCCCCCATACTGTCATCAAATACCGAACCGACGATCACCGTCGCATCTTCCACCGCAAACTGCACGCTGTTGGTGACTTCGCGGTATTCCTTCAGCGTCAGGCTGGTATTGGAACTGATGTTCACCAGCACGCCACGCGCGCCGGCCAGATTCACATCCTCAAGCAGCGGGCTGGACATTGCGCTGGCGGCCGCAGTTTTAGCGCGATCCGGACCCGACGCGGTGGCCGAGCCCATCATTGCCATGCCGTTTTCAGACATCAGCGTTCGTACGTCAGCAAAGTCGACGTTGACCAGCCCGGGCACATTGATCACTTCGGCAATGCCCGCGACCGCGCCCTGCAGTACGCTGTTGGAAGAACGGAACGCGTCCAGCAGCGTCGTGTCCTCGCCCAGCACGCTCATCAGCTTTTCGTTAGGCACGATGATCAGCGAGTCGACGTGCTCGGACAGCATTTCGATACCGGTCTGCGCCAGGCGCATGCGTTTTCCTTCATGCGCGAACGGCTTGGTGACTACCGCTACAGTCAGTATGCCAAGCTCCTTGGCGATCTGTGCAACGACCGGGGCGGCGCCGGTGCCGGTTCCGCCCCCCATGCCGGCGGTGATGAATACCATATTGGCGCCGCTGATCAATTCCGCAATACGCGCTCGATCCTCTTCCGCCGCGGCCCGCCCGACGTCCGGCACCGCGCCGGCGCCCAGTCCCTTGGTGATCGCCGCGCCGATCTGCAATTGAGTGGTCGACTTGTTGCGCTTCAGCGCCTGGGCGTCGGTATTGATGACGATAAATTCTACGCCCTGCACGCCCTGCTCTATCATGTGGTCCACCGCATTGCCGCCGCAGCCGCCGACCCCGATCACCTTGATTACTGCATCCCGCAACTGCGCTTCCATAATTTCAAACATTGTTTGTCTCCTGAATTAATTTACCAACCGAATACCCAATTAAGGTGCTTTTTATTCGCTAAACCGTGCCGCCGTTTTTAAAAATTTACCTGAAACCACGTCTTCATCCGCTCCAGCACATCCTTGAACGAACTGGAATGCTCCCGCGCCACTAAATGGAGCTGATACTGTTCCACGCCATACAGCAATAAACCGACGCCGGTGGAAAAACGCGGCGTCTTTACCACGTCGGACAAGCCGCCGACATAGCGCGGCAAACCGAGCCGCACCGGCATATGAAATATTTCCTCGCCCAGCTCGACCATGCCCTGCATCGCGCTGCTGCCGCCGGTAACCACAATGCCGGAGGACAGCAAATCTTCGAAGCCGCTGCGCCGCAGTTCAGTCTGCACCAGCGAATAGAGCTCTTCGACGCGCGGCTCGATTACTTCGGCCAGCGTCTGCCGCGATAACATGCGCGGCCCGCGGTCGCCCACGCCGGGCACTTCGATCGGTGCTTCATCGGCCAGCTGGCGTAGCGCGCAGCCGTATTTGATCTTGATGTCCTCCGCGTCCTTGGTCGGCGTGCGCAACGCCATCGCGATATCGTTGGTAATCTGGTCGCCGGCGATCGGGATAACCGCAGTATGGCGAATCGCGCCGCCGGTGAAAATCGCCACATCGGTGGTGCCGCCGCCGATGTCGACCAGGCACACGCCCAGATCTTTTTCGTCGTCGGACAGCACCGCGCGCCCGGACGCGAGCGGCTGCAGAATCATTTCACGCCCTTCCAGGCCGCAGCGGTGCAGGCATTTCATGATGTTCTGCGCCGCCGCCACCGCGCCGGTAACGATATGTACCTCGACTTCCAGGCGCATACCGCTCATGCCGAGCGGCTTCTTGATGCCGCCCTGGCCATCAATGCTGAATTCCTGTTCCAGGATATGCAGCGTCTGCTGATCGCCCGGCAGACTGATCGAACTGGCGGTTTCGATCACGCGGTCGATGTCGGCCTGGGACACTTCCTTGTCCTTGATCTTGACCATGCCGTTCGCATTCGAACTCCTGATATGGCTGCCGGCGATGCCGGTGTAGACCTCGCGTATCTTGCAGTCGGCCATCAGTTCCGCATCGCCCAGCGCGCGCTGGATCGCCCCCACGGTCGCATCTATGTTGACCACCATGCCTTTCTTCATGCCGGAGGACTCGTGCATGCCGACACCGATCACCTGCAGCGTACCGTCCGCGCGGATTTCCCCGACGATCGCGACGATCTTTGAGGTGCCGATATCCAGCCCGACGATCAAGTTTTTGGTTTCCCTGTTTTTACTCATTGCATTTCTCCAATTCCTAAACTTTGTCGCGCGGACCTTTCGGCGGATCGACACGGCCGTTGGCGCCGGGCCAGTTCACTGCGAACCCATTGCGATAACGCAAATCGACGTAATTCACCTTGTGGGCCAGCGGCGCCAGACTGTAGGGATAAACTTCAACGAAACGCGCGAGGCGTTGCTGTGCCTGTTCGCGCCCCAGTTCCAGCACCATGCCGTTGCTCAACCGCAGCTGCCAGGCGCGGCGCGGCGACAGGCTGATCTGCACCAGCGCCTGCTGCTGCAATGGCGCCAGCTGTTTGCTGAACGCGTGGTACTGCTGCGTGATCTCGGCGGCGGTGTCCGGCTGCCCAAAGAAACTGGGCAGCACCTGATCCGTTTCCGCGGCAAAAACTTCGCCTAATGTATTGACCAGCTCGCTGCCATTCCAGCGCGCCAGTGCCGCATGCTCTTCCAGCGTCACTTCGAGTTGCCATGGGTAGCTGCGCCGTACGCTGACCTTGCGCACCCAGGGCAATTTTTCAAACGCCTGGCGCGTTGCATCCAGATCCACGGTAAAGAAATTGCCGCGCAACTCATTGCGTATCACGGCTTCGATCTGCGCGGTATTGACATGCTGTGGCGCGGTGCTCAGCTGCACTGCGCGCAACGCGAACAGCGGCAGATGCACGGTGTAATGCAGCACGCCATAAAATATCAGCAGCAGGCTGATGCCAAGCAGCGTATTGGACAGCTGGCGCAACGCCTGCGCGTTATCCCACATGGGCCAGCTCCAGAATGCGCAGGACCAGCTGGTCGAAGCTCAGTCCGGCCTGGCGCGCAGCCATCGGCACCAGGCTGTGGTCGGTCATGCCGGGCGAAGTATTCACCTCCAGCAGATACGGGCGCTGCGCCTGATCCAGCAGAAAATCCACCCGCCCCCAGCCGGTGCCGCCGATCAGCGCAAAAGCCTGTTGCGCCAGGCGCTGCATATGGGCTTCCTGCTCCGGCGCCAGGCCGCAGGGACAGAGATAGCGTGTGTCGTCGCGCAGATATTTCGCCTCATAATCGTAAAATTCACCGGCCGGCTCGATCTTGATTACCGGCAGCGCCTGCCCGCCGAGCAGCGCGACGGTATATTCGCCACCGCCTATGAAAGCTTCGGCCAGCACCAGCTGATCGTACTGGAGCGCCGCCTGGTATGCCGCCGGCAACTCGCCAGCCTGCCCGACCTTGGTAATGCCTACGCTGGAGCCTTCATTCGCCGGCTTGACGAACAGCGGCAGTCTCAACCGTTGCGCAACCGCGGCGAAATCACTGGCTTCGGTCAGTAATTCATACTCCGGCACCAGCAGCCCCGCGGCCTGCCACACCAGCTTGGTGCGCCACTTATCCATCGCCAGCGCGCTGGCCAGCACACCGCTGCCGGTATAAGGAATGCCCATCAGTTCCAGCGCACCCTGCACCGTACCGTCTTCGCCGTAGCGTCCGTGCAGCGCAATAAATACACGCCGGTAACCCAGATCCAGCAGCGAATGAATATCCTGCTGGGCAGGATCGAACCGGTGCGCGTCCACACCGCTGCGGCGCAATGCGGCGAGCACCGCGGCTCCGCTGTTGAGCGACACTTCGCGTTCGGCCGATCGGCCGCCCAGCAGTACCGCGACTTTACCGAAATCGCTCACGAACTCGCTCCTTCGCCGATGATGCGCACTTCACATTGCAGCGCGATGCCGGTGCGCTGCTGCACCGTTTGCTGCACCTCGTTGATCAGCCGCTCAATATCTTCGGCCGTCGCCGCGCCCAGATTAACGATGAAATTGGCATGCTTATGGGCCACCTGCGCCATGCCGATTTGCCGACCTTTCAGGCCGCACTGCTCGATCAGTCGCGCCGCAAAATCGTTCGGCGGATTGCGAAACACCGAACCGGCATTGGGTAAATTCAGCGGCTGGCTGGCGATGCGCCGGGCCAGCAGCGATTTGATCGCCGCCCGCGCCGCCGCGCCGTCGCCGCTGGGCAGGCGCAGCCACGCGCCAACAAAAAACTCCTCGTCCGGCGCAAGCAACCGCACATGGCGGTAGCCGATTTCAAAATCCGCCGGGGTGCGCTCGCGCACCACCCCGCTGCGGTTGATTACCTGCACGCGCTCAACCCGCTCCCATGTTTCGCTTCCATAACAGCCGGCATTCATCGCCAGCATGCCACCCACGGTGCCTGGTATACCGGCGAAAAACTCCGCGCCGCTCAGGTTGTGCGCTGCCGCGAAGCGCGCCAGCTTGGCGCCGGGCACGCCTGCCTGCGCGTAGATCAGGCCCTCTGCGGCCAGCCGCAGTTCGGCCAGCGCCGCATGCAGCAGCAGCGTGGTGCCGCGCAGGCCGCCATCGCGTATCAATAGATTGCTGCCGAGCCCGAGGGGCCAGATTTTTTCCTCGGCCGGCAGGGTTTGCATGAACCTGGACAAGTCAGCCAGATCCGCCGGCTGATACATGCGGGCACAGCGCCCTCCGGCACGCCAGCTGGTATAGCGGCGCATGTCCACATCCACCCGCAGCACGCCGCGCAAACCGTTACTGAACAATGCAGGCTCCGTCATATTCATGTAACCACCGGCGCCATTTTTTTTGCGGTGCTGATATTGGCGACCTGGGCCGGCACGCCGCCGATCGAACCGGCGCCCATCACCAGCACCACATCGCCAGCCGCAGCCATCTGCATAATTGCCTGTGGCATGTCTTCTACGCGCTCGACAAATACCGCTTCGCGCTGCCCGGCGACGCGCGCCCCGCGCATCAAAGCGCGTCCATCGGCCGCGACAATCGGCGCCTCTCCGGCCGCATACACTTCAGCCAGCAGCAATGCATCCACCCCGCCCAATATCTTGACGAAATCCTCGAACAGATCACGCGTGCGGGTATAACGATGCGGCTGGAAAGCCAGCACCAGGCGCCGCCCCGGGAATGCGCCGCGGGCAGCCGCCAGCGTTGCCGCCATCTCAACCGGGTGATGACCGTAATCATCTATCAGCGTGAATGTGCCGCCATCAGGCAGCGCGATTTCACCGTAGCGCTGAAAACGTCGGCCGACGCCTTCGAATTCATTTAATGCGCTGACGATGGCGTCATCGGCCACGCCCACTTCCAGCCCAACGGCGATCGCCGCGAGCGCATTCTGTACGTTATGCAGCCCGGCCAGGTTCAGCGTAATGTCCAGGTCGCGCGGCGTACCGTTCTGCCGGCACAGTGCGGTAAAGCACATCTTGCCTCGCTGATGGCGCACATTCACCGCGCGAATTTGCGCTTCTTCGGCAAACCCGTATGTAGTGACCGGCTTGGTGATCTGCGACAGAATTCCGCGTACGTGGGTATCGTCTATACAGACCATCGCCATGCCGTAAAACGGCAGATGCTCGACGAAATCGACAAACGCCTGCTTCAGTTTTGCAAAGTCATGGCCATACGTCTCCATATGATCGGCGTCAATATTGGTGATCACCGCAAGGATGGGCTGGAGATAGAGGAAAGACGCATCCGACTCATCGGCTTCGGCCACGATGAATTCACCCGCGCCGAGCTTGGCGTTGGTACCGCTGCTGTTCAGCCGGCCGCCGATCACGAAGGTGGGATCGAAGCCGCCTTTAGCCAGCACGCTCGCGGTCAGGCTGGTAGTCGTGGTTTTGCCGTGGGTGCCGGCGATCGCAATCCCCTGGCGCAGACGCATCAGCTCGGCCAGCATCATTGCGCGCGGCACCACCGGTATTTTTCGCGTTTGCGCCGCGACCACTTCGGGATTATCACGGTGCACCGCAGTGGACACTACGACCGCATCGGCATCGCTCAGATGATCTGCGGCATGCCCCTGGTACACCGTTGCACCGAGCTGGCGCAGGCGTTGCGTCACCGCATTGTCGGCCAGATCGGAGCCGCTCACCTGATAGCCCAGGTTAAGCAACACTTCGGCGATGCCGTTCATGCCGGAGCCGCCGATGCCGACGAAATGGATGTGTTTCACCTTATGCTTCACTGGACCGCCCTGTTATCGTTGATGCGTCGCTGCAATTGAAACGCGTTAAACCTGGTGATGTATTCATGCCGCCATCTCCATGCATACCTGAGCTACCCGTTGCGTCGCCGCTGGTTGTGCGACAGCGCGTGCGGCCCTCGCCATGGCCAGGGCCTGGGGGCGGGTGAAGTCCAGCAATACCTGCGCCAGATGCTGCGGCGTCAATTCGTTCTGCGGCAGCAAAATCGCTGCGCCGCGTGCGCTGAGAAAACGTGCGTTGCTGGTTTGATGATCGTCCACCGCGTACGGGAACGGCACCAGTATGCTGGCCAGTCCGGCCGCTGCCAGCTCGGCCACGGTCAGCGCGCCGGCACGACAGATCACCACATCGGCCCAGGCGTAATGGCGCGCCATATCATCCAGGAAAGGCTGGGCATCCGCGGCTACGCCGGCGTGCTGGTAGGCCTGCTGCACCGCTATCAAATGCTGCTCGCCGGTCTGGTGTGTAACCACCGGGCGGGCAACCTGAGGCAGCAATGCCAGCGCCTGCGGCAGACACTCGTTCAACGCTTTGGCCCCCAGGCTGCCGCCCAGCACCAGCACATTCAATGCACCGGTGCGTGCGCTGAAACGCTGCTGCGGATCAGCGATTGCGGCGATGCTCTCACGCACCGGATTACCGCACCATTCCGCCCCCGGCAGCACCTCCGGAAAGCCGCTCAGCACACGCTGGGCCACCCGCGCCAGCATGCGATTGCTGAGGCCGGCAATCGAATTCTGTTCATGGATCAGCAACGGACGGCGCAATACTGCCGCCATGATTCCGCCCGGAAAGGTAATGTAACCGCCCATGCCCAGCACTACATCGGGGCGATGGCGCAGCAGCGCCGCCAGACTTTGCGCCAGCGCCAGCGCCAGGTTCAGCGGCAGCAGCAATTTGCGCAGCCATCCCTTGCCGCGCAGCCCGGAAAACCGCACCCACGCCATCGTATAACCGTGTTGCGGCACCAGTTTGGCCTCCATGCCGCTGCGTGCGCCCAGCCAGGTAACGTGCCAGCCCTGCATGCGCAGGCAGTCGGCCACTGCCAGTGCCGGGAAAATGTGCCCACCGGTACCGCCCGCCATAATGAGTATCGCGCGCGTCATATTGGCTGACCTCTCATCATCCGAGGAGTTTTGGCTGCGGCCGCCCCGTTGGGGCTTAACTTGCTGACGCAAGTTAGCCTGCGCCTAAACCGCCGGATGAGTCTTGCGGGTTCGATTGTGCCGGGGACTAAAGTCATATTGGCTGACCCCTCATCATCCGAGGAGTTTTGGCTGCGGCCGCCCCGTTGGGGCTTAACTTGCTGACGCAAGTTAGCCTGCGCCTAAACCGCCGGATGAGTCTTGCGGGTTCGATTGTGCCGGGGACTAAAGTCATATTGGCTGACCTCTCATCATCCGGCGATTTTCCCAATCGATGCGCAGCAGGATCGCGGCCGCAATGCAGTTCATCACTACGCCACTGCCGCCGAAGCTGAGGAACGGCAAGGTCAGTCCCTTGGTCGGCAGCAGCCCCATGTTGACACCGCTGTTGATCATGGCCTGTACGCCGATCCAGACCGCAATGGCCTGGGCTACCAGCGCGGCGAACTGGCGATCGAGAAAAACGGCCTGGCGACCGATCGCATACGCGCGGATCAGAAATCCCGCGAACAGCAGGATGATGGTGCACACGCCGACCAGGCCCAGTTCCTCGGCGATTACAGCCAGCAGAAAATCGGTATGGGCTTCCGGCAAATAAAATAATTTTTCGACGCTCGCGCCCAGCCCTACGCCCAGCCATTCGCCGCGTCCGAAAGCGATCAGCGCGTGGCTTAGCTGGTAGCCTTTGCCGTATGGGTCAGACCACGGGTCCATGAACCCGATGACGCGCTGCATCCGGTAAGGCGACGAAAATATCAGCGCGGCGAACGCCAGCGGCAACGCAAACACCAGCCCGCCAAAAACTTTCAGATTGAAACCGCCCAGCCACAGAGTACCCAGCGCAATCGCACAGATCACCACGAATGCCCCCATGTCCGGCTCCAGCAACAGCAACATGCCTACCAGCACCATCACCGCAAACATCGGCAGAAAGGCCTTGACGAAAGTGTGCTTGACCAGGCCCTTGCGCACGGTGTAATCGGCAGCATACAACACCGCGAATAGCTTCATCAGCTCGGATGGCTGCAGATTGATCACGAATAGCGACAGCCAGCGGCGGCTGCCGTTAACCGAGCGACCGATGCCGGGGATCAGCACCAGCACCAGCAGGAACACGCCCAGCAAAAACAGGTAAGGCGCCAGCTTCTGCCACACGTGCATCGGTATCTGGAAGGCTGCGGCCCCGGCCGCAATGCCAACCAGAACAAACAGGCTATGGCGCACCAGATAGTAGGTCGGATGAAAACCGGTGAATTTACTTTCCTCGGCGGTGGCGATTGAAGCCGAGTAAACCATGACCAGGCCTATGGACAACAGCGCGAGCACGATCCACGCCAGCGTCACGTCGTAGTCGACGAGCTTGGGACGCGCGGTTTTCTGGCTTAGGCTGAGCATTTCGCCTCCGCCTGCAGCTGCTGTACCGCGGCAATAAACACCTCGGCGCGATGTGCGTAATTTCGGAACATATCGAAGCTGGCACACGCCGGTGACAGCAGCACCGCATCGCCCGGACGCGCCAGTTGCGCACTGAGCCTTACTGCGCTTGGCATATCCGGCGCATGCAGCACAGGCTTGGCACACACCTCTAGCACCGCGGCGATTTTTTCGGCATCGCGGCCGATCAACACGACTGCACGCGCATGCTCATTCACCGCCAGCTGCAGCGGCGAAAAATCCTGCCCCTTACCTTCGCCTCCGGCGATCAGCACCGCGCTGCGGCCCAGACCCTGCAGTGCAGCCACCGTCGCCCCGACATTGGTGCCTTTGGAATCGTCGTAATAAACCACGTCGTTGATAATGGCCACGTACTCCATGCGGTGCGGCAAGCCCTTGAATGCCCGCAAGGCCTTGAGCAGCGGCGCCAGCGGCAGCCCCACGCTGCGGCACAGCGCCAGTGCAGCCAGCGCATTCGCCACGTTATGCAAACCGGTCAGCTGCAGTTCCCCCGCGTCCAACACCCGGCGTGGCCCCTGCATCAGCCAGGTTGTACCGTTGTCATCAGCGATGCCCCAATCATTTTCGCTGGGTGGTGTATCCAGGCCGAAGGTCGTCTGTATGCGCTCGAGCAGGGCCATGCCGATGCTATTGATGTCATCGCGGTTCAGCACCTGCACCCCGCCTTTGCCGCTGCCGCGAAAAATGCGCGCTTTTGCGGCGATGTATTGCGCCATGTGTTCATAACGATCGAGATGGTCTTCGCTGATATTCAGCACAGCCGCGGCGTCCGCGCCCAGCGTCGCAGTCGTCTCCAGTTGAAAGCTGGACAGTTCCAATACCCATACATCCGGCTGGCGACCTTGGCGCGTCATCAGCACATCCAGAACCGCGGGTGAAATATTGCCGGCCACCTCGGTATCCAGGCCCGCCGCGCGGCACATCGCCCCGACCATGCTGGTGACCGTGGTTTTGCCGTTCGAGCCGGTGATTGCAATAATTTTGGGGCGGCGCTGTTGCGGTAACGCGGCCGCGAATAGCTCTATATCGCCGACGATCGCGATCCCCTGCGCGGTCGCCCGCTGCACCAATGGATCCAGCAGCGGCACCCCCGGACTGATTGCGATCAGTTCGATTCCCTCCAGCAACTCGCTGCGGAACACACCGCAGCGAAACTCGACCTGTGGAAATCGCGCCTGCATCTCGTCCAGCGCGGGAGGCAAATCACGGCTGTCGGCGGCACGCACGCGCGCGCCCTGCGCGTCCAGCCAGCGCACCAGCGACTGCCCGGTTTCGCCCAGGCCCAGCACCAGCACCGATTTTTCCGCCAGCTGCATCATCTCAACTTCAGGGTCGCAAGACCGAGCAAAATAAGCAGCATGGTGATAATCCAGAAGCGCGCGGCCGCGTTTGGTGTCGCCATAACGTTCGCTGTGCTCACGTGAGTCTCCCCCAACGCTACCGCGCCACGCTTCTTCATCTGTGTGTCGCCGCTCATCTCAACTTCAGGGTCGCAAGACCGAGCAAAATAAGCAGCATGGTGATAATCCAGAAGCGCACTACCACTTGCGTTTCTTTCCACCCCTTTTGCTCGAAGTGGTGGTGCAGCGGAGCCATCAACAAAATGCGCCGGCCGGTGCCGTAAACTCTTTTAGTGTATTTAAAGTAGGAGACTTGCAGCATGACCGACACGGCTTCGACGACAAATACGCCGCCCATGATGAACAGCACCAGTTCCTGGCGGATAATTACGGCCACACTGCCCAGCGCGGCGCCCAGCGCCAGAGCACCGACATCGCCCATGAATACTTCTGCCGGGTAGGCGTTGAACCACAAAAAAGCCAGACCCGCCCCGGCTATCGAGCCGCAAAACACCGCCAGCTCACCCGCACCGGGCACATGCGGTATACCAAGATATTTGGCGAACACGGCGTGGCCGGCGACATAGGAAAAGATCGCCAGCGCGCCGCTTACCATGACGGTAGGCATGATCGCCAGGCCGTCCAGGCCATCGGTCAGATTAACCGCGTTGCTGCTGCCTACAATCACCAGGTACACCAGCGTGATGAACGCAAGCGCGCCCAGCGGAAACACCACCAATTTAAAAAACGGGACGATCAGTTCAGTGTGCGCGGGTAAGGTCGCATGACGCCACAGGTACACCGCCACGACCAGCGCAATCAGTGACTGCCAGCTCATTTTGGCCCGCGCCGACAGGCCCTTGGGATTGCGATGCACCACCTTGCGGTAATCATCTACCCAGCCGATCGCGCCAAAGCCCATGGTAGTCAGCAGCACCACCCAGACATACGGATTGCTCAGGTCGCTCCACAACAAAGTGGTAATCGTAATTGACGTCAGAATAAGCGCGCCGCCCATGGTGGGCGTGCCGGCCTTGATCAGATGAGTTTGCGGCCCGTCGTCGCGCACCGACTGGCCGATCTTGTAGGCCGTCAGCTTGCGGATCATCATGGGCCCGACCAGAAAGGATATAAACAACGCGGTCATTGCCGCCAGTACGGCGCGCAAGGTTATGTAGTTCAGCACACTGAACACGCGAATATCCTGGGCCAGCCAGTGTGCAAGTGCCAGTAGCATTAAACCGACCCCCCATTTTGCGGCTGCGGCGTCGCAGGTGCGCGAACCAGGCATTGCGGCTGCTCAATGTTATTTTGCTTTACGCCGGGCGTGGCGCCGACGCAATGCTGCACCACCCGCTCCATGCGCATAAAACGTGAGCCCTTGACCAGCACTGTGACATCGGCAGTCAGTTGCTTATCCAGCGCGGCGAGCAGACTGTCGATCTCGGCATAGTGCTGCGCGCCAGCGCCGTAGCCCTGCACTGCATGAATACTCAACTCGCCCAGGGCCAGCAATTTGTTGATCCCGATTTGCCGCGCTGCAGCGCCGATTTCACGATGCAGGCGCGCGGCATCGTCGCCCAGCTCACCCATGTCGCCCAGCACCAGGATTTTTTCCCCGCTGGCCTGCGCCAGCACCTCGAGTGCGGATTGCAGCGACGCCGGATTGGCGTTATAGGTGTCGTCCAGCAGCGTCGCGCCGCAGCGCGCACTTTTGCGTTGCAAACGGCCCGCGACGCCGCTAAATTTTTCCAGCCCGGCCGCGATTTGCGGCAGTGCTATGCCCAGCGCAACGGCGGCAGCAGTTGCGGCCAGCGCATTGCGCACATTGTGTACCCCCGGCACTTGCAGCTGCGCGGCAAAATCGCCGGCAGGTGTGCTGATCTGCAGGGTCGCGCCAAAATCTTGGGGTTGCCACCGGACCTGCACCGCTGCGCTGCGACCGAGCGCAAAATCAATAATCGGCACCCCGGCCAGCGCACGCCATAACGGTGCATGTTCATCATCGGCGTTGATCACCGCAATGCCGTTCGCCCCCAGCCCGGCGAAAATCTCGCCTTTAGCACGCGCAACCGCCTCGACCGAACCCAGACCCGCCAGATGCGCGCTCGAGGCATTGTTGATGATGGCAATATCCGGTCGCGCCAGCCGGGTCAGATAATCGATCTCGCCGCTATGGTTCATACCCATTTCGATGACTGCATAACGATGCCCGGCGCGCAGCTTCAGCAGGGTGAGCGGCATGCCGATATCGTTGTTTAAATTACCTTGGGTAGCCAGGACTGCGTCGGCGTTGCCGGTCGCCGCACGCAGCACCGATGCAAGCATTTCCTTGACGGTGGTTTTGCCGTTACTGCCGGTAATTGCGACCAGCCGCAGCTGGAAACGTGCACGCCAATGCGCCGCCAGTTGCCCCAGCGCCAGACGCGCATCGGGCACCAGCAATATCGTGCCTGACGTGGCTCCGCCGCTATAGCTCGCCCTGCTCAGCAACGACCCGACTGCCCCGCGCTGTGTGGCGCTGGCAGTGAATTCGGCACCGTTGAAATTAGGTCCGTGCAACGCGACAAACAGGCCGCCCGCGGCTATGACGCGGCTGTCCGTCGAGACCGAGGTGAACAATTTATCCGGCCCGATCAGCTCACCGCCCAGCACCTGCGCCGCCTGCGATAGCAGCATCATGCGGTTTCCCTGGCCTGCCAGGTCCCAATGATCTGCTGCACCATATCGATGTCGCTGTATGGATATTTCACGCTCATGATTTCCTGGTAATCCTCGTGCCCCTTACCTGCGATCAGCACCGTATCCTCAGCTTGGGCCCCGTGGATGGCCTGAGTGATGGCGGCGGCGCGATCCACATTTATTTGATAATTATGCTCGGTAATACCAGCCGCGATTTCGGCAATAATGTCCTGCGGCGCCTCGCTGCGCGGATTGTCGCTGGTGATGATGCAGCGGTCCGCCAGGCGCGCCGCAATTGCACCCATCAGCGGGCGTTTGCCGCGATCGCGGTCGCCGCCGCAACCGAACACGCAGATCAGTTTTCCGCCACGCGCCTGCGCCACTTCGCGCGCGGATTGCAATACTTTTTCCAGCGCATCGGGCGTATGGGCGAAATCTACCAGCACGGCCGGACGGCCTTCACCGCCGAATGCCTGCATGCGGCCCGGCACCGCCTGCACCCGCGCCAGCTCACGCACCGCATCGACCAGCTTAACGTCGCTGACCAGCAACACCGCCAGCACGGCGAGCAGGTTGGCAGCGTTGAAGCGGCCGATCAGCTTGCTGTCCAGGTCGGCGCTGCCCCAGCTGGTCTGCAACCGCAGGCTCAGCCCCTGCGCATCCATGCGTAAAATATTGCCGTACACCATGCGCAAGCCGAAACGCTCGGCCAGTTCCAGCGCCGCTACGCTCATGCCGTAGGCGACCACTTCGGCAGCGCCGTCGCGGATCTGCTGGGCAAGATCCGCACCGAAAGGGTCATCCAGGTTAATCACAGCAAACTTAAGTTCCTGCCAATTGAACAGCCGCCGTTTTGCCGCCGCGTAATTTTGCATATCCCCGTGGAAATCCAGGTGATCACGACTGAGGTTGGTCAGCAATGCCACGTCGTATTTCACCCCGAGCACGCGGCCCTGTTCCAGCGCATGGGAAGACACTTCCATTGCGATAGCCTGCGCTCCTTCCTTCCGGTATTCGGCGAGCAGGCCCTGCAGACGGATCGCGTCCGGAGTGGTATTAAGCGTGTGCTGGAGCGCGCCGGGAAAGCCGTTGCCGAGCGTGCCGATCAGCGCGGTTTTCTGGCCCAGCTGCTGCAATGCCTGGGCAATCCAGTGGCTGCACGATGTTTTACCGTTGGTCCCGGTGATGCCGACGACCCATAAATCCTGACTCGGGTGGTCGTATATATGGGCTGCGATCTCGCCGGCATGATGCAGCAGCTCGGCAACCGCGAGGTTCGGCACCCGCCATTCTGCATTCCATCTGAAACCGCGCGCCTCCCAGATCACCGCGTTGGCGCCGTTGGCGATGGCCTGCGCAATATAGTGGCGCCCATCAACGCGGTTGCCGGGATAGGCAACGAAGGTGTCGCCCGGAACGACCGCCCGGCTGTCGGTGACCAGCCGGGTAAAATCCACATCCATCTGGGAGATCAGCTCGGCGCGGAAGGGCGAGCGAGGCATAGCACGTTTTTCCGTGGGCTGAGTCATGCTTCTTCCTTGATCACTTCAACAGGCGGCGTTAACACGTTACCCAGCGGCACGTCATTGGGTACATTCAGCAGATGCAGCGCTGCGCCCATCACACTGCTGAATACCGGCGCAGCAACCTGGCCGCCGTAATACTCTGCGCCGCTGGGCTCGTCTATCATGACCGCAACAATCAGGCGCGGATTCGAGGCGGGCGCCATGCCGACAAAAGAAGCGACGTAACGATTAACGTAATGCCCCCCCTCCAGCTTGTGCGCCGTTCCGGTTTTGCCGGCTACGCGGTAACCGTTGATTTGCGCCAGCGGCGCGGTACCGCCCGGCTGAACCACCATCTCCAGCATGTCACGCACGGCTTGTGCAGTCGCCGCCGAAAATACTTTTTTGCCGGCAGAGAAACTGTCAATGGGGGGGATTTTGCCCAGCGCGGCAACCTGGACCGGCAGCGCGGCCGGTGGCAGCCGCTTGAGCAAGGTGATCGCTTTTAGCTCACCGTTATTGGCAAACACCGTGTAGGCGCGCGCCAGTTGCAGCAGGTTGACGGAAATACCATTGCCGTACGACATCGTGGCCTGCTCGATCGGCCGCCATTTTTTGTAATCGCGTAAACGCCCGGCGGCCTCACCTGGAAAATCGCTGCCGGTCTGCTCCCCGAAACCGCTGTCGCTCAGGCTGCGCCAGAACGTCTCCGGCGGCAGCGATAATGCTATTTTGGCCGCGCCCACGTTGCTCGATTTCTGGATTACTCCGGCCACCGTCAAGGTATCTTCCGGATGGGTGTCGTGGATCTTGCGCCCACCCACGACAAAGACGCCGCCTTCGGTATTGATCACGGTTTCCGGTGTGACCTTGCCCGCGTCCAGCGCCGTCGCCACGGTAAAGGGCTTCATCGTGGAACCGGGCTCGAACAAATCCGTTACTGCGCGGTTGCGCATCAATTTAACGTCGGGCTTGCTGCGGTTGTTCGGGTTATAACTGGGCCAGTTGGCCAATGCCAGCACTTCGCCGCTATGCGTATCGAGCACGACAATGGAGCCGGCTTTGGCGTGATGCTGCTCCACCGCCAGGCGCAATTCCCGGTAGGCCAGATACTGAATCTTGCTATCCAGACTTAACGCAATGTCGCTGCCAGGTTTGGGTGCACGTACACTGGCCACATCCTCGACAATGCGCCCGCGCCTGTCCTTGATTACGCGCTGGCTGCCGGCTTTGCCGCCCAGCTGCGACTGCAGGGCCAGTTCGATGCCTTCCTGGCCGTTGTCATCCACGTCAGTAAAACCCAGCAGGTGCGCAGTCACATCTGCACCAGGATAATAGCGGCGGTATTCCCGCCGCAACGACACGCCCGGCATCTCAAGTTTAACGATCTTTTCGGCCTGTTCTGGCGGCAATTGGCGCTTCAGGTAGGTAAAGTCGCGCGTGGTATCGAACAGGCGGCTTTTTACCTCGGTCGGATTCATGCCGGCGATCTGCGCCAGCTGCTTCACCTGCTGTGGCGTTGCTTCAACGTCGTTCGGGCTGACCCAGATCGATTCGACCGGTGTGCTAATGGCCAACGGTTCGCCATAGCGGTCGGTAATCATGCCGCGGTGCGCATTCACGTCCACCACCCGGCCGTAACGGGCATCGCCTTTCTGCTGCAGAAAATCGTTGTGAATGCCCTGTAGATATACCGAACGCGCCATGAGCGCGAATAAACACAACAGCAGCACGGCAAATAACAGGCGGGCGCGCCACGGCGGCAATGCCAGTATTCCCGCTGTGCGTATGCCGCTGCTGCGCTTCACGGCAGCACTCCCGCAGCGGGCACGCTCTGGCCCACCGCGCCGCCGCGCACGAATTGGATCTGTGTGCTGCGCGGCAACTGCATCTGCAATTTCGTCGCGGCGATCTTTTCCACGCGAACGGACATCGCCCAGGTGCTTTGTTCAAGCTGCAACTGCCCCCATTCCACTTCCATCTGCTGCGTCCGATCCTTTTCTTTCTGCAATTCCACAAACAATTTGCGCGCCTTATGCTGTGACGTCACAACACTCAACGCGCAACCTATCACGATCAGCAACAGCAACAGATGCACTCTAGTCATCGGCCAGCCCCACACGCTCTGCGATTCGCATCACGGCGCTGCGTGCGCGCGGATTCAGCGCTATTTCGTCCGCGGTGGCATGCACCGCGCGCCCAATCAGGTTCAGCCTGCCGGGCGGCACGTCGGCGGCACGTATCGGCAGTTTGCGCGGCAGCTTGTCGCCGTTTGCCATATCGCGCATGAAATTCTTGACGATGCGATCTTCCAGCGAATGAAAACTGATAACCACCATGCGCCCCTGCGGATTCAAGCTATCCACGCATTGCGGCAAAACCTGCGCGAGCTCTTCGAGTTCCTGATTGAGATAAATCCGTATAGCCTGAAAGGTGCGCGTAGCCGGGTTTTTCCCGGGTTCGCGCGTGCGCACAGCCTGAGCGACGATTTCGCTGAGCTGGCGCGTGGTAGCGATGGGCTTTTCCTGACGCGCCGCAACAACCGCCCTTGCAATCTGCCCAGCAAACCGTTCTTCGCCGTAGTCACGAATTATTTCCCTTAAAAAATTCTCATCGACCTCAGCCAGCCATTCCGCGGCAGTCTGTCCGGCACTGCTGTCCATGCGCATATCCAGCGGTGCATCAAAACGGAAGCTGAAGCCGCGCTGTTCATCATCCAGCTGCGGCGACGACATGCCCAGGTCAAGCAGCACGCCATCAATTTTCTCTACTGACAGCTCACGCAGCAGTGCTCTCAGATAAACAAACCCGCTATGCACAATTGTGAATCGCGCATCGCGCAATTCCTGCCCCGCGGCCACCGCTGCCGGGTCTTTATCAAACGCAATCAAGCGCCCCGTTGCGCCCAGATTTTCAAGGATCAGCCGGCTATGTCCGCCGCGCCCATAAGTACCGTCGACATATATGCCATCAGGCTTTATCCGCAAGGCTGCGACCGCTTCCTGTAACAGTACGGTGGCGTGGGATAGCCCCACGGTCACAGCGTGAACCCCTCCAGCTCTGCTGGTAAATCACCCGCTCCGAACGACAACGCCGCCTCCTGCTGCGCCTGCCATCTGACCTCGTCCCACAACTCGAACTTATTACCCTGGCCGATCAGCATCACGTGCTTGTCCAGCATGGCGTAACTGCGCAACGCCGGAGAAATCAGCACCCGGCCAGCCGCATCCATTTCGACATCTTCCGCGTAACCGATCAAGCGTCGTTGCAATGCGCGTATACGTGGGTTCAAGGCAGAAAGTTTGAGCAATTTTTCGCGTATCGGCTCCCACTCCGGGTGCGGGTAAAACAACAAACAGCCATCAGCGTCCGCAGTCAGCACTAAACGACCGGCGCAACTGGCCAACAGCACGTCGCGATACCGCGCCGGAATCGCAAGCCTGCTTTTTGTATCCAGATTTAGTTGCGCCGCACCCTGAAACATTTCTCGCCCTGACGTCGATCTCACCCACTCAAACCCACTTTTTACCACTCAACCCCACTATATTGAAAAAAAACAGCTGGGTCAAGCAAGAAAAGCAGGTTTTTCTTTGTGAGACAAGCAGTTAGCGTCAAAACTTAATGGAACATGATTATGTTTATAAATAACGGATTGCAGGATTAAACTAATGTGCTTTATTAGATATCCGCGGGAGCCCGGGACGATTACCGACGAAATTTACGAATCTTTTTGGAAATAACAGTGGTCTCGCACCAAGCCAGAGCTCAGTCGAAATATGGTGAAGCTGGCCGATAAGCCGGGTTCTGTCGTGGACAGTCATTCCTCTAGGCGTTTCGTTACCTGACGCTCAAGCGACCTACCCGCAGGCGACGCGAGCAACGTCATAGCCTGCTTATTTGGTCTTGCTCCGGATGGAGTTTACCGTGCCGTCCGTGTTACCACGTCCGCGGTGGGCTCTTACCCCGCCGTTTCACCCTCACCGGCTCCGATCCCTTGCGGGCGGAACTTAGGCAGTTTATTTTCTGTGGCACTGTTCATCACCTCACGGTGTCCGGCCATTAACCGGCATCCTGCTCTGCGGAGCCCGGACTTTCCTCCCCGCACTTGCGTGCGCGGCGACTGTCTGGCCAGCTTCGAGTGAAGTTTACCACGCTACTGCTCAATCACCTGCACGCTTACACCTAATCCCTTCCACTGCCTGATGTCTTCCTGCAACGCATTATCGGTCAGCGGATTTAACGCCAGCCAGCCCGGCGTAAGCAACAGCTGGAATTGTGTTCCGCTGAAATGTCCCCGTATTTCGGGTAGGGCGACATCACTCCGGCTACGGTAAAACAGCGCGGCCATACGCAACGCCATTACCTGGGCCAGCTTATGCGGCACATTCAGCTGACCGCGTATTTTCTCCAGGCGGCCGCGGTGCGCCAAGGTCAGCAGGCTCAGGTGGCTTTGTTCCATGCGGGAGAAGCCAGGCATATCGGCATGCGCAAGAATATAGGCCGTATGTTTGTGATAACCGTTGTGCGCCACACTGACGCCGATTTCATGCATGCCTGCCGCCCACCCCAGCATACGCATCGCTTCCGTCTGCGCGTCGCCGGAGAGAAATTGCTGTGCGAGTACGACCGCCAGTTGCGCCACGCGTTCGGCCTGGCGAAAGTCAACATGATAACGACGCATGAACTGGCGTGCCGTGACATCGCGCATATCCATATCGTGGAAACGGCCGAGCAGGTCATACAGCACGCCCTCGCGCAGCGCACCCAGCGCGGGCTGCATCTGCTCAATGCCGAGTTCGCAGAATGCAGCGTACATAATCGCGAAACCGCCCGGCAATACCGGGATGCGGTCCGGTTTCAGGCCGTGCAGATTGAGGCCGTGCACATTGCCGGACTGAAGCAAACGCGCGCGCAGCTGCTCCAGTCCGTCGCGCGTAATGCCGCTGCCGTAGCCGTTCTGCTCCAGGATATTGCTCAGCATATAAGCACTCCCGGAAGACCCCAGCGCGACATCCCAGTGTTTGCTGGAAAATTCCGCGGCAACGGTTTGCAATTCATTGCGCGCGGCGAGCTCGGCCTGCCTGAGATTGGACTTGGTAATCGCGCCATCGGGAAAATAGCGCAGGCTATAGCTGACGCAGCCCATGTACAGACTAATCAGTTTGAGCGGCCGCAAACCATGCCCAATGATTAACTCGGTAGAACCGCCGCCGATATCTATCACCAGCCGGGTGCCGTCTGCCTGGGGCATGCCGTGCGCGACGCCCAGGTAGATCAGGCGTGCCTCTTCGTTCCCGGCGATGACCTCAATGGGAAAACCCAGCGCCGCCTCAGCCTGCTGCAGGAATTCCGCCGCGTTGCTGGCCACGCGCAAGGAATTGGTCCCGACTGCGCGAACCGCCTCGCGCGGCAAACTGCGCAGCCGCTCGCCAAAGCGCTGCAGGCAAGCCAACGCGCGCTGCTGCGATGCCTGGTCGAGCTTTTTTTCAGCGCTCAGGCCGGCAGCCAGACGCACCGGTTCGCGCAGGCTGTCCAGCATGTAAAGCTGATCGTTTTCGACCCGCGCGATTTGTAAACGGAAACTGTTGGAGCCGAGATCGACTGCGGCCAGAATAGGTAGCTGTTGCACAGGCAGAGCCGGAAATGGTTGAAGAGTATCGCGGAGGTTAATCCGGGGATTATTTCAGAACTTCGCGTTCGATTTCTTCCACTGTTACGTGCCGAACATCACGGCCCTTGACCATGTAGACGACATATTCGGACATGTTCTTGGCGTGGTCACCGATGCGTTCTATTGCTTTCGCGACAAACAGGATTTCCAGCGAAGTGGATATCGTGCGCGGATCTTCCATCATGAAGGTGATCAGATAACGCATGATCACGCGAAACTCTTCATCTACCTGTTCGTCCTGGCGCACCACTTTTGCGGCGATCGCCAGATCCAGCCGCGCAAAAGCGTCCAGCGACTTGCGCAGCATGTCCAGCGCCAGTTCTGCGGCGTGCTTGATCTCGGTGTAACGCGGCAGGAATAAACGCTCTTTCTGCGACAGCAGCTTGCCCATACGGGCGATTTTTTCGGCCTCGTCGCCAATGCGCTCAAGGTCGGTGATGGTTTTGATGATCGCCATCACCATGCGCAGATCGCCCGCCGCAGGCTGACGCCGTACCAGTATATGGTTACAGCTTTCGTCGATTTCGACTTCCAGTGCATTGACCCTGTGGTCGTCCTCAATCACGCGATTCATCAGATCGACATCGCCGTTGACCAGCGCATCTATCGCCAGCCGGATCTGGCTCTCCACCAAGCCCCCCATCTGCAGCACCCGCGCGCGGACAGCTTCAAGCTCCGCGTCGAATTTTTTCGAGGTATGTTCGGTAGAAATCATAGTAGAGATCCTTATAAATCACGCATGCTACCTGCACATCGTGACGATTCCATTACGCTACGCGGTGATAGTCTGCACACCGTCGGCCGTGCCCAGCAGCAGAATATCCGCCCCGGCATCCACGGCGGCGGCCCCTTGCGCCAT
>JAZJXX010000002.1:490473-600332 GCA_040390665.1 Pseudomonadota bacterium | reverse complement strand
AAATTGAATTGCTGGCCGCCAAAACCCAGGCGGAAGTGAAAGAGCTTGGGTATTGGAAGCATATCCGCGGCACGGCGTGCAAACAAACCGTTGGTAACCACGCCTGCAATATTATTCAATGCGGCTTCCAGCTCCGGGGGATTCAATATCTTCAGCCCCTGAACGTCCAGGATGAGATTGCCGTTGTCGGTGGTGTAGCCATCACGCAATATCGGCTGACCGCCCAGCTTGACCAGCTGGCGCGCCACATAGCTGCGCGCCATTGGGATGACTTCGATCGGCAACGGAAATTTGCCGAGCACGTCGACCAACTTGCTGGAATCGCACAGACAAATAAATTTCCTGCTGGCTGCCGCGACGATTTTTTCGCGCGTCAACGCACCGCCGCCGCCCTTGATCATATGCAGGTGCCGGGTAATTTCATCCGCCCCATCTACATACACCGGCAAATCGCCCGCTTCATTCAACGAGATCACCTGAATACCGTGGCTCTGCAAACGCTGCGCAGACGCCTCGGAACTGGCCACTGCGCCGTTGATTCGATGCTTGATCTTGCCCAGCTCATCAATAAAAAAATTAGCGGTGGAGCCGGTGCCCACCCCGACGATGCAGTCTGCCGGTACATGCGCGATTGCCGCCTGGGCCACTGCGCGCTTCAATTCGTCCTGTGTCATTGCCATATTTTTTGTTCAATCAATTAAAGGTATTCATCAGAGATTATTGCAGGAATTAAAGGTTTTAGAAACTTGTTCCATCAAGCCAGCCCGAAACTCAACCGTAGCAGGGATTATCACCGCGGAAACGCCGCCGCTATAAAACCACCTGGGCGCCAAGCTCAACAATTCGGTTAGGCGGCAGCCGGAAATAGTTGCCGGCATTGCTGGCATTGCGGAACATCGCGATAAACAACTTTTGCCGCCACAGTGCCATTTCCGATTCCTTATTCGCCACCAGTGTTGCGCGCCCCATAAAGAACGAAGTATCCATCATGTCGAATGTAATCCCATGCGACGCGCATTGCTGTAGCGCAAGCGGCAGGTTCACTGCATCCATGAAGCCGTAACGCACATTCACCCGCCAGAAATTGTTGGTCAGCCGCTCTACTGTTACGCGGTTGTCGTCAGGCACGCGCGGCACGCCCAATATCGTCACCGAGGTCAGCACGACATTTTCGTGCAGCGACTTGAAATGCTTCAGGCTATGCAGCAACGCATGCGGAACCGATGCCAGATTGGAAGTCAGGAACACTGCCGTGCCCTGGATGCGCGGGAAACTGTCGGCGCCGCAGCCGTTGGCGAACGCCACAATATCCAGTGCATCCTGATCAAGCCGTTTGCGAAACAGCCGCCGGCCGCGCTTCCAGGTGATCAACAGCGTAAAGATCGACAGCCCGAAAACCAGCGGGAACCATCCCCCATCGGCAATCTTGACCGAGTTCGCGGCAAAGAAGGTAATATCGATAATAAAAAAAGGCAACACACCCAGGAAGGCGCGCAACGTATTCCATTTCCACAAACTGATCACCACACAGAAGGCCAGCAGATTAGTGATCAGCATCGTGCCGGTGACAGCAATACCATAGGCTGACGCAAGACTGGTGGAAGAACCGAAACCGATCACCAGCGCAACGACTACCGCCAGCAATATCCAGTTGACACTGGGCAGATAGATCTGGCCCATGCGTTTGGCCGACGTATGCTGGATCAGCAGGCGCGGCAGATAATCCAGCTGGATGGCCTGCTGGGTGACCGAAAATGCGCCGGTAATCACCGCCTGCGAAGCAATAACCGCAGCCACCGTGGCTAGAACGACCAGCGGGAATAGCGCCCATTCAGGCGCCAGCAGGTAGAATGGATTATCAATTGCCTTGGAGTCGTGCAGTATCAGTGCACCTTGGCCGAAATAATTCAGCACCAGAGACGGCAGTACCAATCCTATCCATACCAGGCGGATCGGGCCGCGGCCGAAATGGCCCATGTCCGCATATAGCGCCTCGGCACCGGTGACCACCAGAACGACGCTGCCGAGCGCAAAAAAACTGACCATCGGATTGCCGAAAATAAAGCTGTAGGCATACAGCGGATTCATCGCCCGCAGCACCCCCGGCTCTGCTGCGACATTAATTACGCCCAGCGTCGCCAGAGTCAGGAACCAGACAAGCATGACCGGCCCGAACCATTTGCCGACCAGGCCGGTGCCGCGGCGCTGCATTGCAAACAGGCCAATCAGGATCGCCAGCGCAATCGGAATAATAAACGGCGTCGACGGCGGCAGCGCGATAGCCAGGCCCTCGACCGCCGACAGCACCGAAATCGCCGGTGTAATGGCGCTGTCTCCGTAAAACAGCGCAGCGCCAAACAGACCGAACATGATGATGATATTGCGATGCCTGATCGGCTTGCCGGGCGTGTGCAACACCAGCGCCATTAACGACATGATGCCGCCTTCGCCCTGATTGTCGGCGCGCACGATGAAGTAGACATATTTAAGCGTGA
Organism: Pseudomonadota bacterium; assembly: GCA_040390665.1. Classification (GTDB taxonomy): domain Bacteria; phylum Pseudomonadota; class Gammaproteobacteria; order Burkholderiales; family Gallionellaceae; genus Nitrotoga. The sequence goes on along the minus strand of JAZJXX010000002.1, from coordinate 597,837 downwards.
CTACCAGCATCAGCGACCAGAAGATCAACGACAATATGCCCAGGATATTGTCCGGCGCGAGCGGCACCGGGTGATGGGCTCCGGCGAAAATTTCGTGCATCGTATATAACGGGCTGGTTCCGATATCGCCATAAACCACACCCAGCGCACCCATTGTCAATGCAGATTTGCCGCCGTGAGGCAGCGCCTTGCCATTACTCATCTTTTTTTGCCTATCTCCACACTTTGAATACGCCGCGAACAGTCGGCGATCGACACATCGCCGCAGCGTACTATCGTGATATTACTTGCTTCCACCGCAGAAGAGTACCTAATTGGATATTCGTCGCCTGGCGGGACTGCGCTGGTCGGCAAAAATCTTTATCTCGAATTCATAATTGATCCGCAGATCAATAATTTTTCGAGTAGCGGTCAAATCCCTGCTAATCTTGGAAAATTTACCGCCCAGGAACCGTCATGCAAGGCTACTTGAAACGCATCCTCACCGCCCGTGTCTATGATGTAGCGATCGAAAGCCCGCTGGAAATTGCTACCAATCTGTCCGCGCGGATCGGCAACACCGTATTGTTGAAACGCGAGGATATGCAGCCGGTATTTTCATTCAAGCTACGCGGCGCTTATAACAAAATGGCCCAATTGACCCCGGCGCAACTCAAGCGCGGAGTGATTGCCGCCTCGGCCGGCAACCACGCGCAGGGCGTCGCGCTGGCCGCGCAGAAGCTGGGCTGCAGCGCCGTGATCGTAATGCCGGCCACTACGCCGCAGATCAAGCTGGAAGCGGTTGCCGGCCGCGGCGCCAAAGTGGTATTGCACGGTGATTCCTACTCCGATGCGTATGTGTATGCGCTGGAGCTCGAGCAAAAAAAGAAGCTCACCTTCGTTCATCCCTACGATGATCCCGATGTCATTGCCGGACAGGGCACCATAGGCATGGAAATTCTGCGCCAGCATAACCAGCCCATCGCGGCCATTTTTGTGCCGATCGGCGGCGGCGGGCTCATTTCCGGCATCGCCGCCTATGTAAAACAGGTGCGCCCTGACATTCGCATCATTGGGGTGCAGCCGGCCGACTCAGACGCAATGTACCAGTCACTCAAAAACAAACGCCGGGTCACGCTGCCGCATGTCGGCCTGTTCGCCGACGGTGTTGCGGTCAAACAAGTGGGCCAGGAAACCTTTCGCCTGTGCCGCACCCTGGTGGACGAGGTGATGCTGATGGACACTGATACCGTTTGCGCGGCGATCAAGGACGTGTTCGAGGATACGCGCTCCATTCTGGAACCGGCCGGCGCACTCGCGGTTGCCGGCGCCAAGCTGTACGCCGAGCGGGAAAAACTCAGCGGACGCACACTGGTGGCCATCGCCAGCGGCGCGAATATGAACTTCGATCGGCTACGCTTCGTCGCCGAACGCGCCGAACTCGGTGAAAAACGTGAGGTCATTCTGGCAGTGACCCTGCCCGAGTCGCGCGGCAGCTTCCGTAAATTTTGCGCGCTGCTGGGCCAGCGCAATATCACCGAATTCAACTATCGCTATGCCAATCCACACGAGGCGCAGATATTTGTCGGCGTGCAGATCAAGGACCCGGCGCAAACCGCCAAACTGATTGCCGCACTGGAAAAGCATAAATTGCCGACGCTGAATTTCACCGACAATGAGATGGCCAAGCTGCATATACGCCATCTGGTTGGCGGGCGCGCGCCCGGTTTGCAGGACGAAATCATTTTTCGTTTCGAGTTTCCGGAACGCCCCGGCGCACTGATGAATTTTCTCAACAGCATGAACCATAACTGGAACATCAGCCTGTTTCACTATCGCAACCACGGCGCGGATTATGGACGCGTGCTGGTCGGCATGCAGGTTCCGCCGCGGGACAAAAAAGCACTGCGCACTTTTCTGGATACCCTGGGTTATCGTTACTGCGATGAGAGCGACAACCCGGCGTACCGCTTATTTCTGGGGTGACAAGAATTACTCAAGGGTGGAACTACTTTATTCACAGCGCAGTTCCAGGAATACATCTGTCTCATGGATGATCAGACCAGCATGCCTGCGGTAAATACGCAAGCTATGAAGCAAGCGCTTAGACAACGTATAATTGCCGCCCGCCGGGAATTGGTGGAGTCGGAACGGTTACGTTTAAACGAGGCCATCGTCGGCGGCCTGCTTCGGCTGGAATCCTATCGCTCGGCCAGTACCGTGCTGGCCTACATGAACTTCGGGACAGAATTCGCTGCCGAAAAACTGGCACGGCAGGCGTTACAGGATGGCAAGCAGTTGCTGCTGCCCAAGGTCAACCCTGCGACGAAGGAGCTGGATATATACCGAGTCACTGATCTGCAACAGGATCTTGCGCCCGGCCCATGGCAGATCCGCGAGCCGCTGGCGCAGCGCTGCATATTGGTGAGCGTGCTGCACGAAGTGGATTTCATGCTGCTGCCCGGCGTCGCATTCGGACGCGACGGTGCACGGCTGGGTTATGGCGGAGGATATTACGATAAGCTGCTGGCGCGGATGAGTGCGCAGGATAGCAGTCATCGACCTGCGTTGGTCGCCGGCGCGTATGCGATGCAGATCATTACCGGCATTCCGCAGGACAGTAACGACCGCAAGGTGGAATGGCTGGTCAGCGAAAACGAGACGTTAGCATGTGCCGTTGCGGACATCTGAGGTGACGGCTGCATTCCGGTGCCACAGATCGATTCATTAATGTTCGATGGCTAATGCCAGTTAACTACCGGCAACTAATGTATTAATAGAAAGCTTAACGAAATGGCGAATTTACCCGATTACGATCCGCAGGAAACGCAGGAGTGGCTGGAAGCGCTCGAGTCCGTGCTGGAGAATGAAGGCCCGGAACGGGCGCATTTCCTGATCAGCCAGTTGATCGACAAGGCGCGCCAGGGCGGCACCGACCTGCCGTTCAGCGCAGTTACCCCGTACCTGAACACCATCCCGCTGGACAAGGAACAGCGCTCCTCCGGCAATCTCGAACTGGAACACCGCATTCGCGGCCTGATGCGCTGGAACGCGATGGTGCTGGTGCTGAACGCCAACCGCGAATCGTCCGAGCTGGGCGGCCACATTGCCAGCTTCGCCTCGGCGGCCACCCTGTATGACGTAGGCTTCAACCATTTCTTTCACGGCATTACCGAAAATCACGGCGGCGACCTGGTCTATTTTCAAGGCCACTCCTCCCCCGGTATTTACGCGCGCGCGTTTATCGAAGGCCGCATCAGCGAAGAGCAGATGTACAAATTCCGCCAGGAAGTCGACGGCGGCGGCTTGTCCTCGTATCCGCATCCGTGGCTGATGCCGGACTTCTGGCAATTCCCCACAGTGTCCATGGGGCTGGGGCCGCTAATGGCGATTTACCAGGCGCGTTTCATGCGCTATCTGCAGCACCGCAGCCTGGCTTCCACCGACGGGCGCAAGGTATGGGCCTTCCTCGGCGACGGCGAAACCGATGAACCGGAATCGCTCGGCGCGATTTCAATGGCCGGGCGGGAAAAGCTCGACAACCTCATTTTTGTGATCAACTGCAATCTGCAGCGCCTGGACGGCCCGGTGCGCGGCAACGGCAAAATCATCCAGGAACTGGAAGGCGTGTTCCGCGGCGCCGGCTGGAATGTGATCAAGGTCGTGTGGGGCGGGCAGTGGGATCGGTTGCTGGCCAAGGACAAAACCGGCCTGCTGCTGCAGCGCATGGAAGAAGTGGTGGACGGCGAATACCAGAATTACAAATCGCGCGACGGCGCATATGTGCGCCAGCATTTCTTCGGCAAATACCCCGAGCTGCTGGAACTGGTGGCCGATATGTCGGACGACGAAATCTGGCATCTCAACCGCGGCGGCCACGACACGCACAAGGTTTTTGCCGCCTATGCCGCCGCTTCCAAACATCAGGGCCAGCCCACCGTTATCCTGGCCAAGACGGTCAAGGGCTATGGCATGGGCGATGCCGGCGAGGGACAGAACATCACCCATCAGCAGAAGAAGGTGGGCGAGGAGCCGCTGCGCAAATTCCGCGACCGTTTCAACATTCCGGTGGCGGATGACCAGCTGACCAAGCTGCCGTTCTGCCGTCCCGCGGAAGACAGCCTGGAAATGCAATACCTGCGCGAACGCGGCAAGGTGATGGGCACGATCCCTCAGCGCAAACCGGTGGCGCCGCCGTTGCAGATCCCGGCGCTGGAAGCGTTCGAGGTGCTGCTCAAAGGCACCGAAGACCGCGAAATTTCGACCACGATGGCGTTCGTACGCATGCTCGGCATTCTGGTCAAGGACAAAAACATCGGCAAGCAGGTGGTGCCGATCGTGCCGGATGAATCGCGCACCTTTGGTATGGAAGGCATGTTCCGCCAGCTCGGCATTTTCTCGCAGGTGGGCCAGCTGTATACGCCGCAGGACGCCGACCAGCTGATGTTCTACAAGGAAGACAAGACCGGCCAGATCCTGCAGGAAGGCATCAACGAAGCAGGCGCGATGTCGTCATGGATCGCGGCCTCCACCGCTTATGCCAACCATGGCGTGGCGATGGTGCCATTCTATATTTATTACTCGATGTTCGGCTTTCAGCGCGTCGGCGATCTGGCCTGGGCCGCCGGTGACATGCGCGCGCGCGGCTTCCTGATCGGCGGCACCGCCGGCCGCACCACGCTGAACGGCGAGGGCCTGCAGCACCAGGACGGCAACAGCCATCTGATGGCCGCGGCAATCCCGAACTGCGTTGCCTACGACCCGACTTTCGGTTACGAGCTGGCGGTGATCGTGCAGGACGGCATGCGCCGCATGTACGAAAAACAGGAAGACGTGTTTTATTACCTGACCGTAATGAATGAGAACTACGCCCATCCGGCGATGCCGCCGGGTGCGGAGCAGAACATCATCAAGGGCATGTATCTGTTCAAGGCCAGCGAAATCAAGGACAAGAAAAAACCGCGCGCCCAGCTGCTCGGCAGCGGCACTATCCTGCGCGAAGTCATCGCCGCGGCGGAATTGCTGGAGAAGGATTTTGGCGTCGCCGCCGACATCTGGAGCGTCACCAGTTTCAACGAGCTGCGCCGCGACGGGCTGGACTGCGAGCGCTGGAACATGCTTCATCCGGACGCGACGCCGCGCGTCAGCCATGTGCAACAGTGCCTGGCGCAAAGCGCAGGTCCGGTGATCGCCGCGACCGATTACATCAAGAGCTACGCCGACCAGATCCGCGCATTTTTACCGGGACGTTACAAGGTGCTGGGCACCGATGGTTTCGGCCGCTCAGATACGCGCAAGAAGCTGCGGCGCTTTTTTGAAGTCGATCGCTATTATGTCGCAGTGGCCGCGCTGAACGCGCTGGCGGACGAGGGTGCCATAGCAAAAAGCGAAGTCAGCCGCGCGATCAAGCTGTATCAGATCAATCCGGACAAACCCAACCCCACCACTGTTTAACGGCAGTTGATATGACGACCCAACGGACCAGCGGAGAATGACAGTGGCAACCACAATTAAACAAATACTGGTGCCGGACATCGGCGACTACAAGGATGTGCCGGTGATCGAGGTGATGGTCAAGGCAGGCGACAGCGTAAAGGCGGAGGATTCGCTGATCACGCTGGAAACCGACAAAGCGACAATGGATGTGCCGGCGCCGTTCGCCGGTGTGGTCAAGGAAGTCAAGGTTAAAGCCGGCGACAAAATTTCCGAAGGCGGCGTCATCCTGATGCTGGAAGCGACAGAAGCAGCCGACTCCGGCACAGCCGCCGCGCCCGCGGCGCCAGCGGTTGCCGCGGAAGGGCCACTCAACAGTAAAGGCGTAGCAAACGACGCGTTTGTTGCGGGCAACTCGGTCGACACGGCAACTTCCGTCGCGCCAGCGGCTGCCGTTAACTCGAGTGCGCCCGCTCCAGCTCCGACCCAGGCCGCGGCCGCCGTTCCAGCAGACCAGGCGATGCCTGTACCCAGCACTGGCAAAGCACACGCGAGCCCGTCGATACGTCGCTTTGCACGCGAATTGGGAGTGGACCTGCCGCGAGTGACAGGCAGCGGCATCAAAGGGCGCATTACCCGGGAAGACGTGCAGAATTTCGTCAAGCAGGCGCTGGCGCAACCGCGCGGTGCGGGTTCCGGGCTGCAGATCGCGGATATGCCGGTCATCGACTTCGCCAAATTCGGCGCGGTGGAAAGCCGTCCGCTGTCGCGCATCAAAAAACTCTCCGGCGCCTTTCTGCATCGCAACTGGGTGTCGATTCCGCATGTCACGCAGCATGATGAAACCGATATCACCGATATGGAGTCGTTCCGCAAACAGCTGAACGAGGAAAATGCCGCGCAGGGAATCAAGATCACGCCACTGGCGTTCCTGCTCAAGGCGGTCACCGCGGCGCTGCAGAATTTTCCTGATTTCAATGCCTCGCTCGACGCCAGCGGCGAAAATCTGGTTCTGAAGAAATACATCCATATCGGAGTCGCGGTCGATACGCCGGATGGGCTGATGGTGCCGGTGCTGCGCGACGTCGATCAGAAAGGCCTGCTGCAGCTGGCCAAAGAGCTGGGCGTGATCAGCGCCAAGGCGCGCGATAAAAAAATTTCCGCGGCCGAGATGCAGGGCGGCTGTTTCTCGATTTCCAGTCTGGGCGGGATAGGCGGCACGGCATTCACGCCTATCATCAATGCACCGGAAGTCGCGATACTGGGCGTTTCCAAAGCCAGCATGAAGCCGGTTTACCAGAACGGCGCATTCGTACCGCGGCTGATCCTGCCGCTGTCGCTGTCGTACGATCACCGCGTCATCGACGGCGCCGCCGCCGCACGCTTCACCACCTATCTCGGGCAGGTCTTATCGGATGTGCGCCGCCTGGCGTTATAAGCGATGAGCCACGCGCCGATCGGCATACTGGGCGGCACGTTTGACCCGGTCCACAATGGGCATCTGCGTCTGGCGCAGGAAGCACTGGAACAATGCCGGCTGGTGGCGGTGCGCTTTATTCCCAGCGGCACCCCGCCGCACCGCGCCGCGCCGCAGGCGGAGGTACAGCAGCGGCTGGAAATGGTGCGTCTGGCGATTCAGGGCAATCCTGCATTCATGCTGGATGAAAGGGAAATTCGTCGCCCAGGCCCGGGCTATACCGTCGATACGTTAACTGAACTGCGTGCTGAGACAGGTCCGGCACAACCGCTATGCCTGCTGCTGGGCGGAGACGCTTTTCTGCAACTGCATACCTGGCACGAATGGAGGCGGCTATTTGAACTGGCCCATATTGTGGTGATGCAACGCGCCGGCGGCCGTCCGCTGGGCAATGCGATCGCGACCGCAGACGCCGCATTGCGCGACGAGTACCATGCTCGCCTGGCGCCGGCTGCGCGCGTGTTGCACAGTGCACCGGCCGGATCGATACTGGTGGTGGACATGCCGGCGCTGGAAATTTCTGCGACCGACCTGCGCAAACGCTGCGCCGAAAAAAAGGATATTCATTATTTATTGCCAGATGCCGTGGCCCATTACATACAGAACCATCACCTATATAACTAATATGCTTACCACCGACCAGAAAACCCAGGCCGTCGTTGCTGCCCTGGAAGACATTAAAGCGACCAATATCACGGTAATCGACACCAGCAAGAAGAGCCCGCTGTTTGAGCGCATGATCATCGCCAGCGCCAACTCGCCGCGCCAGACCCGTGCGCTGGCCGACCACGTCACCAAACAGCTCAAACTGCATGACGAAACCGCACTCAGCACTGAAGGCGAAGACAGCGGCGAATGGGTGCTGGTTGATCTCAACGAAGTGGTCGTACACATCATGCAGCCGGCGGTGCGGACCTACTATAATCTGGAAGAGTTATGGAATATGCGCCATCTGCCGCGTAATCCGGAACATGGGCCCAAGTGAAACTGCTGCTGGTAACGGTCGGGCACAAGATGCCCGACTGGATTACCGCAGGCTTTAATGAATACAGCAGACGCATGCCGCGCGAAGCCAGGATTGAACTGATCGAGATCAAGCCGGAACCACGCAACAGCGGAAAAAACGTTGCGCAGATCATGGCCGCCGAAGCCTTGCGGATACTGGCGGTGTTACCGGCTGGCGTGCTGCGCATCGCGCTGGACGAGCATGGAGCGCAGCCAACCACCAGACAGCTGGCCGCGCAGATGCAGGAATGGCTGGGAAGCGGACGCGATGTCGCGTTTATAATCGGCGGCGCCGACGGCCTGCATGAATCGGTTAAAAGCGGCGCCCAGCAATTGCTGGCGCTGTCCAGCCTGACTATGCCGCATGGGCTGGTGCGGGTGCTGCTGGCGGAACAGTTGTACCGCGCCCACAGCCTGTTGAACAATCATCCTTATCATCGCGAATAGGTTTCGTATGATTGCCCCATCGCATATTTATCTCGCATCGCAAAGCCCGCGCCGGCGCGAATTGCTCAAACAGATCGGTATCGGTTTCGAAATTCTGCTGTTGCGCAACGATCCGCGGCGTCTGCTCGACGCGGATGAAACCCCGCAGGAAAATGAAAATCCGGTCGATTACGTGCAGCGCGTATGCCGCGCCAAGGCCACTGCCGGCTGGGACGCGATGCTGCTGCGCCGGTTGCCGCCGCTGCCGGTGCTGTCGGCCGATACCACTGTGACGCTGGATAACCGCATTTTCGGCAAGCCAACCAATCAGCAGGAAGCGGCGGCGGCATTGCGCGCCTTATCCGGGCGGCAGCATCAGGTTTTAAGCGCGGTCGCGGTGGCATTTGGCGATAGGCTGGAACTGGCTCTGTCCACCACCACCGTGACGTTTGCCACGCTGAGCGAAGAACGCATACGCCGCTATCTGCATTCCAACGAAGGCCACGACAAAGCGGGCGGCTATGCGATACAGGGGCAGGCAGGCGCGTTCGTGCAGCGCATCGAAGGCAGCTATTCCGGAGTCATGGGGCTGCCGCTATACGAATGTTCGGAACTGTTGCGTAACTTCGGGTACCCAGCGCCATGAGTGATGAAATACTGATCAATGTCACACCGCAGGAAACCCGCGTGGCAATGCTGCAGCAAGGCGTGGTGCAAGAGCTGCACATTGAACGCGGCAGCCATCTCGGCATCGTGGGCAACGTTTATGTCGGCCGCGTGAAGCGGGTATTGCCCGGCATGCAGTCCGCGTTTATCGATATCGGCCTGGAGCGTTCCGCCTTCCTGCATGTCGCCGATATCTGGGAAAACCGCAACAACGCAGACACCGCCCAGCCGATCGAAAAAATGCTGTATGAGGGACAAAACCTGCTGGTGCAGGCGATCAAGGAACCGATCGGCACCAAGGGTGCGCGGCTATCCACACAGATCAGCATCGCCGGACGGTTACTGGTGTATTTGCCACAGGAGTCGCATATCGGTGTTTCGCAACGCATCGAAAACGATAATGAACGGGAACTGCTGCGGACGCGGTTGCAGCAGCAGCTGCCGCCGGGGCACAGCGGCGGCTACATCATCCGCACCATGGCGGAAACCGCAACGGACAGGGAATTGCTGGCCGATATAGAGTACCTCAACAAGTTGTGGCAAAAGTTACAGGAGCAGTCTAAAACTTCGCCGGCGCCCACCCTGCTGTATCAGGAACTCAATATCAGCCTGCGCGTATTGCGGGACTTTGTGGATGAAGGCACTGACCGCATACTGGTGGACTCGCGCGAAACCTATCAGCGCATGATCATGTTCGCCCAGGACTATATCGCCGGAGCGGCAACCCGCCTGGGACATTACGCCGGAGAGCGCCCGCTGTTTGACCTGTACGGCGTGGAAGAAGAAATAGAACGCGCACTGTCGCGGCGGGTGGATCTCAAGTCGGGTGGCTACCTGATCATCGATCAGACGGAAGCGCTTACTACGGTAGACGTCAACACCGGCGGCTTTGTTGGCGGGCGCAACTTCGACGACACCATTTTCAAGACCAATCTTGAAGCCGCCCAGGTGACCGCGCGGCAGTTGCGTTTGCGCAATCTGGGCGGCATTATCATCTGCGATTTTATCGATATGGATACCGCTGAACATCGCAATGCGGTGCTGGATGAGTTCAAGAAAGCCCTGGCGCGCGACCGCACGCGCATCACCGTTAACGGTTTTTCCGCGCTGGGCCTGGTCGAAATGACGCGCAAGCGCACACGCGAAAGCCTGGCCCATGTGTTATGCGAGACCTGCCCGGTTTGCCTGGGACGTGGTGAAGTGAAAACCACACAAACCATCTGTTACGAAATCCTGCGCGAAATGGTACGGGAGGCGCGCCAGTTCAATGCGCGCGAATACCGTATCCTGGCGTCGCAACAGGTAATCGACCTTTTTCTGGATGAAGAGTCGCAAAGCCTGGCCCAGCTTTCCGACTTCATCGGAAAACCCATTTCACTGCAGGTCGAGACCCTGTACAGCCAGGAACAATATGACGTTATTCTCATGTAAAGTTTTTTTACAATTTGTTACAATTCTGCCCGCCGCATATCTAATCACTCAAGTTGGGGAGAAAAAATGAAACAGTTTGCATACATACTGGCAGCCTCGCTCGTTGTACCGGCAGCCTATGCATCAGATGCGCATGAGCATGGCGACGCCGCAGTTGCACAGGCCTTTATCAAGGAAATCAAAACAACCAGCGACGGATATGCGTCCAGCCACAAACCCGCGTTTTTTGAGGCGCTGTCCAAAGGCCAGCATCCCCGCGCAACGATAGTGACCTGTTCCGATTCGCGCGTGCACACCAACTCCCTGGACCAGACACCCGAAGGCGATCTGTTCATGATCCGCAATATCGGCAACCAGCTGGCGACTTCGCTGGGTTCGGTCGAATACGGCGTTAATCACCTGAATTCATCATTGCTGCTGATCATCGGCCACTCCAAATGCGGCGCCATAGGCGCGGCCAGTGGTGATTACTCCAAACTGGAACCGGCCATACAGAAAGAACTGGACACGATCAACGTCGGCAAAGGCGGGATCAGCATTGATGGCGTCAAGATGAATGTGAACAATCAGGTTACTGCGGCTGTAAAAGAATTTTCGGCCAAGGTAAAGGATGGGCACTTGCTGGTTGTGGGTGCGGTGTATGACTTTGCTGACGACATGAAGCAGGGCCCAGGCAAACTTAATCTGATCAACGTGAACGGCGAGACCGACGCAGACAAGCTGCAAGTCGCGTTGTCGGACAAACCTGCGCACGCCAAAGACTAAACTACAAGGTCACTTTTAAAAAGGCGGCATATGCCGCCTTTTTTCTGTATCTCAGGCAGAAGCGCTGCCCTCGCTGAATTAGTCTGAGTAAAATGCTAATCATTCCAGTCAGCATAATTCGGGACCACAACTTCCCCCGCGCCAAATAGTCCCCGTTCAGCCTGAGTATGACATTTATCGCAGTTGCTTAATGATTTCACATCGCGGTTCCCGGCGTACATTTTGCGCGGAATGTCATGATGCTTGCGATAAATATAACGCACATCGGTAACGCGCAGCGGCACCTCCTCCGGCGCAAGTGACAGCATGACCTTGCGCGACAGCGGGGCGGCCGATTTGTCCGCTGCATGCGCTATCGCATAATCATGTATTGTTCGCAAGGTGTCCTGGTCGAGCGCGGCATTTTCACCGAAGTGCCTGCGCAACGCCGCCGTATTCAGCAGTTTCTCCCACGACCTTGCCGGCAGCCAGCCGGGCTGATAAGGGTAGTGGCAGGAGCCGCAATGGTCCTTGAAGACGTCGTTGTCGATTGGCGTGATCACAGCGCCACGCCCTAACTTGAGCAACTCAGGATATTTCTGCGCGCACGCAGTGTGCGCCAGCAATGCTCCGGCCAGCGATAGCGCCAGCTGCCACCTTCGCATCAGCATAATTTCCGGCTGAACCGATTGGCCATCACGGGATTACTTCTCAACCAAAGCAAAAAATTGTTCATGGCCCGATTGATTTTTCCAGCGGCGGGTAACGTTTCTTCCTGCCGGTTAACATGGCCCGCACCAGATTTTCCCTGTGCTGGATACTGCTCAATAATACTCCGGCCAAGTGCAGCACAATCAGCAGCAGCACGACATTCGTCAGCGTCCGGTGCAAGCGCCGCAATAAGTAGCTCGTTTTATCGTCGATGAGCTGGGTCAGGGATACCAGCGGCCCTTCGTAATCTATTACCGCCAGAGTCATCAATCCGGTCGCGCTGATCAGCAGCAATAATCCCAGCAGCGCAAACACCATCAACGCGCCAGCCGGGTTGTGCCCGTAATGATGAGGTGGATTTCCGCGGCCGACCGCACGGATATAGTTAAAGGTCGCCCGGGGCGAGAATATGAAGGAGCCGAAGCGCGCATAACGGCTGCCGATCAGCCCCCAGATCAGCCGCAACAGCAATAGCGCGCACAGCAGATAGCCGATTAGCACATGCAGTGCCTGCGCATATTTGGCGGTCAAATAAGCGCCGGTGAAACCCGCCACCAGCAGCCAGTGGAACAGCCTGATCGGCATATCCCATATCGGCACTTCATGTTGATGGTGACTATCCATGGTTTGCATTTCCGATTACTCAGCGGCAAGTTGCTGAGGCAATGCATGCGCCGCTACGGCCAGGCGCGGACCAGGCGGAAACCCAGATCGTAATCCCGGCTCCAGGCAATGCGCCTGCCGCGATTAACCGCGCTCAGGTACTGCGGCACCAGTTTCCATGAACCGCCGCGGATGACCCGCTTCGCGCAATTGCCGTCCCAGCAACTGTTCGTCCACTGCCAGACATTGCCCAGCATGTCGTGCAGGCCGTAGCCATTCGCAGCAAAATTGCCTGCCGGTGCAGTCTGCTCGCCATCCCAGCGGCTGCCGCAGCCGGCGCAGTTGGCGTTGTTGCTGCCGATTTCATTTCCCCAATAGTACTCCGTCGCGGTGCCCGCACGTGCGGCAAATTCCCACTCCGCTTCACTCGGCAAGCGGTAGGATTTACCGGTTTTTTCGGACAACCATACTGCATAGGCACTGGCATCCTGCCAGCTGACAAAAATCACCGGGCGCCGCCCCCGTCCCCAGCCCTGATCAGCCGGCCGGTAGCCATTGCATCGGCCCGCAGCGGCACAGGCATCCCACTCATCAAAGGTCACGGTGTATTTTCCAATCGCGAACCCTGCGATACCCGCTGCGGCTGGAAGCACAACCATTACCGGGCAGCCGGCACAATCCTGGAAGGTTTTACCCGGCTGCGCTGCTTTCGTCGGCCGATTTATCCCGGCTATATGGTCGGGTGTGGTGGATGCGCCGATCGAGCTGCGCGGATGAAGCTGGGACGAATCGGAGAGCTGCTCCGCATGCACCCCCGCTGAGGCAAAAGCCAGCATTAAAACCAGGGCCGTATTGGATTCATGCAGTTTTAGCCGGACACGGCAGATTGATTTGCCCGACCGCCATTTCATATTTACAAAAGCGAAATTCATACATCAGCAACTCGAACGAGTTACCCGAACAATCCAACCGTTAAGATGCCGAATACCGTCATCAGCAATGATCCGCCCAGATGAGTGATAACCGTAATGCCGCTCCAAAAATATTCCTCACGACAAAACGCCGCAACCACCTCGGCGGAAAATGTCGAGTAGGTCGTCAGCCCGCCCAGAAAACCGGTAATGATGAATAGGCCGGCTTCGGGCGGCAGGCTGGAATTCTGCGTAAAGACCGCAATGGCGACCCCCGCTCCATAGCCGCCCAGCAGATTTGCTGTCAATGTGCCCAGGGGAAGTGTAGGAGAAACGTGATTCAGCGCCTGGCCCAGGCCCCAGCGTAACCACGCACCAAGCGCCGCGCCCAAACCGACAGCAAGGAAACCGTAAACTCCCATCGTGATGTCCACCGATCTCTAAACGAAGCATCTGAACAACGCGGCATAAAAATCGACCCGCCGCGGGGAAACCAGCCGCCCCTCAGCCGTTCAGTGCCTGAAGTAGCGCTGAAGGCTCGCTGCCGACCAGTCTAGTCCATGCACACCAGCATCGCAATCGTTCGAATTTTTATACAAATTAGTCAGAAAAAAGGGAGCCGGCTGGCTCCCCATTGGTTTTAAACTATTTGAATATTACTTATTCTTGTTTTCGATCATCTCGTGCATGATGGGCGCCAGGATAATTTCCATTGCGTGACTCATCTTGCCGCCGGGCACTACAAGTGTGTTGGCACGTGACATGAAGGCGTTCGGAATCATATTCAGCATATAGGGGAAATCAACTCCCTTGGGATCGCGGAACCGGATCACCACAAAACTTTCGTCCGGAGTCGGAATATCGCGCGCAATAAAAGGATTGGACGTATCAACAGTCGCTACACGCTGGAAGTTGATGTGCGTGCGCGAAAATTGCGGCGTGATGAATTTGATGTAGTCCGGCATGCGGCGCATGATGGTATCCACCGTTGCTTCGGCCGAGTAACCACGTTCAGCCTTGTCGCGGTGGATCTTCTGTATCCATTCCAAATTAACGACCGGCACCACGCCGATGCCCAAGTCCACGTATCGTCCGGCATCGATGCCACCATCCGTTGCCAGGCCATGCAGGCCTTCGTAAAACAGCAGATCGGATTCCTTGTCGATATCTTCCCAAGGCGTGAATACGCCCGGTTTCAGGTCGCTCAGACCAAAATGCTGATTATGCTCGGCCGCTTCCGCTTCGCTATGGACATAGTAACGCCGCTTGCACATGCCGGTTTCGCCATAAGTCTTGAAGGTTTCCTCGATCTTGTCGAAATGGTTGGCCTCGGGACCGAAATGGCTGAAGGTATTATGGCCGGCTTTGGCCGCCTCGGCCGCGGCAGTACGGAAGGCCATACGATCCAGGCTATGCAGGCTGTCGCCTTCAATGACCGCGGCTTTGATCTGTTCGCGCCGAAAAATATTTTCAAACGCGCGCTTGGCAGTGGTGGTACCGGCACCGGAAGAACCGGTTACGGCAATCACAGGGTGCTTGCGGGACATAGTAAAACTCCTGAGGATATAAAAATTTATTTGGGCGGCATTCTAGCAGAACAATGGCGCGCCGGGCGTCTAACCTAATCAGTTATAAGTCTTTATGATTTTAAGGTTTTACCGTATCGCCACAGTATAACGCGCCACTTTGCTGAATGCGCGAATTCGGCAGAAAGCGAACGTTGACGCGGGCCAACACAGTCAGCCGGGCGCTTCGCGGAATACATTGCCCCGCCACTCAGCCGGCGCTGCCGGGACGGGATTATGCCGCTATAATGACGGTCTTATACAAACAAGGTCCAACCGCAATGCAGCAGGATTACCAACCCAGGGATATTGAAGCAAAGGCACAGCAGCACTGGCATGAACGTCAGGCCTTTCGAGCGGTTGAAGACTCTACCAAGCCGAAATATTACTGTCTGTCGATGTTTCCTTACCCGTCAGGCAAACTGCATATGGGGCACGTGCGCAATTACACCATCGGCGATGTGCTGGCACGCTACCACCTGATGAAGGGTTATAACGTATTGCAGCCGATGGGCTGGGACGCCTTCGGCCTGCCCGCCGAAAATGCCGCGCTTGCCAACAATGTGCCGCCTGCCGAGTGGACCTATTCCAATATTGATTATATGAAACGGCAGCTCAAGCTGCTCGGGCTGGGCATAGACTGGTCGCGTGAACTCACCACCTGCCAGCCGGACTATTACCGCTGGGAGCAATGGCTGTTTACCCGGTTATTCCAAAAAGGGGTGATCTACAAGAAGCTCGCCACCGTTAACTGGGACCCGGTCGACCAGACCGTGCTGGCCAATGAGCAGGTGATCGACGGCCGCGGCTGGCGCTCCGGCGCGCTGGTGGAAAAGCGTGAGATCCCGATGTATTTTTTTCGCATCACGCAATACGCGGAAGAATTGCTGGCGGGCCTGGATACGCTGGACGGCTGGCCGGAACAGGTCAAAACCATGCAGCGCAACTGGATCGGCAAGAGTTACGGCGTGCGCTTTGCATTTCCTTATACGCTGGATGGCCGGGACGAAAAATTGTGGGTATATACCACACGCGCCGACACTATTATGGGCGTCACTTTCGTTGCGATCGCCGCTGAACATCCGCTGGCGACCCGCGCTGCTCAGGGTAATCCGGAACTCGCAGCATTTATCGAGGAATGCAAGCGGGGCAGCGTAGCCGAAGCCGACATTGCCATAATGGAAAAGAAGGGCACGGACACCGGCATCAGAGTTACCCATCCGCTCACCGGCGAACAAGTGCCGGTATGGGTCGGCAACTATGTGTTAATGGGTTACGGCGAAGGCGCGGTAATGGCGGTGCCGGCACATGACGAGCGTGATTTCCATTTCGCAAAAAAATATGACTTGCCAATAAAGCCCGTCATCGTTCCTGAAAGTTGGAAAGGCGTCGCTGTGGATCCAGACAGGATTACTGCTGGCCGATCTAAAACTGATGCATTATCGGGCGAAGAATTACACCGGGTTTCGCCCGTGTTTTTGAACACCGTTACACACGATGCTATCTCCTGGGTGAGCTGGCATGAACAGTATGCTCGCGAAGGGGTCTGCGCCGAATCAGGAAAATACAACGGCATGACGCAAAGTGAAGCTATTGATGCAATTGCCGCCGACCTCGCTGCCTGCGGGCTGGGCGAAAAGAAAGTGCAATTCCGCCTGCGCGACTGGGGCATCTCGCGCCAGCGCTACTGGGGCTGCCCGATCCCGATCATCCATTGCCCGGCCTGCGGCGATGTGCCGGTGCCGGATGAACAGCTGCCGGTGGTGCTGCCGGAAAACGTGGTGCCGGACGGCGCCGGTTCTCCGCTGGCGAGGATGCCGGAGTTCTATGTATGCGTTTGCCCAAAGTGCGGTGGCAAGGCGAAGCGGGAAACGGATACGATGGACACTTTTGTCGAGTCGTCGTGGTATTACGCGCGCTACGCCAGCCCCGGCTCCACTACACATCTCGTGGATAAAAAGGCCGCGCAGCAGTGGCTGCCGGTGGACCAATATATCGGCGGCATCGAACATGCCATTCTGCATCTGCTTTACGCGCGCTTTTTTCACAGGCTGATGCGCGATGAAGGGCTGGTGCAAGGCGACGAACCGTTCAGGAATTTATTGACGCAGGGCATGGTGGTTGCGCCGACTTTCTACCGCGTAGCAGGCGGAGGCAAAAAACAATGGATTAATCCTGCCGATGTGGATCTGGACACCGACCCCAAGGGCCGCCCGACCGCTGCGAAACTGCGCGCCGATGGACAGCCGGTGGTCATCGGCGGCACCGAAAAAATGTCCAAGTCAAAAAACAATGGCGTTGATCCCCAAGCCATCATCGATCAGTACGGCGCCGATACCGCGCGCCTGTTCATGATGTTCGCCGCGCCGCCCGATCAGCAGCTGGAGTGGTCGGACACCGGCGTCGACGGCGCGCACCGGTTTCTGCGGCGGGTTTGGCGGGCGGCCCACGACCATGTAGCGCTCGGGGTAGTGGCGCCGTATAGCCACGGCGAATTGAGCGCCGCGGCGAAAGCATTGCGACTGCAGTTGCATCTGACTATTCAGAAGGTAGATGACGACATCGGCCGGCGCAAAACTTTTAATACCGCGATCGCGGCCGTCATGGAATTGCTTAACGCGCTGGCCAAATTTGACGAACCGGGCCTTGCTGCGCGCAGCGTGGTGCAGGAAACGATGGAAGCCATGACCTTGCTGCTGGCCCCGATTGTTCCGCATATCAGCCAGGCTTTGTGGGCGGAGTTGCGCCCCGGCAGCGACTTGCTCGATCAGCCCTACCCGCAAACCGACCTGGCCGCGCTGGTACAGGATGAAATCGAACTGGTGATACAGGTCAACGGCAAGTTGCGCGGCAGTCTGCAGGTGCCCCGGGATACGGACAAGGCGGCGCTGGAACAAATGGCGCTGGCGCATCACGCGGTGCAGAAACTGCTGGCAGGCGCTACGGCGAAAAAAGTGATCGTGGTGCCGGGGCGTCTGATCAACGTGGTGATCTGATCTGCGATGAGTAAACCGACGCGCGCCATCCTGGTTGTTGCGATGTTGCTGATCCTGCAGGCATGTGGCTTTCATTTACGCGGACACGATGCTTTTGTGCTGCCGGTGCAGACCTTGTACGTGCAGTCGCCGAATGATCTCACACCGTTTATTATCGAATTGAAGCGGGTGCTGCAGGACAACAATGTGCAGCTCAGCGATACCGCGGAACAGGCGCAGCTGACGCTGCAGATTGTGTCGGAAAAGACCGACAAGCAGATCCTTTCCTTGAGCAGCGCCGGCCGCGTACTGGAATACCGACTGCAATATCGCGTTTCACTGCGCGCCTACGACAGCAATCAGCACGAGTGGCTGGCTCCGGAGGAAATCACGCTGGGGCGTGTTTTTTCCTATGACGACACCCGCATCCTGGCCAAGGAACAGGAGGAAAACCTGCTCTACCTGGACATGCGCAACGATGCAGTGCAACAGGTTTTGCGCCGCCTGAACCGCGCCAGAGCGCCTCAGCCCGGACAATGAAAATGCCGCAACTTCAGACGGAAGCACAATGAAACTGTCCACGGAGAATCTGCCGCGCCAGCTGGCCAGCGCGCTCCAGCCGCTGTATGTCATTCATGGCGATGCGATGCTGCTCGCTATCGAAGCGGCCGATGCGATACGTGCAGCGGCACGCGCAGCGGGCCATTCGGAGCGCATCGTGATGACTGCGGACCGGGATTTCAGCTGGGCGGAGTTATCCCATCACGCACGCAGCCAGTCGCTTTTTTCTCCGCGCCGGCTGCTCGATCTACGCATACCCGGAGGCAAGCCGGGAGTGGAAGGCGCCCAGGCCTTGCAGCAGCATAGCCAGCAGCTGCCGCCGGACACGATCACCCTGATCACGCTGCCGCGGCTCGATAAAGCCGCGATGAGCAGCAAGTGGTTCAGCGCGCTGGAAGCCCAGGGCGAGGTGATCGCGGCCGAGGAAATCGGCTTGGCGGCGCTGCCCGCTTGGATCGGCGACCGGCTGAAGCGCCAGCAGCAATCCGCAGATCCCGCCACCCTGGCTTTCCTTGCAGAAAAGGTGGAAGGCAATTTGCTTGCGGCCCACCAGGAAATTCAAAAGCTCGCGTTGCTGTTCCCCGCCGGGCCACTGGCCTTTGAGCCGGTCAAGGACGCGGTGATGGATGTGGCGCGCTACGATGTATTTAAATTGTCCGAGGCCATGCTGGCTGGCGATGCGGCGCGCTACGTGCGCATACTGGACGGGCTGCGCGCAGAAGGCGTCGCCGCAGTGCTGGTGCTCTGGACTTTGACGGAAGATATCCGCACGCTCGGCAAAGTAGTGCGCGCAACGCAGAACAACGGCAACCTTGCCGCCGCATTGCGCGAGGCGCGCGTCTGGGGCGCGCGCCAGAAACCGATCGAGCGCGCGGTGCGGCGTTTCAGTCCGGCTATAACCGAACGCGCGCTGCGCCAGGCGGCGCAGGTCGATAAAGTGGTTAAAGGGCTCAGCCCCGGCGATGCATGGGACGAGCTGCTGCAGCTGGGTATGCGCTGCGCCCGTGCGGGGGCAACGTGACCGCAACAGAGGTTTTGCTGGTATTCACCAATCTGCCGGACCGCGGCCACGCCGAGCGCCTGGCGCAGGCAATAATGGAGAGCCGCGCTGCCGCGTGCGTCAATATCCTGGCCGACTGCAGCTCAGTTTACCGCTGGCGGGATAAAGTGGAATCGGCGCAGGAAACACCGGTGCTGATCAAAACTACCCATGTGGCCTATCCACGCCTGGAAGCTGTGATCCGCGCGCACCATCCCTATGAACTTCCTGAAATAATTGCTGTCCCTGTGGAGTTGGGATATCCCGCTTATCTGCAATGGGTCGGGCAGGAAACCGTAATTAAGGAATAACGCCCATGCGTTTTATACTCACGCTGTTGCTGTGCCTGGCTTTCACCCCCCCGAATAATTCCTATGCGGAAAATTTCTGGGAAAAACTGCCGCTGATAGGCTCCAAACAGCCGACGTTCCTGCAGCCGGATAAGGCCTTCGGGCTGGAAATTTCGGTAGGCGACCCCAACACGCTGGTCGCCAGCTTTCGCGTAACGCCGGATTATTACCTGTATCGCGACAAGGTTGTGTTTACTCCCAGCGGCGCTGCCGCACAAGCTGCCGGACTTAAAGTGGTCAACGTCGCCATGCCGCGCGGGGATATCAAGCAGGATCCCAACTTTGGCGCAACGGCGGTTTTCCACGACGCCTTCGATGCGGTCATCACTCTGCAACGCAACGACGGCCCGTCGCAGAGCGTTACGCTGGAGGCGGTTTATCAGGGTTGCAGTGAAAAAGGGCTGTGCTATCCGCCTATTACCAAGCTGATCACGGTGGAGTTGCCGGCGAAGATACAAGCACAACCTGCAGCAACCGCAGTTGCCCTGACGTCCTCCGAGATAACAACAGCACCGGCGACTATGGCAGCAGCCGACAGCCCGGTGGCTGGGCTCAGCGCCGCTGAAGATAACTCCACCAACGAAAACACCCGCATTGCCAGATTATTCAAGCAGGGCGATTTCTGGCTGATCACTTTATTTTTTCTGGGGGCCGGGCTGTTGCTGGCATTCACCCCATGCATGTTCCCGATGGTACCCATCCTGTCCGGTATCATCGTCGGGCGTGGCCATCACCTGACCAAAATGCACGGCTTCATTCTGTCGCTGGCCTATGTCATGGGCATGGCGCTGACTTACGCGGCAGTGGGCGTAGCGGCGGGATTTTCCGGCACGTTGCTGTCCAGCGCTTTGCAAACGCCATGGGTGCTGGGCAGTTTCGCAGGCGTGTTCGTTTTACTATCACTGTCGATGTTCGGCTTTTATGAGTTGCAACTGCCCACCGCGCTGCAAAGCAAACTGAGCAGTACCAGCAACCGCCTGCATGGCGGGCATCTCGGTGGCGTGTTCTTGATGGGCATATTGTCCGCAGTCATCGTCGGGCCCTGTGTCGCAGCGCCGCTGGCGGGTGCGCTGTTATATATCGGGCAGACCCACGATGCTGTGCTCGGCGCAACCGCACTGTTCGCGATGGGGCTGGGCATGGGCCTGCCGCTGCTGGTGATCGGCGCCTCAGCCGGCGCCCTGCTGCCGCGGGCGGGCGCCTGGATGGAATCGGTTAAACGCTTTTTTGGCGTAATGCTGCTGGGCGTCGCAATCTGGCTGATTTCATCGTTGATTCCGGTCAGCGTGCAAATGCTGCTGTGGGCTGCATTGCTGGTGTTATCGTCGATTTATCTGCGCGCACTGGATGCTTTGCCGCCCAACGCCAAGGGCTGGCACAGGCTATGGAAAGGAGTCGGCATTATGGCGCTGCTACTGGGGATTGCTTACCTGGTCGGCGCGCTGTCCGGTGCGCGCGACGTGCAGCGTCCGCTGGGTGCGCTGGGCGGCGCGCAAGCGAAGGCGGTCAGCCTGCAATTCGTACCGATCAGGAATGCCGCCGAACTGGATAAGCAGATCGCCCAGGCGGCAGGCAAGACCGTCATGCTGGATTTTTATGCCGACTGGTGCGTGTCGTGCAAGGAAATGGAGCGCGACACTTTTTCCGACGCCAAGGTGCAAGCCAGGCTGAAGAACACGGTGATATTGCAAGCCGATGTGACCGCCAACAACGCCGATGATCAGACCCTGTTGCAGCGCTACAGCCTGTTCGGCCCGCCAGCAATATTATTTTTTAATGCGCAGGGGCGCGAGCAAAATGATCACCGCGTCACCGGATATCAAAATGCTGAGCAATTTTTGAAATCACTGAGCGCTGCGAACTTATAAGCTCGAAAATGAGGTTTTTCTCCGATCTTCAGCAAAAATCTGGACAACTGCGACTAATTTGCGGCAAAATTACAGCATGAAAAATATTTTGGTGCTGCACGGCCCTAATTTAAACCTGCTCGGGGAGCGTGAACCAGAGGTTTACGGCCGCGTCACGTTGCAGGAAATTAATACGAAGTTAACCGGAATTGCTGAACAAGCCGGCGCTGAACTGCAATATTTCCAAAGTAATGCCGAAGGCGCGCTGATAGACCGTATTCAGCTGACGCGTCAGGATCGCAGTGATTTCATTATTATCAACCCGGCTGCTTTTACCCACACCAGTGTAGCGCTGCGCGATGCGCTGGCTGCAGTCGCCATTCCATTCATCGAAGTTCATCTGTCCAATGTGTACGCCCGCGAGGCGTTTCGCACAACATCCTATTTCTCCGATCTCGCCGTGGGCGTCATCAGCGGCCTGGGCGCAAGCGGCTACGAACTCGCACTGCAGTATGCACTGCAATACTCTACAAGGAACTGACCATGGATTTACGCAAACTCAAAACCCTGATTGAGCTGGTAGAAAGCTCGGGTATCGCCGAACTGGAAATCAGTGAAGGCGAAGAACGGGTACGCATTACGCGCGCGCCTTCCGCGCTGATGCAGGCAGCTTATGCACCGCAGCAGCATCAACCGTCGGCGCCATTCACCGCGGTGGCCGCGGCGGCGCCGGTGGCAGCGCCGATTCCGGCCGAGGTGGAGGGGCACATCGTCAAATCGCCGATGGTGGGCAGCTTTTATTGCTGCCCTTCACCCGGCGCCAAGCCTTTTGTCGAAGTTGGTCAGAGCGTGAACGAGGGCGACACACTTTGCATCATCGAAGCGATGAAGCTGCTGAACGAGATCGAGGCCGACGCAAGCGGGGTAATCAAGGCCATGCTGGTAGAAAACGGACAAGCCGTGGAATACGGCCAGCCGCTGTTCATCATTGCCTAATATTTATATAAAACACCACCACTGCAGGGACAGATCATGCCGCCGCGGCGCGTGGAGCATCAACGCCTGCAGCACTCAAGCCGGAGCCCAATAGATGTTTGAAAAAATACTGATAGCCAACCGCGGTGAAATTGCGCTGCGCATCCAGCGCGCCTGCCGCGAACTGGGCATCAAGACCGTCGCTGTCCACTCCGAGGCTGATGCCGACGCCAAATACGTCAAGCTGGCCGATGAATCGGTATGCATCGGCCCGGCTCCGTCGGCGCTGAGCTACCTGAACATCCCGGCAATTATCAGCGCCGCCGAAGTGACCGATGCGCAAGCTATCCACCCTGGCTATGGTTTTCTGTCGGAAAACGCTGATTTCGCCGAACGCGTCGAGAAAAGCGGCTTTGTATTCATCGGCCCGCGCCCGGAAACCATACGGATGATGGGTGACAAAGTCACCGCCAAGCTCACGATGAAGAAGGCCGGTGTGCCGTGCGTGCCTGGCGTGGATGGCGCGTTACCGGAGAATCCAGCGGAAATTATCAAGATCGCCCGCACCATCGGTTATCCGGTGATTATCAAAGCCTCCGGCGGCGGCGGCGGCCGGGGCATGCGCGTGGTGCACACCGAAGCGGCGCTGCTGAATGCCGTGGCCATGACGCGCAGCGAAGCCCAGGCTGCGTTTAATAATCCCATGGTATACATGGAAAAATTCCTGGAGAATCCGCGCCATATCGAATTCCAGGTGCTCGCCGACTCGTTCGGCAATGCGGTGTATCTGGGCGAGCGCGACTGCTCCATGCAGCGCCGGCATCAAAAAATCATCGAAGAGGCGCCCGCGGTTCAACTTAATCCACGCCTGCGCAACCGCATCGGCGAACGCTGCGCAGAAGCCTGCCGCAAGATCGGTTACCGTGGTGCCGGCACCTTTGAGTTTCTTTTCGAAAACAACGAGTTTTACTTCATCGAGATGAATACCCGGGTGCAGGTCGAGCACCCGGTCAGCGAAATCATCACCGGCATTGACATCGTGCAGCAGCAAATCCTTATTGCTGCCGGCGGGAAACTTGCGTTCCGACAAAAAGATATCCTGCTGACCGGACATGCCATCGAATGCCGCATCAATGCTGAACATCCGTACAAGTTTACGCCGTCGCCCGGCCGCATCACGACCTGGCATCCCCCCGGCGGTCCCGGCATCCGTGTGGATTCGCACGTGTACGCCAATTACTTTGTGCCGCCTCATTATGACTCGATGATCGCCAAGATCATCGCCTATGGCGATACCCGCGAACAAGCCATTGCGCGCATGCGCACCGCGCTGGCTGAAATGGCCGTGGAAGGCATAGAAACCAATATTCCGCTGCATCAGGAACTGATGACGGACGCCGCGTTCCTGCGCGGCGCCACCAGTATTCACTACCTCGAACATAAACTGGCCAAACGCGCCAAGGAAAAATAAGGGAATGGCCTGGCTCACCCTGACTGTGCACGCGCAGGCACAGCATGCAGAGAATTTGAGCGAGGCATTGCTGCAACTGGGCGCTTTATCGGTAGACATACACGACGCCGATGCCGATACTCAGCATGAGCAGGCAATATTCGGCGAGCCGGGGCTGCCGACGTTGCAGCACTGGCGGCAAAACCGGGTAACCGCGCTGTTTCCCGAGGACGCGCCGGTACACGACATTCTGCTGGAAGCGGCGAATCTCAGCGGCATGCCGCACGCGCCTGCCTATGATCTGTCAACGCTGGCGGACAATGACTGGGTACGCCTGACCCAGTCGCAATTTAATCCTATCCGTATTTCACCCCGGCTCTGGATCGTGCCGACCTGGCATACCGCTGCCGATCCGGCTGCGATCAATATCACGCTGGACCCCGGCCTGGCATTTGGCACCGGCAGCCATCCGACCACCCGGCTGTGCCTGAGCTGGCTGGACGCCCAAATTAAAGGTGGCGAATCGTTGCTGGATTACGGCTGCGGTTCCGGAATACTCGCGATCGCCGCGCTTAAACTCGGCGCGGCCAGTGCAATCGGCGTCGATATCGATGCACAGGCGGTGCAATCCAGCCGTGACAACGCGGCGGCCAATGGCGTAGCGGCGCAGTTCTGCCTGCCTGATGCGTTACCGCGGCAACAGTTCGATATCCTCGCGGCCAATATCCTGACCAATCCACTTAAAATACTGGCGCCGCTGCTGGCGCATGCGGTGCGGCCGGGTGGACAGATTGTTCTGTCGGGCATACTCTGCGATCAGGCGACCGAAGTGATGGAAGTCTACGCGCAATGGTTTGACCTCAAAGCGCCGGTGCTGGAAGATGGCTGGGCGTGTTTGTCCGGTGTCAAGATCATGGGGCCCGGCCAAAATTAACCCGTTAAATGTCGAAGCAACGCTGCTGTGCGCGCAGCAGGTTTCAGAGGTGCCGCAATGAGTGCTATTACCCAGTGTCCGCAGTGCAAAACTCATTTTAAAGTTTCCCCGGCGCAGTTGCAGATGCACAACGGCATGGTGCGCTGCGGACATTGCCAGGCGGCCTTCAATGCCACCGAACATATGCATGAAGTTCCGAACCCTCCCGTAGCGCCCGACACAACCATCGCGCCAGAGCAGGAGTCGGAGCTCAATCAGGAAACAGCTCGGGAAGAACCTCAGGAGTCAACCCGGGAACTACCTGAGGAATCAGTTCCCGAACTACCTCAGCAACCGAGTCCGGAGTTGCTTGAAGAAGCGCAACAGCAGCGGGGACCGGATTCCGCCAGCGCCGAAGCCCTGACCACCGAAACCTCTGCCTCCGCGCAAAAAAGTACGTTTACCGCAGACAGTACCATCTCCGCCAATCAAACCAGGCGAACCCACCGCGGATGGTGGATACTGGGCTGTCTGCTGCTCCTTATTATGCTGCTGGCGCAAGCTGCGTACTTTTTCCGAGTCGAGCTGGCTGCCCGTCTGCCCGGTCTCAAACCTGCGCTGATTTCCTATTGCAAGCTGTTGCACTGCAGCGTGCCGTTGCCGCACCAGGCCGATCTGATGAGCATTGAATCTTCCGAACTCGAGGTAGCCGATCCTGCTCAGGCCAACGTCATCACTCTTAACGCCATCTTGCGCAATCATGCCGATTACGCCCAGGCGTATCCCAATCTTGAGCTTGCGCTGACGGATGCCGCAGACAAGGTGGTGGCGCGCCGTATCTTCGTCCCGGCGGAATACCTTGCGCCAGAAAATAATGAAGCCCGGGGCATCGCGGCCGAGCGCGAGGCCAGCCTGAAATTGCGGCTGGACACCACCGACCTGAAGCCGACCGGATACCGCCTGTTTTTATTTTATCCGCCATAACAGCAAAAATTCCCAAGTGTAGCCGCGGCCAAAGATGAGCTGCCGGTTGCCGTGGGTACCCACTTTCCGGTATAGTTCTTCCTGCCGTTCAAACCAATGGGAGAGCGTGCTGCCTGAACAGGCGCACCGCCGAAGGCGCAATACCCGAAACCGCTCAGGCTCACGAACCGTTGGTGCAGGCAAATCTGGAGAGAGTCACGAGTTGACCACCGAAGGGGCACACGACAGCAACACCGTCGTAATCTCTCAGGTACAAGGACAGATGGGGCGAAGCAGTTTAAACTGCTTCGCCCTTTTTATTTTTCTGAAAGAACTTTAATGACGCTTCAGCAAACACCTCTTAATGCAGCACATCGTGCAATGGGCGCCAAAATGGTCGATTTCGGCGGGTGGGATATGCCGGTGAACTACGGTTCGCAAATTGACGAACATAACTCGGTGCGCCGCGACAGCGGCATGTTCGACGTGTCGCACATGCGCGGCGTGGATATCCGCGGCGAAGGCGTACGCGCGTTCCTGCGTTATTTGCTGGCCAACAATGTCGACAAGCTGACCACGTCCGGCAAGGCGCTGTATTCCTGCATGCTGCTGCCCAGCGGCGGAGTGATCGACGACCTGATCGTCTATTTCATTAATGAACACTGGTTCCGCATCGTCGTGAACGCCGGCACCGCAGACAAGGACATCGCCTGGATGCGCCAGCAGGCTGCGGCCCATGCACCCGACCTGAACATTACTTCGCGCAACGACCTGGCGATGATAGCGGTGCAAGGCCCCAATGCGCGCGCCAAGGTGTGGCATGCGCTGCCGCAAATCCAGGCCGCCACTGCCGCCCTGCAGAATTTCCAGGCTGCGGATTGTGGGGAATATTTCGTCGCACGCACCGGCTATACCGGCGAAGACGGTTTCGAGATCATGCTGCCCGCGACCAGAGCGGAAGCCTTGTGGCAAGCCCTGCATCAGGCCGGGGTGGCGCCCATCGGGCTGGGCGCACGCGACACACTGCGGCTGGAAGCGGGGATGAATCTGTACGGACAGGATATGGACCAGACGATCAGTCCGCTCGAGGCCGGGCTGGCCTGGACCGTGGATCTGAAAAGCGAGCGCGATTTTATCGGCAAGGCCGCGCTGCTGGCCAATCCGCCTGTGCGCAAACTGGTCGGGCTGGTGCTGCTGGAGCGCGGCGTGCTGCGCGGCCATCAGGCAGTGCAGACCGCGCACGGCGCAGGCGAGATCACCAGCGGCACCTTTTCGCCGACGCTGAACCTGTCGATCGCTTTGGCGCGTGTGCCCGCAGCGGTGCAAGTCGGAGACGAAATCCAGGTCGCAATCCGCGATAAAATGCTGGCGGCAAAAGTGGTGAAATATCCGTTCGTGCGTAACGGCAAAGGTTTGATTTAACTTTTTTCAGGGGATATCGATGAGCAACAATTTACCAGCAAATTTAAAGTACACGACTTCGCATGAATGGGTCAAAACAGAAGCCGACGGCACCGTCAGCATCGGCATTACCGAACACGCGCAGGAACTTCTGGGCGATATGGTATTTGTCGAACCTCCAGCATCAGGACGCAAACTCAGGGCCAGGGAAGAAAGCGCGGTAGTGGAATCGGTCAAGGCTGCGGCTGATGTTTACGCACCGCTGGCCGGGACAGTGGTAGCAACCAACAGCGAACTGGAAACCTCACCGGAAAAAATCAATTCCGATCCGTACGGCGCATGGATATACCGGCTCAAACCCGACAACGCTGCAGATTTGAACAGTTTACTGGACGCCACGGCCTATCAGGCAGCAGTAGACAGCGAGGCGCACTAGCAGAAAATCCGTATGCCGCCCCCAGCGCACGTTGCGCCTGGCGGCATACACTAGCCAGACCGGCCAGTGGACATACGCCAACCATCGCACTGATAAACTTTTCCCTTGGGCATTATTTAAAGAGCACTCATCATGATCACCCCAGACAAATTCGTAAACCGCCACAACGGCCCGCGCGCAAATGACGAGCAGGCAATGCTGGCCAAAATCGGCGCAAGCTCGGTCGATGAACTGATCGCCCAGACCATACCGGCGGCGATTCGCCTGAACAAGCCGTTGAACCTGCCCGACGGATTAAGCGAATACCAATACCACAAGCATTTACGCGGCGTGGCGGCAAAGAATAAAGTATTCAAGACCTACATCGGCCTGGGCTATTACGACACCATTATTCCTGCGGTCACCCAGCGCAACGTGCTGGAAAACCCGGGCTGGTACACCGCCTATACGCCTTACCAGGCGGAGATTTCGCAGGGCCGGCTGGAGGCGCTGCTGAATTTCCAGACCATGGTGATGGATTTAACCGGCATGGAAATCGCCAATGCATCGTTGCTGGATGAATCGACCGCCGCCGCTGAGGCCATGGCGATGCTGTTCAACACCCGCACGCATGAAGCTGCCGATCGGGGCGCGAACAAATTCTTCGTTTCGGATGAATGCTATCCGCAGACCATCGACCTGCTGAAAACCCGCTCGGCGCCGATGGGGATCGAGCTGGTGATAGGCAATTTCAAAACCGCTGCGCTGGATAATGTTTATGGCGCGCTGTTGCAATATCCCACTGCCGACGGCAAGGTTCATGACTATGCGGATTTTGCCCGCCGTGCCAAAGCAAACGGCACCACGCTCGCGGTCGCGGCCGACATCCTGAGCCTGGTGCTGCTGACCCCGCCGGGAGAATGGGGAGCCGACGTTGTGGTCGGCAATACCCAGCGCTTCGGTGTGCCGATGGGATACGGCGGACCGCACGCGGCTTATTTCGCCTGCCGCGACGAATACAAGCGCGCCATGCCCGGCCGCATCATCGGCGTATCCGTAGATTCAGACGGCAACCAGGCGCTGCGTATGGCGCTGCAAACGCGCGAGCAGCACATCCGCCGCGACAAGGCCACCTCGAATATCTGCACCGCGCAAGCCTTGCTGGCGATCATGGCCAGCATGTATGCGGTGTACCACGGCCCGGAAGGATTGAAACAGATCGCGCTGCAGGTGCACCAGACCGCGGCCACCTTGGCGGCCGAACTGAAAAAGCTCGGCTATGCGGTGGAGCAAGGCGTGTTCTTCGACACCGTGAAAATCAATGTGGGCGAGCACCAAAAAATCCGCGCGCTGGCCGAAGCGGCGCAAATTAATCTTCGCTACATCGACACGGCTATCACCATCGCGGTCGATCAGACCACCGACACGGCCGACCTGAACGCGATCATCGCGGTGTTCGCGCAAGCCGCCGGCAAAACCGCCGCACCGATCCGTACCGAACAGATTTTCGATCAGCGGGCTTTGATTGCGGTGCGGCAATCGGCGATTCTGCAGCATCCGGTGTTCAACATCTATCACTCCGAATCGGAGATGATGCGCTACATCAAGCGGCTGGAGAACAAGGATCTGTCGCTGACCCACGCGATGATTCCATTGGGCTCATGCACGATGAAGCTGAACGCGGCGGCGGAACTGTTGCCGATCACCTGGCCGGAATTCGCCGGCCTGCATCCCTTCGTGCCGCTAGCGCAGGCCGCCGGCTATCATGAAATTATCGACGAGCTGGATCGTGCGCTGAGCGAAATCACCGGTTTCGCCAAAATGAGTTTTCAGCCCAACAGCGGCGCGCAAGGGGAATATGCCGGGCTGCTGGTGATCCAGGCGTATCATCAGTCACGGGGGGACGCGCACCGCAACATTGCGCTGATCCCGACCTCGGCGCATGGCACCAACCCGGCCAGCGCGGCGATGTGCGGCATGAAAATCGTGCTGGTGAAATGCGACAAGAACGGCAATATCGATGTTGCCGACCTGCGCGAAAAAGCCGTGCAGCATAAGGACAATCTGTCCTGCCTGATGGTGACTTACCCCAGCACGCACGGCGTATATGAAGAAGGCATCATCGAGATTACCGGCATTATTCATCAGAACGGCGGCCAGGTTTATATGGACGGCGCCAACATGAATGCACAGGTCGGCCTGACCAGCCCGGGCAATATCGGCGCGGATGTGTGCCACCTGAACCTGCACAAAACCTTCGCAATTCCGCACGGCGGCGGCGGCCCGGGCATGGGTCCGATCGGGGTGGCGGCCCATCTGGTGCCGTTCCTGCCATCGCATCCGGTGGTCAAAACCGGCGGCGAGCAAGGCATACACGCAGTGTCGGCCGCGCCTTGGGGCAGCGCGCTGATCCTGCTGATCTCGTACGGCTACATCAAAATGCTGGGCGGCAATGGGGTAACCGAGGCGACCCGCATTGCGATCCTGAACGCGAACTACATCAAGGAGTCGCTGAAAAATCATTTCCCCACGCTGTACAGCGGCGCCAATGGACGATGCGCGCATGAAATGATCTTGGCCTGCGTGAGCTTCAAGCGCGAAGCCGGGGTAGAAGTCGGCGATATTGCAAAACGCCTGATGGACTATGGTTTTCATGCGCCCACCGTGTCGTTTCCAGTGGCCGACACCTTGATGGTCGAGCCGACCGAAAGCGAATCGAAAGCGGAGCTGGACCGTTTCTGCGCAGCGATGATTTCGATCCGCAAGGAAATCGATGAAATCATCTGCGGCGAGGCCGACCGCACCGACAATGTGCTCAAGAACGCGCCCCATACGGCCAAGGCGGCGATTTCGAGTACATGGGATCACGGCTACAGCCGCGAAAAAGCGGTGTATCCGCTGCCGTCGCTACGGGATAATAAATTCTGGCCGAGTGTGGCGCGCATCGACAATGTACGCGGCGACAAAAATCTGATCTGTGCGTGTCCGCCGCTAGAAAGTTATGCCACTGAAAACTCGGTGTCTTAAAAGGAGAAAAGCATGAGCAGGGATACCTCCAATAAAACCGCCGTCACGCTGAATGGCACGCCGGTTACGCTGTTTGGCACTTTCCCCGCGGTCGGGCAAAAAGCGCCAGCATTCACGCTGGTAAACAAGGAACTGCAGGATGTCTCGCTGCAGAATTTCGCCGGCAAACGCAAAGTGCTGAATATCGTCCCCAGCCTGGATACCGAAGTATGCGCCACGTCCACGCGCAGGTTCAACGAAGCCGCCAGCAAGCTGGACAACACCGTGGTACTGGTGATTTCCGCCGACCTGCCGTTCGCGATGGCACGCTTCTGCGTGGCCGAAGGGCTGGACAATGTGATTACGCTGTCGCTGATGCGAGGGCGCGATTTCATGCGCAATTACGGCGTAAAAATCGCTGACACCGCGCTCAGCGGCCTGACCGCGCGGGCGGTGCTGGTGCTGGATGAAAACGATACAGTGCTGCATACGGAACTGGTGGACGACATCACGCATGAGCCGAACTACGATGCGGCGCTGGCGGCATTAAAATAGCATCACCCCGCAGCTAACGGGCCGACAGCGCCGGTCTGTTTATTCAGTGCCCAATGCCGACTGATCGTGATCGCACTGGATTAACTTACCTCAAATAAAATGAATACTCTCATCTGTGGTTCCATGGCTTACGACACCATTATGGTGTTTCCCGATCAGTTCAAAAAGCATATCCTGCCGGAGCAGATTCATATTTTGAACGTGGCCTTTCTGGTGCCGGAAATGCGCCGGGAATATGGCGGTTGCGCCGGCAACATCGCCTACAATCTGCAATTGCTGGGCGGCCGGCCGCTGATCATGGCGACCATCGGCGACGATTTTTCTCCGTATGCGCAGCGCCTGGAAAAGCTCGGGCTGCCGCAGCAGCATATTCGTCACGTGCCAGATACGTTTACCGGCCAGGCATTCATCACCACCGACCTGGACGATAACCAGATCACCGCTTTTCATCCCGGCGCGATGAATTTTTCGGACCAGAACCACGTGGCCGCAGCGGAAAATGTCACGCTGGGCATCGTTTCGCCGGATGGACGCAACGGCATGCTGCAGCACGCGCGTGAATTCAACGACGCGGGCATTCCATTTGTATTCGACCCGGGACAGGGCATGCCGATGTTCGGCGGAAATGAGCTGCTGGATTTTATCGCGCAGGCGGATTACATCACGGTGAATGATTACGAAGCCAGAATGCTGCAGGATAAAACCGGCAGGAAGCTGGAAGAGCTGGCGGCGATGGTGCGCGCGTTGATCGTGACTCTGGGTCCGGACGGTTCGTTGATTTATGCCGACGGCAAACAGATCGCGATTCCGACGCCCAAACCCACTGCGCTGGTCGACCCGACCGGCTGCGGCGATGCATACCGCGCCGGCCTGCTGCATGGCATCCAGCACAAGTGGGACTGGGAAACGACGGGACGGCTGGCTTCGCTGATGGGCGCGCTCAAAATTGCCAGCCGCGGCGGCCAGAACCACCAGCCGACCCGCAGCGAGCTGACCGATTTATTCCAGCAGCACTTCGGTTATGCGATCACGCTGTGAGCCATGATAGCCTGGCGCGCGGTCAGCGCCGCGATTGCCGACGCCACTCAGGCGGATTTTGAGCTCGCTGATGCGCAGCCGCTGAGCGGCGGCTCGATCAATCAGGCGTGGCGCATGACCGCAACGGATGGCCGCAGTTATTTCGCCAAGCTTAATCGCGCGGACACGCTGCCGATGTTTGCCGCGGAACAAACCGGGCTTGCCGCTGTGGCAGCCACCGCCACCGTGCGGGTACCGCACGCCATCACCTGCGGCGTCGCCGCCGAACGTGCTTTCCTGGTACTGGAATATCTCGCGCTGAACAGCCGCGGCAACGCCCTCCTGCTCGGCCGCCAGCTGGCCGCGCTGCACCGCACCCAGGCGCCGCAATTTGGCTGGCAGCAGGACAACACGCTGGGCACCACGCCGCAACATAATGCTCGCTCATCCGACTGGGTGGCCTTCTGGAGCGAACAGCGGCTGGGGTTCCAGCTTGATCTCGCGGCGCGCAACGGTTACCGCGGCGAACTGCAAAAGCAGGGCAGGGAACTGCAGCAGAAATTGCCGCAGCTGTTCGCCGATTACCGCCCGGTCCCGTCACTGCTGCACGGCGATTTATGGGGCGGCAATCGTGCTTACTGCGAAGATGGCACCCCGGTATTGTTCGATCCCGCGCCGTATTTTGGCGACCGTGAGGCCGACCTCGCGATGACCGAATTATTCGGCGGTTTTGATGCGCAGTTTTATACCGCCTACCACGCGGCATGGCCGCTTGATCCAGGCTATGTCCAGCGAAAAACGCTGTATAACCTGTACCACATCCTCAATCATGCCAACCTGTTCGGGGGCGGGTATCTGCGCCAGGCTGAGGCAATGATGCAACGGCTGAATCTGGCTGCGGGCAATCGTTAAGCCCCTCAGGAATTCATTATTTCCACGGCTGGGCCAGCGCCTTGCTAGCGCCCCGTACCTGAAACACCCGGCGGTCTTCCAGACGTATCGCAGTCAGTGGCCCGCCCCATAAACAGCCGGTATCGAGCGCAATCAGATTGGACGTGACTTTCAGCCCCAGCGCCGACCAGTGTCCGCATATTATCGGCAGGTCCGCGCTGGCCCGCTGCGGCACCTCGAACCACGGCCAGTATCCCGGCGGTACGTCCTGTACCTCGCCCTTAAAGTTGAATTCCATGCCGCCCTGTGCAGTGCAGATACGCATGCGGGTAAAGGCATTGGTGATGACGCGCAGCCGTTTGTAGCCGGTCAGGCTTTCCTCCCAATGGTCGGGGTGATTGCCGTACATGCGCGTCAGAAATTGATGATAGTGCGGTCCCTGCAATGCGGCTTCGACTTCATGGGCCAGTTGCTGCGCCTGCGCCACCGTCCACATGGGCAGCACGCCGGCGTGCACCAGCAGGAAACCGTCGGCTACATGCAGCAGCCGCTGCGCGCGCAGCCAGGCCAGCAATTCCGCACGGTCGGGTGCCTGCAGAATATCCTGCACCGTGTCGCTGCGATGCAATTCGGCCACCCCTTCGGCCACCGCCAGCAAATGCAGGTCATGATTGCCCAGCACCGTGATCGCGGCGGCGCCCAGCGACTTGACCAGGCGCAACACGCCGAGCGAATCCGGCCCGCGATTGACCAGGTCGCCCACCAGCCACAGCTGGTCCACCGCTGCATCGAAGTTGATCAGCTCGAGCAGCTGTTGCAGTTCGCTGCAGCATCCCTGTATATCGCCAACCGCATATCTAGCCATAATTTTCTGCTTAGGTGTAGCCCGGATTATCTGTAAAATGTTACGTTGATCGTGCAACGCTGCAGTATATTTTCGATGCAGCGGTTCGAGCAAAATGGCGTTGCGCGCAGACAAAAAATCATGCTTTCAATTCATCAGGCTGAATATGAGCGGAAGCAATAAACAGGTCTGGCTGGTGCTATCACATGCCTACAATATGGACGGGCGCGCGGCCAGCCAGACCATTACCGATAAAATCCCGCATCTGCTCAAGCTGGGCATCGAGCCTATCGTGGTCAGCGGCGTGCTCGGCAAACAGGATAAAGTGGTTGAGCATCATCAAGTCCTGCCCGCATTTCCTGCGGGCTTGCGCTTCGATCTGCGCCACTACCTGAAACAGCGAATTTCCTCCCGCATAATTTACCGCGTCATCATGACAACCATATCACTGGCGCTGCTGCCATTCTACCTGCTTGAAAAAATTTTTATCCATCTCGAAACCAGCTGGTCGTGGGCGATCAGCGCGTATTTCGCCAGTGCGGCGATTATCAGAAAACGCCGGCCGGCATTGATTTATTCCACCGGCGGTGCTTACGCGGCGCATCTGGCCGGGTACTGGCTGGCGCGCCGCTACGGCGTGCGCTGGATAGCGGAGATACATGATCCGATGATTTATGCCGATCAGCCGAAAAAAATACGCGCGCGTTTTGCCGCGTGGCTGGAGCGCAAAATATGCACGCATGCCGATGTCGTCTGGTGGTTCACCGAGGAAGCCCTGGCTCGCGCCCGGGCGCGCCATCCGCAACTCGGCAGTCGCGGGCACTGCCTGATCCCGGGGGCGGACGCGCCGGAATTTAACCGTGTGCCCTCCCAGCGTGGAACGC
Source organism: Pseudomonadota bacterium (assembly GCA_040390665.1). Taxonomy (GTDB): domain Bacteria; phylum Pseudomonadota; class Gammaproteobacteria; order Burkholderiales; family Gallionellaceae; genus Nitrotoga. The sequence continues at coordinate 562,800 of JAZJXX010000002.1, read as the reverse complement.
ATCTGGTGATCGGACATTTCGGCTCGCTGGCGGAAACGCGCAACCTTGAAGTTTTTCTGCAGGGCCTGCACAAATTTCTGGATCGGGATCCACAACGTGCCGAACAGATACGCCTGCAGCTTTACGGCGGAGGAATCGATAGCGTGTCGGCGCGCGCGATGCAGAATTTTCGCCACCCGCAGATAATCGAGCAGTTCGGTCGGCTGGAGACCGACCCCATCACTGGAGAAAGTGGGCGCATGCGCGTGATCAAGCGCATGAACGCGGTCGACTGCCTGTTGCTGCTGCATGGTACCGTGCCGTTCTGCGAAGAATACATGCCATCGAAAATGTACGAATATCTGTGGACGCAGCGTCCGATTCTGGCGCTGGTCTGGCACAATCAGCAGATGCAGAATATGTTGCGTGAACTCGGGCACTGGGCCGTCGCGGCGGACGATGCCGATGCGGTCGCTGCCGCGCTGAATGAGCTATATACGCGCTGGCTGCATGCCGATCTGGCTGACTCCGGCAGGCCTTCTCCCTATACTGCGGAGGCAGCCGTGCGCCAAATTATCGCGTTGGCCAGCGCAATACAAACACATCCCGAATCCGCCGAGATACGCGTTTTTTAATGCAAGACATCGTCCTTTATTGCAAATCCTACCAGCGCGACGTGTACCGCGCGGCGCGTCTGGCTGAGAGCGTACGCCGCTACAATCCCGAACAATTGCCGTTTTATATTTCCTGTCCGGCCGGCGATCTTGAGTTGTTCAGGAATATCATCGGCAGCGATGGCGTCAGCCTGCTGGCGGATGAGGAAATCGTCGCGGCCAATTCCGCGCTTGATCAAAAAGCGCTGCATGCGTTGCCGGGCAACCTGTCGCAACAGATTGTGAAAGCCGAATTCTGGCGGCTTGGGCTGAGCGAAAATTATCTGTGCATCGATTCCGACGCGTATTTCATACGCGACTGCGGCAGGCGCGATTTTCTGACACCGGCCAGCGCGCCTTATACCGTGATGAACGAAAGCCTGGAGCTGCGCCTGTTCGGAGCCTTGCACCGCTACGCAAAAATCGCCGGGAATATAGACGCGGATTGCGCAACGCTGATGAAAATCATCGGGCGCAGCGGCAGGCATTATGATTTCGGGCCGTTGCCCGTGGTGTGGAATCGGCGCGTATGGGCCGATCTGGCCGAGCAATTCCTGGCGCCGCGCGGCATGAATTTCCTCGAAGCGATCCAGTTATTTCCTTCCGAGATGCGCTGGTACGGCGAGGCGCTGCTGAAGTTTCGTTCGGTTGAACTATGGCCGGTCGAAACATTATTCCGCTGCTATCACTATGAAGAACAATTTCGCGCCGCCAGACAGGCAGGCGAAACCGATGAAGTGCTCAGCCAGGTTTATCCCGGGATATGCAGCCAATCCAACTGGGATAAGGAACTGGATTACGGGCAGGTCAAAAAAAGCCTGCCGTCGAGACTGGTGCGCGGATTCAAACGCCATGTGTTGGGCCGGCTGGTTTAGCGCTGCCTTGTCAGTGCGCAATGGTTATATCTATAAACTGAAGCGGTGCTTTCCGCTTTTATGATCTATGTTTCCTGACAATTGAAAATGTCTAAAGCCACTTATTTGCAAGCAGCCGGCCCGGCCATTTCTGCTAAAGTACTGTCATGAAACTCACCAGCAGTCAGCTTTACTTCCGCCTTCTTACCTACGTTAAACCCTATTGGCGCCCATTCGCTGCTTCCGTACTCGGCACTGCCGTCGTTGCGGCCACTGAACCGCTGGCTGCGGCGTTGATGAAGCCGATGCTGGACGGGACATTTGTTCATAAAGACCAGGCGATGTTGCGCCTGGTACCGCTGGTCATCATCGTGATATTTCTGGTGCGTGGGATCGCCGGTTATATCAGTTCGTATGCCATCAGCTGGGTCGGCAACAAACTGGTGATGGATCTGCGCAACGAGATGTTTCGCAAACTGCTCACTTTGCCCACCCGCTATTATGATGATCACGCCACCGGCAATCTGATTTCCAAGCTGACCTTCGACGTCACGCAGGTAACCAGTGCTGCCACCGTTGTGGTAACCGTCGCCGTGCGTGACGGCATCGTCATCGTCGGCCTGCTGGGCTGGCTGTTTTACCTTAACTGGAAGCTATCGCTACTTACCTTGCTGATGGCGCCTATCATTACTTTCATCATCCGCACCATCAGCAAGCGCATGCGCACCAGCAGCTACGATTCGCAACAGGCGATGGGCAACATTACGCAGGTAATTGAAGAAAGCATCAGCGCGCATAAGGTGGTCAAGCTGTTCGGCGGCCAGCAATATGAAGGCCAGCGTTTTCATGAACAAGTCAACTGGGTGCGCCGCCACACGATGAAACAGGCCTCGGCGGCCGCAATCAATGTCCCGATCGTCCAGATGGTCGCGGCAATCGCGCTGGCCGTCGTGGTTTACCTCGCTACGCTGCAATCCAACGCGGATGAAGTGACCGTGGGCGGCTTTGTTTCCTTCATCATGGCGATGCTGATGCTGACCGCCCCGCTCAAGCGGCTGACTGGTGTAAGCGAATTTCTGCAGCGCGGACTGGCGGCAGCGGAAAGCGTTTTTACCCTGCTGGATACCGACGGCGAAGTGGACCATGGCACTGTCGAAATCGGACGGGTGCGAGGAGAATTGCAATTCGATCAGGTGCAGTTTTCCTATGGGCCGGATATACGTCCTGCGCTGCAGAATATCTCGCTGCATATACGCGCCGGGGAAAATGTGGCGCTGGTCGGTGCATCGGGCAGCGGCAAAACCACGCTGGCCAGCCTGGTGCCGCGATTTTACAGCCCGACCAGCGGAGCCATACTGCTGGATGGCCAAAATCTTGCCGAGCTGACGCTGACCAGTCTGCGCGCCAATATCGCGCTGGTCAGCCAGGAAGTCGTGCTATTCAACGATACGGTCGCGGCCAATATTGCTTATGGGCAGATGCGCGAAGTCAGCGAGGCGGAAATCGTGGCTGCCGCGCGAGCCGCGCATGCGATGGAATTTATCAGTGAATGGCCGGCGGGTCTGAATACGCTGGTTGGCGAGCGCGGAGTCAAACTTTCCGGCGGCCAGCGTCAACGCATCGCGATTGCCCGCGCCATCCTCAAGGATGCGCCCATCCTGATACTTGATGAGGCGACCTCAGCGCTCGACAGCGAATCCGAACGGCATGTGCAAGCCGCGCTGGAGACTTTGATGCAGGGACGCACCACGCTGGTGATCGCGCATCGTTTGTCCACGATAGAAAAGGCGGACCGGATTGTCGTGCTGCAGAAGGGTGAGATTGTTGAGGTCGGTACACACAGCGAACTGCTGGCGAAAAATCAGGTTTACGCGCAGCTGCATCGTATTCAATTCTCGAATACTTCGTACGCCAATGAATTTTGGGGCACTGAGCCGGCAGCGCCGCGCCATTAATACTAGCCATTGATTATAAGGGCAGAACTTACCATCTCTGCCCTATCGACAACAAGATTCTAAACATATGCTGGAGTTCGCGAAACACGATGTAAAACGGTTGCGGCAGTCTATGCCGGCGCATTATAGTCGGCTGCCATTAAATTAATTTCCCAGTTATGCCGCCCGTCTTGCTAAAAACAAAATATGCCTTCCATGCGCTGCTCTGTTTACTTAAGCCAGAGATCGTATTTGATATAGGCAGTATGGATGGCGCGGACTCGAAACGCTTCAGAAAATTGCTACCGAAAGCTGAAATAATTGCTTTTGAGCCGAACCCGAATAATTATCGGGCCATGTGTGAGGACCATAAAATTGAGAAATATGGCATTAAAGTCATTAACAAATTGGTTTCCGACAAGGCACAGAGCCGATCATTTTTCTTGCAAAACGCGGAAGTCGGAACTGATGAATTGAATCGGGGAATAAGCTCCGCTCTCAAGAGACGCCAACAAGGTGGCCAACATGAGGAAATCAAGGTTGATTCGGTACGAATCGATTCTTTTTTGAATAGCCGGGAAGTGGCAAAAAATAGAGTGGCGCTGTGGATAGATGTTGAGGGATTGGCCTACGAAGTGCTGGAAGGAATATCTGATGCGCAGGATTACGTACATTTAATCCATGTAGAGGTTGAGACACGAGAAATCTGGACTGGACAACGGCTTGAATCAGATGTCTTACGACTCGCCCGCAGTATGGGATATATATTGGTTGCATATGGTTCGCAAGAAGTGCAGCGCGATATAATTTTAGTGAGCCAGTCCTGGTACAGTGCTAACCGTAGCTTAATTACTGGCGTCTTGCGTTTAGCAAGGTACGGAGGGCCCGCGTTGTCAAAGGCGCTTTCAATCTCATGGGCTGTGAGAGCTTAAACCGCGCCCGGTATGTTTTGCTACTCGGTGAAGTATCAACTCTGCCATGTTGAGCACAGCGGGTCTAACCCGCGTACCCTGAATTGGCCGCTATCCTGGAGGTGTTATCACTCGACGAAGGGCTGCAAATAATCCAAACGGTATCAATTAAATATTGGGCTACAAATGGGTCTGCCTGACCCCACTCTTAGCTTGACTGGTCTGTAAACTCAATGTGGAAAATAATCCGACCATAAACAACAATGTTTCAAAATAATGCTCACGGGAAACCGGATCGAGCACCCAGTTGAACATAATGGTGGTTATTATCCATATCGCCGGTCTTGACCAGACCGAGCTCGATTCCCTAATTTGCTTTAGTGCAAAGAATACCCCCCCGAGTAACAGGATTAACCCTGGAAAACCGACAGAAGCTACAAAGTCAATATACCCATTATGACTATTGGCAATATCAGCATCGGGATGCTCGATTTTAACCAGATTTTCAAAGGCGTGTCGTGTAATGCCATAGCCTAACGGATGTTGTAAAACCATTTCAAGCCCGGCCACAGCAAAAGCAATGCGTGCGTAGTTGCTATCGGATACCTCAACGCCGTTCTCATTTTTTGGCAAGCCATATTTAGCCCTATTAATCCAGTTTGGATAAGCCTCGGTTTGCATGGCGATCTTTATATCACTGCCAAAGTTTCGCCAACTACCATTCGTTTTCGATGAAAAAAAGACGCCAGATACTATTGCCACAGTAAGCACTGTCAGCAATCCTGCCCTTGTAATCATTGGGGCATTAAGACGGGTTCGATAAATTATAAACATAGCTGTCATGGCGCACAAAATGGAAAGTAGAACAATACTATTGCGAGTATTAGTCGTTACCGCAATGTAAAATCCCAGTGCAATAAAAAACAGCCACATATAAGTACTAACATTTATAGGAAATTTCATAGCATCTAATAGCTTGGCGCAGGAAAAGCTCACCATCAGATGCGAAAAAAAAGCCAAACTCATTTTGTGGTCGACCAAGCCCCAATAATTCAGTGCCATGTGCCCCTGTTGCAGACTTTTAATAGCGCCGAGTAAGAGAAATAGAACAGGTTGAGCCACTAATACAACTATAAAAAAAAAATTGAATGTTGATTCCTTGATATTGCGGCTAGCCAGGGCACACCCAATACCACCAAACATGGCCAGATATGCTTTGAACCATTCACCTCGTAATTCACTCCACGCCTCCGCCCCATTTGAGGACAAAAAAGCAGCGTGAAATATACCCCAACAAAGAAGGGCAACGAAAAACAGGAACCAAGGCTCTTGGATGGTTTTTAGGGGTTTAGCGTGGCTTAGGTAAATAATTGTTCCTGCACTCGCGGTCACAATCAGTAACAAATAACGCAAAGCCATGGTATGAGGTAATGGCCAAACAAAATAAAGCACCGCTGCCATTAATAATGAAATTCGGCAAAGGAGGTTATAAAAATTGATCGACTGCTTAAGGCGCATGCGCTGTAAACAGCTGTGTCGATTTCTTGCCTCTCTCATAAGCTACATGCTCAACAATCATAGAGACAAAATATTCCGCACTGAATTTTTTGGCAACGTCACCCTCCAGAAAACGGATAATGTTCGATTGGTATCGAGCATAGTCTTCAGACGAAACAGAAAGCAGGAATTCGTGCACTGCCGCCGTACCGTCAAAATTGCGTCTATCTATAAAGCAGCCTGCGGGAATATATTCCAATATATTGTCCGCTCCCCAATAAATTGGCACGCAACCGGACAACAAGCTGTCGAAAATTTTTTCGGTGATGTAATTACTCAGGCCTCGCGTATTTTCGTAGCAGTAGGAAAATTTACTGCGGTGCAATACTTCCCTTTTATTGGTTATCTCGCCACGATAGCTCGAAAATGGCTGGTAGCCAAACAGCCGGGTTGCCAGCCGTATGAAAGGCCGTTTTACCTTGTTGCGAAAATTAAAGGTCGGGGTGGGCTTGGCCCATCCCATGCCATATAACCCGAACTGGTCAGGGGCATACCTTTCATACCAGCGTATTGTGTTGATGCGTTCGAGGTAAAGATCGGAAGCCAATGGCTGGCTGAATGCCTTGTTAGCATTAATCAGGCAACTGAAGATGTCCCGTTCCGCAAACGCAGGAAAGTGGTCGTATGTCAGTTGGTTGGGCACCAGTATTTTTACCGCGTTGGGTAAATCGTGCAGCCGCATATCCCATGCGAACACCTTATCGAACCTGCTGCAGTAATCGCGATTTTCATTCAACCGGTTGATATTCGGGTTTTCCAGCGCAATAAGATATTTGGGAATGCCATCCTCAATAAAGTGTCTTCCCTCCAGATGCAGATCAAAAGCAACGGCCCTTCCCCGGTTTATGTCCGGCGTGTTGATTTCTATCCCTTCCGCGAGGAAACTCTCGCGCAACAGCCTGGGCATATAAGTTGGATTGTAGCGATGAGTTTTGTCCTCCGCCGCAAACAGCGAGTTGTTGCTGTGTCCTGCGGCATGAATATTGGCATAAATCATTATTCCGCCACACATTTGATCAGCGCGCGAACTGCCAGCGCCGTATAGCAGTCCAGTCGTATCCAGCGCGACCACCGATATCGCTTGATGAAGGATAGAGCGATCCTCAACCTCCGCGAAGATGGCGCGGCACGAGTCCTTTCTATTCTTTTATAGATAAATGAACAACGGTAGTCTTTCAATATTTTTGGGCCCAATATCACGCGATTCTCTTTAAGATACGCTAGAAACCGCAGGCGGTCGCGCATTGATTCAATATTGCTGTCATTGCCGCCGTGTATACGGTAAGTCATCAATGGCTTGTTGAGCCAAACGATAAGTCCGGCTTGGGCAAGATTCAGCAGCCACGCCACATCCGCATATTTACCGCTGTTTACCGGTAACCGTTGATTAGCGACCATCCGGCGGTTATAGACATAGCTGGGAAAAGGAGCAATCCCTGACTGCGAGCGGGAGAAATACCGTGCCGCCAGATCGCGTGCGCTGGTGATCAACTCAAGCTCCCGGAATGATCTGAACGAGGTGCGCGACTCCTGCTTGCCGCGATTTTCGATGACTGCGTTGCAGGCGTAGGCTATCGCCATCGGATAAGCGTGCAGGCATGCGTTCATGGTTGCAACAAAGTCCGGGCTCAGCAGGTCATCGTCATGAAACAGGCAAAAAAAATCACTCCTCGCTTCCTCAATACAATAGTTAAAGTGCACCAGCGGGGCCAACATGGGGACCCTGCGGATGTAATGTATAGCAGGAAATTCCTCCCGCATCATGCGTTCAACCTCATCAGTGCTGGAATTATCCGACACCTTCAGCGTATACTCATTGGAGGTTTGCGCAATGACCGAAAGGATAGCCTGCCGGGCATAATCCGGGCGATTGTGGCAGATAATATAAATCGTCAGTATTTCCACAGCAGGCTAACACGGTACCTAGGAAGTGCATATTATATTCCGACCAGGTCCATAGCGAAGATTTTCTGGCACACCTGAGTACCGAACTATCCACGCCAGAATCTGCTCGCGGCTTCGGCGGGATGCTGCATAACCATACAGACAATAAAAACACAACAGCATGCACCCACTTTTATTTGCATTGAAAAGACGGTACCGTAAGGAAAAATTACCGGATCCGTTTGCGTATCTTTTTAAGTGGTTCAACCGCGTTCCGCGTGGAGTGTTCCAGGTTGGCGCCAGTGCCGGGCAGGAAATAAATGGCTTTATTGCCCAAGGTATTGGGACCGGCATATTTGTTGAGCCGTTGCCGGGCGCCTACCAAAGTTTAAAAGAGACGGTATCTCGTCAACCCGGATATTTTGCCGTGAATGCGATGTGCGCGGATGTGGCGGGGAAGAAATGCAATTTTTATGTTTCGAGCGGCGTAGGCGCCAGTTCCAGCACACTGAAGCCCAGCGGCCATCTGGCCGCCCACCCCGAAGTGGGATTCGATACGGCGCCCATCATCCTTGATTCCACCACGGTTGATCAAATAGCGGCTGATTTCAGGGCCGATATGCGTTCCGACGTGGTAGATTCGATAGACCTGCTGTACATGGATACGCAGGGGGCCGAACTGAACGTTTTAAAAGGTGCCGATCAATTGCTTGGGCAAATCCTTTATGTATTTACCGAGGTCAGCCATGGCGGTCTGTATGAAAATGACGTAAGCCTCAAAGAACTGACCGATTACCTCGATACACGCGGTTTTTCGCTGGTGTTTACCTATCTGAATAAGCATGGCTGGGGAGATGCTCTGTATATACGCAAATCCATTTTCGATAAATAGTACTTGCTTGGAGCATCACTTGCAGCATCAGCAATACAGCAGCTTTTTTCTGCTGACATCTACGCTGGATTCATCTGCAGGTAAATCTGTTCATATTCGCCCGCTACCCGGTCCCATCCGTGGACAAACTGCGGCGGCGATGAAATGCGTGCCAGTTCGTGATCAACTGCCGCCATCCAGCTATCTACCGGGTCCCGCAACGATAATACCTTGCCGGATTCCGCGCTGACCTGCGCCGCCGCGCCACACTTATCCGAGACCACCACAGGTACGCACGCCGCCATCGCCTCGCTAATCACCATACCATAAGGCTCCGCTTTGGCGGGGTGCAGCAACACATCAATGTCCTGCAAATAGGTTGTATCGTTGCGCCAGCCGAGCAGGCGGTATCCACCCTGCCAGTCGGCAAACAGGTGCTGCACCTCCTGCGGCTCAGGACCGATCACCCATAATTCCAGATTCGGTCGGACGCGCCTGAGCTGCGCGGCAATTGGCACGGCCAGTGGCAGGCCCTTGCGTTTCCATTCTTTGCCGACGAAGCAGATCACTCCGCCATCCACCGCCACCGACCGCCACGCCCGCGGTGCCATTGCCGTCACGCCGGGCACTACAGGCTCGGTTAACTTGGATTGCTGACTGGGATAATAATCAGAAATCTGCTGTTTGATAAATTGCGAATTTGGCACGATGACCCGCGCCACGGTAAGTTCACGCCGCTCCAGGTATAGTTGCATTACCACCCGCAACGACAGCCAGCGCCAGAATGGCCTCTGGAATATCGTTGCAAACGGCGGGCCGTGAAAAGTTGTGATGTGATGGAAGCCGAGGCGCTCATGACTATGGATCAGCCAGCCTGCCCGATCATGCTCCTTCAGCCAGGCCGCTGTGCGCCCGCCGAAACGCAGCAGCGCCAGCCAGCGCGGACGCGCCGCGATAGTACCCAGCTCATGTACGACGATACCGGGCGGTTTGACGCCCAGGCAGATTTCGCACAGCACTTCGACCTCGTGGCCACGTTGCTGCAAGCGCTGGGTCAACTCCCACACGTAGCGCTCCATGCCGCCGACCGGGCCGTAGCGGCGCACCACATGCAGCAGCTTCATCGTTTGTCGCGCTGTTCGTTTAACAGCATCAGTTTGAGATAACGATAGTAGGTTTCCTGCGCGTTGGAAACCGCCACCATAAAACCCTCCCGCCCGTCGAGAAACCCGCGCCGTAAAATATAGGTGCGCAGAAAAGTCCAACCGCTGCGCAATACCGCCCCCGGCAGTGTAGAGCGCTTTCCGCGCTGCTGCATCATCTGCGCCGCGGCGGAAGAATAGTCATTAACCTTGTGCAGCACCTCTTCAAGATCGGCATAGGAATAGTGCAAGAGCTCGCCGTCCAGCATGCCGATGCGGCCTTCAACCTCGACCCGCTCATGCACCAGCGCATCGGAGAAGCGCGCCTGTTCGCGCCTGAACAGCCGCACAATATGATCGGGATACCAGCCGGAGTGGCGCATGAAGCGGCCGCAATAGCTGGACAAACGGGCAACTCGGTAAGCAGCACACTGCTCGGTATCGTCTTGCAGCACAGCCTCTATCGACGCGCGCAATTCCGGGCTTACCCGTTCATCGGCATCGATCGATAATACCCAGGGTTGAGTCGCATATCCGAGCGCGCGATTTTTCTGCGCGCCGAAGCCGGGCCAGTCATGCTGATAAACCCGGGCGCCTAAGCCGGTGCAGATAGCGACGGTGGCGTCGCCACTGCCGCCATCCACCACGATGATTTCATCCGCCCACTGCACCGACTCAAGGCAAGCCTGAATATTGGCCGCCTCGTTTTTGGTGATGATGATGACGGAAAGACCGGCCGGATTTTTCACGATGTGCGGGACGGAATGTTTGCCGGCATGGCTCGGTTATGAACTAGCTGTGCGAATTACGCAGGAAGATTTTCCAGCGCTGATCGAGCGCCAGCATCAGCAGTGCGTATATAACACTCCACAGCAGGAATATCTCCCACGGAAACTCGGCCGAACGGCGCATGGCCCAGACTGCGGAAATACCGGCGCCGGCCATCAGCGCGTAGCCCAGCAGCGCAACATACGGCGGCTCCCAGCCGAGTTGCCGCAGGCGCTGAAAATAGGTTGCCGCGCCGAACAGCCAGGGCTTTTCCCGGCTAAGCATGCGTTTCAGCACGGTGACGCTGGCATCCACAATAAAAGGCGAGAACACGAGGAACGGAAACCAGGCCGGCCAATGCCCCTGCTGCCAGCCCCAGACGCCCATCGCGCCGGCCATAAAGCCCAGCGGGATGGCCCCAACCCTGCCCATATGGACCTTGGCCGGAAAAAAATTATAGTAAAGAAAACCCAGCGCGGCCGAACCGATTGAGAAATTCAGCAGGGCCTGGATATGGTCTTCACGCATCAGTGCGGCCAGGCCGTACATGGTGAAGCCGAAGAAAGTCATGCCGCCGGCCAGGCCATCCGGGCCATCCATCAGATCATATAGATTAATCATCCAGATCACAGCGAACACCACCAGCAACGCAAAAATGATGTTCTGTTGTGCCAGACCCGAGCCGAAAACCACCACGCACGCTGCCGCAACATGCGCCAGCAGCCGCAGTTTCACCGGCAGGCCACGGGTCTCCTCCACCATCGCAACAGCAAACAGCCCCAGTAGCGGCAGCGCCATCCACCATGCCAGCGAGCTCAGCATCAGCGCCGCGGCGGTAAATATCCCGGCCATCAATCCCACACCACCGATGCGCGGGACAGGCGCATTGGCCAGAGGCTCCTGTGGCACTTCCTTGCCGACTTTGCCGTACAACAATATGGTGGTAACCAGCAGCGTCACGAATGGCGCCAGCAGCGGAGCGTATTGAGGAGTCATAGATATGTATTGCGGTACCATTCCGCCGTCGACTGCAAACCCAGGCGCAGTGTATGGGGAGGCACCCAGTTAAGGTCGCGTCGTATTTTACCACTATCGACCTGCAAAGACCCGAGCAAACGCTCGACCTGTTCCGACTTCCCCGTACATTTTCCGGCGAACTGCAACAGCCATGCCGGACATGGCAGCAGTCGCGACGGCACACCGAGGCCGGCGGCCAGCTGGCGCAGCAGCGCGGGCGTCGAAATCTCTACACCATCGCATACCAGATAAGTCTGGCCGGCCGCTGCAGCATGCTCCGCACTGACGATTAACGCGTCAACCAGGTTACCCAGATAAATCAGGTCGCGGCGGTTATTGATACTGGCGAATGGCAGCGGAACGCGCTTCGCCACGACGCTCAGCATCTGGATGAAGTTGCCTTTTACGCCCGGGCCATAAACCAGCGGCGGGCGAAGGATGACTACCTGCAGGCCGGTTTCCGCCGCCACACGATGCAGCGCCTGCTCGGCTTGCCACTTGGAGACCCCGTACGGATCCACCGGCATGGGATGATCCCTCTCGGAAAATTTATTCCCAACAGTTTGCTCGCCGTTAACCTTGACCGAGCTGACATACACCAGGCGCCGCACACCGTTGGCTGCGGCGCAGTGCGCCAGGTGCTCGGTGCCCAGTGTATTGACGCGCTGAAATTCGTGCAATGGATCGGCGCTTTCATCATGCATTACATGGACGCGCGCGGCCAGATGGATCACCACATCCACGCCATCCAGCACACTGGACCAGTCGGTCTCGCCATCTACTGCCCCGACAATTGCAGCTTCCGCGCCCGCAGGCAATCTGCAGTCCGAGCGCGTCGCCCCCCTGACCTGCAGACCGCGGCGTACGGCCTCGGCGCACAATGCCTGTCCCACGAAGCCGTTGGCGCCCGTGACCAGCATCCGGGTCAAGATAACATCCCATGGTAAAGCGCTAAAACCTGATCAACAATTTTTTCCTGGGCAAATTCATTTAGCGCTCTTTCACGCCCACGCAACCCCATTTGCAGGCGCAACCCCGGATCAGCAAGCAATTTTTCCAGCGCACCGGCCAATGCGTCCGCATTGCGCGCCTCCACCAGCAGGCCATTGCTTCCGTCGCTTACCACCTCCCTGCAGCCCGGCACATCGGTCGTTACTATGGGGCGGCCGCAAGACGCGGCCTCCAGCAAGGCCTTAGGCAGCCCCTCACGGTACGAAGGCAGACACACTATATGAGATTGCGCTAAAACCTCCGGCATATCCTCGCGCCTGCCCCACCACTCCACCGCACCTTCGTTTTGCCAGGCTATCAACTGCGGCTCCGGCACGCTGGCGGGGTTTTCAGCATCGGGAGCACCCACCAGCGCCAGTCGCGCCGCCACACCACGCTGCCGGAGTAACCGCGCAGCATCGACGAACTCCCCCACGCCTTTATCCCAGAGCATACGCGCGGGCAGGATGACGACCGGAATCCCCGCGGGTTCGGGTGATGGACGATACAGCGTAGTATCGACCCCGGCCCCGCGCACTATCTGTATATGCTGAGCGGTCGCACCAATGCTGGCGATTATTGCGCGGTCGTCCTGGTTTTCTACAATTACCGAGGTCCCGCGCAGCAACACTCCCAGCACTTTCTTCACGATGATCCGCAGTATTTTTACCCGCCAGTTATCGGAAACGAACAGCCAGCCCATACCCGCCACCCAGTTCACCGTATGCGGCACGCGCACCAGATGCGCAGCCAGCGATCCGTACAGCACAGGCTTCATCGCAATATGCTGGACAATATCGGGGCGTTCCTCGCGGTAAATCCGCATGAGCTGCAGGATGACCCTGAACTCGCGAACAAAATTTGATCCCCGCCTTGAAAGATCAAATGGAATAACCCTCACCCCATGCTGCACGATCTGTTCTCTGTGCCTGTCGATGCGCGTTACCACCACCACTTCATAGCCGTTTCCTTGCGCGCCTGCTATCAATGGCAACCAGTGCGAACAGACGAACCAGTCCTCGGTAATAAAGAAAATTATTTTGCGCCGCGCAATCACACTGGTTTCCTGTCCGTCTGTGTTGGCCATGTCGCTACTGGCGCAATAGCCGGGTAAACACGACCCGCTTGCAGTATTTAACCAGCGAAAAAAGGCTGGCCGCGATTGACAGGGTCCGGCCTATCGTTCGATCGCGGTATAAAGTTGAAAGATTCTCCAGCTCCCCCCGTTCCATGTCCCACAACCTTGCGCTTAACCCATCTGCGCCGTAGAGCGCTTTGTAATAGTAAACCAGCGGCGCTTCAATGCGGACAATCAAAAATCCGGCGTAGGCGATCTGCTGCCACAGATATAAATCTTCGGCAAAACGTTTGCCCGGGGCAAAGCGCAGGCCGATTTCTCTTTTAAGCATCACCGAAGAGGTTGGAAAAGAATTTCTGAAGAGCAGGCTGGCCGGGCTAATTCTGGTATGGGGCAGTTTCTCAGCCGGCTGCCGCGGTTCGCTGTCGCGCATCACAAAATACTGGTGCCCGGTGACCGCAATATCCGGATGTTGCTGCATATAGCCATACTGAACCGAGAGTTTCTGCGGATGCCATTCATCATCGGCGTCGAGAAAAGCCAGATAGTTCCCACCCGCCGCGTCCCACCCGGCGTTACGCGCGCCGCCCGGCCCACGGTTTTCTCCAAGCGCTAAAATCCTGATGTCGAGCGTGTGGCCATAGTCGCGCTGCACGTGGTAAAGCATCTCCAACGTTTGCCCGGCGTCATCGCTGCAATCTTCGACCAGCAGCAATTCCTGCGGCGGCAAAGTCTGATCGGCGACGGATTGCACCGCACGGGCTATGGTCGCGGTGCAGCGATAACACGGGATAACTACACTGACCGCTGCGCGCATCAGCTTTCGCGATAAAAAAGCCGGCCCGGCCAGCCGAGTACCGAGTAGGTGCGCCTGCCGGCCATCCGCCAGCTGATTTCGAACAGCAGGCGGCGCGCCGCGCGCGATCCTCTGCGCTTACCCCAGATCGCTGTGCAGGCAGTTTGCAATGCGCATTTCAACAATTTCAGCATCGGCCCCGGGACGTGCTGTTTTTGCAACCTTTCGAAGCGTTCGAAATCGATTGCGGGCGGAGCGGCCACGCGGCCTGCGCGCAGCTCGGCGGCACGTGCCAGCAAATCCCTGAAGCGTATGTCATATGTATGTTCATTGCGCGTCCGTCGGTGCCCGGCCTGGGCGATCCGGTCGCGTTCTTCGGTATGGCCGAGAAAATAATGTATCTTTTGCGCCAGTTCTTCGCTTCCTGCATAGAGGACTATCTCTTCGCCCGGACGATAAAACTGGTCCAGATCAATGGCGTTTTCCGTCATCAGCAGTCCGCCCGCGCCGGGCACCTCGAAAACCCGTGCCTTGATCTGGCGGCTGCGCGTCGGCAGTATGCCCCGCATGACGAGGCCGGAATCGCCGAAATTGAGGCTGATGACCGAGGCACGCATGATAAGCGCAATCTTTTCTGTAGTGACCGCGCCATTCTCCCAGCCGTGCCCGAAACATTCGACGACAACACCCTGCTCGGCCAGTGCGGCAACCCATCTGCGGCGATTGCCATACGCGCTGCCGACAAAAGACACTGCGTAGCGGCATTCTGCTGCAGGTAAGGGCTCGGCCAGCGACGCCGCATTCGCCGCCCACTGGGTCAGCACAAAATTTGTAAAGCCGTCTTTTTTCGCCTTGGCACAGGCATCGGCATAGGTGGTTGCATACAGATCAAACGCGGGCGCGACCAGCCTGGAAAATTGCTCATACTTCCACGAGTCATCGGTCGACCAGTTCAGGATGACGGCGCTGCAGCCGGCGCGCACCAGCTCGAAGGTTTCCAGCCAGATTTCGTAACCGAGCAGCACGCACAGGATGACGTCAGGATTTTCCGTCTGCACCTTCTCCAGAAATTGCCGGTTCAGGCCGGCAAAGTCGCGGTAACGCTTGCGGTCGAATGATTCGAAAAATACCACCTGATGACCGAGCCGTCTTAACGCCGGTAGAAAATTGACATATTCATAACAGGCGCCGCGAGCCGGGTTGCCGTAATTATGCTCGCCCATTACACACAGAATCTTCACGTCGCGGCGGGCTTCTCGAACTGAAACAGTCCACATCCGTATTGCAGACCATCAGCGTTGGCCGGCGGCTGGTGTTCAAGCAGGCGCCCTGCGTCGTCCACATAGGAAAAACTGAGCAGGCGCAATTGCCCGAACATACGGATTACGGTATCCGGTGCGTGGACCCGATGCGCATTGAAACACACCCGTTCGCGCCCAATAGGCAGCGACAACAACAGCCGTCCGCCCGGACGCACGATACGCTGCAGTTCCAGCGCCGCCTTGATGCTGCCCTGCGGATCGAGCGGATCGCCGTAGCGCCCCAGGCCGATATGCTCGATCACATGCAAACAGGAAAGCGAATCGACCGTACCGTCGGCGAATGGAAGCTGCAGGATATCGCCGGCCACAGAGAGCAGCCCCGGTAGCGATGCGCGCAATGGGCGATAGTCGACGAACACCGTGGGTACCGCGGCACTCAGCACGCTCATGGTCAGCACACTGGAGCCGATGTCGACATGCTGCTGAGGTGCGTTCTGCCTCAGTTCACGCGCCAGCCATGCGCCCTGATAAAAATAATGGGCATCAAACGGGGTATGCGTACTCCAGTCGCCCAGGCACGGCTGCAAATCCAGCGGACCGACCTGCTGGCCGGGCGCGCCGCGTCGGTATTTGAACCAGTGCGAGAAAAAACGCGGAAGGTAGAGCAGGCCGATCAACGGCCGGGGGTAAAGCAGCGCGAGCAGCCAGTGCCTGGCCAGCAATTTGGCGCGCTTTATCACAGCCTGTTTTTCCAGGCGAGGTTGTCGACAAAAATCGTGTTGATGTACGTATCGGCGTAAGTCCTGTAATCGTTTGCGTGCATCAACTGGATGATTTCGGTGAGCTTACGTTCAGATTTATCTTCGGTGTATGTTAACGTTTCCAGGCAGAAGACTTCTGGGCGGTAGGTAGCAAAGTCGAAATTCTGCAGGATCAGGTAGTCCAGCCCTTCTATATCCAGAGAAACAAGGTTCGGGCATTTTCCGCAGCTCATGGCGAGAATTTTATTGATCGTTTGCAATTCCACCTGAATGGTTTTAACGATGCGCTGCCTGCCATAGGCCTGATAACGCTCGGCTTCCGCTTTGGAAAATGTATTCAGCGTGCTCGTGCTCATGACAAAAAAATCTGCCGCGCCATCGGTTACCCCTACACCGCAATTCAGATTCACATCACGCGGGCGTTTCTTTGCAAATTCAGTGAACAAAGCCGGGTCGGGCTCTACACATACCCCGCTTCCGCCATTTTCATAAAACAGGTAAGTGTTGCTTAAATAGGTAGGGTGATGAGCGCCCACATCCAGATAGCGGACATCGGAAATGCCCAGCACAGAAAAAAGCTGCTGAAGAATCAGGTCCTCTCCGCACTGGGCATAAGAGACCTTCTGATTATTCGAATAATTTCGGCTGATCTGTTTCAGCTTGGGAGTCAGCCGATATTTTAATTTACTTAAGAACATTTTTGATTCCCCGGGCGGAAAGTATTCTGACTGCATCAGCCACCTTGAATTTTTTATCCAGTAATAAACTCGCGGCCTGCGCTAGGTCTTTCTCCGTGAGTAATCGGATAAACTGCTTTATATTTCTTAAAGTATGCTGTTTCACCAATAAGCTGTGCAGTCTGTTTTTCTCGGCTTCATCCCTGCATCTTCTGGACCAGAAAAACTCTTCGAGCTGGTTCATCAAATCATACGGAAAATGTTTGGAATCTTGGCCGGAATGCAAACGGCTCTCATACAACGGTTCGGTGCGGTAGGCAATTGCACCCACGTCCGCCAGATCACAGAAATAAGCCGCATCGCACACCTTGCCGAATTCCTCTCTGAATTGAACTGTACGGGCCGCTGCTGTGCGGTATATCGAAGGAGAAAAAGGGACACAGGAATTGCCGGCAAATTTCAGCGCAATATGACCGCTGCACTGAAAAATCTCGACAGGCTCACCCTCGGTTCCAGTAAGCGTTCCGCCGCTTCTGATGCCCTGTTCATCTATGAAGTAGCCGTTGCATGAAGCGGCTACGATATTGGAATCGCTGTCCAGCAGTTGCGTCTGCATCTGCAGGAAATTCGGCGTTAACCTGTCGTCGTCATGCATCACCATGGTGTATCGAGTTGTGCTGCCCAGCATGGCGCGGTTGAAATTCCAGATGAACGGCCGGTTCGCCTCCGCCCCTTTCCACTCGATTCCGTTGGCCAGCAGGTCTTTCATCGCTTCCAGCACAACGGGATTACTGCCATTATCGTAAATCACGATTCTTTGCGGTTGTTCGGTCTGGTTAAGAACGGAAATCACCGCCTCGCGCAAATATGCCGGGCGGTTGTAAGACAGGATGCACACGGTAATATCTATCATGTTTTGGCCAGCCGGATTACGTTGCGCGCAAAGCCTTCGTAACTATGCAATATCCCAGTTTCTGTTTGCAGATAATCCCGCCCTGCCTGAACCATTTTTATCGCATCATGCTCCTGCATGGAACTCATATAAGCATCAAGCTGATCGAAAGAATCAAAACTTCGCTTATCAATAAATGACTCGGCCGGAATAATTGTTTCAATATCAGGAGCGCCCAAATACAACGGGATGGTCCCGGCAACGAAGCAGTCAACGATTTTTTCTGTCACATATCCGGGTAATGCCATATTTTCATAACATACCGAGAATTTATAGCCGCTTATCGTTTCCAACTTGTCCTGGCACTGTCCCAGATATTGGTTATTGATGACATCTTTCAGTCTATTGACCCAAGTAGAAGGCAACTCATTCAAATTTTTCCATCCCGATCCATATAGTGCCAGTTCCCCTGCAAAGTATTCTATTGCCTCAAGACGCTGATCATGCAGACATGCGACCAATGATTTCCTATACGCAGGAGATATAAATTGCCAGCTCGCCGATTTCAATTGTCGCAAGCAGCCGATCAGGCTGGTCTGGCAAGGAACGAATATTCTTTGGGACTTGTATTTGTTCGCAGCAACAAGCACCAGTTTTTTTCTACTCCCCCATGCAGGAATCTCTCGCATATCCTCAAAATAGAATGAAGGGAATCTGAATTCAAGATTTTTCCCTATTGCGCCCTCATTTTGGGTTTCCGAAAACCCGAATCCCAGACTAAACATGAATTTATTGGCAATGCGGCTAACATTGTCATAAAAAAAAGGGGCATAGAGCGGCGCTTCAAAACAAGTAATCAGAAATGGCTTGGCTCCCCAATCCAGCAGTTTAGAGGCTTCGCCCGACTTCATATCCTGAATCACATACACATCTTCTGCATTCCATTTCCTGGAGGCAACATTTTCAACGGCAACATCGCCTGAAGCAACATTTATCCCCGAGTCAGCGGCCATACGATGTAAGCATGTTATCCAACCAGAGCCAGGAAAACGGTAACTCAATAGCTTATCGCGCAACCGATCCTTATTAAAGGCTTTGATATCACTGCAGTACGCAAGATGCATAGGCTTGGGAGCAGCCGAAATAAATTAGTTATGAGGGTACGTGCTTTTTCTTTGCAACACGGAGAACAGCATTAGATATTGCAACAACAAAAAAAGTAGGCCAATAACGCCCAGCCGCATCAATGAAAATAAATCGCCATCGTAATCCAATGTCTGCCTTAAAATTTCTGCAGCGCCTAATATCCCTGCTCCCATAATTGCACTTTTTACAAAGTGCCTCAATGACAACACTATAGCCAGGTGACTGCTGGTTATGTAAACAGTCAACAACAAGGTAACCAATGATGAAAACACTAATCCCAAACCCGCACCATCTGAACCGTAGAGCGGCATAAGATACCAGATAAGCAATACTGAGAGCGTTGCTCCGGCCAGGTTTGGCACAAGAAGCAGCTTGGTGTTCATTCGGGCATGAGCGGCCATGCCAAACACAGCCGTTGCAATCCTTGCTGCCTCAGCCAACGCACCCCATACAACAAACTGTGCCGATTGTCTGTAAGCAGAGCCCAGTAATAGCTGGGTTAACTCCGGTGCAGTTGCCACTATAAAAATGCTCGTCAATAGCAGAGAAGGCAGAATAGCTTGCGCATACTCGTACCAGGCACTGAATTGATCATCGATATTTTCGTTGCTTATTTGCTTATAGAATTTCGGCTGGAAATAGGTTGTAAAAATGGATTCAAATCCAGCAATCAAACCAGAACTTATGCCATAGCCAGCAACAAATAGCCCAAGCTGAATCAATCCCAGACGCTCTTCCATCAGATAACGATAGCCTTGGCTTTGAACCCATCCCAGTCCAACTGCAATTGCCACTGGCCAAGCAAATCTCAGCAAATTTCGGATATGCGAATGCGATAGCTTTGGACGTATGTTATTTACCAAATTCACGCGTAGTAATTTGCCAAAAAATATTTTTTTCCCGACCAGCCCGACAATTAGTTGGCCGATCAGCAATCCGCTTAGCCAGTATTCAGCGGTCGGCAAAATTGACCAGGTTAGCGCGACAGCAAAAATCAAGCTTGCTGCTACGGTGGCCACCGTCAGAACAGTAAACCAGCCTCTATGACCGAGCAAATTTAGTCCTGGAACCACAACCTGGTTTATTGTGCCAAAAAACAGGTTGCCGCAAACCAGAAGTAACAACCAATAAATATTAATGCCTGGGCTCCAAATGTTCAGCCCGGTTAAAATTGCCAACGCCATGGCAGAAAATAAATTAACGACTAACAGGTAGCGCCAAAAATACCTCAAATAATTTCTTACTTGTCCTTTGGAATCCCAGGCATGTAACCGTCGATTCATAAACATGCCAACAGGATTGAGCATCAATAACCCAAAAAATCCTACCGTCGCTGTAACTATAGAAATCTTTCCCATTTCTGCCGGGGACAACAAACTTGTTGCGAGGCGCAGCGTTAGCAACAGGAGCGCGAATTGAGCAATTCTCCCAACCGTGATTAATAGCATTAATTGATTATAGCCACTAGGTTGTACTTCTCTTTAACCAGCGGGGGGCAAAGGGTTTAATTTTTTGTTTGACCACATACAGGAATATTGGGATTTCTGTAGCGATAACATTCCATAAGGTAACCAGCTGGTCGTCCTTTTTTGCATACCAATCGTTGCACCCGGTTTTTTTAAATCTTACATACGACATCGATTGCATAAAAAATTTTACTTGGCGGTCGAGCCCATACGAGATGTCTTCTATAATCACTATCCTGGGAGATATCCTGTCAAAAGACGTTCCCGCAAGCACGGACATCTCATGTCCTTCCACATCAATAGTCAGAAAATCGATGGCTGTGATACCGTGTTCGAGCAAGATGTCATCCAGACGCGCGGTTTTAACGGTAATTTTTTTCATCTCTTGCTGGCTCAAACTTCTAATTCGAGCAAAATGGTTCTCATCCTTCTCCAGTGTCGAAAGTGTTTCTACCCCGACGGCCACAAAAAACTCAACTTCACCGGTCTTATCGCTCGCCGCTATTTCAACAACTTCACATGAACGTGCTTCCCTAATTTTTTTGCAGAAATCCGGCATGGGCTCAACAACCAGACAGCGCCATCCAAGCCTTTCAAAAAAATAAGTATTGCTTCCGGTTACACCATCAAATCCACCGACCTCAACACAGATACCATCTTTCTTATCAAATATTTCATCGAGAATTTTATCTTCGCCATATTGAGCATAATAATTTTTGGTTTCCATCACCATCCTTTAATGTGTAATGACGCGACACCTAGATGCAAGTTAACTTATGTTGAAAATCGCGCCAAATAATAACGTCATACAGACACACTGCGCTTAAAAAATGCGCCTGCGAAATTTATGGTCTGCGGGACATATTTTGCGTCCGGATTTTTTAAACCTCGTGGCCGTTCGATTTGTTTTTGCGAAAAACGCAATCCATCTGCACCAGCATCAGATCGGCATCGGGCACGTGATGAAGATCGAAGATATTTATCAGCCGGAAACCCCAACTGTTCAGCAACGCAAATATTTCAAAAACGGCCTGATGGTCGGTAGAGTTGTCCCGCATCAGCGAAACTTCAATAATGATGGCATCCACCTGCGCGGCGATAAACCGGGCCCCACCCTTCAGCACGCTTAACTCATGTCCTTCCACGTCGATCTTCAGAATGTCGATATGACCGGTGGGAAATTCGGCGGCAACATCGTCCAGCCGCACCAGTGCTATTTTTTCCGTGCCGACTTCCCTCACATGCGGGTTAAAATTTTTATGCAGCGCAGATTGCGGCTCCAGCGAATTAGCGCCATGAAAACTGGTAACGTTGATTTCGCTGCTGCCATTGGTATCCGACAATGCCTGGTTAAACAGGATCACCCGGTCACCGTACGCCGCCAGGTTTTGCCGCAGCATATCGAAGGTCGCGCTGACCGGCTCAAAGCAGATGACCCGGCTATCCGGGTAGGTCTTGAGCCCGGCCAGTGCGACATGCCCCGCGTTGGCGCCGACATCGAGTATCCATTTGGCCTGAATATTTTCAGGCAACGCGTCAAACGGAGGATAGGCATCAGCAACGCCAGCCAGGCGGAATAACCTGTGCCATATCGGAGGAATAAAATCCTTGCTGGAAATCTGATGACCGAAAATATTCATGGCTTCCTTATGATGCACATAACCGGTGGATTTTATAGCGGAGGCACAGCCTGATTGAAACAAGGATGCCGACGCTCATCAATTATCACTGTAGCATTTGCCGCAGAGCCTGAGCGCCAGTTCCGCTTCCTGCAATACCCCTTGCAGCGAAGTCAATTGCGGCTGATAGCCAAATTCGGCGGCACGGGTATTCACAGAATAGTAGCAAGGCTTCAGGCCGGTCGCATTAATACCGGCGGCCGTGTCATTCACTTCATAACGCAGACCGAATTTCTGCTGCATCGCCGTCAGCAAATCCGACTTGGCTATCGCAGCACGGCTATAACAATCGACCGCGGCGTTGGCAGGCGGGGCGCTCAGCAACGCACTGACCAGGCCGTAAAAATCGGACGGATGCAGAAAATCCCGAACCATATGGCTTGGAGCAGTCTGCAGCACGGTATCGTCGCGGATGGCGCGCATGATGTCGCTGATCAGAAAACGCGCCGACATATCCTGGGTATGGCTGAAGTAATTAAACACCCGAATGTCGATAATAGGCGAATCGGTGTGCGCACGATGCCGGCATTCGGCGTGCAGCTTGGCCGCGCCGTACCACGCCTGCGCAGATAGATTATTAACCGCGACAGTGGCCGGTGTGTCGCGACTGACCGGCGTACCAAAAGCCGAGCCGTATACCGCGCCGCTGCTCAGAAAAAGATAACGGCACGCGGCATGGGTGCGCAAATAGTCCAGCGCCATCTCATCAAAACGCAGTGTCACATCGAAAATCGAGTTGCCCAGCGCCACAGCCTGAGCCGGATTGCCGATCCCGACAAAATTGATAATGGCGTCGAACTCATGCCCGGCCAGCGCCGAAAATTCGTCCGCTGGATAGCGACCAGACAACCCGGTGGCGTCCAGCCACTGCCGCACGGTCTCCGGACGGCGGGCAAACAGATGCAGATGACGCACACTGTCGGCCGCCATCGAAACCACCAGGTCCCGGGCGATCTGGCTGGTCGCACCGAGGATCGCTATACGTTGCGGTGCCGCGCTCATGGCCTCTTGGGATATTGCTCATCCAGCTTGCCGCCATAGGCCAGCCGCGGGCGGCATTCGGTCGCGCCTTCCATCATGATTTCTATCAGCAGCGGCGACGTCTGTGCCGCCATTCGTTCGAGTGCAGCGTGCAGAGTATCCAGGTCATGCACCTGAATACTCTGCAAACCGTAAGCCTCGGCCAACCTGGCGAAGGACGGGCAGCTGTAGCCGGTGCGTGTGGACTGGTTGCGTCCGTCGAAATACATATCCTGGAAATTTTTTACCATGCCCAGTGAAAAATTGTTCAGCACGATGATGGTGAGGTCGAGTTGCAACCGGTTCAGCGTATCCAGTTCCTGGCTGTTCACCTGCAGGCTGCCGTCACCGCTGATCACGATGGTTTTGTTTTGGGAACTCAACCCGACCCCCAGCGCAGCCGGAAGCGCAAAGCCCATCGCGCCCATTCCGCCGCTGTAATGCACCGCCTGCCCGCGCTCCAGGCGCAGCCCCTGCGCCGCCCACATCTGGTGATTGCCGACATCGCACACATAATTCACCGCCCGCCCGCGCATCGTTTCATTCAGGCGTTTGAAGACACGCCCTGGGCTGATACGCCAGTCGGGATACTCATCTACCTCAGCATCCGCGCGTCGCCTCACCAGTTGCTCTACCCAGCTATCGTCGATCTGCGGAAAAGTCGCGGCGCTTACCGGCACCTGGGCAAAAAAATCCGCAACGTCGGCGCAAAAATTCAGGTCAGCTTTCACCCGATTATCGAGCTGTGCCGGATCGATATCGATCTGGACTATTTTTCCGCAGCGGGCGAAATCGGAGGCATCCGAACCCGTCTGGCGCACGTCCAGACGCGCGCCCAGCACGATCAGCAAATCGCAGTTCTGCACTGCCCAGTTGGCTTCGCGATTGCCGTAGGAGCCGATCATGTTGAAATAATGGTCGCCGCAACGAATCTTTTCGTGGCCCATCAGCGTGGAAACATAGGGGATGCGATGCTGCTCCAGCGTATCCAGCCAGGCATCCAGCCCGGCCGCCCAGCGCGCGCCGCCGCCGAGGCAAACCAGCGGGCGTTGCGCCGCATTGCACAGTGCCTGAAGCGCAGCGATATCGGATTGGGTCAACGCGGCGGGGGAAGCCAGCTCGATATCCAGCGGTTTGGCCAGCCATTTCGCCACTTCCTCATCGGGAATATCCAGACGCTGAATATTATTGGGAATATCCAGTAACACCGGCCCTTTGCGGCCGGACTGGGCGAGCGACAGCGCGCGATGCAGCTGTTGCAGCAGCTGTTCCACATCGTTCACCTGCTCGGCATATTTAGTCACCGAACGCGCCATCGTGATGATGTCGAGCTCCTGGAATCCCTGCTGGCGTATGGCGCGTTCGCCTTTGAGTTCGTTGGTGTTGACCTGCCCGGTAATAAACAGGCATGGGATCGAATCAAACCAGCAGCTGCCTATTCCGGTCAGCAGATTCGTGGCGCCCGGGCCGCTGGTGCCCATGGCGACTGCAATGCGCGTGCCGCCGGACTGGCGGGCAACCCCTTCTGCCGCAAAGGCCGCGGCCTGCTCATGGTGCATCGAGATGATGGTGCAGCGTCCGCGCTCGGCCAGGCTGTCCAGCAAATGGGTGATCATGCCGCCGACCAGTTCAAAACAGTATTGCACCTGGTGACGGTCCAGCAGGGCGGCGATGGCGGCGGAAGCTTTCATCGTTAGAAATTCACGCCAAAGTAAGACTCAATTTGCGTCGCAACATAATTCAGCATTTCCTCCGTCAGGCCCGGGTAGACGCCAATCCAGAAGGTGTTGTTCATCACGTCGTCGGTGCGCGTAAGCTCGCCGCTGATGCGGTAGGTGCGGCCTTCGAAGTATGGCTGACGGGTGAGGTTGCCGGCGAACAGCAGGCGCGTGCCGATTTTGTACTGGTCCAGATACTTGAGCAACTCCACGCGCGCGGTACCGGCCGATTCGCGTATCGTGATCGGGAAACCGAACCAGGACGGTTCGCTGTGCTCGGTGGGCTCCGGCAGGATCAGGAATTCCTCACAGGATTTGAGGCGCTCCTTCAGATAGGCGAAGTTGTGCCGGCGCGCCTCGATGAAATCCGGCAGCCGGTCCATCTGGGCCAGCGCACAGGCGGCCTGCATATCGGTAATCTTGAGGTTATAGCCGAGGTGGGAATAGGTGTACTTGTGGTCGTAGCCGAACGGCAATGTCCCCAGCTGCCAGCCGAAGCGCTTGCCGCAGGTGTTGTCGCAGCCGGGACCGCAGTAGCAGTCGCGCCCCCAGTCGCGGAACGACTCGATAATGCGGCGCAAATCGGCATCTCCGGTGAAAATCATCCCGCCTTCACCCATGGTGATATGGTGCGCAGGGTAGAAACTACAGGTGGCGATGTGGCCGAAGGTGCCGACATGCTTTCCTTTATAGCGCGAACCGAGCGCATCGCAACAGTCCTCGATGACCCACAGATTATGTTCTTCGGCCAGCGCCATGACTGCATCCAGGTTGAATGGATTGCCCAGGGTATGCGCCACCATGATGGCGCGCGTTCGCGGGCTGACCGCGGCGGCGATTTTCTGCGGATCGATGTTGTAGGTGGGGATATCGACATCGACGAATACCGGCACCATGCCGTTCTGCAGCATCGGATTAACGGTCGTAGGGAAGCCGGCGGCGACAGTGATGACTTCGTCGCCCGGGCGTAAGGCGCGTTCGCCCAGCAGATGCGACGTCAGCGCGGTGAATGCCAGCAGGTTGGCCGAAGAACCGGAGGTAGTGGTCAGCGCATACGGCACGCCGACGAACTCGGCGAAGCGCTTTTCAAACGCCTCGTTAAAACGCCCCGCGGTGAGCCAGCCGTCGAGGGAAGCATCAACCATGTTCCTCAGTTCACTTGCTCCGAGCACCTTGCCCGACGGCGGCACGACGCTGCTGCCCGGCTGGAACGCCTGCCCGGCGAAATGCAAAGCGCTGTATTGGTCGACCAGTTCAAATATCTGCTGCTTCAGTTGTGCTTTATCCATCCTGATCTTTCGTTCTTAATTGGCGTTATAACTGGCTATTTGTTGTCGGGTAAACGCATGCATATCGCGGCCGTCGCGGCTGGCGCGATGCCAGGCGATAATTGCGTCCAGCGCTTTTTCGAGCGACCAGCGCGGTTGCCACTCGAGGCGGGCGCGGGCTTTGGAACAATCCAGCTTAAGGTAATGCGCCTCATGCGGATGATGGGCACCATCCAGCTTCCATTCAGCGCCCTCGCCCCAGCTTTGAGTCAGGCGATCGGCAATCCACGAGACCGGCCTGGCATCTTCATCGCGCGGACCGAAATTCCAGCCTTCACTGTAATCCGCGCCGGATTCATACAGCTTTTGCGCCAGCGTCAGATAACCCGCCAGCGGTTCCAGCACATGCTGCCATGGCCGGATCGAATGAGGGTTGCGGATAAGAACCGGCGTGTTTTGCAGAATGGCGCGCACGATGTCCGGGATCAGCCTGTCCTCGGCCCAGTCGCCGCCGCCAATGACATTGCCGGCCCTGGCCGTGGCAAGCGCCATGCGGTGATCGGCATAATTTTTCGGATTGCAATAGGAATTGCGGTAGGCCGAGCTCACCAGTTCGGCGCAGCCTTTGCTGCTGCTGTAAGGATCATAGCCGCCCATCGCTTCGTTTTCGCGATAGCCCCATAGCCATTCGCGGTTGTCGTAGCATTTATCGCTGGTCACGTTGACGATGGCCCGTACACTTCCATTTAAGCGGGCCGCTTCCAGTAGATGCACCGTGCCCATGACATTGGTGGAATAGGTTTCTATCGGGTTGGAATAGGAATAGCGCACCAGCGGCTGCGCCGCCATATGGATGATAATTTCCGGCCGGTACTTCTCCATCACGGCAATCACCGCGGCAAAATCGCGCACGTCGCCTATCACACTGGTCATGCCCCGCGCGACATCGGCGGCGACAAATAAACTCGGGTCGGTGGGCGGCGGCAGCGCATAGCCCACCACCCGCGCACCCATCGATTGCAGCCAAAGCGCAAGCCAGCTGCCCTTGAACCCGGTATGGCCGGTCAGCAGCACCACCCGGCCGGCCCAGAATGCAGGCTCTACCATATTTTCCACGGCGCTTGGCCGCTGGCCCACAGTTCTTCCAGCTGATTTTTGTCGCGCAGCGTATCCATCGGCTGCCAGAAGCCCGAGTGAAAAAATGCGGCCATCTGGCCTTGATGCGCCAATTCATTCATCGGCTCACGCTCCCACACCGTATCGTCGCCCTCGAGATAGTCAAAAATTCCAGCGGACAACACAAAAAAGCCGCCATTGATCCAGCTTCCATCACCCTGCGGTTTTTCCTGGAAATTAACGATATCGTGGCCGGACAGTTGCAGCGCGCCAAAACGCCCGGGGGGCTGCGTTGCGGTGAGTGTGGCAAGCTTGCCGTGCTGCTTGTGAAACGCAATCAGCCCGGTAATGTCCACATTGCCCAAACCGTCGCCGTAGGTGCAGCAAAAATCTTCCGTGCCGACATACTGGGCGATTCGCTTGATGCGACCGCCGGTCATCGTGGTTTCACCGGTATCCACTACCGTCACACGCCACGGCTCGGCACTTTGCTGATGGACTTCCATCCTGTTGTGCTGCATGTCAAAGGTGATATCGGACATGTGCAGGAAATAATTGGCGAAGTATTCCTTGATTACGTAGCCCTTGTAGCCGCAGCAGATGATGAAATCGTGAATACCATGGGCCGAGTAATTTTTCATGATATGCCACAGCACCGGCTTGCCGCCGATTTCAACCATAGGCTTGGGCCGCACTGAGGTTTCCTCACTGATTCGGGTCCCTAATCCCCCCGCAAGTATGACGGCTTTCATAATGTCCCGATGAATTGCTGATACGTTAAACGTATACCCTGTGCCAGACTCGTGTTGGCGCGCCATCCCAAGCCTTGAATTCTGGAGACATCCAGCATCTTGCGCAGGGTGCCGTCGGGTTTGGAAACATCCTGAATGAATTTGCCGGTATAGCCCACCACTGCGGCGATAGTCTCGGCGAGTTCACGTATGGTCAGATCCACACCCGTCCCGACATTGATCAGCGGACAGCTTGCAGCAGCGACCAGCGCATCGTAGCGTTGCTGATCCAGCGTCGCCAGGAAAACCAGCGCATGGGCGAGATCGTCCACATATAAAAATTCGCGCCGCGGCGTACCGCTGCCCCACAGCACCACTACACTCGCCGCGGCAACTTTGGCCTCATGCATCTTGCGTATCAGGGCCGGCAGCACATGCGAGTTTTCCAGATCATAATTGTCGCCGGGACCGTACAGATTGGTCGGCATCGCCGCGAGCCATTTTGTTCCATATTGACGGTTGTATGACCAGCACATTTCAACGCCGGCGATTTTGGCTAATGCGTACGGACGGTTGGTTGCCTCCAGCGGCCCGGTCAGCAAATATTCCTCTTTGATCGGCTGAGGACAATCGCGCGGATAAATGCAGGAGCTGCCCAGAAAAATCAGGCGCTGCACGCGGCTGCGGTAAGCGGCACGGCAGACATTGGCTTCGATCAGCAGATTGCTCATCAGGAAATCGACCGGGTAGCTGTTGTTGGCCTGAATACCACCTACCCGCGCCGCGGCAAGGAATACTATTTCAGGCTGCTCGCGCTCAAAAAATTGTTGCGTGGCGGCGGCGTCCTCCAGATCCAGCTCGGCATGGGTACGCGTGACCAGGTTGGCATAACCCTGCCGCTGCAATTCGCGCACAATCGCACTGCCGGCGAGGCCGCGATGGCCGGCGATATATACTTTGGAGTGTTTATCCATTACCGTTTTATTCGTGGTAATCGTAAGCCGAGTAACCGTGATTTTTAACCAGTTCGTCGCGTTGGGCACTTTTCAAATCTTCGCGCACCATCTCAACCACCAGCTCGTGGAATGAAATTTTCGGCGTCCAGCCGAGCTTCTCCCTGGCCTGGGTCGGATCGCCCAGCAAAGTCTCCACTTCGGTTGGGCGGAAGTAGCGCTGATCCACCTGGACGATGCACTGTCCCTGTTCGTTAAAACCTTTTTCCTCTACGCCGTCACCGCGCCAGCTGACATTTATTCCCAGTTCAAGTGCGGCAATTTCAACAAACTGGCGCACGCTGTACTGCACGCCCGTGGCAATAACGAAGTCTTCGGCCTGCTGTTGCTGCAGCATCAGCCATTGCATTTCGACGTAGTCCTTAGCGTGGCCCCAATCGCGCAGCGCGTTCAGATTGCCCAGATAGAGGCAATCCTGCAGCCCCAATTTAATGCGCGCCAGCGCCCGCGTGATTTTGCGCGTGACAAAGGTTTCGCCGCGTATCGGGCTTTCATGATTGAACAGAATGCCGTTGCAGGCATAAATGCCGTAGGCCTCGCGATAGTTGACGGTAATCCAGTACGCATACAGCTTGGCCACCGCATACGGACTGCGCGGATAAAACGGAGTGGTTTCCTTTTGCGGGGTTTCCTGCACCAGACCATACAGCTCCGAGGTGGACGCCTGATAAAAGCGGGTCTTCTTTTCCATGCCCAGAATACGGATCGCTTCGAGTATACGCAGCGTGCCGATACCGTCCGCGTTGGCGGTATATTCAGGTGTTTCAAACGATACCGCGACATGGCTCATCGCGGCCAGATTATAAATTTCGTCCGGCTGCACCTGCTGAATGATGCGGATCAGGTTGGTGGAATCGGTCAGGTCGCCGTAGTGCAGAATAAAACTGGCTTTTTTGACATGCGGATCCTGGTAAAGATGATCGATGCGATCCGTGTTGAATAGCGAGGATCGGCGCTTCACGCCATGCACGATATAATCTTTTTTAAGCAGAAACTCGGCCAGATAGGCGCCGTCCTGCCCTGTGATGCCGGTGATCAATGCAACTTTTCTTTCTGTGGTCATTTATTTTTAAGGTCTAGAATTATCGAAATTGCATCGCAATAATTGCATGTCAACGGCAGAAGTCCAGTAAACACAAATGCCGCACAGCATGATTATCCATTGCGCGGTCGGTCAAATTCCACGCCTTGTTCCCCCCGCAACTAGCTATTTTATATGCAGACGCGACTATTTATGTAAATAACTTAATCCAGTCTATTTAGCAGAGGAAAATTATTTTCCTCAATGAATGTAAAACCAACCATTTCTACGCAATCCCTCCGGCCGGACTTAGCCGGGCCGGATGTCTGTCTTTTGGATACAATTGACGCAGAATGAAAACACCGCTCAGTATCATTTTAATAAAAACGTCCTCGCTGGGCGATGTGCTGCACAATTTACCTGTAGTGACGGATATTTGTAAAAACTTCCCCGATGCCCATATAGATTGGATAGTCGAAGAAAATTTCGCCGCGCTGCCGTTGCTGCATCCGGGTGTTAAGCATGTGATTCCGGTGGCGATACGGCGCTGGCGCAAATCGTGGTGGCAGGCGCGATCGGAGATACAGGCCAGCCGCCGCACGTTGCGTGCCCGCCATTACGACCTTGCGCTGGACACCCAGGGTTTGCTGAAAAGCGCGCTGATTACCCGTTGCATACCCGCCCCGCGCAGCGGTTATGGCCGCAACAGCGCGCGCGAATCCTTGGCCAGCCTGTTTTATGACCATACTTACGCAGTCGGGCGCAATCAGCATGCAGTCGAACGAAACCGCCAGCTGGCGGCCCAGGCGCTTGGCTACACACTGGTAGGTGCAGCGGATTTCGGCATCACCGCCCCGGCACTTGCGCTGCCGTGGCGGCCGCCCGGACCGTATGCAGTGTTGCTGCACGCGACGAGCCGCGATGACAAATTATGGGACGAGCAAAACTGGATCGCGCTGGGCCGGCATTTACATCAGGCTGGTATCGGCATCGTCCTGCCTTGGGGAAGCGAACCGGAGCGGCAACGCAGCGAGCGTTTGCGCCTTGCGATTTCCGGCGCTATCGTCCCGCCGCGCCTCGATCTGCAGCAAGCTGCCGCGCTGCTGGGCAGTGCCCACGCCGTCATAGGGGTAGACACCGGCCTCAGCCATCTCGCCGCCGCGCTCGGCGTGCCGACCATCGGCATTTACACCGCGACCGACCCGGGGCTGACCGGCCTCTACACCGGGAAAAATACGCTGAATATGGGCACCGCCGGCGCACCGCCCGCGGTCGGCGCAGTAATAGCAGCCGTGCGGACATTAACCGACCATGTTTAATCCGCGCATACTCTACAGCGCAATGTTGTGGCTGCTGCTGCCATACGTTTTTTTTCACCTGCTATGGCGAGCGCGCAAACAGCCGGAATATCTGCATCATATCGGCGAGCGTTTCGGGTTTTACCCCAGGCGCAGCAGCAAACCGGTTATCTGGCTGCATACCGTGTCGGTTGGCGAAACGCGTGCCGCGGCCAATCTGATCCGGCGTTTGCAACAGAATTATCCCGACCATCAGCTGCTGCTCACGCATACCACTCCGACCGGGCGCGCGGCCAGTGAACAGCTGTATGGGGACAGCGTGATGCGCGTCTACCTGGCCTATGACTATCCGTTTGCGGTACAGCGATTCCTGAGTCATTTCCGCCCGCGTATCGGAGTGCTGCTGGAGACCGAGATCTGGTTTAATCTGATCCACGCGTGCCACTCCGGGCAGATTCCACTGGTGCTGCTGAATGCGCGGTTATCGGAAAAATCCTCCGCCGGCTACG
Organism: Pseudomonadota bacterium; assembly: GCA_040390665.1. Taxonomy (GTDB): domain Bacteria; phylum Pseudomonadota; class Gammaproteobacteria; order Burkholderiales; family Gallionellaceae; genus Nitrotoga. Next base: position 530,789 of record JAZJXX010000002.1, on the reverse strand, counting down.
GGCGTTACCCCAACCTTACCCGGACGGGCCTGGCCAAACTCAGCGCCGTCGCGGCGCAAAGCGCGGACGACGCCGCACGCCTGACTGCGTTGGGCGCGAACAATGTTGTTGTGATGGGCAACCTGAAATTTGATATCGCGCCGCCGCTGGCTATGCAGCAATTGGGACAACAATTACGCGACCGTTTCGGCGCGAAGAGAAAAATTTTTCTCGCCGCCAGCACGCGCGAAGGCGAGGAAGCGCTGCTGCTGCCGGTGCTGCAGCAGGCCGACATTCCCGATCTGCTTACGGTCATCGTGCCGCGCCATCCACAGCGCTTCGATGCGGTGGCAGCGCTGCTCGGCCGGGCTGGGGTACGCTTTCAGCGCCGCAGCGAAAACGCGGTTATTGCCGCGGAGACGCAGGTCGTGCTGGGCGACAGCATGGGCGAACTGTTTGCTTACTATACCGCCTGCGATATCGCCTACATCGGCGGCAGTCTGTTGCCGTTCGGCGGCCAGAACCTGATCGAAGCCTGCGCGGTCGGCAAACCGGCCATCATCGGGCCGCATACTTACAATTTTACGCAGGCCAGTGAACAGGCAGTCGCCGGCGGTGCGGCAATACGAGTGCAGGACGCCCCAAGCCTGTTGACGACCTTGAACAACCTGTTTTCCGAGCCGGATCGAATCACCGAGATGGGACGTGCGGGCAGGCGTTTTGTTGACGCAAATCGCGGCGCAACAGAACGCTCGTTACAATATATAACTAACTTCCTGCGGCGAACGGAAGGCCTTACTGCCAAGCCGGGGGAAGCGCCCGATTAAACCGGGCCGGATTATTCGCGGCTTATGCCGCAAGTCATCGGTGAACTGCGGCTGGCTCTAAAGCGTATATACAGACCAGACGGCATTCATCAGAATACAAAACGTTTGGGTTGCAGCACATTTTGCAGTGGGGGGATCACTGTCTCAAACAACGTCACGCTCTCGAATACGCCAGGCGCGACGCAGGTGATGCGTTTTGCCTGCATCGCCGGCGCATCGCCAACGATCGCGAACAGCCGCCCGCCCGGCTTCAGGCTGTCCTGGAACGATCCAGGCAAAAACGGGACGGAGCCGGTCAGCACGATCGCATCGTAAGAGCCGGGCCAGCCTTGGCCCGCATCGCCCATTTTCAGCGTCGCATTTTCTATATGGTGGGTGGCCAGATTACTTTTCGCAAATGCATGCAGCTCCGGCACCAGCTCCACGCTGGTCACATGCCTGGTCAGCCGGGCCAGTAGCGCCGTCAGGTAACCGCTGCCGCTGCCGATCTCCAGCACTTCATCGGTACGCTTAAGTTGCAGCTCCTGCAGCACGCGTGCCTCCAGCTTGGGCGACCACATCACCGCGCCGTAGCCCAGCGAGATTTCGGTATCCATGAAAGCCATTTCGCGCTTGCCCGGCGGGACGAACTGTTCGCGTTTGACCTGGTTCAGCAAGTCCAGCACATGCGTATCCAGCACGTCCCAGGGACGGATTTGCTGCTCTATCATGTTAAAGCGAACCTGCTCCAATTTATTCATCTGCCGCTCCGAAACATATTAGAAGAACAGTATAGCAAGGCCACCCATTCCGCTCAAACGCTTCCTGCTGACTTGCGTTTGGCACGGCTATGCAGTACCTTGCATCTTCACGTGGGGGTCTCCGCCTATAGAGCCGGAGTGAGATACACCCTTTGAACCTGTACGGATCATGCCGTCGTAGGGAAGCGTAAGCTCCTTGCGTTATTTTGGAGCAAAAAAATGAATGCCAATCCCAAATTCCTGAGCCAGGCCGCCATTGTAGACGCGGCAGCCATCCAGATTTTACCCAACTCGCGCAAGATATATGCCGCAGGTTCGCGCCCGGATATACGCGTGCCGATGCGCGAAATCTCCCAGGCCGACACGCCGGCCGAGATGGGCGCGGAACCTAACCCGCCTGTTTACGTTTATGACTGCTCGGGGCCTTACACCGACCCCGCGGTACAGATTGATATCCGCTCAGGCCTGGCGGCGCCGCGCACGCCGTGGATAATCGAGCGCGAGGATACCGAGGAGTTGCCCGGCCCGACGTCGCAATACGGCGTGGCCCGCCTGCACGATCCCGAACTGGCCGAACTGCGCTTCAATCTGCGCCGCCAGCCGCGCCGCGCCAAAAACGGCGGCAACGTCACGCAAATGCATTACGCCCGCCGCGGCATCATTACGCCGGAGATGGAGTTCGTCGCGATCCGCGAAAACATGCGCCGCCAGGAATATCTGGCCGGGCTGAAAAATTCCGGCCCGACCGGTGTAAAAATGGCCGCGATGATGGGCCGGCAGCATCCCGGCCAGTCATTCGGCGCAAGCATCCCGGCTGAAATCACGCCGGAATTCGTGCGTTCTGAAATCGCCCGCGGCCGCGCCATTATTCCCGCCAACATCAACCACCCGGAAGTCGAGCCGATGATCATCGGCCGCAATTTCCTGGTCAAGATCAACGCCAACATCGGCAATTCCGCGGTCACTTCCAGCATCGGCGAGGAAGTCGAAAAACTGACCTGGGCGATCCGCTGGGGCGCCGACAATGTGATGGATCTGTCCACCGGCAAGCACATCCACGAAACGCGCGAATGGATCATCCGCAATTCGCCCGTACCTATTGGAACAGTCCCGATTTATCAGGCGCTGGAAAAGGTCAACGGAAAAGCCGAAGACCTGACTTGGGAAATTTACCGCGACACGCTGATCGAGCAGGCCGAGCAGGGCGTCGATTACTTCACCATCCACGCCGGCGTGCTGCTGCGCTATGTGCCGATGACCGCCAACCGCATGACCGGCATCGTCTCGCGCGGCGGCTCGATCATGGCCAAATGGTGCCTCGCGCATCACAAGGAATCGTTCCTGTACGAGCATTTCGAGGAAATTTGCGAAATCATGAAAGCCTATGACGTCAGCTTCTCGCTCGGCGACGGCCTGCGCCCCGGTTCCATCTACGACGCCAATGACGAAGCGCAACTGAGCGAACTCAGAACGCTGGGCGAGCTGACGCAGATTGCCTGGAAGCACGATGTGCAGGTCATGATCGAGGGCCCCGGCCATGTGCCGATGCACCTGATCAAAGAAAATATGGATCTGCAGCTGGAGCAATGCCACGAGGCACCGTTCTATACGCTGGGTCCGCTGACCACCGACATCGCCCCCGGCTACGACCACATCACCTCCGGCATCGGCGCCGCGATGATCGGCTGGTATGGCACCGCGATGCTGTGCTACGTCACGCCCAAGGAACATCTCGGCCTGCCGAACAAGGCCGACGTCAAGGAAGGCGTGATCACCTACAAACTCGCCGCGCACGCCGCCGATCTGGCCAAGGGCCACCCCGGCGCGCAAATCCGCGACAACGCACTCTCCAAGGCGCGCTTCGAATTCCGCTGGGATGACCAGTTCAACCTCGGCCTCGATCCGGACAAGGCGCGCGACTTCCACGACGAAACCCTGCCCAAGGATTCCGCCAAGGTGGCGCATTTCTGCTCGATGTGCGGCCCGCATTTCTGCTCAATGAAAATCTCTCAGGATGTCCGTGATTATGCGGCGGCGCAAGGCGTGGATGAGCAGGCTGCGCTGCAAAAAGGCATGGAACAGAAGGCGGTGGAGTTTGTGCAGCAGGGCGGGAGTATTTATCGTAAAGCTTAGGTTTGCTTAACATAAAGTTCAAGTTATCATTAGCCCATGACCAACCAGACTGAAAAGCGAGTCTCCGTTTTCGATAACCCGGCATACCCTGTAAGTGAGGTTGCGCGCATCCTCAACTTGCCCGCGGCAACAATCAGGCTTGGTGCTTCGGACAGGCCTATCGCTCGGCTTCCGGCAAGCCCATGCGATTCGAGTCAGTGATATAACCAGCTGACGCAAACGCGCAGCTGCTGTCCTTTGCCAACCTGTGTGAACTGCATGTCCTGTCAGCCATACGCCGGCATCACAAAATTCCTTTGCCCAAAATCCGCGACAGCATATACCGCTTTCACGCGGAACGAAGCCGGAATAGCGTTAAGGTGCGGTGCTGAAGTTAAAAGGGTGACACGATCGCCACCCCATCAACATCTGGACGTGCGAAGAAAATTACTAGGCGGTAACCGACAATCCGGAGTTGCTGGTACTACTGTCAAAACTGCTGTATGCATGCATGAGGTCCATGATCTGTTTCATTACCCTGACATCGCTGTTCGTAGAAGTTGACGATGCACTGGATGCCGATGCCTTATCCTGCTTTGCCTGCGCGTAGGCAATTCTCTCCTGCTCACTGACTTTCCCATCCTGGTTGGCATCTGCTGGATCATATGTTTTCGTGGAACTGCTTGACTGCGCGGAGTTCGTGCTACTTGTTCCGGACGCGGAGTTCGCATCACTAGCGCCGGGCGGAGGCATGCCGCGGGACGGGGGCGTACCGTCCCCTTTACCCGCCTGCGCCGTGCCGCTCATGCCGCTGCTTATTTCGCTCTTGGTGAGCTTGCCATCGCCGTCGCTGTCCAGCTCGTTGAATATCTCGCCCACGTTAGGCGAATTGCCGGTGCTGCTTGTGCCGCTCGAATTATCAGAGCTGGTTGACCGGCCTAGCACGAATTGCAGGTCACTTTTTTCCAGATAACCCTTGTTCGTGGTGTCGAGCTTGGAAAACAGGTGATCCACCATCTTGGCCGGATCTGGTCGATTCATGCCAGATGTTGTCGTCGAGCCCTCGCTGCCTCCCTGTGACGTACCGTTCATGCGCATTTGATTGAACTGGCTGTCGAGTGCATCGGCAAGCTTTTTAATGCCGCTGGACATTTCATCCTTGGTAAGTTTTCCGTCGCCATTGCCGTCCAGCTTTTTGAACATCTCGTCTGCATTTATCGAACTGCCGGTGCTACCAGTGCCGCTTGTGCTGCCGGCCCCGGGTAGCTGGCTTAAAGCCGATTGCAGGTCGCTTTTTTCCAGGTAACCCTTGTTCGTCGTGTCGATTTTGGAAAACAGGTCATCTATCATCTGGGATGGGTCCGGGCGTTTCATGCCGGACATCATCGAGAATCCGCTCCCGTTGACGCTGCTGATGCTGCTCATGGTTTGCTCCTTTTCATAATTAACGACCAATCGTGTAACAGCTAACTTTTGCAATGGTTTGCATGAATTAGTTATCGTCATAACGCAGTAATATTGCAGCGTCATTGGTGTAAAAGCGGGTAAAAGCGCGTTAAGAAAGCACTGAACAACGCGGTTTTGGCGTTGATGAAAATACTGGCCATCTCCACTAGGCAGCAAGCTGCCCAGTGATTGGTTATCCCACGAGGGCGGGAACCCAGTCAATTCAAGGTACTTGATTCCCGCCTTCGCGGGAATGATGGCTTAATCGGTGTTTCCTTAAGAAAATATTTATATTCTCATGGAGAAGGAATCATGCCATGCCTAGGAATTGCTCCGAATCTGAAGTGCGCCGCAAGGGGAAGCACCAGAGCTATGACTCTGATCATCAGACCGTGCCGGGATTTGTTTTCAATTTTTTTATATGAATCCCAGAAGGTGGTTGACTCGATCTCCGGTTTCTCCACAATTGGGCACCATCGAGTGGCTGCCATTCCCGGGGGCTGTGCGGTAAGGTGCCGTTAATTATGGGTAAATCCAGGTAAACAACCCTGGGCAGCGAGTGTAAAAATTTGTAAATGCCGTGAGCGGTAGAGCAGGCTTAACTAAAATCGTCGGTAATAAAGCAATGACGCGCACAAGATGAAAACAAAAGTTTTACTGGTTGACGACGATATCGAGCTTGCCGGGATGCTCCAGGTTTATCTGGAGCGTGAAGGCTTCGAGGTAAAGGTGGTGCTTGATGGCGAGTCGGGCATTACAGAGGCGCTGCATGGTCACCATGATATTGCCGTACTGGACGTGATGATGCCGGGAAAAAGCGGCATTGATGTGCTCGTCCAGATACGCGCCCGTGGAGCGATGCCGGTCTTAATGTTGACCGCTAGGGGAGATGATGGCGACCGCATCGTCGGCCTCGAGCTTGGGGCAGACGACTATGTGCCCAAGCCCTGTACCCCGCGCGAACTGACGGCCCGTATCCGCGCCATTCTGCGTCGCAGCGGCATTGCGGAATCGGCTTCATCCGCATCGCCCATCATTGTCGGCGCCTTGTCCATCTGGCCGGAACAGCGGCGCGCCGAGTGGGCAGGCAAGCCGCTCGAGCTGACCAGCACGGAATTCAACCTGCTTGAGGCATTGGCGCGCAACGCCGGACAAGTGGTGAGCAAATCGGAACTGTCTGAGCAGGCTTTGGGCCGGCCACTGGCTCGATTTGATCGCAGCATCGATGTCCACATCAGCAGCATACGCCGCAAACTGGAGCCGCTGCCGGATGGGCGTTCCCGCATACTGGCCGTGTTCAACAAGGGTTACCAGTTCATCAGGGAGTAGAGCGTGGGACGACTGTTCTGGAAATTTTTTATTTTCTTCTGGCTGGCGCAGGTCACTACCTTCATCGGCGTGGGCTTCGCGATGTGGTTGCGCTCCCCCGGGATGGAGCAATTTCACGGTCCCCCGCCTGCGCCTTCAGTTGCAGCGGCAGCTTCGGTATTGCGTCACGGCGGGCGTGTGGCATTGCAAGGTTTGTTGCTGGAGCAAAGCCCTGAGCCGGTTCCTCCAATCTTTGCTTTGGATAAAAGTTACCATGACATTCTGAACCGCCCGGTTCCAGCAGGGATGATAGAACAGGTCAGCCAAATTGCAGGATCGCAAAATAGCGGAGGCATGGCGGAAAAAGTTGCCGCCGCCGATGGGCATACCTATCTGTTGTTTGCGCTACTTCCAGATGGCCGCGGGGGGCCGCCGCCACACGGCAGAGGCATGTTGCCGCCGCTCATGCCGTTGCTGGCGGGAGGAGTAGTTAGTTTTTTTTTTGCGGCTTTGCTGGCTTGGTATTTCTCCACACCGATACGCAAACTCCGCTCGGCATTTGAGGCGGTTGCGAATGGTCACCTGGACGTGCGGCTTGTGCCTGTCATGGGGAAACGGCGTGACGAGCTTGCCGATCTTGGGCGCGATTTCGACAGCATGGCGCAGCAGCTACAGCAATTGATGGATGGTCAGCACAAAGTGTTGCACGATGTTTCGCACGAACTGCGTTCGCCTCTGGCGCGGCTTCAGGCGGCAATCGGTCTGGCGCGACAACAGCCCGAACGGACTGAAGATTCCATGACGCGTATCGAGAGTGAATCCGTGCGCATGGATGCTCTGGTCAGCGAGTTGCTGACGCTTTCCCGGCTTGAGGCCGGCATGATGGGCAAACTGAACGAACAGGTTGATCTCAACGAACTTGTGTCCAACGTGGGGGAGGATGCCCGCTTTGAGGCCGAAGCCAGCGGTTGCTGCATCGAGTTCGAGGAAAGCTGCCAGGCCGTCGTCCGGGGCAATGCAGAATTGCTACACCGCGCGGTGGAAAATGTCGTACGCAACGCCGTGAAGCACTCTCCGTCCGGTGGTTTAGTCGCCATCAAGATGCAAAAAAACGACAATCAAACGATTGGTATCACTGTTTCAGATGAAGGTTACGGAGTTCCGGAAGCGGATATGTTATCCATATTCGAGCCGTTCTTCCGCAGCGACCAAACGAAAACCTCAGATGGTCATGGCTTGGGACTGGCCATTTCGCACCATGTCGTTACTGCGCATAAGGGTAGCATTCTCGCCAATAATCGTCCGGGTGGCGGGCTGTGCATAACGATTACCTTGCCAGTCGGGATTGCTGCGTGAGTCTGTAACTGCAGTTGATCTGCCTCTATTCCAAGGGCGGTAGTCCAAACAGAAAACACCGGCTTGGCTTGAACTGTCAAGCCGATGTCGGGCGCCGCCCCTTCTTGAACTACACTTTCGTGTTCACAACATTTCCGGAGTTTCCAGCGCCCTCAAGGTTGCCGGCCAGATTCTTCAGAAAGGTTTCCAGCGTTGCCGTGCTCGAATCGCTTGATCCGCCCAGCGCACTGAGCAAATTCTGGAAGCTCTTCTGCAAATCGGACTGGGTCGAATTACCGGAGTTAGAGTTGGACGAACTTGAGTCAGAGCTGGACGATGAGGACAACTGCTGAATCAGGCTCTGAATATCGGCTGATATATTTGGCCCGCCCTGATACGCCGATGTGCTTGAACTACTCGCATTCGCATGACCGAAAGCCATTGCTTCCTGTCCGCTGACTTTTCCGTCAGCATTGGCGTCGGCTTTGGCAAAGTTTTTTGCAATGTTGCTCATCTCATTGGCACGTGTGGGATCAGTCGAAGCCAGAGAGCTGGCCATACTGGTCAGTTGATCCTTAGTGAATGCTGGGCCACCGCTTGAATCCACCCCGTCGCTGGAATTATTGCTGCCGAAATCGGGAGGAAGAGGCGGCGGGTTGGAACCACTGCTGCCACCGGCCTGTTGCAGCGCTGCCATTAAGTTTTGCATGAACGACATCGCCGCCTGCGCCCCTTGGGCCGCGTCGGTGGAGCCGGTTGAAGAAGTCGAGGACGAAGAAGATGATGAAGAGCCTGTGCTGCTGACCCCCAACGCAGCAAACGCTTTCTCAATGGCTTGCAGAAAATTTGAGCCGCTTTTTTTTATGCTGCTCGACCCGCTATCGTCACTATTGGAATCGTTCCCCGTGATAGAACGCGAACTGGGGGTTGACTGCAAATTGGATAGGGCGCTGACGCTTGATAAACCGCTGATTGTAGACATTGAAGCCTCCTGAAGTTAAGTTAACGGCCCATTCAGTTTTGAAAAACAGATGTGCGATGCTAAATATAGGCACCAGGATAAATAGCAAAAACTATAAATGGGGGGGAAACGCATGGCTATTAACTAGTCTGAACAAGGCTTTACACGGCTTTACATGTTTAACAAAAATTTACCTCGGCATTCCGGTCGAAAAATCTGCGCGCAATATTGTTGGTGCGCGATGTATATTGCCCAGTTGCTTCTTGGTTGCAGCTCTCTGACACGGTCAGCTCATAAGATTCAGCAGTAAAACAGTCGCTTACTACTCCATGTCGGGGGTCGCCTTCGGGCCGTAATCGGAAGTTGGTGATCTGAACTGTCTGTCTAACCGAATCTGAATTAGTACAGCTTAGATATGACGATAGCTTGGTCTTTTCAAACAAAATCTCTTCGTCGAAAAATTCCGGAACGGGATTACGTTGGTTTTGCCGTTGTAGCAAGTTTTCTTCGATTTTTTCAGCGACTCGGGAAAACCAGATAAGTCCAACTAAAAGGCACGGCTCAGACAAGCCAGACATGCAGCATCGCCCACGATAACCGCTTAACACGGCACGGCGGAAAAAAGTTTGTTTGATGCGTTGCTCAGCAAGGACTTGCCTTGTTTCTCCAGTATAGTCTTCTGGCATAAGCAGCTCGTCCGCCTCGTCTTCAGTCGGTGTCGCAAGTCCAAGATTGCGCCTGAGCATTTCGCATTCCACAGCAAGCTTTTCCCAATCGGCATGAAATTCCGCCCAAATTTCTTTATCGAGAGCCCCCGCATTCTGCAGGCCCGCCCGTCCAGTACTAGTGATTGCCGGATCGAGACTGGCAAAATTCACGAGCTTCATAGCTAGCGCGCCGGGTGTTCGTCCAATCAATTTCGCAAGTTGGATAATTTCAGGATTTCGCCTGTGCAATCTTCCAAAAGGAAGTTGGCAATAAAGGTGGAATGCGAGTTTGAGTTGTTCTTTTGTCCAGCGTGCCGTGGTCATTGATGTCTTGCGCACTTCGACGGCTTTCGCTTCCGGTGCGCTCCCCCCTAAGTTGAGTTCGGCGCCATCAGTTTATCCGCATATTCAACATCGGAAGAACTTACTCGCTGAGAGTTTCAAATCAACGCTCCGCCGCTTTTTCAGACAGCGGTATACTCCCGTCCCATGCAAATGCGATCTCGCGCCCCCGAAATCACGGCCCAAACCCCATGCATCGGCGTTTGCAGCACCGCGCTGGGCGATGACGTTTGCCTGGGTTGTCATCGCACGCTGGACGAGATTACGCGCTGGCCGCAGCTGTCAGATGAACAGCGGATGCAGATCAACCGGCGTATTGCCGTCGCACATAAAACCGGCGCGTATCAGCGTTAATCGTTCAGGCCGGATATAATCTGCGCCAAATAATTTTCATATCAAGGACTTCATGGATACCCTGCTGCTGATCAAGGCCGCCATTCTTGGCATTGTGGAAGGCATTACCGAGTTTTTGCCTATTTCCAGTACAGGACATCTGATCGTGGTGGGCGATCTGCTTAACTTCAATGATGACAAGGGCAAGCTGTTTGAGATTGTGATTCAGTCGGCGGCGATCCTGGCGGTGATGTGGGAATACCGGGCCAGAATATATTCAGTGGCGACCGGGGTGACGACGCAGCCCGCAGCCCAGCGTTTCGTACTGAATTTGTTTATTGCTTTCCTGCCGCTGGCCGTGCTGGGGCTGCTGTTTGGCAAACACATCAAGGACGCGCTGTTTAATCCGCTGACGGTGGGCGTGACATCCATCGTGGGCGCGATCTTTATTCTCTGGGCTGAAAAGCGCAGGCACACGATCACGGTGGATTCGATTGATGAGCTCAGGTGGAAGGATGCGTTGAAGGTGGGCCTGGCGCAGGCGCTGGCTTTGATACCGGGCACTTCGCGTTCGGGGGCGACCATCATCGGCGGGCTGTTTTTTGGCTTGAGCCGCAAGGCAGCCACTGAGTTTTCGTTCTTTCTTGCGATGCCGACGCTGATCGCTGCCACCGTATACCAGCTCTATAAGGAGCGCGCGCTGTTATCCAGCGACGATCTGAGCATGTGGGCGGTCGGTTTCGTTACCTCGTTCATCTCGGCCTTCCTGTGCGTGCGCTGGCTGCTGCGCTATATCAGCCGCCATGATTTCACCGTATTCGCCTGGTACCGCATTGTGTTCGGTCTGGTGGTACTGATTACTTATTACACCGGCACAGTGCAATGGTCGGCCAGCTAACGGCCCACCCATGACTCAGCTCTGTTCCCACGGCAGTTCGTTGGCGCGCCAGCCGTTGAGCACATTGCGATGCTCATCGGCATCCTTATCGCCTTCAAATCCTTCCAGCACGTTGTAGCTATCTGTATAGCCGGCTTCCATCGCGGCTATTGCCGCACGATGGGAACGGCTGCCGCTGCGGCAGAGGAACAGCACCAGCGCTTCCTTATCCACCTGCTGCTCCAGTTGCGCAATGAAGTGCGGGTTGGGCTTCATGCCCGGGTAAGTGGCCCATTCAATCTCCACCGCGTCCGGTATACGCCCGACCCACTCCAGTTCGGCACGAGTCCGCACATCCACCAGCTTGGCACCGGGCGCGGACTGCAATATTTCATAAGCTTCTACAGGCAGCAGCGCGCCTTCGTACGGTAAATTCATTTCCTTTGCGCGTTGCTGTGCGGTTTGCAGAATCTCGGTAATTTTTCCCATGGCTTTCCTCGCTTATTGATCATCAATTGATGCGTTATGCCCATACTATCCCAACACAATAAAACATCACAAATGCGGACTGCCGCCAAAAAACGCGAATCACTTGCAACAGGACATAAATGCTGCGCCCTATGGTAGTGCATGGCGCCCAAAAAGCGCTCCGTTTCGGGGCGCAATTATTATCCATTTAGTTGCACGGTTATGGCAGAATGCCGAGCTTCGGGGGTGAATTATCCATGGCACGATTCGTGCGAGGTTATTCGAGCTTCAGGTTTGCTAATCCAGTTAATTGGTCAGTAGTTACGTTTAGGGGAGAGAGTTATGTCGAAGTCGGCAGCTGACGTTGTAAAGTTAATCAAAGACCATGAGGTCAAATTCGTAGATCTGCGTTTCACTGATACGCGCGGCAAGGAACAGCATGTTTCCATCCCGGCGCATGTCGTGTCCGACAGTGATGACTGGTTTGAAAAAGGCCATGCCTTCGACGGCTCTTCGATTGCCGGCTGGAAGGGCATACAGGCTTCCGACATGTTGCTGATGGCTGATCCCGGCTCCGCTTTCATAGACCCTTTCATGGATGAACCTACGCTGGTGATGTCTTGCGATGTGGTTGAACCGGCCGATGGAAAAGGTTATGACCGTGATCCGCGCTCAATTGCGAAGCGCGCCGAGGCTTACCTGAAGAACAGTGGCATAGGCGACACCGCCTATTTTGGCCCGGAACCCGAATTTTTCATTTTTGACTCGGTAAACTGGCAGATTGATATGTCAGGCTGCTTTTGCAAGGTTAATTCCGAAGAAGCAGCATGGTCATCGGCGGAAAAGTATGAAAGCGGCAACACCGGCCATCGCCCTACAGTAAAAGGCGGTTACTTCCCGGTTCCCCCGGTGGACTCATTGCAGGACATGCGCTCGGCGATGTGCCTGATACTCGAAGAAATTGGCGTGCCGGTTGAAGTGCATCACCATGAAGTGGCCACTGCCGGCCAGTGCGAAATCGGCACCCGGTTCGACACGCTGGTGAAACGCGCCGATCAGACGCAGAAGCTGAAATACGTGGTTCAGAATGTTGCCCATCAATACGGCAAAACCGCGACCTTCATGCCCAAGCCTATCGTTGGCGACAACGGCTCCGGCATGCACGTGCATCAGTCCATCTGGAAAGGCGGCAAGAACCTGTTCGCCGGCAACGGCTATGCCGGACTGTCCGAGCTGGCGCTGTTCTACATCGGCGGGATCATCAAACACGCCAAGGCGCTGAATGCGATTACCAATCCCGGCACCAATTCCTATAAGCGTCTGGTCCCGGGCTTTGAAGCTCCGGTGAAACTCGCTTATTCATCGCGCAACCGTTCGGCTTCGATCCGTATTCCGTTTGTCCAGGGCGATAAGGCGCGCCGCATCGAGGTGCGTTTCCCCGATCCGACTGCCAACCCTTACCTGGCCTTTACCGCGCTGATGATGGCGGGGCTGGATGGCATCCAGAATAAAATTCATCCGGGCGATCCGGCTGACAAGAATCTGTATGACCTGCCGCCGGAAGAAGATGCCAAGATCCCGACCGTCTGCTCCAGCCTGGAACAGGCACTGGAAGCGCTGGACAAGGATCGTGAATTCCTTACCCGCGGCGGAGTATTTTCCGACGACTTTATTGATGCCTACATTGCGTTGAAAATGGAAGAAGTCACCCGCTACCGGATGACGACTCATCCAGTAGAGTACGATATGTACTACAGCCTGTAAGCTTTCCGCCACAGCAGGAATACGGGGCCGCGAGGCCCCGTTTCTTTTGCGGCTTGTTTGTCACCGTACCCGGCTTAACCTATACTTCCTTCACGTCATTCTGATTCAGGTCCGCCCATGAAGTTATGCTGCCTGTTTATGCTGTGCATTGGCTCCATCGGCTGGGCTCATGCCGAGATTTATAAATATGTCGATGCAGAAGGGCATGTGACTTATTCCAGCGTACCCGCCAAGGGTGCGACCAGACTGGGATTCGGCCCGGAAACCCCGATCACGCCGAGAGCGCCTGCCGCACGGGCGCGCAATAATCCCAGTCCAGCCGACTTCCCTAAAGTAGACAATGTCACCCAGAAATCTCGCGATAATACTCGCCGCAAGATTCTCGTGGAGGAACTGGACGCCGAGGAGAAGCTGCTTGCCGCTGCACGGCAAAATCTGCAGGAAGCGGAAAATAGCCCGGAAATGGTGCGTGGCAGCGATGGCAAAACTTTACGCAACCCGAGCAAATATCTGCAACGCGTCCCTCCGTTGCAGGAAGAGGTTACGCTGCATGAGAAAAATGTAAGCGCACTGAAAACTGAACTGTCCCGCATCAGGTGATCCATACTGGCATATATTCTGCTTTGTAACCTGATATGCCTAACAACTTTCCCCAGCTGGAGCACCTCGCCACAGCGGTCATGCTGCTGGACGAACGTTCGCATGTTGCCTACCTTAATTCTGCCGCGGAAAACCTGTTTGGACTGAGCATTAAAAATCTGGTCGGCCACCCGCTGCAGCATTCCTTCATCCATACCGAGCAGCTTGCCGCGGCAATACAGCAAGCACTGGCGAATCACGCCAGCTACATCGAACATGACCTCATGCTGGGCACGCATGCGCATGGGCGCATGCATCTGCGCTGCACCGCCACGCCGCTGCAATTGGACGATTACTTTCTGCTGCTGGAGTTTCATCCGATGGATCGTCCACTGAAATTGGCGCGCGAGGAGCAGATGTTCGACCAGACGCAGGCCAACCGCCTGTTATTGCGCAACCTGGCCCACGAAATTAAAAACCCGCTGGGGGGCATCCGCGGCGCAGCGCAATTGCTCGAGCAGGAACTGGAAAAACCTTCGCTGCGCGAATATACCCAGGTCGTGATACAAGAAGCCGACCGGCTGCGCGCATTAACCGAAAATCTGCTTACGCCGCAGCATGCCCCGCGTTTTAACCCGCTCAATGTGCATGAGGTGCTGGAGCGGGTGCGCAGCCTGGTATTGGCAGAAATGCCCGCTGAACTTATCGTGCAGCGCGACTACGACACCAGTTTGCCGCCGTTGCAGGGTGATAAGGAACAATTGATTCAGGTTATGCTCAACATTGTGCGCAACGCGGCCCAGGCGATGCAGGGCCGCGGCAGGATCGTGCTGCGTACCCGCATTGCGCGCCAGGTGACGCTGATGAAAAAACGCCATCGCCTGGCGGTGCTGGTAAAAATCATCGACGATGGCCCGGGTGTACCGGAGCAGTTGCGCGACAAAATTTTCTATCCCCTGGTGTCAGGACGCGCCGACGGCCACGGCCTGGGACTCACTCTGGCGCAGGATTTTGTCAGCCAGCACCAGGGCAGTATTGAATTCGACAGCGAGCCCGGCCGCACTTGCTTCACCATTATCCTGCCACTGGCAGAGGATAAATAGAGCCCGGATTAGTATTTAAAGATAAAGGAGCAAACATGAGCGTATCCACCCCTTCCGTCTGGATAATAGACGATGACCGTTCGATCCGCTGGGTATTGGAAAAAGCCCTGGCCCGGGCAAATATTGAATACAAGAGCTATCCCTCGGCCGATGAAGCCCGGCTGGCATTGATGCTGGGCACGCCGCGCATGGTCATCAGCGATATCCGCATGCCGGGCAGTTCCGGCCTGGAGCTACTGCAAAGTCTGCGCGAGCAATACCCGCATCTGCCGGTCATTATCATGACCGCTTATTCCGATCTTGAGAGCGCCGTCTCTTCCTTTCAGGGCGGCGCATTTGAATATCTGTCCAAACCATTTGATGTGAACCATGCGGTAGACCTGATACGCCGTGCGCTGGAACAAAGCCCGCGCAAAGCGGTGCCGCCCGAAAGTTTGCCCACCGCCCCGGATATTCTGGGCCATGCACCTGCCATGCAGGAGGTATTCCGCGCGATCGGGCGACTGGCTCAATCCCATGCGACCGTGCTGATCAACGGCGAATCGGGCAGCGGCAAGGAACTGGTGGCACAGGCCCTGCATCGCCACAGCCCGCGCTCTGCGCAACCTTTTGTTGCGATCAATACCGCGGCCATCCCTAAAGATCTGCTGGAGTCCGAGCTGTTCGGGCATGAACGCGGGGCTTTCACCGGTGCGACCGCGACCCGGCACGGACGCTTCGAGCAGGCCGAGGGCGGGACGCTATTCCTGGATGAAATTGGGGATATGCCGGCGGAACTGCAGACGCGTCTGCTGCGCGTGCTGTCGGACGGCAATTTTTACCGCGTTGGCGGACACCAGCCGATCAAGGCCAATGTACGTATCATTGCGGCAACTCACCAGAATCTGGAAGAGCGGGCCAAGCTGGGCCTGTTCCGCGAAGATCTGTTTCACCGCCTCAACGTGATCCGGCTACGGCTGCCGCCGTTGCGTGAACGACGCGAGGATATACCGCTACTGGCCGCGTATTTTCTGCAGAAGAGCGCGAACGAACTCAACGTCAAACAGAAAACGCTGAGTGACTCTACCATCCAATATCTGACGGTCCAGGATTTCCCCGGCAACGTGCGGCAACTGGAAAACCTGTGCCACTGGCTGACCGTAATGACGCCGTCACAACAGATCGAAATGGCCGACCTGCCGCCGGAATGGCGCAACAGCGAATCCACTCCGGCCGAAGCCGGCGAGTGGCATCAGGCCTTAAGCGTGCAAGTAGCCAAAGCGTTGCAGCGCGGTGACCAGAACATACTGGACAATTACACCCGGCAACTGGAACGCACCCTGATCGGCCAGGCGCTGCAGCATACCGGCGGGCGCCGTATCGAGGCCGCCACGTTGCTGGGCATGGGCAGGAATACGCTGACACGGAAGGTGCAGGAACTGGGGATGGAAGAAAACGGGTAGCGGAGCGTTGCGCCCCCGCGTTACGTCCTATGCATTAATTCTTTTTCTTCTGGTTTCTGGCCGACAGCCATTCTTGCGCCTGCTTTTTGCCCTCTTCCATCTGTGCCGGGTTCATCTTTTCTTCCAGGTCTTTTTTGTGATCCTCGGCAGTTTCGTTCCCGGCCGCTGCGGCCAGCGTGAGCCATTTGTATGCTTTAACCAGATCCGGCTGCACGCTCTGCCCGTACTCGTACATATTTGACAGCCCGTTTTGCGCCACCGGATTGCCCTGTTCAGCCGCTTTGGCATACCAGAATGCGGCCTTGCTGTGATCACGCTTAACAGCGCCGTGTCCTATATAGTAAATTGTGCCGAGGTTGGCCTGGGAGGTTGCGTCCCCTTGCTCGGCCGCTTTCAAATACCACTTTTCAGCCATCGCGTAGTTCTGGTCCACTCCGCTCTCGTATAGCACACCAAGGTTGGCCTGCGCTGGGATATATCCCTGCGCCGCAGCTTTACCATACCATTCCAGCGCTTTCTGATAATTCTGCGGAACGCCATCGCCCGCGTCCAGCATCAATCCTATGTAAAATTGCGCAACCGGATCGCCCGCCTCGGCAAGCGGCAAAAACTCCTGAACCGCAATTTCGTAATCCTTATTTTTATAGGCCGCCTTGGCTTCTTCCAGGCTGGCCGCCGACGCTGTCATACTGGTAAATAAAAACACGGCCGTAAGCAGGAATTTGCAGAGATTCTTCGAGATTTCCATAGTCATTAATCGCCCCCTCTTGCCATCATTAAGATCACCCGATCGCTCCGGCCAATTCCTGGCTCTGTCGAATGAACTGCAAACCCTGTAGCCTAAAATACAAATGCGCCGTGTTTTGTTGACAGGCGCATTCGAAAAATCTAGAAAAAGAAGTAAACGGTTTTACTGTTCCGATTCATACTCGGCCACGGCTTCAATTTCTTCATCAGTCATTTTCTTCGCGATATTGCCCATCATTCCGGCCGGATCATTACTCCGCTCGCCGCTGCGCATATCTTTCAGCTGCTTCATCAGATACGCCTTGGTCTGGCCACCGATGATCGGGAAAACGTTGTTATTGGCAGACTTGCCTTTGCCGTGGTCACCGTGACAATTAATGCAACCGTACAATCCCGTTTCAGGATTGCCCAGACGGAATATTTCTTCTCCCCTGACCGCCATTTTGCTATTGCTGGGTTTGCCGGTCATGCGCTTGAGACCGGAAAAATAAGCGGCTATATCTTTCGCGTCCTGCACTTCGGTGATAGAAGCTGCCATTGAGGTCATAATCGGATCGACGCGCTTTTCCCTCTGGAAATCACGTATCTGCTTTTCAATATATCGAGGAAATTGTCCTGCCAGATTCGGACACATCGGATTAACGCTTAAGCCATCTTCGCCATGGCAGCCTTGGCAAATAACCGATTTTACTTTACCAGCCGCCGCATCCCCGGGCGTTTCATCTGCTTGCGCTGTTCCTACGAGGAACACAGCGAACAGCAAGGCCTGAACGCCGCCTTTTATTGCGTTAATCATAAACCTTCCCCTCATTAATTCTTCTTTTCGTATTGTTTCCCAGAACCTTTTTTACGTCAACCTAATCAGGACAGATATTTAGTTCAGCCATCACCGGGGCGTGATCAGAAGGCCGTTCCAGCTTGCGCGGCAGGCGATCTATCACACACGCCGTGCAGACCGCGGCCAATGGCGGGCTGAGCAGTATGTGGTCGATGCGCAGCCCCATATTGCGGCGGAAAGCGAGCATGCGATAATCCCACCATGAGTAGGATTTTTCGGGCTGTTCAAACAGCCGGAAAATGTCGCGCAGCCCGAATTGTTCCAGCGCGCGAAACGCCTCCCGCTCGGGCTCGCTCACCATCACTCCGCCGATCCACGCCAGCGGATCATGCACATCGCGGTCTTCCGGTGCAATATTGTAATCGCCCAGCACCGCCAGCCGGGGGTAACGCACCAGCTCTTCCTTCAGCCACGCCTGCAGCGCGTTCAGCCACGCCAGCTTGTACTGATACTTGTCGGATTCCACGCTTTGCCCATTGGGTACATATATACAGACGATCCGCATGCCCGCGATCGTCGCCGCGATCATCCGTTTCTGTTCATCGGCGAAATTGGGCAAACCATAAACCACTTCCGTCGCGGCGGTTTTGCTGACGATGGCTACACCGTTATAGGCCTTCTGCCCGCAATACACCACCTGATATCCAGCCTGCTGCAATTCCTGCAGCGGAAAATTCGTGTCCTCTGACTTAGTCTCCTGCAGGCACAGCACGTCCGGCTGATGCTCCGTCATCCAGCTGAGTACGTGCGGCAGCCGTATCTTGAGTGAATTGATATTCCAGGTTGCCAGACGCATGGTTTTTCCACTGAGGATAATGAGGCGCAAGAATACCTGCTGAACGCGCCAGCGGATAGAGTCAGCCATACACAAAAACAAATTGTCGGTTAGAATGAACGCATTATGAGCATAATTGCGGTGTTCAATCATAAAGGGGGCGTGGGCAAAACCACGACCTCGGTCAACATTGCCGCCGCGCTGTTGCTGCGCGGGCGCAGTACATATTGCATTGATCTGGATCCGCAGGCGCAGATGGGCGCAATACTCGGCATCACTGCACAGAGCGGTTACGAAACCACCCTCAGCCTGTTTCAGCACGACCGCCGACTGCGCGAGCTGGTGCGGGAATCGATCAACGGCATCAAGGTAATCCCCTCCCATATCGAGTTGTCCAAAGTAGATTCGCTTTACGGCAAAGGCTACAACGTGGTCAACCGGCTCAACACTTCATTGCAGTCGGAAAAATTCGTCGACAAGGATCATTCGGTGATGATGGACTGCAGCCCGCTGATTGGCGTGCTGACGCTGAATGCGATATTTGCCTGCGATGGACTGATCGTGCCGATGTCGGCCGATCACCTTTCGCTGCGGGGATCGATCCAGGTTGAGAAAACCTTGCGCGCGCTGGAGCATGTGCTCAAACGTCGCGTCAAGCGTCGCTACCTGCTGACCCGTTTTGATGCGCGGCGCCGCATGGCGCGAGATGTGCTGAAGCTGGCCGAACAGCGCTTCGGCGCCGATGTCTGCCGCACTCACATTGCCGAAAATGTCAGCCTGGCGGAGAGTCCGGCGATGAACAAAACGGTATTCGAACATGCGCCTGGCAGCCGCGGCGCGCAGGATTACAACGCATTGCTGGAAGAGTTGTTAAGCGACGGCTTTATTGAATAGTATTAACGTCCGTGCCGCGATAGATGTCTATTTGGAGATCAGCGATAAAATATCTTCGATCGAAGTGGTCTGGTGATATTTAGATTCGTCCTGCTTCACCTCGCAACGGATCACCTCGCAGTGACGATACATCTGGCGTAATTTGCGCTCAGCGTCCGGCTGGTCTATCCCTGCTATCAGTATGCTTTCGATTTTCTGCCCATCCCGCGTCAACACCGAAAAAGCGAATTTCTGCATGATCATCTCCAGCGGATTGCGCCCTCTATCGAACGCCGATGGCTACACTAGCATATCCCGCGCTATTGTGCGTCGCCGGGCAATACATCGGGGGCCTTGGGCGCGGGCGGTTTCGCTGGCGGGAGGAGCGGAGCATTTTTCGTATAGCCGGCGATATCCAGTGCGCTCCCCCATTGTTCCGCCTGAAAACCTTTCAGATAATTTTTGCCGATGGACACGGTGGGAACGCCCTCGCTGCCGCTTTTGCGTTTGAATGCTTCAAACTCTTCACTGGTTTGCAGCAGGGTTTCGGTGTACGGAATCGCGCGCCGGGTCAGGAAATCGCGCGACTGCTGGCACGGTTCAGTGCAGTTGCTGGTGACATACAGCGTAACCGGGAATTTATCCCTGACGCGGCGCGCCTCGGCGGACTGCACCGCGTCGCTGGAAGGCGCATCGAATTTTTTACGCTGAACCTGCGCCGCCTGCTCCGCCGGCACATCGCCATAATGTACCTTGCCGGCCGCGTCCACCCAGCGGTACAGGCCTTCGGCCGCTGCGCCGGCCGCGCATACCAGCAGTCCGCATAATAATATTGTTCTCAATCGACCTCCTGCTTACTCAGCCAGCACCAGCCCATTATGCCGCAGCAGCGCATCAATGCTCGGCTCGCGGCCGCGGAACGCGACGAACGACTGCATCGCATCGCGGCTGCCGCCCATCGCCAGTATCTCATCGCGGAAGCGCAGCCCGGTCGCCAGATTAAGTACACCATTTTCTTCGAACATGCTGTAGGCGTCGGCCGACAGCACTTCAGCCCACTTGTAACTATAATAACCCGCCGCATAGCCGCCCGCGAATATATGCGAGAAACTATTGGGGAAACGGTTGAACGCCGGCGGCACCAGCACCGCCACTTCGGCGCGCACCTCGTCCAGCAATTGCTGCACGGTCATGCTGCCGTTGGGATCGTAGTCGCCGTGCAGCCGCATATCGAACAGCGAAAATTCAATCTGGCGCAAAGTCTGCAAGCCGCTCTGGAAATTCTTCGCCGCGATCATCTTGTCGAACAGTGCGCGCGGTAATTTTGCGCCGGTCTCGGCATGACGCGTCATATCCTGCAGCACATCCCATTCCCAGCAGAAATTTTCCATGAACTGGCTGGGCAGCTCCACCGCGTCCCATTCGACGCCGCTGATGCCGGACACACCGCGATCTTCCACCCGCGTCAGCAGATGGTGCAGGCCGTGGCCGAACTCGTGGAACAGCGTAATCACTTCATCGTGCGTGAATAGCGCGGGCTTGCCGCCGACCGGCGCGGCGAAGTTGCAGTTGAGATAGGCAACCGGAGTCTGTATGCCGGCGGCGGTGCGACGGCGCGTCACGGCATCATCCATCCACGCACCGCCGCGCTTGCTGTTGCGCGCATACAGGTCGAGATAAAACTGGCCGACCAGTTTTCCGTCGGCATCGACTATGTCGAAAAACCTCACCGACTCGTGCCACACCGGCGCCGCGCCCGGGCGCACGCTCAGGCCGTACAAGGTCTCGACCACCTTGAACATGCCCGGCAGCACCTTGTCCTCGGGGAAATACTGCTTCACCTCCTGCTCCGAAAAAGCATAACGCTGCTGGCGCAAATGCTCGCTGGTATAGCCCACGTCCCACGCCTGCAGTTCCGTCAGGCCGAGCTGCGATCCGGCAAATTCGCGCAACTCCACCAGATCGCGTTCGGCGAACGGCCGCGCGCGCCGCGCCAACGCGCGCAGGAAATCCTGCACCTGCTGCGTCGTGGTCGCCATCTTGGTCGCCAGCGACAGCTCGGCATAGTTGGCGTAGCCCAGCATGTGCGCCTCTTCCGTGCGCAGCTTCAATATCTGCGCCATCAGCGGCGTGTTGTTGAACTCGGCATTGCCCGCTTCGCTGGCGCGCGTGACATACGCGCGGTACATGCGCTCGCGCAACGCGCGGTTGTCCGCGTATTGCATCAACGGGCCGTAAGAAGGCGCCTTCAATGTGAACAGCCAGCCGCTCTTGCCTGCTTCGTGTGCCGCCTCGGCGGCCACCTGGCGTTCGTCTGGAGGCAGGCCGGACAGTTCCGCTTCGTCCTCAACCAGCCAGGAATATGCGTTGGTGGCATCCAGCACATTGTCGGAGAAGCGCGAGCACAACGTGGACAACTCTTCCTGTATGGCCAGGAAGCGCGCCTTTTTATCTTGCGGCAACTCCGCGCCGCTCAAACGGAAATCGCGTAATTCGTTTTCGATAATCTTCCGCCGCGCTGTACTCAGCGTCGAAAATTCCGCGCCGTTGCGGATCGCCTTCACCTTGTTGAACAACTCCAGGTTCTGGCCCAGTTCGGCGTAATACTGGGTGATCTTCGGCAGGTTGGCGTTGTACACCTCGCGCAGCTCAGGGCTGTTCATCACCGCATTCAAATGCCCGACCTGCCCCCACGCACGGGACATATGCTCGTTGGCATCGTCCAGCGGCTGCATGAAGTTGTCCCAGGTGGGGGCCGCGTGGTCGGCCAGCAGGCGCGCGACCAAGGCCCGGTTTTGCGCCAGCAATTGATCAACGGCAGGAGTGACATGTTCAGGTTTGACCTCCGCGAAACGCGGCAGGCCGGAGAAATCTAATAATGGGTTCATGGATGAGCCAGATAAATTACCGCAAGGATGAAGCATATTTTACTATGAAAGATTCCGGGAACAACAAACTTGATCGGCACGGCCATGAAATTGCGCAACCTGCTCGCCCGCCTTCATGGTCTGCTGCCGGTGGAGCCCATCGGTGGCTCCTCAGCGCCGCCTTCGGCAAGCTGATCCTGGGCGTGATCGGGATCTGGGGTATATTTCTATCATTAAGCGATTACGTGGCGCCGAATTGATTTTTGCGTTAGCCGATGGAGAAGCTGCGAAAAATCTGAATCGGCGCCGCAGTTCCACCTTTTGGAACTAACAGAGAACTTGAGCGTAGCCAACTCGAGCGGAGGAGCTTAACATGACGCACGAAATCACCAATCCACACGCTACACCTGATCATTCACAAAATCATGAATCACCTGAATACCGCGACCACCAACGCCTGACCAACCCATCCCATATAGACCCGGTGTGCGGCATGACCGTTGCGGCCAATTCAGAAAAATCACTCGAGCATAAAGGCCGGGTTTATTACTTTTGCAGCCTAAGCTGCATGACCAAGTTCGGCAATAATCCGGAACAGTATCTGCAGCGTCCATCCGCGGCGCATCAGGAGACCAAGTCCGCCCTCAGCGATTCCAAAGATGTGACTTACACCTGCCCGATGCATCCTGAAATCAAAAAAATCGGCCCAGGGATTTGTCCCAAGTGTGGTATGGCGCTTGAGCCCCTGGTGGCCACCGTAGAGGAGGACACTGCCGAGCTCGACATCATGTCTCAACGACTCTGGATCAGCTTGGCGCTGACCTTGCCCTTGCTAGTCGCCACCATGAGTGAATTTATTCCCGGCCTCAATCTGCCACAGCGAATTGGTCCGACAATTTTTAACTGGCTGCAAGCTGTACTGGCTACCCCGGTTGTCGTCTGGGGCGGCTGGCCGTTTTTTGTGCGCGCCTGGGTCTCATTCAAAACGTGGAATCTCAACATGTTCAGTCTGATCGGTCTGGGGACAGGCACTGCCTACGGGTTTAGTTTGATGGCATTAATATTCCCCGAGTGGCTGCCAGCGGCTTTCAGAATGAACGGTATGGTGCCGTTGTATTTCGAGGCAGCGTCTGTCATCGTCACCCTGGTACTACTCGGCCAGGTACTGGAACTGCGGGCTCGTTCGCAAACCAATAGTGCGATCAAATCGCTGCTCGGGCTGGCCCCAAATACTGCGGTGCGCGTGAAAGCCGACGGCAACGAAGAAGAAATTCATCTCGAGCAGATTCATCCCGGCGATGTGCTGCGGGTAAAGCCCGGAGCCAGAATTCCGGTTGACGGCGAAGTCACCGATGGCCATTCCAATGTCGATGAATCGATGATTACCGGTGAACCCGTTCCAGTGGAAAAACAGCCGGGCAGCAAAGCCACGGCAGGGACAGTGAACCAGACCGGCACATTCCTGATGCGCGCTGAGAAAGTTGGCGCAGAGACGCTGTTATCGCGCATCGTGCAAATGGTGAACGAAGCGAGTCGCTCCCGTGCACCGGTCCAGAAACTGGCTGATCGCGTTTCAGGATGGTTTGTCCCTGCCGTCATGCTCGTCGCAGCCATCGCGTTTACTGTATGGGCTGCTGCTGGCCCTAGCCCCGCTTTGGCCAATGCGCTGGTCGTCGCGGTATCGGTTTTGATCATTGCCTGTCCTTGTGCTTTGGGGTTGGCGACGCCTATCTCTATCATGGTCGGCATCGGCCGCGGCGCGAAAGAAGGTGTGTTGATCAAGGATGCCGAGGCGCTGGAATTGATGGAAAAAGTCGACACCTTGGTCATCGACAAGACCGGCACATTGACTGAAGGTGCACCAAAAGTTCAACACATCGTTGCCGCTGCCGGTTTCAGCAACCTAGACGTTCTTGAGCTGGCGGCTGCGCTGGAAAAGGCCAGTGAGCATCCGCTCGCCCAAGCCATCATCGCCCATGCCGCAAAAATGGGCATCGTGCCCAAAGCCGTTGAGCAGTTTGAGTCGGTCACCGGAAGGGGGGTGCGCGCTCAGATCGACCGCCGGGAAGTCAGGCTCGGTAATAGCCGCATGATGCAGGATCACGGGATAGAGTTAACCACTCTGCGGGCGGAGGCCCAACGCTTAAGCGAACTAGGCCAAACCGTCATGTTCGTGAGTACCGGCAATCAACTGGCAGGTCTGTTAAGCGTGGCTGACCCCATCAAGGTGAACACAACAGAAGCACTCGCCGAACTACGAAAAGCGGGCATCCGAGTTGTGGTGATGACCGGAGACAACGCCATAACCGCTGCAGCCGTGGCAAAACAACTGGGGCTGGACGAGGTGAAGGCTGAAGTGATGCCCGAGGACAAGTTTCGTTACGTTCAAGAGCTGCAAAAGCAGGGGCGCATAGTGGCGATGGCGGGTGACGGTGTAAACGATGCTCCTGCGCTGGCGCAGGCCAACGTTGGAATTGCAATGGGCACAGGCACGGACGTAGCCATGCACAGCGCACGTATCGTTTTGGTAAAAGGCGACCTGCGCGGCATTGTCAAAGCTCGGTTGCTTAGCCAGCATACAATGAAGAACATCCGCCAGAATCTTTTTTTCGCGTTCCTATATAATTTCCTGGGGGTGCCTGTGGCCGCAGGAATATTTTATCCCTGGCTGGGCATCCTGCTGAGTCCGATGCTGGCAAGTGCAGCAATGAGCCTGAGTTCTGTTTCAGTCATTGCTAATGCGTTACGTTTACGGCGGAGTTCGATTTGATGGCCGGATCTGCGATTTAAAACACGTTTTGGTGAGCTAAAAGCAGAAGCGCGGCTTAGTGTTTACCGCGGGAGTTTTTTCGCCTAACCCTGATAAACAACCAGCCCATCCACCATCGTATAGCGCACCTTGCCGCGCAACTGCATGCCCAGAAACGGCGTATTCTTGCCTTGGCTT
This sequence comes from Pseudomonadota bacterium, assembly GCA_040390665.1. Lineage (GTDB taxonomy): Bacteria > Pseudomonadota > Gammaproteobacteria > Burkholderiales > Gallionellaceae > Nitrotoga. Next base: position 505,419 of record JAZJXX010000002.1, on the reverse strand, counting down.
TTCAATGCCGCAGACTCAATTTTCCAGTACATTTCGGGATCGAAGATGCACACGTCGGCTGCGGCGCCGACCGATAGATGGCCTGCGTCCAGCGCCAATATCCGCGCGGGTTGCAGCGTGACGGTGGCAAGCGCAGCGGCCAATGTATGCTTGTCCTGCCCGGCCCATTTGAGCGCGAGCGGCAGCAGCAATTCCAGCCCGGTCGCGCCCGCTTCGGCTTCGGCAAAAGGCAGCAGCTTGGCGTCCTCGTCCACCGGCGAGTGGTTGGAGCATATTGCGTCTATCGTGCCGTCCGCCAATGCCGCGCGCAGCGCATCGCGGTCGCGCAGGCTGCGCAGCGGCGGCACCAGATGGCAGCTCGCATCGTAATAACCGATGTCCATTTCCGACAGGTGGATGTGGTTCATCGAAACGTCGCAGGTGATCGGCAACCCCTGCCGTTTGGCGGCGCGGATCAGTTCCACACCGGCTGCGCTGGAAATGCGGCAGAGGTGCAGGCGCACGCCGGTGGCACGCGCCAGTTGCAGCATGGTGGATAGCGCGATCGTTTCCGCGCACACCGGTATCGCGGCCAGGCCCAGCCGTGTCGCCACTTCGCCGTCGTGCGCAACGCCGTCCTGTGCGAGGAAGCTGTCCTGCGGGCGCAGCCAGACGCCGAAGCCGAAAGTGGCGGCGTATTGCATTGCGCGCAACAGCACGCGCGTGTCGGTGAGCGGCGCGTCGGCCTGGCTGAATGCAACGCATCCGGCATCCGCCAGTTCGGCCATTTCGGTCAGTTCCGCGCCTTTTAAAGACTGCGTGAGCGCGCCGACCGGATACACATGCGCCTGGTTCAGGGTCTTGGCGCGGTGCTTCAACATTTCCACCAGCCCCGGTTCATCCAGCGGCGGATCGGTGTCCGGCGGGCAGGCCAGCGAGGTGATGCCGCCTGCCACGGCGGCATCCATTTCAGATTCCAGCGTGGCCTTGTATTCGTAGCCTGGTTCACGCAGCCGCGCGGCCAGATCAATCAGGCCGGGCGCTACCACCAGCCCGGCGGCATCAATGGTCTGGTCCGCCATAAACCCTGCCGGTGCAGCGCCTGTAGCGGCCACTTTGCCCGCCGTGATAAATAAATCCAGCGGCGCGTCAATTTTGTTTTTCGGGTCGATCAGCCGCCCGTTGCGGATATGTATATTCATTGCACCCCCGCCAGCATGCTCATCACCGCCATGCGCACCGCGATGCCGAAGGTTACCTGCGGCAGAATCACCGAGTGCGCGCCGTCGGCCACGCTGGAATCGATTTCCACACCGCGGTTCATCGGGCCGGGGTGCATCACGATCGCGTCGGATTTAGCCAGCGCCAGTTTTTCCTGGGTGAGGCCGTAATATTTGAAATATTCCTGCGCGCTGGGCAACGCCGCGCCCTGCATCCGCTCATTCTGCAAACGCAGCATCATCACCACATCGACATCGCGCAGGCCTTCCCGCATGTCATGGAAGACGCGCACGCCGAGCTTCTCCACCTCCGCCGGCAGCAAGGTCTTGGGCGCAATCACACGCACTTCCGGCACGCCCAGCGTGGTCAGCGCATGGATTTGCGAACGGGCTACGCGCGAATGCAGGATGTCGCCGACGATGGCCACGCGCAGGTTATGAAATTCTTTTTTGTAATGGCGTATCGTAAACATGTCCAGCAAGGCTTGGGTCGGATGCGCGTGGCGCCCGTCGCCCGCATTGATCACATGGATTTCCGGCGCAACGTGCCTGGCGATCAGATGCGCTGCACCGCTTTGCGAATGGCGCACGACAAACATATCGGCGTGCATCGCGCACAAATTGTCGACGGTATCGAGCAGCGTCTCGCCCTTGCTGGTGGAAGAAGAGCCGACATTCAGATTAACCACATCGGCTGACAGGCGCTTGGCCGCAATTTCAAAAGTGGTGCGCGTGCGCGTGCTGTTTTCGAAGAAGATATTGAAGATTGATTTACCGTGCAGCAACGGTACTTTCTTGATCTCGCTGCCTTCGGCCAGATTCACGAACGAAGAAGCACGGTCGAGGATGCCGCGCAGTATCGACACCGGCAGGCCCTCGGTCGAGAGCAGATGCTGCAGCTGGCCCTGTTTGTTTAGCTGCGGATTATTCATGCACTCTCACTCATCGCCGGTTCCTCAAAATAGGCTTGCAGAATTTGCTGTGCGGCAACTTGATCGAGCAGCGGTTTCTGCCGGATGCCGCGTATGCCGATTTCGGCCAGCTGCGAACTCGCCGCGGCGGAAGTATACCGTTCATCCACCAGAATCACCGGCAGTTTAAAGCGCCCCTTGAGGCGCTGAGCAAAGCGGCGGCACAACCGGGTCAATTCGTGCGGCGTGCCGTCGTCATTGCTGGGCAGCCCCACTATCAACGCGGCAGGCTGCCATTCCTGGATGAGTGTCTGGATGGAAGCAAAACGTTGTTCATTTTGCTCGCCGTGCAGGGTGGTCAGCGGCTGCGCGGTTCTGGATATGGAATTGCCGACTGCTACGCCGATGCGTTTGATGCCAAAATCGAATGCCAGAAAAGTCCCGTGCGGTGCGCCCTCAGGCATGCCCGGCGTCCTCCGACAGCGACGCATAATCCACGCCCAGCAAACCCATAGCGGCAAACAGGCGCTCCTCGGCCGGCAGATCGAAAATTATATGTTCGGAGGCAGGTACGGTGAGCCAGGCATTAAGCGCCAACTCATGTTCCAGTTGCCCCGGCTCCCACCCGGCATAACCCAGCGTCACCAGGGTATTGTGCGGCCCCTGCCCGGTGCCGATCGCTTCCAGAATATCCTTGGAAGTCGTCAGCCCAATTTTGGCATTGATTGGCAACGTCGATTGCCATTGTCCGATCGGCTCGTGCAACACAAAGCCCCGATCGGTCTGCACCGGGCCGCCGTAGTACACCGGGAGACTGCCGAGCTCGGTTTTTTCCAGCGGAATTTTGATCTGTTCCAGTAAATCCGCCAGAGTCAGGCTGATCGGCCGATTGACGATGATGCCCAGCGCTCCCTGTTCATTGTGCTCGCAAATATAAATAAGGGACTTGGCAAAAGAGGACTCCACCATGGCGGGCATGGAGATCAGGAAATGATGTCGGAAATCAAGCTGGGTCATGATTCATTGTAAACCCACAACGCGCGGCTCCACAATTTATGCGAAAGATTTTTATCGCGAGCCCGGCAGGCACGGCAAATGAATGACGAATTCTACCCCCTTACCCTGCTCGGATGAGACGGCTATACGGCCGCCCAGTGCGGTGATTTCACTGCGTACCACATCCATACCCACACCGCGGCCGGAGATTTCCGTGACCTTGGTCGCCGTCGATAAGCCCGGTGCGAAGATCAGCTGCATTACCTGGTCATCGCTGGCTGCCGCGTCGCTTTGCAGCAATCCTTTTTCCCTCGCCTTGCGGCTGAGCCTGTCGATATTGAGCCCGGCACCATCGTCGGAAAAATTGAACACGACTTCCTTTTTTTCGCGCCGCAGCGACAGGCAGATATCCCCGATCGGCGATTTGCCGGCACGTTCCCGCTCTTCCGGGCTTTCCAGCCCGTGGGCGATCGAATTGCGCAACAGGTGTTCGAAGGGGCCGGTCATTTTTTCCAGGGTACGCCGTTCCAGCGGCACATCGGTACCACGCAGTTCCAGGTTAACCCGCTTGTTCAGTTGTTTGCCGGTTTCGCGCGCGACTCGATACAGGCGTTTGCTGATGCGTGCGAACGGCACCATTAGAGCGGTTTGTTCTGCACGCTCATCTGCTGTGGTTATGGCGGCAGGAATGTCGATGTTGGAACCCGTGCGCAGATGAACGATGATGTCCCCCATGCGCGCGTAATCGTTTTTCATCTCATCCCAGAAGGAAGGCGGACGATCGACTTCGGTGATGCGCTCTTCCATCCGGTGACTCAGGTCACCCAGCCGCATCGCACCGGTCATCCGCGCACTGCCCTTGAAGGTATGCAGGCTGCGCTGGAATTTACGTTGCAGGGCTTCGTCGTCCGGCTGCGCGCTCCAGTCATGCAGGGCATCACCAATTTGTGGATACAAGTCATCTGCCTCCTCCAGGAAAAGAGGCAGTAATTCGACATCCATATCGTCCTGCACAACTTCCATTACGATGACCCTGCTGGCTCCACTGGAGCACTCGAAAGGAGCGGTTCTCGCTGCGTTACGCCAGATGCCGGTACACCCGCTTTGACCCGGCATCAATTTTTATTACCGCTCTCATGCTGAGGGCTACTGGTGGGCACGTATCCAGTTTTTCCAGGCTTCGAACAGTGTGGGATCGAGCGCAGCAATTACCGAACGATGCCACACTTCGCCTGCAGAAAAATCGTCGAACTCCAGGCTGCACGCATGCCCGCCGGCCTCCTGCAATATCAGCCAGCCGGCGGCGTAATCCCAGAGCTTTTGCCCGCCGTGCAGATAAATGTCATAACGCCCCGCCGCGGTATAGCACCAGTCCAGCGTGCTGGCGCCAAAGTTGCGTTGCGAGCTGTACGGCGGATTGGCAGCGAGTTGCCCCACCAGGGTGCTGCTCAGGCGTTTCATATCCACGCTGGCTAATGAGCTGGCGAGGGAATTCGCCACGGTGCGGCTGACCAGTTTTTCGCCGTTGAAAAATGCGCCGCGGCCCAACTCGGCAGCGAATGCTTCGTCCGCCACAGGATCATAAACCACGCCCAGCACGCTGCGCCCCTCCTTGATCAGGGCGACTGATACAGCGAAATACGGAAGGCCGCGCACAAAATTGGAAGTGCCATCGATCGGGTCGATGCACCAGACGCCTTTGGCGCCCGCAGCCCACGAGGCGTGTTGCTCGGACTCGCCCATTTCCTCGCCGATTACCGGGGCATTGACGATCGCCTGCAATTTGCGCGTCAACGCTTCCTGCGCGGCGATGTCGGCTTCGGTGCACAGGCTGCCGTCACTCTTGTGCAGATGCGCGACCTTCATGTAGCGCGGCATGATTTCCTCCGCCGCCACTAGCTTGACCGCAGCGATGACCGCCTTCAGCGTGGCGCTCATGGTTCTGGCGCGCGTGGTCATGCCTCATGCTTCCACTTGATGGAACAGCCCATGCTGGCAATTTGCTCGCGCGGCCCTTGGCCGGTCTGGGCAACCTGCACCATGGCGTTGAATAAATCGCGCGGCGCATCTGCGACCGCGTCCTTGCGCGACGCATCCAGGCGGCCGCGGTACTGTAATTGCAACGCAGCGTTGAAGCCGAAAAAATCCGGCGTGCATACCGCGCCATAGTCGCGGGCGACCTGCTGCGTTTCGTCCCAGACGTAGGGAAAAGGAAAAGCAAACTGCTGGGCGATCAGCTGCATATTCTGGAATGAATCCTCTTCATATTCGGCCGGATCGTTGGACATGATGGCGATGCTGTTGATGCCATATTGCAGCAGTTCGCGCGCGTCGCGCACGATGCGGTCGCGGATTGACTTCACGTAAGGGCAGTGATTGCAGATAAACATCACCAGCAAACCGTTGCTGCCGCGCGCGTTTTCCAGGGTGTAATGCACACCGTCCACGCCCGGCAAATTGAAATCGGACGCTGGCCGGCCAAAATCACATAGCGGGGGTTGCAGACTAACCATAATTTCTCCTAAACCTGTTCTTTAGCTTTACACGTATATTATCATGCTCGTTACCCGCTACCGAACCTGACTATGCCCGTCCCACGTTTCTATTGTCCCGCGCCGCTATTCTACGACATAACGTTTGAACTTCCATCGCAGGCTGCGCACCATGCGCACCGTGTGCTGCGTTTGCGCGTGCACGATGCTGTGCAAGTTTTCGACGGGCTGGGCCAGGCGCTGGACGCGACCATTATCGAAATCAGCGGCAAGCGGGTGGTACTGGGCAAGCTGCTGCCGCGTGCGGTTGAACTGCCCTCGCCATTACATATCGTGCTGGCTCAGGCCATGTGCAGCAGCGAAAAGATGGACTGGGTGGTGCAAAAAGCGACCGAGCTGGGCGCAGCTGCGATCCAGCCGGTGCAAACCGAACGCAGCGTGGCCAGACTGTCCGGCGAGCGCGCCGAAAAGCGCGCCGATCACTGGCGCAGTGTGACCATCGCCGCCTGCGAACAATGCGGCCGTAACCTCCTGCCGCAAGTGGATGTGCCGCAGGAATTCACGGCCTGGCTGGCGCAACTGCGCAGCCTGCCCGGCACTAAATTTATTTTGATGCCTGAGGGTACGGCCAGCCTGCATGCCCAGCCCAAACCGCAAGGAGCGGTTACTTTACTGATCGGGCCGGAAGGCGGATTCAGCGCCGGTGAACTCATAATGGCACAGCAAGCCGGATGCGTGGCGGTGTCGCTCGGGCCGCGGGTGCTGCGCACCGAAACTGCGGCGGTGGCAGGCATCGCGGCACTGCAGACACTGTGGGGAGATTTCAGTCCTTAAAACGTCCGCCGTGCTGATCCGCTACAGATTAAATACCCGATTGAATTCCCGCCGCAATGCGTCGGGGTCTGCGCGTGGCATATATAGCGTATCCAGGCGCTTGCCGTCCGGCGCAAAGAACACCAGGGCGACCGAATCAATACCGTAACTGCGCAGGAACACCTTGCCCTCCGGCGCATATTTATCGGCCACCAGGAATTTGACGCGGCCCTCATACTCGTCGCGCACTTTATTGATCACGTTCATCAGTTCCTGGCTAGTGGCGGTTTCATGATCATGCACCAGCACCACGACATTGCTGCCTTTGCCGATTTGCGACAGATCATCCGAAAAACCGCGCGGCAACAGCAACAGCGCAACGCAGATAAATCCGGCGATCAGCGCTAGCACTATCACTTTGGTCATGTGCGAACGCGGCTTGGGCGCGTCAGCCGTTGGAGTGGAGCTGGTCTGTTTCATCATCTGTCCTGAAAATTCGGCACGCCTGTCAGGCTGCCATCGTTGCTACGAATACGCCGGAGTCACAGATAAAACTCTATCTGACTGGCGGCAATTATAATCACGGCCGAGCACACCACCAAGGAGAACGTCATGCCCTACGTCAACATCCGCATTGCCGGCACCCTGAGCCGCGAACAAAAAGCCCGCATTGCCGCGGAGATTACCGACACGCTGGAGCGCATTGCAGAGAAGCCTCGATCGTACACCTACATTGCCTTCGACGAGCTCCCCGACGAAAACTGGGCGATCGCCGGACAGTTGCTGGATGAGGCATAAGCCTTGTAAAGCCCGCCAATCGATCACTCGCCCCAGTCCGGATTGGGAGCAAAGCGCTCAACCAGGAAATCGATAAAAGTCCGCACTTTTGCGGACAAGTGCTTGCGGCTGGGGTAGATCGCATAGATACCCAGTTCGCGTGAGTCGAAGTCGGTCAGCACCGGCTGCAATCGTCCCAGACGTAAATCGGCGCCAATCAGGAAACGCGGCAATATGGTAATGCCGGCGCCACCCAATGCCGCGACCCTGAGCAGATCGCCGCTGTTGGCGCGCACATTACCGTGCACCTGCACCACGTGCTCGCCGCTGGGGCTGCTGAAGCGCCACTCGTCGCCGGTGGAGGCATAGGAATACGACAGGCACGAATGATGCGCCAGATCCTCCGGCACCTGCGGCACCCCGCGACGGCGAAAATAATCCGGTGCGCCGCATACCACCAGCCGATCCCTGGCGAACCGGCGCGCGATCAGCCCGGTCTCGGCCAGGTTGCCGATACGGATAGCCAGGTCATACCCTTCATTCACCAGATCGACATTGCGATCATCCAGCGTGAAATCGAGCTTGGCCTGCGGGTGCACCAGCAAATAGTCGGCGATCAGCGGCGCGATATGCAAAATGCCGAACGTCAATGGCGCAGTCAGCCGCAATGTGCCGCGCGGCACTGACGTCAGCTCAGTCGCAGCCATTTCGGCTTCTTCCAGATCCTTCAGTATCTGCTGGCAGCGCTCGAAATAAGCAGTGCCGGACTGGGTCAGACTCAGGCGCCGGGTGGTGCGGTTCAGCAGACGCGTGCCGAGGTGGCTTTCCAGATGCGCCATATGCTTGGAAACCATTGCGCGCGAAAGCCCCAGACGATCGGACGCCGCCGCGAAGCTCCCCACTTCGACCACCGTCGCGAACACCCGCATGCTGGTCAACGTATCCATAAATTATCAACCAATGGTATTCAATCTAATCCGTTCACGCATATTTATCTATTGTACTGTGGTTAATATACTGCATCCCGTCAAGCCACATCAATACCGACATTAACCAAGCCCCCAACCATACGGACGAAATAAAAAATGTTAAAACATAAAATTATTGCACTGCTACTTGCCGCCAGCGTGTCGCTGGGTGCTCAGGCTGCCGAGTCCTACACGGCCGACCCGGACCACACTTATACCCACTTCGCCGTGAACCACATGGGGTTCTCGACCATGTACGGGCGTTTCGACAAGAGCAGCGGCAAGATCAAGCTGGACCGTGCCGCCAAAACCGGCTCGGTCGAAATTGCGGTTCAGGCAGCTTCGGTCAGCACCGGCATGCCCAAACGCGATGATCATCTGCGTTCGCCGGATTTTTTCAACGCCGCCGAATTCCCTACCGTTAATTACAAATCGAGCGCTGTTAAATTCAATGGCGACAGCCCGGCCAGCATCGATGGCAACCTGACCCTGCTCGGCGTGACCAAACCGGTAACGCTTACTATCGACAACTTTAAATGCGGCACCAACCCGATGAACAAGAAAGAGCAATGCGGAGCGAATGCCTCGGCCCAGATCAAGCGCTCCGACTTCGGCATGAAGGCATACCTGCCGGGCGTGGGTGACGATATCAAGCTGGTGTTTGAAATCGAAGCGTACAAGGACTAAGCACTTCGGCTCATCTATCGCCGCGAGGGTTTAGCCCAAAAGCAGCGGACGCACAGCATTAAATCAGACGGGCGTCCGTTCGCTTCCCTGCAGATCCATCGAAAAGTTTTCCGCCTGGCAAAAACAGCGGCCGATTCTGGCACGCTGCAGGCTGCGGGTCTATACTAAGATCACGCTAACAATAAAACCAAAAAGGAGACCAAGATGATCCAGACGCTAGGCTATGCTGCTATTGACAATAAACAGCCGCTGTCCCCTTTTCGCTTCGAGCGACGCGACGTCGGCGCTGAAGATGTCCTGATCGAAATTCTTTACTGCGGCGTCTGCCACACGGATCTGCACCAGGTGCGCAATGAATGGGGCGGCTCGCAGTTTCCGATGGTGCCCGGCCATGAGATCGTCGGCCGCGTCGTTAGCACCGGCGCGGCCGTCAGCAAATTCAAGACCGGCGATCTGGCCGGCGTCGGTTGCCTGGTCGATTCCTGCCGTACCTGCGCGGAATGCCGCGACCATCTTGAGCAATATTGCAATCAGCCCACTTTTACTTATAACAGCCCCGACAAGCACACCGGCAAGGTGACCTATGGCGGTTATTCCCGCCAGATCGTCGTGGACCAGAATTATGTGCTGCATATCTCCGACAAGCTTTATCTGGCCGCGGTGGCGCCGCTGCTGTGCGCCGGCATAACCACTTATTCTCCGTTGCGCCACTGGAATGTCGGCAAAGGCCACAAGGTAGGCATCGTCGGGCTGGGCGGCCTGGGGCATATGGGCGTGCAATTCGCGCATGCGTTTGGCGCCCATGTCGTGCTGTTCACGACCTCGGCCGGCAAATCGGAGGACGCCAAACGGCTCGGCGCCGATGAAGTCGTGATCAGCAGGAATGCCGAAGAAATGAATCAGCATCTGCAAAGCTTCGATTTCATCCTGAACACCGTCGCTGCCCCGCACAATCTCGATCCCTTCCTGGCGCTGCTCAAGCGCGACGGCACAATGTGCCTGGTGGGCGTGCCCGATCAGCCGCATCCATCGCCCAGCGTAGGCAATCTGATTTTCAAACGGCGCGCGCTGGCAGGTTCACTGATAGGCGGCATACAGGAAACGCAGGAGATGCTGGATTTCTGCGCCGAGCACAATATCGTTGCTGACATTGAAGTAATCCCGATGGATTATATCGACCAGGCGTACGAGCGCATGCTGAAGAGCGACGTCAAGTACCGTTTCGTAATCGATCTGGCCACACTGTACGGAAAGGGCGGTGCGAAATGACCGAGCTTTTAGCCCACCCGATGGTGCAGGGAGGCGTCGCGCCGTTTGTGGTCGCGCTGATCGTGACGCTATTGCTATTGCCGGCGCGGCTCAGCGGCCTCGCGATCATCGCCGGTTTCGCGGTCACCGTTTACCTGGTCAGCGGCTTTTCGTTCGAGCCGCTGACCAGCACACGCAAAATTATTCTGCTGGGCGTCGCGTCGGGCTTGATCGGCGTGCTGTTCAACCTGCTGGGCGGATTTTTATGGCGGCCGTTTATTGCGGTACTGGCGGCGGCGTGCGCAGTGTGGGTATGCATGCGGGTGCTGCAACAGCAACCTATAGCCGTGGCGCTGCAATGGGGCTTTGGTTGTGCGCTTTACGTCGGCTGGCTGGTGTATCTGATGGATGGCCTGAGCGAGATGCCGGTACGCGCCGCCAGCGCGGGGGTCGCACTGGGCTTGGGTACCGGCATGGCCGCATTGATGGGCGCCTCCGCGCTGCTGGGCCAATATGGCATGTCGCTGGGCGCGGCGGCGATGGCTTATGCGCTGGTTATGCTCGTTATAAACCGCGACCTGCCTTGTGGACGCAGCTTTACTTTACCGCTGGGGCTGACCACAGGATTGATAGGCTGTTTCGCTGTGCTCACCGCACAGCTGCCGTGGTATGCGTTGTTCCCGCTGGCCGCAATACCGATGGCAACCAAACTGCCGGTGCCGAAAAAATCTATCGTGCTGGTGCGGCTGGTGCTGACTTCGCTCGGGCCGCTCGCCCTCGCGGCCGGCGCAATATATCTGAGCTGGCGCTTGAACGGCGCTCCACCGTTGTAACCCACAGGTATCTGCGATGAATTCACACCCTGCATTATTCGTTTCGCATGGCTCGCCAATGCTGGCGCTGGAAGACTGCCCTGCACGCAGGTTCCTGCAGGCATGGCCTGAACATCTGGAACGCCCCCGGGCGGTGCTGATGGTCTCAGCCCACTGGGAAAACAAGGACCCGGCGGTCAGCAACGCGCAATGGCCTCCGACCATACATGATTTCGGCGGCTTTCCGCGCGAACTGTATGAAATCCGCTATGCGGCGCCGGGTGCGCCCGAAATCGCTGAACACACCGCAACTCTGCTGCGCACGGCCGGCTTCAACGCCAAATTGAGCGACACGCGAGGGCTCGACCACGGCGCCTGGGTGCCGCTCAGCCTGATGTATCCCGACGCCGACATTCCGGTATTCCAGCTCTCGCTGATCCAGGGCGGCAGCCCGGCCCGCCATTACCAGCTCGGCGCCGCGTTGCAGCCTTTGCGCACGCAGGGGGTGCTGATTATCGGCTCCGGCTCGCTGACGCATAATCTGTCTGAATTCAGAGGCCATCGCATGGGCGATCCAGCGCCATTATGGGTCAGCGAATTCGCCGACTGGATCGCCGAAGCGCTGAGCGCCGGACGCATCGACGATCTGCTGAACTATCGTACACTGGCGCCGCATGCAGCACGCAACCATCCCACGGAGGATCACCTGCTGCCGCTTTTTGTCGCACTGGGGGCCGCTGGTAAAGATGCGGTGGCGACGCGTGTACACCAGAGCAACACCTACGGAATACTGGCGATGGACGCCTATACTTTCTCCACCTCTTTATAAAGCACGCGCTTTACGTAATCAGCGGAAACAGGAATGTCTGAACAAAATTTTAATGGTATAGAAATACCGCCGGCCGACCGGGCGCCGAAGCAGCTGTTTGTCCTGTTGCATGGCCTCGGAGCGGGTCCTTCTGACCTGCTGCCGCTGGCCCACAAACTGCGCGCGGCCTTTCCGGCCGCGACGTTACTACTGCCGGAAGGTATTGCAGCATTCGACGGCGGCGGTGCCGGCCGGCAATGGTTTTCGATACGCGGCATAACCGAGGAAAACCGGCCGGCGCGGGTGGCCGAGGCCATGCCGGCGTTGCAGGCGCTGGTGCGCAATGCGCAGGAACGTTACGGCATTCTGCAATCGGATACCGCGCTGGCGGGATTTTCGCAGGGCGCGATCATGGCGCTGGAATTCAGCGTCGCGCATGACGGCAAAGCCGGGCGTATTCTGGCGTTCTCCGGCCGCTTTGCCGCGCTCCCTGAAAAAGCGCCCGAGCTGACCACGCTGCATCTGTTGCACGGAGAGGACGATCCGGTGATCGCGGTAGAGCATGCGCACGCCGCCTATGAAAGGCTGTCCGGCCTGAATGGCGACGTGACACTGGATATCGCTTCATCGGTCGGTCATGAGATTCATCCGCTGATGGCCGATCGCGCGGTACATCGCCTGCAGACCTGCATTCCATTGCGCAGCTGGAAGCGCGCGCTGGACAGCGCCTAGCACCAATAGCACAAGGCCGATAAGGGCATCACCTCGTTTGCGCCATTGCAATACAATGGCGTTTTTACCAGCGGCAGTTTCCAGCTAACCCAGTGACCATCGGCACATATCTCCATGAATAGCGCCCGTGAAGCCCGGCAACTTCTGCGCGCCCATTATTACGGTGCGCTGTCCACCCTGTCGCTGAAATTCAGCGGTCATCCCTTCGGCTCGATCACGCCCTATCTGCTCGACCATGACGGCAGCGCGCTGATCCTGATCAGCACGCTGGCCGAACACACGCGCAACATCCAGCATGATCCGCGCGCCAGCCTGATCACGCACAGCCACGACAATCCGCATATCCAGGCGCAGGGCCGCGTCACACTGGTCGGCACGGCTGCGCTGCTTGCCGACAAGGAACAGGCCGGAGCGCGCTATCTGCGTTATTTCCCCGAGGCGCGCAGCTATTTCGCGATGCACGATTTCATGTTCTACCGCATCGCGCCGCTGGCGGTCCGCTACATCGCCGGCTTCGGTAAAATCCAATGGGTCGACATGGCTGAATATGCGCTGCCGGGCTGTCCACTGATTGCGCAGGAAGAAGGCGTGGTTGCGCATATGAATGCAGACCACCGTGACACGATGCGCAATTACTGTCGCCACCTGAAACAAATCGACGCGCTGGATGTGGAGATGCTGGGCATCGACAGCGACGGTTTTGATGTGCGCGCCGATGTTAAAATACTGCGCTTCGACTTTGCCGAGCCGGTGCTCGATGCACAGCAGGCGCGCAAAGTTCTGGTTGAAATGGCACGCGCCGCGCGCTAGTTACGCGGCACAGGTTTTTTACGCAACACAGTTTTCAGGAGATCCATCAGCATGGCCTTTAACCGTCGTTCAAAAAATATCACCCAGGGCATTGCGCGTAGCCCGAACCGCTCGATGTATTACGCGCTGGGCTATCACAAGGAGGATTTCGACAATCCGATGATAGGCATCGCCAACGGCCACTCGACCATTACACCGTGCAATTCCGGGCTGCAGAAACTGGCCGACATCGCGATCGCGACGATCAAGCAGTCCGGCGCCAATCCGCAGGTGTTCGGCACCCCGACCATTTCCGACGGCATGTCGATGGGTACCGAGGGCATGAAATATTCGCTGATTTCACGCGATGTGATCGCCGACTGTATCGAGACGGTAGTCAACGGCCAGTGGCTGGACGGCTGCCTGGTGATCGGCGGCTGCGACAAGAACATGCCCGGCGGCATGATCGCCTTGGCGCGCACCAATGTGCCGGGCATTTATGTCTACGGCGGCACGATCAAACCGGGGCACTGGAAGGGCAAGGACCTGACTATCGTGTCGGCATTCGAGGCGGTCGGCGAATTCAGCGCCGGACGCATGTCGCAGGAAGATTTCGAAGGCATCGAAAAAAATGCCTGCCCGTCGTCCGGCGCCTGCGGCGGCATGTATACCGCAAACACGATGTCTTCTTCGTTCGAAGCGCTCGGCATGGCCTTGCTGTATTCGTCAACAATGGCCAATCCGGACGACGAGAAAGTCGGCTCCGCGGCGCAGTCGGCGCGCGTGCTGGTGGAAGCGGTCAAGCGCGACCTGAAGCCGCGCGACATCATCACGCGCAAGTCGATCGAGAACGCGGTGGCGCTGATCATGGCCACCGGCGGTTCGACCAATGCGGTGCTGCATTATCTGGCCATCGCCTATGCGGCGGATGTGGAATGGACCATAGACGATTTTGAACGCGTGCGCCTGAAAGTGCCGGTGATCTGCAACCTGAAACCGTCCGGCCAGTACGTCGCGACCGATCTGCACAAGGCCGGCGGCATTCCGCAGGTATTGAAACTGCTGCTGAACGCCGGATTACTGCACGGCGATTGCATCACCATTACCGGCCGCACGATGGCCGAGGAACTGGCCAGTGTTCCCGATGTACCCGCAGCCGGGCAGGATGTGATCCGCACCATAGAAAACGCGCTGTACAGGCAGGGCCATCTGGCGATCCTGAAAGGCAACCTGTCGCCGGAAGGCTGCGTGGCGAAAATCACCGGCCTGAAAAATCCGGTGATCACCGGCCCGGCGCGCGTGTTCGACGATGAATACAGCGCGATGGATGCGATCCTGGCCGACCAGATCAAGGCCGGCGATGTGCTGGTGATGCGCTATCTCGGCCCCAAGGGCGCGCCTGGAATGCCCGAGATGTTAGCGCCCACTTCAGCGCTGATCGGCAAAGGCCTGGGCGAGTCGGTCGGGCTGATTACCGACGGGCGTTTTTCCGGGGGCACCTGGGGCATGGTGGTCGGCCATGTGGCGCCGGAAGCGTTTTCCGGCGGCACCATCGCGCTGGTGAAAGAAGGCGATTCGATTACCATCGACGCACATCAGCAGCTGATCCAGCTGAACGTGGCGGACGCGGAAATTGCCCGGCGTCGTGCCGCATGGTCCGCACCGGCACCGCGTTACACCCGCGGCGTGCTGGCCAAATTCGCCGCGCTGACGT
>JAZJXX010000002.1:391536-490463 GCA_040390665.1 Pseudomonadota bacterium | reverse complement strand
CTCCGCCAGCAAAGGCGCCGTCACCGACTGATCAGATTTGGGAAGTCTGCCGGGCAGAAATGTCCGGCACGGAGCAACTAGACCGCGATGACCTGCAGCTCCGGTTCTATCGTACGTACCAGATTGGTGATTGCACTGAGTGTGCCGGAGATCGAGCTGGGGCAGGTGCCGCACGCGCCCTGGTAATGCACGCTGAGCTCGTTGCCCTCCAGACCGATTACATTGAGATCGCCGCCGTCGCTTTGCAGGAACGGCCTGATCTGCGTGTCCAGCAGTTCGTTGATGCGGTCGACGCGCTGCTGGTCTTCCGCACTCAGGTCGGCAATGGCGCGGCTGGCCGTTGCAACCGTCGTGGCCGATTGCGCGTCGGCGGCCGGCGCAGCACGGATCGGCACCGCCAGCGCGCGCGTCAGCTCGGGCCAGTCGCCTTCGCCATCCTGAGTCACGGTCAGCCAGCGGTCGATATAAAACACATTGGTGACGTGTTCAATCGCAAACAGCGCGGATGCGAGCGGGTCGTCCTGCGCCTGTGCGGCGTTATCGTAGGAACGCGCCACGCCCCAGGTCAGCGGCTCCTTCAGCACGAACTTCACCGCGTTGGGATTCGGAGTGTCTTCGATGTCGGCAATTTTTGGCATATTAGTTCCTGCGAAACAGCGGCACAGGCTGAACCTGTCCCGCGCAATTAATCAGGGTCCCGCGCAATTAATCAGGCGTCGCCTATAGGCGCATGCATCGGGTCGTGCTCGGCTTCGGTGCTGGCGCTGGCGACCGAGTTGAGCGCGGCATGCAAGGTGTGCCACGGCAATATCGCGCATTTGACCCGCGTCGGCAGTTCGCTGATCCCGCCGAATACCGCCAGCCGCCCCAGCGCGCCGGGTGCATTCGCGTCCAGCTTGCCGGTCGCCATTGCAAGAAAATCCTGGGTCAGCGTTTCGGCCTCGGCGCGCTCCTTGCCTTTAACCGCGACGGTCATCATTGACGCCGAGGCCTTGCAGATCGCGCATGACTCGCCTTCAAAGGCGATCGCGGCAATATGGTCCTGCTCCAGATTCAGGCTGATGCTGAGGTGATCTCCGCACAGCGGATTGTGGCCTTCGGCATGATGGCTGGCGTGTTGCACCACGCCATAATTGCGCGGCTTGCGGTTATGGTCGAGGATGACTTCCTGATACAACGATTTATAGTCAGCCATTACGCGAACACCTTCTGCACCGTGCGGATGCCGGCGATCAGCGCATCCACCTCGGCCATCGTGTTGTAAAACGCGAATGACGCACGCGACGTGGCCGGCACACGGTAACGCTGCATCACCGGCTGGGCGCAGTGGTGCCCGGTGCGCACGGCAACGCCTTCCTGATTCAGCAGCGTGCCGATATCATGGGGATGCACGCCTTCCACCGCGAAGGAAAGCACCGCGGCCTTGTGCTGCGCCGTGCCAATGATATAGACGCCGGGCATCGCTTCGATCTGCGCGGTCGCATACTGCAGCAGCGCGTGCTCGTGTGCGGCAATCGCATCCATGCCGATGGCAGCCAGATAGTCAACGGCCGCGCCCAGGCCGATCGCGGCCGCAATCGGCGGCGTGCCGGCTTCGAATTTATGCGGGATCGTGTTGTAGGTGGTCTTCTCAAACGTGACCGACATGATCATGTCGCCGCCGCCCTTGTACGGCTGCATGCGCTCCAGCTGCGCGGCCTTGCCGTAGAGGATGCCGATGCCGGTCGGGCCGCACAGCTTGTGGCCGGACAGCGCGTAAAAATCGCAGTCCAGATCCTGCACATCCACCTGCATATGCGGCGCCGCCTGCGCGCCGTCGACCAGCACCGGCACGCCGCGCGCATGCGCGTAGGCGATCATCTGTTTGACCGGGTTGATCGTGCCGAGCGCGTTGGACACGTGCATCACGCCGACGAAACGGGTGCGCTCGTTGAACAGTTTTTCGTACTCGTGCTGCACCAGTTCCCCGGCATCGTTGATCGGCACCACGCGGATCTTCGCGCCCTTTTCTTCCGCCAGCATCTGCCATGGCACGATGTTCGAATGGTGCTCCATCGTGGTCAGGATAATTTCGTCGCCGGGGCCGATGAATTTGCGGCCGTAGCCGTGCATCACCAGGTTGATCGCGTCGGTGGTGCCGCTGGTGAAAATCACTTCGCGCTCTTCCGCCGCATTGACGAAGCGCTGCAGCTTGCGGCGCGCCTCGTCATATTCATGGGTTGCCACGCCCGACAGGTAATGCACGCCGCGGTTGATGTTGGCGTGCTGCGTGGTCTGGTAGCGCACCAGCCGGTCAATCACTTGCTGCGGCATCTGGCTGGACGCGGCATTGTCGAGATAAACCAGCGGATGGCCGTTGACCATCAGATCCAGTATCGGAAAATCTGCGCGTATGCGCTCGACATCGAATAGTCCCGGCGCCGATTTTAATAGCGCTTGCGTCACGCTCATGATGGGCTCGCAGTCTGCGCCAGCACGCTCTGTTCCAGCTGGTGCCTGAGCGACCGCACCGGGATGCGTTCGATGATTTCAGCGCCAAATGCATAGGTCAGCATGCTGCGCGCAGCGCTTTCCGACAACCCGCGGCTTTGCAGATAAAACACTTCTTCGCTGTCCAGCTGGCCGACTGTTGCACCATGTGTGCATTTCACGTCATCGGCGAAAATTTCCAGCTGCGGCTTGGTATCAATATGCGCTTTGCCGGTCAGCAGCAGATTGCGGTTGGACTGGTCGGAATTGATGCGCTGCGCACCAGGGCGCACCATCACCTTGCCGTTAAATACCGCATGCGCGCTGCCGCCGACGATGCATTTATGCAGCTGCCGGCTGACGCCGTGCGGCTGCGCATGCACGATGCAGCTGTGCGTGTCGGCCAGCTGACGGTCGGTGATCAGCGCCAGACCATCGACCGCGCATTCCGCGCCGGGCGCGTCATGCAATACCGTCAGATCGAGGCGCGAAATACGCGCGCCGAGCGCAACGCTGACTGAGCGGTAATGGCTGCCCCGGGCCAGCGCCACCGCGCAGTTCGCGATATGAAACGCCTGCGCGCCCTCGCGCTGCACCCTGACATGGTGGACCTGCGCCTGCTCGCCCAGCACGACCTCAGTGACCGAATTGGTAAAATAGGGTTCGTGCTGCAACGATACATAATCCTCAATCACAGTCACCGCGCTGCCGGACTCAGCCACGATCAGGCAGCGCGGATAACTCGCGCTATCCTTTTGCGTGGCGACAAACAGCAACTGCACCGGCGCGGGGATCACACGGTCGCGCGGTATCACTATCAGCGCGGCGTCACGCAGGAATGCAGTATTCAGCGCTGCAAATATATTGCTGCCGGGCTCCACATGGCGGCCCAGATGCGGCTCAATCGCTGCGGCCGCTGCGCTGGCAAGATGGCTGACCATGCCTGCGGCCTCCGCGGCAATAACTGAAAACTGCGGCGCATAAGCCCCGTCGACAAATACCAGACGGGTGGTCGCTTCGGTTATATAGAATTTTTCCACGTCCGCCGATCGCACGCTGGCCGCTTCATGCGCCGGGTGAAAAGACATCTGGGTCAGCAGCGTCAGATCGGTAAAGCGCCAGTCTTCATCGCGCGTCGTCGGCACGGTCAGTTCGCCCACGCGCTCCACCGCCGCTGCGCGCAGGTCGTTCAACCACGCCAGCGGGCTATCCGGCAGACGCGGCTGGGCTGCCAGCAAATTGCCGATATAAGTCGCGCCGGAAGATCCGGTGGTGATCACCCCGGGGTTCATGCCGCTGCTCTTTCCGCCGCCTGGTACTCGGCGTGCACCCAGTCGTAGCCGCGTGTTTCCAGCTCCAGCGCAAGCTCCCTGCCGCCAGTCTTGATGATGCGCCCCTGATCCATCACATGCACGAAATCGGGCACGATATAGTTCAGCATGCGCTGGTAATGCGTCACCAGCACAATGCCGTTGTCCTTGTTGGCGAGATGATTCACGCCGTTCGAAACGATGCGCAGCGCGTCGATATCCAGGCCGGAATCGGTTTCATCGAGTATCGCCAGACGCGGCTCGAGCAGCGCCATCTGCAGAATCTCGTTGCGCTTTTTCTCACCGCCGGAAAAACCTTCGTTGACGCTGCGATCGAGAAAATCGGGGTTCATTTCGAGCAGCTTCATTTTTTCGCGCACATAATCATCGAACTCCAGCGGATCGAGCTCTTCCTTGCCGCGCTGGGTTTGTATCGTGTTGTACATCAGCCGCAGGAACTGGTTATTGGCGACGCCGGGAATCTCGATCGGGTACTGGAATGCCAGGAACACACCGGCCCGGGCACGCTCTTCCGGCGCCAGCGCGAGCAGATCGCGGCCGTCGAACTGGATGCTGCCGGCGGTGATTTCATACGCCGTGTGGCCGGCCAGAACCTTTGAAAAGGTGCTCTTGCCGGAGCCGTTCGGCCCCATGATCGCGTGCACCTCCCCGCTCTTCACCGTGAAGTTCAGGTTCTTCAGTATCGGGGTGCCGTTGATGCTGGCGCATAAGCCGCGCACCTCGAGTATGGTCTTGCTGTCCTGCTGTATCATCCGACGCTTCCTTCCAATTTGAAACTGAGCAGATTGGTTGCTTCAACCGCGAACTCCATCGGCAATTGCTGAAACACATCCTTGCAGAATCCGTTGATTATCATTGACACCGCGGCCTCGGCGTCGATGCCGCGCTGCGCGAAATAAAACAGCTGGTCCTCGCCGATCTTCGAAGTCGACGCTTCATGCTCGACCTGCGCGCTCTTGTTGCGCACCTGGATATACGGGAAAGTGTGCGCGCCGGAGCGGTCGCCGATCAGCATCGAATCACATTGCGAATAGTTGCGCGCATTGGCCGCGGTCGGCGTGACGCGTACCAGGCCGCGATAGCTGTTGTTCGATTGCCCGGCCGAGATCCCTTTGCTGACGATGGTGCTGCGGGTATTCTTGCCGATGTGGATCATTTTGGTGCCGGTATCGGCCTGCTGCTTATGGTTGGTCACCGCAACCGAATAAAATTCGCCGACCGAGTTGTCGCCCATCAGCACCACCGAAGGATATTTCCAGGTAATCGCCGAACCGGTTTCCACCTGAGTCCACGAGATGCGCGAATTGACGCCTTTGGCCAGGCCGCGCTTGGTGACGAAATTGAAGATGCCGCCGACGCCGTTTTCATCGCCGGCATACCAGTTCTGCACCGTCGAATATTTGATCTCGGCGTGGTCCAGCGCCACCAGCTCGACCACCGCCGCATGCAGCTGGTTGGTGCTGAACGCGGGCGCGGTACACCCTTCCAGATAGGTCACAGAGGCGCGCTCTTCGGCGATGATCAGCGTGCGCTCGAACTGGCCCGATTCTTCGGTATTGATGCGGAAATACGTGGACAGATCCATCGGGCATTTGACGCCTTTGGGGATGTAGCAGAATGAGCCGTCGGTAAACACCGCCGAATTCAGCGCGGCGTAAAAATTATCACCGCTCGGCACTACACTGCCGAGATATTTCTGCACCAGCTCGGGATGCTCCAGCACCGCTTCCGACATCGAGCAGAAGATGACGCCGGCTTCGGCCAGTTTGGCCTTATAGGTCGTGGTCACCGACACACTATCGAAAATTACGTCAACCGCGACGCCGGCCAGGGCCATGCGTTCGTGCAGCGGCACGCCGAGCTTTTCAAAAGTGCGCAGCAACTCCGGATCGACTTCGTCCATGCTCTTCAGTTTAGCTCTCTGCTTAGGCGCTGCGTAATAGCTGATGGCCTGAAAATCGATCGCCGGATAATGCACGTTCGGCCAGGTCGGCTCGGTCATCGTGAGCCATTTCTGGTATGCCTTCAGGCGAAAATCGAGCAGCCACTCCGGCTCGTTTTTCTTGGCCGAAATCATCCGTATCGTAGCCTCGCTCAGTCCTTTTGGCGCGACGTCCGATTCAATGTCGGTAACAAACCCATGCTTGTAGGGTTGATTGACCAGATTTTGCAGTGCTGCACTCATGTGTTGCTCCCATCACTTTTGAAGCCAGCCATCGCCGCGAGCCCAGGTTCGCAGATCGGCGCTTCTTTAACCTTATACAGCCGTTTTTACGTTGAAACTCTCACCGCAGCCGCACATACTGTCGACGTTGGGATTGTCGAATTTGAAAGTCTGCTTGAGGCCTTCGGTAACAAAATCGAAACGCGAACCGTCGATGAATGGCAGGCTGCCCGCGTCGATCACCACCTTGGCGTTATAGCCTTCAAAGGTGTGATCATCCGCGCGCACTTCATCGGCGTAGTCGTAAACGTAAGCCAAACCGGAGCAGCCGTTCTTTTTAACGCCGATGCGCAGGCCCACGCCCTTGCCGCGCTTGGCCAGCTGGCTCTGTATCTGTTTTGCTGCATTTTCGGTCACGGTAATTGCCATTTTCACTCCTTCGTACCCACTAAATATTCGCTTATCACCTTAAGCTCGGTCTGGACTGTCTTTCTCGGCAACGCGATCGGTATCACATCGCCTCTGGGTTTTTTCCGGCTGTCGACCAGCTGCTGCAGATTCACCTCAGCCAGATAGGTATAAATTGCATTGTTCAGCCCTTCCCATAAATCATGCGTGATGCATTGCTGGCCATCGTCGCAGTTGGCTTTGCCGCCGCAGGTGGTCGCATCCAGCGCCTCGTCCACGGCAATAACGATGTCGGCGATCGAAATTTCTGCGCCCGGACGCGCCAGATAGTAACCGCCGCCGGGGCCGCGCACGCTTTCCACAATATGGTAGCGGCGCAATTTGCCGAATAACTGTTCCAGATAAGACAACGAAATCTTCTGCCGTTCGCTGATGCTGCTCAGCGTGACCGGTTTGTTTCCCCCGCACAGCGCCAGGTCCAGCATCGCGGTAACGGCAAAACGTCCCTTGGTAGTAAGTCGCATATCCGGCTACCTCATCGCATAAAGTGATTCAGAGCTATCCAGCAATTGCTGAATACCATATTGTTTTAGTCAACTATACCAATCCCGAGTAAACTGGTCAACATATTTAGCGTTACTGCAATCAGGTGGCAGGCACGTGCCTGAACGTTCGAGCAGCGGCCATACTGAGCCGCAGGTCTTGCGCTTGCCGTGCTGCTTACCGGATACTGTGCGCTTTAGACTGTCTATCGGTACTGACTGATGCCATCCAGTTCCACCCTGTCCCCGGCCGAATTTGTCAGCTGGTTCCGCTCGGTCGCACCCTACATCAACGCTTTCCGCGGCCGTACTTTTGTCGTCGCTTTTGGCGGAGAGGTGGTTGCGGATGGAAAGTTCATCGGCCTGACGCATGACCTGAACCTGCTGGCCAGTCTTGGGGTGCGTCTGGTGCTGGTGCATGGCGCTCGGCCGCAGATTGAGCAGCACCTGGCGCATAACAGCATAGAAGATCACTACCATCACGGCATACGCCTGACCAACGCGGAAACCCTGCAATGCGTCAAAGAGGCGGTCGGGCGGGTGCGCACCGAGATCGAGGCCCTGCTGTCGATGGGACTGTCGAACTCGCCCATGGCCAACGCCGATATCCGCGTCGCCGGCGGCAACTTCATCACCGCCCAGCCCATGGGCATTATCAATGGAGTCGATCTGGTTTATACCGGCAGCATACGCAAGGTCGATACCGCCGCGATTAAGGATCGCCTGGCGTTCAATGAAGTGGTCCTGCTGTCGCCGCTGGGCTACTCGCCGACCGGCGAGGTGTTCAATCTGACGCTGGAAGATGTCGCCACCGCAACCGCCATTGCGCTGGACGCGGACAAGCTGATCTTTCTGATGGAAACCGAAGGTGTCCAGGACGAAAACGGCCAGCTGTTGCGCGATCTGACTATCGCACAGGCTGACGCTGTGCTGTCGGGCAAGCGTACGCTACCAGACGACGTGAACCTGTTCCTGCCCTGCGCCGTGCGCGCCTGCGAAGCCGGTGTGGCTCGCGCGCACCTGATCAGCCGGCATCTCGATGGCGCGATATTGCAGGAGCTGTTTTCCGACCACGGCGTCGGCAGCATGGTGGTGGAAAGCACCCTCAACATATTGCGCGACGCCACCATAGAAGACGTCGGCGGCATCCTGCAAATCCTTCATCCGCTGGAGCAGGAAGGTATCCTGGTGCGGCGCGGCCGCGATCTGCTGGAGCGCGAAATTGACCGTTTTGTGGTGCTGGAACACGATCACCGCATTATCGGCTGCGCCGCGCTGTACCCGTTTCCGGAAGAGGATGCGGCCGAACTGGCGTGCCTCGCGGTAAAGCCGGCCTGCCGCCGGCATGGCTATGGCGATGCATTGCTGCAGCACATGATCACCCAGGCCCGGGCGCAGGGCTTGAGCAAACTATTCGTGCTGACCACGCGCACCGCGCACTGGTTTGTCGAGCGCGGCTTCGAAGAAACGGATGTCGGACAACTGCCCGCACAGAAAAAAAATCTGTACAACTATCAGCGCCGCTCCAAGGTGTTTACAAAAGTGCTGAAATAGCCGGCCGGCGCGGCCAACCTTAATTAATAGTTCTGTAGCAATAACAGCGGAGAATGAGCAAATATGACAAGAATGGTGCAGTGCGTAAAACTCGGGCGGATGGCGGAAGGGCTGGAGCGCCCACCTTATCCGGGCGAACTGGGGAAGAGGATTTTCGAACAGGTGTCGAAAGAAGCATGGGCCGCCTGGCTTAAGCATCAGACCATGCTGGTGAATGAAAACCGCCTCAGCCTGGCCGATGCTCATGCGCGTAAATACCTGGCGCAGCAAATGGAAAACTACTTCTTCGGCAGCGGCGCAGACATGCCATCTGGCTACGTGCCACCGAACAAGTAGAGATTTCCGGCGTGACTAAAAAGCAACCTGAACCGCTGTTCCTGAACCGTGAGCTGGGTCAGCTGGAATTCAACCGGCGAGTGTTGGCGCAGGCGGAAAATCCTGATGTGCCACTGCTGGAAAGATTGAAGTATCTATGCATCGTCAGCAGCAATCTGGATGAGTTTTTTGAAATCCGCGTCGCCGGAGTGAAAGAACAGGTCAAGCTCGCCAGTATTCCCGCCGGACCGGACGGCATGGACGCAGGCCTCACTTTCGGGCGCATCTCCGAATCGGCGCACGAAATTGTCGCCCGGCAATATCAGATATTCAATGACGAACTGCTGCCGGCGCTGGACCGGGAAGGTATCCGTTTCCTGCGCCGAACCCACTGGAACGATAGTCAGCGCAGCTGGATCCGCGATTTTTTCTTCAACGAAGTGATGCCCGTGCTGACGCCGATCGGGCTCGATCCGTCCCACCCGTTTCCGCGAGTGCTGAACAAGAGCCTGAATTTTGCCGTTGAGCTGCAAGGCAAGGATGCGTTTGGACGCAACTCCGCCAAGGCCATTGTGCAGGCGCCGCGCGTGCTGCCGCGCACTATCCTGGTCCCGCCTGAAATCAGCGGATGCGCCCATGGCTTTGTGTTTCTTTCGTCCATATTGCATGCCCATGTGGGCGAATTGTTCGGCGGCATGGCGGTGCTGAGCTGCCACCAGTTTCGGGTCACCCGCAACAGCGATCTGTTTTTCGACGATGAAGAAGTGAAAAACCTGCGCACCAGCCTGCAGGGGGAATTGCCGCATCGCCATTTCGGCGATGCGGTGCGACTGGAAGTGACCAATAACTGTTCACCGCAAGTGGCAGAGTATCTGCTGCAGCAATTCGCGCTCGGCCCGGAAGATTTATATCGCGTCGATGGGCCGGTCAATCTGGTGCGGCTGATCGATATTCCGGCGCGGGTCGGGCGCGACGACCTGAAATTTCGTGACTTCACCCCGGGTTTACCGGCCGGACTGCGCCGCAAGGGCGAGGATATGTTCAAGGCCATCAGTCAGGGCGATATTCTGCTGCATCATCCGTTCGAGTCGTTCAAGCCGGTCATCGATTTTATCCAGCAGGCAGCCGTGGATCCGAATGTGGTGGCGATCAAGCAGACGGTTTACCGCACTGGAGTCGATTCCGCGCTGATGGAGGCGTTAATTGCGGCCACCCGGCTCGGCAAGGAAGTCACCGTGGTGGTGGAATTGCTGGCGCGCTTCGACGAGGAGGCCAACATCAACTGGGCCGGCAAGCTGGAGGAGGTCGGCGCGCACGTGGTCTATGGCGTGGTCGGCCACAAAACCCATGCCAAAATGCTGATGGTGGTGCGCCGCGAAAACGGCAAGCTGCGCCGTTATGCGCACCTCGGCACCGGCAATTACCATCCCCGCACCGCGCGGTACTATACCGACTTCGGGCTGTTCACCAAAAACGATGAAATCTGCGCCGACGTCAACGAGGTTTTCGGCCAGCTCACCAGCCTCGGCAAAGCGCGCAAACTTTGCCACCTGTGGCAATCACCGTTTACGCTGCATAATCAGATACTGCATGCGATTGCGAACGAAACCCGGCTGGCTCTGGCGAACAAACCTGCGCATATTATTGCCAAGATGAACGCGCTGCTGGAACCGGGCATTATTATGGCGCTGTACGAAGCTTCGCGCAGCGGCGTAAAGATTGAACTGCTGGTACGCGGCGTGTGTGCATTGCGCCCGGGCGTGCCCGGGCTGTCGGAAAACATCCGGGTACGCTCAGTGATCGGACGTTTTCTCGAGCATAGCCGTATTTTCTATTTCCGCAATGATCGCGCTCATGATGTCTATCTCGCCAGCGCCGACTGGATGGACCGCAACTTCTTCCGCCGTATCGAAGTGTGCTTCCCGGTGCTCGACAAAAAACTCAAGAAGCGCGTACTGGCCGAGGGCCTAAAAATTTATCTGCAGGATAATCGCGAAGCATGGGAAATGGGCGCGGATGGTCGTTACCGCAAAAAAACTTCTCACAACGGAGCAGCCAGATGCGCGCAAACAACCTTGCTGAACGAGTTGGCCGAGTAAGCTACCGGTGCGGTAACGGCAAATAATGCCGCTACCCGTTGAGGCGGATTTTCCAATCGTTCAGGTCATCTTCAGATGGTCGATGCCGGACATCACGTTCGTGTCTTTGGAATGCTGGCTGTTCAGTTTGATATTCAGGCGCAGATCATTGAGCGAGTCGGCGTTTTTCAGCGCCTCGGCATAGCTGATCCTATCCTCTTCGTATAACTCGAACAGCGCCTGATCGAAAGTCTGCATGCCGATTTCGCGCGATTTGGCCATTACGCTTTTAATTTCATTCACCTCGCCTTTAAAGATCAGGTCTGCGATTAAAGGGGAGTTAAGCAGAATCTCGATGGCCGCTGCGCGTCCGGCCCCGTTTTTAATCGGGATCAGGCGTTGGGAAATGATCGCCTTGATGTTCAGCGACAAGTCCATCAGCAATTGCGTGCGGCGCTCTTCCGGGAAAAAATTGATGATGCGGTCGAGCGCCTGATTGGCGCTGTTGGCATGCAGCGTAGCCAGGCACAGGTGGCCGGTTTCGGCGAATGCCACGGCATGCTCCATCGTTTCCTGGTCGCGGATTTCGCCGATCAGGATTACGTCGGGCGCCTGGCGCAGCGTATTTTTCAGCGCCGAATGCCACGAGTCGGTATCCACGCCGACCTCGCGGTGCGTGATGATGCAGTTGATATGCTCATGCACGTATTCGACCGGGTCCTCGATCGTGATGATGTGGCCGTGGCTGTTTTTATTGCGGTGCCCCAGCATCGCGGCCAGCGTAGTGGATTTACCGGAACCGGTGCCGCCGACCAGAATGACCAGGCCGCGTTTGCTCAGTACTACATCCTTCAGCACCGGCGGCAGGCCCATCTCGTCCAGATCGGGAATCTTGGTGGTGATCGTGCGCAGCACGATGCCCACGCGCTGCTGCTGCATGAACACGTTTACGCGAAAGCGCCCGATGCCGGGGGGACTGATCGCGAAATTGGCTTCATGGGTCGCCTCAAATTCGGCGGCCTGGCGATCGTTCATGATGCTGCGCGCCAGTTCCTGCGTGTGCTGCGCGGTAAGCGCCTGCGGCGACATCGGCGTCATTTTGCCGTCCATCTTGAAAGCCGGCGGGAACCCGGCGGTGATGAACAGGTCGGACGCCTTCTTGCTCAGCATGCCGCGCAACAGATTGTGGATCAGCTCGGTGGCCTGTGCTCTTTCCATGCTTGCTCCTTGATGCGCTGTGGCCGGCTAACCGGGGAACAGTTCCTTGTTGGTGGCTTTGGAACGGGCTTCTGAGGCCGCGATGATATTGCTTTTGACCAGGTTGACCAGGCATTGATCCAGCGTCTGCATGCCGATGCCGCCGCCGGTCTGGATTGCCGAATACATCTGCGGCACCTTGGCTTCGCGGATCAGGTTGCGGATCGCCGGCGTGCAGATCATGATTTCGTGGGCCGCGGCGCGGCCGTTGCCGTCCTTGGTCTTGAGCAGGGTTTGCGAGATCACTGCGCGCAGCGATTCCGACAGCATCGCCCGCACCATTTCCTTTTCGTCGGCGGGAAACACGTCGATGATCCGATCGATGGTCTTGGCCGCGGAACTGGTGTGCAGCGTGCCGAACACCAGATGGCCGGTTTCGGCCGCGGTCATCGCCAGCCGTATGGTTTCCAGGTCGCGCATTTCACCGACCAGTATCACGTCCGGATCTTCGCGCAACGCACTGCGCAATGCGTTCTGGAACGACAGCGTATGCGGGCCGACTTCGCGCTGGTTGATCAGACTTTTCTTGCTTTCATGCACAAATTCGATCGGGTCTTCCACCGTCAGGATGTGTCCCATCTCGGTTTCATTGCGGTGATTGACCATTGCCGACAGCGTCGTCGATTTGCCCGAGCCGGTCGGGCCGGTGACCAGCACCAGGCCGCGTGGAAACTCGGAGATGGCCTCAAAAATCTTCGGCGCCTTGAGGTCTTCCAGCGACAGAATTTTGGAAGGAATGGTACGCATCACGGCGCCGGCGCCGCGGTTATGCACGAAGGCGTTGACGCGGAAGCGGGCCAGGTTGGGCACTTCGAACGAGAAATCGATTTCCTTGTTTTCTTCGTAAAACTTGCGCTGGCCATCATTCATGATGTCGTACACCAGCGCGTGCACTTCCTTGTGTTCCATTGGCGGCAGGTTAATTCTGCGGATATCTCCGTGGACCCGTATCATCGGTGGTAGTCCGGCAGAAAGGTGTAGATCGGAGGCTTTGTTTTTGACGCTGAAAGCAAGCAGTTCGGTAATATCCATTATAATCCCCGGCGATCACAGCCACGCAATGGCGCAACTGCACAACGTTTCGATTATGACTGTAATTGCTTCCAACTTGCAAGCCGTCAACCATGCTGTCGCGCAGGCCGCGAACGCCGCGCAGCGGCGCGCTGAAGAAGTCACGGTGCTGGCGGTCAGCAAGACGTTTCCGGCGGCGGCGGTCCGCGCGGCATATGACGCCGGTCAGCGTATTTTTGGCGAAAATTATTTGCAGGAAGCGCTGGAAAAAATTGCAGCGCTGCGCAGCCTGCCGCTGGAGTGGCACTTCATCGGCCCGCTCCAGAGCAACAAAACACGCGCGATCGCGGAAAATTTTTCCTGGGTGCATAGCGTGGACCGCCTCAAGATCGCCGAACGATTGTCGGCCCAGCGTCCCGCCCACCTGCCTCCGCTCAACCTGTGCATACAGGTCAACATCAGCGGCGAGCCTAGCAAAAGCGGCGTCGCGGCTGACGAAGCAGCGCAGCTGGCGCAGGCCGTGGCGCGGCTCCCCCGACTGCGTCTGCGCGGCCTGATGGCCATCCCCACACCGACTGAGGATCAGCAGATGCAACGTGCGCCTTATGCCGCACTGCGTTTGCTGCTGCAGCAAAGCAACCGTACGCATGGACTGGAAATGGATACCTTGTCCATGGGCATGTCAAACGATCTGGCGGCGGCGGTGCTGGAAGGCGCGACCATGGTACGCATCGGCACGGCGATTTTTGGAGCCCGGCAAAAAAATGCGGCGCCGACTCTTGAATGATGAAAATATTCTTTACGTGCAGGCCCCGTTGGCGCGCCGGCAGAAATGCATTACAGAGGGCCGGCCAATCTATTTAAAATAGCAACTGCATCGTCTTTAAAATAAAAAGGGAAGACATGAACATTACATTCATTGGCGGCGGCAACATGGCCAGCGCCATGATAGGCGGTCTGCTCAAGCGCGGTTTTAGCGCGGCGCAGTTGCGCGCTGTGGAAATTGATGCGACTAACCGGAAACAACTGGCGGCAAAGTATGGAATCGCCATGTTTGCCGAGCTGAAAGGCGCGGTAGAGGGTAGCGAACTGGTGGTTCTGGCGGTCAAGCCGCAACAGATGCGGGATGCGGCAGTTCAACTGGGCCCGTTGCTGTGCGGTCAGATTGTGCTTTCCATCGCGGCCGGCATACGGCTTGCCGACCTGCAACGCTGGGTAGGCGGGACCGGCATATTCGTGCGTGCAATGCCCAACACGCCCGCGTTGATCGGGGCAGGCATAACCGGCCTGGCCAGTACTCCGCCTAAACATCTGCTGCCGCTACAGCAGATCGAATATATCGAAAAAACCATAAGCTCAATGGGTGCGCTGGTCTGGTTGGACGACGAAACCGAAATGGATGCCGTGACTGCGGTGTCCGGTAGCGGCCCCGCCTATTTTTTCTATTTTATCGAAGCGCTGGAGCAGGCTGGTGTCGCCCTTGGGCTGGCGCCGCAAACGGCGCGCCGGCTGGCGCTGGAAACCGCGCTGGGCGCAGCCAGGCTGGCGCACGATAGCCCGGACGATCCGGCCACCCTGAGGACGCGAGTCACCTCGAAAAACGGCACCACCGAACGTGCGCTGCTGAGCCTGGAAGCCAACGGGGTCAAGCAGCACATCATCACCGCGGTACAGGCCGCCGCTGCCCGTGCAGCGGAGATGGGCGATGAACTGGGGAAGGGTTAATGGACGGGGAAATCGCTAATGTTAAATGACGCTCTGCTGTTTCTGCTTGATGCGGTGGTGCAGCCGTTTGCTGCGCTGCTGCTGCTGCGCTTTCATCTGCAATGGCTGCGCGCGCCGTTGCGCAACCCGCTCGGCGAATTCATCATGACCCTCACCGATTTCGTTGTGCTGCGGATGCGCCGCGTCGTTCCTGCGTTTCACGGGTTTGACATCGCGTCGCTGCTGCTCGCATTCATTGTGGAAATGTTGTACCTGATCGCGCTGATCTGGGGCCAGGGATTTCCATTCATCGGGCTACCCGGGCCGGGACTGTTGCTCTGGACAGCGGTCAAATTATTGCGCATCAGCCTGTATCTGCTGATGGGGGCATTATTTATTCAGGCGATTCTGTCGTGGGTCAGTCCGCATAATCCGCTGGCCGGTTTAATGGATGCGGTGACCCGGCCTTTCCTGATGCCGCTGCGGCGGCACATACCGCCGCTGGGACGAGTTGATCTTACTGTACTCATACTGTTCATCATATGCCAGCTGCTGCTGATTGTGCCGCTGACCTGGCTCGAAAATCTGGCGGTGAGGCTGATCTGATGCCGTCGCTATGTTCCGCAGCGCATGACCCGGATCTGCCATAGTAGGGGCGTAAATAACGGTTCGCAACCTCAGCAGTATGCGAAACGCACCGGCCATTAAATGCTGAGCTACAAGCCCTTCCTGCCAAGTCTGAAATGGGAAGCGGCCGAGTCAAAACACTTTTTTCTGCGCTGCTTCTATTTGTCTTTACAGCATTA
Organism: Pseudomonadota bacterium; assembly: GCA_040390665.1. Taxonomy (GTDB): domain Bacteria; phylum Pseudomonadota; class Gammaproteobacteria; order Burkholderiales; family Gallionellaceae; genus Nitrotoga. Next base: position 474,824 of record JAZJXX010000002.1, on the reverse strand, counting down.
ATTTGAAACCATTTCGATGGCGGGCATCAAACCTGTTGCCTGATGCTCGTCGGACAAGCATCATATATTGGACGGCTTATGGAGGTGACATTGCATAAGAGCACAAATATCGAAGCGGCGAACAGCAACAACCTGCAGCATACCCTGGAGTTGATCAAGCCGGATGGGCGCGCCATGACGTTATACGGGCTGGCTCCGGTGCGCCTGGATGGGCCTGTGCCGAGTCCGTTTCCCGATCCGCTGAATGCAAATCCGCATCTGCGCTGGCATCCATTGCGCGGCGAATGGATAACCTACGCGGCATACCGGCAGGGCCGCACTTTTTTACCGCCTCCAGAATACAACCCGCTCGCGATGAGCACTAATCCGGCCCATCCAACCGAGCTGCCCTTGGGCGATTATGCAATTGCCGTTTTTGACAATCGCTTCCCCTCGCTGTCGCTGGCCGCGCACGATCCGCCACCCTCCGTGGTCGAGACTGCACCGGGCACAGGGATTTGCGAAGTGGTCGTGTTCACTACCGACCCCAAGGCATCGCTCGGCGTTCTGCCGCTGCCGCATATCGAGCTGTTACTGCAGGTGTGGGCAGATCGCACCAGCCGCGCGGCCAGCCACGGCAATATCCAGTATGTGCTGCCCTTCGAAAACCGCGGCGCAGAAGTCGGGGTCACCTTGCACCACCCGCATGGGCAGATTTATGCTTACCCATTCGTGCCGCCGGTGCCGGCGCGCATGCAGCTCATGCAGCAGGAATTCTATGAACGCCACCGCAAATCGCTGCTGGCCGACATGGTGGAAAAACATATCAAAGCCGGCACCAACATGATCTACCAGGGCTCGCATGCGGTCGCGTTTGTGCCGGCCTGCGCGCGCTATCCGTATGAAGTGTGGGTGTCCACTATCGAACCTGTCGCCTACTTCAGTGATCTGAGCGATCTGCAGCGCGCCGATCTGGCCCGTGCGCTGAAGACTGTGCTGTTGAAATATGATGGCCTGTGGCAACGCCCCTTTCCTTACCTGATGGCCTGGTATCAGGCGCCCACTGACGGCCGCAGTCATCCGGAAGCTTTTTTGCACGCCGAATTTTGTCCGCCTTACCGCACCCGCGACCGGCTGAAATACCTGGCCGGCACCGAGCTGGGCGCAGGCATGTTCGCTATGGACGTACTGCCTGAGGAAAAAGCGCAGGAACTGCAGCAGGTTCAGGTCACGCTCCAATAATCCCATGCTGAACACTGACACCCAGCAGGTACGGATCATCGAGGTCGAACAAAAATTGGCCATCATGCGCAGCTGGCTGGGCAGCACCGGCGCCAGCGTGCTGCGGCTGCGCGGCACAGACTGGTTTGCCTGGGCCACGGCCGGAGGCTCCAACACTGTGCTGCTGACCGCCGAAACCGGCGTGGCCGAAATTGTGGTTGGCGCCAACGATGCGTATTTGCTGACCGATGACATAGAAGCGCTGCGGTTGCGTGAAGAAGAAGTGCCCGACGGTTACGCCTGGTATGTGTCGCCGTGGGCTGAGCCGCAAGTGCGCGAACGCTTTGTCGCGCAGCTGGCGGTGGGCGGCGTGGTGCTGGCGGATCGCCCGGCGGCGGATGAGATTGCGCTGACCGATGCGATGCTGCAGCAGCGCTACCGCCTGACCGACAGCGAGCGGGCGCGCTATCGCCAGGTGGGCCGGCTGGCGGCACAGGCGATGACCGAGGTGCTGGGCCATGCGCGACCCGACTGGAGTGAATTCGATCTGGCCGGAGCGGGTGCCGAGGCATTGTGGTCGCGCGGCCTGCACCCGGCGCTGACGCTGGCAGCCGGAGAGCGCCGGCTGCCACGCTATCGCCACACTACCCCATCAAAGGATCCGCTCGGCAGCCGTGCGATGCTGGTGTTCTGCGCGCGCGGCTACGGCCTGTACGCCAATCTCACCCGCTTCGTGCACTTTGGCCCCTCATGGCAGCATCCCGACCAGTTGGCGTTGCAGCAGATAGAAGCGGCCGGCCTGGCTGCATGCCAGCCCGGCGCGCTATTGTCAGACATTTACATCGCGCTGGACGATGCCTATCGCGACCTCGGCTTTACCGACGCGATCCGCCAGCATCATCAGGGCGGCATCACCGGCTATCTGGCGAGGGAGCGGGTGGCCGCGCCGCACACCGCAGTACCGCTGGCGGTGCACATGGCGGTCGCGTTTAACCCGAGCCTGCCCGGCACCAAGCTGGAGGATACTTTTCTGCTGAGCGATCACGGTCTGGAAAACGTAACGCTGGACCCCGAATGGCCGAGCGTTCCGTATGAAGGGCAGATGCGGCCGTTGCCGCTGGAGGGTGCAAATGGGTATTGAAAATTTCATGGCCGGCGAGCGCGTAGAGACCTCGGCGCCCGGACGGGTCAATCTGCTCGGCGAACATACCGATTACAACGATGGCTATGTGTTGCCGATTGCAATTCCGCTACGCACCCGGGTGCTGGGCGCACGCAGTACCGACCGGCATTTCCATGTGTATTCGGCCAACCTGGACGAATGCGCCGATTTCGACCTGAATGATGAGTTGCCGGACGGCTATGCGCGCTATGTCGCCGGCTGCATCATGGTGCTGAAGGAACAGGGTCTGGAAATACCGCCGCTTGCGCTGGAAATACATTCCGACGTACCGATGGAATCCGGCCTGTCGTCCAGTGCCGCACTGGAAGTGGCCGTGCTGCGTACCCTGCGCCAGTTGCTCGGCCTGAAGCTCGACGACGTGCAGATCGCGCTGCTGGCGCAGCAGGCCGAAATTCGTTATGCCGGCGTGCAATCCGGCATCATGGACCAGATGGCGGCCAGTCTGGCCGATACCCAACATATGCTGTTCCTCGACACGCGCACGCTGGAACGCCGATCGCTTCCTTTTCCGCAGGATGCAGAACTGGTTGTGATCCATTCCGGCGTAATGCGCACGCTGGCCAATAGCGAATATAACAAGCGCTACAACGAATGCCGCGAAGCCGCGCGTCTGCTGGGGGTGGCCGCGCTGCGCGACATCACCGATGTGGCTGCGCTGGCCGGGTTGCCGGCGCTGCTGCAGAAACGGGCGCGCCACGTCGTAACGGAAAACGCGCGGGTGCTTCAGGCCATCGTGCCGGGACTGGATGCATCGACTTTCGGCGAACTGATGAACGCCTCGCACGCCAGCCTTAAAGAGGACTACGAAGTATCGATCCCGGCACTGGATACCCTGTGCGATTTACTGCGCGCCGAGGCCGGCGTCTACGGCGCCCGCCTGACTGGCGCAGGTTTCGGCGGCGCCTGTATCGCACTGTGCCGACGCGGCCGCGCAACAAAGGTCGCCATCCGCGTGACCGAGCATTACAACCGCGGCAGACTGCAACAGCTGGCTAATGTGCTGTTACCGGCAGAGGCCGCGTAAAACCACTGCAATAATAGAATTTCATTGAGAAAGGGAGAAAAATGGCTGAAGCATATCCACGTCCGCAACTCGTGCGCGCCGGCTGGACCTCGCTGAATGGTCCGTGGAAGTTTGCATTCGACAACAACTGCCGCTTCGACTCTCCGGAGCAGCCCATTGAATGGACGCACCAGATTAACGTGCCGTTCCCGCCGGAGTCGCCGCAAAGCGGGATCGGCGACCGTGGCTTCCATCTGGCTTGCTGGTACGAAAAGGAATTTGACCTGGAGCTGGACGGCAACCGCGTGCTGCTGCATTTCGGCGCGGTGGATTATCGCGCGATGGTATGGGTCAACGGCCACTGCGTGGCCAACCACGAAGGCGGCCACACGCCATTTTCGGCCGATATTACCAGTGCGCTGGATCGCGGCGGCAAGCAAAAAGTGACGGTGCTGGCGGAAGACGATCCGCACGATCTGGCCAAGCCGCGCGGCAAGCAGGACTGGCAGCTGGAGCCGCATTCAATCTGGTATCCGCGCACCACCGGAATCTGGCAGACGGTGTGGCTGGAACGTGTACCGACGACCTACATCAGCCGGCTGCGCTGGACGCCTTATTTCGATGTGTTCGAGATAGGCTGTTCCATTTACCTGCACGGCAGCCTCGACGGCGACCTCACCGCAGAAGTCGAAATCCGCCACGGCGACAAGGTGCTGGCTTCGGATTTCTACAAATTCATCGGCAGCGATGCACACCGCAAAATCGGCCTGTCCGACCCCGGCATCGACGATTCGCGCAACGAGCTGCTGTGGAGCCCGGAGCGGCCGACGCTGCTCGACGCAACCATCACACTGCGCCGCAACGGCGAGGTAATCGACCGGATTACCTCGTACACCGCAATGCGTTCGGTGGCCATCTCACGCGACCGCTTCATGCTGAACGGCCGGCCGTATCAGCTGCGGCTGGTGCTCGACCAGGGTTACTGGAGCGACACCCTGATGACGGCGCCGTCGGACGACGCGTTGCGGCACGACGTGGAGCTGGCCAAGTTAATGGGCTTCAATGGTGTGCGCAAACACCAGAAGATTGAAGATCCGCGCTACCTGTACTGGGCCGACCGGCTCGGCCTGATGGTCTGGGAAGAAATGCCGTCCGCCTACCGCTTCACCACCAAAGCGATCACGCGCATGGTGCATGAATGGACCGAGGTGATCGAGCGCGATTACAGCCATCCGTGCATCATTGTCTGGGTGCCGTTCAACGAATCGTGGGGCGTGCCCAATCTGATGTCCACGCAGGCCCATCGCAACGCGGTGGAGGCCCTGTATCACCTGACCAAGACGCTGGACCCGACCCGCCCGGTGATCGGCAACGACGGCTGGGAAGCGGCCGCTACCGACATTATCGGCATCCACGATTACGATGCCGACCCGGCCCGGATTTGCGCGCGCTACGCCGACAAAACAGACCTGTTCGACCGGCGCGGACCCGGCGGCCGCATCCTCACGCTGGACGGCTATCCGCATCGCGGTCAGCCGATCATGCTGACCGAGTTCGGCGGCATCGCGTTCGCCCGCAAAAAGGATCAGGACAGCCACACCTGGGGCTATTCCACCGCCTGTGGCGAGCAGGAATTCTACGGGCAATATCAGAAACTGATGGAAGTGGTAAACAACACCGTGATGTTCAGCGGTTTCTGCTACACCCAGTTTGCCGATACTTTTCAGGAAGCCAACGGCCTGCTGCGTGCCGATCGCACTCCCAAACTTCCGCTCGAACTGATCTGCGCCGCGACCACGAACATGCGGCCCGATCCCAACAAACCGGCCAGCCACCGCTACATCCGCGCGCGCATGCGCAAGGAACCCCTGACCTAGCATGCAAATTCCGGCCAGCGCAGCAGCACATTTACGGCCGCCCGAATTGTGGGGCGGCATCGAATGCACTGTGGCCCGTATCCACGACGCGACGCGCAACCAGATCGCCGAGACCGGCCACCTGCAACGCGAGCACGACCTGGACCTGATCGCCGCGCTGGGCATCCGCACCCTGCGTTACCCCGTGCTGTGGGAAACGATCTCGCCCGATGCGCCCGACCAGTGCAACTGGCAATGGCATGACGGGCGCCTGGGCCGCGTGCGCGAACTCGGCATCAGCCCGATCGCCGGGCTGGTGCATCATGGCAGCGGACCGCGCTACACCAGCCTGGTGGATCCCGCTTTTCCGCAACTGCTGGCTGGCCATGCAGCCAATGTGGCGGTGCGCTATCCGTGGATCGAAAAGTATACGCCGGTGAACGAACCGCTCACCACCGCACGTTTTTCCGGGCTGTACGGGCACTGGTATCCGCACGGCAAGGATGACTATGCGATTTTTCTGCGCGCGTTGATCAACCAGTGCCGCGCGGTGGCGCTGGCGATGCAGGCGGTGCGCCGCGTCAATCCGGCCGCGCAGCTGGTGCAGACGGAAGACCTGGGCAAGGCCTTCAGCACGCCCAAACTGCAGTACCAGGCCGACCATGAAAACCAGCGCCGCTGGCTGAGCCTGGATCTACTGTGCGGCCGGGTCGACGGCCAGCATGAGTGGTACACGCGATTCCTCAAATATGGCATTAGCCCGAGTGAACTGGCGTTCTTCGTCGACCAGCCATGCCCGCCGGACATCATCGGCATCAACCATTACCTGACCAGCGAGCGTTACCTCGACCATCGCCTGAAGATGTTTCCGAAATACCATCACAGCGGCAATCAGCGCGACCGCTATGCCGATGTGGAAGCTGTGCGCATCGATTTCGACGTCAGGCCGACCGGGCCGGAAGCCCGGCTGCGCGAGGCCTGGGAACGCTATCGCTTGCCGCTGGCCGTTACCGAGGTGCATCACGGCAACACCCGCGACGAACAGTTGCGCTGGCTGGCCGAGGTATGGCATGCGGCACAGCGGCTGAAGGCGCAGGGCGTTGATCTGCGCGCCGTAACGATCTGGTCGCTGTTCGGTTGCGTGGACTGGAATACCCTGCTGACCCAGCGTAACGGTTTCTATGAAAGCGGCGCCTTCGACGTACGCAGCGATCCGCCGCGTCCGACTGCGGTGGCCGACGCCGCAAAAGCGCTGGCCACTACCGGCAGCTTCGATCACCCGGTGCTGGATCATGCCGGCTGGTGGCATCGGCATGAACGCTTTTATAACCCGCCCGACGCGGCCCCGAGCTGGGCTGCAGTAGTGGCCCAGCCGCGTCGCATCGTGATCGCCGGCGCGAACGGCACCCTGGGCCGGGCTTTTTCGAGAATATGTACCGCGCGCGGCCTGGAGCATGAACTACTGTCGCGCAGCGAAATGGATATTACCAATCCGGTGGCGGTGGAAGCCGCGCTGGAGTGGCATCGGCCCTGGGCGGTGATCAATGCCGCCGGGTATGTTCGGGTAAAGGATGCGGAGCAGGATCAGGAAAACTGCTTTCGCGAAAATGCCTACGGCGCCGAGGTATTGGCTTATGCGTGTGCCCGCCATGGCATTCCTTACATCATTTTTTCTTCCGACCTGGTGTTCGACGGCACGCTGGGCCGCCCCTACGTGGAGAGCGATGCGGTCCATCCGGATGGTGTTTATGGCCGCAGCAAGGCCGCCGGGGAAATGCTGGTGCGGGCAGCCCACCCGGATGCGCTGGTGATACGTACCAGCGCATTCTTCGGGCCGTGGGATCAATACAACTTTGTGCATCTCACCCTGCGTGCGCTGGCCGAAGGCAAGCTGGTCAACGCCAGCGACAGCATAAGGGTGTCGCCGACCTACGTGCCGGACCTGGTACACGCCACCCTCGACCTGCTGATTGATCGCTCGAGCGGAATCTGGCATCTGGTCAATCAGGGCGCGATTTCCTGGCATGAACTGGCCGAGCGCGCCGCTGACGCAGCGGGCATAGCGGTATCCGGCCTGATCCGCAGCGACGGCGGCAATATCTCAACTGCGCTTAAATCGGAACGCGGGCTGCTGTTGCCCCCACTCGAAGACGCGTTGCGGCGGTATGTCAATGAGGCGGAATTTCTGCTTTAGGTACTTCCATTCTGTTTCGCACTGAAGTGCGAGCGCTACGGTTGTCCCCTTAGAATTCCGATCACCCGCTTGTTTCAATCCTCGCTCGCGTAGCATTGTCTCGCTGGTTCGCTGGCTGATATAAGGAAGTACTGGGCAGTTCGATTTATGATGCAGACGCCGGCACGCCAAGCCGCCATCCTGTGGGATAATTGCGCCATGAATTCTTCCCTGCTTTCCGGCCTTAATCCCGAACAACTTTCCGCCGTCACCCTCCCCCCGCAATCCGCGCTGATACTGGCGGGCGCCGGCAGCGGCAAGACGCGTGTGCTGACCACGCGCATCGCCTGGCTGATCAGCACCGGGCAGGTCAGCCCGCACGGCATTCTGGCGGTGACGTTCACCAACAAGGCGGCCAAGGAGATGTTGGCGCGGCTGGCGGCGATGCTGCCGATCAATATCCGCGGCATGTGGATGGGCACCTTTCACGGGTTGTGCAACCGGCTGCTGCGCACGCATCACCGCGAGGCGAATCTGCCGCAGACTTTCCAGATTCTGGACAGCGGCGACCAGCTGGGAATGATCAAGCGCGTGATGAAAGCGCTGAATGTGGATGATGAAAAATTTCCGCCGCGCGATGTGCAGAATTTTATCAGCGGCAGCAAGGAGCAGGGTTTGCGCGCGCACGAGGTGGAAGCGTTTGATCCATACACGCGGCGCAAGGTGGAAATTTATGCGGCCTACGACGAGCAGTGCCAGCGCGAGGGCGTGGTGGATTTTGCCGAGCTGCTGCTGCGCTGCCATGAATTGCTGTCGCGCGACCAGTCACTGCGCGAACATTACCAGACGCGCTTCCGCCATATTCTGGTGGACGAATTCCAGGATACCAATACGCTGCAATACCAGTGGCTGAAGCTGCTGGCCGGGCAGCATAACGCACTGTTCGCGGTGGGTGATGATGATCAGTCGATCTATGCGTTTCGCGGCGCGAATGTCGGCAACATGCAGCAGCTGACGCGTGATTTTCATGTGCAGAACGTGATCAAGCTGGAGCAGAATTACCGCTCGCACGGCAACATTCTGGACGCCGCCAACGCGCTGATCCGGAACAACAGCAACCGACTCGGCAAGAACCTGTGGACCGCGGCGGACAAGGGCGAGGCGCTGCGCGTGTACGAAGCGCCGACCGATACCGAAGAGGCGCGCTTCATCACCGAAGAAGTGCAGCAGCTCCACCGCGAAGGCATCAATCTTTCCGGCATCGCGGTGCTGTACCGCTCCAACGCGCAATCGCGGGTGATCGAACATGCGCTGGTTTCGGCCGGGATCGCGTATCGCGTATACGGCGGACAGCGCTTTTTTGAGCGCCAGGAAATCAAGCATGCGCTGGCCTATCTGCGCCTGATGCAGAATCCCGACGATGACAACGCGCTGCTGCGCATCATCAATTTTCCGACGCGCGGCATCGGCACGCGCAGCATCGAACAACTGCAGGAAGCGGCGCGCGCGCAGAACATCGGCCTGTGGCAGGCGGCCAGCCGCGCCGGCGGCAAGGTCGCGGTGTTTGTCGCATTAATCGAGGCGCTGCGCGCCGCCACGCAGAACTTGCCGCTGCCGGAGATCGTCGACCACGTGCTGCAGCACAGCGGCCTGGTGGCGCATTACCAGAATGAAACCGGGGCGAAGCTGCGCGAGGCGCAGGAGCGGCTGGAAAACCTGAACGAGCTGATCAACGCGGCGACCATGTTCGTGCATGAAAACGAGGACGACAGCCTGACCGCGTTCCTGACCCACGCGGTGCTCGAGGCGGGCGAACACCAGGCCGAAGGCAACGCCGATGCGCTGCATATGATGACCGTGCACGCGGCCAAGGGCCTGGAATTTCATACCGTGTTCGTGGGCGGACTGGAGGAGGGGCTGTTTCCGCACCAGAACAGCCGCATGGAACGCGATGGCCTGGATGAAGAGCGGCGCCTGATGTATGTCGCGATTACGCGCGCGAAGCGCAGGCTATACCTGAGTTTCGCGCAAAGCCGCATGATGCACGGCCAGGTGAATTACAGCCTGATGTCGAGTTTTCTGCGCGAACTGCCGGAGGAATTGCTGCACTGGATTACGCCGCGCGTGCCGCCGCGCAGCTTCGGCTCTTATGCCTCCACGCCGCAGCCGCAAGCACGCAGCGCACCGGTGGCGCGTCCGGCGGCATCCACTTCCGGCTGGCGCATCGGCCAGGCGGTGCAGCACGCCAAATTCGGCGAAGGCGTCATCGTCAATATCGAAGGGGGCGGCGCGGATATGCGGGTACAGGTGAATTTCCGCAACGGCGGCAGCAAATGGCTGGCGCTGGAATATGCCAAGCTGACTGCGGTTTAAGGCGCCGGGCTATCGGTCACCGGCGCTGCTTCCGCTGCCGGCGGAACCATATCTTCTTCCATCGGAAACAGGTCGCGGTAGATGGCATACAGCGAACACACGATTACCGGCAGCAGCAGCGGCCACCCCATCATCCACGGCAACGTGGCGCAGACCCCGAATGGCAGCAGCAGTAATCCATACACGGTCAATGGCATAAAGTTAAGCAGGCACGCGCGCAAGCTGGCGCGCATTGCGGCGACCGGCGTAATTTTACGAAAAACAACCAGCATCGGCGCGAACTGCATCGCCATCAAAAGCATGGTGAACAGCGTAGCGCCCAGTGCTACGGCGAAACCCGTGCCGGCCAGCGCCTGACGCAGGACTGCTTCATCGGCGGGATTGCCGCTGACCATTACATCGACCAGGGCTGAGCCGCCGGTGACTTTGACTACGCCGAGTATCAGTAGCTGACCGACGAGATTGATCCCGCCCAGGGTAATCAGTTTATGCGCATGCTGCTTAAATCCGGAGAAAAGGTGCGGCAATTCCAGTTGCTCGCCTTTGGCCAGCGCGTGGCAGCCGAGCATCAGGCCGGCTAGCAGCCCCGGAAATACCAGCGTGGACAGCGGGTCGCCGAGCAGCGGGATCATGTTGAGCGCAAACATCCCGACCACGCATAGCGCGGTCAGCACGATCCACAGCACCGGGCTCTTTTTGAACAGCCAATAGCCCTGCTTGATCCACATCCAGCCGTAGCCGGACGATACCTTGCGTGCTTCCATTACTTCCATGATGTACCTCTTATCGCCAGGCGATCAAATCCAGACTATCTTGTTGTTCGCAGCGATATGCCGCTGCAGTATGCGTTTGAATTGTTCCGGATCATGCGCATTGATCAGTTCGCCGTCGCGCGGCAGGTGCAGATCATACAGACGCGACAGCCAGAAGCGCAGCGCGGCGGCGCGCAATGCAACCGGCCATGCCACACGTTCCTCCGGCTGCAGCGGCCGCGCCGCGTGATAAGCCTGCAGCAGCGCCTGGATCCGCGCGTCGTCCGGTGTGCCGTCGGCGTACATGCACCAGTCGTTCACGGTGATGGCAACATCATATAACAGGCTATCGTTGCAGGCGAAATAGAAATCGATCAGCCCGCCCACGCCGGCGCCATCGAACAACACGTTGTCGCGGAACAGGTCGGCATGGATCACGCCCTGCGGTAGCGCGGCCAAAGGATGCGCGGCATGGTAGGCGACTTCCTGCTGCAGCAGCGCCGCGTCCGCCGCCGGCAGGAATGGCAGCACCTGCTGCGCAGTGGCAGCGCGCCAGTCGGCGCCGCGCGCATTCGGCATGGTCTCGCCAAAGCTCTGCGCCGCGCGATGCAATTGTCCCAGCATTGCGCCTACGGCCGAGCAATGCTGCGCATCAACCTGCACCAGCGATTTTCCCGGCAGCCGGCTGACGATGCAGGCCGGACGATCTTTCAGCACGCCGAGAAAACGGTTGTGCCGATCAGCCATCGGCGCAGGGCAGGGAATCCCGTGGCGCGCCAGATGGGCCATCAGGTTGAGATAGAACGGCAGTTCGCTGGCGGTGAGTTTTTCGAACAGCGTCAGCACAAAACGGCCGTTGCTGGTGGTGACAAAGTAGTTGGTGTTTTCAATGCCGGAAGCAATGCCCTGCAATTCCAGAAGCTGGCCGAGCGAGTACTCACTTAACCATGCGGCAAGCTCCGCGTTGGCGACACTGGTAAAAACCGCCATATTAAAATCTATGGATTACCCAGCGCGGCGGGCGCACGCCGGGGCTAAGGGTGTCATGGCGTACAAAACTACCATCGCCCAGGTCGTCCACCATGTAGTACGGTGCGCCGACGGTAGGCGTCACCCGGATCATGTACAGCTTGCCGCCGATGCGGTATTCCTCGACGGTCTGTTCGGCTTTCTTGATGATGGTGACCTGCGGCTCCAGATCGCCATCCTGTTCATTTGGATTCATCGGCGGCGGGGGCGGCAGCAACTGCAACTGCGGCTGAGTTTGCGCAGCCGCGTACGCGACACTGCAACAGGCAGCGAGCAGCACAGCGGCAATCAAAGGTATTTTTTTGCGGGGGTTCGGCATAGCTGCATTCTAGCTGATAAGCCGGAAAAAGGCTCCAAGGCACTGCAAATCGAACTGCCCGGCCCAGCTTGGCCGATATAAAAAACAAAGCTGCTGGCAGACTCTGCCAGCCTTCACGCTATACCATCAGTTGCAGATCGCGGATTAAAGGTTAAGCTGCATTTCCCGCTCGGCTTCGGAAAGCTCGAAACCACGCGTCTGGTAATGTTTGAAAATCGCGTTCACGACCTCTTCCGGGTCGTCGATGATCTGAATCAGATCCATGTCTTCCGGGTTGATCATGCCTTCAACCAGCAGAGTTTCCCTGATCCAGTCGACCATGCCTTTCCAGAAATCGCTGCACACCAGAATAATCGGAATGCGGCGTGTCTTGCCGGTCTGCACCAGGGTCAGCGCTTCCATCAGCTCGTCCAGCGTGCCGAATCCGCCGGGCATCACCACATAGGCGCTGGCGAACTTCACAAACATCACCTTGCGCGCGAAGAAATGCTTGAAGGTCTGGCTGATGTTCTGATACGGGTTGTTGTTCTGCTCGTGCGGCAACTGAATGTTCAGTCCGACGCTGGGCGATTTGCCGTAAAATGCGCCCTTGTTGGCCGCTTCCATAATGCCTGGGCCGCCGCCGGAAATAACCGAAAAACCCGCATCGGACAACAGGCGGGCAATCTCTTCGGTTTTTTTGTAAAACGGATGGTCGGAACGCGTGCGCGCGCTGCCGAATATGCTCACCGCGGGCTGGATCACGCTCAGCCGGTCAGTGGCGGCGACGAATTCTGACATAATGCCAAACACGCGCCATGCCTCCTTCGAGTTCCAGTGCTCAGGCAATTTCGAAGCAGGCAATTTGGACTTGATACTCATGTTTCACGATTCCTTATACAAAATGAAAACTCTGCTGCTGGTTGATGGCTCATCTTATCTGTATCGGGCTTTTCATGCGCTGCCCGATTTGCGCAGTCCACAGGGCGAGCCGACCGGGGCCATCTACGGCGTGCTGAACATGCTGCGCAAACTGCGTGCTGAGTATCCAGCCGATTATAGCGCGTGCGTATTCGACGCAAAAGGCAAAACCTTCCGTGACGAGCTGTATCCCGAATACAAGGCAACGCGCGCATCGATGCCGTCCGACCTGGCGGCGCAGATTGTGCCGCTGCATCAGGTGGTGGCCGCGGCCGGCTGGAATATCCTGACGATAGACGGCGTGGAAGCCGACGATGTGATCGGCACACTGACCTGCCAGGCCACCCGCGGCGGCGCGCGCAGCATCGTATCGACCGGCGATAAGGACCTGACCCAGCTGGTCAACTCACACGTTCAGCTGATTAACACGATGAGCAATGAAACGCTGGACGAGGCGGGCGTGCTGGCGAAATTCGGCGTACCGCCGGCGCTTATTGTGGACTACCTGACGCTGATCGGCGACGCAGTCGACAATGTGCCGGGCGTGCCCAAGGTCGGGCCGAAAACCGCGGTGAAATGGCTGGCGCAATACGGCACGCTGGATAATCTGATTGCGCATGCGCATGAGATCAGCGGCAGCATCGGCGAAAATCTGCGCAATGCCTTGCATTGGCTGCCGCGTGGCAAGGTGCTGGTGACGGTTAAATGCGATGTGCCGCTGCCGCTGCATTTTGATCAGCTGGCCGCGCCGGCGGAGGACCGCGACCAGCTGCGCGCGCTGTATCAGCAGTTTGGCTTTAAAACCTGGCTGCGCGAACTGTCGGCCCCGGCCGGCCCCGCGGAAACAGGCACGGCGCCCCATCCTGCGCTGACCGTAGCGCTGCTGCGCGGCGAGGATGCGGCGCCGGGAGCGTTGACCACAACCCTGGCAGAACGGTACGAAACCATCGGCACCGAAGTCCAGCTGGACGCCTGGCTGGCGCGCATCATGCAAGCCCAGCTGGTGTGCCTGGATACCGAAACGACCGGGCTGGATATGATGAGCGCGCAGCTGGTCGGCATCTCATTCGCGCTGGAGGCCAACCACGCCGCCTACCTGCCGCTGGCGCACAACTTTCCCGGCGCGCCGGATCAGCTGAATCGCGAGCGGACGCTGCTGAAACTCAAACCCTGGCTGGAAAGCGCAGCGCATAAAAAGCTCGGGCAGAACCTCAAATACGACCAGCACATTTTCGCCAACCACGGCATCCGGCTGGCCGGTGTGGCCGAGGATACGCTGCTGCAATCGTATGTGCTGGAGAGCCATAAACCGCACGATATGGACAATCTCGCGCTGCGCCATCTGGGGGTGAAAGCCATCAGCTACACCGACGTGGTCGGCAAGGGCGCAAAGCAGATCTGCTTCGACCAGGTCGACCTCGACACCGCGACCCACTACGCCGCGGAGGACGCCGATATCACGCTGCAATTGCACCAGACGCTGGCGCCGCGGCTGACCGGCCGGCTCGACTCGGTGTACCGCGACATTGAACTGCCGGTGCGCCAGGTGCTTTTTTGCATGGAGCGCAACGGCGTGTTGCTGGATCACGCAATGCTGGGCACACAAAGCCGCGAGCTGGGCGAGAAACTGCTGGCGCTGGAAGCACAGGCGTATCTGGTTGCAGGCCAGCCGTTCAACCTGAATTCGCCCAAACAGATCCAGGAAATCCTGTTCGATAAACTCGGCCTGCCGGTCAAAAAGAAAACCCCCAGCGGCACGCCTTCGACCGACGAGGAAGTGCTGCAGGAACTGGCGCTGGATTATCCGCTGCCCAAGCTGCTGCTGGAATATCGCGGCATGGCCAAGCTCAAGTCGACCTACACCGACAAATTGCCGCTGATGGTGAACACGCTCACCGGCCGCGTGCACACCAGCTATTCGCAGGCGGTGGCGGTGACCGGCCGGCTCGCGTCGAGCGATCCCAACCTGCAGAACATCCCGATCCGCACGCCGGAGGGGCGGCGCATCCGCGAGGCTTTTATCGCCCCGCCGGGCAGCCGCATCGTGTCGGCCGATTATTCGCAGATCGAGCTGCGCATCATGGCGCATCTGTCCGGCGACGCGGGCCTGCTCAAAGCCTTTGCGCTGGGCGAAGACATTCATCGCGCGACCGCAGCCGAAGTCTTTGGCGCGGCGCTGGAAGCGGTCAGCAAGGAGCAGCGCCGCTACGCCAAGGTGATCAACTTTGGCCTGATCTACGGCATGTCGGCATTCGGCCTGGCCAGCCAGCTGAATATCGAACGCTCCGCCGCGCAGCAATATATTGATCTGTATTTCACGCGCTATCCCGGCGTAAAAAACTATATGGACCGCACGCGCGAGCAGGCCCGGCAGCAAGGCTATGTTGAGACCGTGTTCGGCCGCCGCCTGTGGCTGCCGGAAATCAACGGCGGTAACGGCATGCGCCGCCAGGCCGCCGAGCGCGCCGCGATCAATGCGCCGATGCAGGGCACCGCGGCGGATTTAATCAAGCTGGCGATGATCGCGGTGCAGAACTGGCTGGAAAATGAACAGCTGCAAACACGATTGATCATGCAGGTGCATGATGAACTGGTGCTGGAAGTGCCGGAGGCCGAATTGCCCCAGGTAAAAGAAAAACTGCGCGACCTGATGTGCCATGTGGCCGAGCTCAACGTACCGCTGGAAGTCGGGCTGGGCGAAGGCACGAACTGGGACGATGCGCATTGAGTATTTACCGAAGAAAAGCGGGCGAGCGTTAATGAAAACCGCTGTCCGGATGAATAGAGAATGACCGGCCCCGTCCGCCTGGCGAAGCGCCTTGCCGAACTGATCTCCTGCTCGCGCCGCGAAGCCGAGCTGTATATTGCCGCGGGCTGGGTCTCGGTGGACGGGCAAGTAGTGGAAGAGCCTCAGTTCATGGTGTCGCAACAAAAAGTCGAGCTTCACCCCGACGCGACTCTGCTGGCAGTTGATCCGGTGACCATGCTTTTTCACCATCCGGTTGACGCGAACATAGATGCGCAATACGCGCCACCAGACATAAGCTCCGCTACGCGCGCAGCCGACGACCCCAGCGGCCTGCCGATGCTCAGGCAGCACCTGCTTCGGCTGGAGCAGACGATGCCGCTGGAGAGAAACGCGGGCGGCTTGCTGGTGTTTACCCAGGATGGGCGCATTGCGCGCAAGCTGACCGATGAGGCCGCCACGATAGAGCAGGAATACATAGTCGAGGTCGCTGGTGAGCTTACGCCGGACCAGCTCAGGCTGCTGAACCATGGGCTGAAATTTAACGGCCGGGTGCTGCCGCCGGTGAAGGTCAGCTGGCAGAATGAAACCCGGCTGCGCTTTGCGCTTAAGGGCGTGCAGCCCGGGCAGATCGCCCATATGTGCCTGAGCGTCGGGCTGGCGGTGCTATCGATGAAAAGAATCCGCATCGGGCGCATATCAATGGCTAAATTGCCGCCGGGCCGCTGGCGTTACCTGATGCCGTATGAGCGGTTTTGAAGCAAGTATAGAGCGGCGAATTAAATCAGCGATGCGGAATTAATGCCGCGGCGTCCCCGTGGCGGCTGTTCAGTTAAAGCGCAACAAATTAGATAAGGAAAGAGACATGGGCGCGCAATGGAAAGCCAGACATAAGGAAATCGCAGCAAATGCCAAGGGTAAAATTTTTGGCAAGTTATCCAAGGAAATCATGGTCGCTGCGCGCGGCGGCGCCGATCCGGACATGAACTCGCGCTTGCGGCTGGTGGTGGAGCAGGCCAAAAAAGCGTCCATGCCGCGGGAAACGCTGGAGCGCGCCATCAAGAAAGGCGCCGGCCTGCTCGACGGCGGCGCCAGTCTGGAAAGGCTGGTCTACGAAGGCTTTGCGCCGCACCGTGTGCCGGTCATCGTGGAGTGCCTGTCGGACAATATCAACCGCACGCTTTCCAGCATGCGCGTACTGTTTCGCAAGGGACAGCTGGGCGCTGCGGGTTCGGTCTCGTGGGATTTCAATTATCAGGGCATGATAGAAGCGGTGCCGAATTCCAAACAGGCGGACGCGGAAGTCGCGGCGATTGAAGCCGGCGCCCAGGATTTTGAGCCTGCCGAAGAGGGCGCAACACTGTTCATCACCGACGCGACCGATCTGGATGCAGTATGCCGCGCCTTACCCGCGCACGGCTACACCGTGCAGTCTGCGCAGCTAGGGTATCGGCCCAAAAACACCGTCCGACTTAGCGGCGCGGAACGTGAAGAGGTGGAGGCATTCCTCGAGGCAATCGATGCCGACGACGACGTGCAGAACGTGTATGTAGCCCTGGCGGAATAGCTTGCAATGATACAGCCGGCACGCCTGATGACCGCCTGATTTTTTCACCTGCTCAGCGACTTTAAAACCTTATCTTTGCCTGCCTGCAGTATCTGCAAATAGGCACGGGTTAACGCGGGGAAGCTGGGCGGCTGATCCCATGCGGACCCGGCAGTCAGCGTCAACTTTATCGGCTCGTACCATTCGTAGGTATTGTTGCCCAGGTTAATGATATAGGCCGAGCCCTCCAGCATGGCTTTCGGTTCACTCGTAGGGTCGTATGCGGCATAGGTACGGACGAACCCCAGCGCAGTGATGTTGATGACCAGCAGTTTATCGACCGGGTATTTCTGTTTCAGCGCCGTATGGTCCTTCAGCGGCTTGTTGGCCGCTATCGTGGCGTAATCCGGCAGCTCGGCAACATTGATATTCTCGTCTATCAATATGACATCTGCGCCCTTGCTGCGCAACAGTTCGGCCGTTTCATCCTTTAGTTTGGCCAAGGCCGAGGTGGACAAGGTATGCGCATGATCCGTCAGCGGCGCGTTGGCGGCGGAGGCGATTTCCAGGCAGGTCAGACAATTGGCACCTGTAATCAGCATATCGGGCCTGGGCAGAGCACTCATTACCACCCCTATCCGACCGGTCAGCGTTTCCGCATTGATGCGCACCGGTTGTTGCGGCGCGGCGGCACAGCCGGCAATTAAACAAATCATTAGCACCAGGCTAAGTCGCGCCCATCGATTCATTACAAATTACTCCTTGAATTGCCGCGCAAGTTTTTAATCTTCAGTCCAGCCGTAGCCAGCAGCGGCGGTTTTTTGCGCCAAAAGATTACCAGAAAATCATCTGTGTTTACGGCCATGCATATATTTGCCATGCATATATTTGTGGTCCCGCAGCTTAGCGAAAGCTGCGCAATAATTTGCGTGCGCTTGCGCACGGAGTATCCGTTGAAAAGTTCAGATAATTAGGCGGCTGTGCTGTCCCGTTTGACCTGCTAATGTTGCCCCAAGGATACTAATATGAATAAAAAACATTTGCTAATAGTCCTGCTGCTGGCGCTTGCCGCGTGCGGTGAATCATCGGTATTGCCGCAATTTGCCGATACCGGCCCGCAACCGAATTTACCCCCTCCGCAAAAGACGCTATTACCCACCCTGAACATTGCGCCAGCTAAAGGCTGGCCTGCCGGCACGGCTCCCACTCCCGCCAGCGGCCTTGCCGTGCATGCGTATGCGGCGGGCTTCAATCATCCACGCTGGCTATATGTGCTTCCTAATGGCGATGTGCTGGTTGCTGAAACCAGCGCTCCCGCCGAACATGACAGCAAGGGCGGCGTCAAAGGCTGGGTGATGAAGCTGTTCATGAAAGCTGCTGGCTCAGGCGTACCCAGCGCCGACCGCATTTCATTGCTGCGCGACGCCAACAATGATGGTATTGCCGAAACGCGCACGGTATTTCTGCAAGGCCTGCATTCGCCCTTTGGCATGGCGCTGGTCGGCAATGATCTGTACGTCGCGAATACCGATGCGCTGGTGCGTTTCCCTTATCGGGAGGGTGCCACCCAGATTACCGAGCCGGGCACCAGAATTGTCGACCTGCCCGCCGGGCCGATCAATCATCATTGGACTAAAAACGTAATCGCCAGCCGCGACGGCAAGCGGCTTTATGTAACCATAGGTTCAAACAGCAACGTGGGCGAAAATGGGATGGAACAGGAAGATCAGCGCGCCGCAATACTTGAAATTGATCCCGCCGCCGGCACTAAACGCGTATTCGCTTCGGGCCTGCGTAATCCCAATGGAATGGCTTGGCAACCGAAAACCGGCGCATTATGGACCGTCGCCAACGAGCGCGATGAAATCGGCAGTGATCTCGTCCCGGATTACCTGACCTCGGTTAAGGAGGGCGCTTTCTACGGCTGGCCTTACAGCTATTACGGACAACATGTTGATGACCGGGTAAAACCGCCGCGTCCCGATCTGGTGGCGCGCGCGATTCCGCCTGATTATGCGCTGGGCGCCCACGTCGCGGCGCTCGGGCTCACGTTCTATGAAGGCAATTTGCTGCCCGCGCGTTATGCCGGTGGCGCGTTCATCGGCGAACATGGTTCGTGGAACCGCAAACCGCGCAGCGGCTACAAGGTGGCGTTTGTCGCATTTGCCGACGGGCAGCCGGTCGGCAAGCCGGAGGATGTACTGACCGGATTTCTTAATAACGATGGCGACGCGATGGGACGTCCGGTAGGCGTTGCGGTGGACAAGGCAGGCGCGCTGCTGGTGGCGGATGATGTGGGTAACGCAGTGTGGCGGATTACGCCGGCTGCGCAGAAATAGCAGACTCTGCCTGGTTTCAGCGCGCGGATTAATGCGCTGACTTGTCAGCCAACCATTGCGTCCGTGGTCTGAAAATCGGATAAACTTGTTCCGATTATGGACTCAACCGCTATCCGTGCCCCGCGGGCTCGCCTGCCTGTTTACCTTTGCGCAGGCTATACCGTATTCATACTGTATGCCAGCCTTGCGCCCTTTACCGGATGGCAGCAGCAGGGGCTTAATTTTTCCGCTGTGCTGTCCGCACCGCTGGCCCAGACTTATACCCCATTCGATGCGGTGGTTAATGCTCTGGCCTATGTGCCTTTCGGGCTGCTATTCGCGCTGGCGTTGCGCACGGCCAGCTCGTCTGCAGGGCGGGTACTGATCGCCACGGTCGCCGGCTCGACCTTATCGGCGGCGATGGAATATGCGCAGATGTACTTGCCGGTGCGGGTAAGTTCCAACGTGGATTTACTGGCAAATAGCGCCGGCACACTGGCCGGAGCGTTGCTCGCTGTCAGCATACCCGCGCGCGCATGGTTAGCCATGCATGTCGCGGGCGAACGCAGGCGCCTCTTTCACGCTCACGACAGCAGGGATATGGGAATGGCGCTGCTGGTGTTGTGGAGTTTCGGGCAGATCAATCCGTCGCTGCCGATGCTGGGCAATGTGTTCATCAGCGAAGTGAACCGCATGCCTTTTGTGTTGATACAACCGGAACCGTTCAGCTGGCTGGAAAGTTTGATGGTTTTGCTTAACCTGCTGATGCTCGGGGCATTGCTGCTGACATTGTTGCGCATGCATCGCCATACGGTGGGGGTGTTGCTGCTGGTGTTATGCACGGTAGCGCTGATCAAATTCGTCACCGCCGCGATGCTGCTTAAATCATGGGCGCTGATGCTTTGGCTGAACAGCGAGGCTCTGCTTGGAATAGTCTGCGGCGTGTTGCTATTGCTGGCCGCCGGCTGGCTGCGCCATGCCTGGCTGGTGCGCATCACCGCGGTGATCGCGGTCGTGTATCTGCTGCTGGCGCACTGGATGCTGGACATTGAAACGCCGTCCGCGGCGATGCAACTTTATCAATGGCATTATGGTCATCTGCTGACCTACAACGGTTTATCGCAGACGATCACGCTGGTATTTCCATTTCTGTTGCTGGCCTATCTGTGGCGCATCAGAAAGCGCTGAGATACAGCGTATAATTTCTCTTTCAGGTCTGCGGAGTTTCGATGAGTTTTTTCGACAAGCATGTTTTTTTCTGTACCAACCAGCGCGAGCCGGGCAAGGAGTGCTGCAATAATTTTGGCGCGCAGCATATGCGCGACTACGTCAAAAAGAAGGTCAAGGCATTGGGCATCTCGTCCGCGGAAAACCGCATCCGTATCAATACCGCAGGCTGCCTCGATCGCTGCGCCGAAGGGCCGGTGCTGGTGGTCTATCCGGAGGGCGTGTGGTACACCTATGTCGATGAACAGGATCTGGATGAAATCATCAGCGAACATTTGCAGCATGGGCGGCCGGTGGAGCGCCTGAAAATATAATGGAATTGCGCAAGTTTTTAATCCCCGCGCCTGCCGGGGAAGTGGAAGGGGTGGCGCATCTGCCGCCATCCGCGCCGCGCGCCATTGCCGTGGTGGCGCATCCGCTGTCCACCATGGGCGGCACGATGGAGAACAAGGTGGTCACGACCCTGGCCAAAACTTTTACCGAGCTGGGATATGTCACGCTGCGCTTCAACTTTCGCGGGGTTGAGAACAGCAGCGGACAGTATGATGAAGGCAACGGCGAAGTGGACGACGCAGTGGCCGTGGTGCGCTACGCATTCGAGGAATTCGGCGCATTGCCGCTGATCCTGGCCGGATTCTCGTTCGGCGGCTATGTTCAGGCAAAGGCGGCACAGCAATTGTCGCCGCAGCAGCTGGTGCTGATCGCCCCGGCGGTAGGGCGCTTTGCGATGCCTCCGGTGCCGCCCGGCACGCTGGTGGTGCATGGCGATGCGGACGAGGTTGTGGCGTTGCAAGAGGTGATCAATTGGGCGCGTCCGCAGCAACTGCCGGTGCTGGTGCTGCCCGGAGCAGTGCATTACTTTCATGGACGATTGCATCAGCTCAAGGCCATAGTCAGCGCCCATTTTACCGGGCATCCGCTATGAGTCCTGCGATCCTGGCGGAGAATCTGCACAAGAGTTATGGCGGCCAGAAGGTGGTGGATGGCATCAGCCTTTCTATTAACAAAGGCGAGTGTTTCGGCCTGCTGGGCCCCAACGGCGCCGGGAAAACCACCACGTTGCGGCTGCTGCTGGGCCTGAGTGAGCCGGACAGCGGCACCATTAATCTGATGGGCCAGGCGGTGCCGCAGCATGCGCGTGAAGCGCGCGTGCGAGTCGGCGTAGTGCCGCAGATGGACAATCTCGATCCGGATTTCACTGTGGCCGAAAACCTGCTGGTGTACGGGCGCTACTTCGGCATGCAGGATAAGGAGATCCGCGCGCGCATCCCGATGCTGCTGGAATTCGCCAACCTCACGCACAAGCGCGATGTGAAAATCCCGACGCTATCCGGTGGCATGAAACGGCGGCTCACGCTGGCTCGCGCACTGGTGCATGATCCGGACGTTATCTTCCTGGACGAACCGACCACGGGCCTTGATCCGCAGGCGCGGCACCTGATCTGGCAGCGTCTGCGCGAGCTGATCGCGCGCGGCAAAACGCTGTTGCTGACCACGCACTTCATGGATGAGGCGGAACGGCTGTGCCATCGCCTCGCGGTGCTCGACCACGGCCGCATCATCGCGCAGGACACGCCACCGGCGCTGATTGCGCAATATATCGAACCGCAGGTGGTCGAGGTGTTCGGCGAGCAGGCGCAGGCCTGGGCGCATGCGCATGCCGCCCATTACACCGGGCGTTTTGAAGTCAGCGGCGAAACCGCGTTCTGCTACGTCACGGATGCCGAGCCATTACTGGCACATCTGAAACAGCAGCCCGGCTTGCGCTTCCTGCATCGGCCGGCCAACCTGGAAGATGTATTTCTTAAACTGACCGGCCGCGAGATGCGCGAATGAAGCGCCACTTCCTTGCCCCGCCGCGCCTCAGCCTGCGCTTCTTCCCGATCTGGCGGCGCCATTTTCTGGTGTGGCGCAAGGTCGCCGTGACCTCGGTGCTGGGCCATCTGGCCGATCCGGTGATCTATCTGGTCGGCCTGGGCTACGGCCTTGGCAGCCTGTTGCCGACGATGAACGGCATGTCCTATATGACCTTCCTCGCGGCCGGCACCGTGTGCTACAGCACGATGAACAGCGCCAGTTTCGAGGCGCTGTATTCCAGCTTCGCGCGCATGCACGAGCAGCGCACCTGGGAGGCGATACTGAACACCCCGGTCACGCTGGACGATGTCGTGCTCGCGGAAATCCTGTGGGCGGCAAGCAAAAGCCTGCTGTCCGGCACGGCGGTATTGCTGGTGGTCTGGCTGCTCGGCCTGTCGCATTCGGCATTGTCGCTATGGCTGATCCCGCTGGCGCTGCTGGTCGGCCTGTGCTTTGCCGCGCTCGGCCTGATCATGACCGCACTGGCGCCGAGCTACGATTTCTTCATGTATTACTTCACGCTGGTGATTACGCCCATGATGCTATTATGCGGCGTGTTCTTCCCGGTCGCGCAATTGCCCGGTTTCTGGCAGGGTGTGGCCGCGGCGCTACCCCTGACGCATGCGATCGATATCGCCCGGCCGCTGCTGCGGGATGAATTTCCTTCCGGTATGTTGTTGCATGTGGCGGTGCTGTGCAGTTATGCAATCGCGGGTATGTATCTGTCGCTGGTGCTGTTGCGCCGGCGTTTGTCCAAATAGAAAGCGCTGCATGCTATGGATTAAATCTTTTCATGTGATCTTCATGGTCACCTGGTTTGCCGGCCTGTTTTATCTGCCGCGCCTGTTCGTCTACCACGCGATGAGCAGCGACAGCACCAGTATCGAACGTTTCAAGATCATGGAGCGCAAGCTGTACTTCGGCATCATGACGCCCGGCGCGGTGCTGACCGTGCTGCTCGGCTTATGGCTATGGCTGGGCTACGGCATCACCGGAATCTGGATGCATATCAAGTTCACGCTGGTACTGCTGCTGCTCGCGTACCATTGGTATTGCGGCAAACTGCTGCGTGATTTCAAGCACGACCGCAATACGCGCAGCCATGTTTTTTATCGCTGGTTTAACGAGTTTCCAGTATTACTGCTGATCGTCATCGTAATACTGGTGATCGTCAAACCCATCTGAAAGTAGCCCATGACTGAAAATTTCTTTGCGCCGTGTCCGCGCGGGCTGGAAGCGGTGCTGGCCCAGGAACTGGCTACGCTTGGCGCCGACGGCGTGCGCACGACCGATGGCGGGGTGCATTTCTCCGGCTCCCTGCTGTTGAGCTATCGCGTAAATCTGCACAGCCGCATCGCCAGCCGCGTGCTGTGGCGGGTCGCGATGGCCGATTATCGCGACGAGCAGGACATCTACGACACCGCGTACGCGCTGCCGTGGCCCAGCTGGTTCGACGTGGCATGCACGATACGCGTCAACATGGCGGCGATTAAATCACCGCTGAAAAGCCTGGATTTCGCCACGCTCAAAATCAAGGATGCGGTGTGCGACAAGTTCCGCATGCTGAGCGGCGCGCGTCCGGACGTCGACACGCACGCGCCGGACATTCGCATCCATGCCTTCGTCGAACACAGCCGCATCACCCTGTATCTGGACACTTCCGGCGATGCACTGTTCAAGCGCGGCATACGCCAGTACACCAATATCGCGCCGCTACGCGAAAATCTGGCCGCCGGCATATTGCATCTGGCTGGCTGGCAGCCCGGCATTCCATTATTGGACCCGATGTGCGGCAGCGGCACTTTTCTGATCGAGGCGGCGCTGATGTCGCTCAATATTGCGCCCGGCATTAATCGCCAATTCGCGTTTGAAAAACTGAAAAATTTCCAGGGGGCGGCGTGGAAAAAAATACGCGCTGAAGCACAGGCCGCGCAGCTGCCGCCCAGCCCATTGCCGATTTTCGGCAGCGATCTGTACGGTGACGAGTTGAAATCGGCTCGCCTCAATTTGGAAAACGCCGGGCTGGAAAATGTGGTGTCGCTGAACCAGGCGAACGTACTGGAAATTTCTGCGCCGGCCGAGCATGGCGTGCTGGTAGCCAACCTGCCTTACGGCGAACGCATGGGTGATCTGCATGAACTAGAAGAACTTTATCCCAGGCTGGGCGATGTGCTGAAGAAAAAATTCGGCGGCTGGAACGCCTATCTGTTCACTTCCGATTTACGCATGCCGAAATTTATCCGGCTCTCGGTATCGAAACGCACGCCGCTATTCAACGGGGCGATAGAGTGCAGATTGTTCGAATATAAGATGGTCGCAGGCAGCAACCGCAGCGGCCAACCATCGGCATGATTTCGTCAGTACTATGGAGCGCGGACGCTCGTGACACGGGCGTCCTGCCCGCATTTATAAGCAATTCAACAAAAAAAGACCCGCTTAACTTTTCTTCGGGCGTCCAATTTTGATCTGCGTCATCTGCGCCAGCGCTGCTTTCAATTGAGTGGTATCGAACGCGGCCAATACCTGCAGCCCGGCACGGACCAGTTCGCTCTTCTTGACTCGCATGCCTGCGTTCAGGCACGCCTGTTTGAGTTCGATGATTTTGGTGTAATCGCTATAGCGCATCGTAAAACTGGCGCGCACGACCTTGTCAGCTACTTTGTCGTCCGCCTTTTTTACTTTACTGTTTTTCTTTTCCGCTTTGCCCATCTTTACCTCGACCTTGGCCACGCCGGGTACCGCAGATCTGATCGGTTCGGCCGGCTTTGGCGCTACCTTTCTGCGTTTGGCGACTGCAGTTTTTCCCGTCTCTTCCATGCGTTTTCCTCTATATTGATCGACCAGTATACGATATATTCGCTCATCGATTTATTTGATAAAAAAATGGATTTAATATTGTGGCGTCATGCCGAAGCGGAAGACGGTGTGCCGGATCTGGCGCGGACGCTTACCCCAAAAGGATTGAAGCAGGCTGCCCGAATGGGCGATTTGTTACGGCCGTTGCTGCCGCAAGGGACGCGAATACTGGTCAGCCCGGCCAAACGCACGCAGCAGACAGCCCAGGCACTTACCCCGGAGTTCAGCACCGAGCCCGCCATAGCGCCCGGCGCTGCCCCCCAGGCGGTATTGAGCGCGGCCGGCTGGCCTCATGGCACAGGTTGTGTAATGCTGGTCGGCCATCAGCCCAGCCTGGGTATCGCTGCAGCACTGATCATGACCGGCCGGGAGCACGGCTGGAAAATCACGAAAAGCGGGGTGTGGTGGTTCAGCCGCGATCCTGCTGATGCTCAGGTCAGCTTGCGGCTGGTGATTTCCGCGGATCAGCTGTGACCGACGACCGCTGAAGTCAGATTTTCTTTGCCGCAGGTCTGGCGATTTTTTTCTTAGGCGTAACGGCTTTTCCCACCGTAGTGGTTGCTGCCGCCGAGGATTTCTTCACCGCCGCCTTTTTGAGCGCAGGGGTTTTAACTGCGGGCTTTTTAGCTGCCGGCTTTTTGACGGCCAGCTTCTTGACGGCCGGTTTTTTTGCGGCAGTTTTTTTGGCCGGTGCTTTCGCCGCAGGCGTTTTTTTGGCAATGGTTTTTTTCTTGGCGGCAGGCCCCTTGGCCACGCGGGCGGACAATAGCGCCAACCCTTCCTGCAAGGTAATCTCTTCCGGTGATATATCCTTGGGCAAAGTGGCGTTCACCTTGCCGTGACGCACGTAGGGGCCATAACGGCCGTTGCATACATCTACCGCTTTTTGATCGTCGGGATGCAGGCCCAGCTCACGTAGCACGGTGGTGCTGGATGCCTTGGGTTCCGCCAGCAGGGCCACTGCGCGTTCCAACTCTATCGTGAACACGCTGTCGCCTTTCGGCACCGACTTGAATTTTCCGTCATGTCCAATGTAGGGGCCAAACCGTCCAATGTTGACGATCACTTTTTTACCAGTTTCTGGATGAGCGCCCAGTTCCTTCGGAAGCTGCAGCAGTTGCAGCGCAGCGCCTAACTCGGCATTTTCCGGAGGAAGCTCTTTGGGCCAGGAAATGCGCTTGGGCTTTTTCTTGGCGCCTTCTTCCAGTTCTCCCAGCTGTACATAATAGCCATAAGGGCCGCGCAACAGCAGGACCGGCAGGCTGGTCGCAGGATCGACACCCAGCTCCTTGCGCGCCTCGCCCGCATCGGCTTCGCCGTTCAGGTTGCGCGTGTAGTCGCATTCCGGATAAGCCGTGCAGCCGATAAAACTGCCGCGCTTGCCCAGCCGTTTGGATAATGGCTTGCCACATTTAGGACAATCCTCGTCGAGCATTTCCTGGGTAACATCTTTGCGCTCGATATCTTTTTTCTGCTGGACCAGATCGAAGAATGGATGCCAGAAATCGTTCAGCACTGGAATCCAGTCGCGCTTGCCTTCCGATATATCGTCCAGTTCGTCTTCCATTTGCGCGGTAAATCCGTAATCGACATAGCGGGTAAAATGCTCGGTCAGGAAACGGTTTACAACTCGGCCAACATCGGTCGGCTCAAAGCGCTTTTTGTCCAGCACCGCATATTCGCGCGCCTGCAACGTGGAGATAATGCTGGCATAAGTGGAAGGTCGGCCGATGCCGTGTTCTTCCAGGGTCTTGACCAGGCTGGCTTCGGAAAAGCGCGGCGGCGGCTGAGTGAAATGCTGCTCGCCGAAAAGTTTGTCCAGCGGGATGATTTCACCTTCTTCCAGCGGCGGCAATTTTCGGTTTTCCTCTTCCTCGCTGTCGTCGGTGCCCTCCTGATAGACCGCGATAAAACCCGGAAACACCAGCGTCTGGCCGTTCGCGCGGAATAACGTATCGTCGCCGCCCAGGCGGATGTCCAGACTGACCGTATCGAAGCGGGCCGGGGCGATCTGGCACGCCAGCGTGCGTTTCCAGATCATTTCGTACAACCGCGCCTGGTCTATGGTCAGGTAGCCACGCACACTGTCGGGCGTGCGGGCAATCGAAGTCGGGCGCACAGCTTCGTGAGCCTCTTGTGCATTCTTGGCCTTGCTGCGGTAAGTAAGCGCTGACTTGGGCAAATATTCCGCAGAGAAATTTTCGGCAATGTAGCCGCGGATTTCCTGCAGCGCTTCCTGTGCCAGCGTAACCGAGTCGGTACGCATATAGGTGATCAGGCCCACCGACTGCCCGCCTATATCCATGCCTTCATATAGCTGCTGCGCAATGCGCATGGTGCGGTCGGCCGACATGCCGAGCTTGCGCACGGCTTCCTGCTGCAGGGTAGAGGTGGTGAATGGCGCGGCGGCGTAGCGCTGCTTGGCTTTCTTTTCGATGCGCACGACTCGCGGCGGCAGTTTGGCTGCGCTGAGGCTGGCGTATATCTGTTTAAATTCGGCTTCGCTGCCTATACTCAGTTGTTCGAGCTTTTTGCCCTGATACTGAAACAGCCGCGCGCTAAATGGCTGGCTGTTTTTATGGCTTTCCAGATGAACAGTCCAGTACTCCTGGGAACGGAACGCTTCGATTTCCAGTTCTCGCTCCACAATGAGCCGCAACGCCGGGCTCTGCACCCGGCCGGCGGACAGTCCCGGGCGAATTTTGCGCCACAGCAGCGGCGACAGATTGAAACCCACCAGGTAATCGAGTGCACGGCGCGCCTGCTGCGCGTTGACCAGCGGCACAGAGATCTCCCGCGGCCGCGTGATCGCTTCGCGCACCGCAGACTGGGTGATTTCGTAAAATACGACGCGTTGCATCGGCTTATTCTTGGTGCCGCGCTTGCTTTTCAGCATTTCGGCTACATGCCAGGCGATGGCCTCACCCTCGCGATCCGGGTCGGGCGCCAGATAAATATGATCTGCAGCAGCGGCAGCTTTGGCGATGGCGTCCACATGCTTGCTGTTGCGGGCGATAATTTCATACTGCATCGCAAAACCATTTTCAGTGTCGACCGCACCTGATTTGGGCACCAGATCCCGCACATGGCCATAGGTCGCCAGTACTTCAAAGTCCTTACCCAGATACTTTTTCAGGGTGGTGGCTTTGGCCGGGGATTCAACGATCAGTAAGTTACTTGCCATGGGTGGGTATCGGCCGATTCTAAGGTTGTATAAATCAATGCAGGTTGCTGGGATTGACCGGAGTGAGCAGGTCCTCGACTATCAGCGGATCCAGTTCCTCATGCTGGTTCCACAATACCATGAGCGCAATCAATTTGACCTTGTCCAGCGCGAGGTTGGACCGCCCGAGCGCGACCGCCCGGTCTATGATCATTTCCCGCTCAACCGGGGTAATCATTTTGTTCTGTTCCCAGAAAGCAAGGAACAGCCGTGCCTCTGGAGAAATACGCTCAATTTCAAGATCGGCATAATATCGCGTCCCGCTATCGTTGATCACATCCGGATAATCCGCTGAAGTAAGTTGCTTCAACGCCGACAGCCAGCCCAGCGCCCGGCTGATATCTTCGTCTTCAAACCCGGCTGCGCTCAGCTTAAGGGAAAGTTTATCGGAATCGGGGTAACTGCCAGCATGAAAATAACTTTCGAACAGAAACATCAAAATATCGAACATGAGACTCCGAATATATACCGATTAACCAATGCGTTGGTAGAGTCCTCCGGGCAAGACGGCAACGCTGCCCTCCAGTTCCAGTTGCAACAGGATGGCGGATAGCGCTTCAATCGTCAAGCCGCTGCGCATATGCAGACTGTCCATGTCTACCGGATCAAACCCCAGATGTTCGTACAGCGAGTGGCTGGAATTGGCTTCGGCCGACGAGGTCCTGACAACGTCAAAACGCCCCAGCTCTTCCAGAATATCCTCGGCTGCCTCCACCAGCTTGGCCCCCTGTTTGATCAGATAATGGCATCCTCGGGTTTGTGGGGCGTGGATGGAACCGGGTATCGCGAACACTTCGCGGCCCTGTTCCAGCGCCATGCGCGCAGTGATCAGCGAGCCGCTTTGCAGGGAAGCTTCGACCACCAGGCAGCCGAGGCTCAGGCCGCTGATGATACGGTTACGGCGGGGGAAATTGGCGGCCAGCGGCGGTGTTCCCAACGAAAATTCGGAAATGAGCAGTCCACCTTCCGCCAAGTGATGGGCCAGTTCGCGATTGGCGGCCGGGTATACTTTGTCCAGCCCGGTGCCGACCACCGCTATGCTGGAGCCGGCATCGCGCAGCCCGCCGCGATGTGCCGCGGCGTCGATGCCATGCGCCATGCCACTGACGATACACAAGCCTGCTGCGCTTAACGAAACCGCGAACGCCTCGGCATTGCTGAGGCCCTGGGCAGTGGCGTTGCGGCTGCCGACTATGGCCAGCGCCGGACCGTTCAGCAATTCGCGCCGTCCCTTGATATAAAGCAGCAACGGCGGGTCAGCCGTATTCAAGAGCGCTTGGGGAAAATCCGGATCGGCCAGCGTAACTACCCCGTTGCGGTTGTCCTCTAGCCAGCGCGCAACGGGCGCCAGCGCCGCTTCATCCCAGCCTTGCGCAATAGCGTCCGCGACTGCCGGGCGGACGAGTTGTCTTAAAGTGTGAACCGAGGCGGCATAGACCGCGGCGGGAGAACCCAAAGCCTGCAGCAGGCTGCGTAACCCCGCGTTCCCCAAACCGTGGGTTTGACTGAGCGCAATCCATGACGCAGTTTCCGCGTCCATAGACATTAATCAGGGCGTTTTAGCGCTATCGAGCAGTTCCACCGGCAACCGCGTTTGCATAACGAGTGCGTAAGAGGCTTTATTAAAAGTACGGAATACAAAAGCTAATCCGTACCACACATCCGGCAGCGCAAGCGGCTTGCCTTCATCGGTCACCACCTCCCCTTTACGGTACAGTGCCAGCACATGCCCATTTTCCAGGCCGTCGCGGCGACCTTTATTAAGGGTAATGATGGTGTTCTGGCCCCCTTGGGAAACGCCCCCATAAATCGAAATAACCCGGGCATTAATCTGGTCACTCGGCGCCCGCGGAATATAGTTGGTGAAAAGCTCGCCTGCAGGCTGCGCAAAACGGTCGCCTTTGTTGATTTCCTGCAGTGCCTTGGTAATTCTGAGGGTGCTGACAGGCGCGAACTTTTCGACTTCGGCATCGCCTAAGTAAAGCACTTCGTACCCCAGCAATTCGTTAGTGTCCGGATCGATAAGCTTTTTCCCCGGGCGATAAATTTGCCATAAGCCGCCTTTGTTTTCCGGCACATTTTTAACGTAGGCAATGTCGTTGGTACCGAGAATTACCCGCTGCTCGTAGGTGCCGACCAGCACCGGTGCGCCAGCCAGACCATTTTCCTCGATCACCAGGGGTCGGCTCAGGAAAGGTTCGATGTCACGCGGGGATATGCTGGATATGGCGTCATGGTCGCGATCCAGGATACGAATTTGCGGGGAAAGCTTTTCAACGGCAGCATTGGGGGAACTCGATGGGTTGCTCGCTGTGCCGATGCGTAATGTGCCGGTAGCGCGATCCAGATAAACTACATTGCCAGGATAAATCCAGTGCGGGTCTTTAATAGTGTCTTTATTCATGCCCCAGATTTGCGGCCATTTCCACGGATCCTTAAAAAATTTGGCGGAAATGTCCCACAGTGTGTCACCCTTAACTACAACGTAGCGATCAGGCGCGTTGGGGCGAATTTGCAGCGTATCTGCCCAGGCGAAGATAGGTAATAAACAGCAAATCAGCGATATAATAAACTTTTGCATGACAACCCCGTGTATGGAAACTCTGGGCAGAGCAGGTTAAAACTGCCTGATGTTCGCACAGCAGTTTAAATTTTGCATCTAGTTATTTAAATTAGCAAGCTTTTATGGCGATACTGAAAATCCTCCAATATCCTGACGAACGGCTGCATACCGTTGCTAAACCGGTGTCCGCGGTAGACGATGCCCTGCGCGCCCTGATCCGGGACATGGCCGAGACCATGTACGCTGCGCCCGGCGTGGGATTAGCCGCAACCCAAGTGGATGTACATCAGCAAATTATAGTCATTGATACTTCTGAAACACAGGATGAACTTCAGGTATTCATCAATCCGGAGATCATTGCGCGCAGCGGTGATATTGAGCGAGAAGAGGGATGCCTGTCAGTGCCGGGAATATATGAAGAAGTTCGCCGGGCGGAACGAGTAACCGTGCGGGCGTTAAATGCCGAGGGTCAGCCGTACACGCTGGAAGCAGACGGCCTGCTGGCGACCTGCGTGCAGCACGAAATAGATCATCTTAAGGGCAAGGTGTTTGTCGAATACCTGTCCATGCTCAAACAATCGCGTCTGCGCGCCAAGATAAAAAAATACCGGCGCGCAGCACTGTAATGCCCTCTCGTTAGCACATCAGATTTCGCTGCATAATAATAACGGGCCTGCCTTTGAAAATTATCTTTGCCGGCACCCCGCGTTTCGCTGCCACCGCGCTTGAGGCGCTGATCGCACAACATACTATAGTTGCGGTGCTGACCCAGCCGGATCGGCCGTCCGGACGCGGCATGCAGCTGACTCCCAGTCCGGTTAAGCAACTGGCTCTGGCGCATGGCCTGCCAGTATTGCAGCCGGATACGCTTAAACATTTGGACATACAACAAACGCTCGCCGGATACGCCGCAGACCTGATGGTTGTGGCGGCTTATGGGCTGATCCTGCCTGCCGCGGTGCTGCAGCTGCCGCGTCATGGCTGCTTTAACATTCACGCCTCGCTGCTGCCGCGCTGGCGCGGTGCGGCGCCGATACAGCGGGCCATCCTGGCTGGAGATGACGAGACCGGCATCACCGTCATGCAAATGGATGAGGGGCTGGATACCGGCCCGATGCTGTTGAAGAAATCCTGCCGCATCAGCCCGCACGATACCGCACAAACATTACATGACAAACTGGCGCAACTGGGCGCCGAAGCCATCACGATAGCGCTGCATTTGCTGGAGCAAGGCGGTTTGGAGGCCACGCCGCAAGACAACGCATTAGCCACTTATGCCGCAAAACTGACTAAAGCTGAAGCACGGATAGACTGGACAGCGGACGCTGTGGCGGTGGACAGGGCCATACGCGGCTACAACCCCAGCCCGGTGGCGCACGCATTCCTGAACGGTACGCCTCTCAAGATCTGGCAAGCCAGCCTGCGCGAAGACCTGCGGGGTGACCCCGGCACCGTGCTGCAAATCGGCCCTGGCGGCATTGCGGTGGCGTGCGGTCGAGGCGCGCTGGCGCTGGAAATCCTGCAGCGTCCGAATGCCAGGGCTCTGCCCGCAATGCAATTCGTACAGGGTTTCCCGGTGCAACTCGGCGCCCGCTTCGCGCCGCCGGCCTGATGGATACAGTTCAGCGGGGCGCAAGCATGGTCGTGGCACAAGTCATGGGCGGTCATAATCTGAACCAGGGGTTAAGTGAATTTCTGCTGAGCAAACCCGGAATGGCTCTGTCAACACAGCAGCGCGGAGCGCTGCAGGATCTGAGTTACGGTACGCTGCGCCACTACGGCCAGCTGATGTGCGTGCTGCGCCAGTTACTACGTAAACCGTTGCAGGATGAACAGCTGCGCTGCTTATTGCTGGTGGCGCTATATCAACTGGAATACAGCAAAGCCGCTCCCTATGCGGTGGTGGACCATGCGGTACGGGCGGTACGCAAGCGCAACCCGGCAGCGGGCGGGCTGGTCAACGCAGTGCTGCGTAATTTTCTGCGCGGCCGCGATGCGCTGCTGGCCGCCGCGGCTGCAACTGACGAGGGCCGCTATGCGTACCCACAATGGTGGATAGACAAGGTGCGGGCGCAATACGGTGATCGGGCGGATGGGATACTGCTGGCCGGCAACCAGCATCCTCCAATGACGCTGCGGGTGAACCACCGCCGCATAAGCCCTGCAGATTACCTCGCACTGCTGGCTCAACGCGATATCAATGCCCGCCTGATTAAGCCGGAAGCCATACTATTGACTCACCCATTGCCGGTGGAACAATTGCCGGGATTTGCCGATGGGCTGGTGTCCGTGCAGGATGCCGGAGCGCAATATGCTGCACCGCTGCTTGATGTCCGGGATGGCATGTACGTGCTGGATGCCTGCGCCGCGCCCGGCGGCAAGAGCACGCATCTGCTCGAGCTGGCGCAAATCGAGTTGCTTGCGCTGGACAAGGATGCGCGGCGACTGGACAGGGTGCGTTCCAATCTGCGTCGGCTGAATTTTGACGCCCAACTGCTGCAGGGCGATGCTGCCCAGCCTGACAGCTGGTGGGATGGCAGACCGTTCCAGCGCATCCTCGCGGATGTGCCATGTTCGGCCTCCGGCGTGGTGCGCCGCCATCCGGATATCAAGTGGCTGCGCCGCTCCACCGATATCGCCGGGTTTGCACAGCAGCAACGGGAAATCCTCACTGCGCTATGGCGACTGCTGGCGAGAGATGGTAAATTGCTTTATGTGACTTGCTCTGTTTTTGCGCAGGAAAATCAGCTGGTCATTGGTGAATTCCTGCACCAGCAGCAGGATGCCCGGCAATTGCCATTGCCGATGCCGTTCCTGTATGCCGGATTTGATTTGAATGCCCGCTCCAGCTTAAATGACTATTCTATTTTAGATGAGGGGCAACTCTCGCCTGATGACCAGCACGACGGTTTCTTTTATGCCTTGCTGCACAAACATGCGTAACCGGCTGGGTTGCCGCGACCGGACGCGTCGAGAATGGGCCCGCGTGGGTCCGCTCGCGCGCCCGTTGGCGTTGTTGATGTTAGTGTGGATGGGGATTTTTACGGTTCATGCCGAGGGCCTGGAAGTTCGCAAAACCGAAGCGCGTTTCACCGAGGGCTATTATCAGCTGGCCGCTGATTTCGACATCAGCCTTAATTTTGTAGTAGCCCAGGCATTGTCACAGGGCGTACCGCTCTATTTCATCAGTGAATTCACGCTGACCCGCCCGCGCTGGTACTGGCTGGACGAGGAAATTGCGCGCAGCCAGCAACTGATCAAGCTTTCTTATAATACGCTGACACGCCAATATCGTATTACGCTGGGTTCATTGTTCCAGAACTTCGACAATCTGGATGACGCCCTGCGCATTATCGGCCACCAGTCGGCTGCTCCCATCCCGATCGCGTTGCTCAAAGCGGAAAGTAACTATATTACGACCAAGCTGCTGCGCAACGACAACAATTTGATTGCCGCAACACGCATGCGCCTGGATGCGACGCAGTTGCCCAAACCCCTGCAGGTTAACGCGCTGACCGGCAACGACTGGAACCTGGATTCGGACTGGTACCGCTGGATCGTGCGCGTCGACAAGGGCGCGCATAGAAAGGGCGAGTGATGAAGTATTTAATCTTCATGAGTGCGCTACTCGGCGGCCTGCTGCTTTACCTGCTATCCAGCGCAAGCGCCAACACCGACCTGTTTTCACGTAACTACTACGGCCTGTTATTGCTGGCCGGCGCGCTGGCCTTCTGTCTGACGCTACTGGTGGGCTATCAACTATGGCAATTGCGCGGCAAGATCAAAGCCCAGGTGTTCGGCGCCAAGCTTACTTTGCGGCTGGCGCTGTTCTTCACGCTCATAGCCGTGCTGCCGGGTCTGCTGGTCTACGCGGTATCGGTCCAGTTTTTAAGCAAAAGCATCGAATCCTGGTTTGATGTAAGAGTCGAAAAAGCGCTGGAAGGCGGCCTCAACCTGGGGCGCAGCACGCTCGAAAACGGATTGCGCGAGTTAGGTGAGAAAGGTCATTTTGTCGCACAACTGCTGACGGAGCGGCCCATTCAGCAATATGCGCGCACTCTGAGCCAGATGACCGACCGCGGCGCCGCCCAGGAAGCTGCGCTATTCACCGCCGAGGGCCGACTGATCACGTACGCCAGCAGCACGGCGCGGCCGCCCCTGTATATACCGGACGCAGCCATGTTGCGGGATACGCAACGGCACGGTTTATACAGCGTGATCGATACCCTGCCTGATAATAGCCTGCTCCTGCGCGTACTGGTGCCATTCAAGGCCTCTTCTTCGGAGACCCGCATCCTGCAATTTGTCCAGCCGGTGCCGCGACAGCTCACCAGCGATGCTGGAACGGTACAGGAGGTTTACCGCGATTATCAGCAGCTATCGCTATCGCGCCTGGGATTGAAACGCCTGTACGGCATTACCCTTACTCTGTCATTACTGATTGTGCTGTTGAGTGCGGTGTCGGCGGCTTTTTTTATCAGCGGGCGGCTGAGCTCCCCGCTGGCTGCACTGGCCGAAGGAACTCGGGCTGTGGCTCAAGGTGACTTCTCGCAACAGCATCCAATAAAAAGCAATGACGAGCTGGGCGCGTTAACCGGACTGTTCAACCAGATGACATCCCAGCTGTCGGACGCCAAAATCATGAGCGAACAGCAGCAATTGCAGGTGGAAAATGCCAAGGCTTATCTCGAAAGTGTACTGGGGCACTTGTCCTCAGGCGTGATGGTGGTGGATGAGCAATTCCGGCTGCGCTCGGTTAATGACAGCGCAGCGCAAATATTAGGCGCATCATTACCGGATATGCAGGCCTTGACGCTACCGGAAATTGCCAGCCGTTTCCCGCTGTTAAAGCCCTTCTGCAGCGCAGTCATGCAGGCAGTCGAGGAGGAAACCGGCAATACCGGAGAATGGCAACGGCAGATAGAAAGGCTCAGCAAAAACGGCAATCAGATGTTGCTGATGCGCGGCACACGGTTGTTGACCGCCACAGAACGGGGTTATGTGGTTGTGTTCGACGACATCACCTATCTGCTGCAGGCCGAACGGCAGGCAGCGTGGGGAGAAGTTGCGCGCCGGCTGGCGCATGAAATCAAGAACCCGCTGACGCCTATCCAGCTTTCGGCGGAACGCCTGCGCCACAAACTGAGCACCAAGCTGGATGAGAACGACGCGCTGCTGCTGCAGCGCGCCACCGAGACGATAGTAAGCCAGGTGGCGGCAATGAAAAACATGGTGATGGGTTTTGCCGATTACGCGCGTGCACCCGCATCCAAACTGGTTGCGCTGGATTTGCATCAGTTGCTGCATGAGGTACTGGGGTTATACGAAACCGGCAACCCGGCGATCACCCTGCAGCTGAACGCAGCTCAGGCATGGGTAAAGGGCGATGCGACACGCTTGCGCCAGGTGATCCACAATTTATTGCAGAATTCGCAGGACGCGCTACTGCAGGCCACTGACTGGGACGTGGCTCAGCCGGAAATCATTGTGACCACCACGGATAAGGACGGCGTACTGACGCTGAGTGTGCGTGACAACGGCAATGGCTTCTCCGCTCAATTGCTGCAGCGCGCTTTTGAGCCTTACATGACAACCAAGCCTAAAGGAACCGGGCTGGGGCTGGCCATAGTGAAAAAAATTGTGGAAGAACACGGCGGCAAGATTACCATCGAAAACGTGTCCACGGGCGGCACAGCGGTTAATATCGATTTACCGCTTTTAATAGAGGTTGCATATGGCAATTAAAGAAATTCTGGTGGTAGATGATGAAGTCGGCATACGCGAGTTGCTGTCGGAAATCCTGTTCGACGAGGGCTATCATGTATCCGCCGCGGAAAATGCCGCGCAAGCGCGGGCCTTCCGCAGCCGGCAGGTGCCTGATCTGGTGTTGCTGGACATCTGGATGCCTGAAGTCGATGGCATCACCTTGCTCAAGGAATGGGTCGCACAAGGTCTACTGACCATGCCGGTGATCATGATGTCCGGCCATGGCACCATAGAAACGGCGCTGGAGGCGACACGCATAGGCGCTGTGGATTTCCTGGAAAAACCAATCGCGCTGCTTAAATTGCTCGACACCATAGCCAAAGCAGTGCGCCAAAGCTCGACTCCGGGCAGCTTGGCGATAGGCACAAACAATGTAGTGGCCATCGGGCAAACTTCCTTATCGCTTGACCTGCCGCTGCGTGAAGCCCGCGACCATTTCGACAGTCTTTATTTCAACTACCACATGCGCAAGGAAAACGGCAATATCACCCGGGTAGCACAGCAAGTAGGCTTGGAACGCACCCATTTGTACCGCAAATTAAAACAATTGGGTATCAATCCTGCAAAAAAAGAGTTCGACGATCTGCAATCGTAATCGGCCGGGTAGCGTTATCCCGCTCACGTAATACTGCCGGTTGCCCTAAACAATGCGGTACGGCATAATTGCGCCCTTTTAAAGCTACAATTATTCATTCCGCAAGGGATGCTCAGGAGGCGAGTGAGATGGCTGCGGTGCGTAAAGTAAAACCCCCCAAATTTAACGATATAACCGGCGCCATACGCGCTCTGGCTATGGACGCGGTGCAAAAGGCGAATTCCGGCCACCCGGGCGCGCCGATGGGCATGGCGGAAATCGCCGATGTGCTGTGGAATCGCCACCTGCGCCACAACCCGAGCAATCCCAAATGGGCCGACCGCGACCGCTTTGTACTGTCTAACGGGCACGGGTCGATGCTGATCTACGCATTGCTGCACCTTTCCGGCTATAACCTGCCGATAGATGAACTGAAACGCTTCCGCCAGTTGCATTCGCAAACCCCCGGCCATCCCGAATACGGCTACACCGAGGGCGTAGAAACCACCACCGGGCCGCTCGGACAGGGCATTTCAAACGCCGTCGGTTTCGCGCTGGCGGAAAAGCTGCTGGGCATCGAATTCAACCGTCCCGGCCACGAAATCGTCAATCATTACACCTATGTCTTTATGGGCGACGGTTGCATGATGGAAGGCATTTCGCACGAAGTATGCGCACTGGCCGGCACCTGGGGCCTGGGCAAACTGATCGCATTCTGGGACGACAATGAGATTTCGATTGACGGCCATGTCGGCGGCTGGTTCACCGACCATACGGCAAAACGTTTCGAAGCCTACGGCTGGCATGTCATTGCCGATGTTGAAGGACACGACACCGATGCGGTGAATGCGGCGATAGAAGCGGCCAAGGCAGTTACCGATAGGCCCACGCTGATCTGCTGCAAGACGGTTATCGGCGCTGGCGCCCCGAACAAGGCGGGAACGCACGATGTGCACGGCGCTGCACTGGGCGATGCTGAAATTGCCGCCACGCGCGCCTATATCGGCTGGAACTATCCGCCGTTCGAAATCCCCGCGCATGTCTACCAGGCCTGGGATGCACGCCCCAAAGGCGGCACGCTGGAACAGCAGTGGAATGACAAATTTGCCAAATACCGCGCGGCCTTCCCGGCCGAAGCAGCGGAATTCGAGCGCCGTACCAAAGGCGACTTGCCGGCTAACTGGGCTCAGCACGCGGCTGAAGTCATCGCCAAAATCAACGACAAAGCCGAAACGATCGCCAGCCGCAAGGCATCGCAAAACGCGATCAACGCGTTGGCGCCGGTATTGACGGAGTTCCTCGGCGGCTCCGCCGATCTGACCGGCTCCAACCTGACCAACTGGACGGGTGCGCAACATATCCACGCCACCAAGCCGGGCAACTATATCAGCTACGGCGTACGCGAGTTCGGCATGTCCGCGATCATGAACGGCATTGCGCTGCATCATGGCTTCCTGCCTTTCGGCGGGACTTTCCTGATGTTCTCGGAATACGCACGTAATGCATTACGCATGGCTGCGCTGATGAAACAGCGTGTGATTTTCGTATATACCCATGACTCCATCGGGTTGGGTGAGGATGGGCCAACCCATCAGCCGGTGGAACAAACCGCCACGCTGCGTTATATCCCCAATATGGATGTGTGGCGTCCGTGCGACACGGTGGAATCGGCGGTAAGCTGGATACACGCGGTAGAACGCATGACCGGGCCAACCTCGCTGATTTTCAGCCGCCAGAATCTGCCTTTCCAGAAGCGCGACGCAGCCCAGATCGAGAATGTGCGCAAGGGCGGCTATATCCTGTCGGAAGCGGCCAACGGCCAGCCGCAGGCCATCATTATCGCCACCGGCTCAGAAGTGGGGCTGGCGATGGATGCGCAAAAAGCACTGGCGCAGCAAGGCGTGCAGGTAAGGGTGGTTTCCATGCCGTGCACTAACCTGTTCGATCGCCAGGATTCATCCTATAAAGACAGTGTATTGCCCAAGGGCAGCAAGCGCGTTGCGGTCGAGGCAGGCGTGACCGACTTCTGGTACAAATATGTTGGGCTGGAAGGCGCGGTCGTCGGCATGGATACCTTTGGCGAATCCGCCCCGGCCGGTGATTTGTTCAAGCACTTCGGCTTTACCACCGACCGCGTGGTGGCAGCCGTACAAAAGGTGATCGGCGCCTGATTCAGCGTTGCGCACAACATAAAGCGCCGCTCAGGCGCTCGGTGCTGTAGATTTTTGGTAAATTACGGAGAAGAGCATGGCAATCAGGGTTGGTATTAACGGCTTCGGCCGTATAGGGCGTATGGTTTTCCGCGCGGCGGTGCAAAAATTTCCGGACATTGAAATTGTCGCGATCAATGATTTGCTGGAGCCCGACTATCTGGCTTATATGCTGAGCTACGA
Source organism: Pseudomonadota bacterium (assembly GCA_040390665.1). Taxonomy (GTDB): domain Bacteria; phylum Pseudomonadota; class Gammaproteobacteria; order Burkholderiales; family Gallionellaceae; genus Nitrotoga. Next base: position 434,967 of record JAZJXX010000002.1, on the reverse strand, counting down.
TTCAGTGCATGGCCGTTTCCAGGGCCAGGTTTCAATCGAAGGCAATACGCTGGTGGTGGATGGCAAAAAAATCCGGCTGACCGCAATCAAGGACCCGGCCGAACTGAAATGGAATGAAGTCGGTGCGGACATCGTCGTGGAATCCACCGGCCTGTTCCTGACCAAGGAAACCTGTGAGAAGCACCTTGCCGCCGGCGCCAAAAAAGTCATCATGTCGGCGCCGTCCAAGGACGATACCCCGATGTTTGTGTTTGGCGTGAACGATAAGACCTACGCAGGCCAGACTATTGTTTCCAACGCATCCTGCACGACCAACTGCCTGGCGCCGGTAGCCAAGGTACTGAACGACACCTTCGGTATCAAGCGCGGCCTGATGACCACCATACACGCCGCAACCGCCACCCAGAAAACGGTCGACAGCCCGTCCAATAAGGACTGGCGCGGCGGCCGCGGCATTCTGGAAAATATCATTCCGTCTTCCACCGGCGCCGCCAAGGCGGTCGGGGTAGTCATTCCGGCACTGAATAAGAAGCTCACCGGCATGGCTTTCCGTGTGCCGACATCCGACGTATCGGTGGTGGATTTGACTGTGGAATTGAACAAGGAAGCAAGCTACGCTGAAATCTGCGCAGCGATGAAAACCGCCTCCGAAGGATCGATGAAAGGCGTGCTCGGCTACACCGATGAAAAGGTTGTCTCCACCGATTTTCGCGGCGAAAGCTGTACCTCGGTGTTCGATGCCGAAGGCGGTATGTCGCTGGACAGTACCTTCGTCAAGGTCGTTTCCTGGTATGACAACGAATGGGGTTATTCCAGCAAGGTGCTGGAAATGGTGCGTGTGATCGCCAGGTAAATCCAGTCGTCAGCAGGATGGGGCGCGAGCTCCGCCCGCTGAGCTTATTAGTGAACCATGGAGTCAAGATGCCCATAATTAAGATGACCGATCTGGACCTGAAAGGCAAGCGCGTCCTGATCCGCGAAGATTTGAATGTCCCCCAGGCCGACGATGGCAGCGTCACTGACGATACCCGTATCCGCTCGTCACTGCCGACCATACGCCACGCGCTCGCCGCCGGCGCCAAAGTCATGCTGATGTCTCACCTCGGACGTCCGGAAGAAGGCGTATATTCCGAAGCCGATTCGCTGAAGCCGGTAGCCCGGCGCCTGTCCGAACTGCTGGGACAGGAAGTGCGCTTGATTAAGGACTGGCTGGACGGCAACTATACCGTTGCGGATGGCGAAGTCGTGCTGTTTGAAAACGTACGCTTCAATAAAGGCGAAGGTAAAAACAACGACGAGCTCGCACAGAAAATGGCCAGGCTGTGCGATGTCTTTGCGATGGATGCATTCGGCACCGCACACCGCGCCCAAGCCTCCACCCACGGCGTGGCGAAGTTTGCACCGATAGCCTGTGCCGGGCCATTGCTGGCCGCCGAGCTGGAAGCACTGGGCAAGGCGCTGAAGAGCCCGGCCGCGCCCCTGGTAGCGATTGTTGGCGGCTCCAAGGTTTCCACCAAGCTGACCGTGCTGGAATCGCTGTCGCACATCGTCGATCAGCTGATCGTTGGCGGGGGTATCGCCAACACCTTTATTAAAGCTGCCGGCTACAATGTCGGCAAGTCATTGTACGAAGCGGATCTGGTGCAAGAAGCGCAGCGCCTGATCGCTGCGGCTAAAGCCAAGGGCGGCGACATTCCGGTGCCGACCGACGTGGTGGTGGGTAAAAAATTTGACGCTCATGAACCGGCCATCGTTAAAAAGGTATCCGAAATTACCGATGACGACATGATTTTCGACATTGGCCCGGATACCGCCGCCACTTATGCGCAGTACCTTAAAAAAGCCGGTACCATAGTATGGAACGGCCCGGTCGGCGTATTTGAGTTTGATCAATTCGGCAACGGTACCAAAGCGCTCGGCATGGCAATAGCCGAAAGCCCGGCGTTTTCGATTGCTGGAGGCGGTGATACGCTGGCGGCCATTGCCAAATACAACATCGGTGATCGAGTGAGCTATATATCCACCGGTGGCGGCGCGTTTCTGGAATTTCTTGAGGGCAAAAAACTGCCCGCAGTCGAAATACTCGAGCAACGTGCTGCAAAATAATAAGCTAGCTGCAACTCAATATCAGGCCCTGGAAAATCATGCTGCGTAGAACAAAAATTGTTGCCACTCTGGGACCCGCCACCAGCGACTCTCAGGTGCTGGAAGAAATGATCCGGGCCGGAGTGGATGTCGTGCGCATGAATTTCTCCCACGGAACCGCCCAGGACCATATGGCCCGCGCTGACAAGGTACGCGCTGCCGCTGCAGTCTGCGGACGCAGTGTGGGAATTCTGGCCGACCTGCAGGGGCCCAAGATACGCGTAGGCAAATTTGAAAATGACAAGATCGTGCTGAACAAAGGCGATACTTTTATTCTCGATGCGGCCTGGAGCGGCTTGGGCAATCAGCAGCGCGTCGGCCTCGATTACAAGGAATTGCCCAACGATGTCAGTTACGGCTCGGTGTTGCTGCTGAACGATGGCATGCTCGAGTTCGATGTGCTGAAAGTCGAAGACCAGCAGATCATCTGCAAGGTAGTGCGGGGCGGCGTATTGTCCAACAATAAGGGCATTAACCGTAAAGGCGGTGGACTGACTGCGCCGGCGCTGACCGATAAGGACAAGGAAGATATCAAGACCGCGGCGCTGATTAAGGCTGACTACCTGGCTGTATCGTTCCCGCGCTCGGCCAAGGATATGGATCTGGCGCGTGAACTGATGGTGGCCGCCGGCGGCAATAGTCTGCTGATGGCCAAGATAGAACGTGCCGAAGCGATAGCCGTGCTGGAAGAGGTAATTGATGCTTCTGATGCGATCATGGTGGCGCGCGGCGATTTGTCGGTTGAAGTGGGCGACGCCGCAGTGCCGGGTCTGCAGAAACGGATGATCAAAATGGCCCGCGCCAAGAACAAACTGGTGATTACCGCTACCCAGATGATGGAGTCGATGATCACCAACCCGATTCCCACCCGCGCCGAAGTATCGGACGTGGCTAATGCGGTACTGGATGGCACGGATGCGGTCATGTTGTCCGCGGAAACGGCGGTAGGCGATTACCCGGTGGAAACCATTCAGTCAATGGCGCGCATTTGTCTGCAGGCCGAGACGGAAGTGGAAGACAACGTGCAGGATCATCGCCTGGCGCGCAACAAGTTCAGCCGGATCGACCAATCCATTGCGATGTCTGCGCTGTATGCTGCCTCGCATTTCCAGGTTAAAGCGATCGTAGCGCTGACTCAGTCCGGCTCTACCTCATTGTGGATGTCGCGCATGAGCTCGGTTGCGCCAATATTCGCGCTGACCCCTACCGCCGCAACGCTGACCAAAGTGACGCTGTTCAGCGGTGTGCATCCGATTGCCTTCAATCCCAGCTCCAAACTTCCCTCGGTCGCGCTGAGGGAGGCTGAAGACGAGCTGGTGCGTCTGGGTCTGGTAGCCGACGGCGATTTGATGGTGATGACCATCGGCGAAGCCATCGGCAAAAGCGGGCATACCAATACGCTGAAGATCGTCCGCGTCGGCGATTACAAACTGGGTTACGACTCCAGCCAGGCCGCGTCATCTGCAGTGGCGTAAATTTTTTGTTGGATAATTTTTGTTAGGAGGTGAAAAATGGCTCTTGTATCATTGCGTCAACTGCTGGATCACGCGGCAGAAAACAGTTACGGCTTGCCGGCGTTCAACGTCAACAACCTGGAACAGGTCAAGGCGATCATGGAGGCGGCCGATGAATGCAACAGCCCGGTCATCATGCAGGGCTCAGCCGGCGCGCGCAAATACGCCGGCGAAGCCTTTTTGCGCCACCTGATCCAGGCGGCAGTGGAAGCCTATCCGCATATCCCCATCGTGATGCACCAGGATCACGGCGCTTCGCCGGCGATTTGCATCGCGGCCATGCGTTCCGGTTTTTCCAGCGTGATGATGGACGGTTCGCTTAAGGAAGATGCCAAGACTCCCGCCTCCTACGATTACAACGTGGACGTTACGCGCAAGGTGGTCGATATTTCGCATGCGATCGGCGTATCGGTCGAAGGCGAACTGGGTTGCCTGGGCTCGCTGGAAACCGGCATGGGCGAGGCGGAAGACGGCCACGGCGCGGAAGGCAAGCTGGATCATTCGCAACTGTTGACCGATCCGGAAGAAGCCGCCGACTTCGTCAAAAAAACCGGTGTAGATGCACTGGCCATCGCGATCGGTACGTCGCATGGCGCGTATAAATTTACCCGCCCACCCACCGGCGACATTCTGGCGATAGACCGCGTCAAGGCCATACATGCACGCATCCCCAATACGCATCTGGTAATGCATGGCTCGTCATCAGTGCCACAGGAATGGCTGAAGATCATCGACCAGTTCGGCGGCGATATGGGCGAAACCTATGGCGTACCAGTTTCCGAAATCGTCGAAGGCATCAAGCATGGCGTGCGCAAAATCAATATCGATACCGATCTGCGTATGGCGTCTACCGGTGCGGTACGCCGCCATCTGGCGCAAAACCCCAAGGACTTCGATCCGCGCAAATTCCTGGCCGCATCGACCAAGGCGATGAAGGATATTTGTAAAGCGCGTTACGAAGCGTTTGGTTGTGCCGGCCAGGCGTCGAAGATCACGCCTATCGCGCTGGAAGCAATGGCCAACCGTTATGCTAAAGGCGAGCTGAAGGCAATCATCAAGTAAGCTGGTGTACCCAACAAAAGGCGGCTTTAGCCGCCTTTTTTATTGCCAAAACCGCGCAATTTATGGAGCTGGTCTACGCATTTGCGGTGCTTCCCCCGCGGCCGGGACAAGTCCGGCAGCTTCCGTGAGCAGAAACGTCTTGAATGCGCTGGTAACTGGCGACAAGCGCTTATGGCTGCGATGTACTACATACCAATGGCGAATGAGCGGAAATTGATCAACGTCCAGCACCACCAGTCGCCTGCTTTCCAGCTCCAGCGCCGCCGTCTGCAACGACACAATGCCCAGCCCCATGCCCGCCTGCACCGCCTGCTTGATGGCTTCGTTCGCGCTCATGACCATGCCGGTTTTGATCTGTATGCCTTTTTCATGAAAGAAACGCTCAACCGCATCGCGTGTACCCGAACCGGCTTCCCGTGCCAGAAAAGTCTCACTCTCCAGCCGCTTAAGCGGTATATGTTTCTGATCTGCCAGGGAATGGCCGGGTGAAGCAATGACCACCAGCGGATTTTCCATAAAGGATTCCGCTTTCAGGTCATGGCCTTCCGGCACTTGGCCCATGATCGCCAAGTCCGCTTCATTGTCCGCCAGCTCCTGCAACACCATCTGGCGGTTGGTGACCGCCAGATGAACCGTTACATCGGGAAAGCGCTGTGAAAAATTGACCAGCAATTGCGGCGCAAAATAATTGGCCGTGCTGGCTACCGCAATCCGTAGCTTGCCCTGCTTTATGCCCTTGAGGCGGGCAAATACCATATCCAGTTCGTCGATTTGCTCGGTAATTGCGCGACTGTAATAGTAAAGCTCCTGGCCTGCCTCAGTCAGGTAAATTTTCTTCCCCATCTGCTCTAGCAGCGGCAGACCAATATTGTCGTGCAATTGCTTAATCTGCATCGAAACAGCCGGCTGTGACATATGCAAAGCCTTTGCCGCCTGCGAATAATTAAGCAGGCTGGCGACCTTCTGAAAGACGTGTAATTGGCGTAGCGTCAGATGCAGCATTTTGATTTGGCATTTTAAGTATAAGTAATATCTTATTATAACCATAAAAACATTTGAGTTTACCTTATACAATGAAAACCTTAATATTCTTTCCGCGCACCAAACACCAGATTTCAACTGGTAGTTGGATTAACCACGCGATGGCCGCAATCTTCGCAATCCGCAATTTTAGAGGGAGATGTAATCATGGCAGTAAAAAGCTACAAGGCAGGTGTAAAGGAATACCGCGCTACTTATTGGGAACCCGAATACAAGGTGCTGGACACCGACATTCTGGCCTGTTTCAAGATTACCCCTCAAGCCGGCGTTGATCGTGAAGAAATCGCAGCGGCCGTTGCAGCTGAATCTTCCACAGGAACATGGACTACCGTCTGGACCGATTTGCTGACTGACCTGGATCATTATAAAGGTCGCGCTTATCGCATCGAAGACGTCCCCGGCGACGACACCTGCTTTTACGCATTTGTTGCCTACCCGATCGATCTATTCGAAGAAGGCTCGGTGGTAAACGTATTTACCTCGCTGGTCGGTAACGTATTCGGTTTCAAGGCGCTGCGCGCGTTGCGTCTGGAAGACGTACGGTTCCCGATCGCTTTCGTGAAGACTTGCGGCGGTCCGCCACAAGGCATCCAGGTTGAACGCGACATTCTGAACAAATACGGCCGTCCGCTGCTGGGTTGCACCATCAAGCCCAAGCTCGGTCTTTCCGCAAAAAACTACGGTCGTGCAGTGTATGAATGTCTGCGCGGCGGCTTGGATCTGACCAAGGACGATGAAAACATCAATAGCCAACCCTTCATGCGCTGGCGCACACGTTTTGACTTTGTGCAGGAAGCCACGCTGAAGGCAGAACGCGAAACTGGCGAACGCAAAGGCCATTACCTGAACGTGACCGCACCAACTCCGGAAGAAATGTACAAGCGCGCGGAATACGCCAAGGAAATCGGCGCGCCTATCATCATGCATGACTACCTGACCGGCGGTTTCTGCGCCAACACAGGCCTGGCCAACTGGTGCCGCGACAACGGCATGCTGCTGCACATCCACCGTGCGATGCATGCGGTGATCGACCGCAACCCGCACCATGGTATTCACTTCCGCGTGCTGGCCAAAGCGCTGCGTCTTTCCGGCGGCGACCACCTGCACTCCGGTACCGTGGTCGGCAAACTGGAAGGCGACCGCGCCCCGACACTGGGCTTTGTTGACCTGATGCGCGACAGCTTCATCAAGGAAGACCGCGCTCGCGGCATTTTCTTCGATCAGGACTGGGGCTCGATGCCGGGCGTATTCCCGGTTGCATCCGGCGGCATCCACGTCTGGCACATGCCGGCGCTGGTCAACATCTTTGGCGACGACGCCTGCCTGCAGTTCGGCGGCGGAACCCTGGGTCACCCGTGGGGCAACGCAGCCGGCGCAGCGGCCAACCGAGTCGCACTGGAAGCTTGCGTAGAAGCACGCAACCAGGGCCGCGAACTGGAGAAGGAAGGCAAGGACATTCTGACCAAGGCCGCCGGCAGCAGTCCTGAACTGAAGATCGCCATGGAAACATGGAAAGAAATCAAGTTCGAATTCGATACCGTGGACAAGCTGGACGTAGCCCATAAGTAAAGCATGAGCGGGGCGCGTGCAACGCGTCCCGCCTGATCAACAGCCATTTTATAAGGAATTAACATGAGTGAAATGCAAGATTACAAATCACGTGTGAGCGACCCTGCCAGCCGCAAGTTTGAGACATTTTCCTACCTGCCGGCGATGACTGCCGACCAGATCAGGAAGCAGGTGGAGTACATCATCAGCAAAGGCTGGAATCCGGGTCTGGAACATACCGAGCCCGAGCACCAGATGGACAACTACTGGTACATGTGGAAGCTGCCGATGTTCGGCGAAACCAGTGTGGACGTCGTGATGAAGGAAGCCGAGGCTTGCCGCAAGGCTAACCCGAACAACCACATCCGCCTGCTGGCTTATGACAACTATAAGCAATCGCAAGGTACGAATATGGTGATCCACCGCGGCAAAACTGTTTAACTGCGGCGCGGGTAACATACGACCCCCGTAGTCGCGAGGCGCGGGGGTTTTTTGTTGCTGCTTTTTTGATGTGGAGCGAATAAATGAGCGATGTTATGCAGCAGTACCGTATTGCGAGCGAGCCTTACTACCGCGCAGTAGCGGATGAAATTGACCTGTACGAAGCGGCGTATTCGGTGCGGATGCCGATGATGCTCAAGGGCCCGACCGGCTGCGGCAAAACGCGCTTCGTCGAATATATGGCGTGGAAGCTGGGCAAGCCGCTGATCACCGTCGCATGCAACGAAGACATGACCGCATCGGATCTGGTCGGACGCTTTTTGCTGGACGCTCAGGGCACGCGCTGGCAGGACGGCCCGCTGGCGATTGCCGCGCGTTATGGCGCAATCTGCTATCTGGATGAAGTAGTCGAAGCGCGCCAGGACACCACCGTGGTAATCCATCCGCTGACCGATAATCGCCGGGTGCTGCCGCTGGAAAAGAAGGGAGAACTGATACGCGCGCATGCTGATTTCCAGCTGGTGATTTCCTACAACCCGGGCTATCAAAGCCTGATGAAGGATTTGAAACAATCCACCAAGCAGCGTTTCGGCGGCCTCGATTTCAGCTATCCGGCGCATGATGTGGAAACAGAGATCGTGACCCATGAAACCGGCGTCAGCGGCGAGATTGCCAGCAAGCTGGTGTCGATTGCCGAGCGCGCGCGCAACCTGAAGGGGCACGGCCTGGACGAGGGTATCTCCACGCGCATGCTGGTCTATGCGGGCAATCTGATCGTCAAGGGCGTGGAATCGAAAGCGGCCTGCCGCGTCGCACTGGTGCGCCCGATAACGGATGATCCCGATATGCGCGATGCGCTGGATGCCGCTGTTACAACATTTTTCTGATATCACAAGCCAGGCTATTGTTATTGGAACATAAATGTCCCTGTCATTAGAAAGTCACACCGAGCTGCTGGAAGAGCTGGGCGAACACGCAAGCGATATTCTGAAGTCGTCATGGTATGAAGCTGCCCGCGTGTTCAGCCCGCAGGGACTGGAAAACTATGTTCAAGGTGCGCGCGCATTCAAGAATCTGGGACGCGGTAGTGAACTGGTAATCAGCTTTATCGAAGCAGCCCCCGATATCGCCAAGGAAATCGGCGAAGATTCGGTTGTCGACCTGCTCGACACCGTCATGGCGCTGGCCTCAAAAACCAGTGGCGCGGTGCTGGAAAAAATTGTGTCGAGCGCTCCCATCGCAGCACGGCGACTGGGAGATGCGGCCCTGTTTGGGGCATACCTGCAGTTGCTCAACACCTTGCTGAACCAGGTTCCGCGCGGCCTGCGCCCGATGCTGGACAATCTCGAGGTGCTGCTGGGCCAGCTCACCCTGGGCGGCTTGCGCCGCTGGGCGACCTGGGGCGCCCATGCACATAAAATCCACTTTGCCGAGCAAGTAAGCTATTTCAGCCTGCAATCCAAAGAATCGCTGGCGATGCTGCAGAAGGAGCGCAAGGGCACGCTGTTCATCGATGTGCAGCGGCGCATTAATATGTATTTGCGCGCGCTGTGGGGACGCGATTTTTTCATGCGCCCGACCAGCGGCGATTTCGAATTGCGCGAGGGCTATAAGCCCTACATCGAAGATTATTTCCTGAATCTGCCGGATGCGCTGGACGATTTTAACGACGTGCCGGGGCTGGAACTGTATCGCGCAACCGCCGCGCATTGCGCGGCGCACCTGGTTTATACGCGCGAGCCGATTTCGGCCGAGGCGCTGAATCCGCTGCAGATGGCGGTGATTAGCGTTATTGAAGATGCGCGTGTGGAAACCCTTGCAATACGTGCTTTTCCCGGCCTCAAGCAATTATGGTCGCGGCTGCACACCACCCAGGCCGATCAGTCCAACACCACCGGCGACTATCTGAACCGGCTGGCGCGCGCGCTGCTGGACAGCGATTACCCTGACGATGATGCATGGGTAGCCGAAGGCCGCAAGCTGTTTGCCGAGGCCGCCCAAAGTGAAGATCGCCTGGCCACCAACGCAATGTCGTGGGAAATCGGCGTCGCCCTGGCGCATAGCCTGGCGCAGAAACGCATCGCTTATAACCCCCGCAGCGACCTGTTGAGCGCTCCGTACCGCGATGACAACCGTTATTTCTGGGCGTTCGAAGAGTTCGATTTCGATAAATCGCAAGCGGCTGGTTATGAAACGGTCAAGCAGGTCCGCAGACATGTCTCGGTAATGGAGTTCGCCAACGAAATCGACGTTGAATATGCCGGCGACGATGCCCAGGAAATCTGGGTGATGTCCGAGGAATTTTTCCCGTACGAAGACAACGGCGTGAGCTACAACGAAATGGAAGGCAAGGAGCCGATTTCCGAACCGTTTCATTACGCTGAATGGGATTACCAGATTCAACTGGAACGGCCAGCCTGGACAACTGTGGTGGAAAAACGCCCCAGGAACGGCGACCTGCAGCTTATCGACCAGATTACCGCCGACAATAAACGCATTGCGTCGCGCCTGAAATTTTTGCTGGATGCGATGCAGCCACAAGGGGTACAGCGCATACGCAAGCTGGAAGACGGCGATGAAATCGATATCAACGCGGCGATCAGCAGCATGATCGACTTTCGCATGGGCGTGCAGCCCGATCCGCGCATCATGATGCGTTCGGTGCGCAAGGTACGCGACATCTCGGTGCTGGTGCTGCTGGACTTATCCGAATCCACCAATGAAAAAGTGCAGGGGCAGGATCAGACGGTGCTCGATCTGACGCGCCAGGCCTGTGTACTGCTGTCCGATGCGATCCATAAAATAGGCGATCCATTCGCCATCCACGGCTTCTGCTCGGATGGGCGGCATGAAGTCGAATACTCCCGCTTCAAGGATTTCGACCAGCCCTATAACGACGCGCCGAAAGCACGCCTGGCCGGTATGACCGGACAGCTGTCAACGCGCATGGGCGCGGCCATCCGCCACTCCGCGCATTATCTGCGTAATCAGCGCACCGCTAAAAAGTTATTGATGGTGATCACTGACGGCGAACCGGCGGACATAGATGTGCGCGATCCGCAGTATCTGCGCTATGATGCCAAAAAGGCCGTGGAAGAAGCCGCGCGCCACGGCATCAATACCTTTTGCATGACGCTGGATCCGCGCGCTGATCAATACGTCTCGCGCATATTCGGCAGCAAGAATTATATGGTGGTCGATCACATTGAACGGCTGCCGGAGAAATTGCCGGTACTTTACGCAGGGCTGACACGATGACGTCACAAAATTATGCGGGAGTCTACAACGACACCGACAACGGATTGACCCACCTGGGACGCATGGTGCGCGATGCCTGGGTTTTCGGCATATTGCCGCAAACGGAAACTTGCGAGGGCTGGGATTCATCCAGAATGCAGACTCTGTATGACGCTGTATATAAGGCATGGGCACCCTATGCCCATTTACCCAGTCGTTTGCCGGATGAACTGCGCGCCCGCCACACAGCAATTTATGCCGAGGCCATAGATACTGCGCGGACTGAGGGTTGGACCGGTTTGATTGAGGATGACGACTAGGCGCCGCAGCCAGAGACATTACGGCCGGCAAACTGAAGCACCTGGGCCGGACCGCCGACGTGAGTTGCTTTAGCCAGTTCCTGCAGCGCCCGCGGAAACTCAGCCTGCAAGCGTGCCATCAGAGTGTCGCCACCGGCTCGGTAATAGACCACTTCATACTCTACCGGATCGGTCAAAGAGGTTCGCGCCTGGGGATAAAATTGGCGCCAGGCAATATCGACCCAGCATTTGCGCACGCCATCGACAAACACAAATTCCTGCTCGTCCAGGATCGCCATGTACTGCATGGAACGAATCGGCACGAATAAAGCATTGGTCGAGCTACGTGCCAACAAAGTAACAGCCCGGTTATAAACGGCAGCGGGGAGGATGCGTTGCTCCCTGACGATTTCCTCACCTCGATAGCAAGTAATTTCCATTCGCATCCCTGTCTGTTTTCATCCGCGATGGACAAAAATTATAACAAGGGCGTTGCTGCGTCTGTCTGCTACCAAACTGAGTAAATCCGGGCGTTACAGAATTACCGGCGCGGGCGATTATTTATGCTTTTACAAAGCTCGCATGAAGTGCAATGGTTGATCATTCGTGCTAGCCGTGCGCGCCGAATATCATCCGTTTCGCCACGAATTTCCGAGCGCCCGGCAATATGTCCAGCATGGTCAGCGCGGCGGCACGGCCCGCGCTGACCAGTGGCAGATCATTCGAGAACATGCGCACCAGGCCGTCGGTGAAACGGATGCCGCCACTGCGATCAAGCTGACGGGTTCTACGGTAGCGCGTCAGCATGCTTTCGCTGCCTATCGTCTGCGGAGCCTGCTGCAATATTTCCTGGGCCAGTTCCCACGCATCGCGCAAGCCAAGATTGAAACCTTGCCCGGCAACTGGATGCAGCGTCTGCGCAGCATTGCCCAGCAATACGGCATGCGGCCCTATGGTGCCGGGTGCCCGCTTCAGCCGTAAAGAAAACGTGGTGCGTGTTCCCAAGGTCAGAAACTCCCCGACACGGTCACCAAAATGCTGATGCAGCTGCGCCAGGAATCGGGCTTCTTCCCATGACAGCATTTCCCGCGCCGCTTCATGGCCGGTAGTCCATACCAGTTCATAACCCGCCTTATACGGAAGTAGCGCGACCGGCCCCTGCGCAGTGAAGCGTTCATAGGCCGTGTCAGCCAGGGGCCGAGTACAGGTAACGTGAGCGATCACTGCGCTCTGGCCATAGTCCCGCACAACCGGCGGATAAGCCGATTCCAGCATCTTTCCGCCATCCGCAACGACCGCCAGTCGCGTGTTCAAAACACATTCTTCGCCCGCATATTGATAGGCGATGCGCGCGCCTTCTGCTTCACTATGCAGATGAGTAACCGGCGCCCCGGTTAAGCAGTTAATTGCAGTGCCCCGCATCGCATGATGCAGCGCAGATTGCAGCGCGTGATAAGGCAGCACATAGCCCAGCGCGGGAATATTCAATTCATCCGCGTGCAAAACGGCACGGCCGAAAGAGCCTTTCTGTGAAATATGGATGTCGCGGATCGCACTGATCAGCGGAATGTCGTCCCACACCCCCAATCGTTGCAACAGTAGACGGCTACCGTACGACAGCGCCAGCGCGCGCGGATCGGTCGAAGTCTGGGTTTCTTCGCGCGCCTCCAGCAGATAAATATTTAATCCGCTGTCGCGCAATGCCAGAGCCAGCGACATGCCTATCGGGCCGCCGCCTATAATAGCGATATCGCAATCAAGCTGGCTCATGCCGGGCGCATGACCTCTTCTATCGCGGCCACTGTTTTCGGCGCGGCCGCAGTCAAAACTTCGCATTCGGCGGAGGTAATGACAACATCGTCTTCAATGCGGATGCCGATATTCCACAAACTTTCCGGCACATCATCGGCGGGGCGTATATAACAGCCGGGCTCTATCGTCAGCACCATGCCCGGCTGCAGCGCACGCCAACCGCCATCGGCTTTGTACGCACCCACATCATGCACATCCATGCCCAGCCAGTGCCCGGTGCGATGCATATAGAAGCGCCGATAATCGCCCGTTTCCAGCACCGCATCGAGTGTGCCGCGGCACAGTTTCAAATCAATCATGCCCTGCGCCAGCACACGCACCGCACCTTCATGGGGCTGATTCCAGTGCGCGCCCGGATGCGCTGCAGCAATAGCCGCAGCCTGCGCCGCCAACACTATTTCATAGACGTCTTTTTGCGCAGCACTGAAGCGGCCGTTCACCGGGAACGTGCGCGTGATGTCTGCGGCATACCCATTCAGTTCGCAGGCGGCATCAATTAGCAGCAGATCGCCATCCTTGAGTTCCGCATTGTTGCTGATGTAATGCAGCACACAGGCATGGCTGCCACCGGCAACGATAGAGGTGTAGGCCGGCGCCTGGGCGCCGTTGCGGCGGAATTCATACAGCAGTTCCGCTTCGATTTCATATTCCATACGGCCGGGTCGCGTGGCGCGCATCGCACCAACGTGCGCGGCAACCGAAATTGCCGCGGCCTGCCGCATGGTCGCCAGCTCATCGCTATCCTTGATCAGGCGCATTTCGTCCAGCAGCATGCGCACATCGCGAACTTCGTTCGGCGCACTGATACCGCTGCGCGATTGCGCCTGTACCCGGGCGCGTAATTTAATGATGCGCTTGTCCCATTCAAGACGCGCACCCAGCGGATAGAACAGCACCGGCTGGTTGCCCATCAGCTCGGCCAGCTTATCGTCCAGCTGGTCGATCGGAAATGCGGCATCAAAGCCGAACGCCGCGCGCGCCGCTTCCGGGCCATAGCAAAAGCCATCCCATATTTCCCGCTCCGGATTCTTTTCACGGCAGAACAAAATAGACTGCACACGTGCGTCCGGCGCATCCGGATTGACGATCAGCACCAGCACCGCATCCGGTTCGTTGAAACCGGTCAAATAATAAAAATGGCTGTCGTAACGATAGGGATAATGCGCGTCACCGTTGCGCAACACCTCCGATGCCGTAGGTATAACAGCAATGCCGCGCTGCATGCGCTCGGCCAGCGCTATACGGCGCGTACAGGGTTGTGTGTCCATAATCGGCTATCTGTGTTTGCGGCTGCGCAGGAGTGCATCGAGCGCGCTTAGTTGAGAGGGTGTGCCAATATTGTCCCACAAGCCATCATAACGGGCACCTTTGATCTTTCCGGCCGCAATCGCACGCCGGAACAGCGGCAGCATGGGAAGCTTGGTGCCCCGCTCCACTCCGCTAAAAAAATCCGGGTGAAACAGGCCCAGATTGGAATAGGTAAGGCAGGGCGCTCCGGTTAGCCTCAAACGATCATCGATCAGCGCGAAATCCCCGCGAGCGTGCCAGCTGGGATTCTCTACCATCCACAGATAGGCCAGCGTTCCGTCATTGAGTTCCGTGGCTTTGCAGGTCAGCATGCGGTAATCGCACTCCACATAAATGTCGGCGCTGATCAGCAGGAACGGTGCCGTGCCCAGCAACGGCAATGCATAGGCCACACCTCCCGCCGTTTCCAGCGCAGGCTGCTCGGGAGAATAATGAATATCCACGCCGAAACGGTTGCCGTTGCCCACTGCAGTTTCAATCTGCGCACCGAGATGGGCATGGTTGATCACCACTTCGGTAATGCCCGCCTGCGCCAGCTTTTCGATATGCCATACGATTAGCGATTTGCCGCCCACCTGCAGCAATGGCTTGGGTGTCTGGTCAGTAAGCGGCCGCATGCGCTCGCCCCGTCCGGCCGCCAGCAGCATGGCTTTCAAAAGGTGTAACCCGCAATTGGATGCCTGGACTCAAGCTGGTCCAGCAGGCGCAGCAGTGGCTTCAGGTCGATGTACCGTTCGCACGCACGGCGCAGATAATCCATCACCAGCGGCAGGTCTTTCAGGTAACCATCCTTGCCGTCACGGTGATACAGACGGGCGAATATTCCCAGCACTTTGAGATGGCGCTGTACGCCCATCCATTCGTAATCGCGATAAAAATCGGCAAAGTCTGCACCTACCGGCAAACCCGCGCGGCGCGCCAATTCCCAGTAACGGATCAGCCAGTCGAGCACTTCAGCCTCTTCCCAGCGGATATACGCATCCTTGAACAGCGATGCCAGATCGTAAGTAATCGGACCATACACCGCATCCTGAAAATCCAGTATGCCCGGATTGGGCGTGCTGACCATCAGATTGCGCGTATGGTAATCGCGGTGCACATACACCCGCGGCTGCGCCAGGTTATTACGCAGGATCGTCTGAAACACTGTCTGCAATGCGCTCGTCTGTTTTTCGTCCAGCGTTGCCTGCAAGTGTCTGCCGACATACCACTCGGGGAATAAATCCAGTTCCCGCCGCAGCAATGCCTCATCATAAACCGGCAAAGTGTTTTCGCGGCTGGCCAGCTGAATCGCAATCAACGCTTCGGTGGCGTCGCCATACAGCTCGCGCGCATTGCCGGGATTAAGAGCCTGCAAATAAGTGATGCTGCCAAGATCGGACAATGCCAGGAAGCCGAGGTCGAGGTTCTGCGCGACTATCTCGGGCACATGTACCCCGGCTGCGCTGAATAGCTGTGCCACATGCAGGAACGGGCGGCAATCCTCATGCTGCGGGGGCGCATCCATTATAATCAGCGTCCGCTGCTGAAACGTGGCACGAAAATAGCGGCGAAAACTGGCGTCGGCGGAAGCAGGTGCCAGATCAAACGATGTGCCGGGAAATTGCTGGTGCAGCCATTCGGTTAACTGCTGTAAGCGTTGCATGAGTATCCGCGATTGCCTTAATCATCAATATGTGCGATTTTAGCATCTTAATCTATCTGCTTTGCACCATGCGCTGCCGCCTGAATCCTGTTGCGACCTCCCTGCTCTTCATGTTTGTGTCGGCGGCGCACGCCGAAGATTCACTGCAATTGCAAATCGACCCAAGCTTCATGAATCCGGTAGGGAAAGAGGAAGCCATGCCTATCTTCATTTCCGCTGAACGGCTGGAGGGTGAAAAGGGCAGGCAAATCGAGGCGAGTGGCAAGGTGGAGTTGCGTACTCATGGCCAGGCAATCTCCGCTGATCGCCTGATCTACCAACAGGACAGCAGAGACTTGGTTGCCGAGGGCAGAGTGCGCATTGAACAGGATGGCAATGTACTTTCCGGACCGCGCCTGCAACTCAATCTGGAAACCAACATGGGCGATATCTCGAAACCGGAATTCTATTTCAGGGACAACAACGCGCGCGGTAGCGCCGCCACCATCCACATCCAGAATCGCCAGAATTATGTGCTGCGCGATGTCAGCTATACCACTTGCCCGGCTGACAATGATGACTGGCTGTTAAAAGTGCGTGAACTGGAAATCGACCGCGATCGCCAGATCGGCGCCGCACGAGGAGCACACGTGGAATTTATGGGGGTACCGATACTCTACACGCCGTGGATGGATTTTTCTCTTAATGAACAGCGTAAATCCGGCTTCCTGGGCCCGGTGTTTGGTAGCACGGGAACCGGCGGGAGCGAAGTGACGTTGCCCTATTACTGGAACATTGCGCCTAACCGCGACGCGACCGTTTCACCTCGCTTTATGCTTAAGCGAGGTGTTCTGATAAACACCGAATTGCGCTATCTGGAACCGGAATTTTCCGGGGAAGGGCATGTGGACGTGTTGCCGGGCGACCATATTGCCAACTTCACCCGTTCGCGTTTGTCCCTCATGCACACCCAAAATCTGAGTCACGGATTAGGTGCCTCGCTTAATCTTAACCGGGTTTCCGATGATGCCTATTTCCGCGATCTGTCGACCACGGTACTGGCCACTTCGCAGACCAATCTGGTCCGCGAAGGTGTGCTGTCTTATACCGACGGCTGGTGGAACAGCGCAGTCCGGCTGCAGAACTTTCAGACATTGCAGGATCCAGCTGCGCCGGTAACGGTTCCTTATCACCGTGTGCCACAAATTACGCTGAATGCGCAGCACACACTGAGCAAAGCGAACATGACTTTCGCCGGCGAATTCGCGGATTTTCGGCACCCTACTTCAGTCAGCGGACAACGGCTGGTCGCCTATCCCAGCGTAAGTTATCCCCTGGTTGCCGCTCCGGCTTTTTACTTGACGCCCAAGCTCGGGCTGCACACAACTTATTATGCAATGGGTGCCAATAATGTAACGGCACTGCCTGACACCACGCGTGTCGTGCCAATTTTCAGCCTGGACAGCGGGATGACGCTGGAACGCGATTCGGTTATTTCCGGACGGAACTACGTCCAGACGCTGGAGCCTCGCGCATATTACGTTTACATTCCGTACCGCGATCAGAACCAGTTGCCGAATTTCGATACCGCGCAGGCTGATTTCAGCTTTGCCCAGATGTTCACCGAAAATCGCTTCTTCGGCAATGACCGCGTCGGCGATGCCAATCAGATAACGCTGGCGCTTACTTCGCGCCTGCTGTTGCAGGATAGCGGAGCTGAACAGCTCAGGGTTGCGGTCGGTCAACGTTTCAACGCGGAGACGCCGAAGGTCAGCCTGACGACACAGCCGGTATCCAACAAATCGGACATTATATTCGCGGTGTCAGGGCAGTTAACCCCAAAGTGGTCGCTCGATAGTGCTTTTCAATATAATCCCAATCAATCGGAGAGCGAAAGAATCGATGTGGCATCGCGCTTTCAGCCAGAAGCCGGGAAAGTGCTCAACCTCGGTTACCGCTTTACCCGGGGCAGCCTCAGACAGGCTGACCTGTCGACACAATGGCCGCTAACCGGACGCTGGCACACGGTGGCGCGCTGGAACTATTCATTGCAGGACCATCGAGTCTTGGAAGCACTGGCCGGGTTTGAGTATAATGAAAGTTGCTGGACGGTACGGTTGGTGGCACAAAACTTTACGACTGCAACCCAACAGTTCTCTACCGGTTTCTTCGTCCAGCTCGAATTGAACGAACTGGTGAAAGTTGGCCCGGATCCGCTGAGCCTGCTGCAACAAAGCATTCCCGGTTATACCCAGTTAAATTCCCTGCCTCATGAAAAACCGGGGCAAACCCTGCCGTGATTTACCTGCCGCCCTGCAATGGCGGATAACTAACCGAAAGAACTAATATGTTGCATATGAAATTATGGCTGCTGCTCGGATTATGGCTGGGCTGCGTTAGCGGTTATGCCGCCGACTTGAAAACAGCGCTCGACACGCAAAAAAATCGCACGCTCGTAGATGAGGTAGTAGCCGTCGTGAACGATGATGTCATCACCCGTTATGAACTTGATAGCCGCCTTGCGCTGGTGACGCGGCAATTGCGCAAACAGGGCACTCCGCTACCGGCACCGGAAGCATTGGAGAAACAATTGCTGGAACGGATGATTATCGACAAGTTGCAGACCCAGTTTGCCAAGGAAACGGGGATAAACATAGACGATGCGCAACTGGATAAGACACTGCAGCGTATCGCGCAGGAGAATAAATTTGCTTCACTGGCGGAATTTCGGGCCAAGCTGGCCGAAGATGGCGTGGATTATAAAAAATTCCGCGAGGAAATCCGCGGGGAAATAGTTGCCAGTCGGCTACGTGATCGCGAAGTGGACAGTAAGCTGGTGATCAGCGATAACGAGGTCGACAACTATCTCGCCAACCAGGAAAAACAGAAGGGCAAGGGCGAAGAATACCAGTTGGCGCATATTCTCGTGGTGGTGCCCGAGCAGGCCAGCGCGGAAAAAATCCAGGCCAGCCGTGAACGTGCGGAACAGGCGCTGGCGCGGTTGCGCGCTGGCGCCGACTTCGCTCAGGTAGCCACTGAATTTTCCGACGCCAAGGACGCATTGCAGGGCGGCGCCCTGGGGTGGCGCTCAACCGATCGTATACCGGCCCTGTTTGCCGATGCGCTGAAGAAAATGCATCCCGGCGAACTCAGTCAGGTGTTGCGCAGCCCCAACGGTTTTCATATCCTGAAGCTGATCGCACAGCGCAGCAGCGATATTCCGGTGGTGGTCACTCAAACTCATGTGCGTCATATCTTGATCAAGACGAGCGAACTGGTGCCGGAGATCGACGCTAAAAATCGTTTGCTTGAAATCAAACAGCATATAAAAAATGACGCTGATTTTGCGGCGCAGGCCAAACGCTATTCCGAAGACGGCAGCGCTTCGCAGGGCGGCGATCTGGGCTGGCTCGCGCCGGGGGACACAGTAGCTGAATTTGAGAACGCAATGAATGCGCTGCAGCCGGGACAAATAAGCGATGCGGTGCAAAGCAGTTTCGGCTGGCATCTGATCGAGGTGCTGGAACGGCGCAACACTGATGTCAGCGTCGAGCAGAAGCGGCAACAGGCGCGCCTGGCGATACGCAGTCTGAAGTCGGATGAGGCCTACCAGGACTGGCTACGGCAATTGCGTGATCGCGCCTATGTAGAGTATCGCAACGAGCAGAAAAGCTAGCATGGCTTACCGTATCCCCGTGCTGGCGATTACCTCCGGCGAACCGGCAGGAATAGGGCCTGATCTATGCCTGCAATTGGCACAGCAATTCCAGCACGCATTGCCTGCCGCGAACCTGGTCATACTGGGCGATAAAAGTTTGCTGCAACAGCGTGCCGCGCAACTTGGGCTGGATATGCCGTTGCATGACTATCAGCCGATGCGGCCTTATGCTGCGCCCTCAGGGCATCTAAGTGTATTGGATGTAGCGCTGGCGCAGCCGGTACTCGCCGGTGAATTGAACCATGCCAACAGCCATTATGTGATGCAGTTGCTCAGCCGTGCGCTGCAGGGCTGCCTGTCCGGCGAATTCGACGCCATGGTCACCGCGCCGGTGCACAAAGGCGTCATCAACGATGCCGGAATACCTTTTACCGGGCACACCGAGTTTCTGGCCGAGAGCAGCAATACCGCGCAGGTCGTCATGATGCTGGTCGGCGGCGGTTTGCGTGTTGCGCTGGCCACTACCCATTTGCCGTTGCGCGGGGTTGCGGACAGCATCACGCCGGCGTTACTGGAAGCAGTGCTACAGATCATACACAACGACCTGGGTCGGCATTTTGGCATCGCACAGCCGCGTATATTAGTGGCCGGACTAAATCCCCACGCCGGTGAAAATGGCTACCTCGGGCGCGAGGAAATCGACATTATGATACCGGTACTGGACAAACTGCGCGCCCAAGGCATGCACGTCTCCCAGCCGTTACCCGCTGACACCCTGTTTACTCCCCATCGGCTGGCACAATGCGACTGCGTCCTGGCGATGTACCACGATCAGGGATTGCCGGTGTTGAAACACGCCAGCTTCGGGCAGGGCGTCAACGTAACGCTGGGCCTGCCGTTCATCCGCACTTCGGTCGATCATGGCACAGCGCTTGATCTGGCCGGTAGCGGCCGCGCTGAAGCCGGCAGCCTGCTGGAAGCCGTTCGCATGGCTGCGGATATGGTGCAACACCGGCGCGCAACCCTGTGATGCACAAGGCACGCAAGCGCTTCGGCCAGCACTTTCTGACAGACGAACAAATTATCGACGATATTGTTCGTGCGATCCGTCCTGAACCGGCTGATCACATGGTGGAGATCGGGCCTGGCCTGGGTGCGCTGACACGTCCTTTAATCAAACTGGTGCGGCAACTGCATGTGGTCGAGATCGATCGCGATATTCTGGTACGCCTGGAGAATGAATACGCGAAGGATAAGCTGGTCATCCATGCGGGCGATGCGCTTAAATTTGATCTGGCGCAGCTTCCCGCACCGCTGCGCATAGTAGGCAACCTGCCCTACAATATTTCATCACCGCTGCTGTTTCACTTTTCCGCCTACGCCGAACGCATACTGGACATGCATTTCATGTTGCAGAATGAAGTTGTGGAACGCATGGTGGCCGAAAAATCCACTCCAGCTTATGGCCGTTTGTCAGTGATGCTGCAATACCGTTTCCATATGGAAAAGCTGCTTGATGTTCCACCTGCTGCGTTTCGTCCCGAACCCAAGGTGGATTCGGCCGTTGTGCGCATGATACCGCTGCCGCGAAATGAATTGCTGGTAAGCAATGACCGGTTGTTTGCCACGGTTGTGGCAGCGGGCTTTGGGCAACGCCGCAAGACACTGCGCAATACGCTAAAAAATTATCTGGACGCCGGGGCATATGTACGTCTTGATATAAATCCTCAATTACGTGCGGAAAATCTTGGGGTGGCTGAATTCGCCCGCATAACGAATTATCTTGAGAGGCCCGATTTTAATAGCCCGGCTAAATAGCCGTCCAAATTGTATTCAGTCAAGCGGTCGTTCTTCTGTTTGCTGCAGAGCACTCATGTGAGCATGGTATGCAGCGCCCAAATCAGATCTCCACCATTTCAAAATCTTCTTTGCGTGCGCTGCACTCTGGACAGGTCCAGTTGACTGGCACGTCTTCCCAGCGTGTGCCGGGCGCAATTCCCTCTTCCGGGGCGCCCGCGGCTTCGTCATATAACCAGCCGCAAATCAGGCACATATAAGTCTTGTATTCAGTGTTCGGGGTCATGAGTAGGAATTTCAGTTAAAATCGCTTTTCAGGTACGCATTTTAAATTATATTTAACTCAATGTCCGAGATTATCCCTCCCATCGTTCTCACTTTTGCCGCTACCGACCCGAGCGGAGGAGCCGGTTTACAAGCCGACATCCTGACTATAGCCAGCATGGGTTGCCATCCTTTATCGGTAGTGACGGCAGTTACGGTACAGGATACCAGCGGCGTCGACGACGTCTTCCCCATCGATGCCGAGTGGGTAGAGGATCAGGCTCGCGCGGTGCTGGAGGACATGCCGGTCGCCGTGTTCAAGATCGGTTTGCTGGGTAGCGTGGATAATATTGCCGCCATTGCCGAGGTCATTTCGGATTACCCGGAAATTCCGCTTGTATTTGACCCAATACTGGCTTCGGGTCGCGGCGATGAACTGGCCAACGAGGATATGCTCGTTGCGTTGCGTGAGTTGCTATTGCCGCAGACCACCATACTGACGCCTAACAGCATTGAGGCGCGTCGTCTGATACAGGATGAAGACAACGATGAAGATAATCCCGACTTGGCAGAATGCGCCAAACGCATCATAGAGCTCGGCTGCGAATATATACTGATCACTGGTACGCATGAGCAAACGCCCAAGGTGATTAATACTCTGTACGGCGAGCGCGGCGTGATACGCAGCGATAACTGGGCGCGCCTGCCGGGCATCTATCATGGCTCCGGCTGCACCCTGGCTGCCGCCATCGCCGCGCTGCTCGCCAACGGATTGCCCATAGAAGAAGCAGTGAAAGAAGCTCAGGAATATACCTGGCAGGCGTTGCAGTTCGGGTTTCGCCCCGGTATGGGCCAGCATATACCGGATCGTTTGTTCTGGGCTCGGGACGAAGAGGATGAATCGCAAAGCCTGGAGCCTTAAAGGCCTGTATGCAATTACACCGGACTGCGCCAATACGGCCGATCTGCAGCGACGTGTGCAATTAGCACTGACGGGCGGAGCGCGCATATTGCAGTACCGCAACAAAACTGCCGATCCGGGTTTACGGCTGGAACAAGCCCAGGCGCTGCGTCAGCTTGCTCAGCGCCATTCTGTGCCTTTTATCGTAAATGATGATGTGCAACTGGCCCTCCAGACAGATGCCGATGGCGTCCATCTGGGCGCCCAGGACGGATCGCTGGCATCCGCCCGGCACGTGCTGGGTGCGGACCGAATCATCGGCGTCTCTTGCTATAATCGCTATGCATTGGCACAGGCGGCAGTGCAGGCCGGAGCGGATTACGTGGCCTTCGGAGCTTTTTTTCCCTCTACGGTAAAACCCGACGCTGCTGTCGCCGATGTCGCGCTTTTGCGCCGGGCCCACGCTGGATTGACTGTGCCAATTGTGGCTATCGGCGGAATTACAGTCGACAATGGCGCTTCATTGATTAATGCAGGGGCCGATGCACTGGCGGTTATTTCCGCCTTATTCGAACCGGATGATATCCGGGCTTGTGCGCAGCAGTTTGCCGGATTATTTACTTCGCAATTTACCGTTACTCAGGATCCTGTTTCATGACGACACATAACCTCGAACTTTTTCAGCAATCACAACGGGTCATCCCGGGCGGTGTCAATTCCCCGGTGCGCGCATTTAAATCGGTCGGCGGATCGCCTTTATTTTTCGAGCGCGGGCAAGGCGCGTACGTCTGGGACGCTGACGGCAAACGCTATATAGATTATGTTGGCTCCTGGGGCCCGATGATAGTCGGTCATTGCCATCCTGCAGTGGTTAAAGCCGTTCAGGACGCGGCCGCGCGAGGACTAGGTTTTGGCGCGCCGACCGCGATCGAGCTGGAAATGGCCGAGCTGCTGTGCAAATTATTGCCGAGCCTGGAAATGGTGCGCCTGGTCAGCTCCGGCACCGAAGCCACCATGACCGCGATCCGCCTGGCGCGCGGATTTACCGGCCGTAGCCGGATTATCAAATTTGAAGGGTGCTATCACGGGCATTCGGACGGCCTGCTGGTCAAAGCCGGCTCCGGTGCGCTGACTTTCGGTCAGCCCAGTTCATCCGGGGTGCCGGCGGAAATCGCCGCACTGACCATGGTGCTGGACTATAACGATCAAAGTGGACTGGAACGGGCCTTCGCCGAAATCGGCAATGAAATCGCTGCAGTGATTATCGAACCCGTCGCGGGTAACATGAATCTGATTACACCGCGGCCCGGATTTCTCGAGGCGCTGCGCAAACTGTGTACCGCACACGGCGCCGTGCTGATACTGGATGAAGTGATGAGCGGTTTCCGCGTGGGCCTGCAAGGTGCGCAGGGCCATTACAACATCAAACCGGATCTGCTCACTTTGGGTAAGGTAATTGGCGGCGGCTTGCCGGTCGCGGCGTTTGGCGGGCGGCGCGAGATCATGCAATGCCTGGCGCCGCTGGGCGCGGTCTACCAGGCCGGCACTTTATCCGGCAATCCGGTGGCGGTGGCGGCGGGGCTGGCCACTTTACGCCTGGTGCAGCAGCCCGGCTTCTATGGACAGCTGAGCACACTGGCCCGCCAACTCACTGAAGGCCTGCAAAAAGCCGCGCAAAAACATAATGTGGTTTTTTCCGCACAGTCGATAGGCGGCATGTTTGGTCTGTACTTCAGCGCGGTGCCGCCGACTTCCTATGCCGAGGTGATGGCCTGCGACAAGGAGGCGTTTAATCGTTTCTTCCACGCCATGCTGGAACAGGGCGTATATCTTGCGCCCTCGGCTTATGAAGCGGGCTTTGTCTCCGCGGCGCATAGTAGCGACGACATTGCCCGGACGATAGCCGTCGCGGATAAGATTTTTGCGGCTTGGTAGTCATGGGTTTATTTTCCCGCGCGACTTTTTTCACCACCGTAAATCATTTGCGCGATTTGCCTGTGCACGGCGGGCGGGAGGTCGCTTTTGTGGGGCGTTCGAACGCGGGGAAATCCAGCGCCATCAATACGCTGGCTAATCACTCCCGTCTGGCATTTACCAGCAAGACACCGGGCCGCACCCAGCACCTGAACTATTTTGATTTGGGCGAGGGCCGCTTTCTGGTCGATTTGCCCGGCTATGGTTATGCCAAGGTACCGCCCGAGATTAAGGCGCACTGGGAGAACCTGCTGAGTGAGTATTTACAAACACGAGGCGAGCTGTGCGGCTTGGTGATCATTATGGACGCACGCCATCCGTTGACGGAACTGGATGAACGCATGCTGGACTGGTTCAGTCTTACCGGTAAGCCTGTGCATGTGTTGCTTACCAAGGCTGATAAGCTTAACCGCCAGGAGGCAACCAAGACGCTGAATGAGGTGAAATCATATCTTGCCGAGCGATTTCCGCTGTGCTCGGTACAATTATTCTCCAGTCTGAAAAAAGTCGGCGCAGATGAAGCTGAAGGGATCATTGCCGCGTGGTTTGCGGCTGACTGACAGCAAAAAAAATGCCCCTAGAGACCTAGGGGCAAGGTTTGTCTTAACGGAGAATTAAGACCACCGCCATTAGGGGATGGCGGGGATGGCTTGCGCCATCTGTGTATAAGATACAATTATCGAGACTCAGTTCCGCAACTCCAACATTCAGGATTTTTGCTATGTATATACCCGGACAATACCCCCACAAGCGGATGCGGCGGATGCGGCGTGATGCCTTTTCGCGCGATTTGATGCGCGAAAATATATTGACCGCGGCGGATCTCATCTATCCGGTTTTTGTTCTCGAAGGGAATAATCGGGAAGAGGATGTCAAATCAATGCCCGGCGTCCGGCGCGTCACCCTGGATAAACTGATGCCTCAAGCTGAAGAGTGCGTCAGGCTGGGTATCCCGGTAATGGCAATATTTCCGGTGATCGACGGCGGTTTTAAAACGCTGGATGCCCGTGAAGCGGTGAATCCCGATGGACTCGTGCCGCGCATCATAACAATGCTGAAAAAAAATTTTCCCGAGCTGGGCGTAATGACTGATATTGCGCTTGACCCCTATACCAGCCACGGACAGGACGGCTTGATAGACAGCAGCGGCTATGTGGTAAACGACGAAACCGTAGAGGTGCTGGCGCAACAGGCACAGGTACACGCGCAGGCTGGCGCGGATATAGTGGCGCCCTCGGATATGATGGACGGGCGCATCGGCGCGGTGCGCGCGATGCTCGACCGTAGCGGCTGTATCCATACCCGCATCATGGCGTACTCTGCCAAGTATGCATCAAGCTTCTATGGCCCGTTTCGCGATGCGGTTGGTTCCAGTGCCAACCTGGGCACAAGCAACAAATATACTTATCAGATGGATCCGGCCAATTCCGACGAAGCTCTCTGGGAGGTTGGGCTGGATTTGCAGGAAGGCGCGGATATGGTGATGGTTAAACCCGGCATGCCTTATCTTGATATCCTGCGCCGCGTCAAGGATGAGTTCAAGGCACCTACCTTCGTTTATCAAGTGAGCGGCGAATACGCAATGCTCAAGGCCGCCGCGCAAAACGGCTGGCTTAATGAAGAAGCCTGCGTGCTGGAATCATTGCTGGCCTTCAAGCGGGCGGGGGCGGATGGAATTCTGACTTATTTCGCGCTGGATGCAGCACGCTGGCTTAAACAGGATTAATCCCGGCGGAGTCCAATAGCGCTGTATTGGATCCGCAAATTAATGGGCTACAAAGTTTCCAGCAGCTAGGACAGCCCATCTGTTCGCAACAATAACTCCAGCGCAGCGATATCCGCATGTGTTTCCGGTTTACGTCCGGCGCTGTGGCGGGTATTCTCCGGCTGCACCGCGATATGCACTGGGACCCCGGCATCCGTGTGCAGGGTAAAGCTGGGTATAGTCTGCTGCCGCCCAGCCAGATGGATACGCCATTCGCCGCTTTCAAACGGTAAATTATGCTTGAGGAAAAACATCAGCATGGCTTTTTCGTCGTCGGAATAAACCAGCAGATTGATATCCGATTGCTCTCCCGCCGTGCCATTTAGAACGGAACCGGTGAGGTAAGGAGAAAACGGTTCCAGCAAACGCATCATGGATAAAGCCTCCTCGCGCAGATGGCGCAGCACCGGCGGATGGCTTTCCTTCTGGTAGAGGCTGCGAAAAACGCGCAATGCCTCCTCTACCTGCTGATTGCTGGGCAAATGCTGAGTATCGATGGCCCCAAGCTGTTTAGCTGCCTTGCGCTTGGCCAGAGTGTAGTCCGTAATGCCATCTTCGGCCATCAGGCGAGCAGCGTGATGAGCCAATTGCTCCCGCATCAGATCGCGCCGATGTGTACGATCCTTGGTCATCACCAGTCAGAATAGTTGATCCCGGACTGTTTCATTTTGTGAACGTCCGGGAGGTATCGCAGATTGTTCCTGAGGCAGGTTTTCCTGATAAAAATATTCAGTCAATTCGCCGTCCGGATCGCGCAAGCCGTCATTGTTAATACGTGCCGCAACCATATTTTCTGGCATGCTGTATGTTGCTTGCGGCACGTCCTTTAAGACCTTGCCCATATAATCCATCCACATAGGCAACGCCGCGCCGCCGCCGGTTTCCTTCTCACCTAAACTGCGTGGAGTATCAAAACCTATCCATGATATGCCGACTACCGTAGGCTGAAAGCCGCAAAACCACGCATCGACCGAGTCGCTGGTTGTGCCCGTTTTCCCCGCCAGGTCCAGCCGGCCCAGTTGCATGGCACGGTTGGCCGTGCCATGCCGCACCACATCCTGCATCATGCTGACCATAGTAAATGCGTTTCTAACATCTATGACCTGCTCAGCGTTTTCTCCGACGACGACCGGCGCCGCCTGATTCAACACATTGCCTTTCGCATCTTCGATGCGCTGGATGAAATAGGGGGCTATGCGGGAGCCGCCATTGGCGAAGACGGCATAGCCGGTCAACATCTGCAACGGCGTAACCGAACCCGCACCTAGCGCCATGGTCAGGTAGGGCGGGTGTTTGCTGGCATCAAAACCGAATTTTGTGACATAGTCCTGTGCGTACTTTGGCGTAATCGCTTGCAGGATACGGATTGAAACCATATTTTTTGAGTGAATCAATGCTTGCCTCATGCGCATGGGGCCATCAAACTTGCCGTCGTAATTTTTGGGTTGCCACGCATCACTGCCCGTTTCGGTTGAGCTGAACTCCAGCGGCGCATCTTCAATAATCGAGGCAGGAGTCAGTCCTTTTTCGAGCGCTGCGGAATAAATAAATGGCTTAAAACTGGAGCCGGGCTGGCGCCACGCCTGAGTAACATGATTAAACTGGCTGTGGTTAAAGTCGAAACCGCCAATCAATGCGTAAATTGCACCATCACGCGGGCTGCCGGAAACAAAAGCAGCTTCAACTTGTGGCAATTGAACAATTTTCCAATTGCCTTTCTCATTTTTCTGGACACGGATCACCGAACCTACTCTTAGCCGTTGATTAAGTGAAACCTTCTCGCTCAGCGCGCGCTGCGCGAACCTCAGCCCTTCGCCGCTGATTTCGACCGCTTCTCCTCCCTTGCAATAAGCATAGATGACATTACCCTTAATCTGCTGTATCACCGCCGGTAGCAAATCATCACTGTCGCCAAACTCCTGCAAGGCATCTTCCAGGTATTCCTCGTCGCCGCCCTCGCGCAAATCGGTATAGCCTTCGGGGCCGCGGTAACCATGGCGCTGGTCGTATTCCAGTACGCCCTTACGCACCGCCTTGTATGCGGCTGCCTGGTCTTGCTGGCGGATGGTGGTATAAACTTTAATGCCCTGCGTATAAGTATCTTCCTGATAACGGTCGTAAACAGCCTGCCTGACCATCTCTGCCAGATAGTCAGCCTTGATTGGAAATTCCTGATTACCATGCTTGGCAATTAGCGGACGCTGCTTGCCGGCTTCCAGCTGGGTATTGTCGATGAACTTAAGCTCATGCATGCGGCGCAGCACATACATCTGCCGTAGCTTGGCTCGCTTCGGATTAACTACCGGATTATAGGCAGACGGCGCTTTAGGCAGGCCGGCCAGCATAGCCATTTCGGCTATGCTTAGTTGATTCAGTGTCTTGCCGAAATAAATTTGCGCAGCAGCGGCAAAACCGTACGCCCGCTGGCCCAGATAAATCTGATTTATGTACAGCTGAAGAATTTCATCCTTGCTCATGCTATGCTCTATTTTCAACGCGAGCAAAACCTCATTGAATTTTCGCGATAAGGTTTTCTCCTTGGTAAGGAAGAAATTTCGCGCCACTTGCATGGTGATGGTGCTGGCGCCCTGCTTTGGTCCACCTGAAGTAAAATTGGAATAAGCCGCGCGCAGCACCCCCATATAGTCCACGCCGCCATGCTGGTAAAAGCGATCATCTTCTGCAGCGATAATGGCTTTTTTCATCAGGTCCGGCACCTCATCGATTTTGACCACGGCGCGCCGTTCTTCGCCAAATTCGCCGAGTAGTATCCCCTCTGAACTATAAACCCGTAACGGTATTTTTGGCTGATAATCCGTCAATGCCTCTAGCGAAGGCAGGGTAGGATAGGTTAGCATTGCCGCAAAGAACAGCACCAGCACAGGCAGCAACAGAATAACGGGCAACAAGAGGGCGGGATAAACCCACCAGCGAGAGGTCATTTCGTGTCAAATTCAAAAGGTAGGTTCAAGTATTATATCGGTTCTGCCGATATAAAATAAGTCCGCAAAAAAACTTTACTTGCATTATAGTTATTGCTAGGATTTAAACCACTTTATACGGAAAAGCTCTAACCAGCCTATGCTTAAAGGAAATTTTGATATTCCGGTGGATTTTTTATTCACCAGAACGCCGCCGTTAATTGGCGTAGACATAAGCACTTCGGCGGTGAAGATCGTAGAATTAAGCGAATCACCAAAAAGGAACGGCTATACGTTGGAGCGGTATGCCATTGAATCGCTGTCAAAAGACGCCGTTATTGATGGCAATATCAACAATCTTGAGGCAGTGTCCGACAGCCTGGGGCGCGCCTTAAGCCGTATGGGCACACGTATTCACAATGCCGGTTTGGCCCTGCCGGCTGCAGCCGTGATTACCAAGAAAATCCTGTTGCCCAACAGTTTGCGCGAAGAAGACCTGGAATATCAGGTTGAGAGTGAAGCAAACCAATACATTCCCTTTGCAATGGACGAAGTCAACCTGGATTTCCAGGTGCTTGGGCCGGCGCCCGGCAATACCGAAGAAATTGAGGTTCTGCTGGCCGCATCGCGCAAGGCTAATGTGGAAGATCGAGTGGCTGCGGCTCAGGCCGCTGGCCTCAAGGCTATCGTGATGGATGTCGAGACTTATGCTGCCGAACTGGCCTTGGAGCAGATCTGTGCGCAATTACCGGGCGGTGCCGTCGAACAATGTGTAGCGCTGGTGGATATTGGCGCTAACGTGATGAATGTAAACGTAATGCGTAACGGCGTGTCGGTTTATACGCGTGATCAGCAAACCGGCGGCGAGCAGTTGACCCAGCAGATACAGAATGCGTTTGGGCTATCCGTAGACGAAGCCGAGATAGGCAAACGCAATGGCGGATTGCCGGACAATTATGAAGCTGATGTGCTAACGCCGTTTCGCGAAAACGTAGCCAGCGAGGTGGCCCGGGCGATGCAATTTTTCTTCACGTCAACACAATATAATGAAGTCAACTATATCGTTCTTGCCGGTGGTTGTGCCGCGTTGTCTGGATTGGACGATGCCGTTGCTACTCGTACGCAGATAAACACCCTGGTGGCTAATCCATTCGCGCAAATGCTGCTTTCCAGCCGTATTAAACCCCGCCAGCTTCAGGCTGATGCGCCGGCGCTGATGATCGCCTGTGGCTTGGCAATGCGAAGGTTTGACCGGTCATGATACGCATCAATTTGCTGCCTCATCGTGCAGCCAAGCGCAAAGCACGCCAGGTTCAATTTATTGCTTTCAGTGTGATTTCACTATTGTTGGGTATTGTTCTGGTCGGCATGGTACACGCCGCGATCAGCGCCCAGATCTCCTATCAGGAACATCGCAACCAATATCTTAAAGATGAAACGGCTTTGCTGGACAGGCAAATCGCCGAAATCAAAAAACTGCGGGAACAGACTGAAGCGTTGTTGGCGCGCAAGATTGTGGTTGAAAACCTGCAATCAACACGTTCCGACGTGGTGCACCTGCTGGACCAGATGTTGCGCATATTGCCCGAAGGTGTTTATCTCAAATCAATTAAACAGACCGGGAACAAAATAAATCTGATCGGCTTTGCGCAATCCAATGCCCGCGTTTCAACTTTGATGCGTGCCGTCGAAAACTCGCCTTGGCTAGAACAACCGTCTCTTGTTGAAATTCACGCGTCAGGCAACGGCGGGGCGCGCATGAGTGAGTTCACGCTAAATTTCAATTTGAAAAAGCAGGTACCAGCAACGCCCGTCCAAGCCGACAGCGTGAAGGGTTAAAAGATGCGCACGAATTTGTTGGAAGAGCTTAAAAATGTTAACCCCAGAAGTCCGGGAAGCTGGCCTTGGCCAGTCAAGCTTATTGCATGCTCGGCGATTAGCATCGTGGTATTAATCGCCGGGTTTTTGCTGGACTGGCAGGGACAGCTGGAGATACTCAGCAACGTCAAGCAGGAAGAAATCCAGCTTAAGGAAGCTTTTCTGGTTAAGAAAAAACAGGCCATTAACCTCGACATTATTAAAAAACAGCTTACTGAAACGCAACAATCCTTCGGCGCATTGCTTAAGCAACTGCCGAATAAATCCGAAATGGACGCACTGCTGACGGACATTAATCAGGCCGGTCTGGGCCGAGGTCTGCAATTTGAATTGTTCCGGCCCGGCGCCGAGGTGATCACCGGAGTATTTGCCGAGCAACCTATTACTATACGAGTCACCGGCAATTATGACGATCTTGGTAAGTTCTCCAGTGATATTTCCCAATTGCCTCGCATAGTGACGTTGAATGAAATCGGCATCAGTCCGGCCGGGACACAGCTATCCATGGACACCATAGCAAAGACTTATCGATATCTCGACGAAGAAGAGCTGTCCGCCCAGAAAAAGGCGGCGAAACCTGCCGCGGCTGCGGGAGCGAAAAAATGAAATTAGCCAATCTGTTGCTCATCATCGCTCTTGCGCTGGCCGGTTGTGGCCGCACGGAGTTCCAGGATTTGAACGATTTCGTCAAGAACTCAGGCGCCGGACTGCGCGGTAAAGTTGATCCGCCACCCGAGATCAAGCCCTACGAACCATTTAATTATGATAACTCGATAGGCTTGCCCGATCCATTTAAGCCGCGCAAACAAGAGGTAAAAACGGCTGGGCATACCGGCCTCAATCAGCCCGACATGCAACGGCACCGTGATGCGCTTGAAGAGTATCCGTTGGATAGCCTGAAAATGACCGGTTATCTGAACCAGAACCGGGTCAGTTATGGCCTCGTCCGTGCCCCGGATGGGAAAATACATACGGTTCGGGCAGGCAATTACCTAGGGCAGAATTTTGGACGGATCACCGCTATTACTGATAATGAAATCAGTATCAAAGAAACCATACAGGACAGTTCCGGGGATTGGTCTGAACGCATGACTAGCCTGCAAATAGTGGAATGATCGGGAGCAAACATGAAAATAAACATGACTGGACTATTCACCATGCATAGTAACGACTCCGAGCGGAGGATTAAGCGCATCGTTAACAGCTTTGCCCGGCTAATTGCTGTATTTGCTTTCTCCGCCCTCAGCGCTCATGCGCAAACCAGTGCCGATACTGCCAATAGCATACAATCGCTTACTGTGCAGGATGTGCCGGGTGGAACAGTAATACTCCGCGTGGAATTGAAAAATCCGCCGGCCAAGCCTCCCGCAGGATTCACTATCAATACTCCTCCGCGTATTGCCTTTGATTTCCCCAATACCACAAATGCGCTGGGCAAATCGACTCAGGAATTCAGCGAAGGCGGACTGCGCAGCGCGAATATTGTACAGGCCGGAAATCGTACCCGGCTGGTGATTAATCTGACCCAAGTGTTGGCTTACAACACCCAGATTGAAGGCAATGCAGTGTTAATTACCCTGCAGGGCAAGCCAACCGATACCGCGCTCGCGCCGGGAATTACTCGTTTTACCGAAACAAAAACAGCTGCGCAAAAGCATAGCGTGCGCGACATAGAATTTCACCGTGGTAAAAATGGCGAAGGGCGTATTCAATTGGATCTGTCCGACGCCAACGTGGGAATAGATATTAAGCAACAGGGTAAAAATCTGGTTGTTGAATTCATGAAAACCAGTCTGCCGCGAGATCTGCAACGCAAACTTGATGTTACGGATTTCGGTACTCCGGTGGAGGGCGTAGACACTTTTGCGGACGGCGACAATGTTCGCATGGTGATCGAGCCCAAGGGTTTATGGGAACATGCAGCCTATCAGGCTGATAACAAATTCATTGTGGAGATCAAATCGGTCACCGAAGATCCAAACAAGCTCGTGAAAAGCTCGAAGGGCGGTTATGCTGGGGAAAAACTGACGCTGAATTTCCAGAATATTGCCGTGCGCGAAGCGCTATATGTGATCGCTGATTTCATCAACAGCAACAATATCCCGATGAATATGCTGATCAGCGACTCCGTCACCGGCAGTCTTACCTTGCGCCTGAAAGATGTGCCTTGGGATCAGGCGCTGGACATTATATTGCAGAGCAAAGGGCTGGATATGCGCAAAAATGGCAATGTCCTGCAAATTGCTCCTCGAGAGGAAATAGCGGCCAAGGAAAAACTTAACCTGACTGCGATGCAGGATATTTCCGATCTGGAGGTAACGCATACCGAGAGCTTCCAGCTAAGCTATCAGAAGGGTAATGATGTTGCGCTTATCTTGCGCGGCGGCGCTGTGATATCTACAGCGCCTGTAGCTGGCTCGCAACCGGCCGCAAACTCGAGCATTCTGTCTAAACGCGGCAGCGTGGTGGTCGATCAGCGCACTAATACCTTGTTTGTAAAAGACACCTCTGCGGTGTTGGAAGAGGTTCGTAAACTGGTCCGGCAAATCGACGTGCCTGTGCGCCAAGTGATGATAGAAGCCCGTTTTGTTGAAGCAAGAGAAGACTTTAACCGTACCTTGGGCGGAAGATTGAATTTCTCCGGACCGCTGGCTCCGGGGTTTCGTCCGCCCGGTTCCAGTGGCGCCACGGGTGCAGGCAATGTTAACCTGCCTGGCGCCACGGATGGCAGCGGAACCGGTGGCCTGATATTTTCATTATTTAGCCCGGCGGATGCAAAAACGCTCACCTTGGAATTACAGGCTTCAGAGCTGGACGGCAAAACCAAGAATATTTCCAGCCCTCGCGTGATGACCGCTGATTCTGCGCAGGCCGTTATTAAATCCGGCGTGCAGATTCCGTACACAACGCCGGGCGCAGTCGGAAGCATACCTACCACCTCCTTCAAGGATGCGACCTTAAGCCTGACGGTAACCCCGCAAATTACTCCGGATGACCGGGTTAACATGAAGGTAGACGTTACACAGGATACGGTCGGTACCGTTTACCAAGGGATACCAAGCATCAACAATAAACAGGTTACCACCCAGGTTCTTGTGGAAAACGGCGGCACGGTGGTTATAGGCGGGGTTTATACCTTGGACCAAGGGTCCAGCATCAACAAGGTGCCGTTGCTGGGGGATATACCTGTGGTCGGATGGCTGTTCAAAAACGACAACAAAAGCGAATCCAAAAAGGAATTGCTGGTGTTCATCACCCCAAAGATTTTGAAAGAAAGCCTCCGATTGCGCTAAGCAACGCGATAAAGCAAAAGCCCGGCCTGTGCCGGGCTTTTGCTTTATTAGTACGGAAGAATGTTTTTTACTATAATTGATTTATGTATAACGCCAATAACAAAGAAGCCCCCTGCCGATCCAGTAATATTATCCTGATAGGCATGATGGGAGCCGGCAAAACGACCGTCGGTAAACTGCTGGCGCAACAGCTGGGCAAGGTATTTATTGATAGCGACGACGAAATTCAACAGCGTACCGGTGTAACCATTTCGCATATTTTCGATGTTGAAGGTGAAGCAGGTTTTCGGCAAAGGGAAGCTTTAATAATTCAGGATCTGGTCAAGCTTGAAAACATCGTTCTGGCCACCGGCGGCGGCGTCGTGCTGAACGAGAAAAGCCGCAATGCGCTGGGCAGTAACGGTATAGTTGTTTATCTGAAAAGCACTGTGACTGACCTCTGGCAACGCACCCATCACGACCGCAGCCGGCCTTTGCTGCAGACTGCCGATCCCCGTGCCCGACTGAAGACTCTTTATGAGCAGCGCGACCCGCTATATACGCAGGTGGCCGACCTGATCATACCCACCGGCAAGCAAAGTGTGCATAGTCTGGTATTACAACTCCAGGAAAAGTTAAGCTTATTAATCGAAGATAAAACATAGCACGGCTATTTACTCATGCAAACATTAACCGTCGGACTGGCCGAGCGCAGTTATCCGATACACATCGGCCATAACCTGCTTGCTCGAACCGATTTACTGCCGGCATATATACCCCACAAGCAGGTTGCTGTGGTCACCAATACCACTGTTGCCCCCCTGTACCTGCAAACCTTACAGAATGCATTGGAAGAACGCAGCATCAAAGTTATTCCCGTCATACTCCCAGATGGTGAAACCTATAAAAATGCCGAGACGCTGGGGCTGATTTATAACGCATTGCTGTCCAATCGTTGCGAGCGGAACACACCATTGATCGCATTAGGCGGGGGCGTGGTCGGCGACATGACCGGCTATGCCGCAGCAACTTATTTGCGCGGTGTTCCCTTCATACAGATTCCCACCACTTTGCTGGCGCAAGTGGATTCCTCGGTTGGCGGCAAGACGGGTATCAACCATCCTCTGGGCAAAAATATGATCGGTGCATTTTACCAGCCGCAGCTGGTGCTGGCCGATATTGCCACGTTGAATACTCTGCCGGATCAAGATCTGCGCTCGGGTATTGCCGAAGTCATTAAATACGGATTGATCCGCGATCTGCCTTTTTTTGAATGGCTGGAACAGAACATGGAAAAACTGCTGAGTCGGGACGCCGAGGCGCTCGAGTACGCAATCAGCCGTAGTTGTCTGAATAAGGCGGAAGTGGTTGGCGCCGACGAACGCGAAAGCGGCGAGCGAGCTTTGCTTAACCTGGGGCATACCTTCGGGCACGCCATTGAAACCGGCATGGGTTATGGCGTATGGTTGCATGGTGATGCGGTTGCCGCGGGCACGATTATGGCTGCCGATCTTTCCTTCCGCATGGGCTGGATAGGCGAGCAGGAAAAAAGCCGCATACAGCGGCTGTTTGAGCGTGCGCAACTACCGGTTATTGCGCCTGCATTGGGCGTAGAGAGATATCTGCAGCTGATGGAGCTGGATAAGAAGGTGGTCGGCGGGAAAATGCGTTTCATACTTCTAAAAAAGATTGGCAACGCGGTAATGAGCGATGCTGCGCCGGAGTTGCTGCGTCAGACTATACAGGCGTGCAGTGAGCGACAGGAGTTACCCACATGAACGGGCTGGCGCCCTATGCTGTCAGCGTAGACAATAGCTACGGTAGGAATATAGCCGAGGAAGCCCCTTTCGGGCGCAGCGAATTTCAACGTGATCGCGATCGCATCATTCATTCCACCGCCTTCCGCCGGCTGGAATACAAAACCCAGGTATTTGTTAACCACGAAGGCGATCTGTTTCGCACCCGGCTGACACACAGCATAGAGGTCGCTCAAATTGCGCGCTCAATAGCTCGCTATCTGAAATTAAATGAGGATCTGGTAGAGGCCATTTCGCTGGCGCATGATCTCGGCCATACACCGTTCGGTCACGCCGGGCAGGATGCGTTGAATTCCTGCATGAAGGATCATGGCGGATTCGAGCATAATCTACAGTCGCTGCGCGTAGTGGATGTACTGGAAGACCATTATGCCGCTTTTGAGGGCCTTAACCTGAGTTTCGAAACGCGTGAGGGCATACTCAAACATTGTTCGCTCGAGAACGCAGCCAAGCTTGGTGCTGTAGGCGAACGCTTCCTCAAACGGCAGCGTCCGTCGCTGGAAGCGCAAATCGCCAATTTGGCCGATGAAATAGCCTACAACAATCACGATGTGGATGATGGCCTACGTTCGGGGTTGATTACACTGGAACAGCTCTCTTCAGTGCGCCTGTTTGCCGGGCATCTGGATACAGTAAGGCTGGCTTATCCCGATCTCGCCGATCGCCGCATGATCCATGAAACCATACGGCGCATGATCAATACCTTGGTGATGGATCTTATCCTGACCACTGAAAAAAATATCCAGGCTCATGCGGTGCGCAATATCAGTGAGGTGCGGGCGGCGCCGCCGCTGGCTGCATTCAGCACTGAAATTCATGAGCAGAATCGCGAATTAAAGGCCTTCCTGCGTACGAATCTGTATCGCCATTATCGCGTCATGCGTATGAGCGCGAAAGCACGTCGTATCATCGGAGAGTTATTCTCAGCTTTCATGGAAGATCTGCGTCTGCTACCGCCACAATTCATGATTCAAGCAGAACGCGATCACGCCCGCGCCGTTGCCGACTATATTGCGGGCATGACCGACCGTTATGCGATCAGAGAGCACCGGCGGCTGTTTGCGGTTGAACAAGAGTAATACCTACCACTTAACCCAAGATCCGGATGCCATTGTTTGATGTCCCAACTCTTTCCTACCAAAATACCCATCTAGTTAAAAGGCGAACTTGGTAACGGACAGGGATTTGTGCCGGCATCCGCAGCCGAGGGCGCCAGGTTAATTATCGTTTCCGTTACTGCCTCTGTTCCGGCCACCGTCGTCGTCGCGCGCAAACGAACATCTATCCAGTTGGCATACTGTTTTAGATAAGACCAATTGAAAGTAGCCGTTCCATCTGCGGCGGTAACAATATTTGATGGCACCGTTCCAGCCGAAGAGGACGGTGGCCACAATTTATTATCAGGCGTTCCCAAATAAGCCGTTGGATTCGCAATACCGCCGGGGCCGTCAATGTCCTCAGGGGTGGGCAAGGTATCGAGAATCAGGTTTTCATTCTTATCTTCATTGTTATACCTGCCACCAACGAATGTAACTGCGCAATTAGCAGCACGAGTCCCTTTGTAGTAGTACAGGGGCCAAATCGAAACAGTAACTGTTGCTCCCGAAACGGCATGTCCACTCGCATCCGATACCATTACCGTAACTGGCAACAGGTAAAAGGTGTTATCCGTGTTCGAAGTGATGGTCGTGCTCGTACCAACCGCGATCGAACCGGCCGTTCCTCCGACTGCTATATTCGTGGTGGCCTGAACCCCGCTCGCTCCGATAACCGATGCCTGGATTTGGGAGTTCTGATTGGTTGATGTTGTCCCGGCGGTAAAAGTTGATAGTGCCTGGCCTGCAATGCCGTTGGTGCCATCACCTGTCATTACCACTACCGGACTGATCTGTTCGCCGCCGCCACTCGGGTTAACAAGCTGGAAAAGCACTGCGGCGTTGGCAACCGGATTGGTATTAATGTCTGTAACCATTGCGAAAAGTTTTGCGGTGCTGCTGGTAGTGCCCGTGCTGGGGACGATTGCCGTTGCGCTCGACTGCAGTGTAATGTTTGTCGCGGAAGCCGCACTCGCGCTCAGCGACAGCACCAGGGTGGCGGTAGAAATTACCGCACCATTCGTATCCAATGCATCGATTTGTACATTGGCATTGCCGGCATTGACACCCGCAACAAACGTTTGTGTATAGGTCCCGGCGGTAGCAAACGTGACGGTCTTCACTTGACTGCCGCTTGACTGCCAAGTGCCCAGCGTAGTCGAGAAGCGTATCTTGTTAACGTTCACATTGGATATCATCGCCGGTACGTTAACGACTACGTCCTTGGTTGCGCCCAAAGTTACCGGGAACGGCGAGCTTGGGGAGTTGACCTGAAATGCAGACCCCACCGCCGCAACGGTATAGGTTTTTGTGGTTGAAATGGTTGCAATATTGCTGCTGTCCAGCCATTCCGCAAGCACATTAACGGTGCCGGCCGCCGTGCCGGTAAAGTTGACACTGGCTACACCATTATTGTCGGTGGTGACGGTTGGGGAGCTCAATGTACCGCTACCGGTGCTGATCGAAAAACGCACCTTTTGGTTTGCCACGGGCGTTCCTCCCGCATCCTTTGCAGTTGCTGTCAATGCTGTGGCCGCTCCAGCCGTGACCGACGTTGTGGGGGTTGTCAATGGCAGTGTCGAGCCATTGATTAGAACAAGGGTTGAACTTGTCGCCGTTGTTCCGGGAACAGTGGCTGTAATTGTTGCGGTTCGGTTTGTACTAATCAAATTTCCAGCGGAGAAAAGCGCAGTGATCTGGCCGCTGCTATTTGTTGTTGAAGAAGCCAGAACCAATTGTCCTGTTGAGGCCAGTAGCTGCACGGTCTGTCCGGACAGTACTGTATTGTTGCTATCTAGCACTGTTGCTGTAATAGTCGCTGTATTTGAATTATCACTTTTAACACTGGCCGCGGTTTTCGCCAACGCAATACTTCTCGCAGTGGATGTAGCGCCCACCGAGCTCGTCGCCCCGGTGCCCGAAGTTGCTACTCCGCTGCCACAGCCTATGAGAGCAGCAAGCATTATCGCTAATAGAGGCCAGACCGAAAGATCCGAGAATTTATGGTTAAAATAAAAATTCCGCATGCCTGCTCCCCTAAGTATTTATGCAATCAGCGTTTGCTGTTCTAACGTGTCCGCGACGATACAACAATTGTTTTCTAAACACAATAAGTTAACCCGTATATTTCATGTGGGATATTTTATTGTTATTCACTGCCCTTGTTGCAGATGCTGCAGCAGCTTTTCATGTATGCCGGCGAACCCTCCATTACTCATCACTAGAATATGGTCACCGGGACGTACAATTGCAATGATGTTTCCTATCAGCTCATCCAAATCGTTTTTTACCACCGCCTTGGGACCCAGCGGAGCAAACACAGCAGCGGCATCCCACCCGAGCTTTGCGCTGTAGCAAAACACAGCGTCGGCTTCCTTAAGGCTTTCCGGCAAAGCTGCATTCATCACACCCAGCTTCATCGTATTCGAGCGCGGCTCCAGCACAGCGAGTATACGGGCGCTACCGACCTTACGGCGCAGCCCTTCCACGGTCGTCGCGATCGCGGTGGGGTGGTGAGCAAAATCATCGTATACCGTGATGCCGTTAACGATGCCGCGCACTTCCATGCGCCGCTTTACGTTCTTGAATTCACTCAGCGCTTTTAGACCGTGCGACGGCAGCACACCCACATGACGCGCCGCGGCGAGTGCGGCCAAGGCATTCAAGCGATTATGCATGCCCAGCAAATCCCAGCTTAATACACCGTGGATTTTTCCGTTAAGAGCAACTTTGTTATCGTCATCAATGCTCCAACCTTGAGCATTCCCGAACAATTCCACAGGCGTCCAGCAGCCGCGCTGAATGACCCGCTGCAGGGCTGCTTCGCGGCTGTTACTGATTACCAAGCCATTACCTGGGATGGTGCGCAGCAAGTGATGAAACTGCGTTTCTATCGCCCCCAGGTCACTGAAAATATCCGCGTGGTCGAACTCAAGATTATTAAGCACAACCGTACGTGGATGATAGTGTACAAATTTGGAGCGTTTATCGAAAAAAGCTGTGTCGTACTCATCGGCTTCGATGACGAAAAAAGGCGATTCGCCCAGGCGTGCGGAGATACCGAAATTCTGCGGTACGCCGCCTATCATGAAGCCGGGGTTGAGCCCCGCGTACTCCAGTATCCACGCCAGCATCGAAGTCGTTGTGGTTTTGCCGTGCGTACCAGCCACAGCCAACACCCATTTATCCTGCAACAAGTTTTGCGCCAGCCATTGCGGCCCGGAAATATACGGTAAATTGCGATTGAGGATTTCTTCCATCAGCGGATTGCCGCGCGCTACTACATTGCCGATCACATAGATATCGGGCTCCAGCGTCAGCTGCGCGGGATCGTAGCCCTCGATCAATGTAATGCCTTGATCGGTCAATTGCGCACTCATCGGTGGATAGACGTTGGCGTCACAGCCGGTGACGTGGTATCCCGCCTGTTTGGCTAGTACCGCGACGCCGCCCATGAACGTGCCGCAAATTCCCAGAATATGAATCGACGGGGGTTTTCCCATATTATTTTTGGTATTCAATTGTTGAAACGCACCCACACCTTTTGTTTAGTTTTTCGCGAATACCATAATAGTCCGGCCACCAAAGCAGTGCCGCCCACTAATATCAGCCACGGGAACCCAGCCAGGCTCTGTTTGGTTACCAGCATTAAAAGCAACAATAGCCAAAATAGCCCCCACAAAACACCTACTCCCATGGCTATCCAGGCGATAACTATACCCGCCGGCGACCTTCGGATGACCTGAGTGGCCCCGCAGCAGGTGCACTCATAAGCTTTATCACTAATTTCGTTGGAACATAATGGACATTGCATACATCTCCCTAAACCAATAGATCATAAAGCTGATGAATTATGCATTGCGAAATATGAAATACACTGCGCCCATCAGACATAGTCCAGCATATAGATAATCCAGCTTGAGTGGCTGCTGCATATAAATCAGCGAAAATGGTATAAATACCGAGAGCGTAATTACCTCCTGTAGTATCTTCAATTGCGCCAGGCTGTAGCTCTGATATCCGATGCGGTTTGCCGGAACCTGAAACAGGTATTCAAACAGTGCTATGCCCCAGCTGACCAAGGCTGCGATATACCAGGGCGATTGCGCCAGATTTTTCAGATGCCCGTACCATGCGAACGTCATGAACAGGTTGGAGATGACCAGCATCAGCACGATCAGCAATAACGGATGTGCGACCATGTTCACAGGCTAGTTATCGTAATTCAGCACAGGCGCGAGCCAGCGTTCGGCTTCGGACAAGCTCATACCTTTCCGTGCCGCATAATCCTCGATCTGGTCTTTATCCGCTTTGGCGGTAGCAAAATATTGCGCCTGAGGATGCGAAAAATAAAAACCGCTCACTGCCGCGGTAGGCAACATCGCATAACTTTCCGTTAGCGTAATCCCGGCACGGTCCGGCGCATTTAATAAAGCAAATAGCGCGCCTTTTTCGGTATGGTCGGGGCAGGCGGGATAGCCGGGGGCAGGGCGGATTCCTCGATAGTGTTCGTCTATCAGCTCTTCGTTGCTGGCTTTTTCATCTGCTGCGTAGCCCCAGAACTCGCGCCGTACCCGGGCATGCAGCAATTCGGCAAAACCTTCGGCCAGCCGGTCCGCCAGGGACTTGAGCATGATGCTGTTGTAGTCGTCATGGTTGCGCTCGAATTCTGCGACGCGCGCATCAATTCCAATCCCGGTGGTCACCGCAAAGGCGCCGATATAATCAGCCACCCCGGTTTCCTTGGGCGCAATAAAATCGGCCAGGCAAAGATTAGGCTTGTCTACCGGCTTGACCATTTGCTGACGCAGATTGTGCCACGTCATGGCGACATTACTGCGCGACTCATCCGTATAAATTTCTATATCATCACTGTTGACGCTGTTCGCGGGAAACAGCCCGAATACTGCATTGGCGCTCAGCCAGTGCTCTTCAATAATCAGCGCGAGCATGGCCTGCGCATCGCTGAACAACTGGCGCGCAGCGTCGCCAACAACCTCGTCGTTTAAAATTTTCGGATACCGTCCGGCCAATTCCCAAGTCTGGAAGAACGGTGTCCAGTCGATGTAATGGCTGATTTCGGCAAGCGAATAATTACGCAATTCGCGTACGCCGATAAAGGTCGGGCGGGGCGGGGTATAGGCTTTCCAGTCTGTTTTCAGACCATGTTGCCGTGCATCCGACAGACTGTAGCGCGCGCCCTGTCCCTTTTTACCGGCATGCAGTTCGCGTATCTTGACGTAATCAGTCTTCACCCCTGCAACATATTCGTCGCGCAGCGTCGCGCTCAGCAGATTGCTGCACACGCCGACAGCGCGTGAGGCGTCTGTTACATATACCGTGGCGCCGCTCGGGTAATTCCGCTCGATTTTGACTGCGGTATGCACGCGGGAAGTCGTCGCGCCGCCTATTAGCAGCGGAATGGTAAAGCCCTGACGCTCCATTTCCTTTGCCACATGAGC
The DNA here is from genome assembly GCA_040390665.1 of Pseudomonadota bacterium. Classification (GTDB taxonomy): domain Bacteria; phylum Pseudomonadota; class Gammaproteobacteria; order Burkholderiales; family Gallionellaceae; genus Nitrotoga. The sequence continues at coordinate 392,133 of JAZJXX010000002.1, read as the reverse complement.
CATTTCTTCCAGCGAGGGCGTAATCAGCCCGGACAAACCGATGATGTCGGCGTTATGTTCGCGCGCCGCATCCAGTATCTGCTGGCAGGGAACCATCACGCCCATGTTGATGACTTCGAAGTTATTGCATTGCAGCACCACGGTGACGATGTTCTTGCCGATATCGTGTACATCCCCCTTGACCGTGGCGATGACGATTTTACCTTTGGCCCGGCTATCGCCGGACCGCACTTTTTCTGCTTCAATAAAAGGCACCAGGTGGGCCACTGCCTGTTTCATTACGCGCGCGGATTTAACCACCTGCGGCAGAAACATTTTGCCGGCGCCAAACAGATCCCCCACCACGTTCATGCCGGTCATCAGCGGACCTTCGATCACCTCGACCGGACGTTCCGTCTGCAATCTGGCCTCTTCGGTATCTTCGACGATATACGAAGTGATGCCGCGCACTAGCGCATGGGTCAGGCGTTCCTGCACTGTGCCATCGCGCCATGCCAGATCCTCGACCTGTACCTTGGCGCCGCCTTTTACGTTTTCCGCCAACACTACCAGCCGCTCGCCCGCATCGGGGCGGCGGTTCAGCACTACATCTTCCAC
>JAZJXX010000002.1:360557-391526 GCA_040390665.1 Pseudomonadota bacterium | reverse complement strand
GCTGATCTTGGCGTAAGGCAGATTTTTTCTGATCCAGCGCGTGGCCTCGATAAAATCCACCGCATAATTGTTGTGTTCTTCGATGCCGGTGGCGATCGCAAAGATGTTCGGATCAAAAATAATATCTTCAGGCGGAAAGCCGACTTGGTTGACCAGAATATCGTAGCTGCGCTGGCAGATTTCAATCTTGCGCTGGAAGGTATCGGCCTGGCCCTGCTCGTCAAACGCCATGACAACCGCCGCCGCGCCATAACGGCGCACCAATGTGGCGTATTTGACAAATTCCGCCTCGCCTTCCTTCATGCTGATGGAGTTGACGATGGCTTTGCCCTGCACGCATTTCAGCCCGGCTTCAATGACCGACCACTTGGAAGAGTCGATCATCAGCGGCACGCGTGAAATGTCGGGCTCGGATCCAATCAAATTCAGGTATTGGGTCATGGCGGCCTGCGAATCCAGCATCGCCTCGTCCATGTTGATGTCTACCACCTGGGCGCCGTTCTCCACTTGCTGCCGTGCCACGTCGACAGCCGCCGCGTAATCACCGCTGAGTATCAGGCGGGCGAATAACTTGGAGCCAGTAACATTGGTGCGCTCACCGACGTTGACAAACAGTGAGTCCTCGCCAACATTAAACGGTTCCAGACCGGATAGGCGACATTTTTTTTCGAGCTCGGGAAGTCGCCGCGGCGGCATGCCTTGCAATGCTTCGGCAATCGCCTTGATATGGGCCGGTGTGGTACCACAACATCCACCGGCAATATTCAACAGTCCATTGCTGGCAAATTCCTGCAGCAACGCGGCGGTCGTTTGCGGCTGTTCATCGTATCCGGTTTCTGCCAACGGATTAGGCAGGCCGGCGTTGGGGTGAGCGCTCACATAGCAGCCAGCGACGCGTGCCAGCTCTTCCACATACGGGCGCATCAATTCGGCACCTAACGCGCAGTTGAGGCCGATAGACAATGGTCGCGCATGCGCGAGCGAATTCCAGAACGCTTCCGTGGTTTGCCCCGACAATGTCCGCCCGGACGCGTCGGTGATGGTGCCGGATATCATTACCGGTACTTGCACCTGATGCGTTGCGAAATACTGGTCGATTGCGAACAGCGCGGCTTTGGCGTTCAGCGTATCGAAAATGGTTTCGACCATTAACAAATCCGCGCCGCCGTCCAGCAATCCGCGAATTGCTTCGGTGTAGCCATCGACCAGCTCATCAAAATTAATATTACGGAACCCCGGGTCATTCACATCCGGGGAAATTGAAGCGGTACGGGTGGTCGGCCCCAGCACTCCGGCAACAAAGCGCGGCTTATCGGGTTGGCGCGCCTGAAATTCATCGCATACTTCACGCGCAAGTTTTGCGCCGACAACATTCAGCTCATACACCAAATGCTGCATTTGGTAATCCGCCATCGAGACGGCGTTCGAATTAAAGGTATTTGTCTCGATGATATCGGCGCCGGCAGCCAGATATTCGGCATGTATCCCACGAATAATCTGGGGCTGAGTTAACGACAACAAGTCGTTGTTGCCCTTGAGGTCGGTCGGATGATCAGCAAAAACCCGCCGGCTTCCGCTTGCATCTCCGTACCAAACGGTTCCCCTATAATGTTCCTCGGTAAGCTTGTAGACTTGTATCATGGTGCCCATCGCACCGTCCAGTATCAGGATACGCTGGTCCAATAGGCCCTTAATTGGGTGAGGGATGCTCATAATGTTGCGAGATTACACATGGTTTTACGGAATATATTTGGCAAGCAATACGGCTGACCAACCAGCTCAGCGTGAACACGGGCGAAACACATTAAATTAACGGTTGGATTTACACATCCAGATTTTTTACGCCCAGTGCATTCTGCTCTATGAACGCTCGGCGTGGTTCGACAACATCGCCCATCAGCGTGGTGAATATTTCATCTGCCATGATCATGTCATCAATTTGCACACGCAAAAGGATACGATTGGTGACATCCATCGTGGTTTCCCATAGCTGTTCCGGATTCATTTCCCCCAGCCCTTTATAGCGCTGGATACCGATGCCGCGCTTGGCCTCGTCGAGCAACCACTCTATTGCCTGTTTGAAATCGCTCACCGATTTGCGCTGTTCTCCGCGTTTAACATATGCGCCTTTGCCCAACAGGCCGCCAAGGGCAAGCGCGGTCTGTTTGATCTGAGCAAAATCGCCGCTATATAGAAAACTCTGTTCAATAAAGCTGACCGAATGGTTGCCATGCAAATGCTTCTTCAAACGCAGGCGCTGCTCATCGTTGGCCGGGTTGATTTCCGCTTTAACCGTAATTTCTTTTCCGCACACCTTTTGCAATCTTGCCGCGCTTTCAGCGGCCTGTTCCGCCGTGTCCAGCTGAATGTCCGGTTGCTTTAGCAATGCATGCAGAGCCTCCGAGGCGATCACACGGGACAGACGATCTATTACCGCCTCAGCCAGAAAGTATTCCTTGGCCAAGTGCTCCAGGGTTTCCGCCTGCAACGCCGGACCGCCCTGGTCGGTATGCAACTCCGCATTCACCAGCGCGGAACGCAGCATGTAGTTTTTCATTTCATGATCATCTTTAAGGTAGTGCTCTTCTTTGCCCTGCTTAACCTTGTAGAGCGGCGGCTGCGCAATATATACATGCCCGCGCTCGACAAGCTCACGCATCTGGCGATAAAAGAAAGTCAGCAGCAAAGTACGGATATGCGATCCATCTACGTCGGCGTCGGTCATGATAATGATGCGGTGGTAGCGCAATTTATCCGCGTTGTATTCATCTTTGCCTATTCCCGTGCCAAGCACAGTAATCAACGTGGCAATTTCCTGCGAAGAAATCAGCTTCTCGAAGCGCGCCCGTTCGACGTTTAAAATTTTGCCTTTAAGCGGCAGAATCGCCTGAAACTTGCGGTCACGTCCCTGTTTCGCCGACCCCCCGGCAGAATCACCCTCTACCAGGTAGAGCTCCGACTTAACCGGATCCTTTTCCTGGCAGTCAGCCAGTTTGCCAGGCAAACCCATACCATCCAGTACTCCTTTGCGGCGGGTCAATTCCCGTGCTTTGCGAGCCGCCTCTCGGGCCCGCGCGGCATCAACGATTTTCCCCACGATAAGCTTGGCGTCATTGGGTTTCTCTAATAGAAACTCCATTAATTGCTGGCTGACTATTTCTTCGACGATGGGGCGGACCTCCGACGAAACCAGTTTATCCTTGGTTTGAGAAGAAAATTTTGGATCCGGTAATTTCACCGACAGCACGGCAGTCAAGCCTTCGCGCATATCATCGCCGGTTGTTTCTACCTTAGCCTTTTTGGCGATTTCCTCTGCTTCAATGTAATTGTTCAGCGTTCGTGTCATCGCCGTGCGTAGCGCTGTTAAATGGGTACCGCCGTCACGCTGGGGAATATTGTTGGTAAAGCACTGTACCGTTTCCTGATAGGAGTCATTCCATTGCATCGCAATTTCTGCGGTAATGCCCTCCCTTTCAACACAGGTATAAAACACCGTGGGGTGCAACACGCTTTTATTCCGGTTCATATACTCCACAAAACCCCTGACCCCGCCTTCAAAGGCAAAGTGTTCTTCTTTCCCGTCTCGCTTGTCGATTAAAGAGATTTTTACGCCGTTATTAAGGAACGATAGTTCACGCAAGCGCTTGGCTAATATGTCAAAATGAAACTCGACCAAGCCAAAGGTTTCCTTGCTGGGCAGGAAGTGAATTTCAGTGCCGCGCTTGTCGGTATGTCCTATCGCTTTGAGCGGTTCAACCGGCTCGCCGGCGCGAAATTCCATAAAGTGAACTATGCCATCTCGACGGATCGTCATCCGCAACCATTCAGACAGTGCATTCACCACAGACACACCTACCCCGTGCAATCCACCGGAGACCTTGTATGAGTTACTGTCAAATTTACCACCCGCGTGTAACACCGTCATGATAACTTCGGCGGCTGAGCGGTTTTCCTCCTCATGAATATCGGTGGGGATACCACGTCCATTGTCGGCTACGCTGATTGAATTATCCGGATGGATGGTCACCGATATTTCGTCGCAATGTCCGGCCAGAGCTTCGTCAACGGCGTTGTCCACCGCCTCGAAAACCATATGATGCAATCCACTGCCATCATTGGTGTCACCTATATACATACCCGGACGCTTCCGTACTGCCTCCAGGCCCTTCAAAACTTTGATACTGGTCGAAGTGTAATCACTCATCAATATTCTTTCTTTGTTTCACGTGAAACATGCAGGCGCACATTATATGCGCATTGGCATCACGACATATTTAAACTCATCATTTCCCGGAACGGTAATAAGAATGCTGCTGTTAGGATCCCCGAACGAAAAAGTTACAGTTTCTGCGGTAGTATTATTTAATCCATCCATCAAATAATTTACATTGAAGCCAATATCAAGAGCAACGTCATGGTAGTCGGTTTCAATATCTTCCTGAGCTTCTTCCTGCTCGCTGTTGTTGCTGATAATGCGCAGATTTTTTTCGGTAAGTACAAAACGTACGCCTCTGAATTTTTCGTTGGACAAGATTGCCGCGCGCTGCAACGCCTGCAATACTAACAGGCGATTTAACGTCAAATGATTGGTGTAGTTTGGTATTACCCGTTCGTAATCAGGAAATTTCCCATCTATTACCTTGGTAGTAAGCAAAATGTCCGAGAATAGCACCTTGACCTGATTCTCAGCTAATTCAAACGTGAGCGGCGCATCCGAATCCGCCAGCAGCTTCACCAGTTCATTAACTGTTTTTCTGGGCAGGATAACTTCCCGCTTCGAATATTCTTTATTGAGCTTAATGCTGGTAAACGCCAAACGATGCCCGTCGGTCGCTACCAGCTTTAGAAAACTGCCGTCTACTACCAAAAGCACGCCGTTGAGGTAATACCGTATGTCCTGCTGGGCCATCGCGTATTGCACCAGACCGAACAGCTTTTTTAAATGTTGCTGCTCCAACGTTACCTTTTCGGATGAATCCAGTCTTTCGGTTACTTTGGGAAAGTCCTGTGCAGGCAACGTTTGCAAACTGAACTTGCTTTTGTTTGCTTTGACCTGGATGCGGTTATCCTGGACATCCAGCGATATCCTGCTGCCGTCCGGGAGAACTCTCAAAATTTCCTGCAGTTTTTTTGCGGCCACAGTTATGGATTCATCCGGACTTGCCTGATTGAACTCTATCTGGGTAGTTATCTGAATTTCCAGATCAGTTGCGGCAAAGCGCAAAGTCGAACCAATCTTTTCTATAAGCACGTTGGATAATATGGGTAACGGTTGTTTACGCTCTACTATGCCTATTACAGTTTGCAAAGGTTTTAGCAAAACGTCTTTATCTATGTTTGTAATAAACATGTTTATATACCCTTTAAAATAATAACAATAGCTTCCATATACCGCGAGCAACTCAACATTTTCTTTTAAATATATATAGATATGGCTCGGAAAAACGTGTGTATAAAAATGGTTATATCTGTGCAATCATTGTGTGCACTTTCGCCATGAAGTTATGCTTCATGACATATGCACATTTAATAACAATGTTTAAGCTAGTTTCTTAGTGTCTGGTTAAGAAGATTGAAATCCGCGTTTAGCGCAGTATCCGAATTCCTTAAGTTTTCTATTGTCTTGCAGGCATACATCACCGTGGTGTGATCGCGGTCGCCAAAGGCTGATCCTATTTCCGGAAGACTAAGCTGGGTCAGTTCGCGTGCCAAGCACATGGCGATCTGCCTGGGCCGGGCAATAACGCGGTTCCTTTTTTTTGATAGCAAGTCTGTTACCTTGATTCGATAAAAGTCAGCTACGGTCTTCTGAATATTTTCCATCGATACTTGTTTGTTTTGCACAGCCAGCAAATCCTTAAGTGCTTCCTTTGCCAATTCCACCGAAATAATTTTCTTGTGAAAGCGTGAATAGGCATCAATGCGTTTTAATGCGCCTTCCAGTTCGCGTATGTTCGAGCGCACATGCTTGGCGATAAAAAATGCTACGTCTTCATTGATCGGGTTATTTGAAAGCGCGGCTTTCTGCAACAAAATGGCTACACGCATTTCCAAGCCGGGTGGCTCTATCGCCACAGTCAACCCCCAACTGAAGCGCGACGTCAGGCGCGGGGTCATACCAGAAATTTCTTTAGGGAAGGTATCGCAGGTAATCACAACCTGTTTGTGCCCATCAATCAGTGAGTTCAGAGTATAAAAAAACTCCTGTTGAGTTCCCGGCTTATCGGCGATGAACTGTATGTCGTCTATCAGCAGCAGATCAAGCGAATTATAAAACTGTTTAAACTCATCAAATTTTTTGGTCTGAAAAGCCCGTACCACATCGGATATATAATTGGTTGCGTGTACGTAACAGATTTTCGCATGGGAATTTTCTGACTTGATATGGTTTCCTATGCCTTGAATCAAATGGGTTTTCCCCAGCCCAACCCCGCCGTAAATGAACAATGGATTATAAGTTGTACCGGGCGCTTCGGCCACTTGGATGGCGGCGGAATGGGCCAATTGATTGGCTTTTCCCGTGACAAAATTATCAAAAGATAATAGCGGGTTAAGCTTATTCTGGTTTTTTTGTGGTTTAGCTACCGTCGTCTGAGATTCCGGAACAGGCAAGTCAGGTGCCAATACGTTTGATTTGGATGCCGGCGTTGCGGATTTTTTTCCTATACGCAGTTCAAAACTGGGGGGGCTGGGTAGATAGGATTCGGCACGTTTGGATATTTCAGGTAAAAAACGCTCTTGCACGAGCTTTAGCGTAAAACTATTTGGCGCGGTCAGCGTAATTTTATTGCCGGCGAGTTCAAAACCAAGCGGTTTAATCCAGGAATTGAATTGTTGAGGAGGGAGGCTTTCTTCAAAAAAACTTAAGCAGGCATCCCATAAGCTTTTATTCGACATGATTTCCGCAGGTAATACAAAAGTAATTCATTCTATATCTTTGGCAAAAAGTTATCCACAGAGGAAAAATAAGCTTGACACAAACTGCGGTAAATATTGTAATTGCAGGTTTTCAAAACGCAGAACTATTAAAGGCATATTATGAAGCGCACCTACCAGCCCTCAGTAACCAAAAGAAAACGCACGCACGGCTTCCTGGTCCGGATGAAAACAAAAGGGGGCAGAGCAGTTATTAAAGCGCGCAGGGCCAAAGGCCGTGTCCGTCTTGCTGTCTAACGAACAAACATTGCCTGCGTACCGCCGAATCAGATGCCATTCGGAATTTGAATCGACGCTTAAAGGCAACGCCCTGACGAATAAATGGTTTACTATTTACGTGCGGGACAATGCTGGCGATTTTACCCGGTTGGGCATGATAGTCAGCAAGAAAATCATGCCCAAGGCAGTTTCCAGGAATTTTACTAAGCGTTTAATCAGGAATATATTCAGAATTAATTTCGTCGCCCCGGGTGCTATGGACGTGGTCGTGCGTGCCCGAAAACACATTAATTCAGAGAACTCCCAAGAAGGGCGACATGCGTTAACGCAGCTGTTGCACGCAGTAATGAAATGATGCGGCAAGTCTTAATCAAGTTTATCGGGGTATACCAATACTTGATAAGTCCGCTTACACCCCCTGCCTGCCGTTTTACTCCAACGTGCTCCGATTACGCTTGCAAGGTAATTGCCAGACATGGGGTATGGTATGGTACGTGGTTGAGCATTAAACGGATATTACGCTGCAATCCATGGAATTCCGGCGGACATGATCCAGCCCCATAGATATTTTTTAGGTTAAAGCACATGGATTTTCAACGGCTGTTTTTGTTCATTATTTTTTCCTTTTCCGTTTTGCTGTTGTGGGATGGCTGGCAACGTGCTCAGCATCCACTTTCGCAAAGTCCGGTTGCTGTTGCAGCAGCTTCTGCCGTTGGTGCTGCTCCTGTATCAACGCAAAATCTGAATACTGCTGGCGTGGCAACGATAACAACGCAGCAGAGGCCGAAATCCGGACAAAACATTTTCGTTAAAACGGACTGGCTGTTGGCTGAGATCAATACAGTGGGTGGTGACATCCGTCAATTGAGGCTCCTCAAGCATTTTGACGCGAAAGATAGAAATAAGCCTTTCGTGTTATTGCAGGACCGGCCGGATCATACCTATATCGCTCAAACCGGATTGCTTGGAGACGGGCTGCCAACGCATAACGCAGTTTTTACCCCGGACGCCAACCAATACCAGTTAACGGAAGGCAAGGATACCGTCGAGGTACGTCTGCATGCTGTGGACGCAGGCGGGGCCAAAGTCACCAAAATCTATATATTCCATAGAGCCAGTTACCTGATAGACGTCAATTACGAGATTGAAAACACTGGAACGGCCCCGCTCACCGCTTCGGCATATTTTCAACTGGTACGGGATACCACTACGCCCGAGGGCGGATCTAAATTCGTACCTACCTATACGGGCCCGGCTGTTTACACAGAGCAGGGCAAGTTTCAAAAGGTAGATTTCTCCGATATTGAGAAGGGCAAGGTAAATTATCCTCAGCAGGCTGATAATGGCTGGATCGGCATGCTGCAGCATTACTTTGTGGCAGCTTGGATACCCCGGGAAAAGGTTCAGCGCGAGTTTTATACCAAACGCCTGGACCAGCTTTACTCAGCAGGTGTGATTGTGCCTGTCCCGGCAATTGCTCCGGGCCAGAGCGCAACGGTCGGCGTACCACTCTACGTAGGACCTGCGCAGACAGCGCTGGATAAAATTGCTCCAGGCTTAGGATTAACGGTCGATTACGGCTGGTTGACCATACTTGCGGCCCCGTTGTTCTGGTTACTCTCCTTCTTGCATGATTGGGTCCATAACTGGGGCGTCGCGATTATTTTGCTGACCATATTAATTAAACTCGCTTTTTTCCCTCTCTCCGCCGCCAGCTATCGTTCCATGGCGAAGATGAAGGTTGTCGCGCCCAAACTGGAAAAGATCAAGCAGCAATATGGCGATGATAAGGAACGATTGCATAAGGCCATGATGGAGCTTTACAAGACCGAAAAAATCAATCCGGTCGGTGGCTGTTTGCCCATGTTGATCCAAATCCCGGTGTTTATTTCGTTGTACTGGGCCATATTGGCCAGTGTGGAAATGCGCTATGCGCCGTTCTTCGGCTGGATCACCGACCTTTCTGCGCCGGATCCGTATTACGTGTTGCCGCTGCTTATGGGCGCAACGATGATTTTTCAAAGTAAATTGAACCCCGCTCCGCCCGATCCCCTGCAGGCCAAGGTCATGCAGATCATGCCGGTTGTGTTCAGCGTAGTGTTTTTCTTCTTCCCGGCTGGCCTGGTTTTGTATTCCATTGTGAACAGCGTGCTGTCCATTGCACAACAATGGTATATCACCCGTGCGTTAGAGTCTCCGTCCAAAGGTGTTGCCAAAGCCTGACAATATAGCGGCGATCGCCACGCCCGCTGGGCGCGGCGGCATCGGTATAGTCAGGATATCCGGTCGTTTCCTGGAGCCGCTGATGCATGCGATGATCGGTAAGCCGCTGTCACCGCGCTGTGCCAGTTATTCATCCTTTCTTGATGCGGAGGGACAGGTTCTGGATCAGGGCATTGCGCTGTTTTTTCCCGCGCCCCACTCGTATACCGGCGAAGATGTGCTTGAGTTGCAGGGCCATGGGGGCACCGCCGTGCTGCAAATGATATTGCAGCGCTGCCTGGAATTCGATGTGCGTCTGGCTCAGCCCGGGGAATTTACCCAGCGTGCTTTTTTAAGCGGAAAACTCGATCTGGCCCAGGCAGAGGGCGTAGCCGACCTGATTGATGCGACTACCAGCCAGGCTGCGCGCAGCGCGATGCGTTCGCTGCAAGGCGAGTTTTCCCAGGCAGTACACCATCTGGTTGAGCAATTGGTACGGTTGCGTATGCTAGTCGAGGCGATGCTGGACTTCCCGGAAGAAGATGTTGAAAGTATAAGTCTCGTGCAGCGTGAATCTCAATTGGTAAAGCTGCAGTCTCAACTGGACGAAATTATCAGCGCGGCGCGCCAAGGCAGTTTATTACGCGAAGGGGCGCACGTAGTCTTGATTGGCCAGCCAAATGTCGGAAAATCAAGTCTGTTAAATCGGTTAAGCGGAACAGAAGTGGCCTTGGTCAGCGAAATTCCGGGCACAACTCGCGACATAATCCGTCAGGCCATCCAGATCGACGGGGTGCCTCTGCATATCATGGATACCGCCGGTTTGCGCGAGTCCGGGGACGTGGTGGAGTTAATGGGTATTGCACGCACGCGTGATGCCTTCCAGAAGGCGGACGTCATCCTGGTCATATTAGACGCAAACCGCGGCATGACTGCTGACGACCAGAAAATACTGGACGAACTGCCCCCCAATATTTCCCGGCTTTATGTCTTTAACAAAATAGATTTGTTAGCCACGACCACCACCACCACTGCGCATGTTGAAGAGCGTGGGGCAGAGTGCCATGTTTATTTGTCCGCAAAAACTGGCGATGGATTGGAGCTGTTGCGGGCCAAACTTCTGGAGAAAGTAGGGTGGCACCACGAGGCTGGAACATTCATGGGGCGCGAACGCCACATGCGATCCCTGCGTTCGGCGCGAGAACATCTGGGGCGTGCTTCAACGGCACCCCAGGCAGAGATTTTCGCGGAAGAGTTGCGGCTGGCACAGGAACAGTTAAATCTGATAACTGGCGAGTTTACCGCGGACGATTTGCTGGGCCAGATTTTCAGCCGTTTTTGCATAGGCAAATAACCGGACGGTGTTTCACGTGAAACATCTCTGCAAGTTTGGAGTATTATGCGCGCCTTGCCCGACCTTTTGACCAAATGGAATTTCCCAAAAAATTCGATGTGATTATAGTAGGCGGCGGCCATGCTGGAACAGAGGCCGCGCTTGCCAGCGCACGCATGGGCAAGTCCACTTTATTGCTGACCCATAATATTGAAACGTTGGGGATCATGTCGTGCAACCCGTCCATAGGTGGAATCGGCAAGGGGCATCTGGTCAAGGAAATAGACGCGCTAGGTGGTGCGATGGCCGCTGCAACAGATGAAGCAGGGATACAGTTCCGTATCCTTAATTCTTCCAAAGGGCCTGCGGTGCGTGCGACCCGTGCTCAAGCCGACCGCTCTTTATACAAGCAGGCTATACGCAGCAAATTGGAAAACCAGCCGAACCTCTGGTTGTTTCAGCAAGCCGTTGACGACCTCATGCTTGAGGGGGATGCGGTAAGCGGGGTGGTCACCCAGATGGGGTTGCGATTTTCTGCGAAGACGGTAGTGTTGACTACGGGCACCTTCCTGTCGGGGCTGATTCATATCGGACAATCAAATTATCAGGCTGGACGGGCGGGTGACCCCGCTTCGGTCAGCCTTGCGCACCGTTTGCGTGAACTCAAGTTGCCGATGGGCAGGTTAAAAACGGGCACGCCGCCGCGGATTGACGGGCGTAGCATTGATTATTCGGTAATGACAGAACAGCCCGGTGACGATCCGGTGCCAGTTTTTTCATTTTTGGGTAGTGTACAGCAGCATCCGCGGCAATTGCCTTGCTGGATTACCCATACCAATATGAGCACTCATGACATCATCCGTAGCGGCTTGGATCGCTCCCCATTGTTTACTGGAGTTATTGAGGGCATAGGGCCACGCTATTGCCCGTCTATTGAGGACAAAATCAGCCGGTTTGCCGACAAGGATGCGCATCAGATCTTTCTGGAACCGGAGGGACTGAGTACTCACGAGGTTTATCCTAATGGGATTTCTACCAGCCTGCCGTTCGATGTGCAGCTGGATCTGGTGCGTTCAATCAGGGGGCTGGAAAACGCGCATATCACCCGTGCTGGCTATGCCATTGAGTACGATTATTTTGATCCGCGCAACCTGAAACATTCGCTCGAGAGCAGGTTTATACAGGGCCTGTTTTTTGCCGGGCAGATTAACGGCACAACCGGGTATGAAGAAGCCGCTGCTCAGGGGCTATTGGCCGGGATAAATGCAGCTCTATATGCACGTGGTGAAGCGGCCTGGTATCCGCGACGGGATGAAGCGTATCTGGGAGTGCTGGTGGATGACTTGATCATGCGCGGCGTATCGGAGCCCTATCGCATGTTTACCAGCCGGGCCGAATATCGTCTGCAATTGCGCGAAGACAATGCAGATTTGAGACTGACGGACACTGGCCGTCGTTTAGGACTGGTTGACGATGTGCGCTGGCAGGCTTTTGATCAAAAGCGCACGGCCATTTCACAGGAGCAGGAGCGGCTCAAATCGGTATGGCTTAATCCGGCGATTCTGCCGCAAGAGGAAGCGGAGCGGGTATTGGGCCACGGTTTGGCGCACGAATATACCCTTTATGAATTGTTGCGCCGCCCGAACGTCAGTTATGCAGAACTGATGAGTTTATCCGGCGCCGGGGCGGCTGTTACGGATCAGACGGTGACTGATCAAATCGAAATTCAGGCTAAATATCATGGGTATATTGAACGTCAACGCGAGGAAATCGCGCGTAACGAACACTATGAAAACATGGTTTTGCCAGTGGCTATTGATTATCGCGCCGTGCGTGGCTTATCCGTTGAAGTGCAGCAAAAGCTTAACCAGCATATGCCGGAGACGCTGGGGCAGGCAGCTCGCATTTCGGGGATAACGCCGGCGGCAATATCATTGTTGCTGGTGCATATCAAACGTAAATTTCAGCATGATCTGACGGAACAGAAAAGCGCATGAATCCTGAGCTCGCCTTGACCCAAGGCACCGAGCAACTGGGCATTAAGCTTACGCCGGAGGCAAGCCGGCAAATACTGGATTATCTCGCGTTGCTCTGCAAGTGGAACAAAGTTTATAGCTTGACGGCAATCGAGCCGGAACAGATGATCAGTCACCATGTGCTTGACAGCCTCGCCGTGCTGCCCCATTTATGGCCGGGAAATTGGCTGGATGTGGGATGCGGGCCGGGTCTGCCGGGCCTGATCCTTGCTTTAGTTCGCCCGGAGTGGCAGTTTACCTTGCTGGACAGCAACGGCAAGAAGACCAGTTTCGTGCAACAGACAGTGATCGAGCTCGGGCTGCTGAATGTGCGTGTTTGCCAGGCACGAGTTGAAGCTTGGCGAAACGAAGAAAAGTTTGACGGGGTTATTTCCCGCGCTTTTGCCGACGTGTCTGAATTTACCCGGTTAACCAAACACCTGCTCGGTAAAAACGGGGGCTGGGCGGCAATGAAGGGAGATCCCAAACCGGAGTTGACCAACCTCCCGGCCGGCGTCCGCATGGAAAAAATTATTCAACTTGACGTGCCGGGTTTAAACGCGGCGCGCAGCCTGGTCATATTAAAAGCGACGAATGCCTAAAATATTAGCAATTACCAATCAAAAAGGCGGAGTGGGGAAAACGACCACATCGATTAATCTTGCGGCGAGTTTAGCCGCTGCGAAACAGCGCGTGCTTCTGGTTGATCTTGATCCTCAGGGAAACGCCACGATGGGTAGCGGTGTCGATAAACGCGATTTGGCCGCGACCGTTTATTATGTGCTGCTGGGTAGTCAAACGTTGCGCCAGGTAAGGTGTCGTTCCGAGGTTGGAAAATATGATGTGCTGCCGGCCAACCGCGAATTGGCTGGCGCTGAAATAGAACTGGTCGATCTGCCCCACCGCGAAACCCGGCTGAAAATTGCGCTGCAAACGGTGGCTGAAGAATATGATTATGTGTTGATAGACTGTCCGCCGGCATTGAATCTGCTTACGTTAAACGGGCTGTGCGCGGCGGATTCAGTCATGATACCGATGCAGTGCGAATACTATGCGTTGGAAGGATTAAGCGATCTGGTCAATACCATACAGAAGGTGCGCATGAATCTTAACCCGGAGCTCGAAATCGAGGGTCTGCTGCGCACCATGTTCGATCCGCGCAGTATTTTGGCGCAGCAAGTTTCAGCGCAACTGCTACAGCATTTCGGCGACAAGGTCTATCGTACCGTCATTCCGCGTAATGTGCGTCTGGCGGAGGCCCCGAGTTATGGCTTGCCGGCGCTTTATCACGACAAGGCTTCCAAAGGTTCGAAGTCTTATCTGGCGCTGGCGGGCGAATTACTCAACAACGCGGCAAGGGTAGAAAAAATTTAAGGTAAGGAAAAGAGTAATGACAAAACCGAACAGGGGTCTGGGGCGCGGGCTGGATGCATTATTGTCCGGGAACGTTCAGCAGCAAGGCGATGTATTGCGCGATTTGAAGATCGGCCAGCTGCAGCCCGGCAAATTTCAGCCGCGCAGCCAGATGGATGAAACCTCGCTGAACGAGCTGGCAGCGTCTATTAAAACGCAGGGTGTAATACAGCCGATACTGGCGCGCCTGCTGCAGGACGATCATTATGAAATTATCGCCGGGGAGAGGCGCTGGCGCGCTGCACAGCGTGCCGGCCTGAGCCGGGTGCCGGTGCTGGTGCGCAAGGTAAACGACGACGATGCCCTGGTGATGGCGCTGATTGAAAATATCCAGCGCGAGGAGCTTAATCCACTGGAGGAGGCGATGGGGATTCAGCGCCTGATAGACGAATTTCAGATGACCCACCAAACCGCGGCGGACGCGGTTGGCCGTTCGCGCAGCGCGGCGAGCAATCTGCTGCGCCTGCTTAAATTGACCGCACCGGTACGCGCCATGCTAATGGACGGCAAGCTCGACATGGGGCATGCCCGCGCCCTGTTGGGGCTGGACGGAGCAGTCCAGATTGCCACCGCGAACAAAATAATACTCGACGGAATGTCGGTGCGCGCCACCGAGAAAATGGTGCAAAACGAGTTGCAGCCGCGAGCCCAGCAGAAACCCAGACCTGCGCCGACGCGGGACATCGTCCGCTTGCAGGAGCAGATATCGGACAAGCTGGGCGCAAAGGTGTTAATACAGCATGGCGTAAAAGGGTTGGGTAAGCTGGTGATTGAATATAAGACATTAGACCAGCTCGGCGGAATTCTGGCCAGCCTCGGCGTATCAGGGGATAACCGGTGATTTCGGTACTCGCAAATTAGATGCACTCCAGCAGGTGCGGCGTTGACATCGTTTTGACGGCCCCTTATAATTCGCGCCGCAAACTTGATGAACGAGTCTGGATCGAAAAAGGAAAAGCCGCTTTTGGCCTTTATCGGAACGGGCACGCTGTTGGCCGCCACGGTGCTGGCTGGAATGTTAGTCGGGTATGGACTCGATATCTGGTTAGGCACGCGTCCTTTCTTCATGATCATCTTGGGCTGCCTGGGATTTGTAGGCGGCATGATAAAAGTTTATAGATTGCTAACGAGACCTTGACGTGAGCAAAGATATCTTGCTCGCCCAGGTCGCGTCCAGTTGTGCTCGTTCAGTGATCTGCGTGCAGATGATCATTGCGGCATTAAGCGGGCTGATATTTTTTTTAGCGCTGGATAGCTGGGCCGCACTTTCGGCCTGGTATGGCGGCATGGCTGCGGTAGCGCTGGCATTCTTGTTGAACCGGCGCATCAGGCGCGCCGGTAATGTAGCGGAGCATAGTCAGAAACGCGGCATGATAATTTTGTATGCCGGGCTGGCTCAGCGTTTTATGTTGATGATGTTGCTGCTGGGATTGGGTCTGGTGCAGTTCAAGCTTTATCCGCTGGCGGTGATCGCCGGATTTGCCTTGACGCAGCTGGGTTACTTAATAGCCGGAATACGTAATATAAAAGCATGAATATCAGGAGAGCACGGCCTTGAGCGCAACAGCGGAATCCTCTGCAGGAGGAACAGTTGAGTATATCCAGCACCATCTGACCAATTTATGCGCGGGTGACTGTGCCGGCGGAGGTTTCTGGGCCTGGCACCTGGATACGCTTTTTATAAGCTTCGCCCTCGCAGTGCTGATTATCGTAACCAGCTGGAGGTTGAGCCGACGTTTGTCCGCTGATAGCCCGGGTGGTTTCCAGAACGCCGTTGAAGCAATCCTCGAGTTTGTCGGCGGCCAGGTACGGGATAGCTTCCCGGGCCACAATCCGATTATCGCGCCGTTGGCACTCACTATCTTCCTGTGGGTGTTCCTGATGAATGCGATCGATCTGATCCCGGTGGATTTGCTGCCGTTGCTGGCCCATCAAGTCGGCATTGAGCATTTGAAGGCGGTCCCTACGACCGATTTAAGTACCACGCTCGCGTTGTCTTTAACCGTTTTCGTGCTGGTCGTTTTTTACAGCATCAAGATCAAAGGGCCGGTCGGCTACCTCAAGATGTTCCTGTTTCATCCATTCGGCAAGTTCTTCATACCGGTCAATATAATAATGACCACGATCGAAGAGCTGGCTAAACCATTGAGCCTGGGATTGCGGTTGTTCGGGAATCTGTTCGCGGGCGAACTGGTTTTCCTGTTGATCGCGCTGATCGGCGGTACATTGGTCACTGGCGTTGCTGGCTGGTTATTCTGGTTTCCGCTGCAAACTGTGCTGGATCTCGGCTGGCTTATCTTCCATCTGCTCGTAATCACGCTACAGGCATTCATTTTTATGGTGCTGACTATTGTCTATTTAGGCATGGCGCATCAAGAGCATTAATCAACTTTTAATATTTTAATTAAGGAGAGCAATAATGACACCCGAAATGATCGCAATGATTTATTCCTATACTGCTGTTGGTGTGGGTGTGATTCTGGCCGCCGCCGGACTGGGCTCCGCCATAGGCTGGGGTTTGATCTGCGCGAAGACGTTGGAAGGTATTTCGCGTCAGCCGGAAATGCGCCCGCAACTGATGACTAATATGTTTATTTTTGCCGGTCTGATGGAATCATTTCCTTTTATCATTCTGGCGTTTGGCATGTGGTTCCTGTTTGCCAATCCTTTCGTCGGCGCGCTTAAAGCCGCTATTGGTGCTGCAGGAGGCTGATGATCTTCGCTGATCATTAACACGATAGAGTGAGGAACACATGAACATTACAGCTACGCTGATCGGGCAGATGGTGGCATTCATCCTGCTCGTCTGGTTCGTCAATAAATTGCTGTGGGGTCCGCTGACCGCAGTGATGGCGGCTCGCGAGAAAAAGATAGCCGACGGGCTTGCCGCTGCCGCACGCGGCAAACATGATCTGGATATGGCTGCCAAACGTTCCGCTGAGTTGTTGCGCGAGGCCAAGGAACAAGCCGCCGATATCATCGCCATGGGCGACAAACGAGCCAGCGAAATCATTGAAGAAGCAAAAGTGCAGGCGCAGGCCGAAGGTGAACGGATAATTGTGGCTGCCAAAGCGGAGATCGACCAGGAAGTTTTCCGCGCGCGGGAGCAGCTGCGTACGCAAGTATCGGCAGTTGCTCTGGCTGGAGCAGGCAAAATTCTGGGTCGCGAAATCGATGCCAAAGCGCATAATGACCTGCTTGAAAAATTAGTCGCGGAAATTTAACCATCATGGCTGAAGCTATCACCGTCGCGCGTCCCTATGCTTTAGCTGCTTTCGCTGAAGCGCAGAAACTCAACGATCTCAAAGGTTGGTCCGAGATGTTGCAATGTGCTGCATCTGCAGTCGTTAATCCCGAGGTCAGCGCGCTGATCAGCAGCCCGCGCGTGCGGGGCGACCAGCTCGAAGACTTGCTGCTGGCGATATGCGGGGACACGGCAACCTCGACCAAAGGCAATTTCATCAGGCTGGTGGTGGAAAGCCGGCGCCTGATTTTGTTGCCGGAAATTGCAGCAATATTTGAGGTTATGCGGGCCGAGGCTGAAAAGAGTGTGGACGTAGTGGTGACCTCCGCGTTTGATCTGGATGATGCGCAAAAACAAAAAATTACTGCGGCGATGAAAAGGCGTCTGGGACGTGAAATTCGGCTGAGCTGTGAAATCGACCATGGCTTGCTGGGTGGAATTGTTATCCGCACCGGGGACAAGGTTATCGACGGCTCCGCACGCACTCATCTTTCCGAACTGGCCAACGCTCTGGCCTGATAGTTAATCGAAATAAGGAAACCTAGATGAAGCTCAACCCTTCTGAAATTAGTAATTTGATCCGTAGCCGCATCGAGAATTTCGAGACGCTGACGCAGGCGCGCACCGAAGGTACAGTGGTCAGCGTGACCGACGGTATTGTGCGTATCCACGGGCTGTCGGACGTCATGCAGGGCGAAATGCTCGAGTTCCCGAATAACACATTTGGACTGGCGCTCAACCTGGAGCGCGACTCGGTCGGTTCGGTCGTGTTGGGCGACTACGAACATATTAAAGAAGGCGACACGGTTAAATGTACCGGCCGTATTCTCGAAGTGCCGGTGGGTCCGGAACTGATCGGCCGCGTGGTTAATGCGCTCGGCCAGCCAATAGATGGCAAAGGACCGATCAATGCGCAGATGACCGACAAGATAGAAAAAGTCGCGCCGGGCGTGATTGATCGCCAGTCGGTAACTCAGCCGGTGCAGACCGGCCTGAAGTCGATTGACGCGATGGTGCCGATCGGCCGCGGCCAGCGGGAATTGATCATCGGCGACCGCCAGACCGGCAAGACCGCTGTGGCCGTGGATGCGATCATCAACCAGCGTGGTCAGAACATGACCTGCATTTATGTTGCGATCGGGCAGAAAGCTTCGACCATTGCCAACGTAGTGCGCAAGCTGGAAGAACATGGCGCGATGAAATATACCATCGTGGTTGCCGCCACCGCGTCTGATTCCGCCGCGATGCAATTTCTGGCCCCGTATGCCGGCTGCACGATGGGCGAGTATTACCGCGACCGCGGTCAGGATGCGCTGATTGTTTATGACGATCTGACCAAGCAAGCCTGGGCTTACCGTCAAATCTCTCTGCTACTGCGCCGCCCGCCGGGCCGCGAAGCCTATCCAGGGGACGTGTTCTATTTGCACTCCCGTCTGCTGGAACGCGCTGCACGCGTAAACGAAGATTACGTCGAGAAGTTCACCAATGGTGCGGTCAAAGGCAAGACCGGTTCGTTAACCGCGCTGCCGGTGATTGAAACCGCTGCCGGCGACGTTTCCGCGTTTGTGCCGACTAACGTCATTTCAATTACTGACGGTCAGATTTTCCTGGAGACCGACTTATTCAATGCCGGTATCCGTCCCGCGATCAACGCCGGTATTTCGGTGTCGCGCGTGGGTGGTGCGGCGCAGACCAAGGTGATCAAGAAGCTGGGCGGCGGCGTGCGTCTGGCGCTGGCGCAGTACCGTGAGCTGGCCGCGTTTGCGCAGTTCGCTTCCGATCTGGACGAAGCCACGCGCAAGCAGCTGGAGCGCGGCCGCCTGGTGATGGAATTGATGAAGCAGGCCCAGTATGCACCGATGTCGGTGGCTGAAATGGCGGTTACGCTGTTTGCGATCAACAAGGGCTCGTTTGACGGGATTGCGGTCAACAAAATTCTGGCGTTCGAATCGGCCTTGCAGGCATTTGTAAAGTCCGAGCACAAGGATTTGCTGGATGCGGTTGAAACTAGCAAAGATCTGTCGGCGGATAATGAAAAAATACTGCTTGCGGCGATCGAGAAATTTAAAGCCACTGCAGTTTATTAAGCTGGAGTCGAATAATGGCGGGTAGTAAAGAGATACGCACCAAAATCAAAAGCGTCGAAAACACGCGCAAGATCACCCGTGCGATGGAAATGGTGGCGGCATCCAAAATGCGTAAAGCGCAGGAACGGATGCGTGCTGCCCGTCCTTATGCGGAAAAAATACGCCAGGTTGCGGCACATCTGGCACGCGCCAATCCGGAATATAAACACCCTTTTCTGATCAAGCGCCCGAACACAAAAAATGTCGGCGTCATCATCGTGACGTCTGACAAGGGGCTATGCGGTGGGCTCAACACCAATATCTTGCGTCTGGTCGTCAGCCAGATGAAAGAGTGGGAAAGCCAGGGCCAAGCCGTTAATGTCTGCGCCATCGGCAACAAGGGTTTCAGCTTCATGTCCCGTATCGGCGCAGACGTCAGATCGCATCAGATCGGGCTGGGCGATACGCCGCACATTGAAAATCTGATAGGCGCAATCAAAGTCATCCTGGATTCATATATTGCTGGCGAGATCGATACGGTATACCTCAGCTTCAATCACTTCATAAATACCATGAAGCAGGAGCCTACCCTGCAGCAATTGTTGCCGCTGATAGCCGATACTGAGGAAACCGAAGCCGGGCCGACTTGGGATTATATATACGAGCCGGACGCGAAAACCGTGCTCGACCAGCTGCTGCTGCGCTATATTGAGTCTCTGGTGTATAACGCGGTGACTGAAAATCAGGCTTCTGAACAGAGCGCACGCATGGTGGCGATGAAGGCGGCTTCCGATAATGCGAAGAGCGTTATCGGCGAACTCAAACTGATTTACAACAAGGCGCGGCAAGCCGCGATAACCAAGGAAATCTCCGAGATCGTCGGTGGCGCCGCAGCGGTTTAACCATAGTACGCGGGCGCTGCGACCGGATTAAGAATTAATTTTGATGGGGAATCTAAGATGAGTCAGGGAAGAATTGTTCAGTGTATCGGCGCGGTGGTTGACGTAGAGTTTCCGCGTGACCAGATACCCAAAGTATATGATGCGCTCGTGGTGCAGGACGACGGTACGTCCGTGGCGGAAAAAGGCCTGACCCTGGAAGTTCAGCAGCAGGTTGGCGACGGCGTCGTACGTACCATTGCGATGGGCTCTTCCGATGGTTTGCGCCGCGGCATGGGGGTGGTTAATACCGGCAATCAGATCACTGTACCGGTAGGTCATGGCACACTGGGCCGTATTATGGACGTGCTGGGTCGCCCTATCGACGAGGCGGGCGAGATCCAGGCTGACGAACGCCGTGGCATACACCAGAAAGCGCCGAAATTTGAAGAGCTGTCTCCTTCGGTTGATCTGCTTGAAACCGGCATCAAGGTGATCGATCTGGTCTGCCCGTTTGCCAAAGGCGGCAAGGTCGGCCTGTTCGGTGGCGCGGGGGTCGGCAAAACCGTGAACATGATGGAATTGATTAACAACATCGCCAAACAGCATGCCGGTCTATCGGTGTTTGCTGGTGTCGGGGAGCGTACCCGCGAAGGTAACGACTTCTATCATGAAATGAAGGATTCCAACGTTCTCGACAAAGTCGCGATGGTGTTCGGTCAGATGAATGAGCCGCCTGGCAACCGTCTGCGTGTCGCGCTATCGGGCTTGACCATGGCGGAAAAATTCCGTGATGAAGGCCGCGATATCCTGTTCTTTGTTGATAACATCTATCGTTATACCCTGGCTGGCACTGAAGTATCCGCGTTGCTCGGCCGGATGCCGTCGGCGGTAGGGTATCAACCTACACTGGCGGAAGAGATGGGCCGTCTGCAGGAACGTATTACCTCTACCAAGACTGGGTCGATCACGTCGATCCAGGCCGTATACGTTCCGGCGGATGACTTGACCGATCCATCTCCGGCAACGACCTTTTTGCATCTGGACTCAACCGTGGTTCTGTCGCGCGATATTGCATCCCTGGGGATCTACCCAGCGGTCGATCCGCTGGACTCAACATCACGGCAACTGGATCCGCTGGTCGTCGGCGAAGAGCATTACAACGTCGCTCGCGGCGTGCAGCAGACCTTGCAGCGTTACAAGGAATTGCGCGACATCATCGCGATTCTGGGTATGGACGAGTTGGCGCCAGAAGACAAACTGGCTGTTGCGCGTGCGCGTAAGATTCAACGCTTCCTGTCGCAACCTTTCCACGTGGCCGAGGTATTCACCGGCAGCCCTGGGAAATATGTAACTCTGAAAGAAACCATCAAGGGCTTCAAGGGTATCGTTAATGGCGATTACGATCATCTGCCGGAACAGGCGTTTTATATGGTCGGCGGCATTGATGAAGCGGTTGAAAAAGCCAAGACGCTATAAAAAACCGGTATAAGGGAAAATTATGGCAATGACGATACATGTCGAAGTGGTCAGCGCGGAGCGATCGCTATTTTCGGGTGAGGCTGAGGTGGTCAATGTCCCGGGGGAAATGGGCGATCTGGGAATCTACCCGCGCCATGCTCCGCTGTTGACGCGCATCAAGCCCGGCTCGGTTCGGCTTAAATTGCCGAATCAGGAAAAAGAAGAACTGATATACGTTTCCGGCGGGATGCTGGAAGTGCAGCCGCTGGTAGTCACCATCCTGGCGGATACGGCGATCCGCGGCGGCGATCTCGATGAGGCGCGCGCACTTGAAGCCAAGCGTGCAGCAGAAGAGATCATGAAAAATCGTACTTCCGATGTGGATTATGCTCAAGCGCAAGCAGAATTGCTTGAGGCAGTGGCACAACTGCGTGCGATCCAGCAGATCCGCAAACAAACACCGCACTAAGAAAACGGCACTCACAACGAAAGCAGCGATAGCTGCTTTTTTTGTTTATACTTTTGTTTTCCGACTCGCACACATATGAGCTTACTTAACATCGTCATTCTGGCTGCCGGCAAAGGCAAACGCATGCACTCCGATCGGCCCAAGGTATTGCACGCGCTAGCGGGTCGTCCATTGTTGCAGCATGTGCTGGATACCGCGTCCCTGCTTGCTCCCAGCGAGATCTGCATAGTGTATGGTCATGGCGGGGACGCGGTTCCCCAGGCGATGAAACAATATCAGGTCACCTATGTACTTCAGCAACAGCAGCTGGGTACGGGGCATGCGGTAAAGCAGGCCATGCCCAGGCTTAAAGACGAAAGCCTGACGGTGGTGCTATATGGAGACGTACCGCTGATCCAGCAATCTACCTTGGCCGCTATGCTGGACAAACCAGAGGTATTAACCCTGCTGACGATCAATCTCGCCGACCCCACGGGTTACGGACGTGTGTTGCGCGACAGTGCTGGCCGGGTCAGCCGGATAGTTGAAGAGAAAGATGCCACTTCCGAGCAGAAAAAAGTACAGGAAGTGAACACTGGCATACTGGCCGCGCCAACGCATTTGCTGCGCTTGTGGCTCAACCAGTTGCGCAATGACAATGCGCAGAGTGAGTATTATTTAACCGATATTGTTGCAATGGCGGTGGCTCAGGGCATAGAGGTTCGCACCGTCCAACCGGTACATTTGTGGGAGGTGGCCGGGATTAACAGTAAGGTTCAGCTGGCTGAGCTGGAACGGCTTTGGCAGAAAGAACAGGCGCAGCGTTTAATGGAGCAGGGGGTAACGCTGATGGATCCCAACCGTTTCGATCTGCGTGGCGAGCTGACGTGTGGCCGAGATGTTGAGATCGACATCAGCTGTATTTTCGAAGGCCAGGTCTCATTAGGTGATGGCGTGAAAGTAGGCGCTCACAGCGTGATCAGGAATTCCGGTGTCGCCAGTGGCACGGTGATTGAGGCGTATAGCCATGTTGACCACGCGGAAATTGGGGAAAATTGTCGTATCGGCCCTTACGCCCGGTTACGCCCGGGCAGTAAATTACACAGCGACGTGCATATCGGAAATTTTGTTGAAGTAAAAAACAGCGAGATTTCCGCCTATAGCAAAGCCAATCATCTGAGCTATATAGGCGATAGCAGCATAGGCCAGCGCGTTAATATCGGAGCGGGAACGATCACCTGCAATTATGATGGCGCGTACAAGCACCGCACCATAATTGAGGACGATGTATTTGTCGGCTCAAACACTCAACTGATCGCGCCGATAAAAATCGGCCGTGGGGCCACGATAGGCGCCGGTTCTACGATAACCCGCGACGCGCCGGAAAACGCCCTCACCCTGTCCCGCACCAAACAAACGACTTTGCCGGGCTGGCGGCGGCCGGTCAAAAAGAAGGATACGCCTTAGGCATCGGTCGCATTCTTGCTACAATTCAGCTGTAACCACTAACGGAATTCATTATGTGCGGAATCGTCGGCGCAATCGCGCAGCGCAACATTGTCCCTGTCCTGCTGCAAGGTTTGCAACGTCTGGAATACCGGGGTTATGACTCGGCTGGGCTGGTGGTTGTCGCCGACAATCAACTGGAACGAGTCCGCAGTATTGGACGTGTCGCAGAGCTGACTGCCAGAACGACACATACCTCGGGCCATCTGGGCATCGCCCACACACGCTGGGCAACGCATGGCGTACCCAGCGAACGCAACGCGCATCCGCATATGAGTTGCGACCTTATCGCAGTAGCACACAACGGGATTATCGAAAACTACGAAGAGCTTCGCTCGGCGCTGCTCAAAAAAGGTTACCTCTTTACGTCAGACACCGATACTGAGGTCATCGCACATCTGATCCACAGTCATTATGTAAGCGACAGAAATTTGTTGCGTGCAACCCAGGCGGCCATTGCCGAGCTAGTAGGCGCTTACGCCATCGGTGTCGTCGCAGCGGATAATCCTGCCCAGCTCATTGGCGCACGCAAGGGTAGTCCGTTATTGTTAGGAGTAGGCGAGGGCGAAAACTTCATGGCCTCGGATGTGTCTGCATTGCTGGCAGTCACTAAAAATGTGGTCTATCTGGAAGAGGGCGATATCGCCGAAATCAGCCTGCAGGGTTACCGCGTGCTGAATGCGCAAGGGGCGACGGTTGAGCGTTCGGTGCATATCAGCCAGCTGAGCAATGACAGTGTCGAGCTGGGTGAATATCGCCATTACATGCAGAAAGAAATCCACGAGCAGCCGGAGGCCCTGGCCAATACGCTGGAGGCGGTGTGCAACAGCCAGTCGCTGGTTCCCGGAATCTTTGGCGCCGAAGCCGCCGACGCTTTTGCCCAGGTAAAAAGCATCCTGATACTTGCCTGCGGTACCAGCCATCATGCCGGGCTGGTGGCGCGTTACTGGCTGGAAGAAATTGCCGGTGTGCCATGCACAGTCGAGATTGCCAGCGAATACCGCTATCGCGTCAGCGTGGCCAATCCGGAAACGCTGGTGGTAACCGTCTCACAATCAGGTGAAACCGCCGACACGCTCGCCGCGCTCAAGCACGCTCAGGCGATGGGCCATATACATACGTTGTCGATCTGCAACGTGCCGGAGAGCGCCCTGGTTCGACTGTCCCGGCTGCGTATGCTAACCCGTGCCGGACCTGAAATCGGCGTTGCATCTACCAAGGCATTTACCACGCAACTGGCCGCGCTGTTCCTGTTCACGCTGGTGCTCGCCAAGCAACGCGGTAGACTAAGCACTGAAGCGGAGCAGGAGCATCTGCATGCGCTGCGCCATTTGCCCAGCGCCGCCCAGGCGGTGCTGAAACTGGAGCCGCAAATTGCCAAGCTGGCCGAGCACTTCGCCAACAAGCACCATGCATTATTCCTGGGGCGCGGCCTGCATTACCCCATTGCGCTGGAAGGCGCGCTCAAGCTCAAGGAAATTTCCTACATCCATGCCGAGGCTTATCCCGCCGGCGAATTAAAACATGGTCCGCTGGCGCTGGTAGATGAAGACATGCCTGTCATTGCCGTAGCGCCTAATGATGCCTTGCTGGAAAAACTCAAATCCAACCTGCAGGAAGTGCGGGCGCGCGGCGGGAAGCTGTATGTATTTGCCGATGCGGACACGCGTTTTCAGTCGAGCGAAGACGTGTTCCTGATGCAAATGCCGGAACACGCCGGATATTTAAGCCCTATTCTGCATACCATCCCTTTGCAGCTGCTGGCATATTACGTAGCATTGCAAAAAGGCACGGATGTGGATAAGCCCAGGAATCTCGCTAAATCGGTAACAGTGGAATAGCACCAAGCTTATAAGCAGGATAACCCAATAATGTTGAGCCGGCGCCGGGTATCGGGTTGCCGGCACGGTCCAGTTTCGGGAATTTGAAATGACGGTAATCGCCGTATTCAATCAAAAAGGCGGTGTAGGTAAAACCACCACCTGCCTTAATCTTACCGCGGCGCTGGCGATGGCGCGTCGCCATCCAATTGCTCTTGATATGGATCCGCAGGGGCATCTAAGCCTGGCCTGCGGGGTGAAGGATGCCACGCTTCCTGATGCGGGCATGGAGGCGTTTTTTAAGCTCAAGACTCCGCTGTCGAAGCTGTTGCGGGATACGCCCGCTGGGTGGCAGATCATCACCTCGTCGCTGGGGTTGTCCAAAATAGACGCGCTTTATGGCAGCGACCCGAAGGCCGCCAGTTTGCTGAAACAAGGGCTGAGCCTCGATCTCGCGCTTACCGGGGCGCCTATTTTAATAGACTGCTGTCCGATGCTGGGCGTGCTGACGCTGAATGCGCTGCTTGCCGCAGATCGGGTAATCATCCCGGTTTCCGCGGACTTTCTCTCTTTGCAGGGAGTGTACCGGCTGGATTCGGCGCTGAACGTACTGGAGGGTAAATTAAAACGAACCTTCGAGCGACGTATCGTACTGACCCGCTTCGATTATCGTCGCAAACTGGCGCAGGAAATCTTTACTAAACTCAAGCAGCGCTATGGCTCACTGGTGTGCAATACACGGATCGGCGAAAACGTCGCACTCGCCACCAGCCCCATGTATGGCCAGGATATATTTGCCTATGCGCCCAATAGCCCGGGGGCGGCCGATTATCGGGCGTTAACGTTCGAGTTGGGGAAAATCGGGTTTTTCGAATCAACACCCATTATGCCGCCGAGCCAACCCAGGGATACCACGCCCGCCGCTGCCGATCACGGCGGGCGGCGCACCAGCAGTGCTCCCGTAAGCGGCAATCTCAGCAGCTATCCAAACCAACTGTAGGTAGCTGCTCCGCGAGTATTGTTTTACTGCCTGGTAATACTGCCGTTACTCACCACGACTTTATCACCTATGCGGTAGCTGGTGGGCGAGGAAAACTTAAACGTTCTGCTTTTACCATTTTCCAGCTTCACACTGACCCGATACTGAGTCGTTTCCTTGGATTTTTTCTCAGCTTGATTTCCAACATAAGCACCACCTACTACCCCGCCTACGGTTGCCAGATCCTTGCCGCTGCCGCCACCGACCTGATTGCCCAGTACGCCGCCCAGAATTCCACCTGCAACCACGCCAGCGCCGCTGCCTGTGCCTTCAATCTTGACGGTGCGCACGTTGGTCACTGTGCCGCATTCGTTGCAAAGCGCTTGCGCAACAGGGGCAAACAATAAGATCGGCAGCGTTAAAAACGCTGCCTTGATCAGAGCTCGTGACACCCAGGTAATTTTCATTTTTTATCCCTTACTTGTATATATTTAGAGGGCCAGTGTAACACTGCTATATAAATGCGGGGATTAAACAGTCTAAGCACTGGAGCCTACGTATCCAAATAAATTGAATAAAGCCCACAGCAACACCCCCAGCAGCACACCACCCGCGATCAGCAATAACTGGTTACGCTGCTTTTGTTGTTCAACCAATTCACGCAGCAGAATTTCCATCTGAGCATTGGGGTTCTCATGCAAGCGTTGGTGTACCAGGCGTGGGAGCTGAGGTAATACTGTCGCAAAATAAGGTGCTTCCGCCTGCAAAGTCTTAAGAAAACCACGCCAGCCGACCTGCTCGCTCATCCATCGTTCCAGCCAGGGCTTGGCGGTTTTCCACAGGTCCAGTTCAGGGTCGAGTTGCAATCCCAGCCCTTCGATATTCAGCAGGGTTTTCTGTAGCAGCACCAATTGCGGCTGTACCTCTATGCCGAAGCGGCGTGAGGTTTGAAACAGGCGCAGCAGCACGCGGCCGAAAGAAACCTGGCGCAGCGGTTTATCAAAGATCGGCTCGCATACGGCGCGGATGGCCGATTCCAGTTCATCCACCCGAGTATGTGCGGGCGCCCAGCCGGATTCGATATGAATTTCCGCGACCCTTTTATAATCGCGCCGAAAGAAAGCAATAAAATTCTGTGCCAGATAGTTTTTGTCGGTATTGGAAAGCGTACCCATGATGCCGAAATCCAGCGCGATATAGCGGCCGTCCGCGGCCACCTGAACATTGCCCGGATGCATATCGGCATGAAAAAACCCGTCGCGAAATACCTGGGTATAGAATATTTCCACACCGTTGGCGGCCAACGCGCGAATATCTATGCCGGCGGCATTTATCGCGCCCACGTGACTGACTGGAATGCCATACATGCGTTCCATCACCATCACTTCACTGGTGCACCAATCCCAATAAACCTCAGGAACAGTCAGCAGGGTCGAGTTGGCGAAGTTGCGTTTCAACTGGCTGGCGCAGGCCGCTTCGCGCATCAGGTCGAGCTCGTCGTACAGGTACTTTTCGAATTCCGCCACGACTTGGCGCGGTTTAAGCCGTTGCCCGTCTTTCCACCACCGCTCCATCAGTCCCGCGCAGGTGTCGAGCAACGCGATATCATGGCTGATCACATTCATAATGCCGGGGCGCAATATTTTTACTGCGACTTCCCGGCCATCCGGCAGCACAGCGAAGTGCACTTGCGCAACGGATGCACTGGCAATCGGTACTTGGTCGAAACTGGCGAAGACCTCAGCAAGTGATCTTTTGTAGGTTGCCTCCAGCAAAGCAGCCGCCTGAGCTGAAGGAAAAGGTGGCACTTGGTCCTGCAGTTTGGCAAGCTCATCAGCGATATCGAAGGGAATTAAGTCGCGCCGGGTAGAGAGCATCTGGCCAAACTTGACGAATATGGGGCCGAGATTTTCCAACGCGAGCCGCAGGCGTTGTGCGCGCGGTGTAGAGGTATCGCGGGCAAAAAATAAAATGTTGAGCGGTGTGCGTAACCAGCGTGTGCGTTCGTGCGCGAGCAAAAACTCATCCAGGCCAAAACGCTGAATCACAGACAGTATTTTTAATAAACGTAGCAGGCGCATTAAATTCGGAAATAATTAAAGCAAGGGTAAGACTATCACGCTATCACCCGGGCCATATTAAATGCCATATTAAATGAAGGATTCAAGTATGCGGAGCGCGGTCAGCATGAAGATTTGTTTCCGAGCCTCGCGATGCGCTGCTCGATCTGCGCCAGGTCTTCGTTCAACTGGTTCACCTGCTGCGCAAACACCGCAATATGCCCGGGCTTTGCCAGCAAGGGACGTTCTTCGGTCCAGTACTCCACCAGCGCTTGCGACAAGTTGGTCGAGATATCATGTATTCGTTGATACCCGGATTGTGCGAGTTGAACAATGCGCTCGGCGGCCACATCGCCGGTGGCACGGCCGATATCTTCAGCGGCATCCCAGCGCAGGTGGCGGCCCAGGTAAAAAATTTCTGTCAGCAATGCGGCATCGCCTGTGCCGGTGATCTGAGCAAAGGCATTTTCATCGTGCAATGCCAGGCGCGGCAACAGACTCGGCGGAATTACACATATCACGTCCGGGCTGGCATCAGCTGCGGAAGCGCTTACTGTTCCGTCTGAATGTATGATGCAGCTAAAAGAAAACGGCGCGATATTAAATCGCGCCGTCTTGCCCGAATGAATTGCCAGCCTTTGCAATGCCCAACCGCTCTGCGATAATAAATGATTAAGAGCGGCGGCTGGAAATCGAAGCATAAATCTATCTCAATAGTAAACCCTGCGCTTGTAAGACTTATCAGCCTACAAGATAATCAGCCGACTTGCTGAATCCCGCTCAACAGCCACACTGCCTGATTGTCGCGGATGTCTTTTTGTACATGCCATATTTCATCGAAGTTTTCCGGTGCGCCGGCATTTTCACGCAACTGGCCGCTCATGCGGACGCTGGCGATGGCATGGTTGTTTTCGGTGTTTACTTCCAGCAGCTCAGCGTTAATAGTCAACACGTCGGTTCTTTGCGGGACATTGCCACGCTCGCGCAACTGCATCGAAATTTCCGCGAACATTTCCGGCGTAGTGTATTCACGTATATCGTCCAGGTCCTGACGATCGTTCGCGGCCTGCAGGCGGATGAACGACGTTTTGGCGCTACGTAAAAAGGCTTCTGCCGGGAAGTCCGCCGGGATAGCGCGCGCATTTGCCGATGCACCGTCTGCACTTCCACCGGCATAGGCTTGCTGAACCGGTGGCTGGCCGCCGGATATACCCGTTCCGGCATACTGCATGGCCGGTTGCTGTGGCTTGCGGAACTTGGCAATGAGGAACATCACCAGTGCCACCGCTGCCAGCGCCAATAATATGCTGCCCATCGCGCCACCTAAACCTGTGCCGGCAAACATGGCGCCCAAGCCGGCACCAATCGCCAAACCTGCCAGCGGACCTAGCCATTTATTTCCGGGTGCTGGCGCTGCTGCCGGTGCGGGCGCTGCGGTCGGGGCTCTTTGAGTTTGCTGCGGTGTCATTGAACGTTGTTGCCCTATGCTACCCCCGCCGCCGAAGCGCTTCGCTTCTGCATTCACGGCCAGCAAAGACAGGCTGGTAAATACCAAGGCTAATAACAACAGAAAACGTTTCATATTTTTCCCAAGTAAATGATTTGCGTTAAGAGACATAGTATACATCGCTTGCTTGGGCTGTGTATCCAGGCAAAGGTTCCTGAAGACACGGCTGCTGATTTGTATTAGAACGGCGGCGCACAGGAAAAGGTCAGCGGTGTGTTGTGGAGTGGATGCGTCAGGCTCAACATGCTTGCATGCAGTAGCAGTCGCCCGGAGATGTGACTGCATGATGTACCGTATAGTGCATCGCCCAGCACCGGGTGCCCGAGGGCGGCCATGTGTAATCTTAACTGATGAGTGCGGCCGGTAACGGCCTCGAGCGCCATTCGGCTGGTATCTTTTATGGCATCGTAATGCAGCAGGCTGTAGCGTGTTAGCGAAGGTTTGCCAATGGCCATATCGACTTTCTGCCGCGGACGGTTCGGCCAGTCGCAACAGATGGGCAGGTTCACCACTCCAGTTGCGGGCATGCGGCCGCACACCACGGCAACATAACGCTTCTCCAGCTGCCGATCACGAAATAACTTACACAGGTGGCTTTGCATCTGCTTGCCGCGAGCGAATAACAGCAGACCCGAAGTGGCCATGTCGAGTCGGTGGACTATTAGCGCATCCGGGAAAATCTGCTGTACACGGCTTGCCAGGCTGTCGGCCTTGTCCGGACCGCGTCCCGGTACCGATAAAAGCCCGGCAGATTTGTTTACCACCACAATCGACGGGTCCTGATATATGAGCTCCAGAGGATCAGGCATCAGATTGAGGGGGCTTGCAGTACTGAACAGTTGGCTTAGCAACGCAACACCTTATCCCAGCGTATATTGCTAT
>JAZJXX010000002.1:270034-360547 GCA_040390665.1 Pseudomonadota bacterium | reverse complement strand
GGATCAAGCCAGCTTATAGCCCTTGTGTAGCGCTACGACGCCGCCCGTCATGTTGAAATACTCGACTTTTTCCAGCCCTGCCTCTTCCATCATCTGCTTGAGCTCTTCCTGCGTCGGATGCATGCGGATCGATTCGGCAAGGTAGCGGTAGCTGTCGGAGTCGTTTGCAACAAGTTTGCCTATACGCGGCAGCAAACTGAACGAATAAACATCATAAAGTTTTTCCAGCGGCCTGATTACTTTTGAGAATTCCAGCACTATCAACCGCCCACCCGGCTTGAGGACACGCTGCATGTCACGCAGCGCGGCTTCCTTGTGCGTAATATTGCGCAGGCCGAAAGCAATGCTGACGCAATCGAAATAATTGCTGGGAAAAGGCAGGGATTCGCCATCGCATTGCACCACCGGGGTGGCCATGCCGGCATTGAGCAGGCGATCGCGACCAACGCGCAGCATGGCGTTATTGATATCGGTGAGGACAACCTGGCCGGCGTTGCCGACCTGCTTCAGGAACAGCCGCGATAAATCTGCGGAACCGCCCGCTACGTCCAGCACCCGCTGACCTGGCCGCACTCCGCTGACGCTGACCGCAAATCGTTTCCATACCCGGTGCAGCCCTGCGGACATCAGATCGTTCATGATGTCGTATTTGCCGGCGACCGAGGTGAAAACACCCTCCACCCGCTTGGCTTTTTCTGTTTCGTCGACTGTTTCGTAACCGAAATGCGTAGTTTTGGTCATGGTTTGCTCCAGTTCATCGTTGCCGCCGTTAACGGCTTGCGCCAGCCTCTTCCATCCGGCGTAAATAGTCCTGCCACATGACTTCCTGGAACTGCCCCAGCTGGTGCAGATATTCCCAGGTATAAAGACCGCTGTCGTGGCCGTCGTCAAAACTCAGTTTAAGCGCATAACTGCCGACAGGTTCCGCGCCGGTTAATTTTACCTTGGCCTTCCCGGTCTGTAACACCTCCTGTCCCGGGCCATGGCCGCGCACTTCGGCGGAAGGCGAGTACACGCGCAGAAACTCATAAGGCAAATAATAATGCGCGCCATCTGCAAAAGCGATTTCAAGCAGATTGGATTGCTGGTGCAATGTGATGTCGGTTGGGGTCATGGCGTTAATAGGCGCGTATTTTATTTAGCAGCGCCGTGGTGGAGCGTTGATGCAAAAACGGAATGCTGTGCACAGTGCCGCCCCAGCGCTGGACCTCGGCTGCGCCGACAATCGCATCCGGCTTCCAGTCGCCGCCTTTGACCAGTACATCGGGGCGGCAAGCGAGAATTAATTGCAGCGGCGTGTCTTCGTCAAATACGATCACCAGATCGACCGCCTGCAGCGCCGCTAGCACCGCCATACGGTCGTCCTGCGAGTTGAGCGGCCGATCGGCCCCTTTGCCCAGCCGCTTCACCGACGCGTCGCTATTTACGCCTACGATCAGCGCTGCGCCCAGCGCGCGTGCCTGGGCCAGGTAGGTAACATGACCGCGGTGCAGCACATCGAAGCAGCCGTTGGTAAACACCAGCGGCCGCGGCAGTGTGGCTATGCGTGCGGCAAAGTTCGCCGGGGTACAGATTTTCTGTTCGAAAAAATCCACAAGTCGATTTGCTAGTCCAGATATTCGAACATTTTCACCACCCGCTCAACGCCGGGGGTGGTGCTGGCGATCTCGGTGGCGGCATCGGCTTCCTTGCGATAAACCAGACCGAGCAGATACACCGTGCCCCGTTCGGTAACGACCTTGACATGTTCGGCTTTGAAATCGTCATTTTTGAGGAAGCGCAACTTGATATTGCCACTGATGATGCTGTCGCTGCTGCGCGATTTCAGGCTCGAGTTTACGTCCACCAGTAACTCGTTATTGACCGCCGCAATGTTCGGCAGGTTGTTCACCATCTCGGCAATTGCCGTCTTGATTTCCTGAGTGGGCACTTCCCCTGTCAGCAGCACATGGCGATTGTAACTGGTGACGTTTACATGCACGGTGTTCTGGTAGGTAATGCTTATTTTATTGCTGGTCTTGTCCTCAATGGCTTCATCCTCGATGAAGGTGCCGTTGGTGCGGCGATCAGAAGCCATCAAAGCGCCTGCGCCCACCCCTGCGGCAATAATCGGGAAACATCCCTGCAACGCGCCCAGCACGGCAGCCAGCAACAAATAATTAAGATAACGCACGGTTTATTCTCCTAGTAGTAAATGGTCGATCCCGTCGCACAGGCAATGCAGGATCAGCAGATGCACTTCCTGGATACGCGCGGTGCTTTCGGAGTTCACGCACAGATGAATATCGCCTTCCACCAATATCTCGCCCGCAGTGCCGCCTTCACGTCCGGTAATGGCAATTACGCGCATATCACGCTCGTGCGCAGCATGGATGGCTTCGACTACGTTGATGGAGTTGCCGCTGGTGGAGATCGCGAGCAGCATATCGCCGTGCATGCCCAGCGCGCGCACCTGCCGCGAAAACACCATGCTGAAGTCATAATCATTGGCGATGGACGTCAGCACGGAGCTATCGGTGCTCAGAGCAATGGCAGCCAGGCCGGGCCGCTCTATTTCAAAGCGATTAATCAATTCCGCGGCGAAATGCTGTGCATCTGCCGCCGAGCCGCCGTTGCCGCAACTGAGGATTTTGCCGTCGTTGGTCAGGCATGCCACCAACGCCTCGGCTGCGTCGGCGATAGGCCGCGCCAGGCTTCCCTTAAGCTGCAGCTTGATCTGCGCGCTGTCGTCAAAGTGTTTGAGGATGCGGTGGGTTAAGTCCATTGGCAAGTGCGATAGTGGCAAGCGGTGATATTACCCGAAATCAGGTGCCAAAAGCATCCCTGATCCATATGATGTCGCTGCCATCCTGGGCGCGCAGCAGCACTGCATCAAAACGGCACGGCGGGATATGGCTTAGTGTAGCCAGATAATGCTGCGCTGTATGCACCAGTTTATGCTGCTTGGCTGCGTTGATGCTTGCGCCTGCCCCGCCGAAATCATCCCGCTGGCGCAACCGCACTTCAGCAAATACCAGCGTGGGGCCGTCCTGCATAACCAGATCAATTTCGCCGTAGCGGCAGCGATAATTGCGCTGCACCAGCCTGAGCCCGTGACGCAGCAGAAATTGCTCCGCTTGCTGCTCCGCCTGTACACCGCTGGCGCTCATGACTAGGGCGGCAGGACCGCAGGCACGGCACTGGCTGCGCTGGCGGCCGCGCTGAGCGCGGCCGCTTCTTCAATGGTCATGCCTCGGCCTTCTTTGAATACTGCCGGCGTGGCCAGACGTTGAAACTGCTGCTCGTCGTTCAGCTTGATCGTCCCGGTCACGCCATCCAGCGGCAATTCGGTTTTATAGGAATTTTTGAGCATGATCTGCAGCAGGCGGTAGGCGTCCACGCCGAGCGCGTAAAGCCGTTCATTTTCGGCGCTCAGCGGCGGGTCCGGGCGTGGGTAAACCATCACCGCCGGGTGATCAGGCTGCAGCACCCAAGGCATGTCAACAAACAGGATGCCATTCAAATCAAAATTGATCAGCTTGCTCCGGTTATCGTTGCCGTTAAATAGCTGCGAAGTCGCATAAACCGGCAAAGTTTTGTTCAGGTAAGGGCGGATCAGGCGCGCCTTTTCGGCATCAACGCCCAGAAAAACCATGTGGCCAAGACCCGTTGGGATGTCGGCAAGCGCAGTGAGATTATCTGCATAGATAATTTCGGCAACAATTTTACCGCCGGTTGTTTGCCATTCTTCGGCGAATGCCTGGCCCAGCCGCCGGAATAAGGCGCTATCGCTGATAATAATGGTTGCGTATTGCAGCCCGGCGGTGGCGGCCAGTTGCGCCGTCTGGCGGGCTTCAGCCTCGGCCGGCAAGCCAAAGAAGTACAGATTGTCTGCTGCACGCGTATCGACCAGGTTCAGCGCCAGCGTCGGCACGGTAATCTCGGTGCCGGTGGCCAATGCCGCGACGCCATTGCGCGTCAAAGGCCCGGCCACGGCGCGCGCGCCATTGTCCACGGCATAGCGGTAGAGCGCTGCGATATCATTGCTTTCGTCGACGCTGCCGTAGACCCGGATCGGCAAGGCCTGCGGCTGGTTGTTGGCCGCCGCGAGAAACCCCTGCTGCACTGCGGCGGCGGCGGGGCCAAAGGCTGCCGATTTGAGCGGTAACAATAACGCGACATGCGGTACCGGCTGACTGGCTGGGGCCTCATCGTCGGTAGCGCAAGCCCGGCCGCTCACGTATAGTGCCGCGACCACGAAAAGCCATAAGGAAATGCGGTGCATAGCGGGCGCAAAGAGAAATTGGAGAACGCATTATATGTAGTCGCCACGCCAATTGGGAATTTGCGTGACATCGGCCTGCGCGCGCTGGATGTGCTGACCTCCGCCGATGTGATTGCCGCTGAGGATACGCGCAACAGCGCGCATCTGCTGACGCATTTCGGCATCATTGCGCCGCGCCTGCTCGCGCTGCATCAGCATAACGAACGCGGCACCGCGGAAAAAATCATTGCGCTGCTGGCCCAGGGCCAATCCGTCGCGCTGGTCAGCGATGCCGGCACGCCCGCGGTGAGTGACCCCGGCGCATTGCTGGTGCAGGCGGTGATAACCGCCGGCCAGCGCGTGATCCCGATACCCGGCGCCAATGCGGCGCTGGCGGCATTGTCCGCTGCGGGATTCGAAGCGCCGCATTTTTTGTTTTACGGCTTTCTGCCGAACAAATCCGCTGCGCGTTGCCGCGCATTGCAGGAGCTGGCGGGACTTCCCTATACGCTGGTGTTTTACGAGGCACCGCACCGGATTGTCGAATGCATAGCCGACCTGCAAACAGTACTCGGCGGCGAGCGCGAAATTGTGCTGGCGCGCGAAATTACCAAACTGTTCGAGAGCCTGCACCGCTGCGCGCTGAGCCAGGCCACAGAATGGCTGAACGGCGACCCCAACCGCCAGCGCGGCGAATTTGTGCTGCTGTTATCCGGCGCCGCCGCGCAGGCGGAGGGCCTGGATGCGGAAGCCGAGCGGGTGCTGGCCTTATTGCTGCACGATCTGCCGCTGAAACAGGCGGTTCAGCTGGCAGCGCAAATCACCGGGGCGGGGCGCAACGAACTGTACCAGCGCGCGCTGCAATCCCGCCAGAGTAGCGATGTTGATGAACATGAAGCCGACTAATTAAATAATATGAATATCGAACCCCCGACTGAACTCAAACTGATCCGCCCGGATGACTGGCATTTGCACCTGCGCGACGGCGCGCTGATGCAATCCGTGCTGCCCGATACCGCACGCCAGTTCGCCCGCGCGATTGTCATGCCCAACCTGCGCCCGCCGGTGACCACCACCGCGCAGGCGCTGGAATACCGGCAGCGCATCCGCGCGGCGCTGTCCGCGAGCATGGATTTCGAACCGCTGATGACGCTGTATCTCACCGACAACACCCGCGCGGAGGAGATCCGCACCGCCCGGCAGAGCGGCGCGATTCATGCGGTGAAATTTTATCCGGCGGGCGCGACCACCAACTCCGACGCGGGCGTCACCGATCTGCGCAAAACCTATCCCGCGCTGGAAGAGTTGCAGCGCTGCGGCATGCCGCTGCTGGTGCACGGCGAAGTCACCGACGCGGCGGTGGATATATTCGATCGCGAAGCGGTTTTCATCGAGCGCATATTGCAGCGCTTGCTGCGCGACCTGCCCGATCTGCGGGTGGTGTTCGAGCACATCACCACTCGCGATGCGGCACAGTTTGTCGCTGCTGCGCCGAATAATATTGCCGCCACCATCACGGCGCATCATCTGCTGTATAACCGCAACGCGATGCTGGTCGGCGGCATCCGCCCGCATTATTACTGCCTGCCGGTGCTCAAGCGCGAAGCCCACCGCGCAGCACTGGTGGCTGCCGCGATCAGCGGCAACAGTAAATTTTTCCTCGGCACCGACAGCGCCCCGCATGCCCGGCACACCAAGGAAAACGCCTGCGGCTGCGCCGGCTGCTACACCGCCCATGCCGCCATCGAGTTATATGCCGAAGCCTTTGAGCAAGCGGGCGCGCTGGATAAGCTGGAAGGATTTTCCAGCTTTTTCGGCGCGGATTTTTATCGCCTGCCGCGTAATACCCAGAGCATCACGTTGCGTCGCGAAGAATGGCAGGTGCCTGAGATGGTGGAATTTGGTGAGCACGATCTGGTACCGCTACGGGCCGGCGAAAAGGTGAGGTGGAAGTTGCTGGTGGAATAGATCATGGCGTTGCCGCTCAAGCGGCCTGATGATCCTCCGATCTCTCCGAATCCGCCATGACGTTACATGCTAAACCGAAGTAACGCTTAAGTGACGGGTTTACTGTCGTTGCGCATAAGCCGTCTATTAACGAGGCGAGGTGATATGAATATTACGTTATCTTGGCAGGCCCTTGCGGTCGCTTCAGCCGTGTTCGCGGCGATGACGGCTATTCTCGGCAAGATCGGTGTGGCGCAGATCGACAGCGATCTGGCGACATTTATCCGTACGGTTGTGATCCTGGGTATGGTCGCACTGATCATGAGCGTGCGTGGCGAATGGCAGAAACCGGTCATGGCCAACTGGGCAGGCTGGGCTTGTTTAATTGCTTCAGGGATTACCACCGGGCTGTCCTGGCTATGCTATTTCCGCGCATTGCAACTGGGTCCAGTATCGATGGTGGCGCCGATTGATAAGCTCAGTGTGGCACTGGTAATGCTGATCGGCTGGGTCGCACTGGGTGAAGCAATAACGCTGCAGGGTCTGGTGGGCGGGGCACTGATAGTCACTGGCACTCTGGTGCTGTTGTTTTAAGGTGCGGAGGCGCCATAAAGTACAGTCATAATAAAACTTGTTGACCCAATTTCCATGATGAAACTGAAACCGATCATTTTTTTGCTGGCCGCTGCGCTGGCGGTTTCCCCGGCAGTGTCTGCGCCGCTGGATACCGCGGCCATTGTTTCCGCCCATAATAAATGGCGCGCTGCGGTTGGTGTACCCGATCTAAGCTATTCGCCTGCACTGGCGGTGTCCGCACAAGCCTGGGCGGAAACGCTGAAGCAAACTAACCACTGCGCCATGCGCCACAGCAATTCAAATGGTCAGTATGGCGAGAATCTTTACTGGGCCAGCGCGACCCAATGGTCCGATGGGCGGATTGAGTTACAGCAGGTGCCAGCCGCCCAGGTGGTAAACAGCTGGGGTAGCGAAAAATCGGATTATGATTACAGCAATAACCGTTGCGCTCCGGGGAAAATGTGCGGTCATTACACTCAATTGGTGTGGCGCACTACCCGGACGGTCGGTTGTGCGATGGCGGTGTGCGAGGATAGCAAGGAACAGATGTGGGTATGCCAGTACCAGCCACCGGGGAATTGGGTAGGCGAAAAACCGTATTGATGTACTACAGGGTTTGCTACGGACGACACTAAAAGCTACACAATTGCCAGCAGTGCTTTTCCTGCAGCGATCGATACGAATGGACCAACGGCGGAGGTCTTTATGCACTGCCTTTAGTGCATTCAGTAAACTTGATGCTCAATAAGTGAGACACTTTTTTGATCTCGCGTAATTACCGAATTTGCAACCGATTATTCCTTAGTGATTTTTTTTGCTGGTACGCTTCGTGCATAGTTCAAGCTACCCAAAAATAACACCGAGGAGAAGAACTATGAACCGTCATCAAAAATCAGTCATGCCCATGTCGCCTCAAAAGCTTGTTCAACAGCGAGCCACGGCAAAATTTGCGGCCGCAATACGGATGAGCCTGCTGGGATTCCTGGCCGTGCTGTCAATACCAGCGCATGCTACTGTTACGTTCAACTTCGACGCGTTGGCGAACAACGCAAGCAACAGTTCCGCACAGACTTATATGCGCAATATTCTTGCTTCCAGCAGCGCCGGCACGGTAACCATCACCGGCGCGCAAGCCCTGACGACTTACAATGGCGACAATCACGTGGTTGGCCCCCAGGTTGGGAGTATGGTTAGCTCCGAGACCTTGGGCACCAGTGACGGCGGAGTACATCACAGCGGGTTCGATACTTTTCTGGCCAACAACGGTCCGACCTACGATCGTATCAGCATGGTGTTTTCACAGGCAATTTACGGGGTGTCGTTTGATTACGAGATTTTCCCGGACGGGACATGCGTAAAGCAAAGTACGAGTTGCCAACCCGGCAGTACGAATTGGCCGGATTTTTCTTTTATAGCGGACAATCAAGTGATGTTTAAAACCCTGGGGATTGTTCCTGGGCAATCAGGTACCAGCGCTCATTCACCTATCAGTGGATTGGGGAGTAACGAACTCGCACCGCAATATCTGGGTTTAAGCGGCCAGTGGGATTTTATTAACGGCGTCACCACGCTTGAATTTGTCGACTGGCCGGCAAAGATCGGCATAGACAACTTGAACCTTAATTTTACTCCGCCCAGTCATACCGTGGCTGAGCCGTCGAGCTTGTTGCTGGCTATGCTCGGATTGGTATTGCTCGGTTATCGCAGAGGGCGTAACCGTCAGATAACGCCCCAGCTTGTGTCCGTACCACCAGTTTCCGTTGCCGCCCGATTTAACGCCATGACACAAATGTTTCCTGCACTGCGTGAAAATATACGGTTGAGCGGCGGCGCCACGACTTTTGCTGTCGTTTAATAAGAGAGCGAGACGGTACACGCGAACATGTCTAGCCGAAATTTCAGCAGCCATATCGCGAAGCTTTGCGGAATAGGGCTTTTGTCAGGAACAAAATTCAGATTTACTGACCAAACCTCGGCCAATGGGTTAATACGCGCAACGGCATTGATCATTACAGGAGAACATTTATGAAGAGCACAATAATGGTTTTATTTGCGTTAGTCGGTTTTACGTTAGGCGTAGCTGCCTATGCATGTGATGGTAAAGGCAACGGTAATAAGGTTACTTCAGCAGGAACGGCATCGCCCACGATCTCAAGTACATCTACCGGGACCGTAACCAGGTAAAGGAAAGCCAGCAATGGGTTCGCTCCCACATAAGTGGGAGCGTTTGTTAACGCAGTCTGCTTAACGTCGCGGCGGCGTATTTTCTGGATTTTCCCAGAATAAGCTCGTCGTTTAGGCATCCTATGCAGGTTTTC
Organism: Pseudomonadota bacterium; assembly: GCA_040390665.1. GTDB lineage: Bacteria > Pseudomonadota > Gammaproteobacteria > Burkholderiales > Gallionellaceae > Nitrotoga. The sequence continues at coordinate 351,463 of JAZJXX010000002.1, read as the reverse complement.
GCAACTGGACATTTTCGCCATCGCCGTTCTGGAGTTCCTCTGCAGAGGTTCATCTCATCACCAGTAGTACCTCAATACAATTGTGCCTCTCGCTGCGTCAGCTATTCTCACCAAAATCTGATAAAGGGGATTTTGATGGAGCTATCGAATGGGGCATATAAAGCGGGGAAAGAATTTGGTGAAATAATTCTGCAGGTGTATCAAGACAAACATCGCTGGATGAGTCTGAGGCCAGCAAATGTGGTCTGGTCTGAAGACTATGCGTGTTTAAGGCTAATGTTCGGCAGCGTTGATGAGGAAATGGAAGCTGAGTATTTTAGGGGTTTTGATGAAATTGTAGGCGTCACTCATGAAGACCGGTTGAAGCACGGGCTATATCTGAACGGTAAACTTCATCGCATTTCATCAGAAAGTCATTTTATGTTTGCCTGATGGGCTGCAGTATGGCAAGGCTTGGTCGCCCCCTGAATGGCTGGGCGGGCAACTTTTGCTTACCTATCCGAGCTGGATAATTATCTCAGCCGCATCAGGTTAATAACATTGCTGTGGGCCCGAGGACCAGATTGTGGCCAATTAATGCTCTTCATCCGCTCGATATATCTCAGATCGTTCTAGCCGGTCTCGATATGCGATGGTTCCGATCTATCAAATAAAAACTAGTACCACAATACAATTGTCGGATTGCGACCATCAGCTATGCTGAAGCATATAACGCCGGGAATAAATAAAATAAAACGGACGTGATTTGGAAAAACGCATAACGTTGGAAGAGAAGATGGATAAAGTGCGGGCAGCTTATAAAGTTGGGCAGGGATTGGGTCGCATCATCCTGGATGTCTATGGCGATAAAAGCCATTGGATGCGGAACAAGCCCACCCATGTGACCAAGTCGGAAAACTATACGTTTTTAAGGATGATCTTTGGCCCGGTTGATCAGCATATGGAAGCTGAATATGTAAGGGGCGTCGAGGAAACCCTTGGGATCGCTCAATCCGACCGGGTGAGCCACGGTCCTTCGGGTACGATGGAAACGGAATCCTCCTGAGCCAGCTTCGGTGGTCCGTCAGTAACGTTCAACAACTCACTCAATAATTACACTTTAAAGCGCACGACCGAGTCTCTAAGTGCGCCAGATAGTTTATCGAGTTGTATTGCCGTTTGACTGCTTGATGCGGCCGCGGAGCTATTTTCCTCGGCCATCTGGGCAATTTTCTCGATGTTTATCGCCACCTGCTGGACGGCGATATCCTGTTCACGTATCGCATCGGTGATGCTCTGGACGTTTCTCGCCACTTCACGCGAGTCGCCGCCAATACGTTGCAAGGCAACCTCTGTCCTGTTGACCAGGCCCAGGCTTTCGGAAGCCTGAACATTGGCTCGCTGCATCCCGGTAACAGTCTCATTGATTTGTTTCTGGATGTTGCCGATCAATGTAGTGATTTCAGTGGTCGCTCTGGAAGTGCGCTCAGCCAGCTTGCGCACCTCGTCTGCCACTACCGCAAAACCTCTTCCCTGTTCGCCGGCCCGCGCCGCTTCTATGGCTGCATTCAATGCCAGGAGATTGGTCTGATCTGCGAAGTCCTTGATCACCTGAACGATTCCGCCTATTGTTTTTGAATTCTCATCAAGCCGTCCCACGTTTGAATCCGACAAACGAATCAGGGTGACAATGCTATTTACGTTTTGCACCATCTCGGTCATCGCGAGCAGGGCTACTTCGGTTCCGGCGCGTGCTTTTTCTACAATCTCACTTGCAGCATGCGCATTCGCGGCGGTTTCACTTATGCTTACGGAAACCTCCTCCATGGCCGCGGCAACCGAGGCGGCTGAATCAGCCTGAACGGACGAGCTCTTGTTAATTTGAGTGCTTGAACTTGCCAGCGCATTGGAGGCATCGGCGATTCCCATGCTGGAGCGGGTCGTTTCCACAATGATGCCGCGGAAATTCGCAATCAGATGATTGATACCCTGCGCAACGCGCGCTGTTTCTCGCATGCCCTGTTCGGGGACGGCCAGGCTGAAATCGTTATGCGCAACCGCGTGTTCTGCTGCGTCCACCACAACCTGCAATGAACGATCTACGTTACGCGTCACCCATGTTGCTATCGCCGCAACAATTGTAATTGCAATCAAAACGAGCGCTAATTGCAATGCAACATCCTTGCGGCTGGAGGTCAGCCGATCCTCGACTATTGAAGCAATATTTTTTGCGACCATTTTCTCGAGTTCGCGCAGACCATTGATCCTGTCGGTACTGTGCTTAAACCACACGGCGGCATCCACATCAAATCCGCCCTGCAAAACTCGCCCGGCCATAACGGCGCGCATACGATTTATTTCCTGCCCCGCTTCGCTCTCTGTCACTCTTTTCAGCGCCGCCTCTTCCTGTTGATTGGCGAAGTCTAGAAAGGACGCCAAATAAATTTGCTGCCTATGGATTTTATCCAGTATTACCAGGAATTGTGACAGTTCCACTTTGTTATCGCTAAATGCAGCCACGCCCAGCGCTCGCTCCTGCCCCGCGTTTTCCTTGGCATTCAACAAAGCATGCAAGGCGATCATCTTTTTCGAACTGACTGGATCCGGGTTGTATTTAATCGCCTCAGTCATTACCTCTATCAACTGGGAGATGGCTGCGCTGTAGGAAGCAAATGAATCGTCCGCTGGAATGGCAAGGGCCGTAGCTTGCGCGCGCAGTCTGGCCAGTCCGTTAAGCCTGCGCTGTGCCTCCTCGACAGTTTTTTTCACCGCCGGCATTGAATTGATATCAATCTCTTGCAGCAGCCTTAGATAAGCAGCCCGCTTCTCATCGCTATCAGCCCTGGCATTATTCAGCGCATCACCGAATTTTTGTCCTCTGGAGCGGAGGAACCCGACTGTTGAGCCACGCTCGACCTGCAGCGGATGAACCAACTCGGCCGTTGCCGCGGTCAGGTCCATCACGAGGCGTGCCCGCATGGATTTCTGGTATTGGTCGAAGCTCTGCCATACCAGTACGCCAACTGATATCAGTAGCGCTATCGCAGGCACCACGGTAAGCAAGATGAGATGCCGCAAGATGGTCGGATGCTTCATTTGTGCCTTGAATATTTCATCCGTCCAGGTGTTTAGAATATTTTTTAGTCGGCGACGTATTGTAGCCGGACTCTTTGCGTGCATGAAGGCTGACGCCTGATTTTTCCGGCAGAATCCTGCAGAACTTTAGCGCGCCCTACATCCTCATCAAATTTAAACTAAATGCCGTGCATGGGATAACCGAGGAATGTATGGCCAACGCGACCGGCTATGACAGGCGACATCACTCGAATACTCAGTTGCTCTGCTTATCCATTCTGCGGTATTGCACTGCTTCCGCGATATGAGCGCTTAAGACCTGTTCACTGCAAGCCAGGTCGGCGATGCTGCGCGCAACTTTTAGCACCCGATGATACGCTCGAGCCGACAGGTTAAGGCGGTTCATCACCTGCTGCAACAGCGCGACGCCGGCGTTATCCGGTGCACACAGCGTGTCGATTTCTTTTACGTTCAGATGCACATTGGCTTTGCCCTGCCGCGCTAACTGTAGTTGCCGCGCGGCTTCCACACGTCCGCGAATGACGCCATTGCTCTCGCCGTCGGCCTGCTGTAGCAGGGCTTCCTGGCGTACTGCAGGTACTTCAATCTGGATATCGATTCGATCGAGCAGCGGTCCGGAAATCTTGCCGCGATACCGTGCTACCTGGTCCGGTGTACAGCGGCACTTACCGGAAAAATGGCCTAAATATCCGCAGGGACAGGGATTCATGGCCGCCACCAGCTGGAATTGTGCCGGGAAATCAACGCGGCGCGCGGCGCGGGAAATCGTGATGCGACCACTTTCCAGCGGTTCGCGCAGCACTTCCAGCACATGTCGATCAAATTCCGGCAACTCATCCAGAAACAGCACGCCGTGCAGTGCAACCGAAATTTCGCCGGGGCGGGGATTGCCGCCGCCGCCTACCATCGCTGCTGCGGAGGCGGTGTGATGTGGCGCGCGGTAGGGGCGCTGTTTCCAGTTGGCTATATTGAACATGCCGCCGAGGGATTGCATTGCTGCGCTTTGCAGTGCCTCAACCGCACTCATCTGCGGCAAAATCGCCGGAAAACGCGCCGCCAGCATTGATTTTCCCGTGCCTGGCGGTCCGCTCATCAGCACGCTGTGGCCGCCTGCCGCGGCGACCTCGAGTGCGCGTTTAACTTGGCCCTGGCCCTTTACATCGCGCATATCCGGGTAAAGCGGCGGTGCCGGTTGCGGATCTGGCACAAAACGGCTCAGCATTTCACGTTCACTCAGATGGGCCGCGACTTGCAATAACGATAATGCCGGGTAGATCACTGCATCTTCCACCAGCGCCGCTTCTGCTGCATTGGCTTGTGGCAGAATAAACGCGCGACCGCAATTGGCCGCCTGGTAGGTCATCGCCAGCGCGCCGCGTATGGGCCGCAACTCACCGGTTAGCGCCAGTTCGCCGGCAACTTCATATTCGGCCAGGCGGGCAGCAGGAATCTGCCCTGACGCAGCGAGTATGCCGAGCGCAATAGGCAAATCAAAGCGGCCGCTTTCCTTGGGCAAGTCCGCTGGAGCAAGATTGACGGTGATGCGGCGCGCGGGAAATTCGAACTGGCAGGTCAGCAAGGCCGCTCGCACGCGATCCTTGCTTTCTTTAACTTCTGCCTCAGGCAGGCCAACAATAGTGAAACTCGGCAAGCCATTGGCCAAGTGTACTTCAACGGTGACCTGTGCCGCATCCATGCCAGCCAGGGCGCGGCTATAAAGAACCGCGAGGCTCATCTGTTAATCAGGCCGGGCCGAATATTGAATAATGCGATGGGCGGAGCCGCAACCAGCTGCTTTTTCAGTACGGATGAGATGAGCGCAGACTGGCATGTTACCGAATCAGGTATTGGATTTGTTCCGTTGTGCCTCGAGCTCAGCGACCTGTGCCTGCAGCGCCGCAAGTTTCTGCTGGGTGCGCGCCAGCAACTGCGTCTGTATATCAAATTCCTCGCGCGTGACCAGATCGAGTTTGGAAAACCCCTGCGCCAGCAGCGCACGGGCGTTCTTTTCAAAATCCTTGGCGGGACTGTTAGCCACAGCTTCGCTCAGCTTGGCAGAAATGTCATCGAAAATCTTTGGATTGAACATATTGGGGACCCTCTATCTACGACTGGATTGTAGTGTAGCAAATATTTGGTTTTCCATCGCACCTGACATGTGCGCCTCACACAAACTGGGCACCAGTTCGGTGCAAGGTCTTCCTTGCCCCATAGGTAAAATAAAATAACCTATTGAAATTAATAGCAATAGCTGGGTGGCATGGAACCTGCTGAGCAACTCTGGCAGGACCCATCATATTTATCATATAGAGGAAGGGAAATAACATGCAAAAAATAAAATTGCTGGCGGTTACTTTAAGCCTGCTAACAGCACTGCCTGTCATGGCTGCCGATGCACCTGCCGCCCCTGCGGTCACCAGCAACGTTAGCCTGGTTAGTAACTATCTATACCGCGGCATTTCACAAACCGGTGGCAAGCCTGCAATACAGGGCGGGTTTGACTATGCCCATGCCAGCGGGTTTTACGCGGGCGCCTGGGGCTCCAGCATCAGTTGGCTGGGTGATGCCGGTGTTGCCACTAATGCTGGCCTGGAATTGGATACCTATCTCGGCTACAAAAATGCTTTTGCCACAGACTATAGCTACGACGTAGGCTTCCTGCGCTATAACTATCCAGGCACCTATGTTGCCGGTGCGACCAAAGCCGATACCAACGAAATATACGGTGCACTTGGGTACAAATGGATTACCGCAAAATACTCTTATAGTTTAGGCGATACCTTCGGTGTGCCCGATGCGCAAGGAACCGGCTACATTGATCTGAGTGCGAGTTATTCGCTGACTGACTCAGGTATTACCCTGGGCGCGCATTACGGCAAGCAAAGTTATAAGGGCTCCTCGGCAGCCTATACCGCGGCAACCGCAAGCGGAACCCCAAGTTATTCCGATTACAAATTGAGCGCAACCAAGGATTTTAGCGGTTATGTAGTCGGAGTGGCGTACAGCAAAACAAACGCAACTTCCGGCGGGTTCTATACCGTATTGGGTAAGGATCTGGGGAAGGGTACTGCTGTTGTATCAGTTAGCCATACCTTCTAGTTAACAATTGATTCGGGCGGGACGCGTTGTCCTGCCCGTTTAAGGAGAGTGAAATGAAAATGGTCACTGCTATCATCAAACCGTTCAAGCTCGATGAGGTACGCGAGGCGCTGACGGCGATTGGTGTACTGGGCATCACCGTGACTGAAGTTAAAGGCTTCGGTCGCCAAAAAGGACACACCGAGTTATATCGCGGTGCGGAATATGTAGTGGATTTTCTGCCCAAGATTAAGCTGGAAGCGGCTATCCGAACCGACATGCTCGACCAGGTGCTGGAATCGATAGAAAAGTCAGCGCACACCGGCAAAATCGGCGATGGCAAGATATTCGTCCATGATATTGAACAGGTAATACGCATACGCACCGGCGAAACCGGCGCGGACGCGCTTTAGGGGGAATCAGCCATGAAAAAATTTCTAGCATTTTTTGCGGTGTTGGCAGTGTTAAGTGGTTTGGCCGGAACGGCGTTTGCCGATGATTCTGCCAAACCTGCGGCCGCCTCGGCCGTAGCAGCCCCGGCGGCGGCAACTGCCGAGGCCGCCGCCCCTGCCGCTGCCTCGGCAGTTGCTGCCGCGCCTGCTGCGCCTGCTCCGAACAAAGGAGACACGGCATGGATGCTGACGGCTACGCTTCTGGTCATCATGATGTCGCTTCCCGGCCTGGCGCTGTTTTATGGCGGCCTGGTACGAAGCAAAAACATGCTGTCCATACTCATGCAAATATTCTCCGTTTTTGCACTGATTGTAGTGCTGTGGGCAGTTTACGGATATTCGTTAGCTTTTACCGAGGGAAATGCGTTTATCGGCGGATTTGACCGGCTCTTCCTGAAAGGCATATTCACTCCCAGCGATGGCAGCTTTGCAAATGCAGCAACCTTCAGCAAAGGTGTGGTGATCCCGGAATTTGTGTTCGTCGCGTTCCAGGCTACCTTTGCAGCGATCACGGTAGCGCTGATCGTCGGTTCATTCGCCGAACGTATGAAGTTTTCTGCGGTGCTTTTGTTTTCCGCGCTGTGGTTTACTTTTTCATATCTGCCGATTGCGCACATGGTGTGGTTCTGGACCGGGCCAGACGCAATTAAGGATGCTGCTACGCTGGCCAGCGAAACGGCCAAAGCGGGTTGGCTGTTTCAGAAGGGCGCCCTCGATTTCGCCGGCGGGACGGTAGTGCACATCAACGCCGGAATTGCCGGTCTGGTGGGTGCTTATGTAGTCGGGAAACGTATCGGTTACGGCAAAGAGCATTTCACTCCGCATAGCATCACCATGACCATGATAGGTGCTTCGCTGCTGTGGGTGGGCTGGTTCGGGTTTAACGCAGGTTCTGCGCTCGAAGCGGGCGGTACGGCTAGCCTGGCGTTTATCAACAGCCTGCTTGCCACGGCGGCCGCTACGCTGACCTGGCTCGCTGCGGAATGGCTGTTCAAAGGCAAGCCTTCAATGCTGGGGGCAGCGTCCGGCGCGATTGCCGGGCTGGTTGCAATCACACCTGCCTGCGGCTGGGTCGGCGTGGGTGGCGGGCTGGCGATCGGCGCACTGGCCGGCATAGTATGTTTCTGGGGTGTTACCGGCCTGAAGAAAATGCTGGGTGCCGACGATGCACTGGACGTGTTTGGTGTCCATGGGGTTGGCGGTATTTTAGGCGCGCTGCTCACCGGTGTCTTTAATACCTGGCACCTGGGCGGCACCGGTATTGCAGACTACGTCAACAATACTGTGGTTGATACGGTAATGCTCGACCAGCTGTGGATACAGGCGCAGGCGGTATTGACTGCGCTGATCTGGTCCGGCGTGGTGGCGTACATCAGTTACAAGATAGTGAATCTGGTCATCGGCCTGCGTGTAACTGAGGAAGAAGAACGCGAAGGTCTGGATACTGCAACTCACGGCGAGCGTGCCTATAACATGTAATTAAAAATCGCCTTACTCTCTCCTCCCTCTGGGCGTCTTCGGACGCCCCTTTTTTTCCGACGGATTTGTTATGCGGGCCGGCGATGTAAAACGCAACAAGTCGATGCCTGTCCTCAATTGCCGCGCATTAGCGAATCGCGCATCGGCGATTATCAGGGCGATTCACCGTAAATTCCGTTTTGCACAAGTTCAAGCGTCTGGAGAGATGCGTCAAAAAAATCCGCTCGCCTTCACATAACTGAGGAGAAATTGAAGTCATATGGAGGCGCGTCGAAGACTGTACGGAAGGGCCTTGCTGTACCGTCAGTTGTACTATTTTGGTGCAAATATGCGCACGCTTTGCGTTGCATTGGTGCAATACCAAGCTGAAGCAAGGCAATTTATTGTTCCTGCGCCTGGCATAGGTCTTGCGTGTAGTTCAGGCTATGAAATCAATTTCCAGGCCTCTCCCCAAATCCATCGAACCGCCATTGCGCGTGTTACTGGTGGATGAAACATTCGAGCGAGCTGCTTTACTCAAACATGCGTTGCAGGAGGCAGGTTATCGCATCGTCGCGCATGTCTCCTCCAGCGCCGACTTGCCCGGGCTGGTAAACGAGCTCGAACCTGATGTCATCATCCTCGACACCGATTCCCCCGACCGCGATACGCTGGAACATTTGTGCGTGATCAGCCGCGATCAGCCGCGCCCCATCGTGATGTTTACCCATGATGACGACAGCGAGAAGATCCGCGCGGCGATTCGTGCCGGGGTCAGCGCTTACGTGGTGAACGGCCTGCAAAGCGAGCGGCTGCGCCCCATCATGGATGTAGCGATGGCGCGCTTTAAGGAATACCAGAGCATGCGGAACGACCTGGAGAAGGCGGAGAACGAGTTGGCCGGGCGCAAGGATATCGATCGCGCCAAAGGTATATTGATGAAACAGCGCGGCTGGTCGGAAGAGGAGTCGTATCAGGCGCTGCGCAAGATGGCCATGGATAAGGGAGTAAAAGTACCGGAATTATCACGCCAGATAATTGCGATGGCAGACCTGTTGATTTAGCGGCATGGTTGTTGCTTTGTATTAATTGAGCAGTGGCCCAACGGCGGGCCAAGGTTAAAAATATTCAGCCAAAGACGGCTGGATGAAAAGGACAACGGCGTCCGTTCGCAGATTGATGGTGCGAACGGACGCCTTTTTGTTTTCTGTTGATACCAAAGGAGCAATTTGATGAACGATGAATTCGAAAGCAGCCGCAGAGAATTTGTGAAAAAAAGCGCGGGAGTACTGGGTGGCGCCGCATTGATGGCGATGGTGCCGCCGGGCATACGCAATGCGGCATGGGCCGCCGGCTCCGATGCGCCGGAAAAGAAGGAAGTAAAAGTCGGTTTTATTCCGCTGACCGATTGCGCCTCGGTAGTGATCGCTTCGGTGATGAAGTTTGACGAAAAATACGGCATCAAGATTGTGCCTTCCAAGGAAGCATCCTGGGCCGCCGTGCGCGACAAGATGGTGAACGGCGAGCTCGATGCGGCGCACGTTTTATACGGTCTGATCTATGGGCTGGAACTTGGCATTGGAGGCAACAAAACCGACATGTCGGTGCTGATGACGCTCAATAACAACGGCCAGGCGATCACGCTTTCGAATCAGCTCAAGGACAAAGGCGTCACCAACGGTGCGGCGCTGAAAAAACTGGTGGATGCAGAAAAACGCGACTACACCTTTGCCCAGACTTTTCCGACCGGCACCCACGCGATGTGGCTGTACTACTGGCTGGCCAGCAATGGCATCAATCCGCTGAGCGATGTAAAAACGATCACCGTGCCACCGCCGCAAATGGTCGCCAACATGCGCGTCGGCAATATGGACGGCTATTGCGTCGGCGAGCCATGGGGCGCGCGTGCGATTTATGACAAGATTGGATTCACTGCGGTGACCACCCAGGACATCTGGAAAGACCATCCGGAAAAAGTGCTGGGCTGCACCGCGCAGTTCACGCAGAAATATCCGAACACCGCACGTGCGCTGATCATGGCAGTGCTGGATGCGTCGAAATTCATCGACACCATGGCCAACCGCTCCAAGGTGGCCGGGATCATTGCAGATAAATCCTATGTCAATTGCCCGGTGGATGTGATTGACCAGCGCATGGAAGGCAACTACGAAGACGGCTTGGGCAAAAAATGGGCCGACCCCAACTACATGAAATTCTTCAACGAGGGGGCGGTGAATTTCCCCTATCTGTCGGATGGCATGTGGTTCCTCACTCAGCACAAGCGCTGGGGCCTGCTCAAGGAAGATCCGGATTACCTGGCGATCGCCAAAAAAATTAACCAGATCGATCTGTATAAACAGGCGGCGTCGCAGGTCAAGGTGCCGGTGCCGAAGGACGTAATGCGCAGCGCAAAACTGCTGGATGGCGTGGTATGGGATGGCAAAAATCCGAAAGCATATGCCGCGTCTTTCAAGATCAAGGCATAACTCCATGAACCTGCCTGCACAGAAAGTCCGCGAGATGCTGCTGGATGCCAAAAGCAGCAGGAAGCTGACCTGGCCGCAACTGGCCGAGGCCATCGGCCGCAGTCCGGTCTGCACAGCGATGCTGGTGTACGGCTACGGCCAGGCCAGCGATGCAGAAGTGGATGGTCTGCTCAAGGCGCTGGATCTGCCGGTGGAAATCAAGACTACGCTGATGCAGATTCCTCATCGCCAGCCGGCGCAGCCGTGGCCGCCGACCGATCCGTTTATTTATCGCCTGTATGAAGCGGTCATGCTGTACGGCCCGGTTTATAAGGACGTGGCTCATGAAATATTCGGCGACGGCATCATGAGTGCGATTGATATGTCGGTGGATATTGCGAAGATCGAAGATCCGGTTGGGGTGCCGCGCATGGTCATTACGCTTAACGGCAAATGGTTGCAGTACAAGAAATATTAAAGCTAACGCAGCAATTAGGGTCGAGGTCGTAATGAAAATCAAAAAATATTTAGTGGAAGATGTGCTCCCGCCGATACTGGGCCTTGCGTTATTTATCCTGCTTTGGTCAATGATTGCGCAGAGTAATGCCAACCTGCCCGGGCCGGGCAAAACCTGGCACTCGGCGGTGCAGCTGTTCAGCGATCCGTTCTATATCAAGGGACCCAACGATCAGGGCATAGGCTGGAACATCCTGCATTCGCTGCAGCGGGTCGGTTTAGGCTTCGGCATGGCAGCGATCGTCGGTATTCCGCTGGGTTTCATGATCGGGCGTTTCGAGTTCCTCGACAAAATGACCGCGCCCATCGTCAGCATGCTGAGGCCGGTCTCGCCGCTGGCTTGGCTGCCCATCGGATTGCTGGTGTTTAAAGCAGCCAATCCGGCCGCGATCTGGGTGATATTCATCTCCAGCATCTGGCCGATGATCATCAACACCGCGATGGGCGTGCGCCAGTTGCCGCCGGATTATCTCAACGTGGCCAAGGTGCTCAACCTGTCTGAATGGAAAGTTTTTACCAAAATTCTGTTCCCGGCTGCACTGCCTTATATGTTGACCGGCATCCGTCTGTCGATCGGTGTCGCCTGGCTGGTAATCGTCGCGGCGGAAATGCTGACCGGCGGCGTGGGCATTGGATTCTGGGTCTGGGACGAATGGAATAACCTGAATGTGGAACACATCATTATCGCGATTTTTGTGGTGGGCATCGTCGGTTTGCTGCTGGAGCAATTGTTGCTGCTGCTGGCGCGGCGCTTCAGCTACTGAGGAATAAAATGAACACGATGCAGAGATATGTACAAGTAGAAAACGTTCAGATGGCTTTCGAGACCCGCCAGGGACCGTTTATCGCGTTGCGCGATATCAACCTGAACATCCAGCGCGGCGAATTCATCACGCTGATTGGGCATTCCGGCTGCGGCAAGTCCACCCTGCTCAACCTGATTGCCGGGCTACTGTATCCATCGTCGGGCGCGATGTTCTGCGCCGGACGCGAAATTGCCGGGCCGGGGCCGGACCGCGGTGTGGTGTTCCAGAATCACTCGCTGTTGCCGTGGCTGACCTGCTTTGACAACGTCTACCTTGCGGTCGAACGCGTATTCGGCGCCACCGAAAAAAAATCGCAGCTCAGGCAACGTACCGAACAGGCGCTGGCGCTGGTGCACCTGGATCACGCCGCGCACAAACATCCGCACGAAATTTCCGGCGGCATGAAGCAGCGCGTCGGCATTGCGCGCGCATTGTCGATGCAGCCCAAAGTGCTGCTGATGGATGAGCCGTTCGGCGCGCTGGATGCACTGACGCGCGCGCATCTGCAGGATGAGTTGATGAAAATTGTCGCCGCCACCGGCAGCACCGTGGTGATGGTGACGCATGACGTCGACGAGGCGGTGCTGCTGTCCGATCGCATCGTGATGATGACCAACGGCCCGGCCGCAACCATAGGTGAAATTCTCGAGGTTGATCTGCCGAGGCCGCGCGAGCGTCTGGCGCTGGCGAACGATGCGTATTATCACAGCCTGCGCCGCACCGTGCTGGAGTTCCTGTACCAGAAACATGCCAAAGCCGCTTAACCAATTTAAACCACCGGAGAAAATAATGATGCGCCCCAGCCTGAGCCTGATACGACAATTCCCCGCGGCGCTTGCGGCCTTGAGTCTGCTTGCGTTCACTACGCCGGCACGTGCGGCCGACACTGTCACCGAAGCACTGACCGGCGGCACGACCTCGGCCAACCTGCGCTATCGGTACGAAACGGTGAATGAGGATAACAACGGCAAACGCCAGGGCACTGCCTCCACAGTACGGCTGCGCCTGGGTTATAAGACTTCGGAATATCAGGGTTTCGGCGTCATGATAGAGGCCGAGCATCTTACCGCGCTGGGCAACCAGAGCTATAACAGCACCGCAAACGGCAGGACCGCTTATTCGACGATAGCCGACCCGACTTTCACCGAAATCAACCAGGCCTATCTGAGCTATACCGGCTTGCCGAAAACCAGAATCATTTATGGACGGCAGCGTATAGCGCTGGACAACCAGCGTTTTATCGGCGAAGTCGACTGGCGCCAGAACCAGCAAACTTTTGACGCCGTCACCATGGTCAACGAATCGCTGCCTGACACCCGCATTACACTGGGTTATATCAATAACGTGAATCGTGTATTCAGCCGTAACGCGCTGGCCGCCTCTGGCCCGGCCAGCGGCAACTTCAGGATGCATTCGCCCATCATGAACGTCAATTACAAGGGGTGGAGTGTGGGCGAGTTGTCGGCTTATGGTTATCTGCTGGATTTCGGCCTGCCCGCCGCCAATGACATTAACTCGACCGAGACCTTCGGCGTGCGGATGAAAGGCAGCGCGCCGTCCAGCTCGGTTGCTTTTCTGTATACAGCTGAATATGCCACCCAAGCTGGTTACATGAGCAATCCGGCCCGGTACCGCGATGAATACAAATTGCTCGAAGCGGGGATGGATTTCAAGATCGCCGAGGTCAAGCTGGGTTATGAAGCGCTGGGCAGCGATGGTCTTCATGCGTTCTCCACGCCGCTGGCCACGCTGCACGCATTCAACGGCTGGGTCGACATGTTCCTCACCACGCCGGCGGCCGGCCTGAAGGATGCTTATCTGTCGGCAAGCACTACGGTATCGGGGGTCAAGCTGGGCGCGGTTTATCACGATTTCAGCGCCTATACCAATGGTCAGGCATACGGAACAGAGCTTGATCTGATCGTCACCAGGCCGATCGAAAAAAATTACCTGGTGGGCGTTAAATACGGCCGCTTCAACAGTGAAAGCGCACCCACCCGCGTCAACACCGACAAGTTCTGGCTGTGGGCGGAAATGAAGTTCTGAATCTGACCGGCCCGACTACGCCATGCTCGAAACCAGAACCACCTGCTGCTACTGCGGCGTCGGATGCGGGGTCATCGTCACCAGCGACGCGGACACGATTACCGCAGTGCGCGGCGATCCCGACCATCCGGCTAATTACGGGCGGCTGTGCACCAAGGGCTCTACCCTGCACCTGACCGCACGCCCGGAATTGCGCGCGCATTATCCGGAAATCCGCCTGCAGCGCGATGCCCGGCGCCAGCGCGCGAGCTGGGATACGGCGCTGGATCTGGTCGCGGAAAAATTCGCCGCAGTGATCCGCGAACATGGCCCGGACGCGGTCGGTTTTTATATTTCGGGGCAGTTGCTGACCGAGGATTACTACGTTTTCAACAAGCTCGCCAAGGGGCTGATCGGCACCAATAATGTCGATACCAATTCACGCTTGTGCATGTCCTCGGCGGTGGCCGGTTACAAGGCCACGCTGGGCATGGATGCGCCGCCGGGATGTTATGACGACATCGATCATGCGCACTGTATTTTTATCGCCGGATCGAATACCGCGTATGCCCATCCGATCCTTTACCGGCGGATCGAGGAAGCGCGCAAAAATAATCCGCAGCTGAAGATCATCGTCGTCGATCCACGCCGCACCGACACCGCGGCCGGCGCGGATTTGCATCTGGCCATCCTGCCCGGCACCGATGTGGTGCTGTTCAATGCGATGCTGCATCTGATGCTGTGGGAAGGGCTGTGCGACATGGCTTATATCCAGGCACACACCGAAGGTTTCGAACCGCTCAGGAACACGGTGCGGGAGTTCACGCCGCAGCATGCCGCGGCGATTTGCGGCGTCAGCGCGGACGATATCGTGCAGGCCGCGCAATGGTTCGCGCGCGGCCCCACGCTGTCGCTGTATTGCCAGGGTTTGAACCAGTCGATCCAGGGCACCCGCAAGAATGCCGCGCTGATCAACCTGCATCTGGCCACCGGGCAGATCGGCAAACCCGGCGCCGCGCCGCTGTCGCTGACCGGCCAGCCGAACGCAATGGGCGGGCGCGAAGTGGGCGGCATGGCCAATCTGCTGTCCGGTCACCGCGATATGGCCAATGCCGCGCACCGCGCCGAAGTCGCCGCGCTGTGGGGCATCCCGGAAGTGCCGGCGCAACCCGGCAAAACAGCGGTGGAAATGTTCGAGGCGGTGCGCAACGGCGAGATCAAGGCGCTGTGGATAGTCTGCACCAACCCGGCGCAATCGATGCCCGACCTGAACCTGATTAACGAGGCACTGCAGGTCGCGGAATTCGTCGTGGTGCAGGAAGCTTATGGCTCCACCGAAACAGTGAAGTTTGCCGACGTGCTGTTGCCGGCCACCACTTGGGGCGAAAAGGACGGCACCGTGACCAATTCCGAGCGCTGCATCTCGCGCGTGCGCGCGGCCGTCGCGCCAGTAGGGGAGGCACGGCATGACTGGCAGATTGCGGTGGAATTTGCGCAACGGCTGGGCCAGCTGCTGCGCAAACCCGCGCTGTTCAATTATGTCGACAGCGAGGAGATATTCAATGAGCACCGCAGCACGACCACCGGCCGCGACCTCGACATCAGCGGCATGAGCTATGGCGTGCTGGAAAGCCTGGGGCCCCAGCAATGGCCGATGCCCGGCGGCGCGCTGTGGGGCACCCAACGGCTGTACGCCGATGGCGTGTTCCCGACCGCCAGCGGCAAGGCGCAGTTCGCCAATACGGTGTACGAACCGACCGCCGAAACCACCGGCCCGCGCTATCCGCTGCACCTGAACACCGGCCGTCTGCGCGATCAGTGGCATGGCATGAGCCGCACCGGCACGGTGGGGCGGCTGTTCAGCCATGTCGAGGAGCCGTTGCTATCGATGAACGCCGCTGACATCGCCCGGCGCCGCCTGGTCGATGGCGACATCGTGCGGGTGAGCAGTCGCCGCGGCAGCTTGAATGTGCGCATCCAGGCCTCGGCCGAAATGCGCGAGGGTCAGGTGTTCATGCCGATGCATTGGGGCAGCCGCTATATGAACGGCCTTGGGGCGAATGCGCTGACCACCAGCGCGTTCGATCCGCAATCGAAGCAGCCGGAACTCAAGCATGCCGCGGTGCAGGTGGAAAAAATCGCGCTGCCGTGGCAGATGGTAGCGATGGGTCACGGCGCCGTGCTGACGCAGATGGCGCGCCTGCAACCGTTGCTGCAGCGTTTCGATTATGCCGCGATCGGGCTGTACGGGCGCGAGCGCGAAGTGGTGGTGTTGCGTGCCGCGCACAGCGCTGCAGTGTCGGAAGAATTGCTGGCCGAGATCGACGCAATACTCGGGCTGGACCAGTCGGCGCAGGTGATGAATTACCGCGACGCCAAGCGCGGCATCTCGAAACGCGCGCTGATCGGGCAGGGCAAATTGCTGGCGGTGCGGCTGACCGGAGAAACGGCCGCGCGCGACTGGCTCAAGGAAATCATCGCGGAAGGCGGCGATGCGCAGGCGTTGCGGCCGTGGCTGCTGGCGCCGTTCAGCGCGCCGCCAACCGGGCAGGCGCATCGCGGCCGCATCGTGTGCAACTGCCTGGATGTGTCGGAGCAGGAAATTATCGCCGAACTGAACCTGGGCGCCGATCTGGCGGCGCTGCAGCAGAAACTGAAATGCGGCACCGAATGCGGTTCCTGCGTGCCGGAACTGAAACGCCTGGCGGCCCGGCCGCAGGCGGCATGATCATCATATTTTCGAGGAGCGCAGCATGAAAAAATTAAAACTGGTAATGGTCGGGAATGGCATGGCGGGCGTGCGCACGCTGGAGGAGCTGCTGAAACTGGCGCCGGATCTGTATGACATCACGGTGTTCGGCGCCGAGCCGCACCCCAACTACAACCGCATCATGCTGTCGCCGGTGCTGGCAGGCGAGCAGGGCATACAGGACATTATCCTGAATGATCTGGACTGGTACCGCGAAAACAATATTCTGCTGCACCTGAACAAAACCGTGGTGCGCATCGACCGGCTGAAAAAAATAGTCTACGCCGTCGACGGCACCGCAGCGGAATACGACCGGCTGCTGCTGGCCACCGGCTCCAACCCGTTCATGCTGCCGGTACCGGGCATCGAGCTGGACGGCGTGATTGGCTATCGCGATATTCACGACACCGACACGATGATCGCCGCAGCAGAAAAACATCGGCATGCGGTAGTGATCGGCGGCGGCCTGCTCGGACTGGAAGCCGCCAATGGCCTGGCGCTGCGCGGCATGGACGTGACCGTGGTGCATATCATGCCGTGGCTGATGGAGCGCCAGCTGGATAAAAGCTCGGCGCAGATGCTGCAGGCTACGCTCGAAGCCAAGGGGTTGAAGTTTTTGCTGGAAAAACAGACGCAGCAACTGGTCGGCGATGGCGCTGGCCGGGTTAGCGCGGTGCGCTTCAAGGATGGCAGCGAAATCCCGGCCGATCTGCTGGTGATGGCGGTCGGCATACGCCCGAACACCGCGCTGGCCGAATCGGCCGGCATCCACTGCAACCGCGGCATCGTGGTGAATGACACGATGCAGACTTACGACCCGAGCATCTACGCGGTCGGCGAGTGCGTCTCGCATCGCGGCACCGCCTATGGCCTGGTCGCGCCGCTGTTCGATATGGCCAAGGTCTGCGCCAACCATCTGGCGCGCATGGGCATCGCGCGTTATCAGGGGTCGGTCACGTCGACCAAGCTCAAGGTCACCGGCGTCGACCTGTTTTCCGCCGGCGATTTTACCGGCAACGATCAAACCGACGAGATCGTGCTGCACGATGCGACCGGCGGCGTATACAAAAAACTGGTGCTGCTCGGCGACAAGCTGATCGGCGCGGTGATGTATGGCGACACTAAGGACGGCTCGTGGTATTTCCAGATGATACGCGATGGAAAAAATATTTCGGAGATCCGCGATCACCTGATGTTCGGCCAGTCCTATCTCGGCAACACCGGCCATCAGGGCCAGAACAGCGCGGCGCAGATGCCGGATACGATGGAGGTATGCGGCTGCAACGGCGTATGCAAGGGCACCATCGTCAACGCGATCAAGGTGCAGGGCCTGTTCACGCTGGACGAAGTGCGCAAGCACACCAAGGCTTCGGCGTCGTGCGGTTCGTGCACCGGCCTGGTCGAGCAGATCATGGCCTCGGCGCTGGGCGGCGCCTACGCGCCGCAGGCCGAGGCGGTGAAGACCGTGTGCGGCTGCACCGAGCTGACCCATGAAGCGGTGCGCAAGGCGATCCGCGACGAAAAGCTGCTGTCGATTCCCCAGGCCATGCAATTCCTCAAATGGAACACACCGAACGGCTGCAGTTCATGCCGCCCGGCGCTGAATTTCTACCTGATCTGCGCGTGGCCGCATGAAGCGCTGGACGATCCGCAATCGCGTTTCATCAACGAACGCGCGCACGCCAATATCCAGAAGGACGGCACGTTCTCGGTGATCCCGCGCATGTATGGCGGCGTCACCACCTCGCAACAGCTGCGCCGCATCGCCGATGTCGCGGATAAATATAAGGTGCCAACGCTGAAAGTGACCGGCGGGCAGCGCATCGACATGCTCGGCGTAAAGAAGGAAGATCTGCCCAAGGTGTGGGCCGATCTGGATATGCCCTCCGGCTATGCTTACGGCAAATCGCTGCGCACCGTGAAGACCTGCGTCGGCAGCGAATGGTGTCGCTTCGGCGTGCAGGATTCGACGCAGATGGGCGTCGACATCGAGCATGCGTTCGACCATATGTGGACGCCGCATAAGCTGAAGATCGCGGTGTCCGGCTGCCCGCGCAATTGTGCCGAAGCGTCGATCAAGGATATCGGCGTGATCGGCGTGGACTCCGGCTGGGAAATTTATATCGGCGGCAACGGCGGGATCAAAACCGAAGTCGCGCAATTCCTGGTGAAGGTGAAAACGCACGACGAAGTGCTGGAATACGCCGGCGCGTTCACCCAGCTTTACCGCGAGGAAGCGCGCTACCTGGATCGCACCGTGCATTACCTCGAGCGGGTCGGGCTGGACTACGTCAAGAAGCACGTGGTCGAGGATGCGGCCAATCGCCAGGCGCTGTATCAGCGTCTGATGTATGCGCTGCAGGGGGCCCGCAATCCATGGGCTAAGGAGAATATTAACGCGCGTGAATTTTCCGCACTGGCCGTTTGAGAGGCATTACATGAGTATCTGGCATCAGGTTGCAATCGTAGAAGACATTCCGCCGCAGGGCAGCCGCGTGGTCAATACCCGGCACGGCGACATCGCGCTGTTCCGCACCGCGGAGAATGAGGTATTCGCACTGCTCGATCGTTGCCCGCATAAGGGCGGGCCGTTGTCGCAGGGCATCGTGTTTGGCAGGAAAGTGGCCTGTCCGCTACACAACTGGCATATCAACCTGGAACACGGCAATGCCACCGCGCCGGACATAGGCTGTGCGCAGACCTTTCCGGTCAGGGTGGATGATGGGATGGTCTATCTTGCGCTGGATTAAGCCGGCACAGTAGGACGAAGTTAGCGTTTACGGTTGTTGTGTCCAAGCGGGATGTTTCCTGCGTACAGACCGCACCGGATCATTGAATCGAGGTGATGGAGCGAATTTAACCTTTGCTCATCGTGTGGAACGGGTTTTTCATCACCACGTTCATCCGTTCGCCGAATTCCTGCGCGAAGGAGCGCATCGCCTTGGCCGCTTCTTCTTCTCCGGTGGCGCGCTGCAGGGTATCGGCCATCGATAAAAGATTCTGGTGATAGAACTGCTTCATCTCGTCCACCATCATGTCCTGCGTCCATAAATCGATGCGCAGTGTGTTTTTTGCGCGCTCGTCCCACAGCGCAATCATCACTGCCTTGCAGCTGCTCTCCTCATTCGCATCCGATGCGCTCCAGTCGATTTTGGACGGCATTTTGTTTTCGTCCAGTGTCACGGTAAATTTGATTTCAGATGTTTTCATCGCGGTAGAGACCCTAAAATTTGAAGATTTGCTATCTAATAATTATACATGGGGCGTCGCCGCGCCGGCTGCGCGCCCAGCTCATCGCACAATAATTACAGAAACGGCGTGGGTAACTGCTCCACCGCAAGCGGCGAACTCCACAATAAAGGCGTAACGGTGCGCGCGGTTTGCATATCGCCGCTGGTCCAGAATGCTATCGTCGGATCAGACGCCGTCTGACTATTCGCTGCCCGGTGATCGTGCAGTGCAGACTGTGGGTGCAGGCGGCGCTGCACTTCGAGCGCGACCGCTGCGCCGGTATCGATCAGCATAACGTCCGGGCCGATCACGTCGGTAATCAGCGGACGCAGGAACGGATAATGAGTACACCCCAGCACCAGCGTATCCGCGCCGCGGGCCAGCAGAGGCGCGGTATAGCGCTCGATCAGGCGGCGCGTCCCGGGCCCGTCCAGATCGCCGCGCTCGACCTGCTCCACCAGACCGGCACAGCCCTGGGTAATGATCTCGACATCGCCGGTGTAGCGCTCAAGCAAGGCGGCAAAGCGCGCGCTTTCCAGCGTGCCGGTAGTGGCCAGCACACCGATCACGCCGCTACGCGTGGCGGCAATGGCCGGCTTGATCGCGGGCTCCATTGCGATCACGGGCAAAGTGAACTGGCGCCGCAGGCTGGCCGCCGCCGCTGCGCTGGCGGTATTGCAGGCAATCACGATGGCGGCGGCGCCCTGTAGCACCAGAAAATTAGCCAGCGTTATAGCGCGCTGTTCAATGTAGTCCTGGGATTTTTCGCCATAGGGCACATGGCCGGAGTCCGCCACGTAGATCAGGTGCCGGTCCGGCAGCAGGCGGCGAATGTGGCGCAATACGGATAATCCGCCTACGCCCGAGTCGAACACACCGATTGCGCCGCGAGCCTGCACAGCTGGTCCCTAATCTGGAGTTTGTTAAGCGGCGCCCTGGCTGCGCAGATATTCGTCGTAGGTGCCGTGATAATCCGACACGCCCTGGGCGGTAATTTCAATAATGCGCGTCGCCAGCGAGGAGACAAACTCGCGGTCATGGCTGACGAACAACAGCGTGCCTTTGAATTCCAGCAGCGCGGTATTGAGCGACTCGATCGATTCCATATCCATGTGGTTGGTCGGCTCGTCCATCAGCAGCACGTTGTTGCGTTGCAGCATCAGCTTGCCGAACAGCATGCGCCCTTTTTCGCCGCCGGACAGTATCTGCACGCGCTTCTTGGCATCGTCGCCGGAAAACAGCAGCCGGCCCAGTGTCGAGCGCACGGTCTGGTCATCGTCATTCGGCCCGCGCCAGTACGTCATCCAGTCGGTCATCACTTTGTCTTCGGCGAAATCGGCACCGTGATCCTGCGCGTAATAGCCGATTTTGGCCTTGTCAGTCCATTTGATCACACCGCTGTCCGGCGTCAGATCACCCACCAGGCAGCGCAGCAATGTCGTTTTGCCGATGCCGTTGGGGCCGATGATGGCGACCTTTTCGCCGGCATCGATGCGGAAGCTTACGTTCGAAAACAGCGGCCGGTCAAACGCCTTGGACATCCGTTCCAGCTCTACCGCAACGCGATGCAGCTTGTCGCGCTCGTCATATTCAAAGCGGATATACGGGTACTGGCGGCTGGAGGGTTTGATGTCTTCGATTTTGATCTTGTCGATCTGGCGCGCGCGCGAAGTGGCCTGCTTGGCCTTGGACGCGTTGGCCGAGAACCGTGCGACGAAGGCCTTCAGTTCCGCGACTTTTTCCTTGGCGCGGGTATTGTCGACCGACTGCTGCTCGCGCGCCTGCGTTGCCGCCAGCATGTAGTCATCGTAGGTGCCGGGATAGGTCGTGATTTTGCCGTAATCCAGGTCGGACATATGCGTGCACACGCTGTTCAGGAAATGGCGGTCATGCGAGATGATCACCATGGTGCTGTTGCGCGCATTCAATATGTCTTCGAGCCAGCGTATGGTGTTGATGTCGAGGTTGTTGGTCGGCTCGTCCAGCAGCAGAATGTCCGGATTGGCGAACAGCGCCTGCGCCAGCAGCACGCGCAGCTTGAAGCCGGGGGCGACTTCGCGCATCGGCCCCTGGTGCAGTTCCAGCGGAATGCCGACGCCGAGCAGCAGCTCGCCGGCGCGCGCCTCCGCCGTGTAGCCGTCGAATTCGGCGAACTGCGCCTCGAGGTTGGCGGCATGCATATAGTCTTCCTCGCTCGCATCCGGATTGGCGTAGATCGCGTCGCGCTCGGCCATCACCTCCCACATTTCGGCATGGCCCATCATCACCACCTCCAGCACGCGGTTGTCTTCGAACGCGAACTGGTCCTGGCGCAGCTTGCCCAGCCGCTCGCCGCGGTCCAGCATGACATTGCCGGAGCTGGGCTCGAGGTCGCCGCCGAGAATTTTCATAAAAGTGGATTTGCCGCAGCCGTTTGCGCCGATCAGGCCATAACGGTTGCCGTCGCCGAACTTTACCGAGACATTTTCAAAGAGCGGTTTGGCGCCGAACTGCATGGTGATATTGGAGGTGGAAAGCACTGGAAAAACCCGGGTGGCAAAAAATTGGAGCGTAATTCTACCATTGTGCAGAGCCATTGCCTTATATTGCCGCGCCCAAGCGCAAAAAACTATTGGCTGCATAACGGCTATAGCAATACTTGCAGCTGATCAATTTGCTGGCGCTATCGGAATCGCCGGGCTATCGGCTAGAATGACTGATTCTTAAATATCTGTAACGCACCATGGTTCCTCATCTGTCTACCGCATTGAACGGCCCGCTGCTTAATCTTGAGCAACGCATATTGAACGCACAGCCTGCGATTGAGCACTGGTTTCGTACGCAGTGGCAGGACCATACTGTGCCGTTCTATACCTCGGTTGATCTGCGCAACAGTGGATTCAAGCTGGCGCCGGTGGATACCAATCTGTTTCCCGGCGGTTTCAATAACCTGAATCAGGATTTCCTGCCGCTGTGTGTGCAGGCAGCGCAGAGCGCGATAGAAAAAATTTGTCCGGACGCACGCGGGGTGCTGCTGATACCGGAAAACCACACCCGCAACACTTTCTACCTGCAGAACGTGGCGCAGATTGCACTCATTCTGAGGCAGGCCGGCGTGAAGGTGCGCATCGGCAGCCTGTTGCCGGAAATCACGCAGCCGACGGAGTTACTGTTGCCGAGCGGCGGCAAACTCCTGCTGGAGCCGCTCAAACGCAAGGGCAACCGTTTGACGATAGGCGATTTCGATCCATGCGTGGTGTTGCTCAATAACGATCTTTCCGCCGGCGTGCCGGAAATTTTGCAGAATCTGGAGCAGGACACCCTGCCGCCGCTGATTGCCGGCTGGACCACGCGGCGCAAATCGCAGCATTTCGCCGCCTACGATAGTGTCGCCGCCGAGTTCGCCAGCTTGCTGGATATTGATCCTTGGCTAATCAATCCGTATTTCGCGACTTGTGGCCAGATCGATTTCAAGGAGCGTTCCGGCGAGGACTGCCTGGCGAAGAGAGTAGATGAGATATTGCATAAGATACGCATCAAGTACGCGGAATATGGCGTCAAAGAAGATCCGTTTGTAATCGTCAAGGCAGATGCCGGCACCTACGGCATGGGCATCATGACGGTGAAGAGCGCGGATGATGTACGCGACCTTAACCGCAAGCAGCGCAACAAGATGGCCGTGGTCAAAGACGGCCTGGAGGTGAGCGAGGTGCTGGTTCAGGAGGGAGTGTATACCTTTGAAACCATCAACGACGCCGTGGCTGAGCCGGTGGTGTATATGATGGATCACTTTGTGGTGGGTGGTTTTTATCGGGTACACACCGGGCGCGGCATTGACGAAAACCTGAACGCGCCGGGCATGCATTTCGAGCCGCTGGCGTTCGAAACCTGTTGTACTCTGCCCAACCCCGAGCAGGCGCCGGACGACCTGCCCAACCGTTTTTATGCTTACGGCGTGGTGGCCAGGCTGGCCATGCTGGCGGCTGCGGTGGAGCTGGAAAAAATGGCTGATGAAGTGATGCTCGCTTAGGCGATCTGTGCGCGCCTGCCGGGAATTATTGTGCTACTGCCGCGTCTAATTGTTCCCATAACGCTGGCCAATTTCCCTGCCATTTCGACAAAAAATTCAATTCACCGGCAAACCTGGCATGGCCTGAGCCTGCTGATTGTGGTGGCGTGCCTATGCTGCGCCTGCGATGGTAAACCACCGCTTTATCAGGAGCAGGGCTACGTTTTTGGCACCCTGGTTGAAGTCAGCATATACGGCGAAGATGAGACGCACGCAAGGCAGGCGGTCGCCGCGGTGATGCAGGAGTTCCAGCGCCTGCACAATCTGCTGCATGCATGGAAACCCTCAGCGCTGAGCGATCTGAACGCGGCCATTGCGAGAGGGGAAAGCGGTACTGTGACGCCGCAGCTTGCCGCTATTTTGAAGGATGCGGCGCAGCTGTCGGCACAGTCCGACCGATTGTTCAACCCGGCGATCGGCGGTTTGATTAAATTGTGGGGGTTTCAGTCGGACCAGTTCAAAGCGGTGTTGCCGGACCAGCAGCAGGTTTCCGCGCTGGTCGCGGCGCGGCCCCATATGGATGATGTTGTTATAGACGAAAACCGCATCAGCAGCCGCAACACCGCGGTACAGCTTGATCTTGGCGGATACGCCAAAGGTTATGCGCTGGACCGTGCGGCACTGTTGCTGCGGCAGCAGGGCATTAACAACGCGCTGATCAACATCGGCGGCAACATTCTGGCATTGGGCGCACACGGCGAACGCGCATGGCGCGTCGGCATCCAGCATCCGCGCCAAGCCGGGCCGCTGGCCACGCTGGAGTTGCAAGACGGCGAAGCCATCGGCACCTCGGGCGATTATCAGCGCTATTTTGAAGTGGGTGGCCGACGCTATTGCCATCTGATCGATCCGCGCAGCGGACAGCCGGTACAGGGTGTCCAGGCAGTCACTGTGCTGACGCACGGCTCGCATGCCGGGACGCTGTCGGACGCGGCTTCCAAGCCCTTGTTTATTGCCGGTACCGGCGGCTGGCGCGGCGCCGCACGAAAAATGCAGCAGGACCTGGCGTTGCTGGTTGATGATGCCGGCACCGTACATCTCACCGCCGCGCTGCAGAAAAGGCTAGAATTCACCGATAAGGCGATCAGGCGCGAGGTTCAGCCATGAACCGCGGCAGGTTAATCCCGCCATGGGGCCTGAGGTACAGTGGTTATGCGATAAAGAAAGTTGGGAGAGGTAGGCGTGCCGCCATATTGACACGCTGTCGTTGGCTGGCTTGGCCGATGGGAGCTTGCTGCTGACGCATATTAGGAGCATGGATGTGATAGGAATTTTACTGGTAACGCATAATGGTCTGGGTGAGAGCCTGGTGGATTGTGTGCGGCATGTGATGGGAAAAGTGCCGACCAATATCCGCGTGCTGTCGGTGCTGGCAGAAGATGATCCGCAGAGTAAGGAAGTCGAAGGGCGGGCGCTGATCGCTGAACTGGATACCGGCCAGGGCGTGTTATTGCTGGCCGACATGCTGGGCGCAACCCCCTGCAATGTGGTGCGCCGGCTGTATCAGCGCGGTAAAGTCGAGGGGGTGGTGGGCGTCAATCTGCCGATGCTGCTGCGCACACTGTGTTATTGCAGCAACCGGACATTGACCGAAATGGTGCTTACTGCAGTGGAAGGGGGACGGAATTGCATCGTTGCGATGCGTTCCGAAGAAGAAATGAATAGGGAGCCCGAGCTTAATGTTGCAGCAAGATGTATTGATAATTAACAAGCTGGGCCTGCATGCGCGTGCTTCCGCCAAACTGACTCAGGCGGCGTCCCAGTTTCCCTGTGAGGTGTGGCTGTCGCGTGCCAGCCGTCGAGTAAATGCCAAAAGCATCATGGGAGTGATGATGCTGGCTGCCGCCAAAGGCACCACGATCCTCATTGAAACCAACGGAGAAAGAGAGCAGGAAGCAATGCAGGCGCTGCTGGACATGATTAACGATTACTTCGGGGAAGGCGAATGAATTTCACGCTGCACGGTATTGCCGTTTCCAGCGGTATAGCCATCGGCCACGCCCATCTCATTTCCCACACTTCGCTTGAAGTGGCCCACTACCAGTTGCCCAAGGCGCTGGTCGCGGAAGAGGTGGCACGGTTCGACGCCGCGCTGGAAAGCACGCGCAGAGAGCTGAGCGCATTGCGCGCCAACCGTCCGCAGCAGGCCGCGGCGGAGTTCGACGCTTTTCTCGATCTGCATATGATGATCCTGGCCGATGAGCATATCAGCCAGGCACCGCGCATGATGATAGAGCGTGAACAGTGCAATGCCGAGTGGGCTCTGAAGGTGCAGATGGATGAGCTGGTGGTGCACTTTGAGGCATTTGAGGATGCTTACCTGCGCGAACGCAAGACCGACGTGGTCCAGGTGGTGGAGCGGGTGCTGCAGACTCTTACCGGCCGGCCCGGCCATGTTCCTCCCGCCGCGCGGCATGACGTGCATATGATACTGGTGGCCCACGATATCAGCCCGGCCGATCTGATCCAGCTTAAGCCGCACCATTTTTCGGCGATCCTGACCGATCTGGGCGGAGCAACTTCGCACACGGCCATTATCGCGCGCGGCCTCAATACACCGTGCGTGGTCGGGCTGCATCATGCGCGCAGCCTGCTGCGTGAAAACGATCTGATCATCGTGGATGGCGAGCAGGGCGTGGTCATCGTCAACCCGGAAAAACATATCCAGACGGAATACAAGCTGCGCCAGCATCAGCTGGATTTGGAGCGGCAAAAGCTCAAGCGCCTGAAGACCATGCGCGCCAGCACGCTGGACGGCGCGTCGGTGGAGCTGCATGCGAATATCGAATTGCCGAACGATTTGCCCGAGGTGAAGGAAAACGGCGCGACCGGGATAGGCCTGTTTCGCAGCGAATTTCTATTTTTGAACCGCGACGAACTGCCGGATGAGGATGAACAGTTCGAAGCCTACCGCGCCGTGGTTGAGGGCATGGACGGCATGCCCGTCACGATACGCACCTTCGATCTGGGCGCGGACAAGCAGATTAACGGCGCCAAGCGCGTCGCCAGCAATCCTGCGCTGGGGCTGCGTGCGATCCGCCTGTGCCTGGCCGAGCCGCAATTGTTCAGCACCCAGTTGCGCGCGCTGCTGCGCGCCTCGCATTACGGCAATATGAAAATACTGGTGCCGATGCTGTCCGGCGTCACCGAAATCAACCAGACGCTGCTGTTTATCGCCGCGATCAAGCAGCGCCTGGAGGTGCAGGGGATCCCGTATAACCGCGAAGTTAAAATCGGCGGCATGATAGAAATACCGGCGGCCGCGCTGTCGCTGAATGTGTTCATCCGCAAACTGGATTTTCTGTCGATCGGCACCAACGACCTGATCCAGTATACGCTGGCGATCGACCGTACCGATGAAGAAGTTGCGCACCTGTACGACCCGCTGCACCCGGCTGTGCTGCATTTGCTGTCCCACGTGATCGGCAGCGCGAACAAGGCCCAGATACCCATTTCGGTGTGCGGCGAAATGGCCGGGGAAATTGCCTACACCCGGCTGCTGCTGGGGATGGGTCTGCGCCAGTTTTCGATGCACCCAGCGCAATTGCCGGGCACCAAGCAGCGCGTGCTGACCAGCAATCTGCCGCAGATCGTGCCGCTGACCCAGAAAATTCTGCGCCTGGACGATCCGATGAAAATTCGCGACTTGCTCACCCGGCTGAATGCAACGTGATAACTGTGCATTGACAGGGTTTCACAAAACCCGGAAACTAGAAAAGTGCCGATTTGAATCAGCTTGCGGGGCACTTAAAACATACCAGCTAAAGCGAGCCAACCCGCTCCGCGTAAGCTGAGCGGGTTTATTATTTGGAAAAACAAGTGAGTGCATCGGTCGGTATAGTCAGCGTGCAGCGCGCGCAATTTGTGAGTCCGCTTACTTTTAAGAGCGGGGCAGTGTTGCCGTGTTATGAACTGGTGTACGAAACCTACGGCACGCTGAATGCCGACCGTTCCAATGCGGTACTGGTCTGCCACGCGCTTTCCGGTAACCATCATGTGGCCGGCTATTACGCCGGCGATCCAAAAAATGTCGGCTGGTGGGACACGATGATCGGTCCCGGCAAGCCGGTCGACACCGACAAATTTTTTGTGATCGGCGTCAACAATCTCGGCGGTTGCCATGGCTCCACCGGGCCTTCGAGCATCAATCCTGACGGCGGCCAGCCCTACGGCGCGGACTTCCCGGTAGTGACCGTGGAGGACTGGGTGCAATCGCAGGCGCGGCTGGCCGATCTGCTCGGCATCCGGCAATTCGCCGCGGTCATGGGCGGCAGCCTGGGCGGCATGCAGGCGATGCAATGGGCGCTGTCGTTTCCGGGGCGGGTGCGCCATGTGCTGGCAATCGCCACCGCGCCGCGCCTGACCGCGGAGAACATCGCGTTCAACGATGTCGCGCGCAACGCGATCCTGACCGACCCGGATTTTCATGATGGCCATTATTACCGGCACGGCACCGTACCCGCGCGCGGGCTGCGCCTGGCGCGGATGCTGGGCCATATCACCTATCTTTCCGACGATGCGATGGCCGATAAATTCGGGCGCCAGCTGCGCCAGGGCAAGCTCGGTTACAGCTACGATATCGATTTCGAAATTGAGTCTTATCTGCGTTATCAGGGCGACAAATTCGCCACTTATTTCGACGCCAACACCTATCTGCTGATGACCAAGGCGCTCGACTACTTCGATCCGGCGCGCGATTACGGCGATAACCTGGACCAGGCGTTTGCGGCTGCGCGCGCCGGTTTCCTGGTGGTGTCGTTCACCACCGACTGGCGCTTTTCGCCGGAGCGTTCGCGCGCGATAGTCAATGCGCTGCTGCACAACCGGCGCAATGTCAGCTACGCCGAAATTACCTCCACCCATGGCCACGATTCGTTTCTGATGGAGCATCCGCATTACCATGAAGTGATGCGCACCTACCTCGACAACATCGCGCGCGAGTGTGCCGCATGAGCCGGCACGAGCATACCGCGCTGGCCGCCGCGCGCCCCGATTTCGCCGCAATTGCGGCGTGGATACCGCACGGCGCGTCGGTGCTCGACCTGGGTTGCGGCGACGGCAGCCTGCTGCGCTACCTGCAGGACAAGCTGCAGGTGCGTGGCTACGGCGTGGAAATAGACGACCTCAACATTGTCGCGTGCATACGCAGCGGTGTGAACGTGATTCAGGGCGATCTGGAATCCGGCCTGTCCGGCTTCGAAAGCAATGCGTTCGATTATGTGATCCTGTCGCAGACGCTGCAGGCCACGCGCCACACCGAGCCGCTGATGCAGGAAATGCTGCGTGTCGGGCGCGAAGGCATTGTCAGCTTTCCCAACTTCGGCTACTGGCGCAACCGCCTCAACATACTGAACGGCAACATGCCGGTGTCGGACGATCTGCCTTATCAGTGGTACGACACGCCGAATGTGCATCTGTGCACCCTGCACGATTTCGAAACTTTCTGCAGCGAGCATCGCATCCATATCCTCGACCGCCGGGTGATGGCGGACGGCAGTGAAGTGAAGCTGCTGCCGAATCTGCTGGGCAGCACGGCGGTGTATCGCTTCAAGCGCGCCGGGTAAAGGACAATGATGCTCTCGCATATACTCAACCGCCGTGATGGCGCGCGGCACTGCCGTTTGAACAATGCGTAATAAACCAGAAGGGCGATTTAAACCAGATTCCGCCGTGGAATGATGGATTAATAAAGGCTTCATATGTCCGTCTGGCAACAACTTTTCACCCGCCGCATGCTGATCTGCGTGTTCACCGGATTTTCTTCCGGCCTGCCGCTGTACCTGCTGTTCAATCTGGTGCCGGCCTGGCTGCATTCCGAGCATGTTGATCTGAAAACCATCGGGCTGTTTACGTTGATCCAGTTTCCTTACACCTGGAAATTCCTGTGGTCGCCGCTGCTGGATCGCTACGCTTTGCCTGCGCTGGGCCGGCGGCGCGGCTGGATGGTATTGACCCAGGCCGGTCTGCTGGTGGTGATCGCCGCAATGGGCGGTTTTTCGCCGCAGAGCGATTTGCACACCATCGCGATTATCGCAACCCTGCTGGCCTTCCTCAGCGCGACGCAGGATATCGTGCTGGATGCGTACCGGCGCGAATTGCTGGCGGACAACGAGCTGGGGCTGGGCAATGCAGTGCATGTCAATGCGTACCGTATTTCCGGCCTTATACCCGGTTCGCTGGCGCTGATTCTGGCTGACAGCCTGCCGTGGAATCAGGTGTTCCTGATCACAGCGCTGTTTATGCTGCCCGGTATCGTAATGACGCTGCTGGTGCGCGAGCCGCAGATCGCTAAAACCCCTGCTACGTTGCGCGAGGCGGTGGTTGAGCCGTTCCGCGAATTCATTACGCGCCAGGGCTGGCACAGTGCGCTGCTGATACTGGCTTTCGTGTTTTTTTACAAGCTCGGCGACAGCATGTGCACTGCGCTGGCGACGCCGTTTTATCTGGATATGGGCTATTCCAAAACCCAGATCGGGGTGATCGCCAAAAATGCCGGCCTGTGGCCGGCGGTGATCGGCGGTTTGCTGGGCGGGTTGTGGATGGTGAAGATCGGCATTAACCGCGCGTTGTGGCTGTTCGGCGTGGTGCAGGTAGTCAGCATTTTCGGTTTCGCTTGGCTGGCCTCGCTCGGGCACCAGGCCGAAATCACCACGGTGGAACTGACCCGGCTGGCCTTTGTGATCGGGCTGGAAGCACTGGGCGTGGGGCTGGGCACGGCGGCTTTTGTCGCTTTCATCGCGCGCTCCACCCATCCCGCCTACACCGCCACCCAGTTCGCGCTATTCACCAGCCTGGCTGCGATGCCGCGCACCTTTGTGAATGCCGCTACCGGCTGGCTGGTGGAGGCGCTCGGCTGGACCGGGTTTTTCATGCTGTGCGCCTTGCTGGCGCTGCCCGGTATGCTGCTGTTGTTTAAAGTTGCGCCATGGAAGGAAACCCGGGATGTCCGCTAATACTCTTGTGCAGGCCGCGCGCGAACTGGCTGCGGCGGTGTCCGGGCTGACCTTCAGCGCACCGGCCACGCATGTTTACAATCCGCTCGATTATGCCTGGGCGCCGCACGATCAATATATCCGCCGCTATGGAGAAGGACGCAAGCGCATCATTTTTCTCGGCATGAATCCGGGGCCGTTCGGCATGACCCAGATCGGCGTGCCGTTCGGCGAAATCGCCGCCGCGCGCGACTGGCTGCAGCTCGATGCGCCGGTGAAGCGGCCGCCGGTGGAAAACCCGGCGCGGCCGATAGAAGGCTGGGCATGCCCGCGATCGGAAGTCAGCGGTAAAAGATTATGGGGTTTGTTCCGCGAACGTTTTGTGACGCCACAGGCGTTCTTTGCCGAACATTTCGTCGCGAATTATTGCCCGCTGGCTTTCTTCGACGGCGGACGCAACCTGACACCGGATAAACTGGCTGCGGCGGAAATTATCCCGCTGCTGGCCGCCTGCGATCGCCATCTGCAGCGCGTGGCCGCGGCAACCGGCGCGCAATGGGTCATAGGCATCGGCGCCTATGCGGAAGTGCAGGCCATACGCGCGCTGGTTGGCACCGATGTGCGAATCGGTCGCATCCTCCATCCCAGCCCGGCGTCGCCCGCGGCCAATCGGGACTGGGCGGGGCAGGCTACGCTGGCGATGGAAAAACTGGGTTTATGGAAAAACGCCGGCTGAGGTCGGGATAGTTGCGCTGGGTTGGCGATATTTCCGCTGCGCCCGTCCAGCTTTTTATAAGGCGTAATCGTAATCCACTGTCAGCGGCGCATGATCGCTGAAGCGCGCTTCCTTGTAGACCGCGGTTGAACGCGCGGTCTGCGCGATGCCCGCGGTGGCGATCTGGTAATCAATACGCCACCCCACGTTTTTAGCCCACGCCTGGCCGCGATTCGACCACCAGGTATAGGCTTCCCCCTCCAGTTCGGGATGCAGCCGGCGAACCACGTCGATGAACCCGACCTGGTCGAATACTTCGCTCAGCCAGGCGCGTTCCTCCGGCAGGAAGCCGGAGTTTTTGCGGTTGCCGCGCCAGTTTTTCAGATCCTTTTCAGTGTGCGCAATATTCCAGTCGCCGCAGATGATGACTTCGCGTCCGCTGGCGAACAGCGCGCGCAGATGCGGCATGAACGCGGCCATGAATTTGAATTTCACCGCCTGCCGTTCTTCGCCGCTGGAGCCGGAAGGAAGATACAGCGAGATCACGCTGAGCCGGCCGAACTGCGCCTCTAAATAACGCCCTTCGCTATCGAATTCGGCGATGCCCAGCCCTTCAATAATGGCGTCCGGCTGATGCCGGGTATAAATGCCGACGCCGCTGTAGCCTTTTTTATCGGCATAATGAAAATAGCCGCGGTATCCCGGCGGCGTGAGCATGTCCGCAGTCATGTCGGCGGCCTGGGCCTTGATTTCCTGCAGGCAAACGATATCGGCATGTTGCGCCGCCAGCCATTGCGGCAGGCCTTTGCTGAAAGCGGAACGGATGCCATTGAGATTGAGCGAGATGATGCGCATGGTTAACTCCTGAAGCGGGAGCGCCATTATAATAGCGCATCGACAACCCCGGGCTGTTTCCTCATGTTCACGTTCCGCCAGGACTTCATCCGTTTTGCAATCCAGCAGCAGGTACTCCGTTTCGGCGAATTCCAGACCAAGGCGGGACGCCTGTCGCCGTATTTTTTTAACTCGGGGCTGTTCCAGGACGGCGCGGCACTGCGCGAACTGTCGCGGTTTTATGCGCAGGCAATAGAAGCTTCCGGAATCTCTTTCGATATGCTGTTCGGTCCCGCCTACAAGGGCATCCCGCTGGCTGCGGGCACCGCCATCGCATTGGCCGAGCAGGGGCTGAATGTACCGTATTGTTTCAACCGCAAGGAGGCCAAGGACCATGGCGAGGGCGGGACCATAGTGGGTGCACCGTTGCGCGGCCGCGTGCTGATTATCGACGATGTGATTTCGGCCGGCACCTCGGTGCGCGAGTCGATCGAGCTGATCCGCGGCGCTGGGGCCATACCGTGCGGGGTGGTTATTGCGCTGGACAGGATGGAGCGTGGCGCCGGGGAGCTGTCCGCAGTACAGGAGGTGCAGCGCAACTATGCTATACCGGTGGTGTCTATCGCTGCGCTCGACGATTTACTGGGGTATTTGCAGAGTCATGGTGAAATGGTTCAGAATCTGCATGCGGTGCAAACCTATCGCGACCGTTACGGGGTGTCAAATGGATAAAACAAAATTTCTTGGGAGCGCGCTGATACTGGCCGCGTTGTTCGGCAATAGCGCCGAAGCCAAGCTGTATAAATGGATAGACGAAAAAGGTGAAACCCATTATGGCGAGGTAGTGCCGCCCGAATACGCCAACAGGGATCGCGTCCAGATCGACCAGGGGCGCCAGATAAAAAAAACCGAACCCAGGGAAGTTCCTGATCCCGCGCTGAGTAAAAAAAATGCGGATGAGCGGGCCGCGGCCGCTGAGCAATCGCGCAAGGACAGGGCGCTGGTGAATACCTATAGCAATGAGCAGGAAATCGACCTGGCGCGCGACCGCAATTTGCAGCAGGTGCAAACGCGGATTGAAAGTGTGCAGCTGTTATTGAAATCCGCCCAGAACAACCTGGCGAATTACTACAGGGAAGCGGAGGGATTAAAAAAGGCGGGGAAAAATGCGCCCGATTCGCTGCAGACAGATATCCGGGATGCCGAAAACGCTGTGGCTAAACTCAAGAACGATCTGGCCAAAGCGCAGCAGAAAGACTTGGCGGTAAAAACCAGCTTCGAAAATGACAAAGCCCGTTATCGCGAACTGGTAAACAGCGCCAAGCAGTAAGTGCTGTGGGCTGTTCGGTCAGCCCCGCAGGAATACTGGGCTATGCGCGTCGCGCTTATTCGAATGCGCCGGTCGTCGAGTTATAGCGCAGCAGGCGACCGTGTTCAATGTCGAAGTACCAGCCGTGCAACGTCAGCGTGCCATTTTCCACACGCTCGCGCACCCACGAAAACGTCATTAGATTGCGTAGTGAGACCAGGATAGCACGCTGCTCGCAGCTGCGAATCTGATCCTCCAGCGATGCGTTAGGCATTTCCCGCATGACTTCGGCCCGTGCACTTTCCGCCAGATGCATCCATTCACCAATGAAGGTGTCGGGGGAAGAGATGCCGCCGGACTGCACCAGCGCACCGATGCCGCCGCATTGCGCATGGCCCATTACGATCACATGCGCTACTTGCAGATTACGCACGCCAAATTCCAGCGCGGCGCTGGTGCCGTGATGCCCGCTATTGCTGGGGTCGGCCGGCGGCACCAGGTTGGCGACATTGCGTATGACAAACAGATCGCCAGGCGCGCAATCCAGAATCAGGGACGGATCGACCCGAGAATCGCAGCAACCTACGATCAGGGTCTTGGGGGTCTGGCCGCGCGCGACCAGGTTGCTGTACAGAGCATTGTCTTTGGCAAAATGACGTTCGCGAAAACGCTGGAACCCCTGGGTAAGTTCCTCGGGCGAGGCCATCAGCTGATCAGCCGGCGTAGTGCTTCCCGATACATCGCAGACGTTTTCTGCAGCACGTCGTCGGGGATTTGCGGTGCCGGTGGCTGCTTGTCCCAGCCTGAATTCTCCAGCCAGTCGCGCACGAATTGCTTGTCGAAGCTGGGCGGATTGCTGCCGACTCGATATTGGTCAGTCGGCCAGAAGCGCGAAGAGTCGGGCGTCAGCGCCTCGTCTATCAGATACATTTTGCCGTCTTCATCGACGCCGAATTCGAATTTGGTATCGGCGATGATAATGCCGCGCGTAGCGGCGTATTCGGCGGCCTGGCTGTACAGTGCGAGTGTCGCGTCGCGCACTTCCTCGGCGCGTTGCCGGCCCAGCAGTGATACGGTTTGCGCGAACGAAATATTCTCGTCATGGTCGCCCACCGCAGCTTTGGTGGAAGGGGTGAACAGCGGTTGCGCCAGCTGCTGTGCCTGCTGCAGTCCGGCCGGCAACGGGATGCCGCAGACTGCGCCGGTGTTCTGGTAATCCTTCCAGCCCGAGCCGACCAGGTAGCCGCGCACGATGGCTTCAATTGGCAAAGGCTGCAGACGTTTGACCACAAACGCACGTCCGGCCACCTGCGCCTTCTCGGCCTCTGATACCACCGCTTCCGGTTTGATGCCTGACAGATGGTTGGGTATGACATGGCCCAGTTTCTCAAACCAGAAATTGGACATCGCCGTCAGCACCTCGCCCTTGCCCGGCACCGGCGTCGGCAGAATAAAATCGAATGCGGACAGGCGATCGGTCTGCACGATCAACAGATGATCATCGACTGCATAAATATCACGCACCTTGCCGCGGTGCACCAGCGGGAGGCTGGTTATATTGGATTCAAATAAGGCGGACATGGATACTCCGGATATATCGTATTTATTATTGTGCCGCGCCGCAGCGCGACACGGTGTGTCAATTCAGCGCGGGCAACGTGGTAGCGGCGATCGCCGCGGCCTGCTGCGCACGATATTCGGCCAGCTTGCGCGCCAGCGCCGCATCATTCAGCGCCAGCATCGCCACCGCAAACAGCCCGGCATTGGCGGCCCCGGCTTCGCCGATTGCAAACGTTGCAACCGGGATGCCCTTCGGCATTTGCACGATGGACAGCAGTGAATCCATACCTTTCAAATATTTTGAAGGGATCGGCACGCCCAGTACCGGCAAAGTGGTCTTGCCTGCGATCACGCCGGCCAGATGCGCTGCCCCGCCGGCGCCGGCGATAAAGCACTGCGCGCCCTGCGCGGAGATGTCCTTGATGTAGTCGAACAGAAGATCCGGCGAACGATGCGCCGAGATCACGCGCGCATCGTAGGCGATGCCGAAATCCTGCAGCTGGCGCGCGGCCTGCTGCATGACGTCCCAGTCGTTGGCGCTGCCCATCAGAATGGAAACCAGTGGCTTGCTCATACCTGTGCCTCCTTGTGGTAGCCCGCCACGCGCTCGACTTCATTCTTCGAGCCCAGTATTACCGGCACGCGCTGATGCAGGCCATTCGGCTGCAATTCCATGATGCGCTCGCGCCCGGTGGAGCACACGCCGCCGGCCTGTTCCACGATGAAGGACATCGGGTTGGCTTCATACAGCAGCCGCAGCTTGCCGGCCTTGCCGACTTCCTTGGTGTCGAACGGGTACATGAAAATACCGCCGCGGGTCAGGATGCGGTGCACCTCGGCCACCATCGACGCGACCCAGCGCATGTTGAAATTCTTTTCGCGCCCGCCAGGCGTTTTTCCCTTTACGCATTCGTCGACATAACGCTGTACCGGCGCTTCCCAGAAGCGCTGGTTCGACATGTTGATCGCAAATTCCTGGGTGTCCGCCGGGATCATCATTTTTGGATGAGTCAGCATGAATTCGCCGATGTCGCGGTCCAGTGTGAAGCCGTTCACCCCGTTGCCGGTAGTGATCACCAGCATCGTGGCGGGGCCGTACAGCGCATAGCCGGCGCAGACCTGTTTGGTGCCCGGCTGCAGGAAATCCTGCGCGGTCGGATTGGTCACGCCATCCGGGCAACGCAGAATCGAAAATATGGTGCCGACCGAAATATTGACGTCGATATTCGAAGAACCGTCCAGCGGGTCGAATGTGAGCAGATAGCGGCCTTTCGGATATTGCGCAGGAATGGGGTAAATATCGTCCATTTCCTCCGATGCCATCGCCGCCAGATGGCCGCTCCATTCATTGGCCTGGATAAAGATGTCGTTGGTGATCACATCGAGCTTTTTCTGGGTTTCGCCTTGTATGTTTTCGCTGCCCGCGCTCCCCAGCACTCCGATCAGCGCACCTTTGTTAACGCTGTGTGCAATCTCCTTGCAGGCGGTAATAATGTCGCTGAGCAGGCCGGTAAAGTCTCCCGTCGCGCCGGGTATGCGCCGTTGTTCCTCGATAATAAATTGCACCAGATTCTTGCTCATATAGTTTCTTTCGATTAATTTTTGCGGATGGATTATTGAATTGGGTGATTTTACAGGTTTTCTCCCGTGCTCTCCAGCGCATGAGAAAAGCCGGCGTAACTGCTGGTATTATTTCTTCAGTTCGAGATATAAATCCTCGGTTTTTTTTCTGGCCCACGGGGTGCGCCGCAGAAATTTCAGGCTGGATTTGATATCCGGATCATGGATAAAACAGCGCACAGGAATCCGCTTGCCCAGTTCCACCCAGCCATACTGGGCGACCAGCCGGGTGATGATTTCTTCCAGCGTCATCCCGTGCAACGGATTGTTGAGCTGTTGTTTCTCCGCATTTGATCTTTCCGGCGTCATCGGTAAATTAAATTAGTGAGCAAAAACGTAGCCTACAGGTGACAGCTGGTGGTTCTGACGTGGCTGCCGACAAAGTAGGCTTTCTTGATGCCGGTCTCCATTTCAGTAAAGCCTTGAATCGGCCCGGGCACAATCTTGAATACGCCTATCGGTGAGGATTGCATCAACCTGACGCGGGTTTCCCCTTTGTAGACGGGCAACTGAGATGAGACTTCAGCTTCAATGTCACAGAATATGCGGCCGATTTTCTGTGGGGATTCCAGGCCGGTGATGGTATAGGGTATCTTGATGTAGCAGAAGGTTACGCAGTAATTTTCCGGAGTGCCCAGCGCAATCACCGGTGTGGCCTCTGCTCCGCACGACATCAACAGCAAGGCCCACAGCAAAATTATTTTAAGCATGTGATCTCCTATTTTAAAGAGGGCGAATACGCATCAGCGACAGGTTGAGATGCATGCGCGATCTTCATCGTAACGAATAGCGATTCTACTTTATCCAGATCAGTGTCCCCATCCTGCCGGTGACCCCGTCGCGCCGGTGAGAAAAAAAACGCTCGGGTTCAGCATAGGTGCACAGGTTGCCGCCGTAGATACGCGAAATGTCCAGTGCATTCAAACGCAATCGGGCGAGCTGGTAGATGTCGGCATACCATGTGCCGGTGGCGACATCCGCTGCGCCGGGTTTGAATGCGGCGGCGGATTCCGGCTGCGCCGCTATCATGGCGTCATGCACATCCGCGCCGACTTCAAAATGTTGCGGGCCGATCGCCGGGCCGAACCACGCCATCAGTGTTGCGGGCGGCACATTCATCGCCTGTACGGTGCGCTCGATGATGCCGTCCCGCAGGCCGCGCCAGCCGGCGTGCACCGCGGCGACAACGCTGCCCTGGTCATTGCAGAGCAGTAGCGGCAGGCAGTCGGCCGTCAGCACCGCGCATATCGCGCCCGGGTGGGATGAGAAGCAGGCATCGGCTTCCGGCAGACATGATGCGCTGCCGGCATCCACCACTGCGGTTCCATGAACCTGGCGCAGCCACACCGGTTCGCTCGGCAGTAGCGGTTCCAGCCGCAGACGATTGTGCTCGACATTCAGCGGCTCATCACCCACATGATCCGCCAGGTTGAGGCTGTGATAAGGTCCGCTGCTGGCACCGCCGTTGCGTGTGGTTTGCAGCGCCTGCACGCTCGGCGGCGCCGGCCAGTCCGGGGTGATGCTGTGTTCAGCTAGATTCATGAATGATCCTCCTGATATTCTGTAACAGTTGTGCCATATCTGCCGGCAACAGCGCCTGCCACTCCAGCCATACACCGCTTTGCGGATGCTCCAGGCCCAGTTGCGCCGCGTGCAGCGCCTGGCGTGGAAAATCATTGAGTATGGCGCGCAGTTGCGGCGCGCATTTTTGGGGTCCCTTGATATAAGTGCTGTCGCCCACCAGCGGGTGGCCGATCGACGCAAGATGCACGCGTATCTGATGGGTGCGCCCGGTTTCCAGTCTGCAGCGCAGCAGTGTGCAACCTGGAAAACGTTCTACTATCGTGTAATGGGTTACGGCCGGCTTGCCGTTATCAACCACCGCCATTTTGGTGCGCTGGCTGGGATGGCGATCGATCGGAGCGTTCACCATGCCGGCGTGCATAAGCTCGCCATATACCAGCGCATAATACTCGCGTTGCACGGTGCGAGCCTGAAGCTGGCGGATCAGGGATGTCTGTGCGGTAAGCGTCTTAGCGATGGCCAGCAGGCCGCTGGTATCCTTGTCCAGCCGGTGCACGATCCCGGCGCGCGGAACTTCGCTCAGCTGCGGCGCGTAATGCAGCAGCGCGTTCAGCAGGGTGCCCTGCCAGTTGCCGCTGCCGGGATGGACGACCAGGCCGGCCGGCTTGTTGATGATGATCAGCTGGTCATCCTCATACACAACCTCCAGCGCAATATCCTCGGCCTGATAGGGCTGTTCGGCCGGGTCGGCTTGCAGCACCACTTCTATGGCTTCGCCGCCCCAGACCTTCTGCTTGATTGTCGCCGGCGCGCCATCCAGTTTAACCTGGCCCTGCGTAATCCAGTCCTGCAGACGGCTGCGGGAATATTGCGGCAGCAGTTTGGCCAGCACCTGGTCGAGACGCATGCCCGCGTAACCCCCCGCCACCTTGAAACTCAGCGGGTCTTCAGGCGCAATCCAATCAGGGTCGGCGGGGTTTGCGGTATAATTGGTCAATATCATTCTGGATTCGGTCATGCGTCTCAGTTTAGCCATAATTTTGCTGTTATCGTTAACAGCGTGCGGCTTATTATCCCACACCGATGACAAACCCGCGGCGAGCACCCCGGTGGAGGAGCTGTATGCCACAGCCAAGGGAGAGCTGGAGGGGCATAATTATGAAAGGGCGGTGAAGGCGTACGAGACACTGCAGTCGCGCTACCCCTATGGCCGTTACGCACAGCAGGCGCAGCTCGATATTGCGTATGCCTATTACAAGCAAAAGGAAGGCGAGTCGGCCATTGCCGCGGCCGACCGTTTCATCAAGCAATATCCGAATAATGCGCATGTTGATTATGCGTATTATTTGAAAGGTCTGATTAATTTCAACGAAGATCTCGGCGTGCTCGGCTCTATCGTGCGCCAGGATTTATCCGAGCGCGATCCCAACGCCGCGCGGGAGGCTTTCGAATCGTTCAAGGAACTGGTTACCCGCTTTCCCAACAGCCGCTACGCGCCGGATTCCCGGTTGCGCATGCAATACCTGATCAATACGCTGGCACGTTACCAGATCCATGTGGCGTCGTACTACCTACGCCGTGGCGCCTATGTGGCCGCGGCGAATCGCGCCAGGGAAGTGTTGACCAATTACGCGCGGACGCCTGCTACGCTGGATGCGCTAAAGATCATGGTGCAGGCCTACGATGCGCTGGGGCTGAAGGATTTACGCGATGACGCGCAGCGCGTGCTGGATATGAATTCGGATAAGTCCGCGGCGAACTGACGCTGGGCGGTAATCATGGCTATTCCGGAAGTCAGTTTTTGCAGTACCTGCGGCGCGCCGGTCGAATTACGCATACCGCCGGACGATAACCGTTTGCGCCATGTTTGCACGCGATGTTCCATTGTCCATTATCAAAACCCCAAACTGGTGGTCGGCTCGATCCCGGAATGGGAGGACGGCCGTATCCTGCTGTGCCGCCGCGCAATTGAGCCGTGCTATGGATTGTGGACTTTACCTGCGGGCTTTATGGAAAACGGCGAGACCACAGCACAGGCGGCGATGCGCGAAACCATAGAGGAAGCCAATGCGCGGGTCGTGATCGGCAAATTGTATTCGATCTATAATTTGCCTTATATTGATCAGGTGCATATGCTGTTCCGCGCCCAGCTGCTGGGCCTGGACTTCTCGCCCGGCACGGAAAGCCTGGAGGTTGAGCTGTTTGAAGAGCGGGATATCCCCTGGGACAATATCGCGTTTCGCCCGGTGCGTTTTACGCTGCAACATTATTTTAAGGATCGCAGCCTTAATAGTTTCGGTTTCCATATAGAAGATCTGGCTCCGGTTACGCGCCTATAGCGGTGCCGGCTTTCAGCTATAATAATTAAATGATGACCTTGATTACCCGTATGTGCGCTCCGCGTTTCCTGTTGCTGCTCGCTCCCCTGGCACTGGGCGGCTGCGCTTCCCCCGGCAATCCGGATGACCCATTCGAGCGGGTAAACCGCGGCGTTTACCGTTTTAACGACACGCTGGACAAAGCTGTGGTTAAGCCCGTGGCCAAGGGTTACAACGCAGTGGTGCCGGCGCCGGGGCGTATGCTGATCAATAATTTTTTCTCCAACCTTGACGATGTTACGGTAACGCTCAACGATCTGCTGCAACTGAAGGTTAAACAGGGCCTTGCGGATAGCGCTCGGGTAGTGGTGAATACCTCAATCGGTTTTTTTGGGCTGGTCGATGTGGCGACCGCGGTCGGGCTGGAGAAGCATCATGAGGATTTTGGCCAGACTCTGGGGCACTGGGGTTTGCGCAGCGGCCCGTATCTGGTGTTGCCTGTACTGGGCCCCAGCACTTTGCGGGATAGCATAGGCCTGTATGTCGACAGCAGAGGCGGGGCGATGCGTAAGGTGAGCGAGGTCGAAACCCGTAACCAGCTGTATTCGGCTGATTTGCTGAGCACCCGCGCAGCGCTGCTGAGCAGGGAAAAAGCGCTGGATGACGACATGATAGATCGCTATGCATTCATCCGTGATGCTTATCTGCAGTATCGCAACAATCTGGTTTTCGATGGCAATGTGCCGCATGATGAGCTTGATGACTACGACGAGGAAGACAATGAAGGCGGGGACGATGTAAGTGCTCTTCCGGATGAGCAAAAGAGCAGTGGCGCAGCCGCACCTCCTGCCGCCGAAAAGCCCGCAGCCTCGACCGATACCCGTTAGTGATTGATTTGTGCTGCAAGCCAGCTGAAACCGCACAATAGAATAACTGTAAAAAAGGCCTGCTGAAGCAGGCCTTTTTTGTTGTGGCTGGCGAACTCAAGCTGCTGCGCGCAGGGCTGCGATACGCTCTTCCAGCGGCGGATGGCTCATGAACAATTGCGAAACTCCCCTGGAACCGGAAATGCCGAACGCGGCCATTTTTTCCGGCAGGGCGGTTTGTTCGTGATTGAGCTTCAGTTTTTCCAGCGCCGCGATCATTTTGCTGCGTCCAGCCAGACCGGCGCCGCCTGCATCAGCACGGAATTCGCGCTGGCGCGAGAACCACATCACGATCATGCTGGCGAGTATCCCCAGCACCATTTGAGCAATTATTTCCGCAACGAAAGAACCTATCCCACGACCGCTGCGCCCATCGTTCTTGAGCAGTACCCGATCCACCAGGATGCCGAACAGCTTGGCGAAGAAAATCACAAAAGTATTCACGACACCCTGAATCAGCGCGAGTGTCACCATATCGCCATTGGCGACGTGGCTCACTTCATGCGCAAGCACTGCCTCTGCTTCGTCTCGACTCATGGTGTGCAGCAAGCCACTGCTGACGGCGACCAGCGCCGCGTTGCGATTCCAGCCAGTGGCGAAGGCGTTGACGTCGGGGGCGTCGTAGGTTGCCACTTCCGGCATCGCAATGCCCGCGGCGGCGGCCTGACGGCGCACGGTTTCCACCAGCCAGCGCTCGGTCGGGTCGATCGGATTGGTAATCACCCGGGCATTGACCATCCGCTTGGCCGACCATTTGGACATCAGCAGCGAAATAATTGAACCGGAAAACCCGATCACTGCGGACAGGATCAGCAATGAGTTAAAGTTGATGCCGCCGCTTTCATCCAGTACGCGATCCACGCCGAGCAGGCGCAGCGTGATATTGATCACGAATAACACCGCCAGATTGGTCAGGATAAACAGGAAAATCCGTTTCATGCAATGTCTCCATCAGAAATTAAATTGGGCAGCGGGACTTAATATGGGGCGAGCACTCGTCAATTTCAAGCGAACGCTACTATTCAGGCGACGCTTTCACTTAGAAACTGCGCTTGAATGAACTGTACTGTGGAATTCTGTTCCTACATAATCAGGGACAGGTCAGCTTATCATTTGCCCTGCATGCCCAGACTAAGGTAATATTTCCGCCCTTTGCCCCGCTGTTCTGCTCAGCGTGATGAGACAACAAGCTGGCAACAAAGTTGCCGCTACTTTTT
This sequence comes from Pseudomonadota bacterium, assembly GCA_040390665.1. Lineage (GTDB taxonomy): Bacteria > Pseudomonadota > Gammaproteobacteria > Burkholderiales > Gallionellaceae > Nitrotoga. The sequence goes on along the minus strand of JAZJXX010000002.1, from coordinate 308,605 downwards.
GTTTGAATGACTTAAAAATAAGGAACAACGTGAGCTTTTCTTCGTTGCCGGTACGACAGGGTCTGTATGACCCGCGCCAGGAACGCGATGCCTGTGGCGTAGGCTTTGTAGTCCATATCAAGGGTAAACAGAGTCACGACATCGTGAGCCAGGGGCTGCTGATCCTGGAAAATCTTGAGCATCGCGGCGCGGTCGGGGCGGACCCTTTGGCGGGCGATGGCGCAGGCATACTGATCCAGATACCCGATGGATTTTTACGCGAAAATTGCGCTGCTCGGGACATAAGCCTGCCGCCGCTGGGCGAATATGGCGTGGGCATGATATTTCTGCCGCGCGATGCTGCCGCGCGCGCAGCTTGCGAGCAGGTAATCGCCGACAAAATTGTCGCCGAAGGTCTGGTGCTGCTCGGATGGCGCGATGTGCCGGTAGACAGCTCCATACTGGGCGTAAGCGTACGCGCGGTGGAGCCGGTAGTGCGTCAGGTATTTATCGGGCGCGGTGCAAACTGCGCCGATACGGATGCGCTGGAGCGCAAGTTGCTGGTTGTGCGCAAGACCGCCGAACATACCGCACAGCGCCTGCCGGATAATCAGGCCAAGGGTTTTTATATGCCCTCGATGTCTGCCCGTACGCTGGTCTATAAAGGCATGCTGCTGGCTAACCAGGTCGGCCCCTATTTCCTTGATCTGCAGAATCCGAACGTAGTCAGCGCGCTGGCGCTGGTGCATCAGCGTTTCTCCACCAACACATTCCCCACCTGGGATCTGGCCCACCCGTTCCGCATGATTGCACATAACGGTGAGATCAATACTGTGCGCGGCAACGTTAACTGGATGGCGGCGCGGCATGCCGCGATGTCGTCCAAATTGCTGGGCGAGGATCTGGAGAAACTGTGGCCGCTGATCAGGGGCGGGCAATCGGATTCGGCGTGCTTCGACAACGCGCTGGAGTTGCTGGTGGCCGGCGGCTATTCGTTGCCGCACGCGATGATGTTGCTGATTCCCGAGGCATGGGCCGGCAATCCATTGATGGATGAAGAGCGGCGCGCGTTCTATGAATACCATGCCGCGCTGATGGAGCCATGGGACGGCCCGGCCGCGGTGGCGTTCACCGACGGGCGCATGATAGGCGCGACGCTGGACCGCAACGGGTTGCGCCCGGCGCGTTACCTGATTACCGACGACGACATGGTGGTGATGGCCTCGGAAATGGGCGTGCTGCCGATCCCGCAGCACAAGATCGTCAAGAAGTGGCGATTGCAGCCGGGCAAGATGTTCCTGATCGACCTGCAGGCCGGGCGCATCATCGACGATGAAGAATTGAAGCAGCAGCTGGCCAGCGCCAGGCCGTACCGGAAATGGATTGAGCAGTCGCGCTATTTCCTCGACGATCTGACGCTCAATGATCAGGCGCAAATACAAAAGGCCGGGCTGCAGGCCAGTCTGCTGGATACGCAGCAGGCGTTCGGCTACACCCAGGAGGACCTCAAGTTCATCATGGCACCGCTGGCTTCGGTCGGTGAGGAAGCGACCGGCTCGATGGGCAACGATGCCGCGCTGCCGGTGCTGTCGAAGAAGAACAAGATCCTGTACAACTACTTCAAGCAGCTGTTTGCGCAGGTGACCAATCCGCCGATCGACCCGATCCGCGAAGAAATCGTGATGTCGCTGACCTCGTTTATCGGCCCCAAGCCGAATCTGCTGGGCATAGACGAAACCGATCCGCCGCTACGGCTGGAAGTGCATCAGCCGGTGCTGTCCGAGCAGGACATCGCCAAGCTGCGCAACATCGATCAGCTCACGCAAGGACGCTATAAAGCGCAGGTGCTGGACATCTGTTATCCCGCCGCAGAGGATACCGCAGGGTTTGAGCGCGCAATAGCAGCGCTGTGTGCCGCGGCGGAGCAGGCGGTGGCGCACGGCTATAACGTGCTGATCCTGTCCGATCGTGCTGTGGCCCAGACACAGGTCGCCATCCCCGCGCTGCTGGCCTGTGCGTCGGTGCACCATCATCTGGTGCGTGCCGGCTTGCGCACCAGCACCGGCCTGGTGGTGGATACCGGTTCGGCGCGCGAAGTGCATCATTTTGCGTTGCTGGCCGGATACGGCGCGGAAGCGGTCTGCCCGTGGCTGGCGTTTGAAACCATCGCGCATATGGGCGATCAGTTGCCGGCCGGCCTGGGCGCAAAGGATGCCGGCAAACGCTTCATCAAGGGCGTCAATAAAGGCTTGCTCAAGGTCATGTCCAAAATGGGCATTTCCACTTACCAGTCGTATTGCGGCGCACAGATTTTCGAAGCCATCGGGCTGAATGCACGCTTCGTCGAAAAATATTTCCCCGGCACCGCCACCCAGATTGAAGGCATCGACGTGGCCCAGGTGGCGGAGGAAACACTGCGCATGCATCGCGCCGCGTTCGGTGATGCGCCGCTGCTGTCCAACGCGCTGGATGCAGGCGGTGAATATGCTTATCGCGTGCAAGGCGAGGAACATACCTGGACGCCGGAATCGATCTCCAAACTGCAGCTGGCGACGCGCGCCAATAACTACTCCACGTACAAGGAATACGCCAAGCTGATCAACGACCAGACGCAGCGCCAGATGACGCTGCGCGGGCTGTTTGAATTTAAGGTGCCCGACATCGGCGTACCGCTGGCCGACGTTGAGCCGGCCAGTGAAATCGTCAAGCGCTTCGCCACCGGAGCAATGTCGCTCGGCTCCATCTCCACCGAGGCCCACACCACGCTGGCGATTGCGATGAACCGCATCGGCGGTAAATCAAACACGGGTGAAGGCGGTGAAGATCCGGCGCGGTTCAAGGTGCTCAAGGGCGGCGAAAAGCTGTCCGAAATTATCGGAGCCGGCCGCATAGAGGCCGATCAGGTGATGCTGCCGGGCGACTCGTTGCGCTCAAAAATCAAACAGGTCGCATCCGGCCGTTTCGGTGTAACCGCGGAATACCTGGCCAGCGCCGACCAGATTCAGATCAAGATGGCGCAAGGCGCGAAACCCGGCGAGGGTGGCCAGCTGCCGGGCCATAAGGTGTCCGAATACATCGCCCAGCTGCGTTTCTCAGTGCCCGGCGTTGGCCTGATCTCGCCGCCGCCGCATCACGATATTTATTCGATCGAAGATCTGGCGCAGCTGATACACGACCTGAAGAATGCCAACCCGGCCGCGTCGATTTCGGTCAAGCTGGTGTCCGAAGTGGGCATCGGCACAGTTGCGGCGGGCGTGTCCAAGGCCAAGGCCGACCACATCGTGGTGGCCGGGCATGACGGCGGCACCGGCGCATCGCCGCTGTCCTCGATCAAGCACGCCGGCACGCCGTGGGAGCTCGGTCTGGCGGAAGCGCAGCAGACGCTGGTGTTGAATCAGCTGCGCGGACGCGTCGGACTGCAGGTGGACGGCCAGCTCAAGACCGGCCGCGATGTGCTGATCGGCGCGCTGCTGGGGGCGGACGAATTCGGTTTCGCCACCGCGCCGCTGGTGGTCGAAGGCTGCATCATGATGCGCAAATGCCACCTGAATACCTGTCCGGTCGGTGTTGCCACGCAGGATCCGCTGCTGCGCCGTAAATTCACCGGGCAGCCGGAGCACGTAGTGAATTATTTCTTCTTCGTCGCCGAAGAGGTGCGCGAACTGATGGCGCAGCTGGGCATACGACGCTTCGATGAGCTGATCGGGCGCAGCGACCTGCTCGATATGCGGCACGGCATCGAACACTGGAAAGCCCGCGGCCTCGACTTCTCGCGCGTCTTCTATCAGCCCGACCTGCCCGCGAGTGTGGCGCGCCGTCACGCCGAATCGCAGGATCATAAACTGCAGCACGCGCTGGACAATGAACTGATTGCGCAAGCTGCAGACGCGCTGCAAAGCGGCACGCCGGTGGTGATCGAAAGCGCGATCAGAAATGTGAACCGCACCGTGGGCACAATGCTGTCGCATGAAGTTGCCAAACGCTACGGCCAGCAGGGCCTGCCCGACGACACCATCACGGTCAGGCTGAAAGGCACGGCGGGGCAGAGCTTCGGCGCATTTCTGGCACGCGGTATCACGCTCGAATTGACCGGCGAGGGCAACGATTATGTCGGCAAGGGCATGTGTGGCGGGCGCATCGTGGTGGTGCCGCCGGCGGACTGCAACATTGTCGCGGAGGAAAACATTATTGTTGGCAACACAGTCCTGTATGGCGCCACCAGCGGCGAATGTTATCTGCGCGGCGTGGCCGGTGAACGCTTCGCGGTCCGTAACTCGGGCGCGGTGGCGGTAGTGGAGGGTGTCGGCGACCACGGCTGTGAATATATGACCGGCGGTATTGTAGTGGTGCTGGGGCAGACCGGGCGCAATTTTGCCGCGGGCATGTCCGGTGGGGTTGCCTACGTGCTGGATCAGGACGGCAGTTTCGGCCGTCGCTGCAATATGGCCATGGTGCAGCTGGAGGCGGTGCCGGAAGAAGTCGCCGCCAGTGAAACCGGCACCTTGGAAGGGCATGGCCGGGTTAACCTGAATCACCTCGGCAAGGAAGATGCGGTGGTGCTGCGCAGCAAGATCGAGAAACATCTGCTGCATACCAACAGCAAGCGGGCCAGGGAAATACTCGACAACTGGGCGGTCTACCTGCCTAAATTCGTAAAAGTCATGCCGACCGAGTATCGGCGCGCGCTGCTGGAAATCGCGGCGCAACAGGCACAGCAGGCACAGCAACTGGAGATTGCATAAATGGGGAAGATTACCGGGTTCATGGAGTTTGATCGCGTGAACGAGCAGAGTTTGCCGGTGGTACAACGGGTAAAAAATTATCGTGAATTCATTCAGCATCTGAATGATGAGCAGGCCCATATTGAGGGTGCGCGCTGCATGGATTGCGGCATTCCTTTTTGCAACAATGGCTGCCCGGTCAATAATCTGATACCGGACTGGAACGATCTGGTTTACCGCGGCAACTGGAAACAGGCGCTGGATGCATTGCACCTGACCAATAATTTTCCCGAGTTTACCGGGCGCATTTGCCCCGCACCCTGCGAAGCGGCCTGCACGCTTAATATCAACGATGACCCGGTCGGGATCAAATCGATTGAGCATGCGATCATCGACAAGGGTATCGAAAATGGCTGGGTGGTGCCCGTGCCCGCGTCGCATAAGACCGGAAAAAAAATTGCGATCGTCGGTTCCGGTCCGGCCGGGCTGGCGGCGGCGCAGCAATTGGCGCGCGTCGGCCACGACGTTGTGGTGTTCGAAAAGAACGACCGCATCGGCGGTTTGCTGCGTTATGGCATACCCGATTTCAAGCTCGACAAGGGGCTGGTTGATTTGCGCATGGCGCAGATGGGCGCCGAGGGCGTGGAGTTTCGCACCAGTGTATTCGTCGGCACTGAGGCTGTAGACAAGCGCATAGCAAGCGATGCGCAGCAAACCATCAGCCCGGCGGAGCTGCTGCAGCAATTCGATGCGGTGATGCTGACTGGCGGCGCCGAAGTGCCGCGCGATCTGCCGATACCGGGGCGCGAGCTGGCCGGCGTGCATTTCGCGATGGATTTTCTGGTGCCGCAGAACAAAGAGGTTGCCGGCGACGGGCGCAACCCGATCCGCGCCGACGGTAAGCACGTTGTGGTGATCGGCGGCGGCGACACCGGCTCGGATTGCGTCGGCACTTCCAATCGCCACGGCGCGGCGTCGGTGATGCAATTTGAAGTGATGCCGCGCCCGCCGGAGCAGGAGGACAAGGCGATGACCTGGCCCAACTGGCCGCTCAAGCTGCGCACGTCCAGTTCGCATGAGGAAGGCGCGCTGCGCGACTGGGCGGTATCGACCAAAGCGTTCGTCGGCGAGAACGGCCGCGTGACAGCGCTGAAGGCGGTGCGGGTAGAATGGAAGGACGGCAAGATGCAGGAAATGCCGGGCAGCGAATTCGAAATCAAGGCCGATCTGGTATTGCTGGCAATGGGTTTTGTCAGCCCGATGCAGCAGGTGCTGGACGCGTTCGGAGTGGACCGGGATAGCCGCGGCAACGCCAGGGCCAGCACCGAGGGCGCCGGCTGTTATCACACCAATATAGAAAAAGTATTCGCCGCCGGGGACATGCGCCGTGGTCAATCGCTGGTCGTATGGGCCATCCGTGAGGGGCGCCAAGCCGCGCGTGCCGTCGACGAATATCTGATGGGCAGTTCGGTGCTTCCCCGTTAAACCTTTGCGGTAAACTCAAAAATCAAATGAACTTCAAATTGAAAAACGATACTTTCCTGCGCGCGTTATTGCGGCAACCCACGGACTACACGCCGGTATGGATGATGCGCCAGGCCGGGCGTTACCTGCCCGAGTACTGCGCCACGCGCAAACGCGCCGGCAGTTTTCTTGATTTATGCAAAAGCCCGGACATGGCGACCGAAGTCACACTGCAGCCGCTGGAACGTTTTCCGCTGGATGCGGCGATCCTGTTTTCGGACATTCTGACCGTGCCGGACGCGATGGGACTGGGCCTGTATTTTGCCGAAGGCGAGGGGCCGAAATTCGAGCGTCCGCTGCGTGACGAAGCCGCGATCAGGGCCTTGCGCGTACCCGACGTAGGCACCGATCTGCGCTACGTGACCGACGCCGTGTCTCAGATACGCAAAGCATTGGACGGCAGCGTGCCGCTGATCGGTTTCTCCGGCAGCCCGTGGACCTTATCCTGTTATATGGTCGAGGGCGGCGGCAGCAGTGATTACGCCCGCGTGAAAACGCTGATGTACAAGGAACCGGCGCTGATGCATCACATCCTGGAGGTCACCGCGCAGGCGGTTACGCAATACCTGAATGCGCAGATCGAAGCGGGCGCGCAGGCGGTGATGCTGTTTGACTCATGGGGCGGTGCGCTGTCCCATGCTGCCTATCACGAGTTTTCGCTGCCGTACATGCAGCGCATCGTGCAGGGCCTGAAACGCGAACATGACGGGCTCAAAGTCCCGGTGGTGGTGTTCACCAAGGGCGGCGGCTTATGGATAGACAGCATTGCCAACATCGGCTGCGACGCGGTGGGCCTGGACTGGACCATGGACATCGGCGTTGCGCGGCAGAAAGTGGGCGATAAAGTTGCGCTGCAGGGTAACCTTGATCCCAATATTCTGTTCGCCACCCCGGAAGTGATCCGGACTGAGACCGAACGCATACTGGCCAGCTACGGTTACGGCAGCGGCCATGTTTTCAACCTGGGCCACGGAATCTCCCAATTTACCAATCCGGACAACGCCGGGGCGCTGGTGCAGGCGGTGCATGAACTAAGCCGGAAATATCATTAAAAGAACTTGACATTCAAGGCTTATGCACAGTTAAAGTGCGGGTGCCAAAGGCCGTAACGGTGTTTCTGTTGCGGCTTGTTTTTTTAACGGTAGCAATTGATTTTGTTGAGATAATTTTCTGCCTAGAAAATAAGCGGGCGGGCAAAACAGTATATAGAATTTGCAGTTAGCTATTCTGCTGGACGGTTCTGCACATAGTTATCCACAGGATATGTGGGTAACAAAATATGTCCTTTCGGCCAAGCCGCTTAGCCGAGTTTCAAAGAAATTACCGGAGATAGTGCCACTAAATGTCCAGCAGCAAAATTCGGCGGCTGAGCTCTGCATTGCCTTACGTGCAGTGCAGCGAGGCTGTTCCAACTGAACTCAATGCCTGAATGCAAATAGTCCGTGTCGCTCTCGATATCCCGCTGCCCACCCTGTTCGATTACACGGTGGACAATAGTGTTGCTGTAGGCCAGCGCGCGCTGGTGCCGTTTGGACGCAAGCAAATGGTTGGGGTAATAATGGAGTGCGCGGCGGATACCCAACTGGCTGCAGAGCGCGTCAAACCGGTGGTGCAGGTGCTGGAGGATATTCCCCCGTTGCCCGCCGAGCTGCTTGCGCTTCTGCGTTTCTGCAGCGATTATTACCATCATCCCCTCGGCAGCACGGTGCTGTCGGCGTTGCCTGCGCGCTTACGCTCCAGCCGACCGGTTATTTACCGGCAGCCACTGCAATATGCGCTCAGCGCCAGCGGGCGGATGCTGAGCGCGGATCAGATACCGAAACGTAAAGTGGTGCAGCAGCGCATTCTTGCTGCGTTGCAAGTCGGCCCGTTGATCCCCGCGCAACTGCGGGCAGTGTCGCCCAGTGCGCCATCCGCACTAAAGACATTTCTGGAGGCAGGCTGGGTGGAGAGCACTGTGACGCCCGCAACAGCGGCGTTTGCGTTCAACACCAGCCATACGCCCACGAGCGAGCAGCAGCAGGCCATCGACGCTATCGGGGAATCGGATGGCTATGCCTGCTTTCTGCTGCATGGCATCACCGGCAGTGGTAAAACCGAAGTGTACGTGCATCTGATGCACCAGATGCTGCGGCGGGGCGGACAAATACTGCTGCTGGTACCTGAAATCAATCTGACACCGCAGCTGGAAAACTATTTTCGCAGCCGTTTTCCGGATACCGAACTGGTCAGCCTGCATAGCGGCCTGAATGAGGGCGAGCGCACGCAGAACTGGCTGAGCGCGCAGGCCGGCCGCGCGCGCATTGTGCTGGGTACGCGGCTGGCGGTGTTCGCCCCGCTGCCGCAACTGGCGCTGATCATAGTCGATGAAGAGCATGATGCCTCGTTCAAGCAGCAGGACGGGCTGCGTTATTCGGCGCGCGATGTGGCGATTTTCCGTGCCAATCAACGCAAGGTTCCGATCGTGCTGGGGTCGGCGACTCCTTCACTGGAGAGCTATCACAATGCCCGGAGCGGGCGTTATCGTCTGCTGCAATTAAGCCAGCGCGCGGCCACAGGCGCGCAATTACCCGCCATGCGCTGCATCAACATCAGCAATACCATAATGCAGCACGGCATCAGTGAGCCGCTGCTGCAAGCACTAAGCGAGCGCCTGCAGCGGGGCGAGCAAAGCCTGGTCTTCATCAACCGGCGCGGCTACGCGCCCGTGTTGATGTGCACCGCCTGCGGCTGGCTGTCCGGCTGCACGCAGTGTGCCGGCCGGCTGGTGCTGCATTTGCGGGATCGGCTGTTGCGCTGCCATCACTGCGGTTATCAGCAGCGCGTGCCGCCGGCCTGCCCATCCTGCGGCAATGCCGATCTGCAGCCGGTCGGCAGTGGCACGCAGCGCGTGGAAAGCGCTCTGGCCGAGCATTTTCCTGCGGCGCGTATTCTGCGCGTCGACCGCGATAGCACGCGCAACAAGGGCACATGGAGTGTAATGCGACAGCAGATTCAGGACGATGCGATAGACATCCTGGTGGGTACACAGATGCTGGCTAAAGGCCACGATTTCCCCAACCTGACTCTGGTGTGCGTCCTTAATCCTGACAGCGCGCTGTACAGCGGCGATTTCCGCGCATCGGAAAAGTTATATGCGCAGCTGGCCCAGGTGGCCGGACGCGCCGGACGCGCAAACAAGCCGGGCGAAGTATTGATCCAGACCGCCTTCCCCGACCATCCGCTGTTCCGGGCGTTACGCCAGCACGATTACGATGCGTGGGCGGAAATTCTGCTGACGGAACGGCGTGCCGCCGGTTTCCCGCCGTTCGTCTACCAGGTGATGCTGCGCGCCGAAGGCAAACAGGAAACCGAGGTGTATGCTTTCCTGCAGCAGGCGCGCGCGGCAGCGACAGCACTGGCAGTGTCGGTCGAGATTTACGGCGTGGTTCCTGCCGTGATGCCGCGCCGCGCCAACCATGTCCGCGCGCAATTGCTGGTGCAGGCCGAAGCGCGCAAACCGTTGCAGCAATTCCTGCGCACCTGGCGGCCTCTGCTGGATGCGTTGCCCGCGCAGAAGCTGCGCTGGTCGCTGGACATCGATCCGCTGGAGTTTTAGAGTGCATCACAATTAGGGATAATGATATGGCCGTGCGCCGCTTCTACCACTGCACCGTGAGCGAAAAATTGCTCTACACCTCTTTTCTGCTACTGGTCGGGCTGGGCTACATGATGGCCATAGCCTTTCTATATGCCACGCACGAATACAATGATGGCAGACCGGGACTGTCGGTCGCCGATGTGGCGGCCAGCTATTACGGCAATCGTAGTGGCACCAGGCTGGAGGCGGCCATACGCGGCCCGATGGCCAGCTACATTCAGGAGGAAGATCGCCATGTGATGGTGGCGTGGCTGAAAGACGGCGCGCCGGAAACGGACTATGCCACGCGCATCAAGCCGATTCTGCAGAAAACCTGTTTAGCCTGCCACAGCAAGGCCTCAGGTATGAATGTGCCGGATTTCACCACCTACCCCGGGCTGCATCAATACGCGCAAGTGGATACCGGTATGTCCATCGCCAGCCTGCTGAGGCTGTCCCACATCCATTTATTCGGCATCAGCTTGCTGCTGTTTGCGCTGGGTTTCATCTTCATCCACGCCGAGGTGAACGTCTGGTTCAAGCGTTTCCTGATCGTATCGCCCATGCTGGCGGTATTCGTGGACATCCTGTCGTGGTTCCTCACCAAGTGGGATCCGGTGTATGCCTATACCGTGGTAATTGCGGGTGCGGTGCTGGGGCTTTCGATGGCCCTGCAGATCCTGATCTCGCTGTACCAGATATGGTTTCTGAAAAGTCCGGCGCTCCAGTGAATATTCGCGCCGAACTCATGCAATCGTTAAGCGCCATCGTGGGTGCTGACGCCGTGCTGACGGCCGCGGCGGCCGCGCCCTATTACAGCGATTGGCGCGGGCGTTACAGCGGACAGGCACTCGCGGTGGTGTTGCCAGCTGACACCGGGCAGGTTTCCGCCGTCGTTGCGTTATGCGCAGGACTGGGTATCGCGATGGTGCCGCAGGGCGGCAATACCAGCCTGTGCGGCGCCTCGGTACCGTTGCCGGAGGGCGAACAGATCGTATTGAACCTGTCGCGCATGAACCGCATCCGCGCGCTGGATGCGATCAACTATACCGTTACCGTGGAGGCAGGCTGCACGCTGGCGGCCGCGGGCGCCGCAGCGGAACAGGCAGACCGCCTGTTCCCGCTGGGCCTGGGCGCGATCTCGCAGCGGTGCGAAATCGGCGGCAACCTTTCCACGAATGCCGGCGGCACCGGCGTGTTGCGCTACGGCAATATGCGTGATCTGGTGCTGGGGCTCGAAGTGGTGTTGCCGGACGGGCGCATATGGGACGGTCTGCGCAGCCTGCGCAAGGACAACACCGGCTATGGCCTGAAGCATTTGTTCATCGGCGCGGAAGGCACGCTGGGCATTATTACCGCCGCGGTATTGAAATTATTTCCGTGCCCGCAGTCTTCCGCCAGCGCCTGCGCGGCGGTGCGCGATCCAGCCGCGGCGGTGGCGCTGCTGGCGCATTTGCGCGCGTGCTGCGGCGACAAAATCAGCGCGTTCGAAATCGTTTCGCGCCCTTGTCTCGACCTGGTGTTCCGCCACATTCCCGACACGCAGGATATATTCGCCGCGCGGCATGAATGGATCGTCCTGATCGAACTGTCGGATGTGCTGCCAGCGCCGCTGGACGCGCCGCTGCGGGCCGGATTGCAGTCCTTCGGCGCAGGCGTGATCGAGTTCGCCGTGAGCACCGCCGCGGATCAGACCGAGGCCTGGTGGAAGCTGCGCAGGAATATCAGCGAGGCGCAGAAACGCGAGGGCCTCAGCATCAAGCACGACGTGGCGGTGCCGCTCAGCCGCGTGCCGGAATTCCTCGCCCGGGCGAGCGCTGCGCTGGAGTCGGCTTTTGTGGGTATACGCATCATCGCTTTCGGCCATATCGGCGATGGCAATATTCACTACAACGCCTCGATGTCCGACCGTGCGCGCAACGAAGGGCTCATTGCGCAAACTGCACAGGTGAACCGCATCGTCTACGATATCGTGCACCAGCTGGACGGCAGTATCAGCGCGGAGCACGGAATCGGGCAGCTTAAGCGTGATGAAATGCCGCGTTACAAAAGCGCGCTGGAACTGGAGCTGATGGGTAAAATCAGGCATGTGTTCGACCCGCACAATTTGATGAATCCGGGAAAAGTAATTTAGCCTTAACGTAATTGCAGATATACCGGTGCTGCCGTAGCTGAATCCACGCCTGCGCATCAGGCAACAGCAAGCTGGCGGAATGTCTACAGGGGCGGTGGTATAATCCGCGCCTTTACCAAAAGCGCGTGTAATGGCTGTTCTGAATTTCAAATCCCATCTTGCGGAACTGTTCGCGCTGGCAGCCTCTGCCGTTGCCGCTGAACTGCCGCAACCGGATATCTCCATCGAACGTCCCAAGCAATCCTCGCACGGCGATTATTCCTGCAACCTGGCGATGCAACTGGCCAAACCGCTGCGCAAATCGCCGCGCGAAATTGCGCAGGCGCTGATCGCCGCGCTGCCGCCGTCAGACGTGATAGAGAAGGTCGAAATCGCCGGGGCGGGCTTCATCAATGTCTTCATCACCACAGCGGCCAAGCAGAATGTGGTGCGCGGCGTGCTGCAGGCCGGCGCGGAATACGGCCGTGTTGATATAGGCGCGGGACGCAAACTGCAGGTGGAGTTCGTCTCGGCCAATCCGACCGGGCCGCTGCACGTCGGCCATGGGCGCGGGGCGGCGGTCGGCGATTGCCTGTGCCGCGTATTGCACGCGGCCGGCTGGGACGTGACGCGCGAGTTTTACTACAACGATGCCGGCGCGCAGATCGATAATCTCGCGCTTTCAGTGCAGTTACGCTGTCAAGGCATGTTGCCGGACGATCCGGCCTGGCCGGAAAATGGCTATCGCGGCGAGTACATCGGCGATGTCGCGCGTGCTTATCTGGCGGGCGTATCGGTCGAGGCCAACGATCAGCGGGTGCAAGCCAGCGGCGACGCGAAAGATATCGATGCCATCCGTCATTTCGCGGTCGCCTACCTGCGCCGCGAGCAGGATCTCGATCTGCGCGCATTCGGCGTCGACTTCGACGTGTTTACCCTGGAATCGGCGCTGTATACCGAGGGCAAAGTTGAGGACACCGTCAGCAGGCTGATCGCCAGCGGCCACACCTACGAGCAGGACGGTGCGCTATGGCTGCGCACCACCGATTTTGGCGACGACAAAGACCGCGTGATGCGCAAGAGCGACGGCGGCTACACCTATTTCGTGCCGGATGTCGCCTACCATCTGGAAAAATGGCGGCGCGGTTTTGTGCGCGCGATCAATGAACAGGGTGCTGATCACCACAGCACCATTACCCGCGTGCGCGCCGGATTGCAGGCACTGGATGTCGGTATTCCGCAGGGCTGGCCGGAATATGTGCTGCACCAGATGGTCACCGTGCTGCGCAACGGCGAAGAAGTAAAAATATCCAAACGCGCCGGCAGTTATGTCACCTTGCGCGACCTGATCGATGAAGTCGGCTGCGATGCCACCCGTTTCTTCCTGGCGGCACGCCATTCCGATACGCAGCTGGTGTTCGATATCGATCTGGCGAAATCGCAGACGAATGAAAACCCGGTGTATTATATTCAGTACGCGCATGCGCGGATCTGCAGCGTGCTGCAACAGTGGGGCGGCCCCGCCGAAGCGCTGCAACAGGCCGAAGTGAGTACGCTCGAAAGCGATTATGAGCGCACCTTACTGCAGCGGCTGATAGACTATCCGCAGGTCATCGAAAGCGCGGCGCAGGATATGGCGCCGCACTTGATCGCGTTTTACCTGAAAGATTTGGCCGCCGATTTTCACAGCTACTATAATGCCGCACGCTTTCTGGTCGACGACGAAAAAATCAAGCAGGCGCGGCTGGCGTTGATCGCCGCGGCGGCGCAGGTGATGCGTAACGGGCTGCTGCTGCTGGGTGTGTCCGCCCCGGAAAAAATGTAGATATTGCTGCCGATGGCTAATGCCGTCTGCGCCCAGTTTAAGGATATAAATGAACAGAAACAGCAGCTCACGTTCTTCTTCCCCGAGCAAAAAAGGACCATTGCTGATCGGCATACTGCTGGGCATGATGATCGGATTAATCATCGCTGGAGGAGTGGCCTGGTATATTCTAAAGGGCCCCAGCCCATTCATGAATGCGCCGCACGAAACGGTGAAACTTGCGCCGGATCAGGCTAAACCTGGTGCATCCTCGAGGAGTGTGCCCCCGCCTGCGGGACCGGTCGATGCTTCCGCAGTAGGCGACGGCAAGCCGCGTTTCGAGTTTTATAAAGTGCTGACCGACAAGCAGGACGGCTCTCTGCCGGCACCGCCCGGCATCGATAAAGTGCCCGTGAAAGAAAGCAGCAAAGAAACCTATTTGCTGCAGGCCGGGGCCTTCAATAACCCGGACGATGCCGACAAGCTTAAAGCCAAACTGGCCATGCTGGGCCTGGAGGCAAATGTGCAAAGCGTGACGCTGGCCGACAAAGTGACGTGGCACCGCGTGCGCCTGGGCCCCTACCGCGGCACCAGTGAAATGAATAAGGCAATGGCAACCCTGAAACAAAATGGCATCGACGCGACTCCAACGCGGCCGTAGTAATTAGCAATACCACTCTAAAAAGGAGAATGAAGTGAAATTGATCAGGCAAATTTTCATCGTGCTGGCTCTGCTGTGCGCCGCCCAGGCTTATGCTGCACCTCAAGCGGGTAAAGACTATACCGTGCTCAATCCACCGCAGCCTACGCGCACCGGCAATAAGATCGAAGTAATCGAATTCTTCTTTTACGGCTGTTCGCATTGTTTCAAACTGCACCCGCTAATCAACGCCTGGGAACAAAAGGCGCCCAAGGATGTTGAGCTGGTGTTTGTGCCGGCCATTTTCAATCCTTCTTGGGAACCGATGGCGCGTACCTTCTATGCGCTGGAAGCGTTAGGGCAGCGCAAGCAATTGCACGATGCATTGTTTCAGGCCTGGAATAAAAACATCGAACTGATCGACGAAGCGTCGGCTACCGATTTTGTTGCGAAAAACGGCGTTGATCGCAAGAAATTCAGCGATGCCTACAATTCATTCTCGATGCAAAGCAAAATAACCCGCGCCCGGCAGATGGCACAGATGTACGGCATACGCGGTACGCCCACATTGATAGTGGACGGCAAATACCTGATTTCCGGTTTGCATCCTGAAGAAACCATGCAGGTGCTGAATTTCCTCGTTGACAAGGCGCGCGCCGAGAAGCATTAATCAGGCTACCCATTTTGGCAGCCTTGCGCGTCGTCATCAGCGGCGCATCCGGGGGGCTGGGCCGTGCGCTGGCCCAGCATTATCTGGAGCGGGGCGCGGTAGTTGGAGCGTTCGCGCGCCGCGCCGATCTGCTGCAAACCCTCGCCGCGCAGTTTCCCGATCAGGTTTATTGCTATTCGCTGGATGTGCGTGACGCCGCGGCAGTGCAGCAGGCCGCGCGTGACTTCATCACTCATGCCGGCGTGCCGGACATCGTCATTGCCAACGCCGGCGTCAGCACCGGTACGCTTACCGAATTTGCCGAGGACATTGATGCCTTCCAGCAGGTGATGGACATCAACGTGCTGGGCATGGTGAAAACCTTTCAGCCGTTTGTCACAGCCATGCGCGCGGCACGGCGGGGCACGCTGGTCGGTATCGCCAGTGTGGCAGGCTTGCGTGGCCTGCCGGGCGCGGGCGCGTATTCCGCCTCCAAAGCCGCGGCGATTTCCTATCTGGAATCATTGCGGGTCGAGCTGCGTGGCAGCGCCGTCAAGGTTGTCACGCTATGCCCCGGCTACATCAGGACTCCGATGACCGCGATTAATCCTTATCCAATGCCATTCCTGCTCGAACCCGCCGACGCGGCCCGGCGCATGGCGCGTGCGATCGAGCGACAGACTGCCTACGCGGTAATTCCCTGGCAGATGGGGCTGGTCGGCTGTGTGCTCAAGTTGTTGCCGCGCGGTTTGTACGACTGGCTGTTTGCGCGCGCACCGCACAAACCGCGGGGATTGATCTGACCATGCGGACCCGAAACTGCTTTTTTTCTTACTGAGGAATTCAAATGAAATTATATTATCTGCCCGGCGCCTGCTCCCTGGCATCGCATATTGCACTGTACGAAACCGGCCTGCCGTTCGAGGCCGACAAGGTGATCAAAGCCACCAAGATGACCGCCGGCGGTGAAGATTTCATGCAACTCAATCCCAAGGGTTATGTGCCCGCGATCCGCCTGGATGACGGCAGCGTCCTGACCGAAGGCGGCGCGGTGCTGCAATATATTGCCGACCAGAAGCCCGGCTCCGGGCTTGCGCCCGCGGCTGGTACGATGGAGCGCTACCGTCTGCAGGAGTGGCTCACATTTATCAGCAGCGAAATTCATAAATCGTTCAGCCCATTTTTCAACCCCGCGACAACGGAGGAAGCAAAAACCAACTTGCGCAATTTGCTCGGCAAGCGCCTGGGCTATGTGGAGACGCAGTTGGCGAACAAGGCCCATTTGATGGGCGATAAATTCACTGTGGCCGATGCGTATTTATTCGTAGTGCTGGGCTGGAGCGGCCGGGCCGAATTCGACCTTGCCCCGTTTCCGGAAATCCAGCAATACTTGCTTCGAGTGGGCGCCCGTCCTGCGGTGCAGGCGGCGATGAAGGCGGAAGGTTTACTGAAGTAACTGCAGATAAAACTGATATGGATGGGCTTCGCTGGTTTCAGTAAAGCCGCCGCGTACTTTGCCAGCGTATCTACGCAAAGTACGCCCCATTCGTTGTGATGAGTTTAGATCAGCATGTCGAATACATCGAAGTGTTTTACAATCGAAAACGCAGACACAGTTTTAATCAGCTCAGCCCAATGCTTGGAGTAGCTACCCCACTGGAAGCTGAGATAGGCCTGCCAGGCGGATGAAGTTCACTATCCCAAATCCACTATTCGGCTATAGCAGGAATCAAATAAACAAAACAAAATGCAGATGAAATATATTTCCCATATCCCAAGCCGACCCCGCAGCCTGTTGCAAAAAGCGGTTGCGATTGTGGCGACTGCGGCGCTGGCAGTTGTGGCGCTGATGTTTTCGGCGGTGCTGCTGGCGGTTGTGCTCAGTGTCGGCGTGGTGGTGTTCGCGTACCTGTGGTGGAAAACGCGCGAGTTGCGCAAGCTGATGCGCAACGCGCTGCCGCGTCAGGCTGCGAATGATGTCTTTGGCGGGGAAACGTCCAGAGGCGAGGTCATCGAAGGCGAGGTGGTACGTCCGGATGAGTCCCGGCCCGAGGGAAAGCGCTGAGCGCGGCATTGCGATGTGGCTGCAAAGAAAGATACGGCTGCAACCCAGGCCGCGCGGCTTTCATCTGATCACTAACGAGTTGTTGCGTGAATTGCCCGAGCTGCGCGATTTAAAAATCGGCCTGATGAACGTCTTTATCCTGCATACCTCCGCATCCCTGACCATCAACGAGAATGCGGACCCGACGGTGCGCCAGGATTTCGAGAGCCATTTCAATCGTGCGGTGCCGGAGAACGAGGCTTACTATCGCCATCAGGACGAAGGCTCGGACGATTTGCCGGCGCACATCAAAACCAGCCTGCTGGGCGTGAGCCTGAACGTGCCCCTCTCGAACGGCCGACTGCTTTTGGGAACCTGGCAGGGTATCTATCTGTGTGAGCACCGCAACCACGGCGGCGCTCGGGATATCGTGGTGACGGTTCAGGGCGAATAGCTCAGCAGGTTTGCGGCATACGTGATTGATGGGCAGGACCAAGTCCTGACGCAGAGAATAAGCCCGGCATGCCGGGCTTTTTTATTCTGTTGATAGCAAGCTGCGAAAACCGTCCGGCGCTGCCTCAGCGCGTAGCCATAACCCTCAGCCGCCCAGCTTATTCTTTAGCACTTCATTCAACTGCGCCGGATTGGCTTTGCCCTTGCTGGCTTTCATCGCCAGGCCGACGAAGAAGCCAAATACCTTGTCCTTGCCGCTGCGATACTCGGCCACCTGCGCCGGGTTGGCGGCGATGATCTCGTCCACCAGTTTTTCTATCGCGCTGCTGTCGGAAACCTGCTTCAGCCCGCGCGCTTCGATAATCGCGTCGGCAGCGCCGCCGTCAGTCCACATTATGCGGAAAACTTCCTTGGCGCCGGCATTGGAGAGCGTGCCGTCCACGATGCGCTGCAATATGCCGCCCAGCTGCTGCGGCGTGATTGGGCATTGCGTCATGTCTTTAGCGTCGCGGTTCAGCTGTGCGCTGACTTCGCCGGTCAGCCAGTTGACGCATAGCTTGGCGTTTTGTTTGCCGACAATGGCCAGCAGGGCTTCGAAATAATCGGCCATTTCGCGCGTGGCCGTCAGGCTGGTGGCGTCATAAGGCGTGAGTGTGTACTCGCTGGTGTAACGTTCGCGCCGGGCTTGCGGCAACTCCGGCAGTGTGGCGCGCACCTGTTCCAGCATCGCGGAGGTAATTTCCAGCGGCAGCAGATCCGGATCGGGAAAGTAGCGGTAGTCATGCGCCTCTTCCTTGCTGCGCATTGCGCGGGTTTCGCCGGTGTCCGGGTTGAACAGTATCGTGGCCTGCTGGATTTTGCCGCCGCTCTCCAGCGTGTCGATTTGCCATTGAACTTCATAGTCGATCGCCTGCTGCATGAACCTGAATGAGTTCAGGTTCTTGATTTCGCGGCGCGTGCCGAGCTCGGCGCCGGGGCGGCGTATCGATACGTTGACGTCGCAGCGGAACGAGCCTTCCTGCATGTTGCCGTCACAGATGCCGATCCAGCGCACCAGCGCATGCAGCGCCTTGGCATAGGCTACCGCTTCGGCAGCGGAGCGCATGTCCGGCTCGGACACGATTTCCAGCAGCGGGGTGCCGGCGCGGTTCAGGTCAATGCCGGTCATGCCGGAGAAGTCTTCATGCAGCGATTTGCCGGCATCTTCTTCCAGATGCGCGCGCGTGATGCGCACCACTTTTTCATAAGGCGGGGCGTTGCCGGACAGCGGCTCCACCTGGATGGTCAGCGCACCGGGCCCGACCACCGGCAGGTCAAACTGGCTGATCTGATAGCCTTTAGGCAGATCGGGATAGAAATAATTTTTGCGCGCAAACACTGAGCGCGGCGCAATGTGAGCGCCTACTGCGAGGCCGAATTTAAGCGCACGTTCGACCGCGCCTTTGTTCAGCACCGGCAGCACGCCGGGCAATGCGATGCTCACCGCATCGGCCTGGGTATTGGGCTCGGCACCAAACGCGGTGGCGGCGCCGGAGAAAATTTTGCTTTTGGTCGAAAGTTGCGTGTGCACTTCCAGGCCGATGACGATTTCCCATTCCGGGGCGCGGGCAGAAGTTTTATCGGACATGTTCGTCATTAGCCGATGTCCTGCGGAGCGCGGCTGTGCCAGTCGGTGGCCAGTTGATATTGATGCGCCACATTCAGCATTTGCGCCTCGGTAAAATAGTTGCCGATGATCTGCAGTCCGACCGGCATGCCCGGGTTTCCATTGCTGCCGGCCCCGAAACCGGCCGGGATCGACATGCCGGGCAGTCCGGCCAGGTTGACCGCGATGGTGTAGATGTCGGACAGATACATCTGCACCGGGTCGTCGCCTTTCTCGCCCAGATTGAATGCAGTGGTCGGGCTGGTGGGGCCCATGATCACATCGCATTGGCGGAAGGCTTCGACAAAGTCCTGCGCGATCAGGCGGCGGATTTTCTGCGCCTGCAGATAGTAAGCGTCATAGTAGCCATGCGACAGCACGTAAGTGCCGATCATGATGCGGCGTTTGACCTCCGCGCCGAAGCCTTGCGCGCGCGATTTTTCATACATATCGGCGAGGTCGGTATATTCCGGCGCGCGGTAGCCGTAGCGCACGCCGTCGAAACGCGACAGGTTGCTGGAAGCTTCGGCCGGGGCCAGCACGTAATACACCGGGATGGACAGGCGCGAATTGGGCAGGCTGATGTCGACCACGGTCGCGCCGAGTTTTTTATATTCGGTGACGGCGGCTTCAACCGCCAGGCCGACATCGCTGCTCAAGCCGGCGGAAAAAAATTCGCGCGGCAGGCCGATGCGCAGCCCGCTGAGCGGACGGTTCAGATCGCGCGTGTAATCTTCCGGCTCACGTTGCAGGCTGGTGGAATCGCGTTCGTCAAAACCGGCCATCACGTTCAGCAACAGCGCCAGATCTTCCGCGCTGCGCGCCATCGGGCCGGCCTGGTCGAGGCTGGAAGCGAACGCGATCATGCCGTAGCGCGATACCACGCCGTAGGTCGGTTTCAGCCCGGAGATGCCGCACAGCGCGGCCGGCTGGCGGATCGAGCCGCCGGTGTCGGTCCCCGTCGCTGCGGCGCACAAACGGGCCGCCACCGCCGCTGCGGTTCCGCCCGAGCTGCCGCCCGGCACGGCGTTGCGGTTCCATGGATTGCGCACTTTGCCGTAATATGAAGTCTCGTTGCTCGACCCCATCGCAAACTCGTCCATGTTGGTCTTGCCCAGATTGATCGCGCCGGCGTTGTTGAACTGCGCCACCACATGGGCATCGTACGGCGCAACAAAGTTGTGCAGCATTTTCGAGCCACAGGTGGTGCGCCAGCCTCGGGCGCAGAAAATATCCTTCTGCGCGATCGGGATACCGGTGAGAGGCTGGGCCAGGCCCTGCGCCAGCCGGGTATCAGCGGCGCGCGCCTGCGCCAGGCTCAGTTCCGGGTTGACCGTGATATAGGCATTGAGCTCGGGATTAAGCGCAGCGATACGCTGCAGATAAAGCTGGGTGAGCTCGACGCTGGAAATTTTCTTGCTGTGCAACGCCGTGCTAAGCTGGCGCAAACCGGAATTATGCATGATATGGATAAGGTGTTATTCGATCACCTGCGGCACCAGATAAAGCCCGCGCTCGGCCTGGGGGGCCAGCGCCTGAAACAGTTCGCGTTCGTTGACCGCGGTGACTTCGTCCTTGCGTAAGCGCTGGGTGACATCCTGGGCGTGCGACATCGGCTCGATGCCGCGGGTATCGACCGCCTGCATTTCAGCAATCAGACCGAAAATGTTCGATAATTGGCTCTGGGCGAGCTGCATTTCTTCCTCGGTCATCGCCAGCCGGGCCAGCCGGGCCACTTTTTTTACATCGTCTATATTGATGGACATTAATGGAGTTTGGCTTTATCGGGACAAGCTTAATAGGGTATCATAAACAACTTTACAGGCGCACGCCTAATCAATTCAGGATGCCTACATGTTCGGTTTTTTAGAAAGCTATTTTTCCAATGATCTGGCGATCGATCTTGGCACCGCGAATACGCTGATCTGGGCGCGCGGCCAAGGGATCGTGCTGAATGAACCCTCGGTTGTGGCGATCCGCCAAGAGGGCGGTCCCAACGGTAAAAAGGTGATCCAGCAGGTCGGGCTGGCGGCCAAGCAGATGCTGGGGCGTACCCCCGGCAATATCACCGCGATCCGCCCGATGAAAGACGGCGTGATTGCCGACTTTACCGTGACCGAGCAGATGCTCAAGCAATTCATCCGGCGCGTGCACAAATCCGGCATCTTTACACCCAGTCCACGCATCGTGATCTGCGTGCCGTGCGGCTCCACCCAGGTGGAACGGCGCGCAATCCGCGAATCGGCGTATGGCGCTGGCGCGCGCCGTGTGGAATTGATTGAAGAGCCTATGGCTGCGGCCATCGGCGCTGACCTGCCGGTGGAAGAAGCCACCGGGTCGATGG
Organism: Pseudomonadota bacterium; assembly: GCA_040390665.1. GTDB lineage: Bacteria > Pseudomonadota > Gammaproteobacteria > Burkholderiales > Gallionellaceae > Nitrotoga. The sequence continues at coordinate 287,070 of JAZJXX010000002.1, read as the reverse complement.
TGGTGGACGTCGGCGGCGGCACGACCGAAGTGGGCGTGATCTCGCTCGGCGGCGCGGTCTACTCGGGTTCGGTGCGCGTCGGCGGGGATAAGTTCGACGAAGCCATCATCAATTACATCCGGCGCAATTACGGCATGCTGATCGGCGAAACCACCGCGGAAAACATCAAGAAGGAAATCGGTTCGGCGTTCCCCGGCAGTGAAGTGCGCGAAATGGAAGTGAAGGGCCGCAATCTGGCCGAAGGCGTGCCGCGCAGCTTTACCATCTCCAGCAATGAAATTCTGGAAGCGCTGACCGACCCGCTCAACAGCATTGTCAGTGCCGTCAAGACCGCGCTGGAGCAGACCCCGCCGGAGCTGGGCGCGGACATTGCCAGCAAGGGCATGGTGCTGACCGGCGGCGGGGCGCTGTTGCGCGACATCGACCGCCTGCTGATGGAGGAAACCGGCTTGCCGGTGTTGATCGCCGATGATCCGCTGACCTGCGTGGTGCGCGGTTCCGGCAAGGCGCTCGACCGCATGGATAAATTCAGCAGCATCTTTACCAGCGATTAATCACCGCTGCATGGCGGTGGAATAGCCCAGCTTTCGTATTTCGCGTAGTGGCCCTGCTGCACTTTGTTTCAACAAGTTTGAGGTAAGTGCGAGGAAGTCCCGCAGTTATCTATACCGTTTTAGGATGTTTAGTTAAGTTCAATAAGCGCATTCCTAATGGAACACACCCAATCCTTCCGTTTTTTCAATCGTGGCCCAGCGCCAGCCGTACGGCTGGCGTTTTTCGCTTTACTGTCGCTGCTGCTGCTATTCATAGATGCGCGTTATCAATACCTGGAGGCAGCACGCAGCGCGTTCTCCGTGCTGATCTATCCCTTGCAACGCCTGGTGACCGGCCCCAACACCTTATGGCATCAGGCTGATTCATTCCTGGTGCTGCAGGGCGAACTGGTGCGCCAGAATGCCCAGCTGCGCCAGCAGCACATGCTGGAAGGCGCGCAGCTGCAGCAGCTGCAGGTGCTGCAACAGGAAAACCAGCATCTGCGCCAGTTAATGGCGGTGCAGCAGCATGCCGATTATCCAATGCAGATGGCCGAGATCGTGTATGTCGAACGCGACATTTTCAAACGCAAGCTGCTGCTCGACAAGGGCAGTCAGGCCAACGTGCAACCTGGCCAGGTGGTCATGGATGACAGCGGCATCGTCGGCCAGGTCACCCGCGCTCATCCGTGGCTGAGTGAGGTCACGCTGATCACCGATAAAGACCATGCGGTGCCGGTGCAAGTATTGCGCAACGGCTTGCGCGCCGTGGTTTTCGGCTCGGGCGACACCAGCGAACTGACGCTGCGCTATATGCCGATCAGTTCCGACATACAGGAAGGCGATACCCTGGTGACTTCCGGCATAGACGGCACCTATCCGCCCGGTCTGCCGGTGGCCAAAGTGAGCCGTATTGAACGCGATCCGGCTTATCCGTTTGCGCGCATACGCTGCATACCGATTGCGGGAGTCGATCGGCATCGTCAGCTGTTGATCCTGTCCGGGCTGCCCAAGCTGCCGGAACGGCCGGAAGCTGCTGTGGAATCGACGACCCAGAAACTGGTCAAAGACCGGCGGAGAAAACCATGAGCCGGCTAAAAAATCAGGAATTCCTGCTGCCGGCCAGCAATGTCTTCGTGGTACTCAGCCTGCTGGCTGCGCTGCTGCTTAACTGGCTGCCGCTATACGGCATTGCGCTGGCGCTGCGCCCCGATTTTGTCGCGCTGGTGTTGCTGTACTGGTGTACGCACAAGCCGTACCGCGTCGGCATTGGTGTAGCGTGGATCATGGGCATATTGACCGACGTGGCCGATGCCAGCCTGTTCGGCCAGCATGCGCTGGCTTATTCCGTGCTGGCATTCGGCGGTATTGTGCTGCACCGCCGCATGCTGATGTTCGATTTGCGCCAGCAGACGCTACAGATTTTTCCGGTGTTGCTGTTGACCTACCTGGTGTATGCCGCCGTGCACTGGCAGCTGCATGGCTACGTCGCATGGAAGTATTTTTTAGGTTGCGTAATATCAGTGCTGCTGTGGGCTCCGCTGACGGTGCTGCTGCAATCGCTGCGTCGTCCTCGGCCGGCTACAGACAAATTATGAAAGCCCGGTAGTGGAGTCCGGCAGATCAATCCCCTTGGCCATCCATCAAGCAGATAGCGCATGAAGCGCCGCGTCGAACTTAAGAATTCGCAGAGCGAAATTTATTATTTTCGCGTGCGGCTCGCAGTCAGCCTGGGTTTTGTACTATTGCTGCTGTTCATCCTGCTGGCGCGGTTCAGCTATTTGCAGGTGGTGAAACATAGCCACTATCAGACCCTGGCGGAAAGTAACCGTATCTCGATCGTGCCGATCGTACCGAATCGCGGTTTGATCCTGGATCGCAACGGCGTGGTGCTGGCGCACAATTATTCTGGCTATACCCTGGAAATCACGCCCAGCAAGGTGGCCGGGCTGGACGCCACTATTGATCAGCTTGCGCTGCTGGTCGATATCCAGCCCAAGGATCGCAAACGCTTCAAGAAGCTGCTGGCGGAAAGCCGCAATTTCGAGAGCCTGCCGATACGCAACCGCCTGACCGATGAAGAAGTGGCGCATTTCGCCGCGCAGCGCTATCGCTTTCCCGGAGTGGAAATCAAGGCACGGCTGTTTCGTGAATATCCTTACCGCGAAAAAACCTCCCACCTGATCGGCTATATCGGCCGCATTAACGAGAACGATCTGGAACAGTTGAACGCTGATGAAACCAGTGCCAATTATCGTGGTTCCGATTACATCGGCAAGACCGGCCTGGAGCAGAGCTACGAGAGCGAGCTGCACGGCACCACCGGAATCGAGCAGGTCGAAGTGGACGCAGGCGGGCGTGGGGTGCGGGTGCTGTCGCGCACGCCGCCGGTGTCGGGCAACAACCTGGTGCTGTCGCTGGACGCCAAGCTGCAGGAAATTGCCGAAGAGGCGTTCGGCGATTATCGCGGCGCACTGGTGGCGATTGATCCGAACAATGGCGAAGTGCTGGCCTTCGTCAGCAGGCCGGGCTACGACCCCAATCTGTTCATCGATGGCATAGATGAGCAAAGCTGGAACGAACTGAACAACTCGCCGGACGTGCCGCTCAACAATCGCGCGCTGCGCGGCCAGTATCCGATGGGCTCGACGATCAAGCCATTCATGGCGCTGGCCGGGCTGTATTACAACAAGCGCAGCCCCAGCTACACCATCAGCGACCCGGGCTATTTCACGCTGCCAGGCAGTAGCCATCAGTATCGGGATTGGAAAAAAGGCGGTCACGGCAGCGTCGATTTGTTCAAGGCCATCGTAATTTCCTGCGATACCTATTTTTATGGTCTGGCGGTCGATCTGGGCATCGACAATATGTACAATTTTTTGTCGCAGTTCGGCTTTGGCAAAAAAACCGGCATAGACATGGAAGGAGAAACGGCTGGCCTGATGCCTTCGCAGGAATGGAAGCAACGCCGCTACAAGCAGAAATGGTACCTCGGCGACACGGTTTCGGCCGCCATCGGGCAGGGGTACGATCTGGCTACGCCGATGCAGCTGGCCTATGCGACCGCGATCCTGGCTAATGACGGCGTCGGTTATCGCCCGCACCTGGTACGGCAGATCCAGTATGGCGGCGGTACCGCGTCGCCGCCCGCAGTCACGCCTGATGTAAACATCACGCTTAACCCGGAACATGTGGCGCTGGTCAAACGCGCGATGGTGGCGGTGACACAGCCGGGCGGCACTGCCGCGCAGGCCGGCGCCGGCGCGGCCTATTCCTTTGCCGGCAAGACCGGCACCGCACAGGTGGTCGGCATCAAACAGGGTGAGAAATACGACGCCAGTAAATTGCAGGAACGCAATCGCGACCACGCCTGGTTCATCGGTTTCGCGCCGGCCGAAAAGCCCAGGATCGCGCTGGTGGTGCTGGCCGAAAATGGCGGCCACGGCGGTTCCATTGCCGCACCGATCGCGCGCAAAATAATGGATTATTATTTGCTCGGCAAGATGCCCAAAGCAGTGTCGGCCGTGGATGAGACTGAAGCGGAACATGACTAGACAAAATCTCTGGCCGCGCCTGTGGAAGCGTTTTGTGCTGCATTTAGACCCGGTACTGCTGGCCGCACTCGGGCTGCTGATGCTGACCAGTCTGGTGGTGTTGTACAGCGCCAGCGACGGTAACTGGAACCGGGTGCTGGCGCAGTTGGGTAATATGGCAGTGGCATTCGCGGTAATGTGGATGGTGGCCAATATGCCGCTGCATTACCTGATGCGCACGGCGCTGCCGGTGTATATCCTGGGGCTGTTGCTGCTGATTGGCGTGGCGTTGTTCGGCGATATCAGCCACGGTGCGCGCCGCTGGCTGAACATAGGTGTGACCGTCATCCAGCCGTCCGAGCTGATGAAGATTGCGGTGCCGCTGATGATGGCGTGGTATTTCGAAAAGCATGAAGCCACGCTGAAAATGAGGAATTTTTTTGCCGCGACGCTGCTGCTGCTGTTGCCGGTGGCTTTGATCGTGCGTCAGCCGGATCTGGGCACCGCGGTGCTGATTTCGGCCAGCGGTTTTTATGTGCTGTTCCTGGCAGGTCTGAGCTGGCGCGTGATGGGCGTGCTGCTGGTGGCGGCGCTGGGCAGCATGCCGGTGCTGTGGTCCATGTTGCATGATTACCAGCGTCACCGCATCATGATGCTGCTTGATCCCACGCAGGACGCGCTGGGCAAGGGCTACCACACTATACAAGGGATGATCGCGGTGGGCTCCGGCGGGGTGCTGGGCAAGGGCTACCTGCACGGTACGCAGACTCATCTCGATTTTTTGCCGGAGCGCACCACGGATTTTATTTTCGCGGTTTATTCGGAAGAATTCGGCCTGCTTGGCAATCTGCTGCTGCTGGGCATGTATATATTTGTAATCGGCCGCGGCTTCATGATTACCGCCGAGGCCTCAACCTATTTTACCCGGCTGATGGCCGGCTCGATTACGCTGACGTTCTGCACTTATGCGTTTGTTAACATGGGCATGGTCAGCGGCATTTTGCCCGTGGTGGGGGTACCGCTGCCGCTGGTCAGCTATGGCGGTACATCGATGCTGACCTTGTTGCTCGGTTTTGGTATGCTGATGAGCATACATACGCATAAAACACTGGTACAAACCTAGAGCATGCAGCCGATCAGACTATACGTCGTGGTGTTACTGGCACTGATACTCAGTGCTTGCGGCAGTGCGCCGGTACGCACAGTCGAGCAGCGCAGCCCGCCTGTAACGCAAACGCAGCCTCAGGCGGCGACGGCAGCGCAAAGTCCGGCCCCAAGCCAGCCGACGGGGCCGATCACGTCGCTGCCGCTGTCGCAACGCGGCGGCTATCTATTGGGAGATGGCCCCGGTGCGGACATACCGCCCAACCTCGACGCCATCCCGAATGCCGTGCCGCGCGAAGAGCCGCTGCATCGTTTTGCCAACCGACCATACTCCGCGCTGGGCAACGTTTATACTCCGCTGGTTGTGGCCGGCCAGTACAAGGAACGCGGCATTGCCTCGTGGTACGGCAAGAAATTCCACGGCCAGCGCACATCCAGCGGCGAAATTTATGATATGTACGGCATGACCGCTGCTCACCCTACGCTGCCTATTCCCAGCTATGCTCGCGTCACCAATGTTGCCAGCAACAAATCAGTGATCGTGCGCATTAATGATCGTGGGCCATTCCTGCACGGTCGTATCATGGATCTTTCGTATGCCGCGGCGTATAAGCTGGGTTATGTCGGCAACGGCAGCACCGAGGTGGAAGTGCAAAGCCTGCAGCCGGCTGGCTCTGGTGCCCCCGGGATTCCGCCCGCCGAAACCGTCAGCGAAGCGCTGCCCCCGGTCGAGCTGCCGGCGCCTGTAACTACCGCTGCGGCTACTGCCGGACAGATTTATCTGCAACTGGGTGCATTCAAATCCCAGCAGGGCGCGGAAAGCTTCCTGGCAAAAATGCGGGATGAGTTCGAGGGTAGCGGCCCGTCCGTCGCGCTGTACCAGAAAGATGACCTGATACGCGTGCATCTGGGGCCTTACCTCAGCCAGAATGAAGCGCGCCTCGTCGCGGATAAACTGCAGACGCGGCTGGGATTTAAACCGCTGCTCAGCCAGCATTAACAGGCTGAATGGCTGATCGCTCCGCCCACTTACACGCCGGAGACTAATAAGCAAATGAAGAAAAAAAGCTCGTTGCGCATACCGGTTACCCGCGGCCTCAAGGACATTTATGCGATGGACATGCATGCTGCTTACCAGGCTGCCTGCGTGGGACAATTCAGCGCGCTGTCGTTCGGCCGTCTGGCGGCGGCGATCTCAGTGATCCGTACCGCGCTGGAGCACAACCACACCAGAATTCCGCAGGCGATCGAAACCCTGGATGCGGCGATCGCCGTTTTACTGGCGGTCCGAAAAAAGGGCGACGAAACGGCGGTTTGGGAAATCAGCGAAAGTGAACGGATAGTCGTGCTCAGCGGTATAGAAATGGCGGAACAATGCATCGGCACGTTGGATGTCGAACTGCTGGCTCAGACTGCGACAAAACTACTCGCGGCGCTATAAGCCGAACGCTGTGGTTGGGCGCGTAGCCTCGCGGCACTAATCGGCCACGCGTAAAACCAGTCCTTTGAGGTACGCCCCTTCGGGAAAACTCAGCAGCACCGGGTGATCTGCCGCGGCATGCAGCTTGTAGAGTATCTGCGCGTCCACGCCGGCGTCCAGCGCTGCACCGGCAATAATTTTCTGGAACAAGTCGTCATTGATGCCGCCCGAGCACGAATAGGTAGCCAGTATCCCGCCCGGCCGTAGCAGCTTGAAACCCAGCAGATTGATATCCTTGTAACCCCGCGCGGCTTTTTCGGCAAACGCGGCGGTCGGTGCAAACTTGGGCGGATCGAGCACGATCAGATCGAATTTGCGGTTCTGGTCGCGCAACTGACGCAGCGCGACAAAGACATCGGCACACTGCCATTCGGCACGGCTGGCATCCAGCGCATTCAATTGCAGATTACGCTGCGCCAGCTGCAATGCATCTTCCGATGAATCGATCGACAGCACGGATTTCGCGCCGCCGTGCAAGGCATGCAGCGAAAAACCGCCGCTGTAGCAGAAGCAGTTAAGCACGTCTTTGTCCTGCGCCAGCGCCCCGATCAGTGCGCGATTGTCGCGCTGGTCGAGATAAAAACCGGTCTTCTGGCCATGCGCGACATCCACTGCAAAGCGCAATCCATTTTCCTCGATCAGCAAGGATTGCGGCAAGCTGCCGCGCATAATACCGGTGCGCGCGGGCAGCCCTTCCAAGCCGCGCACATCGGAATCCGAGCGCTCGTACAGGCACACGGGCTGACACAACTGTTGCAGGATGTCGGCACAGATTTCGCGCCACCGTTCAGCGCCGGCGCTGCCGATCTGCATGACCAGCACGCCGCCGTATTGATCGACGATCAGGCCGGGCAGGCCGTCCGATTCGCTATGGATGAGGCGCCAGCCGGCCTGGCCATCAGCCGGTTTGGCGTCCGCGTCCGGCGCAGAAAATCTGTGCATGTCGTTGAGCGCCGCACGGGCCGCCAGTGCACGGCTGATACGGCGGTGAAAAAAATCCTGGTCTATGAGCTCGTCTTGCTGCCACGACCACACGCGCGCAGTGATCCGCGATTGTGCGTTGTACGCCGCATGGGCCAGAAAATCGCCTTGCGCGGACAACACCTGCACCGTGTCGCCAGCCGCGGGTGCGCCCATCACCTGCGCGATGGCGCCGGAAAATATCCACGGATGACGGCGCAGCAGGGACTTTTCCCTGCCGGGTTTAAGCGTAATGGTTTTCATCGGGTTTTCTTTTTGGCGCGCGGATGCGCGGCATCATAAATTTTGCTGAGGTACTGGAAATCCAGATGGGTATAGACCTGCGTCGTTGAAATACTGGCATGGCCGAGCATCTCCTGAACTGCGCGCAGGTCGCCGCTGGATTGCAGCACATGCGTGGCGAACGAATGGCGCAGCAGATGCGGGTGCACACTGCTGGTGAGCCCTTGCCGCACGCCCCATTGCTTCATGCGCAATTGCACCGAGCGTGCGCTGAGGCGCGCGCCGTTGCGGTTGACGAACAGCGCGGCTTCATCCGCCTGCGCCATCTGCGCGCGCGCCGTCAGCCAGCTCTGCAATGCTGCGATGGCGTGGCTGCCCAACGGCACGACGCGGGTTTTGTTGCCTTTACCCAGCACGCGCACCGCAGCGTCGTGCAGATCCAGCGCGGACGGGTCCAGACCGACCAGTTCGGCCAGGCGCAGGCCGGAGGAGTACAGCAGTTCGAACATGGCCTTGTCGCGCACCGTCAGCAGTTCGCCATCGGCGGGTAAATCAACCATGCGGGTGGCGTCATCCGGCGATAGTGCGTGCGGCAAACGGCGCGGCGATTTAGGCGCGCGCAATCCACTGCAGGGATTCTGGCCGCAACGGCCGTGGCGCACCAGGTAAGTATAAAAGCTGCGCCACGCCGACAGCATACGGGCCAGGGTTGAGCCGCCGAGGCCGCTGCCATGCAGCTGCGCGACGAAGCGGCGGATCTGATGGCTACGCAGCTGATCCAGCGGGACGGCGCCGGCCAGCTCAAACAGGCGGCGGATGTCGCGTGTATAGTTTTCCGCGGTCAGCGGCGAATATTGCCGCTCATTGCGCAGATGGGCCAAAAAATCCTGCAGTGCAGCCTGTTTCTCCGTGGTCTGCACACTCGCGTCGGACATCAGTTATGCCTGCGCTTACAGCGCCGGGCGCAACGCGCTGCTGGCGATTTCGGCCAAGCGCTGCAGAAAAGTCGTGCCCATGCCCGGATAAAAGCGCTGAGCGTCTTCGCTGCCCAGCACTAACAGGCCGATCGATTGCCCCTCGCGTGGCAGGGCAGTAGCGCCCGGCTCGGCGTGCAGATCAGGCGGAGTTGCCTCAGGATTGTCCGCGCGGCTGCCTTCGCGCAAGGTCAGATAAGCGAACGAATGCAACAGCGGGGCGCTTTCCCCGAACCAGCTGAGGGTGTCATGAACGGCGTGGTGCGTGCATACCGGTAGCGACAGCTCATCGGCGAATGCCAGCACTTCGGCGCTCGGCGGCAGGCCCTTCCACAGGTGCAACGCAACATGCGGCACCGCAAATATCGAGCGCAGATTTTGCCGGATGACATCCTGCAGATTCATCAGCCCGTTCACCCCAAACAGGGTCAGGCTGAACTGGTGCAGCTTGCGCTGCAGTGCTTCGTTCTCGCGCGCAAAATCCACCATGTCGTGCAGTTTCTTTTCCAGCTCCTTGTTCTTTTCGCGCAGCGTGATCATCTGCCGTTCAGACAGCGAGGTAGTGCGCCCGCCATAGGGATGCGGGATGACGATGTCCGCCAGCATATCGGCGTAGGTATCAAAAAATTGTGGATTATTCTGCAGGTATAACGCGATGTCCGAGTCTTTCATTCAGTCACTTTCATTGAGTTTAGAGATGTATTTCGCCTTCAAATACCGTAATGGCCGGGCCGGTCATCAGCACCGGCGAGCGGTCCCCGGCCCAGGTGATATTCAGCACCCCGCCGCGGGTGACCACCTGCACCCGCTCATCCAGCAAGCCGCGCAGTATGCCTGCTACCACGGCGGCGCAGGCGCCCGTGCCGCAGGACAAGGTTTCTCCCGCACCTCGTTCGTACACGCGCAGTTTGATATGGCCGCGATCGACCACCTGCATGAAGCCGGCGTTCACGCGGTTGGGAAAAGCCGGGTGGTTTTCAATTTCCGTACCGATGATGTCGAGCGGTGCATGCTCGATGTCTGCCACTACCTGCACCGCATGCGGATTGCCCATCGACACGGCCGTGATCTGGACACTGCCGCTGCTTAGCGGCAGCTCCTGGATAACCGCATTGCTGCCTTTAAACGGGATTTTTGCGGCGTCGAGGATCGGCACGCCCATATTCACCGACACCCGCCCGTCTTCTTCCAGTCGCGGCGAAATCAGCCCGCCCTTGGTCTCCACCACGATTTCGCGCTTGTGCGTTAATCCCTGATCATGCACAAAACGCACAAAGCAGCGCGCGCCGTTGCCGCACTGCTCGACTTCACCGCCATCGGAATTAAAAATACGGTAACGGAAATCGGCGCCGGAGCGTTCGGGTTTTTCCACCAGCAAAATCTGGTCGCAACCTACGCCGAAATGACGATCGGCTAACAGGCGCAGGTGTTCCGGCTTGAGCTGGACACGCTGGCGTACCGCATCAATCACGACAAAATCGTTACCTGCCCCGTGCATTTTGGTGAACTTCATTTTCTGTCCTTGAGGCGCGCCAGAAAAACGGCCGCCTGTTAATTGTGGCTCAGAAGCTCTTGCCCGTCCCTGCTATAACGCGGCGGATGCCAGCGCCAACGATTTCACGCATCGGTAGCACCGGCCAATTGTGCATACCTGAAGCAATCCACGGTATGGTCATTGACCATGCCGCTCGCCTGCATATAAGCATAGCAGATGGTGCTGCCGACAAACTTGAATCCGCGCCGCGCCAGCTCCTTGCTCATCGCATCCGATTCGGCACTGCGCACGGGAATTTCACTGTGGCCGCGCCGCTGGTTCTGCAGCGGTGTGCCGCCGACAAAGCGCCAGATGAAAGCGTCAAAGCTGCCAAATTCCTGTTGCACCTGCAAAAACTTTTGCGCATTGATTACCGTGGCCGCTACCTTCAGCCGGTTGCGCACGATGCCCGCGTCCTGCAGCAGCGATTCTATTTTATCGGCATCATATTGGGCAATGCGCGTTGCGTCGAACTGATCAAACGCCGCGCGGTAGGCAGCGCGTTTTTTAAGAATGGTGATCCAGCTCAAGCCCGCCTGCGCGCCTTCCAGGATCAGCAATTCGAACAGCGCCCGGTCGTCATGCAGCGGCACGCCCCATTCTTCATCGTGATAAGCCTGATAGATTGCGCTGTCCCCGGCCCACGCGCAACGCACTTCGCTCACGCGACACCGAGCCGGTTATAGTCGCGCCAGATGCAGCGGTTCATCACCACGGTGATCCCGGCCGCCTGCGCGCGCGCCGCCGCTTCTTCATGAATCACGCCATCCTGCAGCCACAGGCGCGGAATACCCAGCGCGATACAGCTGTCAACGATCGCCGGCACATGCTGCGGTGCACGGAACACATCGACCAGGTCTACCGCAAACGGCAATTCCTCCAGGCTGGCATAGGCGCGTTCACCCAGCACCTGCTGCACCAGCGGGCGCACAGGCACAATGCGATAACCGGATTTTTGCAGCGCTTGCGCTACGCCAAAACTCGGGCGCGCCTGATTGGGTGACAATCCAACCACGGCGATGGTGCGAATGTCGCGCAGAAGCCGGACGATTTCGTCCGGGCTGGGATTGGAATGGAGCATGACTTGGCGGCTGAATTTGCAGTCCACACAATAGCATTTTTCAGTGGCAGCGTGCGTCAGGAGGCGGCGCTGCGTTATACTGTTAACTGTTGCGCCCGTAGCTCATCTGGATAGAGTATTGGTTTCCGAAGCCAAGGGTAGTGGGTTCGAATCCCGCCGGGCGCACCATTCTGGAATCCTCGAAGTACCAATACCGAAACGACGCAGCCATTCCTTGACGGGTTTTCATTCAATGCGTCGGGCATCCTGTCCCATGTCCCAGTTTTTGGAACCACGTCTGGCGATGTTAGCTGTCCATAATTCGAGCTGTCTCCGCGGTCAGCCCGCCTGCGCAATAGCGCAGTACGCTCTGCCTGCACATCGGTCTAGATGTTATTTACAGCTCAGCAATATGCCGCTACATTGGGAAGTATGTATTTGAAGCCCCCGTGTTACTTGGACGGGCCCAAGCTGAGGAGAGTTATGAGAATTAGCGAACAGTTTAATCTTCAAAAAACCCAGGCTGAGCTCGATTTTGTTGATATTGATCCAGACTACGATGTGGGTCTCTACATAGATTCTCAGCTCATTGGCGCGTCTAGCCATGTCTTTGCTGATAGATGCCACAACACAATATCAAACTTTTTCTCATTTTTTTTGGAATTGATTCAGGAGGAGGAAAAGGAACAAGCAAAAGAACTTTTTTCATACCTCAGTGAACCGAATGAAACTTGCCTCGGCTCCTCCAGAGGAACGCCAGCAGGGCGTGGTATAGGAAATGAACAAGCTAGCGACATATTCGATAGTGTCATGGAAAGTCGCGCCATTGAAACAGGAGTTTTAGATCATTTGGAGGATTTTCGGATTTTTGTCCGAGGGATTGGTCCCGATAAAGTGTCGGATATGACGACAAACATAATCCGGAAAAATTTGATCGAATATACCCAGAGCCAATGTATGCTCCATGACATTCCCACCACACCGGAAGTAGCAACGAACCCTTGGTGGAACGCCGAATCCCGCAGATGGGAACGAACTCACGAAACAATGCTCGTCATCAATGATCGACCTATCCTCCTCGTCCCCAAGTCCCTTGTGTCGCGAGGAGCTTTCTACGCAATGGGCCAATACCATCGCCATTGGGTTCTGAATTTTGTAAAACGGGAGCATCTCGTCTCCAATGGCCCCCACGTCAGAAGAAGAAGACCGAAAAAGGGCGAGAGTCTGGGCCAAGCATACGTCACCAAAGAGGACATGACGACGTATGTCGCACCGCGCAATAAAGATTGTGTTGCAGAGTTCACACAGCAACATCCAGCGGTATTTAGGGATTTTAAGGAGTATTGCAAAAACAAGGCTAGGCCTTTGACAAACACGGAAATCAATTCGACAGTAGACCTCTACGCTCTATGTCAATTTCTGGCTGACAAACTGGTTGAAACCCCAACAGGAAACGATTATGCAACGAATTATCACCATCTAATTGTCGGCATACTTGAGCTGATTTTTTATCCGAATTTAACCCGTCCTCAAAAAGAAAGGGAAATTAACGAGGGGCGTAAACGTATTGATATCGTTTTTGATAACTCTGCAAAAAGCGGGCAGTTTTTTAATCTTCACCAAATTAGACAAATCACTTCTCCATATATTATGGTTGAGTGCAAAAACTACGGCAAAGACGTTGCGAATCCTGAACTAGATCAGTTAGCAGGAAGATTCTCAGCAAATCGAGGGAGATTCGGAATGCTCCTGTGTCGGTCGGTGGAAAACTACACAAGGTTAATTCAGCGGTGCCAGGATATTCACCAGGCTCAGAACGGTCTAATCATCCCGATTTTAGATGAAGATTTGATCCACATTCTAAACGCTAAAGCTTATGCACCTGAAAGTAGGCCGGAGGAGGATTTTCTTGCCGACCGCATTCGTGAAGTCGTGATGGGTTAAGCTTTGCAATATTCAACAAGGAGGCAGCCACATCCTTTGCTGAACGCGCATCCTTCAGTAGTCCAGTAGCTCACAAAAGGTGATATTAAATGGCTAGACCTCGGATATTTGTAAGTTCAACCTATTTTGATCTGAAGGTCATTCGAGAGGACTTAGATCGTTTTATTTCATCCTTTGGTTATGAGCCCGTACGCCACGAGCGCGGACACGTTTCTTACGGGAAAGACGAAAAACCCGAAGCTTATGTATATCGCGAGATCGAGTTTTGCGACATTCTAGTTTCAATAATAGGCGGTAAATTTGGCTCAATAGCAAATGAGTCAGAATATTCGATTAGCCAAAAAGAATTGAAAAAAGCCCATGAGTTGGGCAAGCAAGTATATATTTTTGTTGATTCAAATGTTCACTCAGAATTCAAATATTATCAGGCGAACAAAGAAGTCGTGGGTGTTCGATATACAGCGGTTAATGACCCTCGCGTCTATACATTTCTAGAGGAGGTTTATGCGCTGCCTAAAGGGAATCCAATATTTACTTTTGAGACTGGAGCGGATTTAACAACAATTCTAAGAGAGCAATTAGCAGGGCTTCTCCAAAGGTTGCTTATCGAAGAATCCAATAGAATCCAAACATCGCTAATTCATGAGCTACAAAGAAGTCTTCAGACTGTCGATCAATTGGTTAAATTCCTTACAGAGGAGAAGACAAAAGGCGATGCTGCTGTGCAAGAAATACTATTCAGCAATCACCCTGTTTTCGAAGCAGTAAAAACGGTAACAAAAAACATGTATCGGATATATTTTACAAATTTGGAAGAATTTAACATTTGGTTGAGATCTGCGAAATCTTTCCAAGAGGTTCCAGAGGATTTTTGGGATAATCCAGCGTATATGGAATGGACTCGGGAGTTAGGATCAAAAAATAAATCGGAACTTCAAATACTTTGGGTTAAAAAAGATCTATTTGATGGCGATGGCAAACTTAAAGCCCTTAGTCAAGCAAGCTGGAATGAAGAATGGGTTCGATCTGAGCGAAGACAAATTCAAAAACATTCGTTAGATATTTCTGATGATATTCCGTTCTGAGTTTATCGATTAGGGTAATGAAATAGTCGTTCCCAGTGCCCAGCTTTATCTCTTCGGGCGCACCAATATTTAGAAAGAATTAAAGGTCGGTCTGCCATAGATAGCTGGCCGGAAGGTTTAAATATTTTCTGGAGACTTCTAGTAGATCGCCTGACAGCCCATGCGGGCTGATGTTTAAAATCAAAGCAGAACCATGATATCAATGCCCAGATTCGCCCTAACCGGGGAACCAACCAGAACGGGAATAATACGGCCCCATTCCGCATCACGGATAATCCTGACGCGTGGGACGGACCATGATGTCGCTGATATGAACGTGGGGCGGTAGCGCGACGATATAGTGAATAACGTTAGCCACGTCTTCCCCATGCAGCAGCGGGCCAAATTTTTCGTCGAATTTCTCTACCAGATCGTCACTATAGCCCGCCGCATTTTGGAAGCCGCTGACTACGACGCCGGGTTCAACCAGCGAAACCCGTACGCCCTTGGGCCCCACTTCGCGGCGCAGGCCCTCTGCCAGTGCGTGGACGGCGAATGGAGCATTGACGATCCGCTGTGGTGGCCGCAGCGCTGAAACCGGCATTAGGTATATTCGGACGGAGGTGTTGATACGATGCCTCAGGAAATACTTAACATTCACTAGTCATAAAATTGATCTGCCACCGGCGAGAAATTTTCAGCTGCGAAATTGCCGCTCTTGATGGATACCTTCACCAATTGCACGTGACCTAAATGCTGCACAGTACCGTCATTCAGGATGCGCTTGATGTCATCCTTGTCAAATAAGGGCGTTGCGTGGCTATCGTACAGGTAGTCAACATTTAGAGTGAATTCACCATTCTCATCGTCGATATAAAGGCTGCGCAATTTTACATAGTGATCCGGGGAACCCAGTTTGGATGGCGTGGCCTGCGCTTTGTTGTCGAGATCGATCACCTCCTGCAGCGCTCCCGAGGCGATTTGCATGTCCGATCGATTGAACAGCGCGCCGATCCTCTTCCATGCGTTAAAGAACTGGTGATTATCGAGGTCGTAGCAAATGACTGTTGACGGTCTGGTCGTGAAATTAAATTGTATAGACATAGCCGTTCAAATATTTTTTATGGTCATGGGCAGTTTTTCTACGGCCTCGTTTTTTGCCTGTGCCGAAGCGTAGCAAGGGCGCGCTAATCCGGAATCTCGGCCTCGACCAGCTGCATCAGCAGCGTGAGCGACTCCTGCCAGCCGAGATAGCAGGCCTCAGGCGGAATAACTGCCGGTACGCCTTCCTGCACGATATTTAATTCCGTCCCGCAAAACACCGCTCGCAGGGTGATCGTGGTTTGCATTTCTCCGGGTAAATTCGGATCGTCGAATTTGTCCGTGTGCCGTATCCGTTCGTTGGGAACCAGCTCAAGATACGACCCGCCAAAAGATTGGCTGTGGCCCGTCGAAAAATTGGTAAATGACATCTTGAAGGTGCCGCCAACTTTAGCGTCGATTTGGTGAACCTTGCCGGTGAAGCCGTGCGGCGGCAGCCATTTAGCCATTGCGTCGGCATCAAGAAAGGCTCTGTAGATTCTTTCTGGTTTCGCACGAACTACGCGGTGAAGTCGTATGGTGTTTGTAGACATGTCATTCGCTCCTTTGTGATTTGTGATGTTAACTTGATCCCGTAAACTCACGGGCCGAAAAGTATTATAGAGAAAGCGGCCGCGCGCTTCGACAGGTCATCAGGCCGCCGGCTCGACAAGGTTGATGAGGTTCCCGCAAGTGTCTTCAAAAATGACAGCGGTGATCGGCCCCATGCTTGCAGGCTCTTCGCGGAACTTGACGCCAAGACTCTTGAGGCGCCGAATATCTCCGGCGATGTCCCGGGTAATCAGAGCAGTAGCCGGGATGCCCGCTTCGAACAGAGCTTTCTGATAGGTGCGAGCGGGCATAAAGTCCATCGGTTCCAATACCAGCTCGACCCCTTCGATCCCATCGGACGATGTAACCGTCAGCCAGCGGTATTGACCCATCGGGATGTCTGCCATTTTGGTGAACCCGAGAACGGTCGTGTAAAAGTGCAGAGCCCGCTCCTGGTCTTCGACCATCACGCTAATGAATTTGAGCTGCATACACCCTCATGGCTGTTGAAAACCGATTGAACCAGGCCGATGATGCGGCCCGCCCGATGCTCTAAATGCTCAGTAAAACTGAGCGGTGATCGTTATTAGCTAAGCTGGTTGCCATGGACATTCTGAACCGTCTTGCTTTTATCCGCCAAATTTGACGCTTATCCCGGTAAAGAACAGTAGATCGTTTTTCCTGATCGGTGCCTCAGCCCGGCTGTCGTAACGGTCCTGCAGCGTGATGTTCAGATTCATCGTTTTGCTTAATGAAACAGCCAGGCCGCTGTCCAGCGTAGCGCGATAGCCGCCACCACTGCTCAGATTGGGATAGATAACCAGATGCTGGCGGAAAGAGGTGGTTTCGGTCAATTTATGATTGGATTCCTCGCCGAGCAATAGCTCTACCGTGTTGTAGCTCGTCTGCAAATTGTTTTCTATGAGGACGCCCACACCGCTGTAACGATCCGCGCGATAGTCCAGACCGCCAAAG
>JAZJXX010000002.1:52877-270024 GCA_040390665.1 Pseudomonadota bacterium | reverse complement strand
CCAAAGATGTCCCATTTGTTTGCGGGAGTTTTGATCAGGTGGTACCCCAGCCCGCCGCTGACCACACTACGCAATGACAGCTGCTGGATCTGGTCATGGTTGAAGTCCAGCCCGGCGAAACTGAATACATCCGATGAGATGTTGCGATCGTAGCGAGTACCGGCTTTCCATTGGTTGGCCGACGTCGTCGTCACGCCGTTGGCTGTGGCGCGACTGCCAAGAATTTGTCCGTAAAGCGACAGTTTGTCATCTGCCGTCGCGCGCGCGGCGTCTGCATTCAGGCTCAGGCTCTGGCTGCGGGTATTGCCCGACAAGGCCGCGCCACCGCTTCCACGCCAGTGGCCATCCAGCTGGACGTCTTCCGCCATTGCATTGCCGCACATGACCATGGACGCCAGCATCAGCACGTTGGTTTTATTTTGTTTCATAGCGTCTCCCTGACTTAATAGAATTGGCTCGGCAATTTGATTTTGCTGAGCGTCCAATTTTAATATAAATTCAGCGGCGACGCAGTTATAGCCGGCATGTATGCAGGCGGGCGGGCCGATTTTTTTGAATGGCGAAGTATCATGACCGCGGACGTTTATTTCCGCGGCATCTGTGCCCGATTCCCGCCCAGTGATTTTAGCAGCGGTACTGGCCGGCAACGTTCGCCCGGCGATATTCCGGGTGGTTAGATCAGCGTTCAGTGCGGTCACCTGGGGCGTCTAATGAGTTGAGAACAATCATCGATGGCGCCGCCGGGTCGTAATTGGGCAATTCTTCGTCAGCTATATCGGTAATATTCCGACGGAGCAAAGGATATTCGGTATGCTGCGGAACATGCCTGAAGAGCTGTCGCTTGCTCGAAAATTCTCAAAAATGTGATATTGTACGCACTAACAAATTCTCCCGAGATTGCCACGTCTTAAGGGTAGATCAAAAATAACGTCTTTGGCGTGCAACGAATCGTGAAGGGGAAAGTATGCAACCGATTACTGTGGCAATAGCCGACACTGACTGGGGGAGACGAACTGAATTTGAACACTCCCTACAGGGAGAGCAGGGTATACGTATGCTTACAAACAGTACAACGACCGACGGCAATGCGCTCAACGAGCGTCGCCTTACGCCGCGCGGAAATATCAGTGCGGTGGAAGAGGTGGTGGCCAGAACACGCCGGCTCAATCCGCGCATTCTGCTGGCGTATCTGAACCAGTGCACGGATGCCGGCTGTGCAATGCTGGTGTCGTTGCGCCGCGAATGCCCCGAGACTCTGGTGGTATTACTGGCCGATGAGTCAGCCCATGAAGACCAGGTTATGCTTGCGCTGGCAAAAGGTGCGCGCGGTTGCGTGAATCCCAAAGCCGATCCCACCCATTTTTCCCGGGCGGCGCAAATGATAGATCGCGGCGAGGCTTGGGTGCCGCGGAAAATGCTGGGCAAAATTATGGATGAGGTAATGCAGTTTTGCCATGCCAATGCAGAGGCCACACTTGATCCTGCTTGCTAGCTCATCGCAGGAGGTGCTTGAGCTCTGGGCACGGGGTGTGCACAGTTTTGCGCAAGTATCCCGCACGTCCGGCCTGGCCGAACTGCGCAACGAATTGTTGCGGACAAAGCCGCAAATGTTGTTGCTCGACCACCAGCTGCCTGAACTCGGTGGTACCCGTGGTGTCAGCGCCTTGATCAAATTGAGCCCGGAAACCACGATTATCATTTTAAGCGGTCCCTTAAGCGACGAGACCGAATGGGAACTATTCAAGACCGGGGTACGCGGATGCTGCCCCAGAGATATAGAACCTCAACAGCTGGCCAGTGTAGTTCAGGCTGTACAAAAAGGTGAGTTGTGGATTCGCCGCACCCTTACGCGTCGTTTGCTGAATGAGCTATGGGCAATCGCGCTGGAAAAAAATAATATCAAGCAGGCCGCCAGCGACCTGCTTTCAAACCTTACCCGACGCGAGCATGAGATTGCCAAACTGATCGGCAATGGTGAAAGCAATAAGCAGATTGCGCAGCGCCTGGACATTACTGAACGTACGGTGAAAGCCCATCTGACAGAAATATTTCGCAAGCTGGATGTAAGAGATCGGCTAAAGCTGGCGTTGCTCGTGACCGGGTCAAAGTCCAGTGACGGCCAGCCGCGCACGGATGCCAGCGGCCGCACCCCTATCGTTTCCTAAACTTTCTATGTTGCCAGTGTTACTGCTGAAGGGCTCGTGCGTGCCGGTTCATGCGGTGTATGTCCGCGCTAACGTTTGCCTGTGCTGTAGCACTTCGAGTTCGTGCCAGCGGCCTAAGCTGATATGGCAAAGTCGATAATCCAGAATAGGCTGGGAGAAAAATGTTGAGAATTTCCAATCACTATGTCTCAAAAATAACATCCCTGTTGCTCGCGATAGAGGTGCTTATTCTGGTGACATCAGTCTACCTGGGGACCGCCATCCGGTACTCGGATATGAGCTATCCGTTTTCTTCACGTTTTGAAACTTCCGGGCAGTTTGATAATTTTTTTATGTCGGCTTGTGCTTACGCAGTGGTAATGATATTCAACATGAGCGCATTTGGAATGTATCAGAACAGTTCAATTGATGATTTCCGGAATACCTTTCTGCGGCTGATGCCTTCCCTGGCGGTAGGATTCGGCCTCATAACGGTGATTTTTTACCTGGTGCCGGAACTGTATTTTGGCCGTGGCATTTTAGGGCTGGTGATTATAATTTCTGCGGTGGGAATTTTACTGGCCAGGTATCTGTTTTTCAGGTCCGGTAAGTCGAGGTTGCTGGAATCGAGAGTCATATTTCTCGGCGCGGGTCCTTTGGCGAAAGAATGCAGTGACCTGGCATTAAACAGAGTCAACTACAACAAATACAATATCGTGGGTTTCGTTCCGATGGCGGGTGAAGATTACTCCGTACCCACCAAAGCGATGCTGCCCGCGGACGAATCGCTAATCTCTCTGGCGGACAAATACAATGCCAGCGAGATCATTGTGGCGGTACAGAATCGGCGCGGCGGATCCTTTCCGATACAGGAACTGCTCGAGTGCAAGCTGAACGGCATTGAGGTGATCGATGCCGCGACATTTTTTGAGCGCGAAGCCTGCCAGATCAGGGTGGATTCGCTGCAGCCCAGCTGGCTGGTATTCGGCGGCGGGTTTGACCAGAGCTTTTTGCGGGCCTACAGCAAAAGAGCATTTGATCTGCTGGCGAGCCTGATCATTTTCATCGTCACCCTGCCGGTCATGCTGTTTACCGCGTTGTTTATTGTGCTGGAAGACAGACTCCCGATTTTTTACCGGCAGGAGCGGGTGGGCAAGGATGGACATCCCTTCATGGTGCTCAAGTTCCGCAGTATGCGCAACGACGCCGAGAAGGGCGGGCGTCCGCAATGGGCCTCGACGGACGACCCGCGCACTACCCGTGTCGGGCGCATCATCCGCAAGCTCAGAATAGATGAACTGCCGCAGACGTTGAACGTGCTTAAAGGCGAAATGAGTTTTGTGGGACCGCGTCCGGAGAGGCCGTTTTTTGTGCAGCAGCTATGTGTGGAGGTACCGTATTACAACGTCAGGCACAGTATCAAGCCGGGGATCACCGGGCTGGCACAGGTGCGTTACCAATATGGCGCATCGGTCGAAGATTCCGTGCAGAAGCTCCAATACGATCTCTACTATGTGAAAAATAACAGCTTATTTCTTGACGTGCTGGTACTGATGGACACTTTTCAGGTGGTGCTATTCAGTAAGGGCGGCAGATAGCGCAAGGTATAGCCCAGATGTCAACCAGCGTTGCCGCATTCAGCTATTCCATCGCTGCTGCGGCATTTCTTTTGCTATCCGGGCTGTTGTTGACCAGCTGGCGCGCGCGGCTGCACAGCGTCGTGCTCACGGTGGCCTGCCTGATTACCGCGGTATGGGCTGCGTTGATCGCCTATCAGCTGACTGAAGGCGGCCAGTTATCGCAGTTAACCAGTATCCTGGAAATTCTTCGGAACGCGGGATGGTCAATCTTCCTGCTCATCCTGCTGGGGCCTTTTCAGAAAGCCTTCCATCAAAATTCGCTGCGGCTCAGACCGCATGCAACGGCGATCGCGCTGTTTTACGCGCTGCTCCTGCTGGCGTCTGTCTTTCCCTCTCTGACGTCCGCTGCGCTGTTTGGCGAGACTGGGTTCATCGTTGAAGTTGTCGGACGCCTGATCGCAGCGATCATCGGTATGCTGCTGGTGGAACAGCTTTACCGCAACACTCCGGTCAAGGAGCGCTGGGGAATAAAGTTTGCGTGTCTGGGCATTGGGGGAATGTTCGCTTATGATTTTTTTCTGTATAGCGAAACCATGTTATTCAGGCAGATCGATACGGAAATCTGGGCGGCGCGAGGAATAATTGATGCGCTGATCGTTCCACTGATTGCAGTGTCGGCCGCGCGCAACGCGCAATGGTCGATGGAAATCGCTGTGTCGCGCCGGGTAGTGTTTCATTCCGCAGCGTTGTTCGGTTCGGCCGCCTACCTGCTGATTATGGCTGCAGCTGGCTATTACCTGCGGTTTTTTGGCGGGAGCTGGGGCATGGTGATGCAGACCGCGTTCCTGTTCGGCGCCATTGTTCTATTGGTGGGGGTGCTGTTTTCGGGCGCATTCCGCTCGTGGCTGAAGGTGTTCATCAGCAAAAATTTTTACAATTACAATTACGATTACCGCGAGGAATGGTTGCGCTTCACCCGAATACTTTCGGAGGAGCAGCACGGTTTGGGGGAGCGTACTATTCAGGCGTTGGCAGGGTTGGTAGAAAGCCCGGGCGGCGCTTTGTATATCCGGCGCGAATCGGGCAATTGCGAACTGGTGGCACAATGGAACATGGTTATACCCAACGCGGAAGTCGCTGCAGGAAGTGCCTTTTACCAGTTCCTGGAGAGCAAACAATGGCTGATTGACTTGCAGGAATATGCCGCGACCCCGGAGAAATATGGCGGTGTAGAAATTCCTCAGTGGCTGCGGAATGCGCCTAAAGCCTGGCTGGTGGCGCCATTGATCCTGCATGGCAGCTTGCTGGGGTTTGTCGTGTTGGCGCAGCCCAGAAGCAGCATCAAGCTGAACTGGGAAGTGGTGGACCTGTTGAAGACCGCGGGCAGCCAGGCGGCGAGCTACATTGCCCAGCAGGAATCCGCTAAAGCGTTGATGGTTGCTCGCCAGTTTGAGTCATTCAATCGTATGTCGACCTTTGTAGTGCACGATTTGAAAAACCTGATTACGCAATTGTCGCTGCTGCTTTCGAATGCCGAAAAACATCGAAGCAATCCAGAGTTTCAAAAAGATATGCTGGAAACCGTTGATCTTTCAGTGCAGAAAATGAAACTCTTGCTGCATAAGCTGGCGCGTGGCGTAGCGATTGAGCATCCTTCCCCCATCAACATAGACAAATTGTTGCACCAGGCCATCGCCACCAAAGCGGCCTTCGAGCCTCAGCCGGCTGTGCAGATATTGCATCCGGGATTGTCGGTGCTGGCGGACTGGAGCCGTCTGGAAAGGGTGATCGGCCATATAATCCAGAATGCGATAGAGGCTACACCCAAAGATGGCAAGGTGATGATATGCGTGGCCCGGCAGGATGATTTTGTGTCTATCGAAATCAGCGATACCGGGCAAGGCATGAGCGAGGAGTTCATGCGGGAGCGGTTGTTCCAGCCGTTCGAATCGACCAAGTCGGCCGGCATGGGGATAGGGGTTTTTGAAAGCCGCGAATACATTCAGGCGCTGGGCGGCCGTATTGAAGTGGTCAGCCACTTGACTGCGGGCACAACTTTTCGCCTGATTTTGCCATTGTTTAACTCCGAAAGCCCGGCTGTCGCGCTTCAAGCCTAATGTAAGGAACTCATGAGCCAAAATAAGAAAAAGCTGCTGGTTATTGAAGATGATCCTGGTCTGCAGAAGCAGTTGCGATGGAACTTTGATGCTTATGAAGTAATCGTGGCAGGAGATCGCGAAAGCGCGCTGGCGCAGATACGCAGGCATGAACCGGCGGTGGCCACGATGGATCTTGGGTTGCCGCCGGATCCGGACGGTGCTACCGAAGGGCTGGCGACGCTGCAGCAGATACTTGCGCTGGCTCCTGATACGAAAATCATTGTGCTTACCGGCAATCAGGATCGTGCGCATGCGGTAAAAGCGATCAGCATGGGGGCCTACGACTTTCATCAAAAGCCGTTTGATCCCGAGGTGCTGGGGCTGGTCGTTGAGCGCGCTTTTTATCTGCATGCCTTGCAGCAGGAAAATCGCAGAATGCTGCAGAATCAGGCGGAATCGCCCGCATCCGGCATCATCAGTCGCGACCCGGGCATGCTCAAGGTCTGCCGCAGTATAGAGAAGGTCGCTCCCTCGTCGGCCACCGTCATGCTGCTGGGCGACAGCGGCACAGGCAAGGAATTGCTGGCCCGGGCACTGCATCAGTTAAGTGCACGGCAGGATCAGCGGTTCATGGCGATTAATTGCGCCGCAATTCCCGAAAATCTGCTGGAAAGTGAGCTGTTTGGTTATGAGAAGGGCGCTTTCACCGGGGCAGCCAAACAAACTTTGGGAAAAATTGAGCTCGCCAATGGCGGCACTTTTTTTCTGGATGAGGTTGGCGATCTGCCCATGGCATTGCAAGCCAAGCTCTTGCGCTTCCTGCAGGAAAGAATCGTTGAACGAATAGGCGGCCGCACCGAAATACCCGTCGACGTACGCATTGTTTGCGCAACGCACCAGAAATTGAAGGAGATGGTCCAGGCCGGACGTTTTCGCGAAGACTTGTATTATCGCTTAAGCGAAATCGTAATCACCATACCGCGCCTGCGTGAACGGATCGGTGATGCCGCGCTGCTGGCCCACCACTTCAAAAACAAGTTCAGCGCAAAGGAAGGACGCTCTGCACTGAATTTCAGCCAGGAAGCAATGGTCATGATTGAGGGATATGCCTGGCCCGGTAACGTACGTGAAATAGAAAACTGTATCAAACGTGCGGTCATCATGACGGACGGGCCACAGATTTCCGCCGAAGATCTGGGTTTGTCGGCGGAGCTTCAGCCGGAGGAACGCATTAATCTGCGCCAGATTCGGGAGGAAGCGGAATATAAAGCGGTGGTCAAAGCGCTGGCACGAGTGGACGGCAATATAGTCAAGGCAGCCGAGGCGTTGGGGATCAGCCGTCCTACGCTTTATGACCTGATGAATCGTTATGGGATTAAATAATTTAACCGGTTAATCGACCTCTGCATTACGCAGTAATCGCGTGAAAAAATCGTACTCATCTGATTGGATACCCACCGTTTTTATGCTTTGCCCGGCAATTCGTGGGAGAAATTACCGATTAAGGCCGATACAAGGTATTGTAAATAAAATAATAATCCTTATGTGCGTTACCCCACCGACAGATGGCAAAATATTGAGTAGCAAATTCTGGAGATAAAATTTCAACGGTGATAAAATCGGCCGCGTGTATGCGGGGCCAGCACCTCAAGTAATTCGATTTATTGTCGCTATTATAATTATTATTTAAGACCGATAGCGGCTCGTATCAAGTCCAGCAAACGCCCCAGATACTGAGTCACTGTAATCCTCTCCTGCTTGGCGATTCTTATGGATTGCGGAGAGATTGCAGTTTGAGAGCCGTTCTTTAACGTTTGAGCGACCGATATAGATGTTTAGAATGCCGATCATTTTGAAGAAAGCGGGCTTTATCTGCGCTGCAGTTTTTAGCGTCCTGCTTTTGGCATGTGGAGGCGGTTCAAGTCAAGTTGCCAATGCCGGCGCAGGGTTGGGTGCGAGTTTTAACTCTGTCGTCGCCCTTACCGTAACGCCTTCACTGGGCAAGATCAGCAATGCTGATGTCGTTCTCAAACGACCTGACGGTACAGTTCTGAATACAGTTAATACCGGCACACTAGGCACAGCGACGTTCAGCAACGTACCGGGTAACTCGCCACTGCTGATTGAAGTCAAAGGCACCACTAATTCCACGTATTACGACGAGGCTGTAAATTCTACCCAGGCGTTCGCGAATACCTTAAATCTCCGCGGCGCGATCCTTACCCCGGCTACAGGCGTCATTAACGTCGGCGTCACGCCACTTACCGAAGCTGCCGTGGCTCGGCTCATCGGTCTCGGTCTGAGCTTGACCGCTCCGAATATCACTAACGTCAATAGTGCGGTCGCTAATGCGTTCAGCATGCCTGACATCCTGCTTCCGCCTGCTTTAGTGGGCAGCAGCGGCGATTTGAGTGCTTTGTCCAATACTTTGGCGGGGCAATATGCGCTTAAGCTCGCTGCACTGGCTCAAGTGGCGCATGCCAAAAACGGCGCGTTAAGCAATCCGGCGGCCGCTGTGTTACCGGCATTTTCGCAGGATCTTGCGGACGGAAAACTCGACAGCAAAAACGGTAGCAACGTAATAACAACACCCTATACCGCCGCAACGTTCGCTGCAGACTGGGAAAGCGCTGCCAGCACAATTGCCAGCGCTAACGCAAATAGCAGTTTCAGCAGTTTCGTGGTGAGCAGCAACTTTGCTCCAATCACAACCCTGTTGGTGGAGGCTGGCGCACCGGTGCTAACCGTACCAGCCAACATCACAATGGCCGCCGCTGCAGGAGCTACCGGACGTAATGTTTTCTTCACGGTGACGGCTGTGGATTCCGACAACCACACCTTGACACCGGTTTGTACGCCGCAGTCCGGGGCGCTCTTTGCAATCGGATCTACCATGGTAGGCTGTACTGCCACCGACGCCGCGGATAAGAAGGGCACCGCCGGTTTCAGTGTAACGGTTAGCGATAGCACTCCGCCGGTGATTGCAGCGCATGCCAACGTTACGGCCGAAGCAGCGGGGCCGAGCGGTAGCGCCGTAAGCTTTTCCGTGCCATCGGCGAACGATGATATCAGCGGCGTCTTGACTTCAACTTGTGTACCGGCTTCCGGCTCGATTTTCCCGATAGGCACTACCGCCGTGGTCTGTAGCGCGGCCGATAGCGCCGGCAATTCAGTTAGTACCGGTTTTAATGTTACCGTCGCTGATACGGCTGGACCTGTAATAGCAGTGCCCGCCAATATGGCTGTTGCGGCAACTTCTGCCGGCGGCAGCACAGTAAGCTACACGGTAACCGCGAGCGACGCTGTGAGTGGCCCTGTGAATGCGAGCTGCACGCCTGCCTCGGGCACCCTTTTCCCGCCGGGAACCACGGTGGTTTCCTGCACCGCGGCCGACGCTTTATCCAACACGCGCACAGCCAGCTTCAGTGTGACCGTGGTCGATGGGCTGATGATTACGCCGGCTCCAGCCGGTGGAAGTTATAGCGGAATCCAATACGTGAAGCTGAACACCAGCCGCCCCGGTGCGATTATTTATTACACAACCGACAACAGCACGCCGACCGTCAACTCAAAGGTATATAACAGCCCCATCATTATTCCGGCCAATAGCAACATCACGCTGAAATTCTTCGGCCAGGATCAACTGGGAACCAGCGCTTTGGCTGCTGCAAGTTACGCTACCGGAAACGTAATTACCAATGTCGCTATTCAAAGTTCGGGCTCTGCGTCGCAAACCAATGTTCCGATCACGTTCGGCCAGGCTTTCGCGCCAGGGGATGTGCCGGCCGGGAACACGCTGGCGGGAACTCTGAGCAATGGTAGCGCTGTATCCCTGCAAGTTGACGCTAAAGCTACTCATGCCGACGGTTCGCTACGCCACGCTGTAATTTCTGCTGTGATACCCAGCCTGGCGACGGGGCAGACAGAAACGATTGCGTTGACCAAGACGCCGGGAGCGACGATCCCTTCGATAGTAAGCCCTACGGTCTTAACCGCTGCCGGTTTTACAGCCAGCGTCAACATTAATCTGGGAGGGGTGGCCTACACCGCGTCGGCCGATTCGCTGCTAAAAGGTGTTTTATGCGCCACGTGTACATGGCTCTCCGGCCCTGCAGTCCAGGAATGGCTGGTATCCACACCCTTCAAGGATAGTTCAGGCAATGCGCACCCCCATCTTACCGCCCGTTTTGCCATCAGGTCATATGCAGGGCTGAATAAAGCCAGGGTAGATGTTACTGTTGAAAACGATTGGGCATATGAACCCGCACCACAGGATTTTACCTATACAGCCAATATAGTTGTCGGAGGCAATACTGTTTATCCGAACACAACGCTTAAACATTATCACCACGCGCGCTGGCGTAAAATGTTCTGGTGGGGAGTTGCGCCCCAAGCCGATGTTAAACATGACACAGCTTATCTGTTGGCCTCCAAGGCCGTCCCTAACTACGATAGCAGCATTGTGGTAAGCGGGACGGGCTTAACCGCTCTGGTTAACCAGTGGAATGCGGCCAGCAGTCTATACAATAAAAGCGGCGACGGCACATATACGGACGGTAACCTGAGGACAGGGCCGCTGGGCTCCGGGATCGTAACGGTTTATATGCCAACAACAGGTGGACGTCCCGATATTGGGCCGCTGCCACAATGGGCGGTGATGTACCTGCTCAGCATGGATAGCAGAGCCAAAATGGTTACTCTCGGAGTCGGCGATCTGGCAGGCAGTTGGCCAATACATTTTCGGGATAAAACCACGGATCTTCCGATTAATATAATTGCCCATCCTTACGCTTCATTAAGTTGTGGCAATGGAGGAAGCAGTTGTATAGATAGCTCCTCGGTTAGCTGGAATACACCTGTTTGCGCTACCGGTGGAGACTGTGCCACTCCGTTTACGCCCGAAACAGCGCATGAACCGACATTAGCGTATCTACCTTATTTGGTCACTGGTGATTATTATTATCTCGAAGAGTTGCAATTTTGGGCCAGTTATAACGCGTTTTCGTATGCGCCCGGCTACCGGGGATTCGGGCTGGGGTATGTAAACTCGGATCAGACTCGTGGACAAGCATGGGGTATGCGGACGCTGGGACAGGTGGCTTATATCACCCCTGATTCAGGAGCCGGCTCTGGATTGAAATCATATTTCAATACCCTTGTGGTAAACAACCTGAACTATTATTACAACACTTACGTCGCTGTCCCATCGAATTCACTTGGGATAATTGATGGATCTGGAATCAATACCAGCTTGGGAATACGACCGTTTAATCCCTATTTTTCCTACGGCTCGCCTTATAACCTCGTCGCGACATGGCAGGATGATTTCTTCACCTGGAGCATCGGATACTTGGCGGAGCTGGGATTTGCAAATGCACCAGCGATTCTCGCGTGGAAGGCTCAATCTCCCATTGGACGGATGACCGCGCCGGGCTATTGTTACGTTGATGGTGCACCCTACAACCTCGCGATTCGAAATGATTCTTCTGTCACCTCTCAGCCAATGTATACGACATTCGCGGCCGCATACGCAGCCACCTTCCCCGCCAGAGTTGGGGTGAATGGTGATACGTACGGGAGCTACGCCTGCTTGAGTTCCGGCCAGACTACATGGAATACCCAAAACTCTGGTGATGGTACATTTTTAACCGGGCAAATGACCGGTCATTCTGCCGCCCCGGATGGCTATCCATCCAATATGCAGCCGGCGTTGGCGGTAGCCGCCCTATCGGGGGCACCCAATGCGCAGGCTGCATGGAACGTCTTCAACGGCCGGGCGAGAAAACCCGACTATTCCGCCTCCCCGCAATGGGCAGTTGTGCCGAGAAACTGATCTGATCGTTCACACTTGGTTGCTCATTTCTGCTGGACGTAGCACACTGGTAGTCGTCTTTACGATGGCTATACCGAATGTTTGTAAACCTGCTTTATAAAATGATAGGCAATCGGCTCTCCCCGGCCGGTAGAAATGCTCGGCTGAGCATCTTGATCTATCACCGGGTGTTGGTGCAACAGGATTCCCTTGCCCCTTACGAGCCCACCGCGGCCGTTTTTGATGCACAAATTGCCCAACTGAACGCGGTATTTAACGTCCTTCCTTTATCCGAGGCGATCGGCCGTCTGGAAACGGGAACACTGCCTGCGCGTGCAGCCTGTGTGACGTTTGACGATGGCTACGCCGATAACCTGACGGTGGCTTTACCTATATTGCAGAAACATGGCGTGCACGCTACCTTTTTCATTGCTACCGCTTTTTTGAACGGAGGGCGTATGTTCAATGACACCGTGATTGAAGCAATCCGTTATTGCCGCGAGAGCGAGATTGATCTGACAGCATTAGGACTGGGACAGCACGATATCAGTACGCCCCAGGCCAAGCGTAAGGTGATCGGCGATATTCTGCCCAAGGTGAAATACCTGCCGCAAGACCAGCGCCAGGAAAAAGTGGCCGAATTGTTGCGCATGGTCGGCGATGTTGAATTACCCAACGATTTGATGATGACAACCACGCAACTCCGGACGTTGCATGCTGCCGGCATGGGCATCGGGGCTCATACATCGAGTCATCCGATACTCGCTAATCTGAACGATATGAATGCCCGCGAGGAAATCGCAGCGGGCAAAGAGTTTCTGGAAAATACGCTCGGTGTAAGAATTGGTTTATTTGCTTACCCTAATGGCAAACCTGGAAGCGATTACGCCCAGCAACATATTGCCATTGTACGAGAGCTGGGTTTTGACGCAGCGCTCTCAACCCAACCTGGCTCAGCGACGCAATCGAGTGATATTTTTCAATTACCAAGATATACACCCTGGCAGCCAGACCCCGCTCGTTATACCCTTGCGCTATTGAATAATCTACGTAGTGGGAAGCAGGGACGGTAGAATTTATATTAGTACCTCGGCCGGTGCAGGATGGCTTAGAAAGGCGGTTGGGCTAGCTGTTAACCCATATGCCCCGGACTGCAATACCGCAATCAGATCGCCTTCCTGAGCATGTCCCAGCGGCATTTTGTCCGCTAACAGATCGAGCGGTGTGCAGAGCGGGCCGACCGCCGACGCAAACTCGACTTCCCCTTCCGGCACCAGATGATTACCAACCACAACAGGATAATTCTTGCGTATGACCTGGCCGAAATTGCCCGAGGCGGCGAGATGATGATGCAGGCCGCCATCGGTAACCAGGAATACCTGGCCGCGCGAGACCTTGCGTTCGATTACCCGACTCACATACACCCCTGCTTCGCCGACCAGGTAGCGGCCCAATTCGATGACGAACTCAGCTTCGGGAAAATCGTTGCGCGCATCCGGCATCAGTTCAGCCAGATGCGCGCCAACAGCGGCCAGATCCAGCGGCTGTTCGCCGGGGAAATAGGGGATACCGAATCCGCCGCCCAGATTGAGCAGCCGCACTGGACCGGGCGCATCAGCCGCCAGCCGCCGCGCCAAATCCAGGGTTTTACGTTGCGCTTCCATAATCGATTCGGCCCGGACATTTTGCGAACCGGAAAAAATATGAAAGCCGTAAAACTCCAGGGGTAATTGCTGCATGCGTTGCAGCATGGCCGGCACACGCTCGGCGTCTACTCCAAACTGTTTGGCTCCGCCGCCCATCTTCATGCCCGACGACTTCAGCTCGAAATCGGGATTAACGCGGACTGCGGCTTTGGGGCGCAGCCCTAAATCCAGGCCGACCTGGGCCAGCAGTTCCATTTCCCGTTCCGATTCCAGATTTATCACGATTCCGGCCGCGGCAGCCTGGCGCAGTGCCAGCCCGGTTTTGCCCGGACCCGCAAAACTGATCTTATCGGCCGGCATGGCGGTGTCCAGCACGGTCTGCATTTCTCCGACCGACGCAACATCAAAGCCGTCCACCAGCCCGGCGAGGTGCTGTACCACCGCTGGCATCGGATTTGCCTTGATCGCGTAATGCAGGTGTATGTCCGTCGGTAATAGTGCGCGCAACTGAGCCACTCGTTGTGCTATCAGCCCGCGGTCATAGGCATAAAAGGGGGTGCTGCCGATGCGTTCGGCAAGCCGGGTGAGCGGTATGCCGCCAATTTGCAGGCAATTATCCGCGACCGGAAATAACAGATTGTGGAAGTGCCTGACTGTACCGTTCACAACGGATCCTCCTCGAACACTGCCGTCAATTCGGCGCCTATTTTCTTGCGATCTATTTTGCCGTTGGGGTTGCGCGGCAGCGCCTCGTGCTGCACCACGATCCGGGCCGGAACCATGAAGGCGGGCAGTTGCCGCTTGCATTCAGCCATCAGGATTTCACTGGCGGATTGATCCTTGTCAGCCGTATAGATGACCAGTACTACGGCCTGCCCCAGCACCGGGTGAGCGATACCCACTGCCGCGGCCTCGGTGACCAGGCCGCTTGAGTAAATCACCTCTTCCACCTCGGTCGGGCTCACGCGATAGCCCGAGGTCTTGATCATCTCGTCGCGCCGCCCGATAAAATAAAAATAGCCTTCTTCATCGGTTCTTACCGTATCGCCCGACCATACCGCCATCTCCGGCATCGGTAGTCCGGCGGGCTGTCCGGGGGCCGGCTTGTACCGCTCAGCGGTTTTTTCGAGATCGTTCCAGTAGCCAAGCGCGACGTGGATACCGCGGTGCACCAGTTCACCGGGTTCGCCCGGCGCGCAGGCTGTGCCGTCTTCGCGCACAGCCAGAATTTCAGCGTTGGGAATGGCCTTGCCAATCGAATCAGGGCGACGCTCCACTTCTTCCGGTGGCAGATAAGTCGAGCGAAATGCTTCGGTCAGGCCATACATCAGATACGGCCGGGTGCGGGGAAACTTGGCACGCAGCGCGGCCAGTGTGCTGGTCGGCATTGCACCGCCCGAGTTGGTGATATAGCGCAAATGCCCGTCCACCCCGGCTGGCCAATCCAGCTGCGCAAGCTGCACCCACAGCGGCGGCACGGCGGCCAGTCCGGTAATTTTTTCCTGTTCCACCGCGCGAATGACATCGCGTGGAAAAAGATAATTGAGCAAAACCACGCACGCCCCTACCCGAAAAGCGGTGGTGAGTTGACTCAACCCATAATCGAAACTCAGCGGTAGCACTGACAGGATGCGATCTTCCGGCCCATTCTCCAGGTATTGTGCGACACTTTCGGCGCCCCCGACAAGGTTGCGGTGCGACAGCACTACCCCTTTCGGTTTGCCGGTGCTGCCCGACGTGTACAGTATCGCTGCCATATCCCCATCTATTACGCGATGGGGTGACTGCTGCGGCGCCGTGGCACGCTGCGCCCAGTTAACGCAGCTTAAGCCATCAATCTGCGGCATTGCCCGATCGGTGACGACCACTGCGCAATGCAAATCAGCGCAACCAGGCAACACGGCACGCAACGATTCCAGCCTTTCAGGCGTGGTCACGAGTATGCGTACATTGCAGTCTTTCAGTATATGGACGACCTGTTCCGCTTTAAGCAAAGGGTTGACCGGCACGAAAACCCCGCCGGCGGCGGCGCAGCCGAACAACGCGGCGACCGTATCGATGCGCTTGTCCATATACACCGCCACGCGATCGCGGCGGCTCAGCCCCAGACCCAGGAACAGGTTAGCCGCCTGAGCAATTTCTGCCGCGAGCGCCTCATAGCTAATCCCGCGAGCCCCTTCGCGCAGCACGGTAGCCGCAGGGGTGTGCTGGATAAAAGGATTAATTAATTCATGTATAAGTTTTGTCATGGCCGCCAACGCAATATTATTCCTGCACCGGTCTATTTCTCGTGCTTAGCCAGATCCTGGCTTGGCGCACTATTCCACCACACATCTGTATCGCAGCTCCAGCGATTCCACCGATCCTTCGTGTATTGTAAGCGATGATTCCGCGGCGCTCACGCCGATGGCTCATCCAGTCTTTTTTGTACGCATCGTCCCCAATGAGGTAATCCGCTTCGTGAATTTTATCCTCGTCCAGTGCATGGCGCATGAGATGCGTAGTCAGCACAGTGCCCGCTGAAAGATGCGCGAATTTTTCATCGTAAGCGAGCTTGTAAATAGCCGCTCGGCCGTGATTGACGATCCAGATTTGCGCCGCTACCGGTTCATCATCGTAGTATGCGATACCCAAACGCAACCAGTTATGCGCAGCGCACATCCGGATCAAACCCGGAACAAACTCGGGAAAAGGCTCCGCATTTTTCCAGCTCGCGCTGTATATCTTCCCCCATGCGGTAATTGCCTTCTCCAGCCCGTCTGCGCCACTGACAATTTCCAGTTTGCCTTTACCACCGGCATAAAATTTCTTTTCCCGCCGACGCACGGTATTCCGTACCTGTGACGGCAAGCTCTGGAAATAGGCTTGGAACGGGCGGTTCTGCACCGGCAGATACCAATTGCCGAAGCAACTGAATTCGTAGGGCCTCAGGCCAATCTGCCGGATCGCGGACTGCAACATCTCAAATGTGGGATGTTCAATGTCCATCGCATCAAAACGCAATCGATCAATCGCACTATCCGCCACAATTATCCGCAGAGCGCCAGCCAGTTCGGCGGAGGTAACCGTGTCTGCAAGCAAGGGGCGATACAAGGAGGAATAATAGTTGGTCAGGCTACTCATCTGTGAGTACCACTTTGCCTTGATCAGCATGAAAGGCAATATGCTGCGTACCTTGCCGTGCTGCTCTGTCACATATATTCTTAGCCGCCGCTCGGGTGGCAGTGCCTTGTTTTCCAGCAAGCGGAACCAGTCACCTGATAAGTCGTAGCTGTCCCGACTGGCGGCATCAAGCAGTGCTTCGCAGCTGGAAGGAAGCTGGGCCATGCTTTCGTAACACGACATGCTGATTGCCGAATCCGGTTGGGAGACGGCGCCGCTGTCCGCGCCGGGCGGATAAATGGATATCCAGTGCTTAAACGGATTGATAGGCGCCATAAGCTTCGGTGGGTAAGGGCTCGATCTGCACCGACGAGTGGCGCGTCAATTCACGGTGACGAGTTGGCATCAATAGAATAGACTAATGTTTTTTGCATTATCTCATTCTTCCTTACTTATCTGGTTCAAATCACATGAATACCCTAAACGATGTTAAGGGCCTGTTGGCCAGATCCTTACAACTCGGCCCTCGAGCGGCCGCGTTAAACGCAGATTCACCTTTGCTGGGCGCGTTGCCCGAGCTCGATTCAATGGCGGTAGTTAATATACTCACGGCTCTGGAGGAGCACTTCGGATTCACCGTAAATGACGATGAAATAAGCGCCGAAACTTTCGCCACGCTGGGCAGCTTGGTTGAATTCGTGGAGCGGAAACTGGATAACTGATGCAGCAGGCTGGCTTTGCAATAGAACCCTTTCATCTGGCTGGGGCACAGGGGCCGCTGTTCTGCATTCACCTTTATCCGCATGCCGATGTTAAGGGCTGCGTTCTTTATTTGCATCCGTTCGCGGAAGAAATGCATAAGTCGCGCCGTATGGCTGCGTTGCAGGCACGGCGTTTCGCTGCTGCGGGCTATGCTGTGCTGCAAGTGGATCTGACCGGGTGCGGCGATAGCGCTGGCGATTTTGGCGACGCGACCTGGGCCGGTTGGCTGGATGACGCCAGTCGTGCGTATGCCTGGCTATCAGCCGCATGCAATGCGCCGATGATGGTGTGGGGCCTGCGCACCGGGGCGAGCCTGGCGGTCGAGCTGGCGCGCGCGCAGACGGATGTGCAAGGCGTGATTCTGTGGCAGCCGGTCGCTAATGGCGAACAGTATCTGACGCAGTTTTTGAGGATTAAACTGGCCAGCGAAATGCTCAACGCTGGCGATGCGCAGGGAGGCACGAAGTATTTACGCAGCCAGCTGGAATCCGGAGCAAGTATCGAGGTCGGCGGTTACCAGTTGGCCGGTAGCATGGCGGGTGAATTGGCGCGCATGAAATTGACCGCTGCGCCCGCTTCATGTCCTGTCATATGGCTGGAAATTGGCGGCGAGAACCACAACAATGTGACGCCGGCCAGCCAGCGCATTATTGATGGCTGGCGCGCAGCCGGGGTGAGAGTGGATAGCCGGACTATAATGGGCGAACCGTTCTGGCTTACCCAGGAGATCACCGAATGCCTGGGGTTGATCGACGCAACGATACAAGCTATGGGCGACCTGGAATGACGTATAGCGAGCACGCCCTTGTTTTCAACTGCGCCGGCAACCGCCTGGTTGGTATTGCCGCGGTGCCGGAAACCCCGGCTGAAACAGCAGTTATTATTGTGGTAGGCGGACCGCAATACCGCGCGGGCAGTCACCGGCAATTTACGCTACTGGCCCGGCAGCTGGCTGGACTGGGAATCGCTACACTGCGTTTTGACTATCGCGGCATGGGCGACAGCGAAGGCGAGATGTGCAATTTTGAAATGGTTGATGCGGACATACGTGCCGCTGTCGATATTTTGATTCAACATGTGCCGGGTGTGGCTCATATAGTGCTGTGGGGCTTATGCGACGGAGCCTCTGCCGCAATCTATTATGCCTATACCGACGCGCGCATCAGTGGCCTTATTCTACTGAATCCGTGGGTACATACTGAATACGGCGCATCGCGCGCGCGCCTCAGGCATTATTATCTGGCGCGTCTGATGCAACGTTCCTTCTGGAGCAAGCTTCTGTCGGGTAAGGTCATGTTGAGCAGCTCTCTGGGGGAGCTAAGCAGATCTGCGTCCGGAACAGTGGAACCAGACTCTGCGGTGGATGCCCGCTATGGCAGCCCAGGCTACATCGACAGAATGTATGAGGGCCTCAATCTGTTTAAAGGCAAGATATTAATTATACTGAGCGGGAATGATCTCACTGCCCAGGAATTTCTGGCGTTGACTCGACAGGATAAACGCTGGAAAAAACTTGTCCGCCGTCCCGGCGTGTCCAGTGCAACTTTAAAGTTGGCAAATCATACGTTTTCAACCCGGGCATGGCGGGAAACGGTGGGTGACTGGTCGGCTACATGGATAAGCAATCTGACCGATAAGGCTCGCCCTGATGAGAATTAAAGAAAATCTTATCGATATAATTCAGGTGCAGTGAGTGCGTTCATGTTTGGAACTGCCTGGAGCGGTACTGGCTGGACATTTATGCCTCCTCATTTACTGTATGCGTTTGTAGTTCGTCAATTATGGTTCGGGCGATTTACTAACCCCTTATGATGTGTGATGATGTGATCACATATGAGTAATAAAATTGCTGGTCATCCAGCTCAAAAATATGCAGCAGTCTTCAAGGGATCGAGTAGCGAGTTCATGCAGATGGGGGCGCGCGTTGGCCAAGGAAATTTATCTGGAAAACACATGGAGTGCACACAGGTCCGTTCAGACCCCATGGCGCTATTCGCGGCCATATGCCCTCCTGACTAAAATTTCACCAGCACAGCAAGCTGTTATATCTCCATATAGTGGTTCCGTAATGCCCATGGTCCTATGAGCCAAGTTGACGCCTGCCTGCACCCGGCTTTAGAGTATCCGTTAGTCACGGCAATTATCCCTGCCTATAATAGTGAGCTATATATAGCAGAAGCGATTAATAGCGTATTGCAGCAGGATTACCCGGCAATAGAAATTATTGTTGTTGATGATGGCTCGGCAGACAACACGCGAAATATTGTTCTGGGCTACGGCGATAAAGTGCGGATTTTTTCACAAGCCAACAAAGGCCAGGCCGCTGCAAGAAACCTGGGCATCCTGCAGGCTCATGGAAAATATGTTGCTTTTCTGGATGCTGACGATGTGTGGTGGTCGCATAAAATAAGTTATCAGGTTGCCGAATTAACGAAGAGTGGCCACAAAATGGCATATAGCCGTTATATAAGGTGGAATCCTGAGCTCACCGGTAATTATGCTGACCCTGAAACAGTATTTTCCGCCGGTGATAATCCGGAGCTCTCTGCTATTGCTCTGGTTACGGGCTGGACCTATGCGGATCTGCTGCTGAGCTGCCTGGTGTGGACTTCATCTGTTATCGTGGAAAAAAGTGAGGTCGAAAAAGTCGGCCTGTTTGATGAAGACCTGCGCAAGGGGCAGGACTATGATTTATGGCTGAGGCTATCGCGCCAGATAGAAATGCTCGGACTGGAGCAGCCCACGGCGCTTTATCGCATTCATCCGGCCAACGTTACATCAAGTCTTAAAGAAGTTAATTATGAATACTTGATCCTGTCGAAAACCATTGCTCGGTGGGGACAAATCGGCCCGGATCAAAGAGCACCTGCCGGATCAATTTCTGAGCGCCTGGCGAGATCAACCTTTGTACATGGCTACGCCCACCTAAAACGGGGAAATCCTCATATTGCTGCTTCGGAATTTATTCAGTCCATGAAGCATTCAGGGCTCCGGATTAAGCCATTAATTTTTCTTGCGGCAGCTCTCGGGAAAACTCTGCTGCAGCCATTCAGGAAGAATTAGTTCAGGCATTTCGGTGGGGCGTACTGCAGAAGGACGGCATCTGATATCTCGTCTTTCGGATAATTTCCCCTTAAGATTTTGGCGTATCTCCGTCGCGCTTCAGACTGCGGACACTCTGGGCGAATTGATGTTTGGCACGTAACAGCCGGCCGCGAATGCTCTGGTTATAAAGCATATAAGTCGTGCGCGAATAGGTGCGATCGGTCCAGCGCATTTTATATTCCTCGCATTCGCCCATGAAATCGCATATATATACTTTTCTCCGATACAGCTCATGGATAATCGGCTGGTAAATAAAACTGCCTGCTCCAGTGGCGCGCATGGACTCATCATAACTGGCCTTCAGGTTGTAGTAGACGCGCTCAAAAATGATGCCCATCGCATATGAGATCGGGTTTCCGTCCACACTGAGTACCGTCCCCATCAGCCACTGATTTGCTGCTGCTCTAGGCAGAATGCGGCGGTAAAATCCTTCCTGAACCGGGTTGGCAGTAATTGAAGTCCCGGCTTTTTCCTTCCAGGATCGGCGTTCTATGCTTAAAATCACCCCCAGAAATTCTTCAACTTCATCAGGTGTAGTGTAGAAACGTACAGCCGTCTTGCCCGCTTGGCCCAGCCGCTTTTCACTCTTTTTGAGGTTGTCGCGGAAATTTTTGGACAACCCCGAAAAATAGGCTTCCGGCTGTGGTGGAAGCGAAATGTAGGGTGAAGTGGAGTGGTGAACCGAAGTAACAGCATACTGGCGTTTTGTCGCCATTTCGACAAACATTTTTGCTGCAGGGCTGCCATCGACCAGCGTACAGCGAAACGCATCCCAACCGGGAAATTGCGAGAAAAGGAAATCAAACAAAATTTCCAGTTGTGCAGCTGAATTTTCCTTCAGCAAAAATCCGCCGCGTCCTGAAAAAAGTTCGGTAATCGGCTCAAGAATGTTTTCTCTAATACCGAATGTTGAACTGTTTTTCTGATGACATGGCAATATCGCCGATATCTGTCCAGCCTCCGATACAAGGAAGATCTTTTCCGATTTAGAGTGGAGATGATTTTCCCACAGGGAAATGGCCCATTCAATGGTTCCGGTAACGTCATTTCCATCCATGGCCGCATCGGTATGTTGACGCAACAGATCGTCCCAAGCGTCTTTAAATTCTGCACATTCATCTATTGTTTCAAGTATTCTAACCGCCATCATGACCTCAATTTTTTATTAAAAATACTATTGTTATTAGAGTATCTCCACGGTTTAAATAATCATCAAAGAATTCTTTGGTGCAAGAAGCCAGTGAACAGTCATTAGCTTTAAGCCTCGTCAAGAATCGATGAGAGTCAATCTCAGCCATAACATGAGTTCAGCGACGGTGGCGGGAATCGCGTATTCCTTATATTCGCCATCATATCAATTTGTTTGCCTTTTCTAAAATAACATCGTATCAAAATGTTTCGGGTTCGATGTCAGAGCTAAAGGCCAGCGATACTTGACGATAAAGTACCGGATGAGTTCTACTGCGCCAGTATCTCTGCACCGCAGTCGACGCAATGCAATAAACTCTTCCCGATCAGGCGCGGTTGCATAGCAGAACTATTAGTTGCACTTTAAATATGGCCCATATTACCCCGCCTTTAGCACAACCTGAGCAACTGGCGCACCCTAAATATCGTGCAGATATTGACGGGTTGCGTGCAATAGCGGTTCTTGCCGTTGTGGGGTTTCATGGGTTCCCCGGTGTGGTAACCGGGGGATTCATAGGCGTAGATATTTTTTTTGTCATTTCAGGATTTTTAATCTCGACAATAATTTTCTCCAACCTGGAGCGTAACAGCTTCAGTTTCGTAGAGTTTTATAGCCGTCGCATCAAACGCATATTTCCGGCGCTGTTATTGGTATTGATCGCCACGTTTGCATTCGGCTGGTTTGCGCTGCTCGCGGATGAATACAAACAGCTTGGCAAGCATGTAGCTTCTGGTGCCGGATTTGTTTCCAATCTGGTGCTGTGGAGTGAAAGTGGATACTTTGATAATGCAGCAGAAACCAAGCCGCTGTTGCATTTATGGTCATTGGGGATTGAAGAGCAGTTTTACATAGTCTGGCCCATATTATTGTTGTTTGCCTGGAAACGACGATTCAACCTTTTACTGATAACGATAGCTATCGTTATCGCTTCATTTGCTTTAAATATCTCGAAGATTGATAGCGATGTCGTAGCCGCTTTTTATTCTCCTCAAACGCGCTTTTGGGAATTGTTGACGGGCTCCTGCCTGGCCTACATGAGCGTGTACAAGCACAGCACGTTGCAACAGCTAAAATTGGTCAGTAATAACGTGCAGTCCTGGTTCGGCGCCGTTCTCATTGCTTTGGCCATACTTTTGATCTCAAGGGAAAGCGCATTCCCCGGTTGGTGGGCGCTGTTGCCAGCGGTTGGGGCGCTTTTGATTATTTCAGCGGGCCCGCGGGCCTGGCTAAACCGCACAGTCCTCTCAAATCGTATTCTCGTATGGTTCGGATTAATCAGCTTTCCGTTATATTTGTGGCACTGGCCACTGCTTTCGTTTGCTTACATATTCGAGAATAAACCCGGGCGTATAATTCGAATCGGTGCGGTTATTATCTCGATCCTGCTTGCGTGGCTCACCTACAGATTTGTCGAAAAGCCGGTCAGGTTTGGCAGGCACGGCCATTTAAAAATTATCGCCTTAATTGGCCTGATGACCGCACTGGGGACGATGGGCTACAGCGCTTATAAATTTGATGGATTCGAATTCAGAATAGATAAGGATTTAAGCAAAAAGATTGAGCAAATTTCAGACAGAAATTTCAGCAATTTTCTCTTCAATGAAAAAATTGACCGGGTCAACGGTAATTGCAGCAACGTTATCGGTAAAGACACTGAGGGCGTATATTGCCAGCTTATGTCTTTGGCGCCGGAGATATTGATTATCGGCGATAGCCACGCAATTTCCTTTGCTTATGCGCAGGTGCTAAAAGGAAATAAGGATGTAGCTGTCGTCGCAGCGCTAAGCTGCCTGCCATTGTTGAATTTCGCCACCGCGGATAAAAATGAAAACCTGGAACATCGAAAAAATATTTGTCAAAAAACAATTAATTCTGCAATCAAGGTAGCCCAGGCTCTGCCATCCATTAAATATGTTGTGCTGGTCGGCCGTGGCGGGTATGAGTTTAATATTACGGAGTTCGATCACAGCAGAAAATTGACCGATACTCAATCTTTTGTTGCCGGTTATCTGGAAACCATTGATGCGCTGCAAAAATTGAACAAGAAAGTAATTTTTGTTGTTGATGTGCCTAATATAGGTAAATCTCCCAAAGATTGCGTTGATATTCGTAGAATAAAATTGAGCAGGCATACAGAGCAGGAATGCACAATTAAGCTGGATGAATATAAGAAGAATCAGTCGCAATACAGAAACCTTGTCCGGCAAATCACCAGTCAAGCGCGCTCGGTCGCGGTATTTGATCCGACCGATGTTTTTTGTGATAAGGAAAAATGCTACGGCATAAAAAACGATGAATACTATTACATTGATGCCGACCATTTATCAAGAACAGGCAGCGAGCTAATTTTTAATACATTTGATAAATGGCTTAACATGACGCAACATTAAAGCGGGTGCAGTAATAGCGTCGAGCAGCGCGAAGCCGCAGACGTGGTTGAGCCGATACCAATAGCGGAGGCAAATCATGAGAAATTTGGGACTTGTACTTCTAATTTTCTTCAGTCCAGGGGTGTGGGCTGACGAAGTTAAGACTTTGTCGGAACTCGCTCTTCTGCCCTCATATTGCAAGGGCACGCAATTAATCCGTCAGATCAGCAAAGATCCTGTTCCCATTGAGCAATATATGGAGATATATGGCGCAGCATATTATCACTTGCACCATTATTGCTGGGCTTTGAACACCGAGAACAATGCGCTCAGAATAAACGACGCTTACCTGAGAAACAGTAAACTGAACCAGGCCCTTGTTGACTATAAATATTTTTTAGATCGTGCTGCGCCTAACTTCTCACTTTTGCCCGAGGTACATATAAGCAGAGCCAAGCTGTTGTTCACGCTGAAACGGAATGAAGAAGCTGTGATGGATCTTAATACCGCTATACGGCTGAAACCGGACTACAGCCTCGCCTATGCACGACTGGGTGATTACTATCAGAGTATAGGTGATAAGAACAATGCAATAAAAATTCTTGAGCAGGGAATAAGCTATACAAGAAATCCGCAAAATGTGGTTTTTTTTATGGCCAAACTCGAAAAACTTGGCAAGCCTTTTCAGGGCATCCCGGGCGCGGCCCTGCAGGATCAAGAGGGAATTGCACATGATAGAAAGGTGGCCGAGAAAACCACCGGCGCCGGTGCACAAGCAAGTCAAGCAGATTCAGCTGCCGTATCCGCTGTATTGCCGGAAGCCATATCCACCAGCCAGCCTGAGCAAAATATTCCTGCGGAAGCTGTAAAAGCCAATCCATATTGCCGGTTCTGTCCATGATGCCGGTTGTGTAATGAGCTAGGCTGGTGCTCAGGCCCTTTAACTGTCGATCTGTAGTAACAGTTATTATCCAGGTTATACAGTGAGCTTTATATAGCCCAAGCTATATATCGTTTAAGTCGTTGCTATGCCACTAAATTCATCAGTGCCCACGTAAGTATTAAAGACATTCTAAATAAGCTTATAGCAGACGCAGACCATACAAAAATGCCTTTGATTTTTCGCATGACTGTAGCGGTCAAGTTTTTTCGGACCCATTGATAGGTTGTTTAATGGAGAGTATCCTTTTATTCATATAGAAAGAAATTGGCAATAGCAGAATGATCACAAGTAATGGAGCCAGCGCATTGGGTAGACTGAATACCTTCAGGAATAAATACATCAGCCCTGCTCCGAACAAATATTGCACCAGGTAAATCAGCGGATAACACAGAATTTTTCTGGCTGAAGAGGCCACGTTAAAAACCCAGCGCGAATTTAAAACATAAGCTATTACAATACCAATTCCATAAGCTATTAGGTAAGCTAGCTGATAGTGCAAGCTATTGCTTAGTGCCAAATACAGCAAGTATGTGACGGCAGTATTCAGTCCACCAAATAACACAAAGCTGACGAAACGCTTGTCGAGAAAGCCAATGGGCTTATTCCACTGCATTAACCGTACTCAAAAATTGATCATAATCCCGTATATAGTCTTCTGCATCGTAATAGTCTGAAGCAAACACCAGCAGTACTGCATCCGTCGAATATTTATACTGCACTCCCCACTTCATGGGTGGCAGGTGGACGCCTTTGTTGGGCCGATCCAATAATATTTCCTGGCGATGAAATCCATCATCTGCGACCACTGCGCACGAACCCTTTATGCAGACCAGAAACTGATGGCATCGCTTATGCGCATGCTCGCCGCGCACCTTGCTGCTCGGTACATCAAACACCAGGAAATAGCGTTGCGGGGAAAATGGCACTCCCCGTCCGAATTCACCTACAGAAAGGTTACCGCGCAAATCTTTCACCAACGGCAGCTCGTGAACCTTAACTTTCGTTACTGCGGTTGCATGGTTGCTCAAATGAGTGGACGCTTCAGTGTGAATAATTGATGTGCTTTCAGCAACGCTATTGGTATAGCCGACGATTCTTGCCGGGTTGCCTATCACTTTTGCATATGGAGGAACGTCATGGGTTACAACGGCTCCAGCGCCAATCATTGCCTGGATGCCTATCGTAATGCCGGGCAATATCGTAGCATTGGCCCCGATGGAAGCACCGCGACGCACCAACGTTTTTAAGAAAGTTGCCGGATATTTTTTGCTGCGCGGAAAGGGGTCATTGGTAAAGGTAACATTGGGACCCACGAATACATCATCCTCTAGTGTCACTCCGTCCCACAGCTGTACTCCGCATTTAATGGTGACACGGTCGCCTATAACTACATCATTTTCTATAAAAACATGATCGCAAAGGTTGCATTCACTGCCAACCCTGGCATTCGGCAGGATGTGTGAAAATGCCCAGACACGGGTATTCTCGCCTATGGTTTCTGATTCGCAGATAGCGGACGGATGAACGAAATAATTCATGATACATCCTGACGATTTTGTTTGAGCGGTGCAAAATCAAATTGCGCCATGACTAAAGCAGAGGGACGATGCTTGGTGTTTTCATAGGTGCGCCATGCGTAGGTGCCAATAATTCCCAAGCCGAACAAATTGAGTGCGCCAAAGAAAATGATAGTCAGTACTGTTGCCGTATATCCGGGTACATTTACCCAGCCGGTCAATCTGGCTGATAAAACAGTCAGCGCCATCATCACAGAAAATAAAATACCTAATACGCCCACCCACGTTAGTAATTTTATTGGTAAATCTGTAAAGGAAAATATACTGTCTTTGAAATAGATGTATTTCTTTTTGAACGACCATGCAGACTTCCCATGCTGCCTGGCCAGCCGTGTGTAAAAGATTATTTTTCTGCGGAAACCCATCCAGAATAGCAATGCCACCAGCGAAGAGTGCGATTCGTCCAGTTGCAAAAGATGATCGCGGAATATTTTATTGCAGCCAAATACATCAACCCCCCCTTGCGGCATTTCAGGCACTACAAATTTTGTATACAGCTTCCAGAATATATTGGACGTTAACTTCGATAGCAAAGGGTCAGTTCGAGATTCCCTGGTGGCAATCACGATATCAAC
Source organism: Pseudomonadota bacterium (assembly GCA_040390665.1). Lineage (GTDB taxonomy): Bacteria > Pseudomonadota > Gammaproteobacteria > Burkholderiales > Gallionellaceae > Nitrotoga. The sequence continues at coordinate 243,121 of JAZJXX010000002.1, read as the reverse complement.
CTGTTCATTTTCCAACGCCTCGAAGAAATTCCGCACTAATTCAGGCGGCTCCTGCAAGTCTGCCGCCATCACAGCAAAGCGTGTCCCGCGTGCTGCAATCAAACCTGAACGGATTGCTGCGTATGAGCCGAAATTGCGCGAGAGCAGCAGCAGCTGGGATCTCAGACCTGATCCTGGTAATAGCTGGGTCAGCAAACCAGCACTGGAATCAGGACTGCCGTCCACTACAAAAATTACCTCCAGATTCGCAATTTGCAAATCCAGCTCCACCAGCGCTGCGAGCAGCGGGGAAATATTCTCGGCATTTTTATAAACCGGGATAATTAGCGAATTCATGCCGCAGTCCAGCGGTTCACCGCCTCTATGACATGCTGAATTTCGACATCGGTCATTTCCGGAAAGCAAGGCAGCGTAAGAATTACCCTGCAAGCATGCTCAGTCGCGGGTAACTCTACCCCGGCAAATAACGCTGCAAATGCAATCTGGCGATAGTCAGGAATGGGGTAATGTATCTCGCTTGTTATTTGGGTCTGCTTGAGATGATCGCGTAATTCATCGCGCTTCTCGGCGCGAATAATGAACAGATGCCCGACAAAGCTATCTGCTGCAATATGCGGCAAGGTAACCAACGGATGGCGAATGCCTGTTATATAAAGCTGGCTTATTTCGAAGCGCCGCCTATTCCAGTTATCAAGATGCGGCAATTTAACGCGCAAAATTGCTGCCTGCATCTCATCCATCCGGCTATTGCGGCCGCCAACCAAGGCAATTTCATATTTGCTCTGCCAGCCATACTGCCTGAGCATTTGTACACGTTTTGCCAGAACTGCATCGTTGGTGGTAATGGCGCCGCCATCTCCTGCAGCCCCCAGATTTTTGGTAGGGTAAAAACTGAAGCAGCCTAATGCGCCAAACGAACCAACCCGGCGTCCGTTGAGTACGGCACCGTGCGCCTGGGCACAGTCTTCAATAACTGGAATATCGTATTTAGCAGCTAAGGCGAGAACTTCGTGCACTGGCGCTGCCTGACCATACAAATGAGTAACCACGATTGCTTTGGTTTCATCATTAATTAAACAACGCAAATGTTCAATCGACAATAGCAAGGTATCAGCATTGATATCTACATATACGGGAAGTGCACCCACAGCCAGAATCGCAGTTGTGCTGTATGCACCCGCATTGGCCACGGTAATAACTTGCGATCCCATACCCAAGCCTAACGCACGCAACGCCAACTCAAGGGCATCAGTGCCATTGGCTACTGAGATGCAATGCTCGGTCTGGCAGTACTGAGCAAATTCCTGTTCAAACTCTTTAACTTGTTTGCCCAGTACATACCAGCCACTTTCCAAAACACTGATTGCTGCAGTGCTTACCTCGCCGATTAGGCTTTGGTTGTGTCGAAGCAAGTCATTAATCATTAACATTGCTGCTCCAGTTTCTAGCTAATAGTTCATGCTGCATCATAACGGACTAGTTACGCCAGCATACACCGTGAAATTTTATAACGAAAAATCCTCGGTGCATCCAGCCCGTGATGGTCAAGTCTATTACTCAAACTTTCTGCATCGGATTTCCAATTCATTTAATACAAACACCTGAGGTTTTGTTACTGGATTAAAACGTATTTCATTCATAAAACCTGTTGCGCTAAATATTTCGAATGAGATCTGTTTAAAATGGGGAGCAGTTTGCAATGTAGTCGATTTAGAGTTTGCTTGAATAAATTTTTCTTGGCCGATAGGAATGTAGAATACCTTGGCTAAATCTGATTCGGATAATTTTAATGTCGCACTTACCTCAAGATGAGTGCACTTCCGCATCGCTGCATCATTCTTGCTTTTCAAGTAAATCTCCGAATTTCTCCCTCCATTAAACTTATAGCCCTCACTATTTTCATCAGCCGTTAGCTCACCGACATTGTTAAAGATTACATCAGGTTTCGATTCAGAAAAGCGGAACAATGGCTTCGGATCATCGGTACCAATTGTTATGGGGATGATGGGCAAATTGCGCATGAAAGACGCGCCAGTTTCTTCTGCAAAATGTATTTCACTTGATAAGTCATCCGGATTATATTCGGGGCAGTCGATTTTCCCGTCTTTTTGAATTTCCGAAATAATGCAATGCAACCCCGCTAAACGAAGTTTTTGGACTGACTGATAGTAATTGCTGTGTTTAAAGGCATCGGTACCAAAGATTACTCCCAAAATGAACATGGGCATTATTACAAGTAATGCAATTTTGAGTTGAGGGCCGCTTAAAAATCTGTTTTGCAAAACAAGCACAAATATTATAGCGACCAGCCACGGCCATAGCACTGTGACCCAAAAGAAATGAAATCTAATATAACCAAAGGTAAAGATATCCAAGGGGGCTGTAACTGATGTCGGACGTAGATTTGTCCGTCCAGCGGCAATAAGCATCAGATAGGTAACGATGATTGCACACAGCGATAAAAAAATAATGCTAGCCCTTGTAGAAGACAAGGTATTGATATTACTGATGAACTTCATCGTCAAATACAGTGCTAAAGACGCTACTATCAGGCTAACGAAGCACGTGAGTATGAGCGAGGATAATGGATGAGCTGTCGGTAGCAGTAGAGAGCGGGAAATTTTGCCCAGCAGATACAACCAGAAATCCCTTTGATACGGTAATGCCAAAGGTGCATCAGCCCGATGAGTACCATGTTGCACAACAACAATCACCCAAAGCTGAGCAGGAATGGCTATGGCTGATGTCGCGATGAGTGTCCAGCCTCCTTTGGCCAGAGGTTGTCGCTCAGCCATCTGGATAAAGCGGGAAATTCCAACTAAAAAAATACCCAGAACTAATATTAGGAAAGCGCCCGAAATATATACAAACCCGGAGATAAGCCCTAATACCCCTAATGCGGCAGACCTTTTTATATCTCCCCACTGCTTGCCTAGCACAATGTAAATTGCTGCCAATCCACAAATCAACGGGATTGCCTGGTGATAGGCTAAATTTTGCAGACCCCAATAGCTGTCTGGTTGTAACATTAATAGAGTAAAACAGAATGCGCTGGCGGTTAGAAGCTTATCTCCAAGGGCAAGCAATAGCAGCCGCCATTGCAATATGAGCAGCATGCCCAAAATACTAACCATGGAAATAAATTGATACGCAATCGTATTCCCGTCAAGAAAAATGTACGCTAGTGAATCTAGCGCCAGGCCAACTGGATAGAGCGTGTCATTTGCGGGTTTAAAAAGATAAGCTAAATTAAATGTGCCGATTTCGCCAACGTGGTAGGCGCGCCAGTCGTCGAAATAAGGGAGGTCAATACCGAATCGAAGCCAAGAAATTGCATTAAGGACCAAGCTAAGAATTGGTAAGGCGATAAGAATACGGGTTAAAATTTTGCCCCATCTGTGTCGTAGCCATTCGGGATCGGCCAATACTTTTCCCCCATTTACATTTTTTTGTATCAACATGGGTCAGTTCCGAATAGCTTGCTCCAGAGGTATATATCTGTACCTTACAATTGGGATATTAAAATTAATTGTTAAACCATTCGGATGATTTGTATTTGCCCGTCCTTCTGAAAACGCCAGAATTTTTTATGGAATATATCAGCATCTCAGTTCGTCGGGGACTAAAAAATCTGCTTGGCTAGTGTTAAAGTTCCAGACCGAAGCACCTGGATCAAATCGGCCATCTGAACATGCCCAGCGGCTTTTTTGTTTGCTAATAAATCGAGCGGGTTCTAAGTGGGTCGACCGCTGACGACAACTCCACCTCGTCTTCCGCAGTCTAGGAGATGCTCAAACCTGAGCGAGCATTTCTATTTTTCGTTCCAAGTTCAAATTCACCAAAATATCGACCGCAGCAGCTTGTCGTAACGCCCGATCAGTTTCCACGCAGAAGTGAACTGATCTAGAGGCCAACACTTGTTTGTTACTTCAGGCTCGCTAAAAGCAAATGCCGAGTATAGGGTAAATAACGCCAGCCGCCGTGTATTAGACACTTGATATGTGCTATCCAAGCCTGCCTTAAACACCCCTGGGACATTTGCATATTCGATAGGGAGTTTAGAGACGCAGCATATTTACCCGAAATAATCTTTCTAATGGGTGTATCCAGCGGCAAATCGTTTAAGGCGAGAAGAAAGGCAGGATACGACGAGTAATATTCCGTGGATTTAGATACAGAGTAAGAGTGGTCCCTATATATCCTGTAAGTCAGGCAGCTATCAAATCTTATTGATTTGCGTTGTGAAAGCAATAAAAAAAACAGGTATGTCCACTCAAAATATTTATATTTCATATCAAATATTGCGGGTTCGATCCTGTTTGCCCTGAATAGCGAAGCTGGGGAAGCGAACCAATTGCAGTTCAAGAAACTTTTCGCAGGATTTCCGTTGATTTGCGATTCCAGGGGTTGCGTAACCAGAGGTTCGTCATGATCTGTAAAGACGTATCCATTCGTAACGACTATGTCAGCATCAGGGAACCGATCAAAGATATCAAGCCTTTGTTTGATTGCGCCAGGCAGAAATTCGTCATCGTCATCCAGAAAGCAGAAAAAACTCCCTCGTGCATTAGCCACTCCGGCATAGCGGGCAACCGAAACGTTCCCCTCGGCGATTCTGATCACCCTCAATTGGGCAGTACTCTCCAATTGGTTCAGCAGAGCGGTATCGAGTCTATCGCCGTTCACGACAATAATTACGTCTAATTCCGCACCAGCTTGATCGAGGATGCTGGCAATTGCTCTTTCAATAAATTCGGAGCGCGTCTTCTCGCACGTTGTTGGAACGATTACAGATACTACAGGCAAATTTGAAGGGATGATTGCGGAGGTGTCCATGCCGGTGAATTCAGGACACCCTGATGGGTTTGGCAACCACAACATAGTTCAAGAATTTCATATCTTCGATCCATTTGCCGAAGAAGAGATTTAATAGAAATATTTTTTTTCCAGACCAGTAATGTGGATTGATTCCGGTGATTGACAAAACTTCGTAGCCGGCATTTTCGAAAGTACGCAGCATACTTTTTTTGGTGAAAAATTTTAAATGGGTATGATCAAGAATACCCGAATCCTGGTATTTCCAGTCTTTCTCAATCAGAAAATGAAAAACGTTATCAATATATCTGACGTTGGGTAACGAGCATACGACCAGCCCATCTGCAGTTAATTTTTTTTTGCATAGTTCGAGTGGCGGATAGGGGTCCGGAAAGTGTTCCAGACAGTCGTTGAAGGTAATAACATCAAAATACTGGTCGGGCAGTTCCACCTCGTCCGAAAAAGGGGCGTTGATGACCTTGTCAAGTTTTCCCTTGGCGATCTCGGCCGCAGTAGGGCTAAGGTCAATTCCCCAGGCCTCGGCTCCCAGTTCCTTTTTGATCATCTCGCCAAAGCCGCCAGCACTGCATCCTACATCCAGCAATCTGCGGCAGGATTTCGGGATGAACGGCAACATCTCCTTGCGTGCGCTGAGAAAATATTGCAGATGTGGTTTGTTCTCATATTGGGATACTAAATGCTCGTTCATTTCAGCCCCTGATTTTATAGCTGTTAGTTAAGCGTTGAATCTCCGGCTCCATGACGGCTAGCATCGCATTCAAAGTCAGCTTTTCAAGAAAAAACCGGCGGCCATTTTGACCGAGTTTAATTGCATCCTGTTTGTTATTCACCAACCACTCAATACCCGTCTTCAATTGATGCACATTGCCCGGTTCCACGACCAGGCCGCAGTTGTGCAGATAATAGGGAATGTCTGCCAGCGCCGACGCAATCACAGGCTTGGCCATGGCCATTGCGTCAGTTAGTTTTGCTGGCATTTGCCCCTGGCTCTCCGGTACATCGCGTTGCGGTAGCGCGATTAAGTCTGCTGCGGCCAGAAAATCGGGAAGTTTGTCGAGTGGTTGCGGGCCAATCAGAATTAGTGAAGGTCCGTATTGCTTTTTGAGCTGCTCGACATAAGCATCATCAGTGGAGGCGCCCACAATCATAAGCTTGATGCATGGGTTTCCGATCGACGCCATGGCTTCCAGTATCAGATCCACGCCCTTTTGATATTGTGGTGAACCGATAAACCCGATAATGGTATCGTGCTCATTAATGCGCAGTTCCTCGCGGATTTTGTTGCGGTCGTATTTACCCGGATCCAGCTCAAGCGGATCCTGGCCATGTGGCACGATGATTCCACCATAAATACCGCGGAAGTGTTCGGATACAGTGAAGACGCAATCAGCGTATCCGCACAATCGATGTGTAATTCGAGTGTAAAGGTAGGCGGTGGTGTTGATCAGCTTTTTAAAAAGCGTGGCGCGCTTGCCGGCTGACGTTTGTGCCAGTTCATCGTCATCGATATCCAGAATGACCGGTTTCCCGGCAAGTATCTTCTTGATTAGAGCAATGCCAAAACTGGGGAATCTTGGTTTGCAGGCAATGATGACATCGCCGTCGATATATGACAGCAATTTCCAGATCGATTTTATATATCCAGGCATATAGCCGCCTCTGACAGATCGTATCGGCACAGTCATTCCCTCCAGTGGAGGCCAGATACCAACTCCCCATTGTTTTCCGACGCCGAACGTCGTTCCTACAATTTCCACGTCATATTTGCTGCTTAGAGCCTGGGCGATGCGCAGACATCTGTTGGTACAGTTGGTGGACAAATTCATCGAGATGATTGTGACCTTGAGCCTGCGTTCAACTGGATTTATGTGCGGATCACTCACGCTGCACTTTCAAAAAAAAGATTTAAGTTTTGCCGATGCCCTGGTCAGGATGGTTGCCTCAATTCCGCTTTGCCTTCCTGTCAGCCTCCACAAAAATATGATTACCGCTATATAAGTCGTTCCGCCAATAATAGTCGCGAGCAGCAGCTGAGAGATATATATGAGCAAAGAACTGCCCGGTATTAATTCCAGGGTGATTTTAACAGTGAATATCATAACTGCAGTAGCCGCCAGCGGGCGCCAAAGTACCGCTGCGCATTGCGCAGTGTGCAGTTTTATGGATCTCAATAGTATTATGAAATTAATCGGCATCATCAATGCCGAAGTAACTGCCGTTGCCACTGCGGCGCCCAGTGCGCCGCCTTTCAGTGCCCCCCAGATCAGCAGGGGAAGAAGTACTGCGGCGTGCAGGCCAGCCAGCAGAGTAAGCGTTTTAGGACGCCCGAGGGCCAGATAGACGGAGCCTTGATTGGTTTGAAGCGCGATAATGATCCCCGACACAGCCAATATCTGAATCAGCGGCACCGCATCTACCCAATTCCTGCCCAGCATCAAATGCACCAGCGGCTCCGCCGTCAGCGCAATACCGATGCCAATGGGCAGTACGAACAATGCAATGGCGGAAAGGACGTTGAGGAACCCTTGACGCAGTACATGCATATCCCCAGCCATTTTTACGTAGCCTGGGAATATGGCACGGTTTATTGGAGCGACCAGATCAGTCGAGGGCAGATTGGCGATTTCATGCGAAATTTTGAATAGCCCCAGTGCGCTGGGCCCGCCCAGTTTGCCCAAAATGAAATCACTGGATTGATGGATAAGGAAGTAAAGAAAATTATTGATCAACAGCCACTTGGAAAAGTGGAATAATTCGCTCATCGCAGCCACGCAGAATTTTGGCCGGTATGGCTGCATGGTATAACTCAGAATGACACCGGCCAGCTGGCCGGCCAGCATTCCGGCAATCAGCGCCCAGTAATTTTTAAACCAAAAGGCCAGTGCTATCGTAACGATAAAGCCCGCCATTTTTTTTGTGACCTGAAAATTGAAGTCTCTGTGGAATTGCAGGTCCTTGCGAAATGCCACCATACCGATGTTTTCCAGGCCGCCCAAAACTCTTCCCAGCGCCAATATATAAAGTATTAAAGTGAGCCGATCATCGTTGTAAAAATGGGCGACCAGCGGGGCGGCGGCGACCAGCATAAGCCCCTGTATTAAGCCGGCGATAAAGTTGAACGTCCATGCGGTGTCGTAGTGCTTGCGCTCGGCGGTCTGGTGCTGAATCAACACAACATCCAGATTGAAGGCACTCAATATTTCGAGCGCCGCGATGATCGCCATCGCCATCGCAACCAGACCGAAGTCGGCCGGAACGAGCAGGCGGGCGAGGATTACTGTACTGATCAGGCCGATGCCCCGGGTAGCGAATTTGAACAATATCGTCCACATTGCGCCCTTTGCCATTCCTTTATTGACTGCTTCCATACTATGTTTTAATTTAAAGTCAAAGTGTAGTGGAAGGCTGTCATTCTAAACGTGTTTGATCGGACGATCGCTTCTGATTATCGGAAGCCGGTATTTTTATTACCCGCAGTAGGCAAAGTGGATCTCATTGCGCAATCGGCAATCGGACCGCGAAGATAATCTGTACCGGATTAAACTGGACCGACGCGGCCCGTTGAATCGCCCGGCCGAATATTGGAATAATGAGGGGAAGATCACGAGTTCATTCAGCGATACCAGCACAGCACGAGGCAGTAATCCCACGGTAATTCCTGAGTATGCCAAGCCTGCTAATTTAGTGCCGCCCGCTCGCAGGGTCAGCGGGATGATGGTTTTACTAAGCCTGATTGCTACTCCCAGCATTGCCTATTGCAGTGATATGCAGCCGGATAGGACTCAGACCGGGGCTACGGCGATGCCGCGAAGCTCCGGTAAAATCTTGCCGCAACCACCTAATACAGTGTTGCTTGCTGCGCCGGCTGAGGGATTGAGCATGCTCGGCGACAACAACGCGCGCGATCTTGGGGTTTATAACTGTGCCAATGTGTCCGGCGACAGTATCAGCTGCCGTACCATAACGGATTACAGTGGCTTCAGTTACGATGCGAAGCACCGCCAGATGCTGATGTTCGGAGGCGGCCATTCGGCCACCATGCGCGACGATGTGGATCAGTTCAGTTTTGCGACGCTCAAATGGAAGAGCACGACCGCCCACCCTGATGCTTCGACCACCTGTGACGTTATGTGGGTGAGCGGTCCGTCAAACAATTTCGATGCGATCAGCAGCCGCTGGAATAACACGGGCCACGCCACAGCGCGCCATACCTATGACCTGCGCGCGGTGACCAGGGACGGTTCGGAACTGGTTATCCTGAACAGCGGGGACGGCGCCGGCAATCAATGCACCCAGCCGCACTATAACGCCGGGACCAGCGGCGGCCTGATTGCACACTACAACATCGAGAAAAAATCCTGGCGGTTCACTGTTAAACCGGCATGGAGCGAGACTGCTGCATCGGAACTCGATCCCGTTTCCGGAAAAATCATCGTGCTTGATTATCAAAGCGGCATCTGGGCGTATGACCCGGTAAACGCGATGGCGCCCATCAGGGTTTTGCCGTTCAATAACGGACAGATGGGTTATGCCAATAACCTCGTCTATTTTCCGCCAAACGATAAGTTTTATTATTTTGCCGGTAGCGCGGGCCGCGTGTGGGAAATCAGCCTGGCGCGCAGCGGCGATAAATTGGTCAACGCGGCAATTCACGAAGTCGGCAATGGCACGGGCCCGAAATTGCCCGAGACAGGCTTTGCCTACGACGCGACGAATCAGGTAATCGGCGGGGGTGTCCATAACAATCAGTTCAACGTATTCAACCCGATCACCGGGACTTGGGCCACGAACACTATTCGCGTTGAAGGCGGCGGCAGCGTCGGAACACAGGCTTTCCATGCGCTGGATTACGACCCCGTTGCCAACGTCTACATATTCATCAGCGATGCCGCTTCAGGGTTCCATGTCTGGGCTTATCGGCTGCGCGCCACGGCAGCATCACCCACCGTTGCGCCTGTGTCTGCCGTTCAGATGCGGTAACGGGGGCGTATAATCCGCTCCTCGCCAGGTCACTGCTTTCGTCCATATATGAAAAAAGCGATGGGAATAATATCAGGGAATTTTTATGGGTAAGCTTTGGGGCTGGCTCGGCACCGATGCCGGGCATGCGCAGAATAGTCACGAACTGTTAACAGCGATGGGCGCGGTGGCTCACGTTGAACCCGCTGGGTTATCAACGCTCATTCGGAATCGTTGCGCATTTGCTGCGGACGGCCAGCAAAGCGTGGCGGAGGAAAATGGGCTTTGTGTGGCGCTGGTCGGCCAGCCCCGCCTGCAGGATGCGCCCGCGCCCGCATCCGCACAAGAACTGCTTACGCTTTGGCAGCAGCATGGCCGCGATTCGCTGCAAATGATCAGCGGAGCATTTGCGTTGGCCGTGATCGATACCAATGCAAATACCGCCTTGCTGGCGATAGACCGGATCGGAGTACATACGCTGGCATTTTCCGTCGCCAGCGGGGCGCTGGTATTCGGCAGCCGGGCCGATACGGTGGCGGCGCACCCTGCGGTAGGAGGGCAGCTGTCCTTCCAGGCGTTGTTCAATTATTTTTATTTTCATGATGTGCCGGCTCCCGGCACGGTCTATCAGCGCGTGGAAAAGTTGTTGCCGGGGCAATACGCATGGTTCAGCAACGGTACACTGGAGCGTGATTTTTACTGGCATTTAAAATATCGCGACGAACCGCGCACTGACTTTGAGGAAATGGCGCAGCGCTTCCATACTGTGTTGCGGGAAAGCGTCGGGCGTTCGGCCGGGAACGGGCCGACCGCGGCTTTTCTGTCCGGCGGCACCGATAGCTCTACCGTGGCCGGCGTACTGACCGAATTGCGCGGCAAGCCTGTGCGCACTTATTCCATAGGTTTTTCCGCCGATGGTTTTGACGAAATGGAATACGCTCGCATTGCCGCGCGGCGTTTCGGCCTGGATATGCGGGAATATTATATGAAGCCGGAGGATATTCTCAGCGCGATCCCGGTTATCGCGCAGTATTATGACGAGCCGTTCGCCAATGAGTCGGCCGTCCCCACGTATTTTTGCGCCCGCATGGCGCATGCCGATGGATATCGCGTGATGCTGGCGGGTGATGGCGGCGACGAAATTTTCGGTGGTAACTCGCGTTATGCCAAGCAGAAAGTGTTCGAAGCTTATCATGCGTTGCCGCAGCTTTTGCGCCGTGGCCTGATTGAGCCGCTGGCGGCTCTGCCGGGGCTGCAGCGATTTAAGTTGTCCGGTAAATTACAGAGTTACCTGCGCCAGGCCAATATACCGTTGCCGGAACGCCTGGAGACCTATAACTATGTGCATCGCCAGCCGCTGGCCGAAATGTTCACCGCGGAGTTTCTGCGCGAAGTTGATCCGCTGGTGCCGGTAGGCTGGCTCAAGGAAGCGTATGACCGTACCGATTCGAAGTCTTACATCAATCGCATGATGCACCTGGATATGAAATTTACCTTGGCCGATAATGATCTGCGCAAGGTTAACGGTATGACGGAAGCGGCCGGGATCGAAGTGCGCTATCCCTTGCTGGATGATGCGATGGTGGCTTTTTCGGGCGAAGTGCCACCGGACTGGAAAGTGCAGGGGCAATACCTGCGCTGGTTTTTCAAGACTGCGCTGAAGGGTTATCTGCCCGATGAGATCATCAACAAGAGTAAGCACGGTTTCGGCTTGCCGTTTGGCATCTGGGCGCGCGATCATGCGCCGCTGCGTGAGCGGATCGAGGATCGTCTGGCCGATTTCAAGAAGCGCGGATGGGTACAGCCGGCGTATATCGATCATATCCGCGCTGAACATATGACTGGACACGCGACGTACTATGGCAAAATGTTATGGGTGATTGTAATGCTGCAGGAATGGCTGGAGCATCGGAACAAGTAGAGTGCAAGACCGGTATCTCTTCCAGGATCAGCCCGCACGATGGACCGGGCACAGTCATCCAGGTTTTTTCATTGCGGCGTTTTGCGGGCTATCGTTCGGTGCGGTTTTGCGTCTTCTTCTGGTTCTGGCCTCAACTGCTGTCAATGGTTCGTCCAGATTTTTCCCGGCCTGATAATGCTCTACCCAACGACGCGTTATGACCGCCAGCACCAGCAGGTTATACGGCAAATCGAAATAGGCCAGGCTGAGGAATGAGCCGCCCACCGCATAACCGATCAGGCTCACCTGTATCATGGAGCCGAGTACTGAGGCCCATTCGGTTTCCGGGCTGGATTTTGCATTGACGCGCAGCCAGCCGGCCCAGCGCCAGGTTAAAAACCACATCAGCAGGAATAACGCCAATCCCACAAAGCCGTGTTCGCCCAGAACCTGGAAATATATGCTGTGAGCCGCATGTATATCGACCGGATCAGGGGCATACTGCTCGAAGTTAGCGCTGTTATATATATCGAAGCTGCCGCCGAAGAAACGGTCGGAGGCCAGATTCCAGGTCATGTGCCAGGCGTTGATACGTCCTTGAGCGGAATCATCCTGCTTGTATTCGGATATCGTCCCCATGCGGCTGTGCCACGAGTCGGGCATGAAACTAACTATCGCAAGGGCTACCATTATAATCAGTGCGCCGAACACAGCCTTTTGATTCACCCGCGTCCACAGTAATAGCGCCATGGCGACAATGGCCAGCAGCGCGCCGCGCGACTGGCTGCCTACGGCAGCGATAGCGGTTAACGCCATTGCCAGCAGAAAGGCATGGCGTATCCAGGGTTTGGTGTACAGACTGCGCAGAAAATACATCAACGGAATAATGATGATCAGTGCCAGCGCGATTTCGTTGTTTCCGCCGATAAAACTGTCGGGAGGCCCCCATACGCGGTAGCTGCCGCCGGTGGCCAGCGTAAATGCACCGCCCTTGACGCCATAAAACCCGAGCGAACCGACCAGCACCCAAACCAGCAGGATAATATGTTGACGCGTGTACAGCAGCATCATCGCAACGAAAATCATGAAATTAATTTTCAGTACGCGTACCAGCATTGTATAGGCGTCCGCTGAACCGGCTGAAAGCCCGTAGGTAACGCATATCCACAAGGAGAACAGCAACAGCATGACTGCGGGCGCGGCCACAAAAAACTGCCTGCGGTCACGGGTGATAAATAGGCCGATCAGCGTGGCGCCCCCTACAATAGCTGCCACAGGATAGGCATCGAGATGCCAGCTTTGGCGATGCGGATTCATCAGGCTTAACCAGGTCCACGTCAATATACCGATATACGGGCGCTTAAATGCCCATACCGTACCGATGAGGATAATGGCTGCGAGAATGATGTCGCGCATAAGGTTATCTGTTGCCCCGGCAATATGTATTCATGGGTTATTCGCTTTCTGTGCCAGTAGTTCGTTAAACAGCAGGGTAACGCGCTCGGCATTACAATGCCATGTCAGTCCCTGCTCGTCTATGCTGGCGTATGCGCCTGCCGCGATATGCTGACGCAGTCCGGTGTCGCGGCTGACCCGTTCTATTGCTTGCGCCAGCCCGTCGGGCTGGCGCGGATCGAACAGCACGGCGTTGTCACCATCGCTCAGGATTTCCATGATATTCGGCTGTGCCGGAGCGACAATAGCGCGGCCCAGCATCAGGTATTCGAATAATTTTAATGGCGAGGCATACGCTACGACCGCGGGTTGCAGCGCAATATCGAACGCGGCGACATACTGCGCCACTTGATCGCGCTCAATGATGCCGGTAAAGGTAAGCCGGTCGGCAATACCCAGACGCAGTGCCTGGGCTTCCAGTGCGGCACGGGCCGGCCCGTCGCCCACGATCAGCAGATGCCGGGCAGCATCAGGATCGTCGCGAGCGATCAAATCAACCACACTGTCGAGCCCATGCCAGTCGCGGATGAAACCGGTAAAACCCAGCACCATCTTATGTTGCAGGCCGAGTAAACGCTTCGCCACCTGGGTTTCCGGCGCATTGCCAAAGCGCTTTCGATTGATGCCGTTGGGAATTACGCGCATTTGAGCTTCAGGCACGCCCTCAGCCACGATCATATCGCCGAGCACACGGGTTACCGGCAGCACATAGTCGGCGTTGCGCCAGGCGTACTTTTCGCTCCACCGTGCCAGGCGCTTGAGGGCTATACCATCGTAGTGCGCCCGTTCCTGATATAGAGGAGAATTGACCTCCAGCAACATAGGCAAACCATAGCGGCGCTTCAGCCATACGCCGGCCGGCAGGAAAAGATTGTAGCGTTCGTACAAGCAGTCCGGCCGGTGCGTATGGACCGCACGCCGCAGCCGGAAATAGGCCAGTACTGCGTAGGCGAGTTCCAGCAACTCATAAATCGCCTGCGGCAAATGCCGTTTCATCCAGGCCACCAGTCCTGCGTCCGCACCGAAATCTTCATTTTCCATTGCCGCAGGCGCGACGATTATGACTTCGTGGCCCAGCGCCTCGAGCGCGTGGATCATCTCTTCGACATGAACATATTGCCCATCCTTGGAGCGGATGCGATGATGGTAAAGGATTTTCATGCGGTGAATATCTGCCTGGTTTGAATTCCGGTTTTATATTGCGGTTTTTGCGGCCGGGTCACCGCGCACTGCCGGGGAATACGTGTAATTGCAGCAATCCCGCAGCGGACCAACACTCGACATATGACTGTCCAGTGCCGTAGCAGCAGTTTCGATTGTCCCGTATCCGTGCCGGGAAAAGTTCTGAATTCGAGGTCTGATCAATTCAGAGCTCGGCGAAATATTGCCAATTGTCCCTGAGTCGTGTCATCCCAGCTGAATTTTTCTGCATAAAGCCGTGTTCGCGCACGGTCAGGGTAATTGGCAAACAAACGAGTTACCCCCTCGGCCATTGCTGCGCTACTTCTGTCGAGCGTCAGCACGCCGGCTTCCGGCGCCGCCACAACTTCCGGCGTGCCCCATAAAGGCGTGGCCACAACAGGTGTGCCACAGGCGATCGATTCAAGCAGAACATTGGCCATTCCTTCACGGCTTGAGGCCAGCACCAGTGCATCCGCTGCAACCATGTAACGTCTGAGCGAAGCACGGTCCAGCGAACCGAGAAAAATGACTCTGTCGGCTACGCCTCTGTCCAGCGCAAGTTTTTTTAACTGGGCGGACATTTCTCCGTCGCCCGCGATGTATAGCCGATAGTCACGCAGGCTGGTCAGCGCCTCAATAACAAGGTGATGGCCCTTTCTTTCGATCAGGTAGCCTACCGACAACAGCATTTTGCCTGCAATATTCAGCTGGCTGCGGATTTCGTCCCGTCCGCCGGGATGGAAGGAATTCAAGTCCACCCCATTTCGCAGCGCAGTGACCTTGTCGGCGGCTATCCCCATGTCCACCATCTCGTCCCGTAAAGCCTGGCACACGCTGATCATTGCGTGGCTTTTCGCCGCGGCCCACAGTATCCATTTTCTGGGTAAGGCATACATCGGTATCAGATTGATATCCGTGCCGCGGGCGGTCACCACAAAAGGTTTGCGCAGTTTATCCGCCAGTATGCATGCCGCGACCCCATCCGGGTAAAAATAATGGGCATCGATCAGGTCAAAGTCAAATCCTTGCTCGCAGATGCTGTGCACAGTTTTTCGTACAGCACAGGCCATCAGGACGGGCGCTATACTCATGCCGATTTTGGGTACG
This sequence comes from Pseudomonadota bacterium, assembly GCA_040390665.1. GTDB lineage: Bacteria > Pseudomonadota > Gammaproteobacteria > Burkholderiales > Gallionellaceae > Nitrotoga. The sequence continues at coordinate 227,682 of JAZJXX010000002.1, read as the reverse complement.
ACCAGATATCTTGGGTGATATACCTCTATGCCGTGCCTGACGTCATAAGCCGGCACCCTGGCGTAATCGCCATATTTTCCGAATGCCGCGCCGGCGAACGGGAACCACGGAACCGGTGCGACGACCTTTACTTCCACCTCGCCGCTGGCTACGAGGTGACGCAGCCGGTTCTCGACAAAAATGCCGTTGGTCGGTTGTACCGCGTTGGGATACAGCGAACTAAAGGTGAGAATTTTTATCGGTTTCATTTGCTGTCAGTGCCGGATGCTGCTGCGGAGTGGGCTAGTTCGCATGCGGGGTGAACATGCACGCTGTTGCACGATCATACCGGGTATTTCAACTGGCGCGCTTCCCGTAATACTCTTTATACCAGGCTACAAAATTGGTCACACCCTCGGTGATCGATGTGCGCGGAGCGAACCCCACCGCCCGTTGCAGGTTTTCCGTATCGGCATAAGTGGCCAATACATCTCCGTCCTGCATCGGCAGCATATTTTTCCTGGCCGGTTTGCCGACAGCCGCCTCGATGGTTTCGATAAATGACATCAACTCTATCGGCTCGTGATTGCCGATGTTATACAGGCGATAGGGGGCATAGCTGGTTGCCGGATCGGGATCGTTACAATCGAATGAGATATCGGGGGAAGCCGGATGGTCGAGCACCCGTACGATGCCCTCCACGATATCATCAATATAGGTGAAATCCCGCTGCATCTTGCCGTGGTTGAACACATCTATGCTACGTCCTTCCAGGATGGCACTGGTGAATAGCGAGGGCGACATATCCGGCCGCCCCCACGGGCCATATACGGTGAAGAAGCGCAGCCCGGTGGTGGGCAACCCATAAAGATGGCTATAGGTATGGGCCATCAATTCGTTGGCTTTTTTGGTGGCTGCATACAGGCTGACCGGATGATCGACGTTATGGTGCACCGAAAAAGGCATTGCAGTATTGGCGCCGTATACGCTCGAACTGCTGGCGAATACCAGGTGCTCCACCTTGTTATGTCGACATCCCTCAAGCACGTTGGTGAAACCCACAATATTGCTTTGGATGTAGGCGTGGGGATTTTTCAGAGAGTAACGAACTCCGGGTTGCGCAGCGAGATTAATTACACTCTGGAATTGTTCCTGGGCAAACAGTTGGGTAACCGCAGCGCTGTCGGCCAGGTTTATCCGCGCCATCGTGAAATTATCGAATACCTGTAGCTGCTTCAGTCGATCCTCTTTTAGCTGTACGTCATAATAGTCGTTCAGGTTGTCTAGACCAACCACCTGGTCGCCGCGCGCCAGCAGGCGCAGGCAGGTGTGCATACCGATAAAGCCGGCTGCGCCGGTGACTAGTATCTTCATAATTTACGGTCGACCAATCGGCACGTCTTTGCCCACTTCTGCCACGCAGGTGGCTGTTGCCAAGTCTGCATAGCGACCTATCACACTAATTTTCATTGTTGGGCTCTTTCAAAAATGCAGCGAATTATGTCATAAATACGACATAGCCAGCGGCAGCCAATTTCAAATGCCTGCAGTTGGGTTAGTTGCGCTGCGCGGGTTTGCGGCCTACCACCCAAAATCCGATCCAGGATAGATCGGCATCGCTGAGTAGCTTAAATGGGCTCGCCAGATGCGGTCTTACTTCATCAATGATGCATTTATCCACGAGTGCAGTTGGCTGCATCAGCAGGGTTTCGAATCCGCTGCGCTGCATGATGTCGCGGTACCGGTCAACGCGCCATCGGTTAGGTACGCCCTTATGTGAATGCATCCACGACCAGAGCACGGTGGACCATGTTAAAAAATCGAGCGGGTTCTGCCGATGCAACCCGTGGCTTTTCAAATCAACCTGGTGTATCACAGTTCCCTCGGGTCGTAATGCTTGTGCCATATCATCAAATGTCGCGTGCAGGTCATTTACATGCTCCAGCACTGCGCGCGAGAAAATCAGGTCTACTTCGCCGTGGAGTTCTGATAATCCGTTAGCTTGAATTAAATATTGTATGCGCTCCGGATTGAAACCACTGAAGGGCTGTCCGGGCTGGCGAAAACATTGTGCTGCGCGTTTTCTAGGTACCTCATCGAGTCGCCCCATCAGTTCGAGCAATATGTCCGCATTTTTCTGGGTCATGGTCAATAGCGCGAAGCGATCAACGCAGGTCACGCGTTCAGCCCCATAGGCTACCATCAGCAACGCTACCCCGGGAACATCGCCGGGGCCATATTCCAGCAGTTGCTTGCCGCTCAAATAATTTTCCACCTCATCTTCGGCAATGCCCAGTATTTCGAAATAATCCCTAAAGCAGGATTGAAAATAATCTGCCGCTTGCTGGGTCGATTCGGGGGAGAATCCACGGCCGGTCTGTCTCGTAATATGTGCGTAGAGCGTGGGGGAGATCCTGGCAATCTGATTGCTGAGCAGCGCGTGTATAAATCGCCGGCAATTATCAAAGAGGTATCTACTCGACATTTGTATTCTCTATCGCCGAGTGCGAGGCTCAAAAACACCAATGGCGCAATTGGAGACATTCATATTGCCTGTTTCACTATGCATGAGGAGCGCCCGAATTTTGGCGCAAAAACGCGTCGAACATTAATAAGCTCCAGATAGGTGTACTGTAATCGCGCAACCCGTTTTGGTGCTGGTCGACCATTTCGGCCAGAAAATTCATATTGAATAAACCGGAATCCGCCATGCGCGTGCTCAACAATGCTGCCCGTGCCTGATGGCGCAATGGCCCGCGTAGCCAGGCCATCAGCGGCACCGCAAAGCCCATTTTGGGGCGATATAGCACTTCGCTGGGCAGATACGGTTCCAACGCCTTCTTCAGTACAAATTTACCTTCGGAGCCGCGCAATTTCAATTCCGGCGGCAGACCCGCCGCCCATTCAATCAACTGGTGATCCATTAACGGCTCACGCACTTCCAGCGCATGTGCCATGCTGGCACGATCAACCTTGGTATTGATGTCGCCGACCAGATAGGTTTTATAGTCGAGGTATTGTATCGCCGAGAGCGGATGCTCAGGTGCGTTCGCCATATGCCGCCGCAACACCTCGATGGCTTGGTAGCCTTGCAATTGCTGCTTGAAATGGGGACTGAACATCCGTTCGCGCAGTTCGTCGGATACGAACGAGACACTATGGAAATACGCTTCCATACCGTTGCGCGCCAGCGCCTGGAAGGTGCTCCGGGCGCGGAACATTTTAGGCGCCCAGTCGGCTTTGGGATAAATTCTGCCGAGCAGCCCGAACACCGGCTGCCGCACACCGGCCGGCAACAGATTGCGCACTCGCTGTTCGTGCATATGCCAGCGATAGCGCCGGTACCCGGCAAAGGTCTCGTCGCCACCATCGCCCGACAGCGCCACCGTAACGTGTTTTCTGGCCAGCTGGCAGACGCGGTAGGTCGGAATCGCCGAGCTGTCGGCATAAGGTTCATCGTATAACGCAGCCAGCGTGTCGATCAGGCCGTAATCATTGGTGTCCACGGTGTCCAGCGTGTGGCGGGTCTGGTAACGGCTGGCCACCTGCGCGGCAAATTTGGATTCGTTAAAGGCTGGGTCATTAAACCCGATCGAACAGGTATTAACCGGCTCGTCCATCAGGCCGGCCATCATCGCCACGACCGCGCTGGAATCGACCCCGCCGGAAAGAAAAGCGCCGAGCGGCACTTCCGACATCAGCCGTATTTTGACAGCTTCGCGCAAACGGTCGATCAGTTCGTGCTGGGCATCATATTCATTGATCGGGCCGGCATTCTCGAACGTCACGTCCCAGTAGGGCACCGGCTGTGGCATGGTGGCGCCAAAAGTTACGGTGAGGGTATGCGCCGGGGCGAGCTTGTAAGCCTGTTTATAGATGGTGCGCGGCTCCGGCACATAGCCGTAAGCAAAATAGTCCTCTACTGCGCAGGGATCTATCTCGCGCTTGAGCCCCGGATGCGCGGTCAGTACCTTGAGCTCGGAACCGAAAATCAGCTGGCCATCATCCAGCAGCGCATAGAACAGCGGTTTGACGCCCATACGGTCGCGTGCTAGAAACAGGGTTTTTTTATTGCGGTCCCACAGGCCGAATGCGAACATACCGCGGAAACGTTCGACGCAGGCCGTACCCCATTCTTCCCAGGCGTGGACGATGACTTCGGTGTCGCAATGCGTACGGAAGGTATGGCCCAGTGTGGTCAGCTCGGCCATCAGTTCCGGATAATTATAGATTTCGCCGTTGAAAGTGACCACTACGCTGCCGTCTTCGTTAAACAGCGGCTGCTGGCCGCTGGAAAGATCGATGATGGAAAGGCGGCGATGGGCGAAGCCCAGGCCGGGCTCGGTATGCATGCCGCCTTCGTCGGGACCGCGATGAAACTGAACCTGGTTCATGCGTGCCAACATTTCCCGGTCAATGACGCGCTGTTGCCGGGTATCAAAAATACCAACGATGCCGCACATGGTTAATTAATTTCCTTATTGTTTAACAGGCGGTCATAAACCGACAGATAGCCTTGCGTCATCGCGTCCATGCTGAATTGCCGGTCGATGATATTGCGCGCATTTATCCCATGACTGCGCCGGAGTTCGGGGCTGGTTGCATATCGCAGCATTAAATCTGCCATTTGGTCTGGAGCAGCGGGAGCAGCGAGGAACCCGGTTGCGCCTGCTTGCACCAGTTCGAGATTGCCGCCGACCTCGGTTGCAATCACCGGCAGACCGCTGGCCATGGCTTCCAGTATGGTATTGGAAATGCCTTCGCCGAGCGAGGGTAGCACAAAGATATCCATCGCAGCCATCATCGCGGGGATGTCGGCGCGCTCGCCGGGAAACCACGCCAGCTGTTCGGCCCCATGTTGCCGCAGCAGTGCCTCGCACTCGGCACGGCTTTCTCCTTCGCCGACGATCAAAAGGCGCAGCCGATCACGCAACGTCGGCGCCAGTTCCAGCAGTTTTAAAAATGCCCGTACCAGTGTGGGGTAATCCTTAACTGGGGCCATGCGTCCCACACTGCCGAAGACTATATTTTCCGGGCCGAAAAATTCGGGCGGAGCGGAAAGCGGTAGTGCAGTGTCAGCGATGTTAAAACGGATGTTGTCAACGCCGTTATAGATCTGGCTGGTGCGGGCAGGCGCGGCGCCTATGGTGTCGATCAGCCAGCCCTGCAGATCCTTGCTGACGGCGATGTAATGGCCGACCAATGGGCGCACCATTTTGCGCAGCAGATTGTATTTCCAGTTTTTGCCGTACAGGTCATATATGTCGCGCCCGTGCTCGCCATGTACACGGCCGGGCACGCCGGCCAGTGCCGCTACCACCTGGCTTTCCAGCGCGGATAAATTGCGCGTATGCACAATTGCCGGGCGCAGCCGGCGGAAAATCCGGTACATCCGTAAATATAAACCGACGTCGTTGCCTGCACGCTTCTCCATGTCGTAAATATCGACATCATCGCGTCGCAGGCGTTTGCGGAAATCGGTATAGCCCTGCAGGCATACAATCGCATGGCGGTACCGCTCGGGCGGCATATGATTGATCAGATTGACCATGCCGTTTTCCAGACCGCCGACACCGAGACGATGGATAACATGCACGATAAGCGGGATGTCGGCTGGCGGTCGCGTCATAACGTGCGGCTGATCTGTTGCAGGTTTTGTCGTAACAGCGGCATGGCCTGCCGCATGAAATCCTGCATGACCCCGGTAACCTCGTCTGGCTGTATGTCGTAGAGAGCAAACAGCGCGATATCCACGCAGTCATCGCCGCTGCCGCTGAGCCGTTGCCTGGCCTGCAGCCATTTGGCCAGATATTGATTAGCGGTCTGCTGGTCCCCGATCCAATACCACTGCCATGCCAGCAAATGCTGATTATCCCGGCGCAATATGCTTTGCCGTATGGCGGCGGGCGCTGCCATACCGGATAAAGTGTGCATGCCGGAGCTGGTAACATCCCAGCCGTGATTTTTTTCATCGGCGAGAACATTCTGGCTGGTGATGGCTTCCGCGCCTTGGTGCTGGTTGCGGAAAAGCGCAACATGTATTCCGATAACGCGATCACCGTTGCGATACTCCTGCAACGCGGTAGCTGCCGCGCCGGGGAAAACGGGTTGCACCCCGGCCGCCGGCGCTACTGCTGTCCAGGCTCCGATGGATTGGGGCAAGGTCAACGCGATGGGCGCGGGATTAAAAGTTTGCCGTTCCAGATAATGCAGGTATATCGGCGCCGCCGCGGCCAATGCCAGCGCCGCAGCTGCATAGCTAATTGCCTTGGCCGGTGAGGCGGAGGCCTGTGCGGTGCCGGGCTGGGCTTTGCTGCCGTGGGTTGCGGCCGCGTTGTCTTCGCGCCAGTGTGTGCCTATCCAGAACAGGATCAGCATCACCAGCCCAAAAAATAGCCAGCCGTAGATCAGATGATCGACCCCGACCGCCAGCTCCATATTGCTGTAATGCGCGATCATCACAATCATATAGGCGCGAAAGCCGTTGGCGATGATCGGCACAATGATGGCAAGCACGACAAAAATAAGCTGACGCAGACGCGAGCGGTAAGTCAGATAGGCATAAAGGCATCCGAGCGTAAAGGAGGCGATCAGGTATCGCAGCCCGCTGCATGCCTCGACCACCGACCAGTTGCCGGAAGGAACGCTGAACTGATTGCCCTCGCGAAATACCGGTATACCGGTGAACTGCAGCGCCGTCACAGTGAAATCTGCAGTGAAATCGATTAATGGGCGGATAAAGACTTCGCCAAACGGCACAGCCAATAGCGTGAATGCCAGTGGAAACGCAATCGCGCGCGCTACTCTCCAGCCCAGTATTGCTGTGACCAGTATAGGTATCATCGCAACAAACATATATTGCGCAATGACTTGGACACCGGCCGACTGGGCGACCGTCCAGCCGCAAGCCAGCACCACCAGGGCGGCAATCGCCGGCGCATTGGGCTGCGGCTTGAGGGAACGCAGGTACTCACGCTCGCGCCAGATCAGGAACAGGCTGACGGGATAAATAATGTAGCCGTGCGCATAGGTCTCAGAACTCTGCCACAGCACCACCAGCGACCAGGCCGTTTCGCGGTAGACCCAAATCAGGCCGAGCAATGCGGCAACGGTCGCGTACGCATAAGCGCGCCAGTTTTTGTCAGGGCCGCCAACCATCGATAACCGGGAATAGCTCATTACGATAGCCCAGGCTGCACGACGGTGTTCGTCAACGGCGGCTCCTGCTCCAGCAGGCGGTCTATGCGTTGCAAGCCGCGCTCCCAGCTGTAGTCCTGTTCCACGCGCCGGCGTGCCGCCGGCCCAAGCGTTTCGTCCGGCCGATCCAGCTGGGCGGCGATAAGCGCGATGAATGCCGCGCTGTCCGCAGCCAGCAGCACTTCCGTGCCGGCCTCTGCGGCTATACCCTCGAGCGCCTGCGGAGAAACGACTACCGGTTTGGCCATCGCCATGGCTTCAAGTACCTTATTCTGAATGCCGCGGGCGATACGCAATGGCGCCACGGCGACTGCGGCATGGGCAACATAGGGCCGCACATCCGGCACACTGCCGGTCACTACAATACCGTTGCCGGCCAGTGCAACTACCTGCGCAGTGGGCCGCGAGCCGACGATATAAAAGCACACGTTGGGAAATCGAGTGCGCAATGCAGGAAAGACTTCCTGCGCAAACCAGGTGACTGCGTCCACGTTGGCCCAGTAATCCATTGCGCCGGTGAAAACCAGCACGTGTTCTCCGGACGCGTAGGGAGTGTCATAGGATCGTGCCGCGGAAAAATAATCCAGATCCACGCCGTTGTTGTAATAAGTGATACGGCTGGCGCTTTCCGGCGCGAGTTGCTGAAACAGTTCGGCTTCGGCGCGGGACACCAGGGTCGAGGCCGCGTAGGCTTGCGCGACGCGTCGTTCCAGCGCCAGCAGCGTGGTGGCTTCGCGGCGGTAGATCCAGTTCATCGGCCAGGTTTTATGTTCGGCATATTGGCGCCATTTGTCGGAATCGATATCGACAAAATCAATGATACGGTGCACCGCGGGATAGGGCATCAGGTATTGCGCCATCGCCGACGAAAACACCACCGCATGCCGGATCGGACGCCTTTCCAGGATATCTGCTACCCAGCTTTTCAACGCAGCACTGCGGTAATACGGCAGTGTGAGCGGTTCTCCGCTCAGCAAGCCGCAGGCGCTGCGCAGCGTGGCCCAGCGTGAATTCAACGGCAACAATTTGACTTCGCCGGACACCATGCCTGCTAATGTTTGCGCATGTTGCCAGTCCTCCGGATCGTCAACAAACGCACCCAGATGAACCTTGAAATGCGCACTGAGATGCTTGAGCAGATGATAGGAACGGATCTTGTCGCCTTTGTTCGGCGGATAAGGAATTCGATGGACTAGATACAGCAGCTCCTGCATGGTCAACCCAGATTTTTCACGATATGCGGCCCCAGCGCATTGGCGACCGAGATCGGCAGTTTGCGCCACATCTGGATAAACAACCGGTATTTTGGGTTCAGCGGATTATGTTCCGGAACGGCTTGGGCTTTGACCAGATAATATTCATAATGCAGCGGCAGGGGTTCAAACCCCCAGTTTTTCTTGAAATCATGTTGACCGGTCCCGAGCTTGCTGCGCCCATAATCGAATAAGCGGTAGCCGCGCTCGCATCCCATGCGCATCAGTTCCCAGTATTTGAAGTCGTTAGCGGCCAGATGCCGGGCGTCTTCGCGATCGCCGGCGTAATAAGGCAGAACTTCGTCGCGGAAGTAAAAGGTCAATACGCTGCTGATCAGCTGGCCTTCGTGCAGCACCGATAATATTTCGCAGTCCCGGCCGAATACTTCGCGCAGCAGCGAAAAATAACGCTTTGGCAGCGCCGGCGTGCCGTGCCGTTTTACATTGTCGGCGAACAGTGCGAAGAACCGGTCTACGCCGCTGTCCAGTTCGCTGACCAGCCCGTGTTTTATCCCCTTGCGTACCATTGCGCGCTGTTTGCGCGGAATGTCCAGCATGTTTTTCTCGACGTCCGGGTCTATCGGCTTGCGAAAGGTAAAGTACAGATTCTGTCCGGCCCAGTCGGAGTGAAAAGGCCGCAGCTGGCGGTATTCCATATGGCCGACGCCCAGTTTTTGCGCCAGTGCCTGGGCATGCTGATCCAGCACCAAACGTGCTTCTTCGTCCGTCGCGGCAATTCCGCCATAAACGCAAAAAGCGTTGGAAACCAGCGAGTGTCCAAACAGCATGCTTTTGATTTCGGTGAGCGGCAACACTGCGACGATGACGCCATTGCGCTCCGCTTGCAGATAATGGGTGCGATGGCCAAAGGCCTGCTCAATTACTTTTTTCCAGCCGGCGCGATGAAAGAAGGTAGCTTCCGGACAGGCGAAAACAAAGTCATCCCATTTTTGAAAATCAATCTCACTGAGTAGTTTGATTACGACCGGCGGCGGGGCGGATTGTGGTGCGAGTTGTACCGTCACTGCGTGTTCCCCAAGAATATTCGGTCCATTCGGTCCCACTTGAAATCGCGCAACAGCGCCTGGATACGCGTTTCCATACGCCCCAAATTAACATAGTGGCGAAACCGTGTCTTGGCCGAAATGTCCTGCTGACGAGGCTGATCGGGATCCAGTTCCCAGGGGTGGAAATAAAAAATGCAGGATTCGCCATCCTCGCGGTTGACTCGGCGCATCAGCCAGCGCGACGCGTGGTACGGTAACAGCCTGAAATAACCGCCCCCTGCGGCGGGCAGGTTGCGGCCCATGAGTGCGACGGTGGTCGGTGGCAGCTCAAGCAGGCCATCGGCACCGCGCGGATAATGGGCGAAACGCGGGGCTTCAGGCATACCGTAGTGGTCGTGGCGGATGGGATAAATACTGGAGCTGTATTGATAGCCGGCTTCCAGCAGTTCATCCAATGCCCATAAGTTGTTTGTACCAATCGAAAAACTTGGGGCACGATAACCGATGACCGGGCTGCCGGATAAGTCTTCCAGCAGTTTCCTGGCGCGCCGGATATCGTCGCCAAATTCAGCACGGCTTTGGTCGCTGGCGCGGAGATGGCCGTACCCATGGCTGGCCAACTCATGGCCGTTATCGATGATGCGCCGTACCATCGCCGGATACCGCTCGGCGATCCAGCCCAAGGTAAAAAAAGTAGCCTGGGAGCCGGCTTCATCCAACAGGGCCAACGCAATATCAATGTTGCGCTCTATCCGGCATGGCATAGTATCCCATTGATCGCGCGAAATATGTCCGGCAAAGGCCGAGACCTGGAAATAGTCTTCCACATCGATGGTCATCGCATTGCGTATCGGTGCTGCGGTCATCTGTATATTCCTGGCGAGCCATATGGCCCGGCGATGTACATTCCGGCGGATAAATTGCACATTATTTTGTAAGATTTTTAACGCTGGCTAAGGCCAGGATGCGCTTCAGTAACACCAGTACGGAGATAACCAGACTCTCCAGCTTGGACAGGCGTTCATCAAGGCTTTCCAGACGGGCAGAAGACAACTTGGGCACAGCACTTTCGGTAGGCGGCGCATCTTGGGTTTTGCCCTCCAATTCCGGCAGCTCAAATTCCTGCTGCACATCCTGGATCACTTGATTCACTTCAGCAACGCCGAACAGATGGAGTTCTTCCAGATATCCCGTCAGGAAAAGCCGGTCACAGAAGGTATTGATCTTTCTCGGAATGCCGCCGGTGTATTCAAAAATCGCCGCAAAAGCCTCGGGAGCCAATGCGGGATCGCCGCGCCATCCGACGGTCTGCAGCCGATGCTTAATGTAAGCTTGAGTTTCAGCGGCATCCATTGGCCCCAGGTGATAGGAGGCAATGACCCGCTGGCGCAGCTGTTGCATCTCATCGCTATTCAGGGTTTTTCTGAATTCCGGCTGACCGAGTAAAAAGGTCTGCAGCAGGGATTTGTCAGCGCTTTGAAAGTTGGACAGCATTCTTAACTCTTCCACCGTGTGGGGCGTCAGATTCTGCGCCTCGTCTACCACCAGCAAAGCGCGCTCGCCCTGCTGGTGGCATTGCTGCAGAAATTGCTCCAGCCGCGTCAGCAGGGCGGCCTGAGTGCTACCCTCATACGGCAGGCCAAAAGCGCTGACTACCATACGCAATGTTTCATCGGCACTCAGATGGGTGTTGACGATATGCGCCGCGACGATTTTTTTGGCTTCCAGTTCGCGGAAAAGGTTGCGCACCAGAGTCGTTTTGCCTGCACCAACTTCGCCAGTAATGACGATGAAACCGTCACCCTGTGCCAGCCCGTATTCAAGATAGGCCATCGCGCGTTTGTGCCCCTTGCTGCCAAAGAAAAAACTGGGATCAGGTTTTAACTGAAAAGGCTTGGCGGACAAGCCGTAATAGGATTCATACATGGTATTTGCCGACTAAAATTTCATGTTCAACGAAGCAGTAAGGACATTTTCCCTGACGTAAGCGTTATTGGCGGTAGAGTGCCATAGCATATGAGTCAAACTGAGTGAGCCGGTGAGCTTCATCTGTAACTGCCTCATCAACTCGAGCCGATAAAGCTGGGTGGTGTCTCTACGCTGGGTAGTAAGCGCGCTGGTTACGCTATAGCTGCCGCTCAAATTGACACTGCTGCGTGGAGAAACTCGCAGGCCCCACCGCCCATTCACCCCTGTTTGCCTGGTCTCATCAAACAACGTCGCGTTGAATGGAATTTGCAGCAGGACGGTTGTTGACGACGTTTGTGCCTTGGCTAACGTATTGTACAGATTAAAAACGAGCGAATTCTTTACGCCAGTGGCGACTGCCGATGCGGTCCATGTTTTGAGCAGATAGACCTGATTGGTAAATACCGTGGCGGGCTTGATGGGAACTTCAGTGGAATCGGACGCGGTAGGGCCCAGAGCAAAGTCAACCGCGTTCTGACGACCAATGGCATCGGGGTATAGATCTTCCCATAATTTATTCAGCCCGGCGGGGCTGATTGTCCTGGGAGCGGCAAGCTGAAATTGTTCCTGCGTAGTTGTGATGCTTTCGCTATAACTTACACTCCAGACGGTTCTACGGCTGCGTACATTAGCTGAAAGCGCACCCGTCCGGCCAAAAAATTTTCTGCCTACATTGGCGACCAGGCTTGTCCGGGTGGATGGAGCCCAGGAAAACCCAGCTGCCCAGTAATTCCCCTGCGGCTGCCCACTAACGGAGGCATAGTTATATCTTTCGTTACCTGCGGTTGCGGTAAGGGCAAGTCTGTGGGTAAGCATATAACGCACATCGCCGGAAAAATTTGTGGCTGTCAAATCTTGTCCGCTGCCGTAACCGCTTTTCTGCTGATTGTAATGGAGCGCCCATCCTGCCTGGCTGAAAGCGGAGCCACTGGCGAGGTTGAATACCACTGCATTGGCTTGGCTGCTTCCGAACCCCGCTGTATCTGCGCTAACAGTACTGTAGTTATAGCGTAATTCGGAGGTGGCGAAGTTGCTGTAACGATTGCGCAGATAAGGGCTGAGACTGAATGTTCTAACCTCGGTGTTATTACCCTGTATATATAGATTATCGACGGCTTGAGGGCCATAGGCAGAAACGGTCTGCTGACGGACTGTAGCGTAGCTTTCTATAAAGAAATGATTTTTTACCAGCTCTGCACTGGCGTTTGCGTAAAGGTGATTGAAGGTCGAGACTTTGATGTCGCTAATCGAATAGGACTCATTGTTCCTTATGGTATCAATGAAATTTCGCGCGTTCTCTCTCGCTGAGATAATATTTTGCATTTGATAGTCCGCTGTAACTTTAAAACGCGGGCCAGTTTCGTTTAATGAAATTCCGGGGGATATCTGACTGATGAAGTCATTTTTCTGGCTCTGCGGCGGTGCCAGGTATATGTTGTCCGTGTAACTTTCCTCAAGATCGAGACGAGGCGTTATTCTCCAGTCAGTTGCATAGCTGGGTAACGCTGGTAACAGCGCTGCGGCCACAATTGCCCAGTGGCCTGGCAGGTTAAATTTAAAAAATCGCCATTCCATAAGTTCCTAGTCGTAGTAGCCGTAGCCATAATTGTCACCATCTGCAAATGCCCGCGCCTTGTTGTAAACCAAATTGACATTAGCATTTGTTCCGATCTGGCGCAGTGCGTCCTTGACCGCATTTTGCGTCGTTGCTTCTGCAGCGACGACTAAAACGATCTGCCCCATCTGGCTAGCGAGGACACGCGCCTCATTGGTCAGCAGCAACGGGGGGGAATCAAAAATTACGATACGGTCGGGATAGCGGGTTGCAATTTCATCCAATAGATTGCTCATGGCCAGGCTGGCCAGCAGTTCGGTGGCGTGTCTGTGGCTGTTGCCTGCAGGCAGGATGCTGAGGCTGTCTACGTTGGTTTTGAGCAGCGCGTCTGCCAGATCCAGTTTTTCATCCAGCAGTATATCCATCAGGCCGACCTCTGAGTTCAACTTCAAACCCAACGTACGAGGCACTGCGGGACGAGCCATGTCCGCATCGATCAGCAAAACGGTATGGTCTCTTTCCATCGCAATGCTCATCGCGAGGTTAACCGAGCAAAAGGTTTTCCCTTCTCCAGGTAAGGCGCTGGTGACCATAATCAAATTGCCGCGGTGTCGGTCTGCTGACTTACTGAATGCATTCTTGATCAACGGGCGCTTTATTCCCCTGAATTCCTGCCCAATTAAAGTTCGGCCTTGATCCGGCGTGACCATGCCTGCATTGTGCAGTTTGGTGAGATTTATTTCCAGGCGTGGCGTTCGCTTATCCGGATGACGATCATCATTCCCGTAATTATCTGTAGCGTGATAATCACCGGGCGTGCGCGCAGCGACTTCCAGCGATGGCATTGCAGTGCCTCTGCTTTGATCAAGTCTGCGAACGGCTTTCTCTATAATGTTCACGCTATTCTCCAACGAGGTTCGATTTAATGGCCATGATTCCGGGATCGATTTTTGCTATGCGATACTCGACTATTTGAAAGGTCGGGATCAGTTAATTATTCAACATCAGCATCCTGGCCATTACACCACCATAAAAAGACAACAATATGATGAGCGCAACTCCGAAGATAAACAGTCCCCGCCTTTGCTTGTTCTTTTCCTCTGAGGTCCAATTCATCGTGACCGTGCCCAATATGGGCAGTCCGGTGGCTTCGCGCAAGGCGTGCTGACTCAAAAAGGTCGGGCGAATCTGGCTCATCATTAATGCCACGCCGATACCGGCCAACAAACTGCCCAGAAATACCATGGAGAACAGTCTGGGACGGTTTGGGCCCGCCGGTGTGAGTGGAACGGTAGGCGGATCTATTACCCTGAAGGTTATTATTTCCGTATTGGAACTTAAATCGCCGGACAGCTTGGCAGCGTCGCGCCGGCTGACCAATTGTTCGTAATTCGATTTGTTGAGCTGATAGTCGCGGTTGATTTGTGAGAACTGAGCCTCCACCTCGGGTGCCAGATTGCTCAGACTCCTCAGCTGACTATAACGTGCCGCGTATTCAGCTACGCGCACCTTCATCGCCGCGACCTTTGCTTCGGCATCGGACAAGGCCACTTTGAGTTGCTGTAACATCGGACTGTAGTTTACGCCAGGGTCTACGTTGTATTTGACCACTTTAGCCTCTTCAAGCTTCTTTGCTTCAAGTTGCGCGATCAGTCGTTTTGTAGAAACAATATCGGGATGTTGTTCAGTGAACTGCAATCGCAAGCTATCGAGATTTTTGGTCAAAGCCTGTATGCGCCCATCCAGTTCGGGATTGGCGGGTGCAGGCGGGCTCAGATCTGCGCTACTGAGGGTGGGTTCTTCGCCGGCAATCTGTTGCTTGATAGAGTTGCGCGATTGCTCGGCCTCCAGCAATTCCAGTTTGGCCTGATTCAGCTGGTTGGATGTGTCGGCCAACCGTGTGCCAAACTCTACTCCCTGTTGAGATAAGACACCGCCATTTTTAATCTTGAATTCTTTCAGAGCATTTTCTGCGGCGATGAGTTTGTCTTCATAGCTTTTGATTTGCTCATCGATAAATTGCACGGCTTTTTCCGAATCCTGTTTTTTATCTCCGAAGCTTCCTTCAACAAAAATAGTCAGCAAAGATTGGACTACATCTTTTGCTAATTTTGGGTTTTCATTGTTGTAGGATATCGTATACAGGTCGTCACGTCCGGTTGCCAAGAGCTTGATTTCAGATATTAATCCGTCAACAAGATCTTCATGCTCCTTCGCTGTTCTGGTTTTGATATCCAGATCAACCATGCGTAATACTTTTTCGATATTCGGCCGGCTAAGCAGCGTACGGCTCATGATTGAAACCTGCTGTTCCATATTGGGAATGGTGGTCATACCTGAAAGCAGCGGTTTCAGGATGCCTTGAGTGTCAACAAACACTCTAGCCGAAGCTTGATAGTTGTCGGGCAAAGTGTAAATTCTGGCTCCTCCGATCAGCACTATTACCCACGCGGTAACGATGGCGTACCAACGGTATTTCCAAATCCCTTTTAAAAAGGAATATAGTTGGCTGATCAGTTCCTCCATCTTGTTGAAAGCTCCATAATAAAAGTACCGTTAACTGCCTCAGGCATGAGTTGAGCGGTGGATTCTAGTTGCGTGAATATAGTTAAACGACCAGTTACAAATATTATTTAGAAAAAACTTTCAGGTATCAGCAGAATATCTCCGGGCCGTACCAGCATGTTGACCGAAATGTCGCCATCTTTTATCAGGTCGTTCAAGCGGATGGGAAGCTTTTGCTGCTGACCGTTCACATTACGGATGATACTGGCTTTGTTTCCCGCGGCAAATTCTGTCATGCCACCGACTGCAATCATCACATCCAATAACGACATATCCTGCCGATAAGGGAGTGCCTGAGGTTTCGCGGCTTGGCCTATGACCCGAATTTGCTCACTGTTCGTGCCCATAAAGCTGGTCACGATGACCGTTACTATGGGCTGTTGTATAAATTTAGCTAAAGCTTTTTCAATGTCTCGGGCCAATTGTGATGAAGTTTTTCCGCTCGCCTGCAGGTCTTCTACCAAGGGCGTGGTAATCTTTCCGTCGGGGCGCACAGGGACTGTCAGCGAAACTTCAGGATTTCGCCATACCACCACATTAAGGTTATCGCCGGGGCCAATTAAGTAATCAAAAGCAAAGGTCGACGCGGGTTTAGCGGGGGGAAGGGTCTGCGCATTAGCAGTGTAAGCGCCGAAAAGAAAGATCAGAATCGTTAAACCGCAAGTTTTCAACCAACTCACTGATTGGGTATGTAAAGTGTTCACCTGTCTATCTCCTTTTATGCGATAATCGTGTGCGCTTAAATTGCGCCAATTGGGCTGCGACCAAATTTATTTAGTAAACAAGGTTTTAACATTGACCGGGCACTTTGGTCAAGTCTGCAAATTCTGGTAAATCCTGCGCACCCATCATCATTGGCGATTTTACTTCAATAATGCGCTGTATCATGGTGTGTGATAGCTGTACTGAAGTCCAATTGTTTAAATTGTTGACTTCAATATAATTTAGGCATCACGGTGACTATCGGTACACGGTTAATAACAACATTGTAATGAAGTGAGAGTATGCTGCTGATTCGAGGGTTTTATTCTTGACTCTCAAGTTCATGGTGAAGTGTAGTTTGCAGGGCTGGTTCAGGGAGTATGACATGAGTGTTGAAGGACCCCATCAACAAATAGAGCTGTTAACACAACAGTTGCCGCAGGAGTTTCGCGATCCACACAGCGTGGATGAGTCACGCCGGGATTTTACGAAGGCTGGTTTAGCCGTGTCGGGGCTGATACTTACGCTTGCCAGCCGGTCTGCATTGGCTGGCGGGGGAGGCGGCCAGTCGTGTAAGACTCCCTCGGCTTTTTGCTCTGCCAATGCCAGCCAGCATGGAACGCCCCATGGTGGAGGTGGCCATTCCTGTCAATATTGGATAGATAACTGTAAGTCATGGGTCAACTGTGACCGCTCAAAACCTTTTTCATCTCACTTCTCTTGCGGTACCAGTTCCCATTGGGGCGCTAATATTGTTTACTCATGGGAGAGCAGCTATAGCTCGTGGGGATACAAGTCCTGGTCGGGGTCGGGTTCGACTTCGACTTACAGCCGCGATAGCCGGGCTAAATATATTCCTTATACCCTGCTGGACATACTCTGCCGCCGACATGTAGGCCATAATCCGAGCGGTACCAATAGCCCATGCACAGTTACCAAGGACAGCTCGGGTAATCCGGTTAATAAGTGGTATACCTCTACCACCGCCCCTGACGTAACTACATACAATGCCATCCCTTGTCCCGCGGGTACGATAGACGAATTAGGTCAGCATTGTGTGAAAGCCCTGCTGAACTGTAGAGCCGGTTTGACGCCATTTTGTACGGAAACTACGGTTAAGGCGATCTTCAATGAATGCACATCTAAAGGATATTTTCAGCCCACCGCAGGGGTGAAGTGGAGTGTTGGTCAATGTGTAGACTATTTGAAATCCACTGAAGGCTGTACCTATTATTCGTAATCCCGGTCTTTAAATTACTGCACGGATTATTGATGAATATGCGATGGCGGGCTCTCCCCGAACTCAATCTCCATGCCCGCGCTTGGGACGATGAATTCGTTGTGTATAACAGTCTGTCCGGTGATACCCATCTGCTTGGTTCGGCAGCCGCGCAGATACTTCTGATGTTACAACAGGCGCCTTCTGACGCCATTGCTCTGGCTGAGTCCCTTGCCCCACGGCTGCAATTGGAGAGTGAGCTGGATGAGGAATTGGCGGAACAGATTACTCACCTCCTGTCAGATTTACATACACTTGCATTGATAGAACCCATTAGACTTTGAATGTTTCCGATTTAACTTCCGGAGAGCTAAGGCGCCAGCTTAAAAAAACCGGAATATTTCTTCAAACAGGCAGTTTCGTTACCCATTTGCACACATCGATTCCCAGTGTCGCCGACGGGATAGAGTTGCTATACCAAGACTACCCTCTGGCAGATTCACATGGTTTCGTGGATTTTCACGTCCGTCTAACGACCCCTCTGAATATAAGACGATGGTTTAAGCCACAGGTGTTTTTTCAGTCAGATGGAAACTCTCCTTTTACCCCATTGCCTCTGGATCAGGCGTTTCCCATGTTTGAATGGGGGCTTAACTGGTGTGTGTCAAGCCACGCCAACTCTTACTTGATTATTCATGCGGCAGTCATCGAAAAAAATGGCTATGCTGCGATTATGCCTGCCCCACCAGGTTCTGGTAAAAGTACGCTGTGTGCTGCGTTAATTAATCGGGGTTGGCGCTTGCTTTCCGATGAGCTGACGTTGGTGCGCGTAATTGATGGGAAAATTGTCCCGCTACCGAGGCCGGTCAGTTTAAAAAATCAATCCATTGATATCATCCGACAGTATGCGCCTGGAGCAGTATTTTCTCGTAAAGTCAGCGATACTGTAAAAGGTACGGTTGCCCACATGAAGCCTCCATCCGGTAGCGTCGCTCAAGCAAGCGAAATTGCACAACCCGGCTGGATTATTTTTCCTAAATATCAGGCTGGGGCGAACGCGCACTTGGAAAGACAGCCGAAAGCCCGGGCTTTTATGCGGCTGGCCGACAATTGTTTTAATTATAGCTTGCTGGGATTGAAGGGCTTTGAGACCGTAGCCAATATGATTGATCAAGCCATGAGTTATGACTTTACTTACAGCATTCTTGATGAAGCGGTCGAAATTTTCGACGCGTTAGCGCCGCCACTTTCGACGTGAGCCCGTCCACCTTGGTATTGCGCGCCTTTCGTGAGCCCGACAGCCTGGTTTCGTTGGGTCTGGCGGAATGGGATTTACTCCTGCGTCAGGTACGGCATGCCAATTTACTGGCACGGCTTTATACAGTACTTGAAGAGCGATCATTGCTTCAGCAGGTACCCAGCCAACCGCTTGAGCACCTTAACTGGGCTTATGTGGTTCTGGACAAACATGCGCAGGCCGTCCGCTGGGAGGTAATGCAAATACGGAAGGCTTTGGCCGACGTAGATATACCTATCATTTTACTTAAAGGTGCTGCATACGCGCTGGCAAAATTGCCACATGCGCGCGGCCGAATCTTTTCGGATATAGACATTCTTGTGCCCAAAAATCGGTTGAACGAGGTCGAGGCCGCTCTGATGCTTAATGGCTGGGCTGTAATGGATCTGGACGCATATGATCAGCACTATTACCGTACTTGGATGCACGAATTACCGCCCATGCAGCATCACAAAAGGATGACAGTGATTGATGTACATCATGCAATCATGCCGCAAACGGCTCACGTTCGCCCAGATTCGGAGAAACTTTGTGCTGCCGCATCGGAGCTACCGGAATACCCTGGTTTAAAAGTTCTGAACCCAACCGATATGGTTTTGCATAGTGCTGCTCACTTATTGCATGACAGTGAATTGGATCATGGCCTACGTGATTTGGTTGATATTGATAGTTTGCTGCGTCAATTCTGCTCGCTACCCAATTTCTGGCCCAACCTGGTCGAGCGAGCCAAGGAAATCGAACTAACTCGTACACTTTTTTATGCATTACGCTATGCTGTATATGTTCTGGGCACCCCCGTTCCTGCAGAAGCCATAAATGCTGCTCGGATAGGGCGCCCCAGCCGTTTTACCCTATTTATAATGGACCCGTTGTTCCACCGCGCACTGATGCCGGATCATCCCAGTTGTTCAGACTGGCTAACAGGTATAGCGCGGTGGCTGTTGTATATCCGCGCAAATTGGCTACGGATGCCACCACTGTTATTGGCTCGCCACCTTTTCCATAAAGCTTTCATTTCGCCCAGGCATAAATAATCGTCAATTAAATACGGTATAAAAAAAGCCCCATATAAATATGGGGCTATTTCCGCAAGGAAGCGCTTTATCCAGCCGCGCTTCCCTTATTGGTGCAGAATTACATTTTGCGACGACGCAACATCGCACCCATGCCCAGAAGGCCTAGGCCGAACAGAGCCAATGTTGCTGGTTCAGGGACCGCCAGACGGAACTGACCATTGTTGCTGAGTGACAGATCGGTTGTTCCGTTAGGAGTGACAGAGGAAGCTGATCCGCCAAATGCAGTGTTGTAGTCAGTCAACAAATTACCAGTTACTTTGCCGTTAAGACTGATGGCGTTGGTAGTTGCAAACCCGAATACAAGTCCGCCCGGGCTGGATACGGTAGAAGCCAGGTCATTCATGCCGGAATCAAAGAAATAACCGGATGCCAGTGTGCTCGCCTTGAATATCAGCGACACTGTGCCATTAGGAAGGGTGGAGTTTGCATTCAGAACAGCGCTGCCGGCTTCAAGATTGAACGTACCAATTTGAGTGACGCCGGAAAATACCGAAAGCAAGCCAGTGCTAAAATTAAGTTGGCCGGTGCCAGTGTTTCCGTTGCCAGTACCTGTAAATTTGGCACTCAAGGATGGGCTAAGCACTGTGCTTCCGTCGGCGCTGACCGCGTTAAACCTTCCGGCTTCCTGAAAAGTAAAGGTGGACGGACCGGTAAATGTATTGTGTACATATGCGTTGCCGATCAAATCAAGGTAATCGTTAACAAGAACTGGAGCATTGCCGCCAGCACCGTCAGTATCCAGATACCAGTCTGTCAATGTAGCGTGGGCTGAGCCGGCAATAGCAAAGCTGCATGCCATAGTCAGGGTCGCCAGGGTGTGCTTGATCGTTTTCATTTAATAATTCTCCTAGAAAAAATTGAGTAAGGCACGATTACCGCTGTGTTGTTAAGTGATCGTGCCGCTTGGCTGTTTAGTAAGCATCTATCGTGCCATGTCTTCGATTGTGTAATAAATTGGTTATATTACAATCACTTGATCTAACAAAAAAATACTATGCGGCTCTAAGATGCGTTAATAAAAAGGAGACTGTAAAAATTGCCGACACTTTTGGCAACGGATTAATAGGGGCTCTTGAGCAATTCTTCCATCATTAATTTTTCTAGAGGTTTGCGTGTCGACCTTGCCAGCGGTGGCGGTCCCAAACCGATCCGGCCGATGAAAAATATCTTTTCAATTTGTGAGGCGCCTACGATGTTTTGTAAACGTTGGTTCAAGCGCGCCGTCTGGCTCATGGCCTCTGGTTGAGCCGTATATATCAAGCCCCTTCGGTAATAACGGGCAAAAATGACGGGCGTCATTTCTGGTTGGATCAGCCAACCAAGATGAGTGGCACCGAGCCAGAAGCGCTGCATAACGCGCCCGGCAGCAATATAGTCATCTATCGAGTGCAGAGGAGCGGGGGCGGCTAACACAAAGTGTCCGCCGCATCGTAACCCCGGCCACAAATCTAGTTGTAGTCGAGGGGGTAAATGGCCCGCAAAATAGGTATTAAAAAAAACGACCCGTTCCCAGCTGGCCATTACCCAGCGCATGAAACGCGCGGTCGATGGGCCAACGCCCACGGCCTGTTCGGGGATTTTATCCTGACTGAATTGCGCACCCCACTCGATAACGGAATGATGTACTTGGTAAGCCTCTGGGATCGTAAGCCGAATCTTGGCATTATCAAACGTCAATTTGGCCCACAGCCAGCGCTGGGCAAGGCCTTCATGCCAGGTTACCGTGTAACCATCAGGTAACGCATGAGCAAGTATCGCTTTATCGGTGACAGCCAATGGCTGCGTGGACATAGGACGGCGCTGGACAACACGGGATTCGATGTATGGCAGAAGCTGGCTGGGTGGCGCAGCATCCGGTTGAAAATACACATCGAATAGCAAATGGCTGTCCGGCGTGCCAGCGCGCCGCTCAATTACGGTTGCGCGATGCTCTGCACTGGCGGCAATGACGAGGTTTTCCAGCAACGCGCCTACGGCCAATTGACTGGCATGGCCGTCCAGATCATAGACTACGTGTTCACGGGTATCGAAGCCGTGTATCAAAATGTGCTCTGCCCCAAGCACTTCGAAGCGCCACGGCTGAGTATTGTCTCCGCTGGGTGCCCAGCGGGCGAGGTTCAAAATGCGTTCAAGATGTGACGGCAAGGATGTCATTTAAAGGCCCAATTGTTGGCGAGCCATTGCCAGGGCAATTCTATTCAACGGATTTCGATTTCCGCCGGGGCGCCAGGTATGCGCCAGCTTGTTGCGATATCCATCAAACTGGATGCCGTGCGGCGCAGGCCATACCTTGCCGCGCTGTAATAAAATTTTGAGCGCTTCTGTGGCTGCGACTCCTGCGCAAAGCTGGCAAGCCATCACGGTTGAGGGGCCGCGGCGTTCCTTGAGATTGACCCGGCTCTTATCTGCCAGGTAATGGCGATGCAAAAGTGCTGGGGCCAGTCCCACCAGAAACCGTATAGCTTTTTCCAGTTCGGGCTGTCCGGCGACTTGAAAGTATTCCTCAAAGCTCGTGCTACCCGGTAAAAAGTTGAGCAACGCGGCCCCCATGCCCAGCGGCGCCACGGTCACCGCGGGAATGTCATGCTTTGCACAGTAGGCAAACACGCGCTCGCGGGCTTGAAAGGCAAAAAAATCAAGGCCGTCAATATAGAGATCGACATCCTTGAAAAAAGCGTCCAGATTATTTTCATTGACTCCATCGGGAAAAATAGCCAAATCGCATTGCGGATTGATGTCGCGCGCCATCTCAGCCAGAACCGAGACCTTGGGTTGATTGAGGCTGGACATATGGGCTCCGGCTTGGCGATTGAAGTTTGCCAGTTCGAACGTATCCATATCGGAAATGTTAAATTTGGTGATACCCAGTCGCGCTAAGGTCAGCAGATGGAATCCGCCAACTCCGCCCATACCGGCAATGGCAATACGCTTCTGCTGTAAATTCAACTGTTCGTCTTGGCTCAGCCAGCCTATATTGCGGGAAAAAGCGGTGGCGTATTCGAACATTGCAATTACTGATTCATACGAATTAAGCGCTTAATAATACCAGCCTCGTCCTTTTTTGTGAGGAAGTAGGGGTAAAGAGAGCGCCGGTCACGGGCAGTTTCCCGTTGCCCGCCCAGGAGTTCAATCTGCCGTTCGACATGCTCAATTTCAATGCGTAGCATGACGGCCGGTGCGTTAACACGACTGCATAAGCGCTCCGGGCCATACTCCTGAAAACCAAGCATACGCTTGTAGAAACTGACATGCCGCGGATGGACTTCCACAACTACATCGGTATGACCCATCACATGGCTATAAATATAAGCGATGTGGAAAAGGGCACCCAGCACGCGTTTGGATTCCTGCGGCTGGTCGACTGCCAGCTTGGTCACCTCGCATATTTTGCGCCCCGCGGCGCGTAAATGATCTATTTCGTGCTGATATAACTCTTCAATCATTAAACCCTTGGGTGTATCCAGCCCCAAGGTCAGTGTTCCTATCACCTGATCGCCCTGATAGGCCATCAAAGGCAAACTCTCCGGTGCTTTATGGAGGTGGCTGGATGTGTAGCCGCGGCTGGCGTATTTTCGCTGCAACAACATGCGTGTGTCGTGCATTTTTTCGTTGCTATGCGTCAGCCGGATCCTGATTGCCTGCCGTTCGGAGTCGTGCCGCGGAGAGTTTTCCAGATCCCGCGGGGTACGAAGATCGAGCGATGCTCGCCAATGATGGGAAATTGCGACAATCGGCTTGTCGGGATCCTCAGGTTTTCTGCGGCGGTTTACACCGCTCCAGATAGCGTGCTGAGTATCAGCCAGTAGTGGAGAAAAATTATGCATATGCTGGACCTAATGTTGTGTAATCAATGTGTGGGCATCACTGCTTCCTGTTCACCCGGGTGCCCATGGGCTTAATGTGCAAAGTTTGATTGAAGCTGAGTAATTTATCCCCATTTGGATGCGCAGGCAAATAGATAAGGCACTAATTTCAGGCACTCTAGCCCAGATGTAATAATCTGTTGACAATCCCTTCCTCTTCACGCTTGGAAAAAAAATAGGGGTATAAAGACTTCTCCGTACCGGGATGACTGCTTGTGCCGCCCAGTTTTTCTATTTGTTGCTCAACATGGTCCAGATTAACCCAGAGCAGAAAAGCCGGGGCATTGACGCGCGGGTTGGTTTTGCTATCCCCCTGCCGCGCAAAACCCAACATCCTTTCATAGAATCTGCGGTGACGGGGATTGACCTCGATAAAAACATCGGTGCATTTATGCAGATATCTGCCATAAATAAACGCAACGTGAAAAAGGGATGCCATGGCCATTTTGGAACGGATATTGGGATCGAATGCCAGCTTAATGAGCTCGCATACTTTGCCCCCCCGATTCCTGTAGACATCAATCTGGTCTTTAAAGATTTCATCGGCCAGAATACCGATGGGCGAATCTATGCTTAATGT
Organism: Pseudomonadota bacterium; assembly: GCA_040390665.1. GTDB lineage: Bacteria > Pseudomonadota > Gammaproteobacteria > Burkholderiales > Gallionellaceae > Nitrotoga. The sequence goes on along the minus strand of JAZJXX010000002.1, from coordinate 203,421 downwards.
AATTGTGCCGATGACTGTAGCTTGATCTGATGCAGTCAGGGTAATTCGGTTGGGGTCCTGCTGGATTTTATGGTTGCCTGCGTAACCTCTCCAGGAATACATTTTGTCGATCAGCATGCTGGCGGAATTACGCCCCTCTTCAGTATCGGCAAGGCGAATTTTAAAACTTTTCTGCTCTACCGAAAGATCTGCTATTCCAATTTGAGGCTCGGTGTCCGGACAAATTATGTCGTCCTGAGTCGGGACAAAAAATCTCACCGCAATCTCGTTGTTCGGCATCGTGGCTACTTTCTCAAGATATCACTGTTGTCCTGCGATGCATAATGCGTGGCAGGCACAGCGAGGTTTTACCGAATTGGCTTATTGGATTTTTTTTAGTAATTCTCGTGCTTGCGCAACCGTCATCGAGTCGGTTTTTTCAGTGGCCACTACCCGTTCGAGCTCCTTGCGGGCATTTGCTTTGTCGCCTGAATTGACTAACCCGACAGCAAAATGATAACGAATTTCTGCCGACTGTGGCGCCAGCGTACTGGCCTTCTGGAGTAATGGCAGGCTACGCGCGGTGTTGCCTTGTTCCAGCAATATCCAGCCTAAGGTGTCCAGTATGGTGGGATTTTCAGCAGCCAATTGATAGGCTTTCTCGGCATACTCCAGCGCAAGCGGATTTTTTTCCTGATGATAAGCCCAAGCCAGGTTATTCAGTACAGGAACGCTTTGCGGATTTTGCTGCAGCATAATTTTTAATTGCTCTACGGCTTCATTGAACTGCTTTTTTGCCAGATAACTATTTGCCAGATACAAACGTGCCGGTGCATCGGCAGGATTATCTTTCAGCCACTGCAATATGCGGGTGCTGGCTTCTTTTTCCCTGCCTGCCCGGGTGAGAGCCATATGCAATTTGATAAGCAGTGGGCCGTTCTTGCTTAGAGCGTAAGCCTGCTCATAGGGTTTGATCGCCAGCGCAGGCTTATTCTGCGCCATCTGAACATCGCCTTCCACCATATATGCTATTGCTGACTTGGTCTGCTGTTTTTGCATCTGGCGCGCCAGAGCGAGCGCCTTATCATAATTGCCTTTGCGTACATCAAGGTTGAGCTGGGCCAGTTGCGCGTCCAGATAATCCGGCTGCAAAGTCAGGGCCTTCTTCAGTGCATCCGCTGCTGCGGACTCATTCTGCATGGCCATGTAAACCGCAGCCATGCGGAGTTGCACCGCGGCGGAGCCCGGCAACAGCCCGGCAAGCTTGCTATAGCTTTCCAGCGCTGCGGCCTTATCGTCATTTGCGATATAGATCTGGGCCAGCAGGTCGAGCACTTCCGGACTGGTCGGATGAGAAATTTGCAGTTTGCGCACCAGGTTGAGCGATTTCTGCTTTTCGCCCAGGCTTAAATAGCGGGTCGCCAGCAGCATTGCCGGTTGTAGCGCATCCGGATTTTCATTGCTGGCGCGCTCCAGCCAGTTTGTAGCCTCTGTTTTTTTCCCCTCCGTATCAGCCAGTTTCCCAAGCGCGGTCATGGCCTGAACATTTTTCTTGTCTTTCGCCAGTATATCTTCGAAGCGCTTTTTCGCGACTTCGGGTTTTTTTTCCTGTAGATCCAGCTGGGCCAGATTGACTGCCGCAGGGAAATAGTCGGGCTGCAGGCTCAGTGCTTTCTGGAAACTGGCACGCGCGTCGGAAACATTATTTTTCGCCAGGTAAACCCCACCCTTGAGGTTCTGGACCAGGGGATTATCAGGCTGGTCTTTCTCCAGAGCCAACACAGCGGCCAGCGCCTGATCAAACTCCTTAAGCCTGAGGTGGGTCATGACCAGCAAAATGCCCGCCTGCGGTGAGCTGCTGTCCAGGCCCGCTGCCTTTTCCAGTTCGGCTATTGCACGGGCATTGTCGCCTTGTTCCAGCTTGCTTAAGCCAACTGCAGTACGCAGCATTGCTGTCTGGGGCGATAGTGCGCTGGCCTTCTCAAAGTATTCCGTTGCCTTGGCGAAATTTTTCGCCTTCATATAGGACTGCCCGGCCAGGCTGAGCAATTGGGGGTCCTGCTGGTTATCCTTCAGTATCGGAGCCAACGCATCCAGAGCGCGTTGCGGCTGATCATCCTGGAGCAAAGCTGTAGCGAGCAACTTGCGCGCATAAGTATTTTGCGGGTTCGAACTCAGATATTTTTTCAGATGCTGCTCGGCCTGCTCAGTTGACCCCAGCGCGAGTTGAACAGCTGCGGCCAGCAACACACTAGGCATATGATCAGGTGCAACGCGCAGCACCTGCTGCAAAGATTCGAGCGCGGCGGCATTCTTTCCCTGGTTGAAATCAAGTAAAGCCTGGGTATAAACCACAAGCAGATTCTTGGGCATCAGCTTGCGTGCGGCATCGATGTCCGCCTTCGCGGCGTCAAATTTCCGGATACCGATTTCCAGGCTGGCTTTGGCTATAAAAGCGGCAGCGTTGTCGGGCTTAATCTTGAGGGCATGATCGTAGGCCGCTAACGCTGCGTCAGCCTGGCCTTGTCCGCGCAGCAGATCGCCCTGGAAAAGCGAGGCATCGATATTGTCTGGATTCTTGGTGACGGCCTGCTCCGCTAGACCAAGGGCTTCACTGGCATTGTTATTTGCTAACGCAAGCTTGGCTAATCCGATCAGCGCGTCCGGTTCGTTAGCGCGGATCTGCAATGCCTGTTCCAGAGATTCTTTCGCCTCGCGGTTCATGCCGAGGCCTAGATAGGCTCTGCCCACCAACGTCGAAATTTCGGCATTGGGTGTTGCGGGTTGTTTGATTTCGTCCAGCACTTTTTGATACTGGCCCTGGCCGAGCAAAGCTCTGCCCAACTCAGGCAACGCCTTGGCCGGGTTCATCCCCAGGCTTAACGCTTTGCGGATTTCCTTCTCGGCGGATTGGACGTCGCCTGTTTCATTATAGATGGAGCCCAGCAAATATCGAGCCTCGACATTGTCGGGATTTTTTTGCAGGACATTCTTTAATTGAATGATGGCGGCTTTAGTGTCGCCTTTCTGGCGATGCTGTATGGCTTCAGCCATGAGTGTTTCAGGGGCCTGACTCTTGTTGCAGGCGACAAGGCTACCTGCGCACAGAATTGAAATGCAGAATATGCCAAGGATTTTTCTGGTTTGTACCATTAAGATATTCCTTACTTTCTGGTAGGCGCACTATTAAGTATGCAGCCTGGAGTGCCGATTATTTTAATCAATAAATTCTGGCTCGGTTTGAGCAAATGCTGCCGGAAAAAAATCCTGGCTTCCCGTCTGACCCGCATCCGCAAAAGCATGCACCACGCCGAGACAGTTTACAGCATTTACTGGGGTGGTTAGCTATCTGCCGCTGCCATCCGTTGGTGCAAATGCTACACGGTCCTGCGCATGATATTCTGCATGCACACACCATGGGATTACCCAGCCAAGCACGCCCAGCATCACCTGGGTAATATCGCCATGTCGGCCGGGTAGATATTGCTGTGCCCATTCAAGCAAAAATACTGTAATCAGTACGATGACTCCACCAGAAAACGCGTTTCGGTATTGCCAATGTAACGGAGTAACCGTGCGGGTAAAAAAGGCTATGGCGAACAGGGGCCAGAAAATATCCAATATACTCTGCAGTCCGTTCAGGGAAATCATCTGTCCGCCAAACGGTGCCCAGTTAAACGCATAAGTCGGGAAATCCCGCACGGGCGCTAACTCGTACAATACCAAACCTGCCGTGATTAACATAATCCCGAGGATATTAATCATTGCCTTTTGCGAGATGTATCGCATCAGCGATAGCAACGCAAATGCGATAACGGCTCCGGCCAGTGTTTCCGGCGACAACTGACGGCTTTCGATCAACATCTTGGATATCAGCACACAAATCACATAGCCACTAAACAGGAGCAATACCGGTTTGCCGCGCTGACCTATGGTAATAGCCAAAAGACCCAGGCCGGCGATATAAAATGCATATGAAAACGTTTCATAAAAGCTCAGTCTTTGCGGCGACTGTAGCGCATGAAGAAATAACGCCACCCCATGGCGCAAGTGCGAAACGTCCAGGGACGGAACGAGGGGACTTGTCTGTGCCAACGTCCACAGCGCCAGGGTAATCAGACCGATATTCGGCAGCGTTCCGGTATGAAACCACCGGCCTCTGAGTGCGGCTACTTTTGCACCGGAGATTGTTCCCCGCGTTAAAAACGCCGCAACCGTCCCGCCCAGCAGGGCGCCTGTCATGTTCATGGCCAAATCCGAGAGGGAGGCCACCCGGCCAGGGATAAGCTGCTGAATACACTCTATGACAAAACTCAAAAAAGTGCCCGTTGCTGTAGCGGCCAGCAGCGCTGAACCAAAATGCACGCTGCGCGTCAGTCTGTATGTGATTAACAACCCTAACGGCGCATAGATTAATACGTTCAATATAACGTCGGTTTTTTCCAGCGTGTGTGGCCAGGTGCTGAGAAAGCTGAAAAGGGGAGCGGGGGGTAATGTCCAGCCGCTGAAAGGATAAAGGCTGCCGTACACCAACAATGCTGTGTAACCCCAGACCAGTAATCGCATGAGTAAACCTGAATGGAAACGCTGAGTATTATTCTGCTTCAGATGGCCGTCGGCAAATGGCAGCTATCACGAGTTGAGCTTGGAGCCACTGATTTATGGATAGATCGGCCGGCAGGCATACGCATCCATGATTGACCATACTACGGATTAACAGGGCTACTATTCGCTGGCGCGAGGTTCAGGATGTACCAGTCCATAGCCTGCTTCAGCCCAGCATCTATTCGATGGCTGGGCGTAAAACCCAGCAGCTGGGTTGCCTTGGTGATATCCGCTTGGGAATGGCGCACGTCGCCTGCGCGAAAGTTGCCGTATTGTGGGCGATGATGCGCTAAATGCGGAAATTTTTGCAGCAGCGTCGAGCGCATCATTTCATATAGCTGGTTGAGGGTAGTACGATCACTCAGGGCCACGTTATATACCTGATTGACCGCTTCCTTAGCGGTGACCGTCGCCGCCAGTAAATTGACCTGGATGACATTATCGATGAAGCAGAAGTCGCGGCTGGTTTCGCCATCGCCATTGATGCGCAGGCTCTGGTTATTAATCAATGCAGCAATCCATTGCGGAATGACGGCAGCATAAGCGCCATTGGGATCCTGCCTGGGGCCGAAAATATTGAAATAACGCAAGCCTATTGATTCAATACCGTAGCAGCGGGCAAATACGTCGGCGTACAACTCGTTGACATATTTGGTGACGGCATAAGGTGACAGCGGCTTGCCGATTACCACCTCCACTTTTGGCAACCCCGGGTGGTCGCCATAGGTTGAGCTGGATGCGGCGTATACAAATCGTTTAACCTTCGCGTCGCGCGCGGCGACCAGCATGTTGAGAAAGCCGGTCACGTTGTTTTCATTGGTCAGTATCGGGTCTTCGATTGAGCGGGACACTGAGCCCAGGGCAGCGTGGTGCAGAACATAGTCCACTTCGCTACATGCCCGGCCGCAATCTGCCAACTGGCGGATGTCGCCCTCGATCAAGTTAAAGTTGTGCCAAAGCTCTGGCCCGACTGCGGCCCGGACTTGCTCCAGGTTATGCCGGTGGCCGGTCGAAAAATTATCCAGCCCGGTTACTTTCTGGTTAAGCTTGAGCAGCGCCTCCAGCAGATTGGAGCCGATAAAGCCGGCCACGCCAGTGACCAGCCAGTGGTATTGATTATTTTTTAGCTGCTGCAGTGTTTCCTGATATTTTGTCATTTTGTTTGCCTGGCTTCACGCCATTAGAGCCGCCAGACATTGAGTCCTGCCGCGCGCAGCGCGACATGATCGAACTGCGCTTTTACATCGATAAAGCAGCCCTTGTTTACTACTTTGGACTGGAAATCAGCAAGCGGTCTGGCCATCAGTTCCTTGTGAGAAACCGCAGCGATGATCGCATCAGCACAAGGCAGCTGTTCCCATGATATAAGGTTCAGCCCGTACTCATGCTGTGCTTCTTCAGCGGTGGCCACAGGGTCATGCACATGTACTTCCACACCGTAGGATATCAGCTCATTAATCATATCCACCACCTTGGAATTCCTCAGGTCGGGGCAATTCTCTTTAAACGTTAAGCCGAGCACATTGACCTTGGCGCCCTTGACGTTGAAGCCGGCGCGTATCATTTCCTTAACGGTTTTTTCTGCAACGAATTTGGCCATGCCATCGTTGATCCGGCGCCCGGCCAGGATCACCTGCGGGTGATAGCCGATCATCTCGGCTTTGTGCGTCAGATAATACGGGTCTACTCCGATACAGTGGCCGCCGACCAGGCCGGGCCGAAAAGGAAGGAAATTCCATTTTGTGCCGGCAGCCTGCAATACTTCAAGTGTATCGATATCCAGCTTGTCAAATATGATCGAAAGTTCGTTCATCAATGCGATGTTTAAATCGCGCTGGGTATTTTCGATGACTTTGGCAGCTTCAGCCACCTTGATGCTGGACGCCTTGTATACCCCCGCCGTAATGATGGACTCATATAGCTTGGCCACTTTTTCCAGCGTGGCGGCATCGTCACCCGACACGACTTTGGTGATGGTGGTCAGCGTGCGTTCCTTGTCGCCCGGATTGATGCGTTCAGGGGAAAAGCCAACATGAAAATCCTTTTTCCATTGCAGGCCGGAATGCTTCTCCAGTATGGGGATGCAGACCTCCTCGGTGGCGCCGGGGTAAACCGTGGATTCATAGATTACGATCGCGCCCCGCTTCATATGCTTGCCGACGGTAACGCTGGCGCCGATCAGCGGGGTGAAGTCCGGATTGTGCGCAATGTCGACCGGCGTCGGTACCGCCACAACGATGAAGTCCGCCGCGGACAATTCAGCCGGATCGGTACTGGCAGTCATATGGATGGCGGCACGCAGGTTTTCTGGTGAGACTTCGCCGGTCGGGTCCACGCAACGTTTATAGTTTTCGACTTTGCTGGCGGAAAGATCAAAACCGATGGTGCGCTGCTTTTTACCAAACTCGACCGCCAGAGGTAAACCAACGTATCCCAGGCCAACTACCGCAACTACATCCATGACGCGCCCTTTAAATTATTATTAAACTGAACTAAAGCTATCAGATATGCCGCAATGCTTCAACTGAAACCCCGCCGAACAGCGGCGCCTAGCGAACCATCTGATTCATATCGATGATGGGTAGCAGGATCGCCAGCACGATCACCAGAACGACTCCGCCCATTACAAGTATCAGCACCGGTTCCAGTAGCGAAGTCAGTACGGAAGTATAGTTTCCGATCTCCTGCTCCTGCTGCGTTGCTGCGCGGTCCAGCATTGTATCAAGCCGCCCGCTGGCCTCGCCGCTGGCTATCAGGTGGATCAGTATCGGAGGAAACAGCCGGGATGCGGCCAGCGCGCGGCTTAGGCCGACTCCTTCGCGAACTTTTCTTGCCGCATCTTCCAGCGCGCGCCGCATCGGCAGATTGCCCACCACGCCCGCAGCCGCCTGCAGTGAGATCAGCAACGGCACTCCGCTGCCAGCTAAAATGGCCAAGGTGCTGGCCATGCGTGCGGCGTTGATGCCGCGCAGCAAACGCCCGATGACCGGCAGGCCCAGTAAACGCAGGTGCCACTGGTAGCGTATCTCCTCGCGTTGCAGCAACAGACGTCCCAGCAGGCCCGCTGCCACCAGTCCGCCCAATAAATATAGCCACGTTGCCTGCAAGGCCGAACTTAAGCCGATCAGCAATCGGGTCAGCAACGGCAAAGCCTGATGGGATTGCTGGAATACATTGACGACTTGCGGCACCACATAGATCAGCAAGCCCATCACTACTAATAGCGCCACCACTGACACGATCGCAGGATAGACGAAAGCCAGCCCGACCTTTTGTCGCAGTGCTTGCCGCGACTCGGTGTAATCGGCCAGCCGCAGCATGACCCGTCCCAGCTCGCCGGAAGCTTCGCCGGCTTTCACCAGTGCGCGATAAATGTCGGGAAAAATGCGCTGGTAATGTCCCATCGCCTGAGCCAGTGTATGGCCGGCCAGCAGTTCGGCGCGCACCCCCGCGAGTATCTGGCGCACGGTTTCGCCTTCAGTTTGCTCGATCAGCGCGCTTAACGCCTGCTCCAGCGTTAATCCCGCGTCCAGCAGCGTTGCCAGCTGGCGCGTCAGCATGCTGAGTTGTGTCGCTGAAATACCCTTGCGCCAGCCCCAGCGCTGGCCTTTGCCGGTATGCAACGTTTCCTGGGTTACCGCATGAACGGACACCACCATCAGGCCCAGTTCGCGCAACCGCGCCCGCGCCTGGCGCAGCGCATCGGCTTCGATCACGCCATTTTTTATACGCCCGGCGTCGTCCAGCGCTTCATAGCGGAATGCTGCCATCGCTAGCAGGCCTTATTCACGGGTCACGCGCAGCAGTTCTTCCAGTGAAGTCGTGCCGGAAAGCACCAGCCGCACGCCATCCTGGCGCAGTCCCTCCATGCCCTGATGCAACGCATATTCTCGTAACGATTGCTCGGAGTTACGGTCATGGATCAGCCGGCGCAGCCCGTCGTCCACCCGCATCAGTTCATAGATGCCGGTGCGCCGTTTATAACCGCTATGGCTGCATACCGCGCATCCGACGGGACGATAGAGTACGATGTCCCGGCGGTTTTGTTCGCCCAGCAGGGCCAGTTCGGACGCATCCGGCTGATATGCCAGGCGGCACTCGACGCACAGGCAACGCACCAGGCGCTGGGCCAGCACGCCGAGTAAACTGGAAGACAGCAGGAAAGGTTCGACACCCATATCGGTGAGCCGGGTGATCGAGCTTGCGGTATCGTTGGTATGCAAAGTGGCCAGCACCAGATGACCGGTCAGGCTGGCCTGCACTGCAATCTGCGCGGTTTCCAGATCGCGGATTTCGCCGATCATGATCACGTCCGGATCCTGCCGCAGTATCGCCCGCAACGCGCGCGCGAAGCTCATGTCGATGCGCGGATTGACCTGTGTCTGGCCGATGCCGTCGAGGTCATATTCAATGGGATCCTCTACCGTCATCACATTGGTAACAGTGGCGTCGATGCGCGACAATGCGGCATACAGTGTCGTAGTTTTGCCGGAGCCGGTCGGTCCGGTCACCAGCATAATGCCATGGGGTTGCCGCACCAGTTCGTCGATCGCGGTCAGCGTTTGGTTTCCCATGCCGAGCCGTGTCAGGTCGAGCCGCCCGGCATCCTTGTCCAGCAGCCGTAATACCGCGCGCTCACCATGCCCGGTCGGCAAGGTCGAGACGCGCACATCGACCGGGCGCCCGGCCAGGCGCAGGGTAATGCGGCCATCCTGCGGCAGGCGTTTCTCGGCGATATCGAGCTCCGCCATGATCTTGATGCGCGACACCATGGCTGCATGCAACGCACGGTGGGGTTCGACTACATCATGCAATGTGCCATCGACCCGGAAGCGTACGACAGAGCGCGTTTCGAAGGGTTCGATATGAATATCCGAGGCATTCTCGCGCACCGCCTGGGTCAATAACACGTTGATCATGCGAATGACCGGCGCATCATTTTCCGCGTCGAGCAAATCCTCGGTCTGCGGCAGATCATGCAGCAATTGCGACAGGTCCATATCCTGTTCGACATCCCCGACCATCGCCGCGGCCGAACCGTCCGCCTGCCCGTAAGCCAGCGCCAGCGCCTGATCGAATCCGGCGGTGGGCAGCACAGTGGTGTGTAGCGGCACGCCGAGCGTGCGCCGCACCTCGGCCAGGCTTTCCGCCGCGGCGTCGGCGCGCACCTGAATCTCGGCAACTTCTGCAGACAGGCGCGCCAGCAGCACGCCCTTGGATTTAGCAAAAGAATACGGAATCCTGCGGGCGGCTTGCCGGTCAGGCGTGGGAGTCACGTATGTGTCCATGGTTTGCGTTCAGGGGTCGGCGTTCAGGGCTTCACTGCAGGATCGTTTGCGGTCTTGGGCTGCGACGGCTCTTGTTTCAGGTTCAGCGGTGGTATCAACGGTGCCGGCATATCGGGCAACACGGCGCGATCGGGCAATTGGCTCTGTTCCTGTTCGCCGCGCAGATAGTCATAACGGTCTTGAGTAAGACCCTGATATGCCTGTTCGGTGCGCAGCACATAAGGGCGGATAAATACCATCAGATTGGTTTTGGTGCGATGGCGTGACTCATAGCGGAACAAGCTGCCGATCAGCGGCAGATCGCCCAGCAGTGGGACTTTATCTGCGCCACTGCTGACCTGGTCCTGGATCAGTCCGCCCAGCACCACGATCTGTCCGTCGTCCACCATCACGTTGGTTTCGATTGAGCGCTTGTTGGTGATCACCCCGGCCGAATTGGTCAGGTCCTGCACACTGGACACTTCCTGAAAAATTTGCAGCTTGACCGTGCCGCGTTCGGAAACCTGCGGCTTGATCTTCAGCGTCAGGCCGACGTCTTTGCGTTCGATTGTCTGAAAGGGCGACGTTGTGGTGGTACCGCTGGTCTGTGCGTAACTGCCGGTAATAAACGGCACATTCTGGCCTACTATGATAGTCGCTATTTCGTTATCCAGCGTAAGCAGGTTGGGCGTGGACAAAATGTTTGCGTTGGAATCGGATTGCAACGCGCGTGCCAGCATGCCGAGATTGATTACCGTCGTACCGCCGGGGAGTGTCATCGTACCTTTGACTATGCCTAAATTTAAACCCGTCCCTGCGGACGCAATATTACTGGAGAGACCAATAATGTTTTGCCCGGCGCCGCCAAAATTGGTGCCCCCGACCAGGCGCGGAGAATTGGCGTTGATGCCGGTCAGGCTTTGCCACTGAACACCGAATTCCGCGACTTTATCGGCGGAAACTTCGGCGATCAACGCTTCGACGAATACCTGCGCCCGGCGCACGTCCAGCATCTGGATCACGGAATATAAATTGTTGTATACCGCATTCGGCGCAGTAATGATGAGCGCATTGGTTGCCACATCGGCTTGCACCATGCCGCCCCCGGTTGGCGCCGCAGTCGTTCCGGACGACGTGGTGGACGCCGGTGCCGTGCCATTATTCTGGGTCTGGTTGGCGTTCTGGTTCAGCGGAGCATTTGCCGGCGCGGCGGCGGACGAAGTATCGCCGGACATGACCGCACGCAAGGTCTGCGCCATCCTGGTCGCTTCGGCATTTTTTAAATACACCACATGCATATTGCCGGGCGCACCGGTTTCCATGTCGAGTTTTTCCGCCAGTTCGCGTGCCCGCGCCATGCGCGCGGTATTGTCGGTACGCATCAGCAGGCTGTTGGTGCGTACATCTGCTGCGACGACAAAACGCTGGCTGCCGTCGCCGCCGTTCGCTGCGTTATCCTGCATCAGGCGGTTGATGGTCTGAGCAACTTCCGCTGCAGAGGCATGGGTGAGCGGAATGACCTGCGGCGTTTCCGCATTGGGCTGGTCGATTGCCCTGACAATTTGCTCGATACGCTTCAGATTGCTCGCATAATCGGTTACCACCAAGGTGTTATTGCTGGGGTAAGCCACCACGATGTTGTTCGGTGCAATCAGCGGACGCAGAATCGGCACCAATTGCACAGCCGATTCATATTTCAGCACATATACACGGGTGACCAGCTTGTCGCCGCTGCTCTGTGTGTCACCGGCTGCGCCGACATTCAGTTTGGCATCCGCTTCAGGCATCACCTTGGTGACACCAGCGGATTCGACTGCTGCGAATCCCTGCATGCGTAGCGCCGACAGCAGAATTTCATAGGCAACCGAAGCAGGTACCGGGGTGGACGAAATAATATTGACCGTTCCCTTGACGCGCGGATCAATCAGGAAATTGCGTTTGGTGATCTGGGATATGGCTTTCACGACCTCTTCTATATCTGCATTGACGAAGTTGAGCGATATTTTTTCTTCGCGCGCGGCCTGGCCGGCGGAAGATAAAAATACCGCAATGCAGAAAAAAACGCAGGCGACCTGCCTGCTCAAGCGATTCATGTAGGCGCTACCTGATTATTAGTATTCATATTCATCCAAAACCTGACCGCACAATTACTTTGTCTATAAACCACGGCTATTCTGCCGGGTTGGGCGTTTGGGCGGGGGGCTGCAGCCGTGATCTACCGGCCGAGGCGCCTGCGATCTTCCCTTCCAGCTGCACGCGTTGCTGTACGCCAGCCCGCTCCAGCACCACATAATCCGGATGCACCTCCAGCAGTTTTGTACCCGGCACCACTTCCTTGCCGGCCAGTATCCCTGCCTGACGCGAGTTCTCCAGCTTGAGTATCGCAAAACCTGAGCGCCCGGAGTTGGCCGCAAATACGCCGACCAGGCCCACGTTCGGTATTGCCACGCCTTCTGCCGCGGGTGTGGGTCCGGCTGAAACAGCCGTACCGAACAATTGCCCAGTTTGCACGGCCGGCTCATGCTCCGGCGTGGTAATGGCAACCACAGGTTGCGGCGCGAAGAATATCCAGCTCCACCGGGCCAGCAGTGCGCCCAGCACCAGCGCGCCGACACCTGCCCATGACAACGGTATCCATGAGAAAGCCGCCGCCGTCCTTGCGTTCATTGTCGCGGCAGGTAGTGCGCGCACCCGGGATAATTGCATAGGCATTCCGATTGCTATTTCGTCAGCGCGCAGTATACAACTAACTTCATCGATTATTGTCTACGAACCAGCTCTGCTGCCCTACTGGCGCATATGGGAGGCAGTCTCATCTTCATGGCGCAGGTTTTTTTGTTTACAGCTATGCTGTTTGTTAAACTCGTGGCTCTTTGCATTTCCCATTTCGATCTGGAACAACAATGAATATACAGAACGCTTTTGAACCCCGCACCCGCGGCTTCACCCTGATTGAGGTAATGGTAGTCATCGTCATTCTCGGTATTCTCGCCGCCCTGATTGTACCCAAGGTGATGAGCCGGCCCGATGAAGCACGTATCAGCGCAGCCAGGCAGGATATAGGCGCAATCGTCCAGGCATTGAAGCTATACAAACTGGACAATATGCGGTATCCCACTACCGAGCAAGGCCTGCAAGCCCTGGTGACAAAACCCGGCACGCCGCCCGAGCCGACCAACTGGAAAGGCAACGGTTATCTGGAGCGCTTGCCGAAAGATCCGTGGGGCCAGCCCTACCAGTATTTGCAGCCCGGTTTGCACGGCGAAATCGACGTGATGAGCCTGGGCGCCGATGGTGCTCCGGGAGGAGAGGGTAGTGACGCGGATATTGGTTCATGGAGTTTATAAATATTTTTTCATGAGCCGCTTATCAGTAGCTCTTAAACGCTCGCCCAGTGCTGTGCCCGGTACCTGCGCGTTGCCGTTGCGGCATGCCGGTTTTACTCTGATCGAACTCCTGGTGGTAATAGTGGTAATGGGGATTGCCCTGGGCATGGTAGTGGTGCAGCTGATGCCGGACAATCGCGCGGTGTTACGCGAAGAGTCGCAAAGGCTGGCTTTGCTGCTGGAGAATGCCGGCATGGAGGCCCGGTCCAGTGGGCGTACGCTGGCTTGGTCCGCGGAAAAAAACGGTTATCGCTTCTGGACCAAAAATGATTACGGAGATTGGGTTGCGCTGGACAATGACTCCATATTTCGATCGCGAGAATTACCTGAAGGGGTGCAGGTCGGGCAAGTCAGCGTAGAAACCCAGCCGCTAAAACCCGGCGAGCATCTGGCGCTAAGCGCCGCTTCTTTTGCGTTGCCTTTTAATATCCGGCTGGTCAGCAGCAATGCCAGCGCCAATATCACCGGCAGCAGCACCGGCGCGGTAACGGCGAGGCTCGACGGCGAATTGCAGGAGAATCCAGCCAATGCCCAGCCCTGATTATGCAGCAGACGCCGCGCGCCCGCGCCAAAGCGGATTTACCCTGCTGGAAACACTGGTTGCGCTGGCGATACTGGCGATTGCGATGGCCGCTATTTTGCGCACCGCGGGCGCCGAAACCGGGCACACCGAAGAATTGCGCCTGCGTGTGCTGGCCGACTGGACGGCGCAAAACCGCCTGGCGTTGCATGCTGCGCACAAAGACTGGATTGGTACAGGTACCCAGGAAGGTGAAGACACTCAGGCAGGCGTTAAACTGCAATGGCGCGAAGAGGTATTTGAGACGCCCAATCCGGCTTTCCGGCGCATGGAAATAAGCATCTATATCGCCGACGACCCACGGCACGCGATACGCAAGCTGACCGGCTTCCTGACTCAGCAATGAAACGGCCGGCAGCGCGCGGGTTTACCCTGATAGAAGTACTGGTGGCGCTGATGATCGTCGCGCTGCTGTCGTTTGCTGGTTATCGCGGGCTCAATGCCGTGCTGCAGACACGCGAACATGTCGCTCAGGAAACGCGCAAGTGGCAACATCTGTCTTTTTTCTTTGCCCGCATGGAGCAGGATGTGGCCCAGGCGATACACCGCCCGGTGCGTGATCAGGGCGGAGTGGTTCAGCCCGAATGGCTGGGCCGTCCGGTGGTGATTGCAGAAGATGAGGCCGAACTGGTCTTCACCCGGGCTGGCATGCCTGATCAGAGCGATGCCCTGTTTGCGCCGCAGCGGATCGGTTATCGCCTGCAGCAGGGCTCCATCGTCATGCTGCGCTGGCCCTACCTGGACCAGGCCACTCGCACCAGGCCGATACGTTATCCGCTGCTGGACGGTGTAAAGGAATTCCATCTGCGCTACCTCAACACCAACGGCGACTGGCTGGAGCAATGGCCCCCCGGTGGACAGCCGGGCACTTTGCCGATGGCGCTGGAGGTGCAGCTTACGCTGGCCACCGGCGAACAAATTGTCCGGATATTCGCATTGCAATGAGAAAAATATCCAGCCAGAAAGGCGTGGCAATTATTCTGGTGCTGCTGATCGTCGCGTTGGCCACGTCGCTGGCTGCGTTCATGGTGACCCAGCAGAATTTGTGGCAGCGCCAGGTAGAGAGCCAGTTCGACCGAACTCAGGCGCGACGCATCGGTGTAGCGGCGATCCACTGGGCGCGCGCAGTATTGAGTGAAGATGGACGAGTCAATTCCTACGACCACGAAAAGGAACTGTGGGCCATGCGACTGCCGGCCATGCCGGTCGATAATGGTGAAGTCATCGGCCTGATTGAAGACCGGCAAGGATTGTTCAACCTGAATAATTTGGTACGTAACGGCGCCGCCAGTCCTGCCGATGTGGCACAATTCCAGCACTTGCTTGAAATTCTGAGCCTGCCCGCGGAGCTGGCGACGGCGCTGGTGGATTGGCTGGACATGGACAGCGAAACGCAGTATCCGGGCGGAGCGGAGGATGTGTATTACCTTGCGCTGGACCAGCCTTATCGCGCAGCAAATCGCCCATTAGCCGAGCTCAGTGAACTCTCGCGGGTAAAAGGTTTTGATCGGCGCACGATTGAAATGCTGAGTGCGTACACGACCGTGCTGCCAACGCCGGGGCTGATCAATGTTAATTTTGCGCCGCCGGAGGTATTGGCTGCGGTGATGGAAAATGTGACATTGCCCGAAGCACGCATGATCGTGCTGGAACGTGCCGTGCAGCCCTTTGACAGCGTAGCGTCGATGCAAACGCGGATGATAGCCAAAGGAGTAAAAGTGACACCTCAGGACCTTACACAGCTTACTGTGAGCAGCGAATATTTTATGGTGAATGGACGAGCCAAGGTCGGGCGGGCGCAGGTCGTCACGCAAGCGTTGCTGCACCGTGTCAGCGGCTGGCCTTCAGTGGTATGGCAGAGCGTGCAATGAGCGTGCTGCGTATCTATTTTTCCAGTCTGTGGCGAGATAGCGCGTCGTCCTGCGCCTGGGCGCTGTGCGATGACCATGGCGTGATACTGCAATCCGGCGCGGACACGTTGGCAGCGATGCCCAAAGGCCACGACTGCGTCGGCATAGTCGCGCCCGACCGGGTGTTGTGCGTCGCGGCCAAGGCGCCGCCCGGGTCGCGCCGGCGCTGGCTGACGGCGCTGCCGTTCATGGCGGAAGAGTATACGCTGCCGGATCCGGAAGAAAATCACGTGGTGCCGGGGCCAGTACAGGCAGACGGCCGCATCATGCTGGCAGTGGTGGACAAATTGTGGCTCAGGCATATAGTCGAGGCATGCCGCATCCAGAAACTGACGTTGCGCCAGCTGTTACCCGAAACGCTATTGCCGGGGCCGCAGCTGGTGGAGAGAAACTGGAACCCGGCAAGCTGGGTGCTGGTCTGGAATGGCACCAGTGGTTTCGTACGCACCGGCGCTGCGAGCGGGATGGCACTTGATAATGGCGATGCGGATACGGCGCCACTGGTATTGCGCCTGTGCCTGGATGCGGCTCAGGCATCGCCGCCGCAGGAAATTGAAATCCGTTTTTCGCATGAACTGGCAGAAGAGCGGCGCATCCTGCCACATTGGAACCTGCTCCCCGTTGTTACGGTGGCCGGGGCGGTATGGGATTGGCGCAATGCGCCATTACATGGTGATGCGCTGAACCTGCTGTGGGGCGATTTTGCCCCGCGCACCAAATTCCGCGAGTGGTGGCCGCATATACGTCCCGCCATAGGGTTGCTGTTGATCGTGCTGGCGATTGAATCGATCGGCGTCAACCTCGAATGGGCCATGCTGGCCGCGCAGAAAAAAACACTGACTCAGGACATGGAACGAAGCTTCCGCGCAGCGTTCGGCGATGCCAGCACACTGGTCAACGCGCCATTGCAGATGCAGCGCAATCTTTCCGGATTACGCCATGCCGCGGGATTGCCCGATGACGCCGACTTCCTGCCTTTGCTCGATTCGGCGGCTCCCTCATTAGCCATGCTGCCGGTCGGAAGCGTACGCGCGTTGCATTATGAAGCAGGGCATCTTGATGTAGATCTCAGGCTGAGCCGCCGTGGCGATATTCAATCGCTGGGCCAGCAAATGCAGAACAGCGGAGTCAAGGTGCAGATGGGCGACATCCATGAAGCAGCGGACGGCGCCGAAGCACGACTGACGCTGTTGCCCGGAGAAGGTCGATGAAGACGCGCTGGCTCGCCTACAGGAAGCGGTACTGGGACAGCCGGTCGTTACGCGAGCGGCGCATACTGCTGGGGGCGGCCTGGATTATTGCGCCGATTGCGGCATATTGGTTGCTGTGGCAGCCGGCCCATACCGCAGTTGCCAAGCTGAATACCAGCCTGCCGGTCATGCGCGCGCAGGCCGAACAGCTGCGCGTGCAGGCGGCGGAGGTGGCTGCGCTGCGCCACCGTCCGCGGCCCGCACAGCTGGAACTCAGCGCATTGCGGGGAGCGGTGGAAGCCTCCGCTGCGCGTCACCAGATCCGCGAGGCCATCACCGCAATGGAGGTGCAGCCTCCCCATACCGTGCGGATCACACTGGTGAGCGTTTCGTTTGAGCAATGGATACGCTGGCTGCGTGACCTGCAGCAGGAACAGCATATCCGCGCTGAGTCGGTCAGCGTAGCTGCGTTACCGCAGAACGGCATGGTCAGGATCAGCGCCGCGTTAACTGATAGTGCGGAGCAGCCATGATCAGTAAACGAGTGCTGGCGCTGTTCATCCTTTCCTTCATGCTGGCGCTGCTGGCGCTGGCGCCTGCGTCGATACTTGCGCCCGGTCTGGATTACGCGACCCGCGGCCGTCTGACGCTTGCCAATACCAGCGGAACTGTATGGAGTGGCGCTGGCACCATTTCGCTGCGTCAAAGTGAACAGCGCCTGGTAGCGTTACAGGATATGCACTGGAAACTGCTCATTCCGGCGCTGTTCAGCGGAAAAATTCAGGCGCAATTACAGTGGGGCAGCGCGCCGCCGGCTGTTCCGTCGGAAATCACTGCAGACATGCAGCAGACCGTATTGCGCAATCTGCTGCTGCAGCTTCCGGCGCGGCTGTTCGAAGAAATATCGCCGATGTTGAAACCCGCGCAGTTTCGCGGCCAGCTGCAGGTCCAGGCCGACCAGTTAGTATTTACCAAACGCGGCATCGACGGAGTCGCAAATATCGATTGGCAGCAGGCAAGCTCTGCGCTAAGCAGTATATCTCCGCTGGGCAATTATCATCTGGTGCTCAGTGGCGCCGGCGAAAACGTCAATATCGTGCTCACCACCACCACAGGGATATTATTACTGGAAGGCCAGGGGGTGTGGTCGGCGGTGCGGGGGCTGGAATTTCACGGCAAGGCGCGGGCAGCGCCAGGGAGCAATGCCCAGCTTAATGAACTGTTGCATCATCTGGGGCGAGAGGAAGCACCGGGGGTATACGGTTTTAATCTGGTGCCGCAATAATTATTGGCGATGATGCGGCAGCGCAGCACTACCGATATGCAGTGCAAGCATTGAATGGCGGCAGTGCAGCGTCCGGTTTGCCCAGGTAATCTTCCTGGCCGACAGGAAACCTCACCTGCCCATTATTTCTAACGCTATTTCGGCTGGAGCGTACCTTCTCGCCGCAGGAATTTTTTACAGTATCCAATGCTTCACCAGATAAAACTTTTATTGCTGGCAGTGCTGTTGTCCCCTGCTTTCGCGGACGCGGCCGATGATGCAGATTTTATTGCCGCGCGTGAAGCCTTTCGCGTGGGCGATATAGCACGCCTGGAACGGCTTGCGCCTAATTTCAGGCATTCTCCGCTAGAGCCGTACCTGACCTACTATCAATTGCGTTTGCGCCTGGAAACTATAGATATGGGCGTGATCCAGGCTTTTCTCGCACGCCCGGATGATACCCCGCTGATAGACCGGTTACGCGGAGAGTGGTTGAAGGTGCTGGGCAAATACCAGCGCTGGGACATATTTGCGCGCGAGTACCCGGCGTTGTTGGGCGAAGACACCGAGCTGACATGCTATGCATTGCAGGCACGTAACTATCTGGAAGGCGGTAAGGCGTTAAGCGAGGCCCGCCGTCTGTGGCTATCCAGCGGGGTAGCGCTGCCGGACAGCTGTAATCCGGTCTTCGATGATGCGCTGGCCGAGGGCGCGATCAGCGCGGCCGATGTGTGGCTACGCATCCGCCTGGCGCTGGAGGGCGGCAATGTTTCGCTGGCCAGGCAGCTGTCTGAGCGTTTGCCGACGGAGCGGAGACTGGGCGCGGTTTCCTTATCCCGCGCCGCGGCGGATCCGGAACGCTACCTCAAACGGGTCAATCTCGAAAACGCGACCGAAGGCCAGCGCCTGGAGGCGTTGTTTGCGTTGCAGCGCCTGGCCAAGCAGCTGCCGCAACTGGCTAATCGGTATTGGGAAGGAATAGCCGAGTATTTTACCGCGGCCGAGCAACATTATTTTTATGGCTGGCTGGGCTATGAGGCGGCGCGCAAGCAGGACGCCCGTGCGCTGGACTGGTATCACGCCTCCGGTGAGGGCGGGTTTACCGATGCGCAACGCGCCTGGCGGGTACGCGCCGCGTTGCGGGCACAGGAATGGACAGAAGTACTGATCAGCATTGCTGCTATGCCGCCGCAACAGCAGCGCGAAGGCGCATGGCGTTACTGGAAAGCCCGTGCGTTGAAAGCATTGGGGCGCGCGGAATTGGCCGATAAAATATTTGCGCCATTGAGCAAGGAATATAACTTTTATGGGCAGTTGGCCGCAGATGAACTCGATCTCCCGGTTGAGCCGGGGCTGGGCACAGGCTATCAGCCGGGCTCGGCCGAACTGAGCAGCATGGCGGCGCTGCCTGGTATCCAGCGGGCGCTGGCGCTGTTTCGTATGGATCTGCGCAACGACGCGATGAAAGAATGGGCTTGGGCGATCCGCCAGTTCGATGACAAACAATTGCTGACTGCGGCCGAAATCGCGCGTCGCAATGAAATATACGACCGTGCTATTTATACCGCTGACCGTACCGTACAGTTGCACGATTTTAATTTACGTTACCTGGCGCCCTATCGCGGAGATCTGAAGGGCCATATCCGGCAGAATGGGCTGGAAGAGGCTTGGGTGTATGGCCTGATGCGTCAGGAAAGCAGGTTCGTCACACAGGCCAAATCCAATGTCGGTGCGTCAGGATTGATGCAGGTCATGCCGGCGACGGCGCGCTGGCTGGCGGCCAAGCTCGGTATGAAGGATTATCGCCACTCGTTGATCAGCCAGATGGAAACCAATCTGAAACTCGGCACCTATTACATGAAGACGGTACTGCTGTCGTTCGATAACAACCCCGTTCTGGCCTCCGCTGCCTATAATGCCGGACCGGCGCGCGCGCGCCAGTGGCGCGGCGAGACTGCGCTGGAAGGCGCCATTTATGTCGAGACCATACCGTACGACGAAACCCGTGATTACGTTAAAAAAGTGATGAGCAACACTGTTTATTATGCCCAGTTATTCGGCCAGCCGGCTGCGCGGCTCAAGCAGCGGCTGGGTGTAATCGCGCCCAGGAATGCGGCGGTTCCCCCACCGCTGGCTGAAGACAACCTGACCGAGCCGCAATGAACCGTTTGGCCAACAGCGATCTGCAGATTTACTGTGTCGGCGGCGCGGTGCGCGACCGTCTGCTGGGTTTGCCGGTGCAGGACCACGACTGGGTGGTGATCGGCGCTACGCCGGAAGAGATGACGGAGCGCGGCTATCGGCCGGTGGGCAAGGATTTCCCGGTGTTTCTGCACCCGGATACGCATGAGGAATATGCGCTGGCGCGCACCGAGCGCAAGATCGCGCGCGGCTATACGGGCTTTGCCGTGCATGCCGCGCCGGACGTGACACTGGAGCAGGATTTGCAGCGCCGCGATTTTACCCTGAATGCGATTGCGCAGGATGCGGAGGGAAATTTGATCGATCCCTATCATGGCGTGGCCGATCTGCGCGCCGGTATTCTTCGCCACGTCAGTCCGGCCTTCGGTGAAGATCCGGTACGCATTCTCCGCGCAGCCAGATTTGTGGCGCGTTTCGGTTTTTCCATTGCGCCGGAAACCCTGCAGCTGATGCGCCGCATGGTCGCGGACGGCGAAGTGGACGCGCTGGTACCGGAACGCGTGTGGCAGGAACTGACGCGCGGCCTGATGGAAAAAACACCGTCGCTGTTTTTCAACACGCTGCGCCAATGCGGGGCGCTGGCCAAAATATTGCCCGAAGTCGACGCGCTGTTTGGCGTGCCGCAACCGCCCAAGCATCATCCTGAAATTGATTGCGGTGTCCATACCATGCTGGTGCTGGACGATGCGGCCCGGCACGGTTACGCACTCGAAGTGCGCTTTGCCGCGCTGACCCACGATCTGGGGAAAGGTAATACGCCGCCGCAGATTTTGCCACGCCACATTGGCCATGAGGCGCGCAGCGTCGATATGTTGCGTACATTGTGCGCACGCCTGCGCGTGCCGGGCGAATGCCGTGACCTCGGCCTGCTGGTGGCGCGTTATCATGGTGATATACATCGTGCCGCAGAATTGCGCGCGGAAACTATAGTGCGCCTGTTCCAGAGCTGCGACGCCTGGCGCAGGCCGGAAAGGTTCAACCAGATATTGCAGGCCTGTATGTCCGATGCGCGCGGACGCACCGGGCATGAGCAGGATGACTATACCCAGGCGGATTATCTGCTGCGCTGCCTGCAGGCGGCGCGGGCGGTTGACGCCGGGGAAATCGCAGGCCGGTGCGATGATAAAGCTGCAATATCGGAACGGGTGCGTCTGGCGCGGGTAGCCGCGGTCGAGCAAGTTGTTAACAGCAAATCCATAGCGAGTACTGAAAAATGAATTCAGGCATGAAAAAATGGTGGGGCCCTGCAATGCTGATTTTCCTGGTGTGCACCGCGTGTACCGGGAAGGGCAAGGAACCGCTGGACGGTTCAATAGCAGAAGATTTCCGCTTGCTGGATGCCAATCACGACGGCAGCATCACCAAGGATGAAACAGAAATGGGGGGCACACCTGAATTGCTGGGCAGCTTCGAGAAATTCGATGCCAACAAGGATGGCAAGTTGTCCCTGCAGGAAATTACCGATTTTGTGCTGATGCAGCGCGCCAAGGATGCGCGCCGAAAAGAGGAGGCGTTTGCCCGGCTCGACACCAACCACGACGGAGGCGTTTCCACCGAAGAAGCCAGCAAGGGGAACGCCGATTTCTTGATCACCTATTTCGCTGAAATGGATGTGAACAAAGACCAGAAACTATCTCTAGAAGAGATTAATACCTACACAGATAAATTAAACGAACAGCTCAAAAAAGCGGGTCAGCTGGAGGCCAGTCCGCCCGAGGATAGCCCGCCACCGGCCAGCCAAGCCAAGGGGAATTCGCCGGAAAAGGGATCAGGCGCATCCCCATCCGCCCCATCCCAACGGGGTGGCCGGGCCGGGCCGCTGTTTAAACAGGTTGATACCGACGACAACGGCACGTTGTCGAGGGAAGAGCTAAAGGCCAGGCCGGAGCTGTATAACGATTTCGACAAAATAGACGCTGACCACGATGGTGCCATCACGCCGCTGGAAATCGATACCTTTGTTCGCGCCCAAGGCGCTTCCGTGCCGAAAGAATCCAATACGAAAAAGTAGCGGTTCACGCCGGGTATAAAACCAGCTACGGCATAAGCAGAATAATCAAGGAGGAGTTAAATCTACAGCAAGCGCGATTTCTCTCCTATCGTAAAGCCGCGCAATGGTTTTTCCAACCCTTTGCCCAGCGCAATGACCTTGAATAATTCTCCCATTTCGGCCGGGCTGGTCAGTTTCTGCAACTGGGCGGATTGCGGCGCATAATCCCGTACCTTTTCCGGATCGGCCTGTTCCAGAAACTCTGTGATGCCGCAATTAATCAGGAAATGGGCCTGTGTAGTGTAACCGAGCATGGCGGCGCCGCTATCAATGGCGGCTTCAGCCACGGCGCTAAAATCCACATGTGAAGTGATGTCCTGCAGGCCGGGCAGAAAAAACGGATCATCGTGCGCGTGATGCCGATAGTGGCACATCAGCGTGCCTTCCGAGCGTTGCGGATGGTAATACTCGCGCGCGCCAAAGCCATAATCTATGAACAATATTGCGCCATGCCGCAGTCGTTCGCACAAGCTGCTGACCAGCCCACGCGCGGCCAGCGAAATCTCGCTGAGGTAATCATCCGGCACATTGATTTGCTGCGCAATCTCCAGCAGCGCGGGAATTTGCGGCAGACGTTCCTGCCAGACGAATTTTTTTCCGCTGCTGGCCACGCCCCGTTCGAGCACCCGATCTTCGGTCCAGTGCACCAGGTGAACCGGCAATGCGTCCAGCACTTCGTTGCCGATCAGCACCCCGGTAATGGTATCCGGCAACGTGCTTAACCAGCGGACGTGCTGCATCAGATGCGGCAATTTTTGCCGCAGCAGCTTTTGCTGGCGGGCGCGCAGGTCTGGGCTGACTTCAAGAATGTCATAGCGCTCCGGCAGGCATTCCATTTTTTCCAGTTCGCTTAATAAATCCACCGCAAGCTGGCCGCTGCCGGCGCCCAGTTCGATCACATGCGGCATGCTGTGAGTCATGATGTCGCAAACCTGGCGCGCTAGAGTGCGTCCGAACAGTGGGGAAATTTCCGGTGCGGTGACAAAATCTCCGGCATTGCCGAATTTACTTGTGCCCGCGCTGTAATAACCCAGCCCCGGCGCATACAGCGCCAGTTCCATCCATCTCGAAAAAGGAATCCATCCCCCTTGTATTTCGATGTCGTGGTGGATGAAATCGCGCAACTGTGCGCTGTGCGCCCGTGCTTGCGGGGAAGGCAGCGGTAGTGTAGGCATGGCGGCTGTGGTAAATTGCGAAGCAATAAGTTTAATGGAGAGTGCGGTGCAAGGCAAAGTGGTGCTGGTTACCGGCGGAGCCAGGCGGGTGGGGGCGGCGATCAGCCGCCATCTGCACGCCGCGGGAGCAAACATTGCGTTGCATTATCGCGCTTCCGCGGCGGAAGCGCTGGGCTTGCAGGCCGAGCTGCATGCGCTGCGTCCGGATTCGGTGCTGTGCGTGCAGGCCGATCTGCTCGATCCGGCGGCGCTGCCCAGGCTGGTACGCGAGACTGTGCAGCACTTCGGGCAACTGGATGGGCTGGTCAACAATGCCTCCAGTTTTTTTGCTACCGCGTTGCACGAGATCAATGAGCAGCACTGGAACGACCTGATCGGTACCAACCTGAAGGCGCCGCTGTTGCTGGCGCAGGCTGCGGCGGATGAATTGCGCCGGCGTAACGGCGCCATCGTGAACATTATCGACATCCATGCGGATCGGCCCATGCGCGGCCATCTGCTGTACAGTGTCGCCAAAGCCGGCCTGGCCGGCCTGACGCGTGCGTTGGCGCAGGAACTGGCGCCTGCAGTGCGCGTTAATGGCGTGTCTCCGGGCGTGATCATCTGGCCGGAAAGCGCTGAATGGGCGGACCCGGAGACGCGCGCCGAGACCATCGCGCATATTTTGCTGAAGCGCGAAGGTGAGCCCGACGACATTGCACGGACAGTGCGATTTTTACTGAACGATGCGCCTTATATCACCGGCCAGATAGTTGCGGTGGATGGCGGGCGCAGCATTAACCTGTGACAGCAAACATGAACGCAATTACCCAGCCGATTCATTTCGAACATTACTCCGGCAATTTTAACCGGCTGCGCGGACGGCTGGAACATCAGGTCGGCCGCGCCATCGGCGATTTCAACATGATCGAAGACGGCGATACGATTATGGTGTGTATGTCCGGCGGCAAGGATTCATACACCCTGCTGGAGATTTTACGCGCGCTGCAAAAACGTGCGCCCATTAAATTCCGGCTGATCGCGATGAATCTTGATCAGAAGCAGCCGGGTTTCCCGGAGCATGTGCTGCCGCAATATTTCGAGTCGATCGGCATCGAATATCGTATCGAAACGCAGGACACCTATTCCATCGTCAAGGAAAAAATTCCAGAGGGAAAAACCACCTGCTCGCTGTGCTCGCGGCTGCGCCGCGGCATCATTTACCGTGTCGCGCAGGAACTGGGTGCGAATAAAATTGCGCTGGGCCATCATCGCGACGACATGATAGAGACGCTGTTTCTGAACATGTTTTTTGGCGGCAAACTCAAGGCGATGCCGCCCAAGCTGCTGACCGATAAGGGCGACCACGTTGTCATCCGTCCGTTGGCCTATTGCGCCGAAAAGGATATTGCCCGCTTTGCGCGGGCGATGGAGTTCCCTATCATTCCTTGCAACCTGTGCGGCGCGCAGGAAAATCTGCAACGCCAGAATATCAAGGAAATGCTGGCGGCGTG
Organism: Pseudomonadota bacterium; assembly: GCA_040390665.1. Lineage (GTDB taxonomy): Bacteria > Pseudomonadota > Gammaproteobacteria > Burkholderiales > Gallionellaceae > Nitrotoga. The sequence goes on along the minus strand of JAZJXX010000002.1, from coordinate 178,320 downwards.
GGAACAGCAATATCCCGGCCGCAGCCAGACCATATTTACCGCGATGCAGAATGTCAAACCGTCGCATCTGATGGACGGCAACATGTTTGATTTCGCCGGGCTCAAATTAGGCGATGCGGTGGACGAGGGCGATGTCGCGTTCGACGTATAACGATGAGGTCCTGGCTGCGGTATTCCGTAAGCGCTATTCGGGATAAGTGTCGCGTTGGCCCTGCGCAACTAAAATTTCAACCTTGTGCCTGATCCGACGGATTAACTGCAATCTTGAATATCACTTTGTGTATATTTCCGGTGCTGACCAGCGGGGCATGGGCATCTTCCGGGAAGAAGATGCAGAAGGTGTCGCGAGGCGTACTAATCCAGGCATCCGGCGGGTCATTAAAAAATCGGATATCTTTCTTCTCGCTGTAATCTGCGACGGGGTGCGCGCAGGCGTGGGTCGGTTTCCAGCCCATCTCATCCGTGCCTTCCAGAACCAGCTGTATGTCGATGTACCGTCGATGGCATTCCAGCTGTGCGTCGGCCCGGCTGCGCCCGGCGGCGCTTTCTACAATGGCAAATAAATCTTCGCCAATGATCGGATAACGTCCCGGCTGCAGCGCTCTCAGGTCGCGGGTACGTATGAATTCAATCGCGTGCGGGAAAAGGGGATGCAGCGCAGCATAACGGTCGGCGTTGGCGAGAGTGTCGAGTATCATGCGTTCTGGTCGGGAATGGATCGGGGATTAATGGCGAAGATCTTGTAATGGGTTCGAGCTGACTGGCCACAGTGAGGCGGAGGTGCACCAAGTCGGTATAGCCGGGCTGGGACGCCAGCCCGGCCGGAATATTTAGTCGCGGTGTCCTTCGCGATGTCCTTCTCCTCTGAATTCATCCCCGTGTTTGCCGTGGCGCCTTTCATCATGTCTGTGATAGTTGGGTTCGTATTCCTCCGATCTCACAAAATATACCGGCCGATTGCAGGCGTTATACTCGCGGCAATGTTTACGCCAGTGCTTCGCGTGGCCAGGTGGCACATGTAAATAGATTGGGGCAAGGACGACATTTGGCCGCTGCTGTATCACTACCGGCTGTGGGTAGAACACCGGCGGAGGCGGCATATTGCCTAACTCCACCTGGCCGTACACTCCGGGGCTGATCTGTCCCCCGACGTTGAGATGGATCATGGGTGTCTGCGCATGAGCTGGCAGGCTAACAACAAAAAGTGTCGCGACAGCGAATGCTTTGATGGTTTTCATGATTTTTCTCCTTGCAGCGCGGAATGCTGGTGTTCACTATAACGCAAATTGATCTGCTGGGTTGACCAAAGCCCAAGCCGCTTGCAGATTTCCATGGAGGCGGCCGACTGGTTGAGCGTATAGAAATGCAGGCCCGGCGCTCCGCCTGCAAGCAAACGCTCGCACAGCTGGGTGACTACATCCAGACCGTATGCCTGAATCGAAGCGTTGTCGTCGCCGTAGCTCTCCAGCGCTTTGCGCATCCAGCGCGGAATTTCTGCGCCGCAGGCATCGGAGAAGCGCGCCAGCTGCGAGAATCGGACGATGGGCATAATGCCCGGCACGATCGGAACGGTGACGCCGACTTTGCGGCAGTCTTCGATGAAACGAAAATAGCTGTCGGCATTATAGAAATATTGCGTAAGCGCGGAGTCTGCTCCAGCCATAATCTTGCGCTTGAAATTATTCAGATCATCACGCGGCGATTTGGCTTGCGGATGAAACTCCGGATAGGCCGCCACTTCGATATGAAAATGTTCGCCGGTCTGGGCCCGGATGAATGAGACCAGTTCGTTGGCATAATGAAATTCGCCCGCGCTGCCCATGCCTGAGGGCAGATCGCCACGCAACGCAACGATGCGGGTGATCCCCATGTCCTGATAGGCGCTCAGCATGTCACGTATGCCGGCGCGCGTGGCGCCTACACAGGACAGGTGCGGCGCGGCATTGTGGCCTTCAGTCTTGATCTGCTGGATAGTCTCCATCGTGCGGTCCTGAGTGGAACCACCGGCGCCGAACGTAACCGAAAAAAACTCCGGCTTGAGCAGCGCCAGTTGCTGCCGCGCAGCGGCGAGTTTCTCCACTCCCTGCGGAGTTTGCGGCGGAAAAAATTCAAAACTGTAGAGCTTGGAGCTTGTCATGATCGATTGCACCGGTCCTTATTCGCTGCTGCGTGCGTTTAGTGCCGGGGAAGCAGCAGCGACAATACATAGGAAATAATACTGTAGAGCAAGGCGCCGAACAGCCCGACCCAGAAGCCGCCGACTTCGAATCCGCGCAGCAGCGAGCCAGCCATCCAGAATAGCAGGCCGTTAATGACCAGGATGAATAGCCCCAGCGTGACCACGGTAACCGGCAAGGTCAGCAGAATCAGCAACGGACGCAGCATGGTGTTGATCAGGCCCAGCACCACCGCGGCAATCAGCGCGGAACCGAAGCCGTCCACGCGCACGCCGGGCAGTATATAAGCCACCGTCAGCAGCGCCAGTGCATTGCACAGCCAGATCAGCAGTAAGCGCATACGCCACCTCCATGCGAAAGGCACACCGATAACTGTGATCCGGTGCGCTATGGTTCGTCAGATAATGCTATTGCTCAATAGCGGTAATGGTCGGCCTTGTAGGGGCCTTCCTTCGGCACGCCGATATAGGCGGCCTGCTGGTCGGTCAGCGTACTGAGCTGCGCATTCAGCTTTTTCAGTTGCAGTATGGCTACTTTTTCGTCCAGATGTTTGGGCAGCGTATAGACGCCGACCGGATATTTGCCGGAGCATTTCTGCGCTTCAGTCCACAGTTCGATCTGGGCGATGGTCTGGTTCGCGAATGATGAGCTCATCACGTAGGAAGGATGACCGGTGCCGCAGCCCAGATTCACCAGCCGGCCTTCGGCCAGCAGGATAATGCGTTTGCCGTCCGGGAAGATGATGTGGTCGACCTGCGGCTTGATGTTGTCCCAGCTATATTGCTTCAGCGAAGCGACATCGATTTCGTTGTCGAAATGGCCGATATTGCAGACGATGGCCTGGTTCTTCATCCGCTTCATATGCTCGTGAGTGATCACATGATAATTGCCGGTGCAAGTGACGAAAATGTCGCCGTGCTCGGCAGCATAATCCATCGTGACCACGCGATAGCCTTCCATCGCCGCCTGCAGTGCGCAGATCGGATCGATCTCGGTCACCCAGACTTGCGCCGACAGCGCGCGCATGGCTTGCGCCGAACCTTTGCCCACGTCGCCATAGCCGGCGATCACCGCAACCTTGCCGGCGATCATCACGTCGGTGGCGCGCTTGATCGCGTCTACCAGTGATTCGCGACAACCGTACAGATTGTCGAATTTGGATTTGGTGACTGAATCGTTCACGTTGATGCCGGGAAACTTCAGTTCACCGCGCTGATGCATCTGGTACAAGCGATGCACGCCAGTGGTGGTTTCCTCGGTGACACCCTGGACTGCCGCCAGGCGCTCGGAATACCAGCCCGGCTGTGTGGCCAGGCGCTGCCTGATCGCGGCGAACAGAAAAGTTTCTTCTTCCGAAGCCGGCTTGCTGATCAGCGACGCGTCTTCCTCGGCGCGTGCGCCCAGATGCAGCAGCAGGGTTGCGTCGCCGCCGTCGTCCAGGATCATATTGGCGTGGTTGTCGCCGGCCCACTCGAAAATACGGTGGGTGTAATCCCAGTACTCTTCCAGCGATTCGCCTTTGTAGGCGAACACCGGTGTGCCGCCCGCGGCAATCGCCGCCGCGGCATGATCCTGCGTGGAATATATGTTGCACGAAGCCCAGCGTACCTGCGCACCCAGCGCATTCAGGGTTTCAATCAGCACCGCGGTCTGGATCGTCATATGCAGCGAGCCGGCAATACGCGCGCCGCGCAGCGGTTGCAGCGCGGCATACTCTTCGCGTATGGCCATCAGGCCGGGCATTTCGGTTTCGGCGATGGCTATTTCCTTGCGGCCGTACTGGGCCAGCGCAAAGTCGGCAATTTTGAAATCGGTAAATTCAGGCGTCACAGCGTTCATGTTTTCTCCATTCAGGTTCGAATGGGCGCCGTTGCTATCATCACTGCCCCGAGCCTGACAGCCGATCCGGCTGCTGCAGCGCCCCTCAGGCCAGCGTTAATAAATTTGATTACAGGCCGGCTTCCGCGCGCAGAGCAGGCGCCTTGTCCGTTGCTTCCCAGCTGAAATCAGGTTCCTCCCGGCCGAAGTGGCCATAGGCCGCAGTATTCGCGTAAATCGGCCGCAGCAGGTCGAGCATTTGCACGATGCCGCGCGGACGCAGGTCGAAGTGGCGAGTGACCAGTTCCGCGATTTTTTCATCCGAAATTTTTCCGGTGCCGTAGGTGGTGACCCAGACGCTGGTCGGCTTGGCCACGCCAATCGCATACGAAATCTGGATCAGGCATTTACTGGCCAGGCCAGCCGCGACTATATTTTTCGCGACATAACGTCCGGCGTACGCAGCGGAACGGTCCACCTTGGACGGATCCTTGCCGGAAAAAGCGCCGCCGCCGTGTGGCGCCGCGCCGCCGTAGGTATCAACGATAATCTTGCGCCCGGTCAGGCCGCAATCGCCTTGCGGGCCGCCGATCACGAAACGTCCGGTCGGGTTGACCAGGAATTTGATGTCGCCCTTGAGCAGTTCCTTGGGCAGCACCGGCTTGATAATATCCTCGATGACGGCTTCGCGTATCGTGTCCAGCGACATCTCAGGCGCGTGCTGGGTGGACAGCACCACCGTGTCGATCGAGTGCGGCTTGCCGTCGACGTAACGGATCGTCACCTGCGATTTCGCGTCCGGGCGCAGCCAGCTCAGCCGGCCATCGCGGCGCAGGTGCGACTGGCGCTCGACTACGCGATGCGCCAGGTGAATCGCCAGCGGCATCAAAGTGTCGGTTTCATCGCAGGCATAGCCGAACATCAGCCCCTGATCGCCCGCGCCCTGATCCATATATTGATCGGAAGCGCGATCCACGCCCTGGGCAATGTCCGGGCTCTGTTTGTCATAGGCTACCAGCACCGCGCAGCCTTTATAGTCGATGCCGTACTCGGTGTTGTCGTAGCCGATACGCTTGATGCAGTCACGCGCGACATTGATGTAATCGACATTGGCGATAGTCGTGATTTCACCGGCCAGTACCACCAGACCGGTGTTGACCAGCGTTTCAGCGGCTACCCGTGCGTGCGGGTCTTGCGCTAGAATGGCGTCCAGAATTGAATCGGAAATCTGGTCCGCGACTTTGTCGGGGTGTCCTTCGGATACTGATTCGGATGTAAACAAAAAATCGCTCATGGCACTCCGCACGTAAATTAGTTGGGTGAAAGGGCGGCATTATAACAAAATCAGGTTCGGTTTATTCATGAGTTCCTCACTGGCTATGCGTTTGTTCAGTTTGACAGCGCGTTTGCCGCTAGCCGCGTTGCATGGCATGGGCGGGGCGATGGGTTGGGTCACCTACTGCATTTCGGGAAAATATGCCGCGCGTATGCGTGAGAATATTCGCGGTTATTGCGTGATGCACCCCGAAAAAGACAGCCGCAGGCTGTTAAACGCCAGCATTGCGGAAGCCGGTAAAGGAATCGCCGAGCTGCCGTGGATGTGGTGGCGGCCGCTGGCGCAAGTCGCTGCCAGCGTAAAAGCATCTGAGGGCTGGGACCTGGTTGAGGCGGCGCGAGCCCGTGGCAAGGGATTGATCTTTCTGACGCCGCATCTGGGCTGTTTCGATGTGGCTGCGCTTTACACCGCAATTCAGATGCCGCTTACCGTACTGTACCGTCCGCCTAAACTGTCCTGGCTGGAACCGTTGATGTTGCGTGGGCGCGAACGCGCGCAGTTGCAGTTGGCGCGCACCGACCTCAGCGGCGTCCGCTTGCTGTACAAAGCACTCAAGCGCGGCGAGGCGATCGGTTTGCTGCCCGATCAGGTGCCAGGCAATGGCGAAGGTGAGTGGGCTGATTTTTTCGGCCGCCCGGCTTATACCATGACGCTGGCCGGGCGGCTGGCGCAATCCAGTGGCGCTGCGGTGTTGATGGCCTGCGCCCAGCGCCTGCCGCGCGGAAGGGGCTATGTCATACATCTGGTCCCGATGGAGTTTGTCCCGGACTTGCCGGTTGCGCGGCAACTCAATGCGGCGCTGGAACAAATGATCAGCCTGTGCCCTGAACAGTATTTGTGGAGCTACAACCGCTATAAAACTCCAGCCGGTATAACCCCGCCGCAAAGCCGAACTGGAACCGGTCAGCAGATCGGCGCAGCATGATGGCGCGGCTGGGTATTTTTATTGTATGGCTGCTGCACTTTCTCCCGCTGCCGCTGCTGGCAGCGATCGGCAATGGCGTCGGCCTGCTGCTGTATCTGATGGCGGAAGAGCGGCGCCAGGTCACAAAAATCAATCTGCGCCTGTGTTTTCCTGAAATGACCGAGCGGGCAAGGGCGGGGTTGGCACGGCGCAATTTCATGGCTTTCGGGCGCGGTTTTCTGGAGCGCGGCATTTTATGGTGGTCCAGCCTTGCACGCATCAACAGGCTGGTGCGACCGCTTGGGATCGAAAACCTGGAGGCTGAACTGGGCAAGCCGATAATACTGCTGACCGCCCATTTTGTTGCGCTGGACGTCGGTGGCGCATGGCTGTCGCAACGCCTCAATGCAGTGTCAGTATATGGAAGTCAGAAAGATCCTCTTATTCATAAAATGCTGCTGGAGAAGCGTCAGCGTTTCGGTGATCAGCTGCTGTTTTCACGCCAGCAGGGCATGCGCCCGGTGGTGCGGGCCTTACGCGGGGGGCGTCCGCTTTTTTATTTCACGGACCAGGATTTTGGAGCCAAGGATGCTTTATTCATCCCTTTCTTTGGCATACTGGCATCCACGCTGACTACGTTGCCGCGACTGGTTGAAATGACTGGTGCGCGCGTGGTTCCCTGCATTACGCGCATGCTGCCGTGGGGCCGGGGATACGAGGTGCATCTTTACCCGGCGTGGGAAAATTATCCCACTGGCGATCTGGCGGCGGATACGCGGCGCATGAATGAATTTATTGAGCAGCGCGTGCGCGAAATGCCGGAACAGTATTTCTGGCCGCACAAACGTTTTAAAACGCGCCCCCCAGGCGAGGAGAGGCCATACGGATGAAATATCATGATCTGCGCGACTTCATGGCGCAACTGGAACGGCTGGGCGAACTCAAGCGCGTTACCGTCCCGGTTTCGACCGACTTGGAGATGACTGAAATCTGTGATCGCGTGCTGCGTGCCCAAGGGCCGGCCATCCTGTTTGAAAACCCTGTCGGGCGTACGATGCCGGTGCTGGCCAACCTGTTCGGCACGCCACGGCGAGTTGCGCTAGGCATGGGAGAAGATAGCGTTGCGGCATTGCGCGAGGTTGGGCAGCTGCTGGCTTATCTGAAAGAACCGGAGCCGCCCAAAGGACTGCGCGATGCCTGGGAAAAATGGCCGGTGCTGAAGCAGGTGCTGAATATGTCGCCCAAGGTGGTGTCCAGCGCACCGTGCCAGGAAATCGTATGGCAGGGCAAGGACATTGATCTGGGCCGGCTGCCGATACAGAAATGCTGGCCGGGCGATGCGGCGGAACTGATTACCTGGGGACTGGTGGTGACGCGTGGCCCCAGCCGCACCCGCCAGAATCTGGGTATCTACCGCCAGCAGGTGATTGCGCCGAACAAGGTGATCATGCGCTGGCTGGCGCATCGCGGCGGCGCGCTGGATTACCGCGACTGGTGCGCGGCCCATCCGGGCCAGCCGTTCCCGCTGGCGGTAGTGATCGGCGCCGATCCGGCAACCATACTCGGCGCGGTGACGCCGGTGCCGGACTCATTGTCGGAATACCAGTTTGCCGGCTTGTTGCGCGGCGCGAAAACCGAGCTGGTGAAATGCCTGGGCAGCGATTTGCAGGTGCCGGCCAGCGCCGAGATCGTGCTGGAAGGCGTCATCCATCCCGGCGAAACCGCGCTGGAAGGCCCGTTCGGCGACCACACCGGCTATTACAACGAGCAGGAAACCTTTCCGGTGTTTACCATCGAGCGCATCACGATGCGGCGCGATCCGATCTATCACAGCACCTATACCGGCAAACCGCCGGATGAGCCGGCGATGCTGGGCGTGGCGCTGAACGAAGTGTTTGTGCCGCTGCTGCAGAAGCAGTTTCCCGAAATCAGCGATTTCTACCTGCCGCCAGAAGGCTGTTCGTACCGGCTGGCAGTGGTATCAATGAAGAAGCAATATCCGGGGCATGCCAAACGCGTCATGTTCGGCATCTGGTCGTTCCTGCGCCAGTTCATGTACACCAAGTTTATTATCGTTGTTGACGACGATGTCGATGTGCGCAACTGGCAGGAAGTGATCTGGGCGATCACCACCCGCGTCGATCCGCTACGCGATACGCTGCTGGTGGACAAAACGCCAATTGATTATCTCGATTTCGCCAGCCCGGTGTCCGGCCTCGGCAGCAAGATGGGGCTGGATGCGACCAATAAGTGGCCGGGTGAGACGCAACGCGAGTGGGGTACGCCGATCGCAATGGACGAGGCGGTCAAACGCCGCGTCGACGCGATGTGGGCGGATTTGGGATTGTAGTATTGTGACTGCAACAGCCGGACCGCGGCTGCTGCAAGTATTTAGAACTTGAATACGCCGGTCACATGCAACATGTTGGCTGCATAAGTGTTGCAGCAGCCAGCAACAGTGTAAAAGTCGTACCCGACACGCACACCGACCACCGGCGTTACATTGAACAAACCGCCCAGGCCGAAGGTCAGGTCGGTATTGTTATACGTATAATCTCCGGTAAAGCCCGGTCTGGCGCGGTCGTCCAGAGTGGTCGTTGCAATCCCCATCTTGCCATACACCGAAAACTGCTGGTTCAGCGGAAGCGTTGCGACGCCACTGATACCCAGGGCTCTGCCTTTGACATTGCCTGAGTTGTAGTCGAAACCGCCCAGCCAGGTATATTCGATTTCCGCGCCGAAATTAGGGCTGAAATTGTATCCCAGCAAGAGCCCGTATCCTGCCTGGCTGTTGTTTTGAACGTTGCTGAGATCGTAATTAACCGCGCCCACCTTAATACCGTCATAAAAACCATGAGAAGTATCATAAAAGGTGGCAGCGCCAGCCGAGGTAACAGCGAAAGCAGAGCAAAACAGTGCAGCTGTGACAATTTTCTTCATGGCAGACTCCTTCAGTTATTTGTTGATTGATGCTATACCAGTCCGGTGAGTTTTATCAAGCGGCCTGGCCTCATAAGATCGAAGATGCGAAAATAACGTCCGCCAATTAAACGACAGCCTAAGAGGAGCGCTAATGATCAGCTTATGGCAAAGTAATTCACTTGTGCAATGATAGTTCAGAATTTAAATACACCGCCTACGTTGAACATCTCGGCGATAGCCGTTCCGCTGCGGCTATCGCCGACCCGATAGCTCCCGTATTCAGCACGTATGCCCACCGTGTCAGTTACGTTGTATTGCCCGCCAAAACCGCCGGTAACACCCGTGTTACGGTAGGTAGCATCACTTATCGCGCCAGATTTTACGTAGTCTTTCAAAGTTGTGCTCGCCAGGCCGAGCTTCCCATAAATTGAAAATTTCGAGTGCAGCGGAATCATGGCAACCGCATTCAGCGCGGTGGCGTATCCTTTGTAGCGGTCGGTGGCGGTCTCCGCCCCTCCAAGCAGATTGTATTCAATTTCTACCGCGAGATTTTTATTGAAGCTGTATCCCAGCAAATACCCCAGGCCTATCTGATCATTTTTGTACACATTGCTGTATCCGTACCTGACGCCGCCGACTTTAACGCCTTCGTAGAAGTCGGCGGCAACAGCGGCCGACCCCCAAATCAAGCATAACAGGGCTGTCAGTAGAGTTTTCCACACGATTTTTGCTCCCTGTTTTTCTGTTAGATATAACGGAGCGTTACGGTGCCAATCGGCAGAGCCATCGTATCCAGCTTTATTTTATTAATCAAGCTGAGTTGCGGGATATCGCAGGCCGAGTCTGTCGAAGTTGAACAAAACGCGTACTAATATTATTAGAGATAAGGATGAGAAGTGATCGCTGGCTCAGGCAAATTTTAAAATTGATAGGAAGCTCCGATTGTCAGAACAGGCAATAATTTAAAGTTGCTCACGGAAGAGTCCAGTTTGCTGCGTTCCGCAGCGGTATCGTTTTGCAAACTCGCACAACCCGAATAGCCCGGCGCGCAAGTGACGTCCAGGTTGGTTTTAGGTGCGCCCTGCAACATCAGACCGATGTCGCTTACCAGTCCCCATTTTTTTTGCTTCTCGACCGGGTTGCCCCAGCCAATTCCTATGTAGGGCGCGATAAGGTTGAATCTTACGCCGCCATTAAGTGATTGCGCTTCCGAGCCCGACGTATAGACCCTGCCGTTTATCGTGTATGTGTTGCCGGAATTAGGCTGCGCATTCAGATCCACCCTGTTGCGATTCAGGATCAAACCGCCGCTGACCCTGAATATGCCTGCGTAGGGGTACCAGTCAGCCAGCGCTGTAGCCGTCTGCAGTTTTAAATGGAAGTCATAATTTATATTGTTGCGGGTCAAGCCTGTATTGTAATTAAAAGTGTTGAACCCGATTCTGCCGGTGAATTTTTCCGAATAGAGCTTGCTCAATTCCACGCCGCCCCCCGTCGACCCCAGCCTCCCCGTCACGGCAAGTCCGTCTGCGTAGGTGAGCAGCGGTATCAAGCTCAACAGGGCAGCAATCAGTATGCGGTATTTCATGGGCATCCTTAGAGAAAAGGTTGTGTCAGTATTGGACTATTACGGCCAGAATGTTAACTGCCTTAAGCAATGTAGGCACTATTCTAACCGTGGATGCAACTCTGGTCATTATGCGCTCAGCGCTGTTGTTGTACCCACTCTATCAACGCATCCTGCGCCTGGAGACCGGCGGCGGCGTTGGGATGATTAATAAAAAACACAATGATCCACTTCTTGCCGCTACGCGACTGGACATAGCCGGCAATGGTTCTCGTGTCCTCCAACGTACCGGTTTTAAGGTGGGCATTGCCGGCCGCGGCGCTGCCATTGAGACGCTTTTTAAGAGTGCCATCCACACTCAGGATGGGTAGCGATGACTCAAATTCGGGCTGCAGCGGACTTTGCTGCGCGGTTTGCAAGAGCATTGCCATGCTTTGCGCACTGATGCGTTCCGTGCGCGACAGACCGGCGCCATTTTCCAGCACCAGTTCCGGATAGTCGAGATGTTTCTGCGCCAGCCAGCCGCGCAGTACGCGTTCGCTCAGGGTTATGGTTTCCGTCGGGGGTTCAGTGCTCAACTCGCCCAGAGCACTGCCTACAGCGGTGGTTTCCGCGAGTGCTTCGAGCTGAACAGCCTGGCTATCAGTACCGAGTTCGCCCGACGCCGGCGTTGAATCCGGAATTGTTTCGGGCGGGTTGATCGCGAGGGGCGCAGCAACATAATTCATCCCCAGCGTCAAAAACAGCTGGCGCGCCATCACGTTATTGCTGAATTTGTTGATGTTGCGTATCGATTCGGACAGCGGTATCGAATTATGGGTGGAAAACAAGGTAGCGCTACGCGGCACGGTGCCTTCGTACAGTTCGCCGCGCAAAGTACCGCCGAGCTCTTTCCATAATGCGCGAAACACGGCATTTAAATAATCCGCATGTTCGAGGACGCTTAAATTTTCTGAACGTTCGCCGCATGAGGCGGGGAACGTGCCTTGTATCAGCAGCGTATTGCCGTCCAGTTGGGTGGAAATATCGCTGTTCCAGTTGGCGCAATCTCCTTGTTCCGCGACGGTCAGCTGATTGTTCAGCGTAATATTGGCCAGTTCCGGTTCGGCGTAAATGCGGACTTTGTCGACGCTGGGGATAAAGTGCAGGTGTATGGTATTAAAGTTGAGCAGAAATGCATCCGGCGCCACGTTGTATGCGCGCGTTGGATCGTGGTCGAAGGTTGCAGGATCGTAGGGAGACAGCAGAAAGGCGCTGTGGTCCAGCAGCAAATTGCCGCGGATTTCGCGCAGCCCGCGCCCACGTAACTCATGCAGCCACAGCCAGAACTGTTCCATTGTCAGTTGCGGGTCGCCGTATCCCTTTAAGATCAGATCACCCTCCAGTATGCCTTCTTTTAATGAGCCATTTATATAGGCCTCGGTTTTCCAGCGGTAAGCCGGGCCAAGCAGCTCGAGTCCGGCGTAGGTAGTCAGCAGCTTCATGGTCGAAGCCGGATTCATCGGGAGTTTGGAATTGATGCTGAGCAGTGGCAAACGCGCATTAACCGCGCGCACCTCTATACCCACCGCGCTTAGCGGAATTTCTGCATCCAGCAATGCATCCTGTACGGTGCGAGGCAGCTGCGCTGCGTAAGCGTGGCTGAACAGGCACGATAGCGTAAACAGCAAAACCAGAGATCGCATTGCAATATTCAAGTCAGGGTCTCGATAATTACCAGCGTACGCGTGACCAGCATTTCCATTTCCGCTACGCTGAGGATGTAAGGCGGCATGAAATATACCGTATTGCCCATGGGACGCAACAGTAATTCGTGCTGCAACGCAAGGGTGAAACAACGCTGCGCAAAATCGGCGTGCGGGCTGTCTACTTCGAACGCCCAGATCATACCGGTGCTGCGGAAGTGGCGCACCTTGGGATGACACTGCAGCGGTGACAGGATGCGGTTGAACTCTGCCGCCTTGCTGCGATTGGTGTTGAGCACATCATCCTTTGCAAAAATGTCCAGAGTGGCCAGCGCGGCGCGACAGGCCAGCGGGTTGCCGGTGTAGGAATGTGAATGCAGGAAGCCGCGCGTGACCTCGTCAGCATAAAATGCCTGATAAATCGAATCTCTGGTCATCACTACCGACAACGGCAGGTAGCCCCCGGTGAGGCCTTTGGAGAGCAACAGAAAGTCCGCCGTTATTCCAGCGGTATTGCCAGCCGGATTCGACACATCGACGCCTTGTTCGCAGGCAAACATCGTCCCGCTGCGCCCCATGCCCACGGCAATTTCATCGGCGATCAGGTGCACGTCGTAGCGATTGCAGATTTGACGCGCCTGTCCCAGGTAGACCGGATGATGCATGGCCATGCCTGCTGCGCCTTGTACCAGCGGTTCGATGATGAAAGCGGCAATGTGTTGGTGATGCTGCTGCAGATGCGTTTCCAGTTGCCCGGCGCAGCGCAGCGCAAAATCATCAGCACTTTCTCCTTGCGCGGCATTACGCCAGTCGGGGCTGGGTACGGTCGCGTTACATTGAACCAGCGCTCCATAGGCATCTTTGAACATGGCCACATCGGTGACAGAGAGCGCCCCCAGGGTTTCACCGTGATAACCGTTTTGCAAGCCGATGAATTGTGTTTTGCTCTGGTGCCCGCAGTTGCGCCAGTAATGCGCACTCATTTTCAACGCAATTTCGGTGGCCGACGCGCCATCCGAAGCATAGAAGCAATGGCCCAGTCCCGGAGCCAGAAGCGCCAGCCGCTCAGAGAGCTGGACGACCGGCTCATGCGTAAACCCCGCCAGCATCACATGCTCCAGCCGGCTGAGCTGGTCTATGATCGCCGCATTGATGCGTGGATTGCAGTGCCCGAATAAATTGACCCACCATGAACTGACCGTATCCAGGTAGCGTTTGCCCTCCATGTCCTCCAGCCACACGCCATTCCCGCGCCGAATTGGCACCAGCGGTAAGGTTTCATGCTGCTTCATTTGCGTACAAGGGTGCCATACGGAAACCAGGGAACGCGCAAGCAAATCGGCATTAGGCATAACGATCAGGATGGGTAAAGATGCCGCTATTGTATGGGATGTGCAGCGCGACCGTGTGCATTGAACTTCATCAGACTTTATATCAATGCAGTTCTGCGTTAATCCGCGGCGGGTGGTCACAGCCCGCCGTTCCGCTAAAAATAAATTATAGGCTCAACAGCAACTTACGCTTCAGCGGCTGGTTATATTCTGCCTCGACTCTTGAAATTCGCCCCTTCCGCCCCTATTATTGGCACTCGTTATCAGCGAGTGCTAAAATAACGCCGCTTTTGACTTAACTGGTTTATTTAGGAGAAGAAAATTATGAAAGTCCGCCCATTAAATGATCGCGTGATTGTTAAGCGCCTGGAAGAAGAACGTAAAACTGCATCGGGAATCGTCATCCCTGATGCCGCTACCGAAAAACCTGATCAAGGCGAAATTATCGCTGTAGGAAACGGCAAAATCGGCGACGACGGCAAGCTGTGCCCGATGAATGTAAAGGTAGGCGATAAAGTGCTGTTCGGCAAATATGCCGGCCAGACCTTCAAAATGGATGGACAGGAATACATGACCATGCGTGAAGACGACATCATCGGCGTAGTCGAGGCTTAATTTCTTTTCGGTGAATGTCGCTGGCTGCGAAGTATCCAGCCATCTCAGTGACTGCAAAAGAATTGGAATACGCCCTTAACGAATTTTAGGAGAAGAACCATGGCAGCAAAAGACGTAAAATTTCATGACAGCGCGCGCAGCAAAATGGTTGCCGGCGTCAATATTCTGGCCGATGCGGTAAAGGTCACCCTCGGTCCGAAAGGCCGCAATGTAGTTCTGGATCGTTCATACGGCGCTCCGACCATCACCAAGGACGGTGTATCGGTCGCCAAGGAAATCGAGCTGAAGGACAAGTTCGAAAATATGGGCGCGCAAATGGTCAAGGAAGTCGCTTCCAAGACTTCCGACGTGGCCGGTGACGGTACCACCACCGCGACCGTGCTGGCGCAATCCATCGTTCAGGAAGGCATGAAATTTGTGGCCGCCGGGATGAACCCGATGGATCTGAAGCGCGGGATCGACAAAGCGGTGATCGCCGCCGTGGCCGAACTGCAAAAGCTGTCCAAGCCTTGCACCACCCGCAAGGAAATCGCCCAGGTCGGCAGCATTTCAGCCAACTCGGATAGCGTGGTCGGCGAAAAAATCGCCGAAGCGATGGACAAAGTCGGCAAGGAAGGCGTGATTACTGTAGAAGACGGCACCAGCCTGCAGGACGAGCTGGATATCGTTGAAGGCATGCAGTTCGACCGCGGTTATCTGTCGCCCTACTTCATCAACAACCAGGACAAGCAGATCGCAGCGATGGAAAATCCATTCATCCTGTTGCATGACAAAAAAGTGTCCAATATTCGTGACCTGCTACCGGTACTGGAACAGGTCGCTAAAGCTGGCCGTCCGCTGCTGATCGTGGCTGAAGATGTTGACGGCGAAGCGTTGGCTACACTGGTGGTCAACAACATCCGCGGCATCCTCAAAACCGTAGCGGTTAAGGCTCCGGGCTTCGGCGATCGTCGCAAGGCTATGCTGGAAGACCTGGCTATCCTGACCGGCGGCACCGTGATCGCCGAAGAGGTTGGATTGTCACTGGAAAAAGCCACGTTGGCCGAATTGGGTCAAGCCAAGCGCATCGAAGTGGGTAAAGAAAACACCACCATCATCGACGGCGCTGGCAAAGAAGAAAACATCAAGGGCCGTGTCAGCCAGATCAACAAGCAGATCGAGGAAGCCACCAGCGATTACGACAAGGAAAAACTGCAGGAACGTAAAGCCAAGCTGGCCGGCGGAGTCGCAGTGATCAAAGTCGGCGCGGCAACCGAAGTTGAAATGAAAGAGAAGAAAGCGCGCGTGGAAGATGCACTGCATGCAACCCGTGCGGCTGTGGAAGAAGGCATCGTTCCCGGCGGCGGCGTTGCGCTGTTGCGCGCCAAGGCCGTGGTCGCCAGCTTGAAGGGCGATAATCACGATCAGGATGCAGGCATCACCATCGTGTTGCGTGCGATGGAATCGCCACTGCGCGCCATCGTATTCAATGCAGGCGATGAACCGTCGGTTGTCGTTAACAAAGTGCTGGAAGGTTCAGGCAGCTACGGTTACAACGCTGCCAGCGGTGAATACGGCGATATGCTGGCGATGGGCGTGGTTGACCCGACCAAGGTTACCCGTACCGCGTTGCAAAACGCAGCTTCCATTGCCGGTCTGATGCTGACAACCGCATGCATGGTGGCTGAGTCACCAGAAGACAAGCCTGCAGCCGGTGGCATGGGCGGCGGTGATATGGGTGGTATGGGCGGTATGGGCGGCATGATGTAACTGCCGTCTTTGAAGTGGCAAAGCTGACAAACCCCGCTATGCGGGGTTTGTCTTTTATGGGGTATTGCCGCTATAATGCGCGCCTTCGCAAAACCGCAAGGGGCTGTGAGGCAGTAGCAGGGCTCGGTAGCTCAGTCGGTAGAGCAGAGGATTGAAAATCCTTGTGTCGGTGGTTCGATTCCGCCCCGAGCCACCAGTTAAACAAAAGCTTGCAGAGATGCAGGCTTTTTTTGTGGTCCAAGGTTAAAGTGTTGTAATGCAGCTGCGCAGTTTTCCGCGTTTGCGTATCTATAAAATCAACTGCAACGATTCTTACCTGAACCAACGAGTTGCAATGTTTGTATTCGTCGGTCGGACGGGCATCGCGTGTCGGGAACCTAATCCTGGACTTTTCTTCAAAGGACTGTTGAACCGCAGCCGTGGTTGAGTGCCCGGTGGTCTAAACAGCTCGCTGGCATTCGCTTGGGCTAACTACTATAATTCGTGTTCCGCTTGACTAACGGTCGCCCGACCTATGCAGCTATTTGCTTTTGGCATTAACCATCAGACCGCGCCGCTGGCCGTGCGTGAACAGGTCGCTTTCGATATCGAAACGATGGGGCCGGCATTGCACAATCTGGTGGAGCAAGGCGCAGCCAGGGAAGCGACAATACTTTCCACTTGTAACCGCACCGAGGTGTATTGCAGTACCCAGGAACCCGGCCGGATTGTTAACTGGCTGGCCAATTATCATCAGATGGAATCGCGCGAGATCGAGCCCTATCTGTATACCCTGGCGCGCGAAGAAGCGGTCAAGCATGCGTTCCGCGTAGCCAGCGGACTGGATTCAATGGTGTTGGGCGAGCCGCAGATACTGGGCCAGATGAAGCAAGCGGTACGTTATGCGGAAGAGGCTGGCACGCTGGGGTTCCTGCTGCATAAATTGTTCCAGCGCACCTTTTCGGTGGCCAAGGATGTGCGCACGCAGACCGAGATTGGCACCAACCTGATTTCCATGGCAGCAGCGGCGGTGAAACTGGCCGAGCGTATATTTCCCAGCATTGCCGAGCAGCGGGTGTTGTTCATCGGTGCAGGGGAAATGATCGAGTTGAATGCGGTGCATTTCGCCGCCAAGTCGCCCAAGCGCATCACCGTCGCGAACCGTACGCTGGAGCGGGCGCAAGTATTGACGCGGCGTATCAATGGCCATGCAATCACACTGAATGAATTACCGGAACAGCTGGCGCTACACGATATTATTGTTACCTGCACCGCCAGCCAGCTGCCTATACTGGGCAAAGGCATGGTTGAGCGTGCACTCAAGGCGCGCAAGCATCGCCCGCTGTTCATTGTTGATCTCGCTGTTCCGCGCGACGTCGAAGCCGAAGTGGCAGAACTGAACGATGTTTTCTTGTATACCGTCGACGATCTGGCGGAAGTCGTGCGCGATGGCCAGGATGCGCGCCAGGGAGCGGTGAAGGAAGCGGAAGTCATCATCGATTCGGGCGTGATTGATTTTATCCACTGGATGGAATCGCGCGAGGTCGTGCCGACCATACGCGCATTGCGCGATCATGCCGAGCGGCATCGCCGCCATGAAATGGAAAAAGCCCTGCGCCTGCTGGCCAAGGGCGGAGACGTAAGCAAAGTGCTCGAGTCGCTGAGCAATGGCCTGACCAACAAACTGCTGCATGCGCCGACCCAGGCGTTGAATCATGCGCAAGCCGCAGACCGGGAAGCACTGCTTGATACAGTACACCGCATTTACCATCTGAAAACCCCCGAATGAAACCCAGCATCGCTGCCAGACTCGCTCAGTTAAGCGAGCGCCTGGTCGAGGTCGGCCGCCTGTTGAGCAATGAGGATGCTACGCGCGACATGGACAGCTTCCGCAAGCTGAGCCGTGAACGCGCCGAGCTCACACCAGTGGTTGACCTGTATCACGCCTATCAGGCCTGTGGAGCAGACATAGCAACTGCGCTGGAAATGAGCGCTGATCCCGAGATGCGCGAATTTGCCGATGCGGAAATGAAGGAAAGCCGCACACGGCTGGAGCAGATCGAAGTCGAACTGCAAAAGCAGCTGTTGCCGAAAGACCCCAATGACGAGCGCAACGTATTTCTGGAGGTTCGCGCCGGTACCGGGGGGGATGAAGCCTCGCTGTTTGCCGGGGACCTGTTTCGCATGTATACCCGCTTTGCCGAGCGCAATCGCTGGCAGGTGGAAGTGATTTCGGAAAGCCCGGGGGAAAAAGGCGGCTTCAAGGAAGTGATCGCGCGTATCGTGGGCCAAGGCGCATATTCGATACTTAAATTCGAATCGGGCGCGCATCGCGTGCAACGTGTGCCGGCGACGGAAACGCAGGGACGCATCCATACTTCGGCCTGTACCGTGGCGGTGCTACCGGAAGCGGATGAGGTGAGTGACGTAATACTAAACCCGGCCGATTTGCGCATAGATACCTTCCGTGCTTCCGGCGCCGGCGGCCAGCACATCAACAAAACCGATTCGGCCGTGCGGATTACGCATCTGCCGACCGGCACGGTGGTCGAATGCCAGGATGGCCGTTCGCAGCACAAGAACAAGGCGCAGGCGATGGCCGTGCTGGCGGCGCGCATCAAAGACAAGGAAGAGCGCGCCGCGCACGACAAGCAGGCCGCTGAACGCAAGCTGCAGGTCGGCAGCGGCGACCGTTCCGAGCGCATCCGCACCTACAATTTTCCGCAGGGCCGGGTCACCGATCACCGTATTAATCTGACGCTGTACAAAATGGACCACATCATGGATGGCGATATTGGCGAACTCACCGGCGCGCTGATGGCGGAGTACCAGGCGGAACAGCTGGCGGCGCTGGCCGGGGAGTAACATCCCGTTACGGGCTAATGATGCCGCGCAACCTTCAATTGATCCTGGCGCAGGACAGTACGCTTCTTGCGGCAACGCTGGCCCTAGATGTTCCCGGCGCACGCATCGATGTGCAATGCCTGCTGCAACACCTGTTGAATGTCTCCCGTGCATATCTGCTGGCCTATCCGGAGCGCGTTCTGGATGAAGCCGAACAGCTTCGGTACGCTGAGCTGCTGCAACGCCGCCTGAACGGCGAACCAATCGCCTATATCGTCGGTGAGCGCGAATTTTTTGGGCTGATGCTACAGGTCACGCAGGCCACCCTGATCCCCCGGCCGGAGACAGAACTGCTGGTCGAGCTGGCATTACAGGAGATTCCCGAGACCACTTCAATTTCTTCGGCGCAAGACCCTGCGTTCCGTGTGCTCGATTTAGGCACAGGCAGTGGCGCGATTGCGCTCGCCATCGGTGCGCATCGCCCCACAGCACAGATAGTCGCTTGTGACGCATCCGGGCCGGCTCTGGCCGTCGCCCGCGCCAATGCGCAGCGGCTCGGTATCGCCAACGTAATCTTTTTACCAAGTAACTGGTATGCTGGCTTGGATCAGCAGCAGTTCGACCTGATTATCGCAAATCCGCCTTATGTGGCAGCAGGCGACCCACACCTCGATCACGGCGACCTGCGTTTCGAGCCGCTAACTGCACTGGTTGCCGGTAGCGATGGCTTGGCCGATATATGTCATATAGTCGGCCAGGCTAAAGCGCACTTGCGCAGCGGCGGCCGGCTGCTGCTTGAGCATGGCTACGACCAGGCGGAAGCAGTGCGTGATCTGCTGCGTCGGGCGGATTTTACCGCGGTTTTTTCGGCGTCGGATCTGGCCGGGATAGAGCGCGTCAGCGGGGGCCGCGCTTGACCGTACAGGGTGCTGAACGTAAAATACCCGACATAATCACTCAACAAACGCAGAGGCAAACATGGACATAAAAGAATTGATTCAACAACAGGTTAGCAGCCATCCGGTGGTGCTGTACATGAAAGGCACACCGCAGTTCCCGCAATGCGGTTTTTCGGCAAACGTGGTCAAGACGCTTAAAGCCAGCGGCGCAGAAAATGTTTTTACCGTAGATGTGCTGGCCAATCCGGACATCCGCCAGGGCATCAAGGAGTTTGCCAACTGGCCTACCATTCCGCAGCTTTACGTCAACGGTGAATTCATCGGCGGCTCCGATATCGTGACCGAAATGTATCAAAGCGGGGAATTGCAGACGCTGCTTAAGGCGTAGCAACTCGGGCTCCCTGACGCTGAGCCCGCGGATTTTTTATTCCTTCAGATAGGCCCGTGCCCGCGCGATTGCCGCCTGCACCTGCAGCGGCGCAGTACCGCCGGTATGGTTGCGGCTGGCCAGCGAACCTTCCAGCGTCAGCACGCTATAGATATCCGCTTCTATCAGCGCTGAAAATTGCTGCAGCTGGGGTAAATCCAGTTCGCTCAGGTCGCATGAACGCTGCTCGGCGTAGCGCACCGCCAGCGCCACGGCTTCGTGCGCGTCGCGGAACGGCAGACCCTTCCTCACCAGATAATCCGCCAGATCGGTGGCGGTGGCGTAGCCCTGCAATGCGGCGTTGCGCATGGCCACCGGGTTTACCGTGATACCATCGATCATGTCGGCATAAATACGCAGTGTTTGCATCAGCGTGTCGGCGGTGTCGAATAGCGGTTCCTTGTCTTCCTGATTGTCCTTGTTATAGGCCAGCGGCTGGCCTTTCATCAGCGTCAGCAGCGCGACCAGATTGCCATTGACGCGCCCGGTTTTGCCGCGCACCAGTTCCGGCACATCCGGATTCTTTTTCTGTGGCATGATCGACGAGCCGGTGCAGAAGCGGTCGGCAATATCGATAAACCCAAAACGTGGATTCATCCACAGAATCAGCTCTTCCGACAGACGCGACAGATGGGTCATGATCAGAGCCCCTGCTGCATTGAATTCAATAGCGAAATCGCGATCGGACACTGCATCCAGCGAATTTTCGCAGACGCCGTCGAAGCCCAGCAATTCCGCCACCCTCTCGCGTCTGATCGGATAGCTCGTGCCGGCCAGCGCGGCAGCGCCGAGTGGCAGGCGATTGACCCGCTTACAGCAATCGGCGAGACGTTCGGCATCGCGCTTGAGCATTTCGAAATAGGCCATCAGGTGGTGCGCGAAGCTTACCGGCTGCGCCACCTGTAAATGGGTATAGCCGGGCATGATGGTGGCGGTATGTTGCGCGGCAAGATTGAGCAGCGCGCCCTGCAGCGTTTTGACTAGCGCACGCAACTCAGCTATTACGTGGCGCAGATACAGCCGCACGTCCGTGGCCACCTGGTCGTTGCGCGAGCGCCCGGTATGCAGGCGCTTGCCCGCGTCACCCACCAGTGTGGTCAGGCGTTTTTCAATGTTCAGATGGACATCTTCCAGCTCCAGCGACCAGTCGAACTCGCCGCTGACAATTTCCTGCTCGATCTGAGCCATGCCACGACGGATATCCACCAGATCTTCCGCCGCAATAATGCCGCATTCCGCCAGCATCTGCGCGTGCGCCAGCGAGCCCTGTATGTCGAAAATTGCCAGTCTGCAGTCGAAGCTGACCGACGCGGTATAGCGCTTCACCAGTTCCGCTACAGGTTCATTAAACCGTCCTGACCAAGCTTGTTTATCTTGCATCGTCATCGTCTCTTGTCCAGAATATGCGGCAAACCGGGCCATCCGCCAAATGCAAATTATAAATCAAAACAAGCCACCCCACGTGCTGCCTAACTTCCGCAGCCTCGGAGTCGTGCTGCGCATTGTGCTGCTGATAAACGGCATGGCACTGCTGGCGGCGCTGATGCAGGCCACAGCCTGGTCGGATGTGCTGCAACATATGTTGAGCATTTCCACTTTTATGGAGCCGGTATTGTTGTCCAGTTTGCTGCTGCTGTTTATTACCAGCCCGCTACTGCCCAGGCTGATTTACAGGGAGGGGGCATTAGCGGTAATGTTGATAGTCGCAGCGATAACGATTGCGATATACCAGCTGGGCGGTGAGCTCTATGCGCCGACGCCGAATAACCAGGTTTTTAACTCAGTGAAATATGCCCTGCTGGCCATGGTTGCGGCTGCGGCGCTGCTGACCTACTTCAGGGTGCGTGCGCAGGCGTTGTCACCCGCATTGCATGAGGCGCGCCTGCAGGCCTTGCAGGCGCGCATTCGGCCGCATTTTCTGTTCAATAGTATCAATGCGGTATTGGGCATCGTGCGGGCCGACCCCAAGCGTGCCGAGACTGCGCTTGAAGACATGGCGGACTTGTTCCGTACCGCAATGGCGTCCAGTGCCGAAATGGTGCCGGCGCGGCAGGAACTGGCACTGGCGCGGCAATATCTTGCGCTGGAAAAATTGCGTCTGGGCGACCGGCTGCAAGTGAACTGGCACATAGACAATTTACCGGATGACACCCTGCTGCTGCCGCTAATGGTTCAGCCGTTGCTGGAAAATGCGGTATATCATGGCATTGAGCCGCTCACCGAAGGCGGCGCAATAGATATCAGGCTATATCGCAGCGGCGGCGAAATTCATCTGGAAATGTATAACCCGAGGCAACCACAGTCGAGTGAGCATATAGGCAACCGGATGGCATTAGCCAACATCCGCGAAAGGCTGGCGCTGCAGTTCGATCTGGAGGCGCGGTATACGGTAGAGACCGGAATGGATTTTTATCGCGTGCATATCATAATGCCCTATATTGCGGAGACGAAACATGACGATCGTTGAGCTGCCATTCACGGTGTTTGTGGTCGACGATGAGCCGCCCGCGCGTAACCGGATCAAGGAGCTACTGGCCGATTGTGCGGCCCAGCTGCCGCTGCAGCAGGTAGGTGAAGCCAGCAACGGTCGGGAGGCGCTGGATAAACTATCGGTCGCCGCGGCAGATATAGTGCTGGTGGACATACGCATGCCGCAAATGGATGGGATCGAACTGGCGCAGCATCTCAGCAAATTGCCGAAGCCGCCGGTGGTGATTTTCACCACGGCTTACGACGCATATGCGATCAAGGCATTCGAGCTGCACGCAATTGATTATCTGCTCAAGCCGATCCGGCTGGGGCGGCTATTTGAATCGCTGTTGCATGCCCGCACTGCGGTGCCATTGCGCACCGAGGTGTTGCGTGAACTGATACCCGATCCGCGCAAACATTTGTCGATACAGGAACGCGGCAAGGTGCATCTCATTTCGATTGAAAAAGTGCTCTATTTACGTGCCGAGTTGAAATATGTCACAGTGCGCACCGCGGAGCGGGAATTCCTGATTGAGGAACCGTTAAATGCGCTGGAAAAAGAGTTTGCCGCGCGGTTCGTGCGTATCCACCGTAACTGTTTAGTGGCCAGGGATGAGATCGAGCGCTTTGAAAAAGTGGCCGACGACGAAGGCAGCGAAACGCACTGGACCGTCAAGCTCAGAGGACTGGATGAAATGCTGCCGATCAGCCGCAGACAACAGTTCATTGTGAGAGAAAATTTATTAAGGGCGGGAACTATTGCCCGGTAGTTGTTTCATAGGCCCGCTGTTAAAAACAACAAGGGGAACGTTATTGTCAAAAATCCGATAAATTACTTTATGAAAGATTTATATGAAAATAAGGAATGCTCTGCTGTTGGCTTTACCCCTTTCGTTCGCCGCCAACTGGGCTGGCGCCAGCGCCATACGAGACTCTGATGAAAACCACTACCGGCCGACCGGAAAAGGGTGGGGAGAAATCGATCTCAGCAGGAGCAATACACAAAATAATAATGCCGCCGACCCATTTAACAGTAATGCGCAGGACAGCGAGTTATTCAGCGGTAATCTGAATGAAAATGACGGCGGAAGTACCAATCGCTATACCCGGGGAAATGGTAATGCTACCGGCTTTGCCAGAAAAAGCCGGGTTCCCGCAGCAACAAACGGTATAACTTATCACGGCGGCCCCGTGATGCTGGGCAATACCAATGTTTACTATATCTGGTACGGAAACTGGGCCGGCAATACGGCTACTACCATTCTGACCGATCTGGCCAAAAGCATAGGCGCGACGCCTCATTTCAACATCAATACCACCTACTATAACGCCAGTAATACGCACGTTTCGAATGCCGTTTCCTATATCACTTCCACTACCGATAATTATTCGCAGGGGAAGGCGTTGAGCGACGCGCAAATACAGGCTGTGGTTAGCAATGCGATCAGCAGCGGTAACCTGCCAAAAGACTCAAATGCTGTTTATTTTGTGCTAACGGCGGCGGACGTTAATGCAACCTCAGGCTTCTGCACTCAATATTGCGGATGGCACACGCATGCTTCGATGGGAGGCACCGATATCAAGTATTCCTTCGTCGGCAATCCAGCGCGCTGCCCTAATTCCTGCGCAGCCCAGACGATCGGCCCGAACGGTAATGCGGCCGCCGACGGCATGGCCAGCGTGCTGGCGCATGAGCTGGAAGAGGCGGTTACCGATCCTGATTTGAACGCGTGGTATGACGCCAAGGGCTATGAAAATGCGGACAAATGCGCGTGGACTTTTGGGGCTATGTATACGGTTGGCAACGGCGCCAAGGCCAACATGAAACTGGGTGGCCGCGATTATTTGATACAGCAGAACTGGGTCAACGCGAATGGTGGAGTCTGTGCTCAACAATATCCGTAACTCAGTGACGTCGGTGCGAAAACTTCGTGTCAAGACCGGCCTGTTGACCGTCGCGTGCGCGCTCCAGCTGGCGTCGGGTTCGCACGCATCTGCGGACGAAATGCCTGTGCCGGTCGTTACCAGGCTGGTTAAAAATCTCAGCGTACTGGAATCGGAATGGATGGAGTCGGTGCGTAAACGCGACGCTGCGGCACTTGAGAAAGTGCTCGCGGATGACTTCGAAATGCGCACCGCCGCTGCTCCAGGCATGCCGACTGCACGATCGGAATGGATTGCGCAGTCGATGAAGCAAGCCCCATTCGCATCTCGAACCGAACAAATGGCCGTGCACGATTTTGGCAACCTGGCCGTAGCGAGTTTTATCTGGAAACTGGATGCGCCGAAATCCAGCGGTTTTGCGCGTCAGCTGTTTGTCGTTGATACCTGGGAACAGGTTGATGGCAACTGGCGCGTCAAGGTGCGTTATATCGGTCCAGTCGCCACAGCGAATACGCCCATCCCTGGGGCTGCCACCGGGGCCATCATCAAGAAAAAATATTGAGTATTGCAGTTGGTGGAGAGCGCCGCACGGAGGAATCTGGCTTATCGGCGCGCTCGTTTTTATCCGCTGTTTCTTAATCCTGCTGCAATTCCGTTGATGGTCAGATGTATCGCACGTTTAACCAAGACGTCATCGTCGCCTGCGCGATGACGCTGCAGCAGGGAAACCTGCAAATGGTTCAGCGGATCGATATAAGGCGTACGCGTCGCCAGGCTGCGCGCCAAGGTGGGATTGTCCTCCAGCAACGTGGAAGCGCCCGTGATTGCAAACAGCATCGCAACAGTACGCTGCCATTCCGCTTCCAGCGTCCCGAAGATCGCTTGGCGCAGGGTTTCATCCGGCACCAGTTCGGCGTAGCGTGAGGCTATGCCCATGTCGGTCTTGGCCAGCACCATGTCCATATTGGACAGCAGGCCGCTGAAAAATGCCCAGTTGCGATACATGTTCTGCAGTTGCTTAAGCCCGGCCTCGCCTTCGCGTTCGACGAACATCTGGGCGGCGCTGCCAAAACCATACCAGCCGGGCAGCAGCACGCGATTCAGGCTCCAGCTGAACACCCACGGTATGGCGCGCAGATCTTCAATTTTGTCGGATGGCTTGCGCGAGGACGGACGGCTGCCGATATTGAGTTCGGCAATTTCGCGTATCGGCGTAGCGGCAAAAAAATAATCGGTGAATCCGGGGGTTTCATAAACCAGTTTGCGGTAGGTCGCAAATGCGTCCGCGCTGAGCACTTCCATGGTGCGCTCAAAGTCCGGCCTGCCACTGTCCGGGCCGCGTTGATTGGCCAGGGTCGCCTCCATGGTGGCAGCGATCAGAATCTCCAGATTGCGCCGGCCTATCTCCGGGTCGGAATACTTGCTGCCGATCACCTCGCCCTGCTCCGTGATGCGGATCTGCGCGTTTACGCTGCCCGGCGGCTGCGCCAGTATGGCTTGATAACTGGGGCCGCCGCCGCGGCCGACGGTACCGCCGCGGCCGTGGAACAGACGCAGTTCAATGCCGTGCTTTGCGAACACCTGCACCAGCACGATCTCGGCCTTGTACAGTTCCCAGCTGGCCGTGACGTAGCCGCCATCCTTGTTGCTGTCGGAATAGCCCAGCATCACTTCCTGGGTATTGTTGCGGCTGGCCAGTAAAGCGCGATACCACGGCAGTGTAAACAGTTCATCCATGATCGGGCCGCAGCCGCGCAGGTCGGCTATGGTTTCGAAGAGTGGAATAATGTTGACATGCAATGTTGCCGTGGCGTTGTCCAGCAGGCCGGCTTGCTGCAGCATCAGCGCGACTTCCAGCACATCGCTGACGCCATCGGCTTTCGAAATTATGTAGTTCGGCAGTGCGGCGCGCCCGAAACGCTGATGTATATCTGCGGCCGCCTCGATGATGCGCAGTTCGCCCTGCACTATTTCCGAAAAGACGGTTATGTCTGTAGCCAGCGGCCGCGCGGCCTGTAATTTCTCCAGCAGCACGTTGCGGCGCGTTGCTTCATCCATTGCCCCATAGCCGGACTGGCCTGCCGCGCCCAGCAATTCGCTTACTACCTGCTCATGCACTGCGCTGTGCTGGCGCATGTCCAGCGGTGTCAGGTGAAAACCGAATACCTGCGCCGCGCGGCGCAGGTTGGCCAGTCTGCCGCGCGCCAGATAATAGGCGTGGTGGCGGTTAAGCGAACCGATCACGATATCGAGATCAGCCATGAATTCCTGTTCATTGCGGTAGGCCGGCGCGTTGGGGTCGGCGGGCCGCAGATACCCTACGCGATGCCCCAGCACTTTCATCGTGGCGGTCAGGCGTGAATAAATGGTTATCAAAGCGCGGCGGTAAGGCTCGTCTTCGCGGCTGGCGGCCTCGTCACACGACAGCGCGGCAAATGCCGCCAGCTCGTCGCTGACCTGCACCAGCCGGCTGGACAGGCTCAGGCGTTTGCCGAGCAGTTCGGTTTCGCTGAGGTAGTAGTCGAATATTAATGCGGAATGATGCTTGGCCGCGCTCTGCATGACTTCGTGCGTAACGAACGGATTGCCGTCGCGGTCGCCGCCGATCCAGCTGCCAATGCGCAGGAATGGCGGAATGTTGAGCGTGCGGCCATAGCGACGTTCCAGCTGCTTTTCCAGATCGGCGTAGATGCGCGGGATTTCGGTCAGGAAGGTATAGCGGTAATAGGCCAGGCCGTTCTTGATTTCGTCCGGCACGGTCAGCTTGGTGGTGCGCAGCATGCGGGTGTGCCACAGGATCAGCACAAAGCGGCGCAGCGCTTCTTCGTTCTCGGCCAGCTCGTCCGGCGTCATGTCGATACGGTCGCGCTCCGATAACAGGCGCGAAATGACCAGCTGGGAATCGAGAATGCTTTTGCGCTGCACTTCGGTGGGGTGCGCGGTCAGCACCGGGGAGATCAGCGCCTTGTCGAGAAACTCCTGCATCGCGTTTGCATCGACCTGCGCTTCCTGCACGCGATCCAGCGCCAGCTGCATGCTGCCCTCCTGCGGCGGCGAACCAAGCTTGAGATGCGCACGCCGGCGGCGGTTGTGATGCAGGTCTTCGGCAATATTGGAGAGCTGGGAAAAATAGCTGAACGCGCGCACCACCGATAACGTATTTCGTGGTGATAAGGTATCGAGCAGCTGTTCCAGCTGCAGGCGATCGCGTTCGTCCTGGGTTTTGCGCAGCCTTACCGAAGAGCGCCGGATGTTTTCAACCAGGTCAAAAGTCTGTTCGCCCTCCTGCTCGCGCAGGGTATCGCCCAGTATGCGTCCGAGCAGGCGGATGTCTTCCCGCAGCGGTACATCTTTACTGGAAATATCGGCGGACGTTGCAAGCAAGTTCATCATATTCTTTTATCATTCTCTGGCGCATGTCTTCAGGACATGGGTATAACGCGCGCGTAACAGGCTCATGTTAGAATGCAGCGCAACGGATTTAAACAATTTTTTCGGGAAACCAATGAATCAGAAACCCCAGGCACCTACCGCTCCAGCCGAGCTGGTCATAGCCTCACGCGAAAGCGCGCTGGCCATGTGGCAGGCAGAATTTATTCGCGACAGCTTGCATTCATTATACCCGCAAACTGCAGTCCGTATATTGGGCATGACCACCCAAGGCGATCAGATACTGGATGTCACCTTGTCCAAAATAGGCGGCAAGGGGCTATTCGTCAAAGAGTTGGAAACTGCGCTGGAAGAAGGCCGTGCCGACATCGCAGTACATTCGCTGAAGGATGTGCCGATGCATTTGCCGCCGGGGTTCATCCTGGCCTGCATCGGCGAGCGCGAGGATCCGCGCGATGCGTTCGTATCCAATCGTTATTCCAATCTCCAGGCGTTGCCGCCCGGCAGCGTCGTGGGCACTTCCAGCCTGCGGCGCGAAAGCCAGCTGCGCGCGCGTTTCCCGCACCTGCAGGTGGAGCCATTGCGCGGCAATGTTCAGACCCGTTTGCGCAAGCTGGACGAAGGTCGTTATGACGCGATCATATTGGCGGCTGCCGGCCTGAAGCGGCTGGGGCTGGGTGAGCGCATCCGTGATCTTATTGCCGCCGAAGACAGTCTGCCGGCAGTGGGACAGGGCGCACTGGGCATCGAATGCCGCGCCGACCGAACGGACCTGGTGGCGTTGCTGGCACCGCTGCATCATGCCGACACAGCCGCCTGCGTTCTGGCTGAACGCGCTTTAAGCCGCGCTCTGGCGGGCAGCTGCCAAGTGCCTTTAGGCGGCTACGCTGAGGTGCACGGCAGCCAGCTGCGCCTGCGCGGTTTTGTCGCCAGCCCGGACGGCAAACAGCTGCTGCGTGCTGAAAAAACGGGTGATGTGAATGCGCCGGAAGCGCTCGGCGACGCGGTAGCCCAGACCTTGCGCCAGCAAGGCGCGGACGAGATTCTTGCTGCGCTGAATGGCTGAGCAGGCGCTGGCCGGACTGAGTATCGTGGTGACCCGGCCGCGCGATCAGGCCGAGCCGCTGGCGCGGCGCATCGCCCAGGCGGGCGGCCTGGCGATCCTGTTTCCTTTGCTGGAGATACGTGCAATAGCCGATCCGCTGCCATTGCGCGCACTGGTTGCGCGGCTGCATGAATTCGATCTGGCTATTTTTATCAGTCCGAATGCTGCGCATTATGGAATGGCGGCGATCCGCGCTGCGGGGGAATTGCCCGAGAATCTCAAAATTGCGACCGTAGGACTGGGCACTGCCAAAGCATTACGTAATCTCGGCGTCGCGGAAATCATCACGCCGCAGGATCGCTTCGACAGCGAAGCATTGTTGGCGCTGCCCCAGTTGCAGCAGGTCAAAGGCTCGCGCGTGGTGATATTCCGCGGCGATGCCGGACGAGAGTTGCTGGCCGACACACTGCGCGAGCGTGGGGCCACCGTGGAGTACGCCGCATGTTATCGACGCACCAGGCCGCAGCATAATGTAAGTGCGCTGCTTGCCGCGGCGCCGGACGCCCTGACCGTCACCAGCAGCGAGGCGCTGGGGTATTTGCACGACATGCTGGATACGGCAGCGCGGGCACAGCTTGCCACTGTGCCGTTGTTTGTGCCGCATGCGCGTATCGCCGCTGCCGCCCGGGCGCAAGGCTGGCGCGACGTTACACTGACAGCGGCAGGGGATGACGGTCTGCTGTCAGGTTTGGTAGCATGGGCGAAACATCGGAAGCCGACATGAGCGAACAATTGCCACCCCTGCAGCACAATAATCCGCCCCAGCAAAATAATGCTGCTGACGCGTCCACGCCCGCTGCGCCTGTTTCCATCAATCCCGTGGCGAGGTTTATCTCCCGCATGAGCATCATGCAGATGACCATGGCGGTAGTACTGTTGATTTTTTTGTGGCAATGGTTTGAAGAGAATCGCCAGATTAATAATATGCAACAGGAACTGGCGCGCCGCCTGACCGAAATGGACGGCAGCAACAAGGCCAGCCAGATGCTTGTGGCGCAAAGCCAGGATGCTACACGCGAACTGTCCGCCAAGGTCGCAGTGCTGGAAGCGCACTACGCTGAAACGCAGGGTCAGCGGGCGGCATTGGAAACTTTATACCAGCAGTTATCGAGCAGCCGCGACGAAACCGTGCTGGCTGAAGTCGAACAGATGCTGCTGATCGCCAGCCAGCAATTGCAGCTGTCGTCCAATGTGAAGGCTGCGCTGATAGCGATGCAGCAGGCCGATGACTATCTCAAGCGCCTGAACCGTCCTGCGCTTAATGGTTTGCGCAAGACTATAGGCCACGACATGGATAAGCTGCGCATTTTGCCGGACGTGGATGTGCCGAATATCAACCTGCACCTCGATAGCCTCATTGATGCGGTGGACGGTTTGCCGCTGGCGCAGGATTTCCGTACTACTCCGGACGCCGTCGCACCAGCGTCAGGGACGGCCGCTACAGTCGCCCCGGTCGTAGCGGGGCCGGGCTGGCGTGGGCTGCTGGCGGAAATATGGCAGGACATCAAGCATCTCGTTCGTATCGAGAATACGCATAAGGACGTGCTGCCGTTACTCTCGCCGACCCAGACTTTCTTCCTGCGCGAAAATCTCAAGCTACGCCTGCTATCGGCGCGGCTGGCATTGCTGGCGCGAGATGAAGCCAGTTTTCGGCATGATTTGCAGGCGGCTCAGCAATGGATCGCGCGTTATTTCGATGTCAAAAATCCGTCCGCGGAAATGGCCGCCAATACGCTGCAGCAGTTGCGCGAGTCTCGTATCAGCATTGAGCTGCCCGATATCAGCGCCAGCCTTGAGGGAATCCGCAACTATCGTATTTCGCGTGAGAAGCCCGCAAAATGAAGTTTTTGTTCTGGGTTATCGGCCTGTTCGCGCTGGCGGTGGCGCTAACGCTGGCTGCACAGAATCCCGGCTATATGCTGATGGTTTATCCGCCCTACCGTATCGAAATGTCGTTGTCGCTATTCGTGGTCGGCATGGTCGCATTGTTTGTAGTCAGCCATATGGCGCTGCAGTTGATTTCTGCGGCGCTGCGCTTGCCCGCCTATGTGCGCCATTTTCGCACCGAACGTATTCAGGCCCAAGCGCATGCAAGCACCATGGAGGCGCTGAACGCTTTTTTTGAGGGCCGCTACGCCGCGGCTGAAAAAGCGGCGGTACGCGCGATGGAGCAGGGGGCCGACTCCGCGCTTAATCCGGTGGTCGCCGCGCGCGCGGCGCACGAACTGCACGAGTTTGATAAGCGCGATGCCTATCTGGCTGCGACGGCAGGCAAGAGCCTCGGCGACTCTACCTTGCGTTTGATGGCAACCATTAAATTCAGTCTGGACCAGCGCCAGCCGCAAGCTGCGCTGGAAGCATTGCAGGCATTACGCAAAGCCGGGGTGCGCGGCCATGTCGGCGCACTGCATATGGAACTCAAGGCGCAGCAGCAGGCGCATAACTGGGATGCGGTGCTCGATGTGGTCAGCCAGCTGGAAAAGCGCGGTTCGATAGAAGTGACGGTAGCGACTCAATTGCGCCAGCAGGCCTGGCTGGAAAAAATACGTGCCCGGCCACAGCAAGCGGCGGCGCTACTGGCCCTGTGGAAAAGTATTCCTCCCTCTTTTCGGCGCGGCAGAATAGCCGCGGCCGCCGCCTCTGTGCTGATCGAACTGGGCGAGTGTCGCCACGCCCAGCAAATAATTACCGAAATTCTTGAGGCGCAATGGGACAGCAGTCTGGTCACGTTATATGCCGATTGCATCGCGGATGATGTGGTCGGGCAGATCGAGCAGGCTGAACGCTGGCTCGGGGTGCATAGCCACGATGCCGGCCTGCTGCTGGTGCTGGGCCGGCTATGTCTACATCAGGGATTATGGGGCAAAGCGCAGAGTTATCTGGAAGCCAGCGTAAGTGTGCATCCCAGCCATGAGGCTTACACTGCGCTGGCGCAGCTGGCGGAAAAACTGCAGAAGCCCGACGAATCGTTCAAGTATTTCCAGAAAGCTGTGGAATGCGTGAAAAAAGAGCATTTGGCAGTACCCGCCATCGCTCGCTTTTCCCGCTAAGGTTTAGGTACAAACGTAAACGCATCGGAGAAGAACTCGTCGTTGGGCAAACCGCGCAAGCCGGTAAAATCGCGATGTGCCGCCTCGACCACTATCGGTGCGCCGCACACATAGGTCTGGTAGGCGGACAGGTCGCTGTAATCCTCCAGCACGGCCTGATGCACATACCCGACTCTGCCGGACCATGGCTCGTCGGAAACCACCGGCGTAAATTTGATACCGCGCGCGGCCCATTCGTGCGCTTTGTCCAGCATATAAAAATCGCCAGCCCTGCGTACCCCCCAGTAGAAGTGCATCGGCCGCGCCAGCCCGACGTGCAAGGCATGTTCGATAATCGCTTTGATCGGCGCAAACCCCGTGCCGCTGGCGACGAAAATGATCGGTTTGGCAGAATCTTGACGCAGGAAAAAAGTGCCCAGCGGACCTTTGAAGCGCAGGATGTCGCGTTCCTTCATCTGTTCAAACACGTGCTGCGAGAAAGCGCCGCCGGGGATATTGCGCACATGCAGCTGCAGATAATCGTCGTCGTGGGGAGCATTGGCCAGCGAAAAACTGCGCGGCTTGTCGCCTTTCACCAGAATGTCGATATATTGCCCGGCCAGAAATTGCAGGCGCTCGTGCGCCGGCAGCTTGAGATAGATCACCATTACGTCATGCACCGGTTTTTCCAGCTTGTGCACGCGGCACGGCAGGGTCTTGACCGGAATATCCCCGAGCGCGGTTACCTCGCGGCATTCGAGCACCAGGTCTGAAAGTGGCTTGGCGCAGCAGAACAATGCCAAGCCGGCGGCTTTTTCGGCGGCGGTCAGGGTGCTCTCCTGATGCCTGCCATAATCAACCGCGCCTTCCAGTATCTTGCCTTTGCATGAGCCACAAACACCGTTATGGCAGCCGTAGGGCAGCGTGTAGTGATGTTTCAGGCCAGCTTCCAGTATGGTTTCATCCGTATCGACTGGAAAGCTGTGATCGCTGGGTTTGAGTGTGACCTTGAACGTCATGATGTGCTGGTGCGTACGCTAAAAAACAATTTTAACGCATAATTGCGTAATGAAACGAATTCTCATAGTGGGCTGCGGCGACATTGCGTTGCGGGTTGCCGCGTTGCTGAAGAACCGGTATCGGCTGTTCGGACTGGTACGCAACGTTGCCCGTTTCCAGGATCTGCGGGCAGCCGGTATTACCCCTGTGCCGGGCGATCTGGATCTGCGTAAGAGCTTGCACCGGCTGCCCGGGCTGGCGCATATCGTCCTGCATTTTGCGCCGCCTGTCCCGTTGCGCAACGAGACTGCCGGGGAAGCAGGCGATACGCGCACGCGCAACCTGCTCGCGGCATTGTCGTGTGCGAAGCCGCCGCAACGGTTGATCTATATCAGCACCAGCGGGGTCTACGGCGATTGTGCCGGAGCGCTGGTCAGTGAAACGCGCCGGCTGAATGCGCAGAATGTACGTGCGCAGCGGCGTGTGGCTGCGGAAAACCTCATCCGTAACTGGGCCGCGGGCCGTGGTGTCAATGCCGGCATTCTGCGCGTGCCGGGTATCTATGCCGCGGATCGCCTGCCGCTGGAACGCATCCGCTCCGGTGTGCCGGCGATAATCGCGGACGAGGATAATTACACAAATCATATACACGCCGATGATCTGGCGCGGATAGTTGTCGCGGCGCTGCGCCACGCAAAACCAAACCGTGTCTACCACACCAGCGACGACAGTGTTTTGAAAATGGGCAGTTACTTCGACGCGGTGGCGGATGCCTGTAACTTGCCGCGGCCGCCGCGCGTCAGCCGAGCGCAAGCTCAGCGCGTGTTATCGCCGATGATGCTGTCATTCATGAATGAATCACGGCAGTTGTGTAATACCCGTTTGAAGCAGGAGTTGCGGGTAGTATTGCGCCACCCGACAGTCGCGCACATGCTGGCGGAACTCAGCCCGCGTTGCTGAGCTGGATCAGTTGCAGCAATTTGTTTTTTGCTGCGCCGGACGAGATGATTTCATCGGCCTTCTGCACCGCTGCAGGCAAGGTTGGAGCGAGTCCGGCAACGTAAATCGCCGCGCCTGCGTTGAGCTGCACGATATCACGCGCTGCGCCGCTTTGATTTTCCAGAACCCCCAGCAGCATGTCACGCGCCTGTTCGACGTTGGCTACCCGTATCATATCCAGTGACGCGAGCGGCAGTCCGAACTGTCCGGGGTGGACGGTGTATTCATGCACTGCCCCAGCCTTCAATTCGGCGACACAGGTTTCGCCACCAATAGAAATTTCATCCATACCATCGGCACCGTGCACGACCAGCACATGACGGCTGCCGAGGCGTTGCAGCACCTGTGCCAGTTTTGCGGTCAGGTCGCGATGGAACACGCCGATCACCTGATTGGCCGCGCCGGCGGGATTGGTCAGCGGGCCCAGCAGATTGAACAGGGTGCGCACGCCAAGTTCGCGCCTGACCGGAGCAGCGTATTTCATCGCGCTATGATGATTGGGTGCGAACATGAACCCTACGCCTATGCGCTCTACGCAGTTCGCTACCTGTTGTGGTGTGAGGTTCACGTTCACGCCAAGCTTCTCCAGTACATCGGCGCTGCCGCAGGTGCTGGAAACCGAGCGCCCGCCGTGTTTGGCTACCCGAGCTCCGGCTGCGGCTGCGACCAGCGCGCTGGCGGTGGAGATATTAAAAGTCTGCACTCCGTCGCCGCCGGTGCCACAGGTATCGATTAAATGACCATTGTCACTTACTTCGACTTTGGTGGAAAGCTCGCGCATCACTTCTGCCGCTGCTGCGATTTCGGTAATGCTTTCGCCTTTAATGCGTAAAGCGATCAGCACGGCCGCGATCTGGCTGGGAGTGAGTTGTCCGCTCATGATGTGCTGCATCAGTTCGCGCATGTCCTCATGCGAAAGATCTGTCCGGTTGATCAGCAGGTTGAGGGAGTGGGAGTATTGCATCATCGGACGCCGCGCAGAAAATTGGCCAGCAGATCGTGTCCATGTTCGGTCAGGATGGATTCCGGATG
Organism: Pseudomonadota bacterium; assembly: GCA_040390665.1. Classification (GTDB taxonomy): domain Bacteria; phylum Pseudomonadota; class Gammaproteobacteria; order Burkholderiales; family Gallionellaceae; genus Nitrotoga. The sequence continues at coordinate 143,157 of JAZJXX010000002.1, read as the reverse complement.
AAACTGCACGCCTGCGACCGCAAGTGTTTTGTGGCGCACGCCCATGATTTCTCCATCGGCGGTCCACGCTGTCACCTCCAGGCTATCCGGCAATGTTTCCCGTGCAATCACCAGGGAGTGGTAACGGGTAGCGGTGAACGGGTTGGGCAGGCCGCTGAATACACTGTTGTTGTTGTGTAGTATCGGCGAGGTCTTCCCGTGCATCAGCTGCCGCGCATGGACCACCTCGCCGCCGAATGCCTGGCCGATGCTCTGATGACCCAGGCAAACGCCGAGTATCGGCACCTGCCCGGCAAAATGCCGAATCAGCGGCACCGATATACCGGCCTCATTAGGCGTACAGGGACCGGGTGAAACAACAATATGCTCCGGACGCAGCGCTTCAATCTGCTCCAGCGTAATTTCATCGTTACGATATACGGCCACCTCGGCCCCTAACTCGGCGAAATATTGCACCAGGTTATAGGTGAACGAGTCATAGTTATCGATCATTAAAAGCATAATTTACCTATTGAGGCGTTTTAATATTGCACTTTGAAGTACTTCAGGGATGATTATACCAATGCCTGTGAACATCAATTGTGCCCTGATGCGTCTGCTCAAAATAATATAGAGTAACCTGGGCTGGAATTGCCGGTTCGCTGGGGATATGCCGTGAATAAATCAAGGGCTGGCCTCGACCAAATAAAGGAGCAGCAAATTGCCGCAAGACCTTGATGTAGCGCTGCAACGCTACACGGCTTTACTCAGGTACCGTAGGAACGCATCCACCCGGTTATATGTGGGGATTATGGATAATCCTGGCGAGTGGGGCGGACCAGAAGATCACTTATGTGAACATGAGGCGGTTGGGTTACGATGTAATGGATAGCATTCGCCACATCTGCGCCCAGCAACAGCGGGCCGAATTTATCCTCGAAGTTTTGCACAAGGTCATCACCGTAGCCCGCCGCGTTCTGAAAACCGCTGACTACGATACCAGGTTCAACCAGAGAAACCCGAACCCCTTTCGGTCCCACCTCGCGACGCAGCCCTTCGGCCAGCGCGTGGACGGCAAATTTGGTGGCCCCATAAACTGCGCTGAACGGCGATATATGCCGGCCCACCACAGACCCGATAATCACGATTCTGCAGCCCGCTTGGGATAATGGGATTGCTGTTCATCCACCATTCTCTGCGCAGCTTTTTGCAGCAGGGCCAGAGCGCCCGTCACGTTCAGTTTAAGTATTGCTTCAAATTTTGATAAATCAGCATCCTTGACTGAGCCTCCCAAGCCCCGACCCGCATTTGCAACGACGATATCCGCGGCTTTTCCAAACCGCGCGATTGCTGACGCAAAAAGCTGTTCCAAAAAAATTACTTCGGAAGCATCTCCGGGTACGCCGCAAAACGCTGCTCCTAATTCCTGCTCCAGTAATCCAAGCTTTTCTGCGTTGCGAGCATTGCCTATTACGCCAAAGCCACTTGCAATAAATTTTCTTGTTGTAGCCTCCCCGATACCGGAGGTTGCCCCGGTAACGATCGCTATACGCAAATATTGCTCGGACATATTATTTTTCATCAGTCAGGAATTTCTATACGGGGGCGCTCATCTCTCTGCTCGCCAATAATCCAGGTCCAGTATGCATAATAATTTTAGTTTGCAGATTGTCCAAGTAATTAACTTTGTCTACAGGACAAGCCACGGCTGAGTGCGGGGCAACCGCATATTGAATAAAAAGTAAGACAGAATCCACTAGCTGTGCCACCGGTCTGTTCTGATGCCTGTCTGCTCGAAACAACACAACAACTCTCATTGATGCATGATATTCACAGCCACCAGGAAAAAGGCATTGAGAATACAGCCAAAAAATACCAGGCGGTCAGGATCAACATTAATCCTGCGCATCATTTTACTTGCTGAATTTCCAGACTTATCTGAAGGAAATTCCTGATTATTTCCAATTTTTTTCATAAATATAAATGTTTACAAAGAACGATCGTTCCACATGGTAAAGAACGATCGTTCTGTTGTCAATCGGAGATAAGGCGACCGGTGCGAGGTAGAAGTAACGCCAGAGAAATTCTTGATGCTTATCTTCATATGACTTATAACGCAGGGAAAATATAATGGACGCCTATTACTCAACGCATAATTGAAAGGCGTGCGCATGAGTTAAAAAAACCAAATGCTCTACCGATAGCATTTTAACCATCGCGGTCTGCCTATTGACTAAAGGCAATTACGCCGTATTATGAAGAATTATAAATTCGCAGATTGCGCTGCTCAGCGCTACAACTACGATGTAACGTTCGGTGCAGGTTAGCGTAGCTAATACCGGGTGGGCCGCGACTACTTCGGATGAAACGAATTCAGGAGGGTAAGTAATGAAAAATGTAATGTTGGTAATGTTTATTGCCGTGCTTGCCGCCTGCAGTTCTACGACCGGGCAACAGAGCAGCAGTATGGCGATCAAGCAGGATGCGGCCAAGTGGGTGGGGCGTAGCGCTGATGATCTGGTCGTTGCTAAAGGGGTGCCCACTAACACTTATCTACTGGACGGCGGCGGCCGGGAGTTTGAATATTTTCAGGTATACAAAACTCTTATTGTAAAAAGTCGGGTTCCTCTAAATACTGATCTGCGCGTAGATGCGGTCAATCAGCAACGGGGATTGAGCGAGATATACAGTCGCGAGAAAAGCAAAGTACCCAGTTGCGTTTTAATTTTTGAAATTGGAGCGGATAATCTGGTCAAGAAATGGTCGCTTGAAGGAGATAAGTGCACTTAATATTGTGCTGCTTATTATCTGCACCGCAACAGCAGTGGCTTAAACACTTCTGAGCGTTTGTGTTTTAATGAGTGCTGTAAAGCGATCCGGACGCCGTAATATTCGTTGCCACAGCCGTTACATCGACAGCCGCTGTTAAGATTTTTTATTCCGCTCCTTCCCCACCTTCCAGGCTGTATTAAACTTTCGATTCTTGGGTGTCCTTTACACCTATGGCCGCAATTCAAGAAATCTCTGCGTTCTATTTCTCTCCTACGAATAAATCAGACGTGCTCTAAAGTTTCCCGGATTAAGCCCGATACAAGCTCAACGGCGGTTGCTCACGACTTGTAAAAGGGCCGGGGTGAACTGAAGTCAGCGACTCCATCGGTGTTGCTAAGCAGGACTGCGGTTCTGCGACGGGGCACGGGACGGCCTCAACATAACCGTCCTCAATAAACTGTAAGGAGAACAATAATGAAACACCAACAAGGCTTTACTTTGATCGAACTGATCGTGGTAATTGTGGTTCTTGGCATACTGGCAGCAACAGCCTTGCCAAAATTCAGCGATCTGACGGTTGATGCACGTATCGCCAAAATGAATGGTATGACAGCTTCGCTGAAAGGCGCTGCAGCCATGGCTCACGGTCAATCGTTAGCCGAGCAACTGGCCGCAGGATCTTCTGTAACATCTGACAACGGGAATACAACAATTGGCATGAGCTTTTACTACCCCGCTGCCACGACGTCCGGCATATTGGCAGCGGTTGATTTTTCCGGCTTCGCCAGTGCTGTCAGTACTATTAATGCCACTCCTGCAATGGTGGTTTATCCAGATGCCGCTCGTACCAGTTGTTTTATCTCATATACTGCAGCGGCGAACAACACTACCAGCAGTGTTCCAATCTATGACACCTCTGCAATTACTGGTGTGAGCGCTGTATCGAATTGTTCGTAAGTCCTGGCACCAAGAAAGCGGGCGCAGTGTATGCTGCGCCCGTTTTTTTATTGAGCATTAAAGTTTTGGTGATTGCATCCGATAGGGAATGACGAGTAGCAAAATAGGTTAGCAGATGATAACCATCATGTAGCTTCGGCAGAGTTGCTCCGATTGCGGCATAGTTGAATGACAAGAACTTCTTTCCTGGGGGTGACATGAGGCAACAAGGCTTTACGTTGATAGAGTTAATCATGGTGATTGTCATTTTGGGTGTGCTGGCGGCGACGGCTTTGCCAAAGTTCGGTAATCTGACGGTTGATGCGCGTATCGCCAAAATGAATGGTATGACAGCTTCGCTGAAAGGCGCTGCAGCTATGGCTCACGGTCAATCGTTAGCCGAGCAACTGGCCGCAGGATCTTCTGTAACATCTGACAACGGGAATACAACAATTGGCATGAGCTTTTACTACCCCGCTGCCACGACGTCCGGCATATTGGCAGCGGTTGATTTTTCCGGCTTCGCCAGTGCTGTCAGTACTATTAATGCCACTCCTGCAATGGTGGTTTATCCAGATGCCGCTCGTACCAGTTGTTTTATCTCATATACTGCAGCGGCGAACAACACTACCAGCAGTGTTCCAATCTATGACACCTCTGCGATTACTGGTGTGAGCGCTGTAACAAATTGTTCGTAAGTCTTTGTGCAGAGAAAGCGGGGCGTAGCGTATGCTGCGCCCTTTTTTTGAGCATTCAGGTTTGATGGCTTCGTCCTATAGAATGAGAAGAGGCGTTCCATAGACGTGAGATTAACGAATGATCAACCATGATGCCAACGTCGTTAACGCTTCCGGATTATGGTACGTCCGAGTCGAGTCGTACCAGTTGTGCCCCAGTTGCTCCCATTCAGCATTAAAGTTTTCAACGTTAAATCCGATAAGAGTCAACGCAGGTTGCCGATGCTGAAGTAAGTATTGAACTATAAGTACAGGTGCTGGTAGAGCTGCGGCTCTGCGATACGGCACTTTGATATGTACCGATTAGGATGGATTAAGGAGAAGAATATGAAACAGCGAGGATTCACATTAATTGAACTGATCGTAGTAATCGTGATACTAGGCATACTGGCGGCAACTGCCTTGCCAAAGTTCAGCGATCTGACCGTGGACGCGCGTATTGCCAAAATGAATGGCATGCTGGCTGCACTTAAAGGTTCGGCTGCCATGACGCATGGGCAATCGCTAGCCGAAATGCTTCCGCCCAGTTCCGCCGTAACCGCAGAAAACTCCACTGTTGCAATTGACATGACCAACTATTATCCGACCGCTATTGCGAGCGGGATAGGGGCGGCAATTGACTTCTCGGGTTTTGCCAGCGCGCCTGGTTTTGATGCATCAGGCGTAGCCAGCTCGGTGGCGTTTTCCATTTATCCGGACGCCGGGCGCACGGCATGCGTGGTAACTTATATCGAGGCTCCAGTAAGCGGTGTTCCAACATTCAACGCCGCGGCGATCACCGGAGTAAGCGCAGTCGCGAATTGTTCGTGATGATGCATGCAGCGGCAAAGCGAACGCGGCTATACCGCGTTCGTTTTTTTTATTTATAATCACTGCAATCGGTTAGTCGGATTGCTGGCCACGGCAGCAGAAAAAGCTCAACCGATTACTCCAGAAGATGTTGTTATGGCGCCGGTAACACCGCCGTTTATCCATTTCCCGTTTTAGGAAAATCTGTGAATGCAGGTTCAGTAAACTATCGGGTCAGAGTGCACACGCAATTTAAAGCTGTTTCTGCCGATGGTTTTACGCTGGTAGAGATGGTGACCATGATCGTGATAGCAGGGGTCCTGGCCGCGTTTGCTGCGCCGCGCTTTTTTGACCGCAGCGCGTTTGACAGCCGTGGATTTTACGATCAGCTGAAGTCCACCTTGCGCTACGCGCAAAAGGCTGCGATTGCACAGAATCGCTTTGTCTGTGTGGATGTGGGCTCGAATATCGTCACACTGAGCTACGATCCCGCTGCGCCTGGAGCCGCGCATGCGGTTGCCGATTGCAGCGGCAATCTGCCGCTGACGAGCCCGACCGGGCAATCGCCTTATTCAACTTCCAGCCACAGTGTCTCATTTACGGGCGGTGCCCCGGTGCAGTTTTATTTTGATCCGCTGGGCAGGCCGAGTGCGGCGCAAAACTTTACGATAAACGGTTACGCCATTTCCGTTTCTGTCGAGGCAGACACTGGCTATGTTCATTAGGAATGCAGAGCGGATGAGCGCACACAACGTGCACGATGTTGATGCGCTTATGCAACCGGCCAGATATCTTCGTGCAGATCAGCGCGGCATCAGCCTGGTCGAGCTCGTCCTTTTCATGGTGATAATCAGTGTTGCACTCGCGGGTATTATGCTGGTGATGAACCAGACCATGGCACACAGCGCCGATACTGTATTACGCAAACAGGCGGCCGCAGTGGCCGAATCGCTGCTGGAGGAGATTGAGGCAAAAAATTTTTCAGGGGCTTTCTCCGGCCCTTACACCCAGGCTAACCGGGCCAGTTTTGACGGGGTATTAAATTACAATGGTTTTGTGACTTCCGGGGTTTTTCCTGCAGATGGGGGGCTCATCGGAATCTCCGGATTGGGTCAATACAATGTTTCTGTTTCGGTGACACCGCTGGCATCAACATGGGCAGGTATACCAAGCGGAAATACGTTAATTATTACCGTGCAGGTTACTCCACCCGTGGGCTCGCCGATTGAAGCGATCGGGTATCGGACCAATTACTAATGTGTCCCTGTTCATCACGAAGCACGACTTTCCGCCAGGGCGGGTTTACCCTGATTGAAATGATAGTGGTGATGGTTGTCATGGGCATACTAGGCGGGATGATCGCGATATTCATCAGCGCGCCGGTGCAGGGATATGTGGACAGTGAGCGCCGCGCCACCTTAAATTATATCGCGGACAGTGCGTTAAACAGAATCACGCATGAATTGCGGCTGGCGTTACCGAATAGTGGCAGGGTGCAGGGCGCACTGTCCGGTGCCGGAGTATGTAGTGGCACGGAAACATGTTATCTCGAGTTCCTTCCGATAAAGGACGGCGGGCGTTACCTCGCTCAGACAGACTGTGCGTCATCGGCGGTGTGCGGCGAAGTGCTGAGTTTTGCGTCGTCCGTGAGTTCTGTGCAGATGCTCGGGCAGATGCCGACTTTTGCAGCGGGGGATTTGCTGGTAGTCGACAATTTAAATGCTACCGATACGCTTAACCCGAACAATGCCTACAATAATAATGCATCGGCTTCCAATCGTTCCTCCTGGGTTTCGACGAATGCTGCAACCCATGTAGTCACGATAGATACTAATCAATTCCCATCGCCGTCTCCCACCAATAGCTTTCAGGTGATTACAACCCCGGTGAGCTATGTATGTGCGCCCGTCAGCGGTGGAACAGGCGGGACGCTGACGCGTTACTGGGGATATCCCATTGCCTCTGCCCAACCGATCGCGCCGGCCGCACTGACAGCGGTTCATCCCGGCGCGTTATTGGCGAGCAATGTAAGCACGTGCAGATTTTCCCCGTTGTCAGGCAATGGATTGATCAGCATGCAGCTGACCATCGCGGAGAATGGTGAAAGCGTCAACCTGTACGGCGTAGCCCATATCGGTAATGTGCCATGAGGTTGGTGCTGTGATGAAACCTGGAAACGAACGCGGATTCAGCATGGTCACTGCGATATTTCTGCTGGTGGTATTGTCCGGGCTGGGCGCGATGATGATGACATTTTTTACCGCGCAGCAGCAAAGCTCGGCGATCGATGTGCTGGATGCGCGCGCATATCAGGCAGCTCGCGCGGGCATTGAGTGGAGTGCGTTTCAGATTACCCGATCCGGAGTGGCCGGCGGCACATATGCAACGGGGTGCCAGACGGGCCCATCCCCGTCTGTAACATCGGTACCTGTGCCTGACCGTCTGTCCGGCTTTACCGTAACCGTGGAATGTACTTACACGCCGCCTCTATCCGGCACCCTCAGTACGGATGTGTATGACATCATTTCAAAAGCCAGCGGGGTCAACGGAGCGGTTCCGGGAGGCGTCGATTATGTCGAGCGTGTCATCCCGGCCGCCATCTGGAATCTTGCGGGTGCCAGCGGGACCGTTTTGTTGAAATAGGTTGCAGGAAAATTAACGGTCGCCCCTTGGATCCCCTTGGAAACCTGATCAATCCGCGACCGTTTACCCGGAATTGCAAGTATTTCTCCCGCCTGTTTACTCAATTAAATTGAATACCTGCCGATATAGTTGACGGTGGAGGTATCCACCGATTAGCGGTCCTGATGACGTTTTAACGGTTGTGGCATTGAGGCACATCAGGGATATGAACGGATGTATTCAATGACAGCAATCTAGAAATCACCGGTAGTTATGAAAATTCCGTCCTTATCCCAATTTTTCAGCCGCACGAGCCCGCGAGTCGGCTGGTTCGCGGTCGGCATAAAAAATGACGGTGTGCACTTTGCCCACGTGAAGCCCGGCGCCAAACCGCAGGTGCAGGTTTGTGCTTTTCATGCGGCTGAGAATGTGACGCCGGCATTGCTGGAAAAATTGCGCAAGGATGCGCGTATTGCAGGTTTCCAGTTCACCACATTGCTGCTGCCCGGCGAATATCAGATGTTACTGGTGGATGCACCCAACGTTCCGCTGGAGGAGATGAAGACGGCTATCCGCTGGCGCGTCAAGGATATGCTGAGTTATATGATAGAGGATGCCACCCTGGATGTACTGAGGATACCTGCCAGCAAGATTGCGGAAGGACGCCCGCAAAGTTTATATGCAATCGCCGCACCCAACAGCACCATACAGGCACGCGTCACTCTGTTCGAAAAGGCCAAAATCAATCTGAATGTGATTGATATACCCGAAATGGCCCAGCGCAATATTGCCGTCCTGTTTGAAGAGGAGGGACGTGGACTGGCGTTGCTGGCATTTGATGAAAGCGGTGGCCTGCTCACTTTTACGTGTGACGGCGAGCTGTATCTGGCGCGGCGGATCGAGATTACATTGACGCAATTGCGTGAGCCCAATGAAAGCCAGCGCCAATTATCGATGGAGCGCCTGGAGCTCGAAATGCAGCGTTCCATGGACTATTTCGGGCGCCAGTATATACATATCACCGTGGCCCGCTTACTCGTCTCTGCCCCTAAAGAACTGGGCCTGGCTCAATTGCTTGCGCCGGCCCTGGATGTGCCGGTGGAGCAGCTCGATTTGGCCCAGGTGCTGGATATCAGCATCGTGCCTGAACTGGCAGACAGCGTTTTTGCAGCCCAGGCGTTCTTCACTCTGGGCGCCGCTCTGCGGCAGGAAAGGCGGATCCTGTGAGTCAGCAGATCAATCTATTCAACCCGGTATTCCTGAAACAGAAGAAATACTTTTCAGTCGTTTCGATGTTCTGGGGATTGCTGCTGATTATTTGCGGTTCCGCGCTTTTTTACTGGTACGCGATTTATCAGGTAAAGCTTTTAACCCAGCAATCGGCAGAAACCAGTAGACGCTTTACCGCAGAGCAGCAAAAACTGGCGAATTACACCGAGGAGTTTTCGCCGCAGAAGGCGGCCCAGCAACTGGCCGATGAAGTCAAGCGGGCAGAAGCCAATGCCGCGGCCCAGCAGGAAATCATTGCAACCCTCAGGAATGGCGATATTGGCAATACAAGCGGCTATTCCGAGTATATGCGCGCATTTGCCCGCCAGGTGACCAGCGGTTTATGGCTGACCGATTTCAATATCGTCGGGGACGGCAAACAGTTGAGCGTCAAGGGCGCGGTGTTGTCGCCGGATCTGGTGCCGATCTATATCCAGAGACTTAGCCATGAAAGTATATTTCGCGGAAAAACTGTTGCGACCTTGCAGCTGCAGCGCGTAAGCGAGGCACGCTACGTTTCATTCACACTGCAATCCGATTCTGGAGCGGCAAAGTAATGGTTCAACGCTGGAAAAAATTTGCCGCGCGGATTGATGCGTTGTCATTACGCGAGCGAGCGCTGATTTTTGGAGCCATCGTATGTGTACTCGTTGCGCTTATCAAAGTGGTTTTTCTTGATCCACTGCTCGAAAAGCAAAAGAAAATGTCCGTGCAGGTAGTGCAGCAGCAGGAAAAAATGAAGGGCATCGTGGCACAGATTCAGGCTTTGCTGCAGGCCAGAAAAGATGATGCGAACTCACCATCGCGCCAGCGGCTGGTCCAGATCAGACAACAGATCAGCGAAGGTGATGCGTATCTGAAGAGCAGTAGTGACCGCCTGGTGGCTCCCGACAAAATAGTCGAACTGCTTAAACGCGTGCTCGCTAAAAATGGTCAGCTGCAACTGATCAGTCTGCAAACTCTGCCGGTTGCGCTGTTACTTGAGAAATCGCCTAAACGGGTCGCGGATGCTGTGGCCGCACCCATGCCTATGCTGGAAAAGCAGCTGTTCAAGCACGGCGTGCAGATAACAATACGCGGCAACTACCATGATTTACTGCAATACCTGGCCGCGCTGGAACAACTCCCCGCGCAGATGTTCTGGGGGGCAGCCAAGCTCAGCGTAGTGCAGCACCCCACGGCTGAATTAACGTTAACTGTATACACCCTGAGCCTGGAAAAGGTATGGCTGAAAATCTGATGCTTGCCGGTTACGGGAAACTCCGGGGCAACGCCGTTTGCGCGATATCAGCGCGGAGGATATCTGTTGCTCGCCGCGTTGTTGCAGGCCTTTGGGCCTGTGCGTTGCCGGTCTGTGCGTGGGCGCTGGCCGATCCCACTCAGCCGCCCGGACCGAGCGCGCAATCGGTCGCGATAGAAAGCAACAGGCTACAGACGGTCATCATTTCGCCGCTGCGGCGTGCGGCCATTATCGATGGGCAAATGGTTGAACTGGGTGCAAAACACGGCGATGTTAGGTTGATTGAGGTCAGCGAGGGCGGTGTAGTGTTATCGGGGGAAAACGGGCGCACGATTTTGCATTTGTTTCCGGGGATTGAGATCAGTAAAAAAACGGCGCCGCTCGCTGTCCCGAAAGATTTAAGTGCGGTTTCGTTAAAGCAGAAGCAGGTTGATTCATCAGCCCGTCGGGCTGAAAAGAAGGAGTGGAAATGACGCGGATATCAGGTTGGTTGGGTTTGCTGGCAGGGCTTGCGCTGGCGGCGTGTGTTACGCCCGACTCAAAAAATACCACGGCGGGAGCGATACGTCAGGAGATGAATGCTGCGGCAAAAGGCAGCGTCCGGCCCAGTAACCTGGACACGGTTAACAATGCACTACTGCCGGCGCTTTCGATCATGGTGCCCAAGGTCGATCACAAGCCGCTTGAAGCTAAATTTGATCTGGGCGTCAACAATACGCCGGCCAGCCAGGTCTTCATGGCCATCGCTTCGGGCACGCGCTACAACATGCTGGTGCCGCCGGCGGTCACCGGCAGCATTTCCCTCAACCTGAAGGATGTAACCGTATTCGATGCGCTGGAGGCGATCCGCGAGCTATATGGCTATGAATACAAGGTCGACGCAAATCGTATATATATCCAGCCGATCGCGCTGCAGACGCGGCTTTTCCATGTGAATTACCTGACTGCAATCCGCGCCGGGTCGTCTTCGCTGACCGTGCAATCGTCAACCGGCGCTGCCGCAAATAATAGCGGTGGCACTCCCCCCAATACCCCCGGGGGCAACACTACGGGCAATTCCGGCGGTGCGGGCAGCAGTAACGTCACCACACGGACCAATCCAAATAGCAACTTCTGGAATGAACTGGATGCGTCGCTGAAAGCCATAGTGGGTACACAGGATGGTCGCAGTGTGGTGATCAATTCGATGTCCGGGGTAATCGTCGTGCGTGCCATGCCGGACGAACTGAAGAGCGTGGTGGCCTACCTCAAGGCTTCACAGATTTCGATCGAGCGACAAGTCATCCTGGAAGCAAAAATCGTCGAGGTTCAGTTAAACGACGGCTTCCAGTCCGGCGTGAACTGGGGGGCGTTCGGGAGTACTCCGAACAGTCGTACCGGCTTAGGACAGGTATCCCCCGGCGGCTATATTTCTACGCTTGGGGGGAAGATGAGCAACGGCACCGTATCTGCTGATGCGAGCGGTGCTTTGTCTGTCGCGGGTGGCACCGGGACATTATTTGGACTGGCTTTCCAGGCCAGCAATTTCGCCGCCATGCTGGATTTTCTCGAAACTCAAGGTAATGTGCATGTGCTGTCGAGCCCGCGCATTGCTACCCTTAATAACCAGAAAGCCATACTGAAGGTTGGCACGGACGAGTACTTCATTACCGGTTTTAGCAGTACCCCTCCCACAACCGTGGGCGGAGTGACCACGCAGGGCGTCACCACTACCAACTATACCCCGATGTTTTCAGGCATCGCACTGGATGTGACGCCGAATATCAATGAGTACAACGAAATCATTTTGCATATTCATCCCTCGGTTAGTCAGATCACACCAAAGGCCGTAAGCATCGCGAGTGGCGGGACTGTACCAATGCCGTTAACTGCAATTTCGGAAACCGATAGCGTGGTGCGCGCACGCGACGGCCAGATCGTGGTTATTGGCGGTCTGATGCGTCAGGCGACCTTCGATGATCAGTCGGGCTTGCCCGGTCTGCCCAAAGTCGCGTTCGGGCAGACCAACAAGCGTACCGAAAAGCGCGAACTGATACTGTTGTTAAAACCCACGGTGGTCGACAGCGATCGCGAATGGTCCGATGACATTACCCGCAGCCGGGACAGAGTCAGCGGCATGATGAACACGCTCGAAACCACCCAATGACCTATGGATTTAAGCGTTATATTTGATATGCGACTGAAATATTCCAATCCGCGTGGCGTGTTTGCGGCTGCGCCTTTTGTGGTTAATGATTTCTCGAACGGCGTAAAGACATTGATCGTGAAGACGGCCAGCTGTCGTGATAAGGATTGCAATGGACTGGCTTAACAGGATTACGCGGTTTATACCCGGGCGTGGCGCAAAGGCGCAGCCGGCAGCTGCGTCTTCGGTTAATGCTGAGGCTATAACTGCTCCGCGCAAAAATCGGCTGATGATTATTGGCTTATCTGCAGCGCTTGTGCTGGCGGCCCTGACTGGCGGCGGGATGTGGTGGGCAAAGTCCAGGGCTGTTGTTGCTGCGGTCCCGGCTCATGTCCCGGTTAAACCTATATTGTTAACTCAAGCCCCTGCCCAGACCGCTGTGGCTAGTGCAGTGGTGGCGGAAGCCTCGGCCGTCGCGCCAACTGAGAAGCCTGCGGCGCCGGTCGGGGAGCCTGCCTCTGCCAGCGCGGTAACGCAGGCGACGCCGCACGTTGCTGAAATCACGCCTGATGCGAACCCAGGCCGGGCGAAACAGGTTGCGCGGGAAAAGAAACCGCAGCACATCGAGCAGGAAATTGCGCTGTCCGATCCTCCGCAGGAAAAGGAAATAGAAGCTGCTCCACCGCCGGTTCGGCAGCGCGCCAAGCCGCGCGCCGCTGCTCAGCGCAACGCCCATAACGTAACGTTTATCGCGTCCGCACCGTCCGCTAACGCATTGAACCGGCCGCTGCCGTTTTTTGGCGCGCCGGGCGCAATTGATAAACAGGTCAAACAGCTCACGGCTCAGCAGCAGGCGGAAAATCAATTCCGCAGAGCCAGCGGATTAATTCAGCAGGGCCGCGTCAATGATGCGCTGGCCGCTTACGATGCAGCGCTGCAACTCGATCCCGGCCACGACGAAGCGCGCCGGGCGATGGTTGGGGTGCTGCTGGAAAACAAGCGCAATGCCGAGGCTGAGCAGGTTCTGCAGGACGCGTTGAAATTTAACCCTCAAAACAGCGCGCTGGCGATGCTGCTGGCGCGTCTGCAGGTGGAGCGGGATGCCTCATGGTCGGCACTGCTGACCTTGCAGAAAACTCTGCCGTATGCCGAGCGGCAGCCTGAGTATCAAGCTTTCATGGCAGCGTTGCTGCAACGGCTGAATCATCCCAAGGAAGCCATTATGCGTTATCAGATTGCGCTGAAGATGACGCCCAATTCCGGCCCCTGGCTGATGGGTCTGGGCATGTCGCTGCAGGATGCGCAACGCATCGAGGAAGCCCGCGACGCCTATCGGCGCGCGCTGGACAGCCGCACCCTGACTGCCGAGCTGCAGGCGTTTGTGATGCAACGCATGCAGGAGCTGAACTAAGGGCTGCGCAGTTACGAACCTAGCGGTGCGGCAGGGTCCGCGCCACCACCCAGGCGCTTACCTCACTTGCTCCGCCGCGGCGCAACGCCAGCGCGGCTTCATTCAGCGTCGCCCCGCTGGTCATCACATCGTCTACCACGGCGATATGTTTCCCGGCAAAATCTCCATTGCAGCTAAAAGCCTTGCGCATATTCCTGCCGCGCGCTTTCCACGGCAACGCGGATTGCGATGGAGTATCCCGTACCCGCTGGCAGGCGTTCGTGATCAGCGGAATGTTTAATTGCGTGGAGATTTGCCGCGCCAGCTCCAGTGACTGGTTGAAGCCGCGTTCGCGCAATCGCGCCGGGTGCAGCGGCATGGGCACGATATAGTCGGGAAAAACGGTAATACGCTGGGCCAGCTCTTTGGCCAGTTGCCGCGCCAGGAATAGCTGCTCATTAAACTTGAGCGCCTGCACCACCTGGTCGAGCGGAAAGGTGTAGGCGAACACTGCGCTGGTACGCTGGAAATGCGGCCGGCGTTTGAGGCAACGCCCGCAGGCCGCACCATGCAACGTCGGCAGGGCGCACACCGGGCAGGCCGGCAGCGTCAGGTAGGGCAAGGCGACATTGCACGGCAGACACCATGCGCCGTCGTGGCTGGCGGCGCCGCACAGAAAGCACGGCTGCGCCGGCAGAATCCGCTCAATTTTTGAGCGGATGTTCAATAGATGCGGCGTAAAAATTGACAAGCTCGCGCCCTTTCACGGATGATGCAGCAGTGCAACGCCCACCTGACACCGTACTAAAAAGCTTACCAGATATGAATATGCCCACCCAGACTGTACATTTTTTTCCCGCGGCCTCATCAACCAAGATCGCCCCGTCCTCAATCCCTCAGCGCTGGAGTGTCGACGACATTGTAAGCCTGTTCGAACTGCCGTTCGCCGACCTGCTGTATCGTGCGCAACAGGTGCACCGCGAGCATTTTGACGCGAATGCTGTGCAGCTGTCGACCTTGTTATCGATCAAGACCGGCGGCTGCTCCGAGGATTGCGGCTATTGTCCGCAATCGGCGTTCCACTCCGCCGGCGTGGAAAACAAAAAAATGCTCGATCTGGCGACGGTGGTGCAGGCCGCGCAAACGGCCAAGGACAGCGGTGCCGGGCGTTTCTGCATGGGTGCGGCATGGCGCGAGCCCAACGAAAAAGATCTGGCCAGCGTAGTCGAAATGATTAAGGCGGTGCGTGGCCTGGGCATGGAAACCTGCGCCACGCTGGGCATGCTGCGCGATGAACATGTGGCGCAACTGCGCGACGCCGGGCTGGATTTCTACAACCACAATCTAGACACCGCGCCGGAATTTTACGGCGACATTATCAGCACGCGCGATTATCAGGACCGCCTCGATACGCTCGAACGCGTGCGCAAAGCGGGCATGCAGGTATGCAGCGGCGGCATCGTCGGCATGGGTGAAAATGTGACGCAGCGGGCCGGGCTGATTGCGCAACTGGCCAACCTGGATCCGTATCCGGAAAGCGTGCCGATCAACAATCTGGTGAAAGTCGAAGGCACTGCGCTGGCCGACGCCGAGGATATCGATCCGCTGGATTTCGTGCGCATGATCGCGGTTGCGCGCATCACCATGCCGACCGCGCGCGTGCGCTTGTCCGCCGGCCGGCAACAAATGTCCGACGCGGTGCAGGCGCTGTGTTTCCTGGCTGGCGCCAATTCAATGTTCTACGGTGAGCAATTGCTTACTACCGGCAATCCGGCAGTGGAAAAAGATCGCGCGTTGCTGGATAAGCTGGGGATGTATCCGCTTGTCGATTAGCTCTCCGGCCGCTTAGTTCACTGTCGGGCAGCACATATGCCGTTTGCAGCGCTACAACATGATCTGCACGAACGCGCCGCCAACGGCCTGCTTCGTCAGCGCCGGGTGCTGGAAAGCATGCAGGGTGTGCGCGTGACGGTCGACGGCCAGCCGTATCTGTCCTTCTGCAGCAACGACTATCTCGGCCTGGCCAGCCATCCGCAACTGATCACTGCACTGCAGGCCGGCGCGCAACAATACGGTGCCGGCGCCGGCGCGTCGCATCTGGTGAGCGGCCACATGACCGCGCACCATCTGCTGGAGCAGGCGCTGGCCGAGTTTGTAAATAAGCCCGCTGCGCTGTTGTTTTCCACCGGTTATCTGGCCAATCTGGCCGTGGTCCAAGCCTTGCTGGGCAGGCATGATACGGTCTATGCCGACAAGCTCAACCACGCTTCGCTGAACGACGCGATGCTGCTGTCGCGTGCGCGGGTGCAGCGTTATCGCCATAACGATCCCGCGCATCTGGCGCAGTTGCTGAAGCAGAACGTGAGTGGGCGCAAACTTATTATCACCGATGCAGTGTTCAGCATGGATGGCGATCTGGCGCCCCTGCCCGAGCTGCTAGCCTTATGCGAGCAGTATGACGCCTGGCTGCTGGTGGATGATGCGCATGGATTCGGCGTACTGGGCGAACAGGGGCGCGGCGCGCTGAGCCATTTCAAGCTCCGCTCGCCGCGCCTTATTTATATGGCGACGCTGGGCAAGGCGGTTGGCGTATCCGGTGCATTTGTTGCCGCAGAGCAAGTGGTGGTGGATACGCTGGTGCAACACGCGCGCAGCTATATTTACACCACGGCCAGCCCACCGGCGCTGGCGCATGCGCTGCTCACCGCTTTGCAGCTGATCGCCCAGGAGGACGGGCGGCGCGCGCACCTGCAACATCTGATTGCCCGGCTGCGCAGCGGCCTGGCGGATTTGCCATGGCGCCTGATGAGTTCATCGACCGCTGTCCAGCCGTTACTGGTCGGCGGTAACGAACAGGCGCTTGCGCTGAGTGCGGAGTTGCGCGCACGCGGCATCTGGGTTCCGGCTATCCGGCCGCCAACGGTGCCGCTGGGCACGGCGCGGCTGCGCATTTCGCTGTCGGCCGCGCACAGTGCGGCAGATGTCGAACAATTGATCCAGGCGATACATGAAATTGCACGTTGAAAGCCATGGCAGCGGCATCCCTTTGGTCATGCTGCACGGCTGGGGCATGCACGGCGGAATCTGGGAAGGCGTGATACCGTTGCTGGCGCAGCATTTTCGGGTGCACACCGTGGATTTGCCCGGGTATGGAGCCAGCCCGGCACCCACGCAATATAATCTGGACACGGTCGTCCGGCAGTTAATGGCGCACTTTACCGAACCCGCTGCAGTTTGCGGCTGGTCGCTGGGTGGGCAAGTAGCGTTGCGCTGGGCTCAGCTGCAGCCGCAGCAAGTGGACAAGCTGGTGCTGGTCGCCAGCACGCCCAGTTTTGTTCAACGCAGCGATTGGCAGTGGGGCATGGCAGCGCACGTGCTGCTGCAGTTTTCCCAGGCGCTGGCGCAGGATTACGAGGTGACGCTCAAGCGTTTTGTGGCGTTGCAGATGCGCGGCAGCGAGGCCGAGCGCGAGCTGCTGGCGGAAACGCGCCGCCGTCTGTTCAGCCGGGGCCAGCCGGATGCGGGTGCGTTGCACGCAGGTCTTGAAATATTGCGCGATACCGATTTGCGCCTGATGCTGCCGCAGCTGGGCCAGCCCGCGCTGGTGATCGCCGGCGAGCGCGACCAGCTGGTGCCGGCTGGGGCGTCGGCTTATCTGGCGCAGCAGTTGCCGCAAGCGCGGCTGGTCAGCGTCAAGGGCGCGGCGCACGCGCCGTTTTTATCGCACCCGCAAATTTTTACGCAACAGATAACGAGCTTTCTGCATGAATGAATTCCTGATCGACAAACACCAGATGCGCCGTGCCTTCAGCCGCGCGGCGCAGCAATACGACGCCGCCGCAGTGCTGCAGCGCGAAGTGTGCAAACGCATGCTGGAAAGGCTGGACTATATCAAGCTGCAGCCGATGCGCGTGCTGGACGCCGGCAGCGGCACCGGCTGGGGCACGCGGCAGCTGGCAGAGCGCTACCCGGCGGCCCAGCTGGTGGCACTGGACATCGCGCCGGGCATGCTGCGTGTGGCGCGCGATCAGTCCGGCTGGTGGCGCAAACTGTTCGCCGGCAGCCGGCAGAGCCTGCTGTGCGCCGATATCGAGACGCTGCCGCTGGGGGCCGGCAGCATGGAATTGATATGGTCCAACCTGGCGGTGCAATGGTGCAACGATCTGCCCGAAGCATTTAGCGAAATGCATCGTGCGCTGAAGGTGGACGGACTGGTCATGTTTTCGACCTTCGGTCCCGACACGCTCAAGGAACTGCGTGCTGCCTTCCACGGCGCGGATGGCTATAATCACGTCAACCGCTTTGCCGACATGCACGACATCGGCGATATGCTGGTGGCGGCCGGTTTCGCCGAGCCGGTGATGGATATGGAATACATTACCCTCACCTATGACGACGTGAAAGCGGTCATGCAGGATCTGCGCAGCATAGGCGCCCATAACGCCACGGCCGGGCGGGCGCGCGGGTTGATGGGCAAGGAAACCTGGCGCAAGGTGCTGGAGAATTATGAACGGTTGCGCGTAGGCGGCCGGCTGCCGGCAACTTTCGAGGTGATTTACGGTCATGCATGGAAGCCGCAGCCGAAAAAAATTTCCGACGGCCGGGCCATCATCAAGACGCCATTCAGGTTGTAAATCCGGTGGCGCAGGTTAATCGGATGGCAATGGACAATATCAAGCCAGACAGATGAAACTTTTTGTGACGGGTACCGATACCGGCGTCGGCAAAACACTGATCAGCTGCGCGTTGCTGCATGCCGGCGCGGCGCGCGGTCTACGCGTGGTTGGCATGAAGCCGGTGGCCGCCGGCGAAGACGAAGACGGACGGAACGGCGATGTAAAAAAACTGCGCACGGCCAGCAACGTAATGGCCGGCCTGGGGCAGATTAACCCTTATAGTTTTTTCCACGCAGTGGCACCACATATTGCGGCGCGCAATGCTGGCGTGCGGATAGAATTCTCGCGTATCCTGACTTCCTATCGCGAGCTGTGCACGCAGGCCGAAGTGGTGATCATAGAGGGCGTGGGCGGCTTCCGGGTGCCGCTGAACGAATTGCAGGATAGCGCCGAGCTGGCGCAGCAGTTTGCGCTGCCGATGATACTGGTGGTCGGCATGCGCCTGGGCTGCCTGAACCACGCGCTGCTGACCGCCGATGCAATTGCCGCCCGCGATTTGCGGCTGGCCGGCTGGGTGGCCAATGTGCTGGACCCGGACATGCCGGCATTGCAGGACAATATCGCCGCGCTGGAGCAGCGCCTGGATGCGCCGCTGCTGGGCGTAGTCGATTATCAGCAGCAATTCGATCCGGGCGCGGCGGCAGCAAAACTCAATATTGAATTACTCGGGAACGATCATGATGATGCGTAATTTGCTGGTACTAATGCTGTTAATGGTGAGCGCGGGTTGCAGCAAAACTGAAGAGCCGTCGCCGTTCCATGCGATCGATGTCACCTGGCAGCACCAGCGGGGTAATGATTTCCGGCTGGCCGATCCGAGCGGCAAGGTGCACAGTCTGGTTGATTTCAGGGGTAAGGTGGTCGTGCTGTTTTTTGGATTCACCCATTGCCCTGAAGTGTGCCCGACTACGCTATCGAATCTGGCCGGCGCAATGCGTTTGCTGGGCAAGGACGCCGAGCGAGTGCAGGTGCTGTTCGTAACGCTCGATCCGGAGCGCGACACTCCCGCCGTGCTCGCCAAATTTGTGCCGTCATTTTATCCCTCGTTCATGGGACTGTACGGCGACGCGCAGGCTACAGCGCAAGCCGCCAGCGCGTTTAATGTCCATTATGAAAAGCATGCCGAGAAAAACGGCTACACCATCGACCACTCCGACGGCACTTACCTGATCGGCACCAGCGGCAAACCGGTGCTGCTGCTGCCCTATGGCGAAACCCCTGAAATTCTGGCGCAGGATATAAAATTACTGCTCAGCCGGTCACGCTAGGCCACGCATGAGTAAAGTTAATTTTCTATGCTGTATCATTAGTCGGTAACTCACTGGACTGCCCATGCTACTAAGCAATACCGCCGATAAATCTGCGCCGCTGCCGGCGCGCCTGGTATCACTGCTGCGCGAATCGCGCTGGCTGCTGCTGCTCGCGCTGGCGTTTTATTTAATCCTCATTCTGTATGGCTACAATCGCGGCGACCCGGCGTGGTCGCATAGCGCCAGTGGCGCCGTGCCGCACAATCCCGGCGGCCTGTTTGGCGCCTGGCTGGCCGATGTGCTGCTGTATGTGTTCGGTTTCTCTGCGTGGTGGTGGACCATATTCGCGATTCAGCGGGTATGGATCGGCTATCGCGGAATTGCGCCGGACAGTTTGTTTGACCGTCGCGCGACGTGGCTGGTGCTCACCGGTTTCGCTGCGCTGCTGTTGTCCTCGAGCGCGCTGGAAGCGCTGCGATTATATAGCCTCAAGGCTGCGCTGCCGGCCGCGCCCGGTGGCCTGCTGGGAGGAGTGCTGGGCAATTTGCTGGCGCAGCTGTTCGGCTTTACCGGCGCGACTTTGCTGTTGCTGGCGTTGCTTGCGGTGAGTTTCAGCCTGTTCAGCGGATTGTCCTGGCTGCGGCTGATCGACAGCCTCGGCGCGGCACTGGAGGGCGGCTATTTCTGGGCGGTGAATGCATGGCAGACGCGGCAGGACCGGCGCATCGGGGCACATGCGCTGACCGAGCGCCTGGCCGTGGTAAAGGAAGAGAAAAAGCGCGTGGAAGAGCACGAGCCGATTTACATCGAGCAGCCGGTGCTGGAAGTGCGCCAGTCGGCGCGGGTGGCCGAAGAAAAACAGGCGCCGCTGTTTTTCGATATGCCGGATTCCGAGCTGCCGCCGCTGCATCTGCTGGACCAGCCGACGCATGAAGTTGAAGTGCTGTCGGCCGACACGCTGGAATACACATCCCGCCTGATCGAGCGCAAGCTCAAGGATTTCGGGGTCGAAGTCACTGTGGTTGCCGCGTATCCGGGGCCGGTGATTACGCGCTATGAAATCGAGCCGGCGGTCGGCGTCAAGGGCAGCCAGATCACCAACCTGGTGCGGGATCTGGCGCGCGCCCTGTCGGTGGTCAGCATCCGCCTGGTCGAGACCATCCCCGGCAAAGCCTATATGGCGCTCGAATTGCCCAATCCGAAACGGCAGATCGTGCAGCTGTCGGAAATACTCGGTTCACAAGCCTACGCCGATATGCAATCGCCGCTGACCATGGCGCTGGGCAAGGATATCTCCGGCAAACCTATCGTTGCCGACCTCGGCAGAATGCCGCATGTGCTGGTCGCCGGCACCACCGGCTCGGGCAAATCGGTGGCGATCAACGCGATGATCCTGAGCCTGCTGTACAAGGCCACGCCGCAACAGGTGCGGCTGCTGCTGGTCGATCCCAAGATGCTGGAGCTGTCGGTGTACGAAGGTATTCCGCATCTGCTCGCGCCGGTGGTCACCGACATGCGCCAGGCTGCTTCTGGGCTGAACTGGAGCGTGCAGGAAATGGATAAACGCTACCGCCTGATGTCGCATCTGGGCGTGCGCAATATCGCCGGCTACAATCAGAAAGTGCGCGATGCAATCAAGGCCGGCCAGCCGCTGACCAATCCGTTCACGCTGACGCCGGACAATCCCGAAGCGATGGAAGAGCTGCCGTTTATCGTGGTATTCATCGACGAGCTGGCCGACATGATGATGGTGGTCGGCAAAAAAGTGGAAGAGCTGATCGCGCGCCTGGCGCAGAAAGCGCGCGCGTCCGGCATCCATCTGGTGCTGGCGACGCAGCGGCCCTCGGTGGACGTAATCACCGGACTGATCAAGGCCAATGTGCCAACGCGCATCGCGTTCCAGGTTTCCAGCAAGATCGATTCGCGCACCATTCTCGACCAGAGCGGCGCGGAAGCGCTGCTGGGCCAAGGGGACATGCTGTACCTGCCGCCGGGCACCGGTTATCCGCAGCGCGTGCATGGCGCCTTTGTATCCGATCAGGAAGTGCATCGCGCGGTTGAATATCTCAAGGCGCAAGGCACACCGCAATATATCGAAGGCGTGTTGACTGCGCTGGAAGAGCAGGACGCGGCGGGTGGACAGGCTGAAGGCGGAGGCGGCGATGCCGAAGCGGATCTGCTGTACGATCAGGCCGTAGACATCGTGGTGAAATCCCGCCGCGCCTCGATTTCGCTGGTGCAGCGCCATTTGCGCATCGGCTACAACCGCGCCGCGCGGCTGGTCGAGCAGATGGAGCGCGCCGGGATTGTCACTCCGATGCAGACCAACGGCAACCGCGAAGTGCTTGCCCCGGTGCGCGAATAGCTGCGCCGTCCAGTAACTGCCGCCCATGTCACCCAGGAAAATCAGATGCTGAAATTGATCGTTGTTTTATGGCTCGCGCTGCCGCTGCTGGCCCACGCCGACGCACCCGACCGGCTGAAAAATTTCATCGCCTCGACCCGCTCGGCCCAGGCCAATTTCACCCAGGTCGTGCTGGACAAAAACGGCAAGGCTTTGCAAACCGCGTCCGGCACCATGCAGTTCGTGCGCCCCGGCAAATTCCGCTGGGTTTACCAGAAGCCCTATGAGCAGCTGATCGTCGGCGACGGCGCGAAGTTCTGGCTGTATGACGCCGACCTGAATCAGGTCACCGTCAAAAAACTGGATGCCGCGCTAGGCAGCAGCCCCGCCGCGCTGCTGTCGGGCAACAACGAAATCGAGCGCAGCTTTGCGCTGAAGGATCTGGGCAAGCGCGACGCGCTGGACTGGCTCGAAGCCACGCCGAAAGCGCAGGACACCAGCTTCCAGAAAATCCTGATGGCGTTCAATGTCCAGTCCGATCTGGTTGCAATGGAGTTGTTCGATGCGTTCGGCAACCAGACCGTGCTGCGCTTCTCCAGCCTGCAGCGCAATCCAGTGCTGGCGCCGCAGCTGTTCAAGTTCGTGCCGCCGAAGGGCGCGGATGTGCTGGGCGAATAGCTGTCCGGTCGGGAGTCGACCGACATAGACGAAGACTCAGCAGCGTATAACTGGCTACGATGGCAGCATTGCAAATGTGAGCTGGCTCAGTGCTATTCCCTCCGGTAGAGAGGGTGTACTAATGCTGAAAACCAAAACCCTGACGCGCCGGATCGTAAAACCTATTCTCTCCAGGAGCATGGCATGACCGAACCAACCATCACCTGCCCCAGCTGCAAAACAGAAATCAAGCTCACCGAATCGCTGGCTGCGCCGCTGATTGAATCCACCCGCAAACAATTCGAGCAACGGCTGGCGCAGAAAGACAGCGATATCGCACAGCGCGAACAGGCCATGCGCAACAAGGAAAAGCAGCTGGCCGAAGACAAGCGCAAGCTCGACGACCAGGTGGCCGATCAGGTGGCGGCGCAGCTGAAAGCAGAGCGCGCCCGCGTCATCGCCGAAGAATCCAGAAAAGCAAAACTCGCCAGCGCCGCCGAGCTGGAACACAAAGCGCGCGAACTGGCCGAGTTGCACGACGTGCTCAAATCGCGCAATGAAAAACTGGCCGAAGCGCAAAAGGCCCAGGCCGAGCTCATCAAAAAACAGCGCGAACTGGATGACGCGCGGCGCGAGCTGGAACTGACGGTCGAAAAACGCGTGCAGGACGGATTGACCGAAGTCCGCAGCCAGGCCCGCAAGGAAGCGGAAGACGAACAGAAACTGAAGGTGATGGAAAAAGAGCACACCATCGCCGCGATGCAGAAACAGATCGAAGACCTCAAACGCCGCGCCGAACAAGGCTCGCAACAACTGCAGGGCGAAGTGCTGGAGCTGGAGCTGGAAATGCTGCTGCGCAACAAATTTCCGCACGACGCGATTGAGCCGGTGCCTAAGGGCGAATTCGGCGGCGACGTGCTGCACCGGGTGATCGGCGCGGGCGGCCACGCCGGCGGCACCATCCTGTGGGAATTCAAGCGCACGCGTAACTGGAGCGATGCCTGGCTGGTCAAGCTGCGCGGCGACCAGCGCAGCGCGAAAGCGGAAATCGCGGTGATCGTCAGCCCGGTATTACCCAAGGGCGTCGAAACCTTCGAGCTGGTGGAAGGCGTCTACGTCACCCATCCGCGCGCCGCGCTGCCGGTCGCGATGATCCTGCGCCAGTCGATGCTCGAACTCGCGCTGGCGCGGCAATCCACCGAAGGCCAGCAGACCAAAACCGAAATGGTCTACCAATACCTCACCGGCCCGCGCTTCCGCCAGCGCGTGGAAGCCATCGTCGAAGCCTTCTCCACCATGCAGGAAGACCTGGACAAAGAACGCAAAGTCATCATGAAGCAATGGGCCAAACGGGAAGAGCAGATCGAGCGGGTGATGAGCGCGACGGTGGGGATGTATGGGGACTTGCAGGGTATTGCGGGGAAGTCGCTGCAGGAGATTGAGGGGCTGGGACTGTCCGCGCTTGACGGGCCAGTCCAGAATAACTGACGATTTGATTTGTTATTGCCACGGTTGTGGCAACTTAAATGCAGCAGAACTGTAGGAGCAACAATGATCGAGTCAATTCGGATTCAAGATGTTGCAACCTACGGCGATACGTCTGATGGGCATCTAACTGGCCTATCAGAGTTTAATTTTCTCTACGGCTCAAATGGTTCAGGTAAGACGACAATTACCCGAGTGATAGCAGACGAAAGTGAATTTCCGGCCTGTAGCGTGTCTTGGAAAGGTGGGACCAAGTTGCAGCCGATGGTTTATAACCGTGACTTCGTTACGAAGAATTTCAGTCCGTCCGTCGATATAAAAGGTATCTTCACTCTCGGCGAAAATAATCTCGACACCATTAACAAAATTAAGGCAGCGAAGCTACAACTCGACGCATACACCAAAAAAATTGAGAGCTTAAATATTGCCTTGCAGGGCCAGGATGGGGCGGGAGGCAAGAAAGGCGAGTTGGCGGCACGCGAAGAAGTATTCAAGAATAAATGCTGGGCGCAAAAACAGAAACACGATGCAAAATTTTCGGGTGCATTCGAAGGGTATCGGAATAGCTCCGAGAAATTTAAGGGCAAAGTGCTACAAGAAAGGATCTCCAAATCCGCGATGTCTGAAACTTTGGCCGTTATCGAAAAGAAGGCCGAAGCGATTTTTGGCCCCACCCTGACTGTAGAACAATCTGTTCCATCAATCGACACATCGAGAGCTATTGCCCATGAATTCGACGCCATTCTCAAGAAGCGTGTGATTGGCAAGGATGATGTTGATATCACAGCAATGATTAAGAAGCTCGGCAACAGTGATTGGGTCAGAGAAGGTCGTGCTTTCTATGATGCGAACGGGTCATTGTGCCCCTTTTGCCAGCAGAGCACGACCGACGCATTTGCGCAAAGTCTTAACGAATATTTCGATGAGACATTCGAAACAGACAGCAGGGCGATTGACGATCTCGCGACCAACTATGCAACTGACACCGCTCGCCTTCAGCAACAGATTGCTTCTATCATTGCCACTCCATCCAAGTTTCTCGATGTCGAAATACTGAAGTCCGAAAAGGAATTGCTCGATTCTAAAGTCACGATCAACATTCAGCGGCTTGCCTTAAAAAAGAGGGAGCCTAGCCAGATTGTTGAGCTGGAATCGATTGACAATGTAGCCTCAACGATAAAAACGCTCATTGACACCTCAAACTCTCTGATCATTGACCATAACAAGCTGGTCTCAAACTTGGCTCAGGAGCGTCGCGCTCTTACAGCACAGGTTTGGAATTATCTTATCGATGTGGAGCTTAAAGCAGATTTGGCCGATTACGACATGGCGACAAATGGGTTGAATAAAGCAATTAATGAGATGACAGCACAGATTGCAGTTGCAACAACGGATAAGAATATTAAGGCTGCAGAACTCCATGCACTTGAGAAGGACACAACGAGCATCCAGCCAACGATTGATGAAATAAACACTCTTTTATTATCTTTTGGGTTTCATAGTTTTTTACTTGCGGAGGCTAGCAACGGTTCAAGCTACAAGTTAATCAGGCAGGACGGAACTGACATAAAAGAAACATTGAGTGAAGGCGAAATGTCGTTCATTACCTTTCTGTATTTTTATCACTTATTGAAGGGAAGCAATTCAGATACTGGGGTGATAACGGATCGCGTGGTTGTATTTGATGATCCGGTTTCCAGTCTCGACAGCGATATTTTGTTCATCGTCGGGAGTTTAATCAAAAGGCTGTTCCACGAGGTTAGGGCTGGAACAGGTTACATAAAGCAAATATTCGTTCTCACGCACAACGTGTATTTTCACAAAGAGGTTACCTTCAATCCTAAAAACCGACACTATGGACAGAACAGCGCGACTTTCTGGATTGTGAAAAAGACTGGCTTGAAATCAAAGATACAGAAGTGCAGCACCAACCCTATTAAAACTTCTTACCAACTTCTTTGGGAAGAGGTTCAGAAAGATGATCGCACCAACCTTTCCATCCAGAATACGCTAAGACGAATTTTGGAGAGCTACTTCAAAATCTTGGGTGGCTGGGATTCAGATAAGATTTGCGCCCTATTTGAAGGCCAGGAAAAATGGGTGTGCAATTCGTTATTTTCCTGGATCAATGATGGCTCCCATTCGGCCCTGGACGATATATACGCGTCAACTGATCCATCAATGGTAGATAATTACCTAAGGGTGTTCAGAGCAATTTTTGAAAGAACGAAACACCTCGAACATTACAAAATGATGATGGGAGAGGCATACGAGGAAATTCCTGCGGCAATTGAATAAGGCGAAATAACAGATGGCCGATTTATTTTCTGCTGCTGCACCGGCCGCGCCGCTGGCCGAGCGGTTGCGCCCGAAAAATATAGACGAGGTGATCGGGCAATCGCACCTGCTCGCGCCGGGCAAGCCACTGCGGCTGGCGTTTGAATCGGGCAAGCTGCACTCGATGATACTGTGGGGGCCGCCAGGCGTGGGCAAGACCACGCTGGCGCGGCTGATGGCGACGGCGTTCGACGCCGAGTTCGTGCCGCTGTCAGCGGTGCTGTCGGGCGTGAAAGATATCCGCGAGGCGATTGCGCAGGCGCAGCAGGTGCTGCAGCAGAGCGGGCGCCATACCATTCTGTTCGTGGACGAGGTGCACCGTTTCAATAAATCGCAGCAGGATGCGTTTCTGCCGTTTGTGGAGCAGGGGCTGGTGACGTTTATCGGCGCGACCACTGAAAATCCTTCGTTCGAAGTGAACGGCGCGCTGTTGTCGCGCGCGCAGGTGTATGTGCTGTATCCGCTGTCGCAGGAAGAATTGGCTCAGCTGCTGCAGCGCGCGCACCAGGCCGTGATGCCGGAGCTGGAATTCGATGACGCCGCGCAAGAGCGCATTATCGGCTATGCCGACGGGGACGCGCGGCGGCTGCTGAATGTGCTGGAACAGGTGCAGACCGCGGCGCAGACCGCCGGGGTGACGCGGGTTGATACAGTCCTGCTCGATAACACGCTGGCGCAGAGCCTGCGCCGTTTCGACAAAGGCGGCGAAGCGTTTTACGACCAGATTTCGGCGCTGCACAAATCGGTGCGCGGCTCCAATCCGGATGCCGCGCTGTACTGGCTGGTGCGCATGCTCGATGGCGGGGCCGATCCGTTGTATCTGGCGCGGCGCATCGTGCGCATGGCGTGGGAAGACATCGGCCTCGCTGATCCGCGCGCGATCCAGATTACGCTGGATGCGGCGGCGACTTACGAACGGCTTGGCTCGCCCGAGGGCGAGCTGGCGCTGGCGCAGGCCGTGCTGTACATGGCCGCGGCGGCCAAGTCGAACGCCGGGTATGTCGCGTATAATGCGGCGCGAGCGCTGGTCGCCAAGGAAGGTTCGCGGCCGGTGCCGCTGCATTTGCGCAATGCGCCGACCAGGCTGATGAAGCAGCTCGATTACGGCAAGGATTACCGCTACGCCCATGACGAAGACGGTGCTTATGTCGCGGGCGAAAATTATTTTCCCGAGGGCATGCCCGAAGTGAGCTTTTACCAACCGACAGGACGGGGGCTGGAGGCTAAGATTGCCGAGAAGCTGGCGCAATTACGCGCGCTCGACGCTGAAGCGCGCAAGAATAAAAAATGATGCCTGTGCACCGACAGGCTGGAACCGCGTGGAGATGAAATGTTAGACCTGCAATTATTACGCAATGATCTCGTCGGAGCCGCAGCGCGCCTGGCGACGCGCGGTTACGCGCTGGACACGGCCAATTTTGAAAAACTGGAGAGCGAGCGCAAGACTATCCAGACGCGCACGCAGGAGCTGCAGGCGCGGCGCAACACTGCTTCGAAGCAGATCGGCCATGCCAAGGCGAAGGGCGAAGATGTGTCGGCGATCATGGCGGAAGTGTCGGGTCTGGGCGATGAACTGAGGCAACTCGAAACGCAGCTTGAGCAGGTCCAGCAGCAGCTGAACGCTTTTCTTTCGGTGATCCCAAATGTGCCGCACGCCAGCGTGCCGGAAGGAAAATCCGACGCAGATAATTTTGAAGTTCGCCGCGTGGGTGCTCCCTCAAAATTCGATTTCGAGGTCAAGGATCATGTCAGCATCGGCGAGGGGCTGGGCGGGCTGGATTTCGAGACCGCCAGCAAGATCAGCGGCGCACGTTTCTCCTTGCTGAAGGGGCCGCTGGCGCGGCTGCATCGGGCGCTGGCGCAGTTCATGCTGGATACCCATACCGAGCAGCACGGCTACACCGAAGTGTATGTGCCTTATCTGGTGAATGCGGAGTCGATGCGCGGCACCGGGCAGCTGCCGAAGTTTGAGGAGGATTTGTTTCGTGTGCCGCGCCAGATGGGCGATGGCGGCGAACAGAATTTTTACCTGATACCCACCGCCGAAGTCCCGGTGACCAACATGGTGCGCGACAGCATCACGCCGCTGGAGCAGCTGCCGCTGAAATACGTCGCACATACGCCGTGCTTCCGCAGCGAGGCCGGCTCTTACGGGCGCGATACGCGCGGCATGATCCGCCAGCATCAGTTCGACAAGGTGGAGCTGGTGCAGATGGTGCATCCCGATGAGTCGTATGCGGGGCTGGAGCAGCTGCTCGGGCATGCGGAAACGATCCTGAAAAAACTTGAGCTGCCGTACCGCGTGGTGAAACTATGCACCGGCGACATGGGTTTTTCCGCCGCGCTGACTTACGATATTGAAGTGTGGCTGCCGGCCCAAAATACCTATCGCGAGATTTCTTCCTGCAGCAATTTCGAAGCCTTTCAGGCGCGGCGCATGCAGGCGCGTTTCCGCAATGCGCAGGGAAAGCCGGAGCTGCTGCATACCTTGAATGGTTCCGGCCTGGCAGTCGGGCGCACGCTGGTGGCGGTGCTGGAAAACTATCAGCGCGCCGATGGCAGCGTAACGGTTCCCGAGGTGCTGCGCGGCTATATGGGAAATATGGAAGTCATCAAAGCTGGTTGATCATTTTTGCTTGGGCCTCTGCTGTTTCTGGCGCGTTTTTTTCTGTTGCTTCGGGCGGCTTGAATTAACCGCTGATTTTTTCCCCGGCGCGGCGGTGGTTCTCTGCGACAGGCCTGTTGCGGTGGTGCTCGGAAATTTCAGCTGAAAAGGATTCGGCAGCATGTAAGGCCTTTCATGCGGCGTCTGATGCTTCAGCATGTCATAGTACAGGTGCACGGTTTCAACCAGAATAACCGCTTCCCCGCCGCGCGCCCGGCCATGTTTGGTTTTTTCAAAATATTCCGCTTGAGTCAGCAGCGGCAACATTTTTTTCACGTCTTCCCAGGTGTTTGCATTGAGCCCCGCCCGCGCGGCCAGCACCCGCGCGTCTTCCAGATGCCCCTGGCCCTGATTATAGGCGGCAAGTGCAAACCTCAGCCGGTCACCCTCGGGGATATGACGCGGCAACTCTTCCTTCAGCATCTGCAGATATCGCGCCCCGGCCAGTATGCTCTGGCGCGCATCCAGCCGGTTCTCCACTTTAAGGCGGTCGGCGGTGTCTTCGGTCAGCATCATCATTCCACGCACATTGGTGGACGAAGTCGCCAGCGGATTCCAGTGCGATTCCTGATAAGCCAGCGCCGCCAGCATCTGCCATTCGATGCCGGTGAGCGCCGCGGCTTCCTCAAACAAACGGCGATAACGCGGCAGATCGGTGCGGGTTTTGGTGAGGAAGGCCACGGAATCGATCGGCTCCAGCCGTTCGTTATGCCCGTAGTGACGGTCAAGCAGGCGGCGCAAAGTGCCGTCGTTTTTGATCTGCGCGAAAAATCGTTGCACTTCCTCCAGCAGCGCGTCATCGCTGCCCGGCGAGATCGCCCAGGCCAGCCTGGAAGGTGCGGCAATTTCAAATTCCGAATCCAGTGAAGGATAAAAATTCCGCGCCAGCGCCAGCTGTTCTTCGTTGGCGATGGTGCATTGCAGCTTCCCTGTGGCGACTTCAGCCAGCAGGCTGGCGACGGTCTGGTTGCGCGATTGCCAGTTCAGCGCCGGCAATTTTTGTTTTGCTTCGACCAGCGCCGCTTCCTGGGCGGATCCGGCCGTGACCGTGATGGTTTTAGCCAGCAGGTCGTTCATTTGTTGCGGCGGGGTGTCATTACAGACGACCAGTTCGCTGACGGTCTGGTAGGCAGGACTAAAGCGCAATCCGCCCGGCCTGTTGCCACGCAAGCCGGCTGCCGCGATATGACCCTGGTTTTGAGCGAGCGCCGCGGTGATTTGCTCTCGCGGCAAAGGCAGCAGCGTTATTTTTACTTTTATTTGCTGCGCAAACAGATTGATCAGGCTCTGCTCAAACTCCATGTCTACGCTGTTTTCACCTTGCGCGACAATTATCGTCAGTCCCTGTTGCCAGGGTTTCTGCTGGGGCTCCGATGGGGTGCAGCCGCCTAGCAATATAACGCCCAGCCAGACAAGCGAAATCAAGCCTGTTCTGAGGCCATCGCAGCGTCCGTTTCGAATGTATATCAGCAGGGACGAAAGCTTAAGTTTATACATATAAACATTTTGCCCGATTTTGCCTCATGCTGGTAGAATCCGCCTCCCTGGAGAGGTGGCAGAGTGGTCGAATGTACCTGACTCGAAATCAGGCGTAGGTTCAAACCTACCGTGGGTTCGAATCCCACCCTCTCCGCCAGATGCCTGTTTTATCCCGTCCGATGCCGTACACCAACCTGCTAAATCACCGTGATTTAGCAGGTTTTTTGTTTATGCCGTGCTGTCCCGTCTATTGCAAACGGGGGCACGCACACCTGAAGGCAAGGGGATAGGATCACGCAATGCATACACGGGCGGATGGAGGGCTGAACTGCGCCAGCTATCTGCGCTGTTACGTGAACAACAAAGTAGACTGAAGAGATAACTGGATAAGTTGTATTTATCGTGACTTGATCCATTTTAGACGGGGCGGAGTGGGTTGACCCCATAACGCCAGCTCCTTTAGTTGAGCGAAAAAAGGAGCATAATACAATTGTTCCCGGCCTCCTTTTGCATAAGTAACAACCTGACCGGTGATTGATTAAAACAATAATAATCATTATATTGGAATACTACGGCAGCCGTCTCTATATTAATAAATGTCCGGCCCCATGGGCCTCTTGAATAACTGTTAGAGAGCACCGGTACTAAATGAAGACACCGTTGAAACGAATTATCGCCGCGGTTATCATTGCCTGCGTCGCATTCCCCCGCGGCTGCGCAAGATTTGGTGCAATGCAAGGAAAATTTGGAATCCCAGCTGAAACAAATGGTGGCTCTTAGCACGAGTTACGCTGGCTCTGTTACCTACGGGCGAATATTCAACACCGTCATAAGCTGTGCCCAGTCGGGAGGATGTGGAAAGCCGGACACACTCATTGCACTCTCCGATATGACGGTTGACGAAGAAGTAGTCATGATCCAGCGCCAGAAGATCGGTGCGCTCAAAGCGTTCTTTCATGAAGCAAGGAAAAATGATAGCGACGCCTGTCGCGTGGCCAAGGAATTTCCCGTAGTTTTGGAGCGGCTGAAGGTTATGAATGACGCCCAGGCACATCGGTTGTCGACACTATCGAACGAATTCGTTATAACCCAAGGCGTTGAGAAATAGTGGCACGAATGGCAGTTGGAATCACGGGATGGCTGATTGAGTACAAATATGCTCCATTCCCTTAACCAACAATTTCAGCGGACGCCCGACGCACCACTGAACCGTAACATTCGGCCTCACAACATGCGCCGCACCGCCGACCAAGCAAAAGCCGAGCACATCCGACTCATGGGCGATGATCTGGAACCGTTGACCGTCGTTGCCCTTGCCAAGAAAGGAAATGATTATGGACTACCCTGCACTTTTTAAACCAGCACCAGAAGGCGGATTCGTGGTGACTTTCAAGGATATTCCCGAGGCGATTACTCAAGGCGATACAGAGGCCGAAGCGATGGAAATGGCAGAGGATGTACTTTTAAGCGCCATCGAGGTGTATTTCGACGAAAAGCGCACTGTTCCCCTGCCAAGCAAGGCGAAACGGGGTGAACGCTTGGTATCTATCCAGCCGAGCGTATGGGCAAAGATTTTGCTGTTAACGAAATGATGGCTCAGCGCGTGACGGCAAGCGAATTGGCACGGCGCACTACAGTAGACGGCTTTTTTCTGGCCTTGGCGGTGGCTCCGTGAGAAATAAGCCATTGCCTTTAACTACCTCAAACCGTTCTACGAGGCTGTTCGATAAAGCGGATATATCGCTCACGATCCTGATTTCTCTCTCCAGTTTCGTTGGGTCACCCTCTTTGGCATTTGAAAGTTTAATTGCTGCTTTCATTCGTAGCCGTTAGGTTGGTCTTCGTCAGCTTTCAACGTCATGTATTCCAAACGCCATTGCGTGAGTAAACGGGCTTGACTGACGGTCAGATCATCCTCAGAAATAGCCATGCACATCTTCAAGACAATACCGTTCCATTTTTCAGTGGCGCGGTCGTAGAATTTTTCCGTGAAAAGCTCGTCGATTGCTGCTTCGAGTTGCTCCACTTTATTCGCCGTTTGCTCCGGGTCTTCACCTGGCGGATAGGCAAGCACAATCTTTAAGTCATAGGGACAGCCATCGGAGCGGTCGATTTCCTTGCCGCCATCTACGTCGAAATAGACAGCAGATAACAGATTGCCGACTGGCTGAATGATTTTTGCAAGGCGTTTGTCCACCTTGGCCTGACATAGGCGATCCACAAACCGGTCAGGGAACGCTGTACGGTTGTATCGGAACCCCAGCCAGGAGCGTAGTGCGGACAATGATTTGCCAGGAAAGGAATATGTAATGTCAGGTAAATATGACGCCAACACATTCTTTGGAATGGATCGCTTGGCGGTGGCGACTAACTCGATGACCCTTGAAGCGCCGTTCTGCTGCACGTCAACGTGCAGAGTTCGAGGTGCTTTTGCCCAGAAGTAATTGCCGTCCCCCAGAGTTATATTTCGTCCGACAATAACTTCTACATCTGCCTCGACGTGAAGTTCATCGTTTGCCAGATCACAGTCGTGGCTGATGACGACTACGCAAGTGGATTCAGGGGCTGTTGGATGGCACAGTCCCAGCGCCTGAGCAGCCTCACGCGTAAGGATGTGCCCTTGACGCCACAGTGTGTCTCGAGTCCAAGTTGCCGCCATGCCATCCATGCCGATTACACATCTTCATTGAATGCAGGGCGTTCCATATCGGATGGCTCAAGGCGCGTTAGTTGTCTATCGTCGAGCAAGGCATCAAGTTTTGCTCTTGCGGTCACCCCACGTCTTTCTATCCGGACAAGACGTTCGGCCATTTCTTTACCATTGGCACCCTGAGCAATCAGCTCTGAAAAAGACTTACCTTGCGCAACGGTACGCTCAAAAGACAAAGCGGTCGGTTTGAAACCCGCTTCAGTGAATACGCGAGCTGCAGCAGCCAGCTCCACAAGCTTGGTCTGATGATGCTCTTTTGGCGTCTCGCCATTGATCCAGTTGTAGAGCGTTTGGCGAGATACACCGAAAATGGCCGGGAGATGAGACATGGTTCGGCCGAATCCGGCCTTCACCTCTTTCATCAGGTCAGTGAATGTAACATAAGCACCTACTGCGGCGGCTGGTCCCCCCGTTAACATTGCGTGGGGTAATATTGTGTAGGTATTGTAGCCCTGCCGAGACATGGCGAACCGTACATCTTCAACCCCGCCGGTACCGCTTCGGCCAAAGCTAGGAAGTGGTCCACCTTCAACAATGGTTATATGCCTATGTATAGGAGGGCCCGGCCTATAGTGGGCGGGGGAGGTTATTTCAACGGGAATCGCAAAGAGCATATCACTTGTTCCAAGCTGTAAATGCATATGGAGTCACGGTGGCCTTGAATGCTGATCCTATCACTTTGTGGATAGTATCGAGGTGCTCAGCGACTGCTTGTGTGGAGAACGTTTCACGTGCCTCAACAAAACCATCGTTATCCAGAATGGCGCTGAGGCCGACGTAGGACGCAAACCGTTCGATAATTTTCATGTTTCCAAGGTTTGCCAAGTCAGGCGGAACGCCTAGAGATCCATCTTGTATAGCTACTCGACTGAGCAGCTTGATGTTTCCAAATTCATTCATCGCTTCCGAATAGGAATAAAGCGGTTTTCCACCAAGTCGAGAGGTCAATCCTTGAACAGGTTCCACCAAGTACTGCTCAATCTTATCCCCTGCTTGTGGCATGACTCGGTCAAGGTAGCGCAAGCCTACTCGCTCCGTGAAGGCCAAGTTAACGGCCTCATGCACAATTCTTAGGCCTTGGAGGAAACACGCAGAGAAGGTTTCGAACTGTCCATAATTTGTCGATTGCAAAATGAGGCCTTGCCCATCGAGAACAAAGATGTGAGTCCTCTCGACATTTCCGAACTGAGACCTGTCCTGCGACACAGGGGTTGGCACGGGAGGCTGCCCCTCTTGGCCGGTCAAATGAATTACGATGGTTTTGTGCTGGGCGAAGTCTGGATAGCCAGCGCGACGGAAGCTTTCTTGGATGCTCGGCAAAAAATCGTCGAGCTTCAAAATCGGGTTGAACCGCACTTGGGCCAGCGTCAGGTACACCGGTGGGTTCTTGAGAGGAGTTCCCATTGATCACCTCCATTTAATAATGGATAGTTTACACTCCGGTTGACATTTCGGCAATGCGAAATTTCGCTAGCCGGGCGATTTACTTTTGGGTACTGACGGCCTTTTAGGTGACATGCAAATTTACTCCGTTGCAGCTCAATAACCTACACCAAGCCTACATTAAGAATATAAATCTGAAAACAAAAAGCCTGCATCTCTGCAAGCTTTTGTTTTAACTGGTGGTCGGGGCGGAATCGAACCACCGACACAAGGATTTTCAAGCCGCTGCGATAAGTAATTAAATCATACTGGTCGCTTGCATTTTTTCTACAATCCCATTGTCGCCCCCCTGGAACCCCAGCAAAATTAAAGATGGGAAAAAATTGTAGAAGGCCTCTAGCCTAAACTAGTTAAAAACTTTGCCGATATTGGCTCAAATAGTTGCGATTTTTGCTATTAAGGTACCTAATTGCTTCTATTTCAGAGATGGCGCATGTGCTAACTGCTTGACAATTGCGACTCATAGGTATTGCCAAACCATTTTTGTTATGCCACAGTCGCCATATAAATTAATTGTTTTCAGACCACGCCATTTGGCACTTGTCAATATGTTTGCGGGGTGATTGGCGATGCCGCTCACAACAACATAACAACAATAGGCCATAAAGGAGTCATTCATGTCCGATGAAACCATTCTTGGAAGTATTATGTGGGATGTATTAAGTACGCGCACTGAAAGAACGCTTGCACAGGAGGAAATAAAAAGCTTTTACTCTGGCTTTCAAGCTGACGCTTCCGAAAAGATCGAGGAAATTCGTAGTGAACAGCGCCGAGCTTACGAAGAAGGTAAGAACCTAATCCTATCTTAAAATCATAAAAATGATGAGCCACTGTGCTTCCCCGCAGTGGCTTTATCTTTTCTTATGTCCCAACAAACCAATCCTCGTTTTCAGCTTTTCAATTTTACCGATAGGGAAATTGCCATCGCCGATTTGGCTTTCAATATGCATAGTCAACATGGGCAATTACCCAGAATAGTCCCCCTGCAAAATGCCTTTGCGCACATTGCTTCGCTTGGCTGCACCACCATAGTCAAGCAGCATACCGTACAAGACCCCGACTTCTTTGCCGAGTACTACGCGTATTATTCAAGAACCTTTGGTGCCGTTGACAAACACTGTCATCGACTTCACTTCTTTTCACTCGCCGCGGAACATAATGAAGAGGTATTAGACTTTATTGATCGTGCTGCTGCATCTCAAAGCTACCTTGGCTTTATAACCATTAGGCCTGTTCGCACCAGCCCAATGGCCGCGACCATTCTATGTTTCCCGCCTGACCAGCATTTCCTTCTTTCTAGCGACAGGTTTGTGGTGCATATTGCTGGAAAAACCTTCAGTGTTCATGGAACACCATTTATGCAGCAAGACAACGCGGTTGGTGCCTGTGCACAGGCATCAATATGGATGGCACTAAGAACATTGCGTAAGAGGGAAGGAAATTCAGCATTTGACCCCGCTCAAATTACAAATGCCGCAACTCGCTTCATGGTTCGTGGTAGAACATTACCCAATCGCGAGGGATTATCTGTCGATCAGATGATTGAGGCGATTCGGTTTGCAGGTTATTCACCACATATTATTAGATTTGGTAGTGGCCCAGGTAAGCCTCTTGACGCAGATCAGTTCCGCACCGCAAAAAGAAAAATTTACACCTATGTCGAGTCTGCCATGCCTGTTGTACTGGGTGTATTTCCGAATGCCAATGATGGGCATGCCATTGTCTTAATTGGCCATAAGTGGGAAGCGAATACAAACCCCACCCCATATTTAGTTCGTGATGGCCTTACGCTTTACCATGCTGCAGACTGGGTAACGACCTTCATTACACATAACGATAATTCCGGCCCATACTTGGATTTACCTGAGCAACTAGTTCCTGGTTACGCGTATTGTTTTGACCAAATCAATTTTGCTATACCGCTACTACCAAATGATGTTTTTATGTCTGGCGAGGAGGCCGAACAAGTCGCTTTGATTGTTTTAGCTGGCCTCCTTAGTCCCGCCTCTTCCACTGGCGTAACTCCGGCTCCTAAGATTGAAGAATTGGTCTTTAGGACATACTTGATGGAAAGGAGTGCGTTTAGAGAATGGGTAATTAACACGCCGAATATGCACCCTGAACTCCGTAAGTATTATCGAATGAAAGTCCTACCTAAGCGGATCTGGATATCCGAAATTAGCTTGCTAAGTGAGTACAACCGTGCAAATGCTGGCTCCCTATCTAGGGTTGGAGAATTTATTATTGACCCAACCGGTGATTTCAATGATGCGCCCTTTTTAAGCATCCACTTAAACATTTCTGCAATTCTCACATTCCCAGCCGGCATTCCCGCCCCCTTCACAGATAATAGTGGCGTGATTATTGATCGTGCTGCTAATGGGTCTTCAATAAAGTACATTCTACTTAATGGCGACACAGCCTACCCCCCTCTTTGTCGGCGGTAGCACTGCCCTCGTTTGCCCCTTTTCCCCCATCCCTGCAATAATGCCCCAGTCAAGTGCTAGGCAACTAGCCGGAAGCCAGTAAACTAGCGCTTCCCAAGCAGGGAACCAATGCCTTCAATATGAAAACCGTAGTGGCGGCTGCTGCTATAGCTGCGATGGTTGCTATGGCTGCCCCGCCTTACTGTTTCTTGCCATGCAGGGGCAGTTGCCAAGGATGGCGATAAAAAAACTGTCAACAAATAAGATGTAACCCGCTTCATGTCTTCTCCAAGGTGAGTTGTACGCACAGCAACCCGCCCCTTCGCAAAGCACAACCATTCCCCTTTTTATAGACCAAGCGCGCCAGGCAATCTCTACTCCGTTCCATTGGGGCGAGCGGTGGCGTGTCGCGATGGGATCTATGTAGATCCGGTACCGTCAGAAATGGTGAGGGTGGCCAGCACCTGAAAATGGGTCTATTGCGAAAATTCTGGCCGCATAGGTGGCGAGCGATTCATGCGACACAGGCGGGCACCGGTGGGGGTGGCGATGCTGATCAGCAGCCGACTCCTACTTAATTTCGGCTGATATTACGCATAGCCTAGCTGGTAACATTTGCTGGTATATTTGTCGGTATATTTGAAATGTAGAAATTAAAAACTCAGTAACAGCGGGGATTTTAATGCACTGTTTGAATGACACCCTCCCAGCAAGTCTTGTTTTATTGTCCTGTACAGAGATAATGCCCGCACAGCCCGCCTGTCGCGGGGTTTATCTTCATTCGTATTCTCCGCGGTACGTTATTCCTGAATTTATCAGGCTTTTCTGCCGCCATTCTCAGTTGGCCATTTCCACGGTACGATTACCCGAATTCTGCAGCATTTTTAGCCGTTTACGGCGGAGATTCTCTTATGCCAGGAACGGCGCGACAATGCGAACAGATGTTTTGGGATGAAACAGGATGAACCGATTTACCGTCTTCTGTGGCATTCACGTCGGAAAGTAATTCACAATGTGCACCACGATCTTAATCAGATCAGGTTCGACGACCACCTGCCCAATGAGACCATGAATCAACCGGTAGACCGGATATTTCCAGCTCTGCTCGAACCGAAACTTATTGGTCCACACACCAATGGCCTGAAGAGCAACTGGTCATAGAGAATAATAGTGACTGCATTGCGATGATTGTCCAACCGCTGGCCGAGAGATCACGCTCCTGAATCGCACGGGCGACGTACGAGCCGATACCTGGAAGCGCGATCTGGAGGTTACCGACTGAAATGGCCTCGCAGGCCACGACGAAGAACCACCACCGGACATCGACATCATCATGTTCAGATCAGTCCAGGCATAGCGAACGGCACCTCGAGGCGCTAGAAGCGCTGCCAGCCGGAGAACCGGAAGCTACGGCTCGCTTCGTCGAGATCAGTCGGTACGGTGCAGCCCCTGGTATAAGCTGAACGCCATGTTCCATGCCTGGCTTGTAAAGCTCGCAAAGATCGCGGCCAGTTCAGGTTCCAACCAATTTCAGGGAAAAAGAGAGATGAAGAAGAGCACGGTGAAGGAGAGATAGCCGAGCACCGGCACCGACTGGAGGACATCCAGGGAGTGGGATCAGGAGCATTTCTGCTCTGCGGCTCTTGGCCGGCAGCGTCGTGTAAGTGAACGTGAAGATCAAACAGACGACGAGTGCCGCCAGAAAGCGTATTGTCGTGCGCAATGCAAAAGCTGAAAGAGCTGCGGGCGACAAGGACATTTCTGGCTGCGGCGCGGCCAGAAAAGGACCTGCCATCTGACGAGCACCGGATCCCAGTGGAATTACAGTCGCAATTATCAGTAAGAATGCGATGAGGTCTTGCCAAACTGACCTGCGATAATGCCAAGCCTCGCCCAAGAGTACTTCGACGCGATGCTCCGTGTTCTCCCTTGTAACGACAAGACAGTTTCATGATTTTGAGGGGCGGCTGCAGGTGTCTTTCACATGCTTGCTCCAAACGGAGCGTAGCGCCAATGCCAGCGATCAACCTCCTGCCAACGCACCCCCAAAATATGGCCGGCCCATGGCGTTCAGTAGGTGTAGTTCCAATTCTTGTGGCTGAATATTCTAACCGTGGTCCTTTAATAATTTATAAAAAAATCTCTAAATTACCGCGCCCCCAAATGTGGCAGCTATCTAAGTTTGACTGCTGCTTATTACCAGCGCTCCAGCCACGCCAAAAACAAGGGCAATGAGGCTGGCATCCTGAACAGATCGAGTAGGCAACATAAAACTGTCGGTAATATAGATGGCAGCAAAGACGAGCACATATAAAACAGCAAATATAACGGCGGCTAGTGCGTACAAGTTTCTCATGTGACCCCCTGATTGATTAAATTTTTGATCCCAAAATGCTGTACACATAATGTGAGGATCATGATTGTTAATCAATAAGTGGAATGCTTATTTTGATGAAGGTCTGTAGTCGCGCATGGCGGCATGAATGCAGAGCATCTCCGTTGCCTTGTAAAGCTTCTAACGTATTAGCATGCCGAAAGAGATAGCTGGGAACTGGACTTGTCTATCTCCAACTACACGATAATTACACGATGCTTTTTTGCATGCTTGGGCGCCTCACCGTCTATTGGCCGGTTGCGGTGAGCGGAACAATAACTCGGGAGCAATTCACCGTAATCGCGGCATATGCCATGCAAATAAAATCTGGATGCGTACCCGTAGCCGCACCATTTTCAGCCGTCAATCGGAATGCGAGGGCGGTTTTTCGTCATCATGTTTGAGCTTATCCCTAGACGTTTCAAGCTTGTCGTGCAAGCTCGCCGCTTCGCCGTATTCAAGAAACTTTGCATAGCACACATGTGCGCGAGCAATCTTGTGTGCGTGCTTGATTGGACAGAAATACTGTTCGGTGCGCGCCGTAATTTCGTATTCGAACGGGCGGCGAGGCATTCCGCCACAAGGAATGGACATGTCACACCAAACAACATCAACAGGCAAAAAAAATATTGCCAAGGGCCGAACAAATTGGCCGAAACTGACTGTGCATAAGTATGGAGTCAGCCTTGTTTCAAGGCCGCTGTTTTTCAATTATATGAATAGGCAAAACACCTATATTTTAAAAATCGCTGTATCGTCAAAATATCCACCATAAACCAGATTTGATGCATGGCGTCATGATGGGCGCGAATTCATTTATGCAAGTAAAAATTTGGAGAAAGTCACGGTGGAGCCGCATAATTGAACTCAGAACCATCTTCTCGTTGCTTTGCGGGCGGACGAGTTCAAACGCCTTTTCCCCTGTCTGGAACTGGTGCAATGCCGCTAGGTCAAGTTTATTATGAATCCGACAGAAAATGACGACATGTCTATTTCCCCATGACCGCCGTTGTATCGCTGAGCCATATCATGACAAATGGTGCCTCTGCGGAAACCGCAAGCGGCAATGAGGGCATGATAGGTATTTTTCTGTTCATGGGGACATACTATAGCCAGCCAAACCTTCGTGCCGGCTGCCGGCTACAGGTACAAAATGAGGGCGCAGCCGCTGATGGATGAATTCAATCGTGCCGGTTCAATACAACGCATACTGCTGCGTTATATTCAGGCGATGATGACACAGATGTCCCAGACTGCGGTATACAACCGGCGTCATTCCGCGGGACAGCAACTGTGGCGCTGGTTATTGTTGACTCTGGATCGGATGCAGTCAAACGAATTGATCGGGACGCAGGAATAGGTCGCGGCGATAGTTGAGGCGCGTCGTGAAAGTATCGCGGGGGGCGCTGGCGAAATTGAAGCAAGCCGGTATTGTTCGTCGTCGTGGCCATTTGACCGTGCTGGATCGGTGCGGCCTGAAAGATTATGCTTGTGAATGCGACGAAGTAATGAGCAATGAATTCGATCGCTTAAGCGGGCTAGGTTGGGAACCTCTACCTGTGCCAGACAAGGTCAGAACCTGGGCAAGATCGAATATGAACGTTGGCGTCCGGATATAGGAATAAATGTTGCGCGATCGATCGCGATTATCGGTAAAACCTGAGCCGGCCAATTGCCGAGCAGCGCAGTTCTGATAGGGATGTTGTGGCTGACCCACCATAAGACAGCTGTTAGCTCAGGTTGGTGACCGCGTCGGCCTTGCCGGGGCGTCCAATCTGCGTTATGGCATGACTGAATGGGAAAATGACATGATCCAGGATAACGAAAACGCTCAGACAGCTGGTTTAGCAGCCCGCGGCAAATCGAATGAGCCCGATAAATTTATACTGCATGGAAAAAGTGCAGAGGAAACAGGCCGCGTGGAATGCATGAACTGCAAGTACCCGGTAGAGCTGGAGATCCAAAATCGGAAGCTCAGGGAGGCACAACAGAGCCTGCAGGAAGCGTGCGATCAATATGTCAAGCTTTACGATTTCGCCCCGGTAGGTTATTTCACTCTGAACGCAGCCGGGCATATTCTGGAAATCAATCTGACCGGGGCAACGATGCTCGGGCTGGAGCGTGCGGACATCATAAACACTACACTGGCCGCCCGTCTTGTTCCTGAAGATATCCACTCCTTTCGGCATCATTTGGACCGGGTATTTCATTCGACGACCAACGTGGTTACAGAACTGAAAATCCTGAATCGTGATGGCAAGCAAATTGACGTCCGTTTAGAAAGTGTGGTTATGTTGAGCGACACAAATGCATGCCTGACAGTGATGACCAACATTACCGAACAGAAAAGGCTGGCATTGGCGCTGCAGCAAACCCGTCTGGAACAGGACGCCTTACTCAGCACAATTCCCGCCATCGTGTTCTACAAGGATGTAAATCTACGCTACATCGCGGTTAATGAAATGTTTACCGATTTTGTTGGCCGTCCAATAATGGATGTGCTTGGCAAAACCGATTTCGAGCTTTTCTCGCCTGAACGGGCCGAGAATTTTCAGCGTACAAGCCGTGAGGTGCTGATATCTGGAAAGTTGAGACCAGATCTGGAAAGAGAACTCATCGACATGAATGGCCATACCGTCTGTTTTTCCACTGTACTCGCCCCTTTCCATAATCCAGAGGGCAGGATAGTCGGGCTAGTGGGGGTAGGCATAGATATCAGCCAGATTAAAATGGCGGCCAGTCAAAACCAGGAATTACTGTTGCAAAACCGTACTCTCACCCAGGGGCTTTTCAATGTTCAGGAAGACGAACGGCGTTATCTGGCACGCGAACTGCACGACGAACTGGGGCAATGGCTCACCGCTATACATGCTGAAGCGCAGGCGATTGATAGCATGAATAGCAAGGAAGCCGGAATTGCAGCAAGTGCTCGGGCCATCAGCACCTGCGCCAGCAAAATGCATATCGTAATCCGTGGCATGCTGCGACAGTTACGTCCTGCACTGCTGGATGAGTTGGGGCTGGAGGAAAGTCTGCGCGAACTGGTGAACCAATGGAAACAACACCATCCCGGAGTTGCTAGCGAACTTGTTCTGCAAGGCAATCTCAGCAAGCTTGGCGAGAACGTCAATATCACCTTATACCGTATTGTTCAGGAGGCACTCTCCAATATTTCCCGCTATGCCGAAGCTGACCAGGTTTATGTGAACCTGTGTCTCGAGCCGGGTAGCGCATCAGACGG
Source organism: Pseudomonadota bacterium (assembly GCA_040390665.1). Lineage (GTDB taxonomy): Bacteria > Pseudomonadota > Gammaproteobacteria > Burkholderiales > Gallionellaceae > Nitrotoga. The sequence continues at coordinate 100,211 of JAZJXX010000002.1, read as the reverse complement.
TAATATTGTGTCGCTATGCGTGAAGGATAATGGCAAGGGTTTTGATGTGGAGCATACGCAGAAAGGGTTAGGCTCGCTCGGCATGCGCGAGCGCGTCATTGCGGCGGGCGGTGAATTTTCATTATGCAGTACTCCGGGCCTCGGTGTCAGCATCCATGCCCGGTTGCCTGCCAGATAAAAAATGACCTCGGATAATTCACAAATTGCGGTACTGCTGATAGATGATCACCCTGTAGTGCGTGATGGATATCGCCGCCTACTTGAAATTACACCGGATATTCGAGTGGTGGCGGAAGCCGACGATGGTGAAACAGGATATATCCAATACCGGAAATACAAACCTGCAGTGGTGATTCTCGATCTCAACATGCCTGGGATAGGGGGATTGGAAACCATACGCCGGATCAAGGCACATGACCCCGTTGCCCGAATTCTGGTATTCAGTATGCACGCTAATGAAACCATGGCGCAGCGTGCGCTGGAGATGGGCGCTACCGGATATCTGACCAAGCAGGGTGGTCTGGGGCAAATGGTTCAGGCGGTGCGCCAGGTAAAGTCAGGCAGAATATATATCGATCCGGAGCACGTCTCCAGTATGGTGATTGACAGGCAATCGCGGGTCGTTGCGCCCAACCCGTTACAGGATCTTTCCAAGCGGGAATTTCAGTTGTTCAAGCTGATGGCGGAAGGGAATTCGATAGCTGACATCGCCGAAATCCTCTCGATCAGTTCCAAAACCGTCGGGGTTCATCACACCAATATCATGAAGAAGCTGAAACTGCACAACACAACCCAGCTTGTACGCCTGGCGATTAACCGCAACATCATCGAGCCATAAAGCTGATTTTTCATTTTCGCCTTACCTCAAGACCACTTTCCTGATCAATAGCCCTCGCAAGAGGCTTTTTCTTTTGACTCCGTAGCACCTGATTTACCGATTAAGTGCAGCATACAGATTGCTAACGTATGTCCCGATGAGCCGGCCACAAGCCCTACATTGAGCCGTAGCAAGTGCTTCCGGCAGGAATATAGACCAACAATGGTGGTAAAACTACAGCAACTCAGGCGAAGCTGGCAGGCTCAGAAGCGTAAACCCTTAGCAATTCATTAGTACATATAAGCGCCGCCATTCTCTGTTGATCATTTTCACGGTACGTTTGCCTCTCCTCGACGGCCTACTTATGCCACTTGCCTTTCTCAGCTCAGCACATCAGCAAGGATGTACTGTGTTCACTCGTCTATCAATACGCGGTTCTTTTTTCCCCGAAGTTCAGAGTTTGATGCGGTAAATGGTAGATTGAAAAAATAATAACATCCGATCATCATCACAGTAATAAGCACCAAATTTTAATGGGCCAAATATTCCAATTTATAAAGGAACGGAAATTGCGGACTGCCTACATCAGCCATCCCGATTGTTTTAAGCATGATATGGGCGGAGGTCACCCGGAATGCGCGGCGCGGCTCAACGCGATTGAAGATGTATTAGTCGCCGCCAATTTGCTGCCCTTGTTGCAACGGGAGGATGCGCCATTGGCGACCCTGGAGCAGCTGGCGCGCGTGCATACGCCGCACTATATCGCCAGCATCGAGGCGGCATCGCCGACCCATGGCCTGATCTATCTCGACTCCGACACCGCGATGAATCCCTATAGCTGGAATGCAGCGCGGCGGGCGGCAGGCGCGGCCGTGCTGGCGGTCGAGCTGGTGCTGCAGCGCAAAGTGGAGAATGCCTTCTGCGCCATTCGTCCACCCGGCCATCACGCGGGTTCGGCGCGCGCCATGGGGTTCTGCATTTTCAACAATGTCGCGGTCGGCGTGGCTCACGCGATGGCGAAGTACGGCTTGCAGCGCGTGGCCATCGCCGATTTCGACGTGCACCATGGCAACGGCACTGAGCAGATATTCCGCGATGATCCACGCGTCATGCTCTGCTCCACCTTTCAGCACCCTTATTATCCTTATTACGGCGCCGACAGCGGCAATGACCATATCCACAACGTTCCGCTGCCTGCGGGCACAGGCGGCGAGGCATTCCGCCGCGCGGTGTCCGAACATTGGCTGCCCGCGCTGGATCGCTTCCAGCCGGAGATGCTGTTCTGTTCCGCCGGCTTTGATGCCCACCGCGACGATGATATGGCGCAGTTAAATCTGCGGGAAGCGGACTACGCCTGGGTGACGCAACAGATCAAAAATGTCGCCGACCGGCATGCTCAGGGCCGTATTGTTTCGGTGCTGGAAGGCGGCTACGAATTACACGCGCTGGGCCATAGCGTGCTGGCACATCTCAGGGTGTTAAACGGCGTCGGGGTAAAGGCGGGCAGTTAAGAATTTGCTCTTTTTCAATAATCATTATTTTCACACAGTCATGCCAGACTGCCGATGATCAGCGCTCTTACTGGTTTATGCCGTGTTACCTCGTCTAGCCTTGTGCCGCGAATGGTGCGCCAGAGCATGTGCTGCACGATGTAAAGTATGGATATGCTGTCAGCGCGGTGTCAGAAATATAATAAATAATTCGGGAGCAACTTGAATGGGCATGCCGAAAATATAGGTTATTGAATTCCCTCTAATGCATGTACGAGTCAGCCGTCATGATAAGTACGGCCCTCTTGCCCGGCAAAAAAACGCCGACCTAAATAAGTCCTCCGTATGAACGAGCTGATGAATGTCGCATCAAAGATAATTGTCGGCCCATAGAGCTATACTGGCCTGTCGAGTTATAAACTATTGACCAGGGAGACTGCTCCCGGCAGAGGAAAGAATGAAAACTGAAAAAGATGAGGATTTGAAACAGAAGCAGAATTCGGGCGTAAAGCGCCATGGCTGGACTCTGGGCGAGATGATTATCGGTGTGTGGCTGGGCGGGTTTTTTCTGGCGGCAATTGTTTTTACGATCTGGGTAATCATCCGCCTTTTGCATACTCCCGGCTGAATTTTCGGCACGCAGCAAATAATACCCCTCTTGTATATAGGCAGATCGTCCCGATATTCAGGGCAGAGCTTAAAGGAGAATTTATAATGTTGAAGAATCTAACCTATAGTTTTTTACTGCTATCTGCAGCCGTACTCTGGAATGGTTCAGCCTGGGCAGAGGACTCTCCAAGTCTGGATCAGGTGTATCAGGCAGCTCATGCAGGGAAGATGGATGAGGCGCAAAGGATGATGGGGATCGTTTTGAAAGAACACCCCAATAGCGCCAAAGCGCATTTTGTGGAAGCGGAACTACTGGCTCGACAAGGCCAGATGGAAAATGCAGAAACAGAGCTGAGAAGCGCTGAACGCCTTAAACCGGATTTGTCATTTGCCAAACCGGAAGCGGTGCAGGACTTGAAAAACCGCATCGCGTCAGCCCATCGCGTTAGCTCTGCGCCAGGCGATCATACTCAGCTTCCGTCGAGTAGTAATTTTCCGTGGGGAATACTATTGCTGGGGCTGGGAGTTATAGCGGTTATCTTCTTAATCATCCGGGCGAAATCGCGTAAGCCCGCGACCTACCCCGGCAATTATCAGCCGGGTATGCAAAACGTTCCTGCCTCTCCTGCGCCCATGCAGCCCTACGGTGGTGGAACGGCACCCATGGGCCCTGCGGGTGGGGGAATGGGGAGCGGTATTATGGGAGGGCTTGCTACCGGCGCGGCGGTCGGCGTCGGGCTGGTGGCAGGGGAAGCGCTCGCTCATCGCTTTATGGATGGCGGGCATGCTGACCCCGTCAAGACCGCCCCTGCGACTGACTCATGGGGTAGTACTTCCAACGATATGGGCGGCTCGGATTTCGGCATCGCCGATAACTCGTCCTGGGACGATAGCTCCAGCGTTGCTGACAATAGCTCGGATGGTGGAGGCGACTGGGGTTAGCCGTATTCATATACTTGGTATACGAAGGCGAGCCAATGTTATCCATACAAGGGATGTCTTAAATTAATCTGTCATCATATAGCCGACCAGATATGGATAGGTAAAGTTGACTGTTCGGCTTAAGCTCTAGCCCGCGCTAAACCAGTTTTAGCGCGGGCTGTTTATTTTATGCAGAAGATATTAAGGCGCTGCCAGGACTGTAATGCTCACGATCTATCCTGCATATTGTCTAAATGCGGTCGAACTGCACCTCAAGTTAATGTGATTCTTCGTTTAGTCGCGTATTGCCGTGATGGCATCTTATAATCGCATAGCTTGCCTGCAGAGAATGCGGGCCAACCGAGGCCGAACCTGAAGACTTAGTGAAGAAGATATCTCTCAATAGCTGGATTCTGCTTGGTGCTATCTCCGGCATAGTGCTGGGACTGGTGATGGCTGGACAAAAGGATACGGCGGCTACCCATGCGGGCATTTACTTATCCAGTCTGGCCGGGGGAATATTCATCGATTTGCTCAAGATGGTGATGGTGCCGCTGGTTTTTACTTCCATCGTAGTGGGCATCGCCAATCTGCGTGCGCACCATCAAATTCACCGCGTCTGGGTGGTCACCCTGATTTTTTCTTTGACCACGATGGCCATATCGGTGGGTATCGGTGTGACCTCGTCAAATCTGTTTTCGCCTGGGAAGGGCTTGAGCCTGGAAATGTTCCAGGACGCAATGCACGGTGTTAATGCGACTCAGATGACATTGAGCGAATTCATTGCCCAGTTCCTGCATAGCCTGTTTATTAATCCTTTCGCTGCGTTGGCGCAAGGCAATGTCATGGCTATCGTGGTGGTTGCTCTATTCGTCGGCATCGCGATCGTAGCCGGTGGCGAACGTTACCGAAATTTGCTGAATTTATCGCAGGAAATATTCGAGTTGAGCTTGCGCATGGTGGGGTGGATTATGATCATCGCACCCATCGGTATCATGGCGCTGCTGGCGAAACTGGTAGCTACACAGAATACCGAGCTGCTGGGCGCGCTGATCAAATTTGTCGCGGTGATACTGGGAACAACGCTGTTCCACGGCCTGATCGTATTGCCGCTGATTTTATTTGTGGCAACCCGCATGTCACCGCTGAAATTTTTTCGCGGGGCCAGAGACGCACTCATCACCGCCTTCGCGACCAGCTCAAGCTCCGCCACGATGCCGGTGACCATGCGTTGTACCGAGCAGAATCTGCATGTCAGTCCGGGTATTACCGGCTTCGTCGTGCCGCTGGGCGCTCACCTCAACATGGACGGGACGGCGCTCTACGAAGCCGCTGCCGCGCTATTTGTCGCCAACCTTGTGGGTATTGAACTCAATCTGATGCAGCAACTGCTGGTGTGCTTCACCGCCATGGTTGCTTCGGTAGGCGCTCCCGGCATACCAAGCGCAGGAATGGTTACGATGGTGATGGTGCTGCAATCGGTGGGTTTGCCGGTCGAAGCCATCGCTATACTGCTGCCGATTGACCGACCTCTGGACACTTTGCGTACCGTCGTCAATGTAGAGGGCGATATGGTCGGGTGTCTGGTGGTGCAGAAATTTTCTGTCAGGACGACGGAGCCGCCGACGAGGGGCGATACTTAGAGACCTGCCACTACTGTCATGCGATGTGTAAAAAAGGTTGTTGCGGGCAGAGCTGCGCGAACTGTTCGGTGGGCCTGGGATCAGGCTGAAAGCGTGCTAGACATCTAGCACTGCAGCTACCCAGTTGCCCTCTACGCATTCGCCCAGAGATGCAGCGGCAGCCCCGCGAATATTCTGAATAAAGTCCTCAACCCTCCGCTCGCGCCTGGGTTCCGGCTGAGGCGGGAGCAGCAAAAAGCTGGTGGGGACGAAAAGATCATCACACTGTAATTCGTTCATTTGTTATCTCCATTGGTCAGTTGACCGTGGGGAAAATAGCAGGAACACATTGCAGCAGAATGACTTATTTGTTGCGCTGAAATGAATGCAATCGTCTTGCGGCGGTGTTGTGTTTATCGGTCGCCATCAACGCGGAATTCAGTGCGAAATGTTCAGCCGCTTACAATGCAACCTTTTCTGCGGCCGCGTTTATTGCGGCGCACCCACGCTTCGAAGTATTCCCTGACTGAGAAATATAAGTCGAGCTCATTGCTGTTCCTGACCGACAACAGGTCTGTTGGCGAATTCGAGCAGCACATCGGCATGGCAGGGTGTTCCCGGCTTGCACCAGCACGCCAGATTCCGGCCGCGCAATGGGCTCAGATCGACGGTTCCGCTGGCGATCAATTGCTCCAGTCTGCTGCGGTACATTTCCACCGCAAGCGCCTGACCATACTCGGCCACAGTAAATGGATTGCCCCACGGGCTGGGCCGCGCAACGCGCACTGTATTCGCCGGCATGCGCCAGCCTCTGGCCCGGCTCAGCTGGACGCGGACGGGCGGGGCAGCGCGCTCAGTTTTCATGCGCAGCTTCGAGCTTGGTAGCCATGCTTTCTGTCCTTTGTTCCCCATGCTGATGCAATGCGTTGCAGCGTCGGGCGGCGCTTTACTCCCGGCCTGCAACAGAAAATGCTAACACTTCAGAGACTCGGTTAAACCATCACGATTTGCCAGCCATTAACTCAAATGGCCGCACTGCTGCGCAATTGCCGCGCAACGGCCACCATGTTCCGCAGCGCCGCTTCCACTTCCGGCCAGCCGCGGGTTTTCAGTCCGCAGTCCGGGTTAATCCACAAACGCTGCGCCGGGATCACCGCCAGTGCCTTGCGCATGAGCCGCAACATCTCTTCGGTGCCGGGCACGCGCGGCGAATGGATATCGTATACGCCTGGGCCGATATCGTTCGGGTAAGAAAACTTGCGGAAGGCTTCCAGCAATTCCATATCCGAGCGCGAGGTCTCTATGGTAATCACGTCCGCATCCATCGCCGCGATGGCGGGTAAAATATCGTTGAATTCCGAGTAGCACATATGCGTGTGTATCTGTGTGTCGTCCCGGACACCGGAAGCGCACACACGGAAGGCGCGTACCGCCCAGTCGAGATAGAACGGCCGGTCGCTTTGTTTCAGCGGCAGTCCCTCGCGCAGCGCGGCTTCGTCGATCTGGATAATCGCAATGCCTGATTGCTCCAGATTTTGCACTTCGTCGCGGATGGCTAATGCGATCTGCAGCGCCGTATCCGCGCGCGGAATATCATTGCGGACGAATGACCATTGCAGGATGGTGATCGGGCCGGTGAGCATGCCTTTCATCGGCTTGCCGGTCAGGCTCTGGGCATATTGTGCCCACTCCACCGTCATCGGGCGCGGACGTGCCGCGTCGCCATAAATAATCGGCGGCTTTACGCAGCGGGAGCCATAGCTTTGTACCCAGCCGTATTCGGTAAATGCGAAGCCCTGCAGTTGCTCGCCGAAATATTCCACCATGTCGTTACGTTCCGCCTCCCCATGCACCAGCACATCCAGCCCGAGTTCCTCCTGCTTGCGCACCGCATGCAGAATTTCCGCGCGCATTGCCGCCTGGTATTCACTGTGGCTGATGCGGCCCTGCTTATAGCCGGCGCGAACGGCGCGGATATCGGCGGTTTGCGGAAATGAGCCGATGGTGGTGGTCGGAAACGCTGGCAGATTGAAGCGCGCGTGCTGTCGGGCGATGCGTTCGGTAAACGGCGAAATGCGCTGCGCATCCTTCGCCGTTAATGCCGCGGTGCGCTGGCGAACCGCGCGATTATGCACCAGCGGAGAGTAAACGCGGCTTTCCAGTGCCGCGTTGGCCTGCGCCAGCTGCGGCGCGATGGCTTCTTTGCCGTGCGCCAGTCCGCGCGCCAGCGTGGAAACTTCCGCCAGTTTTTGCGTGGCGAAAGACATCCAGTTTATGATCGTTGGATCGAGGCGGGTTTCCTGCGCCAGATCTACGGGTACATGCAGCAGCGAGCAGCTGGGCGCAATCCACAGTTGCTCCCCCAGCGCTTCGTGCAGCGGGCCGAGTGTGTGCAGTGACGCGGCAATATTGCAGCGCCAGATATTGCGTCCATCGACGATCCCGGCCGACAGAATTTTGTCGGCGGGAAAGTCGCGCAGGAAGCTTTCCGCCTGCTGCGGAGCACGCACCAGATCAATATGCAAGCCTGCTACCGGCAGATTTTTCAGGCGCGCGGCGTGTTCCTCGACGCTATCGAAATAAGTGGCGAGCAGAATTTTCGGCGCGCTCGCCGTCAGGGCCTCATACGCGGGCGCCAGCGCATCCACCCACTCCTGCGGCAGATCGAGCGCCAGCACTGGTTCATCGATCTGCACCCACTCCGCCCCCAGTGTCTTGAGACGCGCCAGAATCTGCTGGTACACCGGGATCAGCCGAGGCAGCAGGTTCAGGCGGCGCAGTCCGGCGTGCTTCTCCTTGCCGAGGTACAAATACGTCAATGGGCCAATCAGCACGGGCTTGGCATTGATGCCCAGCGCCTGCGCTTCGAGAACCTCGTCAAACAGCCATTCGCTGCTCAGCCTGAATTCAGTCGTGTTTAAAAATTCAGGGACAAGATAATGGTAATTGGTGTCGAACCATTTCGTCATTTCCATCGCAAAATTGCTTTTATCGCCACGCGCCAGCGTGAAGTACTGGCTTAAGCTCAATGCGGCATCCGTGTAGCCAAAGCGTCGCGGGGCGGCGCCCAGCAGGGTGGTCATGTTGAGCATCTGGTCGTAATAGGCGAAATCGCCCACCGGGATCAGCTGTATGCCGGCCTCCTGTTGCAGTTGCCAGTTTTTCTGGCGCAGCGCCTTGCCGGCGCTACGCAGCCCAGCTTCGTCCAGCTCACCTTTCCAGTAAGCCTCAACGGATTTTTTGAGTTCCCGCTGCACGCCAATGCGCGGAAATCCCAGGTTGTGCGTAATCGCCATGACGTTTCTCCTGCTTGAAAGATTGGCATGATGAAGAAAACCGGCATATTATTCAAAATCATTTTTTTTACGTTGCCCATTAAATTAATTCATCATGGCTTCCGTACTCGAATTTCGCCATTTGCATACCATGCTGGCACTCGTTGATTGCGGCACGCTTTCGGGCGTGGCGGCGCGCGTGCATCGAACGCAGTCGGCTATTTCCCATCAGGTAAAACAACTGGAGGATTATTACGGCACGCCGTTATTCGAGCGCAAGGTACAGCCGCTGCGCCTTACCCCGGCAGGGCAGCGTTTGTACCTGCTGGCCCAGAACGCGGTGGCGCTGCTGCATGAAGCGGAGCGTGATATTGCCCGGGTGGTCCAGGGGAAAGCCGGAAAATTGCGCATCGCGGTTGAATGCCATACCTGTTTCGAATGGCTGATGCCGGCGATGGATGCCTTTCGCGATAACTGGCCGGAAGTGGAAATGGATCTGGTATCCGGTTTTCACGTCGATCCGCTGGCCTTGCTGCGTGCAGATCGCGCCGATCTGGCGATCGTATCGGAACACAAAAAGATCGAGGGGATGACCTACCATCCCTTGTTCGGCTTCGAAATTGTGGGCCTGGTGTCGACCCTGCACCCTTACGCCAATAAGGAATATCTTACGCCGCGCGATTTCGCCAACGAGACGCTGGTCACCTATCCGGTGCCGGACGACATGCTGGATGTGGTACGCAATTTTCTGCGGCCGCGCGGTATAGAGCCCAAACGCCGCACCGCTGAGTTGACGGTGGCAATTCTGCAATTGGTCGCCAGCCGCCGCGGCATTGCCGCGTTGCCAGAATGGGCAGTGCAAAGTTATCTGGAAGGCGGCTACGTATTGGGTAAGCGCATCGGCAAGAGCGGTTTGCGTGCCGAGCTTTATGCGGCGAGCAGCCAGCAGTTCGGTGAACTCTCCTATGTCAGGGATTTCATTGAAACGGTGCGTACGATAAGCCTGAAGCGGCTGAAAAACCTGGCGCTGCTGTAAATTGGGCATTGCTATAGAGGAGTTCAATGACAGGGCGCTGCTATCGAAAAAACCCGGTAAGCAACGCCTGGCGTTGATCCTGCCTACTTCTGCCGGACTTTATTGCGGCCTGCTCTGCAGATCCTTGGCGTGCTGTAAATGTGCCTGTATTTTTGGGGTAGCCTCGGTGAGCATAGCTTTTAGTTCCGGATTTTGGGCATTGGGCAGCAGGGTATTGTTGATGGTATCCAGCACCTTCTGATGCATGGATACCTGGCTCGCCATGTAAGCCTTATCGAATTCAGCCCCCTTCAATGTCTTCAAACCCTTCAGCGTATTGTTGGCCTCGGTTTCCAATTCCCTGCTCGTCGCACTTTCCTGAGGGTTGATCCTCAATTTTTTTGCCAGAGCCTTGTTGGAGTCTTCCATCGCGGTATGATCGGTGATCATCTGCTCGGCAAATTGCTTGACGTCATTGTTGCTGGCGCTGGATTTTGCTTCTTTGGCTGCTTTGATCTCTCCCTTATTCGCGACATCCAGAATCTTTGCAATCTGCGCATCGGAGGGTGTAAGAGTCGGCGTCTCTGTCTGTGCCTGTGCAGTAGAGATGCCTAACGCCAGCATTAAGGTTAATGAATGAACGAATAGTTGGGCCATGATAAAACTCCTGAGTAGTAGTTGGCCTTTCATAATTGACAAATTTATAAATTAACTCAGTGCGTTTGTACACAAACAATACGATGGACTCAGCAGGTATAGCTGAGAGGATGAGGTATAGCTTTCCGATCAGCTAGCGTTGCACATGCTTGATAAACTGCGCCAGCGTAGTTTGCAGGCGCTGCACGGTCCTTTCATCTTTCAGTCGACCCTGCTCATCAAAGGCGTTATAGGCGTTCGGTAACCCCATCATGCCGGGAAATACGTGTACGCCAAGTACTTCGAACGGCTGGCGCGTATGCCATAAGCTGCGCGTTCCGCCCAGCGCGCCCGGAGACGCAGCCAGCAGCAACAGATGCTTCCCGGCCAGTGACACCATTTTTTCGCGCGAAAGCCAGTCCACCACGTTTTTCAGCACGCCGGGGATACTGCCGTTGTACTCAGGTGTGGAGATGATCAGCGCATCGGCCGCGGTAATTTTCCTGCCCAGCCTGACGGTAGATTCGGGGACCCCGCTAGCGGACTCAACATCACCATCGTAGGGAGGCATCGGATATTCCTTCAGGTCTATAAACTCTCCTGTTACCTTTGGAAACTCCCCGGTTGTCGCTGGCTCACACACGAGCCGCAGTGCTTCGCGTGCGAATTTTTTATTGCATGAATCACTGCGTAGGGCACCGGCAAAAACGAGTAGGTTCATAAAAATCCCTTTAAATGGCGCATTCCAGCGCAGCCAGCGCGACGTCGAAAAGCAACGCTGTTATTGATATAAACGCAGTGTCACGATCATCCTGGTGATGGGCTTATTCCCGGCCATGCTTTCGGCCAGCAGCCGTTGTGCCTCCTCCGTATGTCCTCTGTCAACCAGGTAATGGTAATAGGCACAAAGATCCTGCCAGCAAATCGGGTATTGCACATGACCTGTGTCTGCATCAAATATCATAATCCCTGCGCCCGTTTTATTGGGGATAATGTGATAACGAATCCTCATATCCATCGCTAAATCTCCTGTTGCATTAAGTCGCCTGCCCGCAAGCAAATTGAATACCAGGGCAACGATAAATAAAAAGTGCCGGGATATTAGTTATTTATTTTTTGCTTAATATGCGCAGGTCGGCGGAGGTGCACCAGAATGTGATGGACACGGTTTCCGTTGCACTGGTAATGGGCGTAGCGCGGAACAGTTGAGGCTGTAATTTGCACGCCTGCCGGCGCCGCAGACTCAGATCGGTCTTTTTAGCGCGCGGCTGTATCTCAGCAATAGGCGGAAACGCAGTCTCTATCAAACGCAGTCTCTATCAATAGATACGCTCTGCATGGCATTGTGACTGCGGCTGGCTTATCGAGACTGCGGCGCCAGATTTTACAAAAAAAATTTCGCTAAATGCTCCACCACTTTTGAAGAAAGTTTTATACTAAATCCTGTATTCAAAAATGTACTTCGAAAAACGCTTAGTTGCGAACCTCCTTAATAAGACCCCGAGTTTTATCGTAATGGAAAGCCAAGCGCTGCTGCGGCAGCAGATCATAAAAAATTTTATTGCACAGCACACCGAAAACGCAGCTGACGCGGCAATTACGCACTGGGAACAGCTTGCGGCGCAGATCATTTCGATCGTGGGTAACGATGGCTTCAATTCGCTTTATGCGAGAAGCCTGTTTATTACCCAGTCCATCTTTGCCTGGCTTGCGGCGGGCTCTTTGTCACCGCAGACCGATCACCGATTTGCCGAATTAAAAATAAGTTTCAAAGGTCGACCCGCTGAGCAGGTTAGCGAGGCTAATACCCTTTTATTACTTAATTTCACCGATATCCTGGCGTCCTTGATCGGGGAGGAATTCACGACCACCATTTTATGTTTAGCCTGGAATATTGATGAATCGGGAAAGATCGGAAAGGAGTTCAAATGAATAAAAAAGTAAATATTCGTCGACTGCAAACCGGCGTGCCCGGTCTGGATAAATTACTCGGCGGGGGCCTGCCGGAGTTCTCGTTTAATTTAATAGCGGGCATGCCGGGTAGCGGAAAAACGACCCTGGCTCATCAGATCATGTTCTCGCTGGCGAGCCCGAGTAACCGGGCGCTTTACTTTACCGTGCTCGGCGAACCAGCGTTAAAGATGATCCGTTACCAGCAGCAATTTCCATTCTACGACATTGATAAAATTGACGAGTCGATCCGCTTTGTCAATTTGTCCGCAGACCTGCTGGGAGGAGATTTCGACGGCATATTGCTGCGTATAGCCCAGGAGGTTAAAGATTATTTTCCGGGACTGGTATTTGTAGATTCATTTCGCTCTGTGATGCAGTCTGCGGAGCGGGGCCGGCAGCGCACGGCAGACCTGCAGCGGTTCGTGCAGCAGCTGGGCATGCAAATGACGAGCTGGCAGGCAACCACATTTCTGATCGGCGAATATTCAATGTCTGAAGCCGGCTCCAGCCCGGTCTTTACCGTAGCGGATGGCGTGCTGTGGCTATCGCAGAATTTACACCGAAATTCGATGCTGCGTAAAATGCAGATCGTCAAAATGCGCGGACAGGCGCAGGTTCCAGGCTTGCATACTTTCCGCATCAGCGACGAGGGCATCCGGGTTTTTCCGCGCACGCTGATGAGGCGCGAAGGGGGTTCCGCCACGCCGACAAACACCGGGCAGGTGCGTATCTCGATGGGGGTTCCGGGGCTGGATGAGATGCTGGGCGGCGGTTTGCCGATCGGTTATTCGCTCCTTGTCGTAGGCCCGTCCGGTTCCGGCAAAAGCATATTGGCGACCGAGTTCCTCGCTGAAGGCGTGCGCAAGGGCGAGGCCGGCGTGATCGCTGCATTCGAGAAAAGCCCCAGCCAGCTGCTGAACAATAAACTTAATTCGCTGATTGAAGCAGGCCAGGTCGGGGTCATCGATACCCGTTATCTGGATCTGTCGATTGATGAAACCCTGCATGATTTGATCGAGATGATCAAAAAGATGAACGCCAAGCGCGTAGTCATCGATTCCCTGTCCGGATTCGAACTGGCGCTGGCGCCGGAATTCAGCGAGGAATTTCGCGAGTCGCTGTATCGCATGATTGCTGAACTTACCAGTATAGGAGTAACTATCCTGATGACTTCCGAGCTGGAGAGCAGCTATCAGGATGTACGCATCTCCCCGTTTGGCAGCGGTATTCTCGCTGACGCGATTATCATGCAGCGCTATGTTGAAATTGCCGGGCAATTCAAGCGCGTGTTCTCGGTCGTCAAAATCCGCGGCAGCGAACACAGCAAAGACATTCGGCTGTTTGACATCACCCAGGATGGCATGGTGATCGGCGAAACCTTATCCAGGTACACCGGCATCATGTCGGGCCGCCCCCTGATCAGTTCCCATTCAAAGGATCGGAGTGATCTGGACGGTGACTAATGGTCTGCACACAGCGCTGGTGTGCCACCGCAATCCCATTACATAACGCTACTCAGCATCTGATCTAAATTCCCACGTTTCAAGCACGGCGCGTACGCGTTACCAACATTTCGCCTTTTGCGGCATCCTGAAGGCCGAGTACGCATATATGTTCACAATCGTACAGACTGGTTCCGGCAATTTGTTGATACTCATCCCCAGTTAATGAACTCATGCGTTGCATAGGTGATAGGAGATGATATGGCTCAGCTGCCTGAAGGTCCGAAATCTGTCTGGATGTCTACTTCGTCCGTTCCGCGGTTTCCTGCGATGGCCGAAAATTCGATTTGCGACGTATGCGTCATCGGCGCCGGCATCGCCGGGCTGACCACCGCTTATCTGCTGTCCAAGCAGGGGAAGTCCGTTATCCTGATCGATGCGGTCGGTGTCGGCGCGGGCGAAACGGCCCGCACGACAGCACACTTTATGCCGCCGGACGACCGCTATTTTGAAATTGCGCGCGGCTTCGGCGCAGACAAGGCGAGACTGGTTGCAGACAGTTTCCAGCAGGCGACCGATCTGGTTGAGGCTATCGCACGCGATGAACAGATCGATTGTGAATTCGAGCGGCTGGACGGCTATCTGTACACTCCTGACGGTAAGGATGCCGCTACCATCGATAAGGAATACCAGGCGGCGCATAATGCTCATGTGGCAGTGGAGCGGATCGATCAGGTGCCGGGGCTGAGTTTCCCCACCGGGCCGGCAATTCGTTTTCTGAACCAGGCCCAGTTTCATCCGCTTAAATATCTCTCCGGCCTGGCTGCCGCGCTGGAGCGGAACGGCGGGCGCATCTTTGGTGAAACGCGCGCACTCAGTATCCGGGACGACGCGGAGCGCAAGAGCGTAATAACCACCCGCGGTGAAATCACTGCTGGCTCTGTGGTTGTGGCTACCAACACGCCCTTCAACGATCGCGCTGTGATGCATACCAAACAGGCCGGATACATGTCCTATGTCGTTGGGTTACGCGTAGCCAAAGGTTCGGTTCCGCGCATATTACTTTGGGATACCGGTGATCCGTATTATTACGTCCGGCTCGAAACCCCGGAGCCGGACGCGGATCACGAAATACTGGTGGTCGGCGGTGCCGATCATAAAGTAGGCCAGGACGAGCATCCCGAACACCGTTACGATGAACTCGAAGCATGGACGCGCGCGCTCTATCCAATGGCCGGGCAGGTGGAATATCGCTGGTGCGGGATAGTAATGGAGCCCGCCGACGGCGTGGCCTTCCTCGGGCGTAATCCCATGGATGACAAACACGTCTACATCATCACGGGTGATTCCGGTACCGGCATGACCCATTGCACTGCCGGGGCAATGCTGGTGACAGACCTGATCTGCGGCCGCAGCAATCCCTGGACCGGCTTATACGATCCGTCGCGCAAACCCATTCATGGACTCTCCGAATTTGTAAAGGAACAGGCCAATGTTATGGTGCAATACGGCGACTGGCTGAACGGCGGGGAAGTCGACAGTGTTTCGGACATTCCACCGGATTCAGGCGCAATCGTGCGCGACGGT
This sequence comes from Pseudomonadota bacterium, assembly GCA_040390665.1. Taxonomy (GTDB): domain Bacteria; phylum Pseudomonadota; class Gammaproteobacteria; order Burkholderiales; family Gallionellaceae; genus Nitrotoga. Next base: position 84,844 of record JAZJXX010000002.1, on the reverse strand, counting down.
TTGACCAAGCTGGCGATATATCGGGATACCAAAGGCGAATTGGTGTCGTTGTCCGCGGTATGCACCCATCTGGGCTGTATCGTTTCCTGGAATTCAGCGGAGAAAACCTGGGATTGTCCCTGCCATGCCTCGCGTTTTGACGTGACGGGCAAAGTGTTACACGGTCCTGCCATCACGCCGCTGGCTGCCGCTGAACTGCCAAGAACCGATTAAGTGAATGATGGCTGTTGACGCGGCCATCAAGACGGAATCCTTCGGGCCTTGATATTTGCGTCGGATAATTGCACCATTCAGGGATGGCGGATTTACTTTATTTTCTCAAACATGCGCTCTTGCGTTCACCGGAAAAAATGGCTGGGCTGGCCTTTATTTTAGTGACGTTTCTGATAGCAGCAAGCTGGTCCATGGTTATATTTCTGGACCCGATACCCAACCTGTCGATAGCCGATTCCGCCGCCCGTACGCTGCAGGAATTGTTCTCGCAAACCAATCCGTCGCGCTTATGGTTTGTCTGGTTCGCGGTGCTGCCCGTGATCTGTACCCTGCTGGGCGCGGCTTATCTGTCAGGCCTGGCTCAGTCTCAAGCGGGTGCGATGATATTGTTTGTGTTATCCGTTGCGCTTGCAGCCACGGCATTCCTTTTTACCCACTGGTCACTTGCGCTGTGCGTGGCATTGCCGTGTTATTGGGGATTTCGTTGTGCCTATCGAACCCGCGAGCTGAGAAATTGATGGGCTGATACGGATTAGCCACCGATGCAAGGGCGGTAAGAGCAGCTAAGTCAGAAAGACCTTTGCTTCAAACCTTGTTTCGTTTCTCGGCCGGAAACAGTTGGCCCAGCAATAACTTCGCTCCGCTTTCGTTCCCCGCCGGAACACTCCCTGCATGCATATTGGCCGCGATGATTTTATTGAACTCTTCCCTCGCCCGCAGCGCCTGGGCCGTCTGCTGCTGCGACTGAACTATGTCCTCTATCGCGAGGCGGGCGTTGCGTTCGGCCAACTCAAGATCATGCGCGGCAATTATTGCCTGTTCGTCCGCCTGTATATGTGCCTGGATTTCGTTCGCGGCACGCTGCTCAGCGCTCAGGCGTGCCTGCTGCGTATCGCGCATCTTTTGGGCCGATTCGCGCTTGGCCTGGGCGCACTCCAGGTTCTGCTGTTCCAGCCTCGCGTTTTCCTCGGCCAATTCGAGGGCTTGTTGAGCGATACTCAGATGTTGCCGCGCCAGCTCTGCAGAGTGTTCCTCAGCCTGCAGCCGTGCTGATTCCACTTGGGTAAGCTGTGCCTGGGCTTCGGCCAATTTCTGAGCGGCTGCAATTTCTCCGGCCCGCGCCAGGTCAACGATGCGCGCGGCCTCATCCAGCAAACCCTGCTCTGCCTGAGCACTGATTTCGGCCAGCTGTTTGGCTTCCGACATTGCCGTCAGGCGTTGGCGCGCCAGTTCCATCGCACCCGCTTCAGCCTGCATTTTTTCCGCTTCGAACTGTGCGGTTTGCGCTTCTATTCCCGCTCGCAGGCTGGCCGCGGCGGCGGTCTCCTGAGCGGCCTGCAGGGCCGCTTCCGCAACTATGCGGGCTTGCCGTTCCGCTATGATGCGCTCCCCTTCGGTTTTAATTATTTCCTGCTCAACCGCGATACGCGCTTCAGTTTCAGTGATGGCGCGCTGCGCTGTCTGTGCTCTGACCTGGGCCAATTGCTTTTCTTCCTGGGCCCGCACCAGCCGCTGCCGCGCCAGCTCCGTTGCATTCGTTTCTGCCTGAATTTTTTCCGATTCGCATTGTGCCGCCTGGGCTGCCATCTCGACCTGCACGCCGGCGGCAGCCGCAGCATCCTGCGCCAGCTTCGCGGCGGCCGCCGCAGTTTCGCGCGCCTGTATTTCGATCACGATGCGTGCGTTTTCCGCTTGAACCGCCGCCTGATCCGCTGCCATGCGCGCTTCCAATTCAGCGATTGCGCGTTGTTCTGTCTGCACGCGTTCCTCAGCCAGTTGCGTGGCTTCCTGGGCTCGTTCCAGCCGCTGCCGCGCCAGTTCCGTTGCGTGGATTTCTGCCTGAAGTTTTTCCGCTTCGCATTGTGCAGCCTGGGCGGCCATCTCGGCATGCAGGCCGGCGGCAGCCGCAGCATCCTGCGCCAGCTTCGCGGCGGCCGTCGCAGTTTCGCGCGCCTGTGTTTCGATCACGATGCGTGCATTTTCCGCTTGGATCGCTGCCTGATCCGCTGCCATGCGCGCTTCGAATTCAGCGATTGCGCATTGTTCCGCCTGGGCGCGTTCCTCCGCCAGTTGCGTGGCCTCCCGCGCCAGCGCCACGCGATGGCGCGCTATCTCGATCGCAGTAATTTCGGCGTGGAGTTTTTCAGTTTCGCACTGCGCTACCTCCTTTTCCACCTCGGCATGCAGGTCGGCCGCCGCCATTGCCTCCTGCGCCAGTTTCAGGACGTTTGCTGCGGACAGCCGCGCCTGCATTTCGATGGCGGTGCGCTCGTTCTGTGCCTCAATCGCGGTGTGCTCAGCCTCGATGCGCGCTTCAATTTCGGTGATCGCGCGCTGTTCGGCCTGGATACGTTCTTCGGCCAGTTGCACGGCCTCTGTCGCTGCTACGACGCGATGGCGCGTCAATGCGGTTGCATGCGCTTCAGCCTGGAGTTTTTCGGTCTCCAGCTGAGCCGCTTCAGCATGCATGCTGGCGTGCAGCCTGGCCATATTCAGGGCACGCACTTCGGCATCTTCGGTAATTTTGGCAGAAGCAAGCGCATCTTGAGTTAGTTGCAGCGCAGTTGCGGCGGCCTCGCGCGCGGCCGCTTCTCTTGCCCGGCATTCCTGGTCGGCCTCGATAACCTGCAGTTCGACCGCCATGCGTGCGGCGATTTCAGCCAGCGCCTGCTGGTCAGCCTGTATGCACGCCTGCGCCACGCCCGCTGCTTCTTCGTAGATAGCGCGGTGCAGTTGCGCTACGGCCTGGGCTTCCTGTTCCGCAGCGATACTTTCATTGGCAGCATTTATCGCCGCGTTGACCGCCGCCAGTTTTTGTTCCTGCGCCTGGCGTAGCTCCCTGGCCAGTTCGGCTTCCAGTTGCGCGGCCTGGGTCAGCTGATTATCTGCATCGATTTTTTGCTGGATTTCCTGCGCTGCATTCTGGTCGGCCAACAGCCGTGCAAGCTCGGCATCTGCGCGTTGCTGCTCCAGGCGCATTTTTTCCTGCGCCGCCACAGCCGCCTGAGCCGCCGCCTGAGCAAGGTTATTCGCGACCGTTTCAGCTGCGGCTTCGGCCTGCAATTGAAGCTGTATCCCGCGTTCCGCAAGCATCTCGGCCTCAGTCCGTTGCTGCGCGATGATGATCAGGTTGTGTTCGGCCTGTAGCCTGCTTTGTGCCGCATGTTTAGCCTGGTTTTCCAGCGCCAGCCGGGTCTGCGCTTCAAGCTCGGCTTGCTGTAATAGCGCGTTGGCCGCCTCCTGTTCCTGCGCGGCCAAGAGCGCGGCTTGCTCGCGCGCGCTTAGCAAATCAAGGATTTCCTGCTCGACGCGCCGGCTTTGTTCTGCCGCATGATTATTCTGTTGTTGATCCTGCTCGAAAGCAGCTCGGCAGGCCCGCGCCGCTTCAATAGCGCTGGCCTCGGCCGCACTGCAGGCCTCTGCGGCGTCGCTGGCCTGCTGTTCCGCGACGATGCGCTGCTCGGCCAGCAGGGCTGCCTGGCGGTCTGCTGCTGCCCGCGCCATCGCGGCCTGCTCGGCTGCCGCCTCGGCAGCGGCGCGTTTCTGATTTTCAGCTGCGGCCGCGTGATCGGCATGCACCCGGGCCCGCATGGTTTCCAGCGCGGTTGCCTCGGCCTTCGCCTTGGCATTGGCCTGCGCCAAAGCTTCCTTTCTGGCGTTGATCTGGTCCGCCGCGGCCTGGGCGATCAGCTCTTCGGCAGACGTTTTTTGCTGTGCCAGCGAAATGCTTTCATATTCTATCTGCGCGTTGATTTCCGCAGCTGTGCGCGCCGTTTCCTCTTCGGCCAGGCGCTGTTCGAGTATCTGGCGCGCTTGGTGTTCGGCTTGCAACCTGGCTTGTACTTTCTCGGTGAGCGCCGTTTCAGCCAGCAACCTGGCCTGGGCCGCGTCGATCAGTTCACGCTCGAGCTCGGCGCGGGCCTGCACCTGTATTGCCAGTTTGGACTCGACCTGATTTTTCTCGTCTATCCGTTTGGCCAGTTCGTTTTCATAGTGGGTTTTGGATTCTGCAATCGCCCGTGCATGGGCTTCTGTGCGCATCCGCGCCTGCAACGCAAGCTGCGCCTCAATGTCCGCCTCAATACGGGCATGCGCCTCCTGGATGGCTTCCGCTTCAGCCAGGCTGCGCTCGGTCTGTGTGGAAATCAAACGGATGTTATTGGGTGTTGACATAACGGCCTCGTTTCGCGGAGTGATGTGGCTACAGGCGTCGGTTGTACTGCCACCCCGCTACGGTATCAGCCTGTGCACGCAGATAAGGCCTGAACAGGGGGCGGAAAACCACGTTATTTGATGGGTTTACCAAAGGCCTGGACCGGATTGCAGCCAATGGCTGACGGCGCAGTTAAGTTTCCCAAAATTTTGCGCTGACTGTCAAGGACATACTACGCGCGCCTTGGTTGTCCTGACCCGGTATAAAACGAGGACGATACCCGCGGCAATGTGCGCCCGTCTTGGCTTAAAGGTCCAGGCGGCAAACGAGCTGCAGCCCCGATGCTGCGTTCCGTCAAGCCGGCGAGCTTTAATTGCCATGCCCCGTTTGATATACTGCGCGCGGCCCACCCTGGATCTGCCATCGAAGTGCACCCGCTACTCATCAGCCATTCCACCCTCAGTAATAGTCTCGGCATCGGGCGTCAGGCGACGCTTGACGCGTTGCGCACGCGGCGTTCCGGTTTGCGCCGCTGCGCTTTCGAGAACGTCGATCTGGACACCTTTATCGGCAAGCTGGATATGCTCGACGACATGCGGATTGGGGCGGACATGGCGCAGTACGATTGCCGCAACAACCGGCTGGCGCAACTGGCGCTGGAACAGGATGGTTTCGCAACGGCTGTAGCAGAAGCACGCGGGAAATATGGTGCGGGGCGCATCGGAGTCTTCATGGGTACCAGTACGTCGGGTCTGTTGCAAACCGAGCTGGCCTACCGGCGCCTGGATTCCCGAACCGGCGCGTTGCCGGATGATTTTCATTATGCGCAGACCCAGAACTCCTATTCGCTGGCGGATTTTGTCCAGCAGCTCCTGGGTCTGACCGGTCCTTCCTTTGTCGTGTCGTCGGCGTGTTCATCAACCGCCAAGGTATTCGCCAACGCTGCGCGCATGATCTCGGCCGGCGTATGCGACGCGGCCGTGGTCGGCGGCGTCGATACATTGTGCCTCACCACGCTGTACGGATTTAACTCGCTCGGTCTGGTATCGCGTTTACCCTGCCGCCCTTATGACTCGGAGCGCGACGGCATTTCGCTGGGCGAGGGCGGCGGTTTCGCATTGATCGAGCGTGGTCATACGTCGGCGGCTGACGCATCGGGTGCCGGCGCAGCAACTCGGGAGGGGATCTATTTACTCGGCATCGGTGAGAGCTCTGATGCGTACCATATGTCTACGCCCCATCCCGAAGGGCTGGGCGCGAAGCTGGCGATGCAGCGCGCGCTTGATTCGGCCGGGCTGCAAAGCGCGGATATCGATTACATCAACCTGCACGGCACCGCGACCAAAAGCAACGACGCAAGCGAAGGCAAGGCCGTGGCGGAACTGTTTGGTGCAGACGTCCCCTGCAGTTCGACCAAGGGGTGGACCGGTCATCTGCTCGGCGCCGCCGGCATCAGCGAAGCGATTATTGCCATGCTGGCGCTGGAGCATCATTTTATTCCCGGCAGTGTGAACACGCTGGACGTCGATCAGGCAGCAAAACTGAATTACCAGATCGACAATCGCGATGCGGTGCTGCAGCGCGTGTTGAGTAATTCCTTCGGGTTCGGGGGCAGCAATTGCAGCGTGGTGCTGGGGACGGCAGGCTGATGCGCGTCTACCTTGAAGGCATCGGTGTGATCGGTCCGGGCCTGAACGGATGGACCGCGAGCCGCCCGATTCTGGCGGGAGACACAGCCTATGCGCCCACGCCGACGCAGCTGGCGGCGAGTGATCTGTTGCCTGTCGCCGAGCGGCGCCGGGCCGGCATTCCGATCAAGCTGGCGCTGGCGGTCGCGCAGGAGGCGCATATGCATGCAGGCCGCGCGGCGAACTCCACCGCAACCGTGTTCACCTCGTCCGGCGGCGACAACGACAATGTCCACGCGATCAATACCATATTGGCGACGGCGCCGCGCGAAGTGTCGCCGACGCGCTTCATGAACTCGGTGCACAATTCGGCGGCAGGTTACTGGTGTATTGCTGCCCAGACCCATGAGCCATCGACCAGCCTGTGCGCATATAACGGCAGCTTTGCCGCGGGCCTGCTGGAGGCGGCGGCGCAGGTATCAGTCGATCTGGCCAGCGTTGCGCTGGTAGCCTACGATCATCCTCATCCTGAGCCGCTGAATGCTGTGCGGCCTATCGCAGGCTGTTTCGGCGTCGCGCTGATTATCGTGCCGTATCCGACTGAGCGGACCTTTGCCGTGCTGGATGTTGCTTACGTCGCGCGTCACGGCGAGGCGAGCAGTGTGCGCGATCCTGCACTGGAAGCTTTGCGGCTGGGCAATCCCAGCGCGCGCAGTTTGCCGCTGCTGGCTGCGCTGGCGTGCGCCCAGCCGGCCCAGGTCGTGCTTGACTATCTGGACGACGCTCATCTCACCGTCGTGGTAACGCCGTGCTAGCCGACCGCGCCGCGATCGCCGGCATCATCCCGCATGCCCACGATATGTGCCTGCTGGATGGCGTGCTGGAATGCGACGCACAGCGTATCCGCTGTGTCACGCGCACCCATTTGCATCCGGACAATCCGCTGCGTTCCGCCCAGGGATTGCTGGCGCTGTGCGGCATTGAATATGCCGCGCAGGCAATGGCTATACATGGCAGCCTGAGCGGGCAGATCGATGAGCGTCCCCGGGCGGGATATCTGGCCAGCGTGCGCGAGGTTGCGTTTCATAACGCGCGGCTCGATACGCTGGACGCGGAACTGATCATAGAGGCGGAGAAACTGATGGGAGATGAAGCCCGCGTGATCTATCAATTCCGCCTGCATGCGGCGGGCCGCGAGGTATTGAGCGGACGCGCCACGGTGATACTCGACGCCCCGATACCTGACACCGGGATACTTGACGCCGGAACCGCGGCATGAAGCGCGCGCTGGTCACCGGTGGCAGCGGGGCGATAGGCGCGGCCATCTGCCGTGCATTGGCAAAAGACGGGCATCATGTGCTGGTTCATGCCCACCGTTCGCTGCCGCAGGCTGAGGCTGTGGCGGCGGAGATCCGGCAATCCGGCGGCGCGGCATCCGCAGTGCTGTTCGATGTGACTCACGCCGAACAAACCCATGCCGTTTTACATACGCTGCTGCAGGATGGGCCGATCCAGATCGTGGTAAACAATGCCGGGATACACGACGACGGGGTGATGCCGGGCCTGAGCCCGCAACAATGGTCCAGCGTGATCGACGTCACGCTCAACGGCTTTTTCAATGTCACGCAACCGCTGCTGCTGCCGATGATAGCCACGCGCTGGGGCCGGATTGTCAATATTTCCTCAGTCGCCAGCATCATCGGCAACCGTGGCCAGACCAACTACGCTGCCGCCAAAGCCGGTCTGAATGGTGCGACCAAATCGCTGGCGCTGGAACTGGCCAGCCGCGGCATCACCGTCAATGCGGTGGCGCCGGGCATCATCAAATCGGCGATGACCGAAAATTTGTTCGACGCGGAGAAGATCAAACGCCTGGTGCCGCTGGGCCGCTCGGGCGAGCCGGAAGAAGTCGCCGATCTCGTGGCGTTCCTGGCTTCCGCCAAGGCCGCCTATATCTCCGGGCAAATTATTTCCATCAACGGCGCGATGAACTGAGCCAGCTTGGCCGTTCGGGCGGTATTGGGCGGGCGTCCCGCAATGATCATCCGCAGATTTCCGCAACGCCAGGCCACTCGGTAAGCCGACGGAAATCGCCTGAGTGGTGCGCGCTCGCTGCAATCGTGTAAAATCCGCGCCGCATCACCGCAATGAACCTATGGAGCCTCACGTGGACGCGCAAGAAAAAGAACTGGCACAACTCATCGTTACTTCGCTGAATCTGGAGATCGGGGCAGACGATATTGATCCCGATGCGCCGCTTTACGGTGAAGGGCTGGGGCTGGATTCGATTGATATTCTTGAGTTGTCGCTGGCGGTGTCGAAGACCTATGGGGTGCAGTTAAAATCCGACGACGCCGACAACGGCAAAGTCTTCAGTTCGCTGCGCAGCCTCAATCACCATATCCAGCAACGTCGCAGCAAGTAGCTCGCCTATATGACGCGTCAGGGCCGAGCTTGTTGTCCGGCTAACGGCTAAACAGATCTGATGCCCTGATTTCCCGTTTGATGACCTGCTCAATCTGATTGCGCGTCAGAATGCCCTGATGGTGTCCAACCAACTTTCCTGAAGGCGTATAAAGAAAGCTGGTCGGCAGGCCATCCAATCCGCCGAACTCTCCGGCGATGTCTTCATTACCGAACACGATCGGATAGGTGATGGACTGCGCGTTCATCGTGTTCTGCACCTCATTGCGGTTTTGATACATCACCGCCACGCCGATTACCTGCACATCGTTGTGCTGCTGCTGTAAAGCGGTGAGCCCGGACATTTCCTCCAGGCAGGGGGTGCACCACGGCGCCCAGAAATTGACCAGTACCCATTTGCCGCGCAGGCTGGACAAGGTGTAATGCACGTCGTCCTTATCCTTCAGATTCCATCCACTTGCACCTGCCGCGTGAATAAACCCCAGCGCCAGCAGAAATGCCAGAAGCATTGCTCCTGTGGCAACCGACGAGAATTTTTTCAAAGCCCGGGCCTCCATCGCTTCCTCAGCATCGGATCAGAATGCATGCCTGATTCCCAGCGTCAATGTATAGCGCGGGCTTAATTGCAGCGAGTTGACGTGTTGGTAGAGCGGAAGCTGGACAAAACCATAAACGGATGTGCCCCCGCCTATCCGCGCCGAAACGCCGGGGGCCAGATACACCAGCGTTCCGCCGGTGGCCGGGCCGCCGGTCAACGCATCGTTCGGGGTCGCCCCGGCCCCGGTGTCCGGCTGGCGGTGAATATAGTTGATCTGCAGCAATGGCGTGAACCGGGCGCCAAATTTCGCGTAGCGTAGACCGGCATTCAGCGCATAAGCATTCCCGGGGCGATAGTCCAGACCGTCAATGGTTTTTGTGGTCACCGCATATTGCATCGTACCTTGCGCAAACCAGCCAAACTTTCCGGCGGTACCGGTAAAAATTCCGCCGAGGATCAGATCGGTAGAGCCCGTACCGAGTTGCAGGCTGCGATCAACGGGGGTGTTGGCGGCATCGCCCGAATTGAAATTAGTGTTGGTGCTGCCGGTCGGCAACTTGATCCCGGCAATAATGCCAGTCGTCCTGTCGGTCAGGAAGCCGTTGTATCTGCCGATAATGCGTATATCGCCGATCCCGCTGGCGTAGGATGAAGAATAGGTGCTGCCGTCAGAGGCCGTGCCGAAGGTGCCATGTGCGCGCTGAAGATACGGAATCTGGGCGGTTATTCCCCATGTGTCGCTGCTGTAGTTGAGCGCTGCCGTGGTTGTCCGGGTTACGGTGTAATCCTCGATTTCCTGGCCCGCGGCCTGCAGCGAGGAAATTAATCCCGGAGATGCGGTGCTCGAGTCGTAGCGCTGCTGATTCTGGTTGATGTAGCTATAGGACAGGTCGGCGGTGTAACCCGGCTCAGCGCTGCCGCCCTGCGCTCCCCAGTCTCTCGACAAAGTATCTCCACAGGCGGCGCAGGCGCGCGCGTCATTCATGACGGCGAGCGGTAACAGCGCAAGTGCGGCAATAAATAAATGCCGGAGATATTGTGGTTTATGGAGAAAGCGATACATGGAGTTGGCCTCAGCGCTGATGAAGAACGCTAAAATTATAAGGCCACGCCCTTTGCGATACCTGCGACAAATTGTCGCAGAGGCTTATTTGCCCGGGCTGTTAGCGGGACGACAACGGTCCGGCCGCCGTTTGATCCGCCCGTCCGCGCAAACACGGCAGTGCGGTCATTCCCATTGTTTTTGCTGCTGCTCCGCTACGGGTTTGTCAGCCAGGTAGGTAGTGAAGATGCCCAGATCTACGGTGCGCCGCACATTGCTGAATCCGACGCTCTTCAATGTATTCAACACGCTTTCCGGCGGCACGCAGGCCTCAATGGTATCCCAGTAATATTGCCATAGCAGCGGCGTGTCCTTTTGTTTCGCCACCAGCTTCGCCAGATTGGGTACGATGTAGCGGAAATAGGATTTGAGCAGGACGGTAGCGACAGGGCCTTTAGGCGCGGTGATCTCGAGGATACAAACCCGCCCGCCCGGCTTCAGCACGCGAAAATATTCCGAGAAGGCGAGCGATAGATCCGAAACGTGGCGCAGCGCGTAGCCCATGCTGAGAAAGTCATAGCCGGCATCGGGCAGCGGAATCTGCTCGGCGCGGCCTTCGACCATCCTGACCTCGGGCGGCAGCTTGGCGCTTTGCATCATGCCGACGCTGGGGTCTACACCGGTGATTCTGCTGCCGTCCCCCATGATTGCCACAGCCTGCAGCGCAACCAGTCCGGTGCCTGTGCCGACATCGAGCATTTCCATGCCGGGCTTTAATCCGGCCTGCTGCAATATCTGGCGGCGGTAGCGCGGGCCGGTGCCCAAGCCGAGGATGGTTTCCATGCGGTCGTAGTCGGACGCAGTGGTGTTGAAAATATTGTTGACCCAGTTGCGCCGTTCTTCCTCGCTATTGTAATAGTCGGTGAGCGGCGGGTGCGGGACGGACGCGATCTGTTCGTTGGGTTCCTGGGAGGGTTTCATCACATGACCATTTTTAAAAGTAGTGCAGGCTATCCGATTTGCCAAGGCCAGTAAACCGGAGCATAACAATCACCGGGGTTTGAGTGTAAAATATAGGCATTAAAATGGCTGGAGCGGTGATGCAGGAAGGTGGTAAGCGGCAACGATCGGGTAAAGAGGCAGGGCACATCGGCGCGCCCTGCTTCGATGGCCCGCGCCATTCCTTGCGGCCCCATCCATAGATGTGCAGGCGGCGATGATGGCACGACTCGGCAAGGCATTGCTGCTGCTGGCATTCGTCGGTTATCCGTTATGGCTGCACAGCGTCATAGCGGGTGGTGAATATGTGGGTCGGGAGTTGTTGTGGGTGCTTATGCCCCTGCTGGCTTGTGCAAGCTGGGCCGTGTTCCGTCTGGTGCGGCGGGCGTGGTGGCCGGTGCTGGGGCTGGCGTTGGGAATATTGATTGCCTGGCTGGTGCTGGGTGAACACGAGCGCATCGGGCTCATCGCTTTGAACGGGATCACCCACGCCGCGCTCAATTTATTTCTGCTGTGGTTCTTTGGCCGGACGCTGATGGCGGGGCGCGAGCCGTTGATTTCCCGCATTTCCCGCTTGGTGCATGGCGCCATGGACCCGCATCTGGTGGCCTATACGCGCTATGCCACGCTGGCATGGACGATGTTCTTCTTCATGCAGGTCATGATCTCCGCGTTACTCTATACATTTGCTCCGATCAGCGCCTGGTCTTTTTATATCAATGTATTGGATTTGCCGCTACTGGCATTAATGTTCTGCGGAGAATACATCTGGCGCTATACCGCCCATCCCGATCATCCGCGCGCATCCATTTTGCGATCGATCGAGGTCTACAGCAAAGACCTCGCGAGCGCGCGCGATTCGAACCGCCGTTAGCGATGCCTGATATTCCGTTAATTGGCCATACCGATCTCGACAGCGTGTTTGCCTATCGCGCCGGCGTGCCTGTCCCGGTGCAGCGCTTTCTGCAGGAGGTGGGGGCTCTGGCGCGGCAACTGCCGGAAAAGCGCCATGTGCTGAATCTGTGTGCCGACCGCTACAGCTTCGCGGTCGGCTTCTGCGCGGCGCTGCTGCGCGGCCAGATCAGCCTGTTGCCGCCGAACTACACCGCCGATTTTGTCGCACGGCTGGCGGCGCGTTTTCCCGACCTGTATTGTCTGAGCGATGGGGCGGTCGAGCTGGCCGGCATTCAGCTGGCGGGCATAGAAGTCGTCGCTTATCCAACGGCTGCAGAACTCTCCGCGGCCGAGGCGACGGGCATCCCGCTGATCCCGGCTGAGCAGTGTGCGGCGCTGGTGTTCACTTCCGGCTCCACCGGCGAACCGACGGCCCATCAAAAGACCTGGGGCAGCCTGAGCGCGAGCGCAACGGCGGAGGCCGAGCGCTTCGGCATATTGCCCGGCGCCGCCATGACAATACTGGGCACGGTGCCGGCGCAGCATATGTACGGGCTGGAATCCACTGTGCTGATAGCGTTGTGCAATGGCCAGGTACTGGTGGCCGAGCGCCCATTCTATCCGGCGGATATCAGCGCGCAGCTCGCTGCCCTGCCGCGTCCGCGTTGCCTGGTTACCACTCCGATACACCTGCGCAGCCTGTTGGCGGAAGTGGCAGAAGTACCTCCGGTGGATTTCGTGCTGTGCGCCACCGCGCCATTGCCACTGGATCTGGCGCAGCTGGCCGAGGCTTGCTTCGGTGCGCCGCTGTATGAGATATACGGTTTTACCGAAGCCGGGCAGGTGGCCAGCCGCCGCCCGGTCGAGGGCGCGGCCTGGACCTTGTTTGCCGGAATTGCACTGCATCAGCAGCAGGATCGCGCCTGGGTAAGCGGAGGGCATGTGCAGATCGAGGCGGTATTGAGCGATGTAATCGAACTGGCTGCCGATGGCACATTCACGTTGCATGGACGCGCGGCAGATCTGGTCAATATTGGCGGCAAGCGCACCTCGCTGGCAAGCCTCAGCCATCACCTGAACAATATTCCGGGTGTGCGCGACGGCGTATTCATGGTGCCCGATGACAGTGCCGGCGGCTCGCCCCGGACGTTAGCCTTTGTAGTCGCGCCGGGGCTGACACGCGATATCGTGCTGGCCGCGTTGCGGCAATGCGTGGATCCGGTATTTCTGCCGCGCCAGCTGTATTTCGTCGAATCGCTGCCGCGCAACTCGACCGGCAAGCTGACGCGGGAGGCACTGGCGCAACTGTTGCGTCAGGCGCCCCGCACCGATCGGAGAAAAAATGCCGCGGCTTGAATGGATCTACGCTCCCCAGCATCCGACCGCGGCCGGGCATTTTCCCGGCAATCCGATTATTCCCGGCGCGCTGCTGCTGGCGGAAGTCCTGCATGCGATTACTGCCGACCACGGGGGTGCAATGCAGGCCGGGCAGATCAAGGCCGCCAAATTTCTGCATCCGGTGCGCCCGGGGGACACGGTGATTATCGACTATGTGCGGACCGCTGGCGGCATGCTGCAATTCGAGTGTGCCGTGGGGCAGAATAAGGTACTGACGGGGTCTGCTCATGCCGCGGACGCGTGAAGTGAACGCCGAAAAAAGGGCGCCGGAATGGCTATCCGCACCGGAACGCAGCAACACCGTGGCGCTGCGCCTGATCGTCTGGGTGGCGCTCACCCTGGGTCGTCCTGTTGCGCGCAGCTTGCTGTTTCCGATCTGCGTGTATTTCATATGCTTCTCATCGTCCGCCCGCATCGCGTCGCAGCAATACCTGGCGCGAGTGCTGGGGCGCGCACCGCATCTCGGCGACAGTTATCGCCACATCCATACCTTCGCATCGACGATACTCGACCGCGTATTCCTGCTTAACGACCGCTACGATATGCTGGACGTGCATATCCACGGCGCCGAGCTGGCGCAGGACCTGATCGCGCACAGCCAGAGCTGCATCTTCCTCGGCGCGCATCTCGGCAGTTTCGAGATCATCCGTTCCTTCTCGCGCACGGTGCAGGGACCGCCTGTTGCGGTGGTGATGTACGAAGAAAATGCGCGCAAACTGCATACCGTTCTGCATGCGATCAATCCACAGCTGAAGCAGCAGATCATCGGCCTGGGCAAGGCGGATTCCATGCTCAAGGTTGAAGCTGCGCTGCAGCGCGGCGAGTTTGTTGCCCTGCTGGCCGATCGCGCGCTGGAGGGTGAGGGCAGCGCGGCGGTCGAATTCCTGGGCGCACCGGCCATGTTCCCCACCGGTCCGCTGCGCATAGCGCTCATGCTGAAACAGCCGGTAATGCTGATGATAGGGCTGTACCGCGGCGGTAGCCGCTACGACGTATATTTTGAGGAACTGGCCGATATGCGTAACGTGAACCGGGGGCAGCGCAATGAGGTGCTCGATCAGGCATTGCAAAAATACGTTGCGCGGGTCGAATATCACTGCCGCAATGCGCCGTACAATTGGTTCAACTTCTTCGATTTCTGGAAGGCGCCCTGATGCGTTTAATAGTGCTTGCGATGATGCTGTTTGCCGCTTGCAGCGCCTGTGCCGAGGGTGAAACAGCTGCGCCGGAGGCGCGCTGGGATGTGGCCAGGCTGATGCAGCGCCTGGCGCAAGTGCAGCATGCGCAGGGACAGTTCGTCGAAAAAAAATATCTGCGCATCCTGAACAAGCCGCTGGAGTCCTCCGGCACGCTGATTTACCAGGCGCCCGGGCATCTGGAGAAGCACACGCGCGCACCGAAGATTGAAAGCCTGGTGCTGGATAAAAGCACCTTGCTGATAGACAGCAAGGCCAGCGGGAAACGCCGGCTGACGCTGCAGGATTACCCATTGCTATGGGCGTTGATCGAGGGCATCCGCTCGACGCTGGCGGGCGATGTGGCGACGTTGAACCGGTTTTACCAGATCAAACTGGATGGTGACATCAGCCGCTGGCGCCTGATCCTGATCCCGACCGATGCGAAGGCGCTGGAGCTGGTGCGCGAGATCCGCATCAGCGGACGCGAGGATAGAGTGAGCGAGATCGAGACGCTGGAAACCACCGGCGACCGTTCGGTGATGAGCGTTACCGAAGACCGGGTAGAGACGCCTTGATGCGGCGTTATCTGGCGCCGGCCGTCTGGCTGGCGTTCGTAGCCGCATGCGCGCTGATCATCAGCCGTACTCCGTTCACCGCCGACATGTCGGCATTCCTGCCGCGTTCGCCCACGCCGACGCAGCAAATCCTGGTGGAGCAATTGCGCGACGGCGTAGTGTCGCGGCTGATACTGGTCGGGATCACTGATCTGCCGCAGGCGCAACTGGCGGAGCTGAGCAAGGACTTGGCCGGGCGCCTGCGCCGGAACGCCGAGTTCACCGCGGTGAATAACGGCGAACAGGCCGACCTGCAGAAGGATTTCGATTTTCTCTGGCGCAACCGTTATCTGCTGAGTGAGGCTGTCACCCCGCAGCGCTTCAGCGCGGATGGCCTGCGAGCAAGCCTCACCCATTACCTCGATCTGCTGGGCACGCCGCTGAGCGCCTTGGCGCAGCGCGTGCTGCCCAATGATCCCAGCGGCGAACTGACCTATCTGCTCGACCAGTTCGAGGGACAGGCCAAACCGGATCGCCAGCATGATGTGTGGTTCTCGCGCGACGGCCAGCGGGCGATGCTGCTCGCGCATACCCGCAGTCCGGGTTCGGACATCGACGCGCAGGAACGCGCCATGCATGCGGTCGAGGCCGCGTTCGAGCAGGCTCGGCGGGCTCGGCCCGAGCTCGCACCGGCGCGCCTGCAGATGACCGGTCCGGGGGTATTTTCGGTGCAGTCGCGCGCCAGCATCCGCGACGATGCGTGGCGGCTGTCGCTGATCGCAACGCTGCTGGTGGCAACGCTGCTGCTGGTGCTGTATCGCTCGCCGCGCGTACTGGCGCTCGGGCTGTTCCCGGTGGCTAGCGGGGCGCTGGCCGGAGTTGCGGCAGTGAGCTTGGGCTTTGGCAGCGTTCATGGCATCACGCTGGCGTTCGGCGTGACGCTGATCGGCGAATGTGTCGATTACGCGATATACCTGTTCACCCGTATTACGCCGGACACAACACCCCAGCGTACCTTGCAGCGCATCTGGCCGACTTTGCGGCTGGGCGTGCTGACCTCGATCTGCGGCTTTGCCGCAATGCTGTTTTCCGGTTTCACCGGCTTGGCGCAGCTCGGGTTGTTTTCGATCGCAGGGCTCATCACCGCAGCGGCGACCACGCGCTGGGTGCTGCCGCAATTGCTGCCGGCAGGGTTTTTTGTGCGTTCCGATACGCGCTTCAGCGCGGCGCTGATGCATGCAGTGCGTTTTGCCCCGCGTTTGCGTGTGCCGGTGCTGTTGACAGTATTGGCCGCAGCACTGTTCCTGACGTTGCGCCCGGGCTCGATCTGGAACGATAGCCTGGCCAGCATGAGCCCGGTCTCTAAGGAGATGCAGCAACTCGACGGGCAATTGCGCCGCGACCTCGGTGCACCGGACGTACGCTACCTGATCGTCGCCGGCGGCGCCGACCAGCAAAGTGTGCTGCAGCAGAGCGAAGCGCTGACGGCGATTCTGCGGCGGCAGGTGCAGCAGGGTTTACTGGAAAATTTCGATGCGCCGACCCTGTATTTTCCCAGCAGGCAGGCCCAGCAGGCGCGGCTGGCGGCGCTGCCGGATGCGGCTGTGCTGCGCCAGAATATGCAAACTGCACTGACCGGGCTGCCATTTCGCAGCGGCTTGTTCGAGCCATTTGCGCAGGATGTTGCGCAGGCCCGGCAGCAGGTTCCGCTTGATCCGGCGGCGCTGCGCGGCACTGGCCTGGGCCTGAAGCTGGACAGCTTTTTAATCAGGCGGGCCAGCGGCTGGGCGGTGATGTTGCCGTTGACCGGGGTCAAGGATCCGCAGGCGCTTGTGGATGCTATCAACATTGATGCGCCAGCGCCGGTGCTGCTACTCGACATGAAACAGGAATCCGAACGGATGTTCCGCGACTATCGGCGCGAAGCGACCCGCTATGCCGGCCTGGGCGCATTGGCTATCGTGTTGTTGCTGCTGGCCAGCCTGCGTACCCCGCGCCGTGTTGCGCTGGTGTGCCTGCCCTTGCTGGCGGCGGTGACTGTGCTGAGCGCGGCACTGGTGCTGAGCGGCCTTACCCTGTCGCTGTTCCATCTGATCGGACTGCTGCTGGTGGTCGCCGTCGGTTCCAACTATGCGCTGTTCTTCGCGCGCGCGAGCGAATCGGAACAGGAGGAGACGCGCACGATGACCTCGCTGATATTCGCCAATCTCTGCACGGTGTGCGGCTTCGGGTTGTTGTCGTTGTCGCAATCACCGGTGCTCGTTGCGATCGGCTCGACCGTGTCCGCGGGCACTGTGCTGAGCCTGATTTTTTCTGCTGCGCTTATTGCCAGGAAATCGTTATGACGGCAGGCCGACAATCGCGGTCGCCCTGCGCCGCGGCGGTTGCCCCCTATAGGCAGAACGGTTACGATATATGATGTATCAGCAAGCCTTCGTACCGCCAAACCGATTCTGCATGGAGCTCAAGCGTTGAAACTGCATTACGCCATCGAGCAGGATCTGCCCGATTACCTGAACAACAACCAGGGCCATGTTCTTGCGGTGGTTGCGTTCGGTCATCCCGCGCCGTCGGCTGCCGCGTCAGTGTGTCTGCAGGTCGATATACCGGTTCTGGGACCGCACAATAATAGCTATGAAATATGGACGAGCCAGAAACCGGTCTCGCCATTCGATGATAATGCTATTGCCGGCGCCTACGACGGGGATGTGCTGTTCGGCCGTCTTCGCGTTGCACAGCAGCCGGGCGAACAGCTGGAAGCGCTGGCGGCGCGGGGCTATAAACAGATATTCGACTGCATCGATCGGCGCGGCTATGGGTATTTGCTGCGCGTATGGCATTATTTTCCACAGATCAATGATTCCGAGCAGGGCCTGGAACGTTATCGCCGTTTCAATATGGGGCGGCATGATGCTTTCGTCGCCAGTGGCCGCGGCATCAGCGAAGAAACCGCCCCGGCCGCCAGTGCGCTGGGCAGCAACAGCGGCGCATTGATGATCTATTTCCTGGCCGGTCGGCAACCCGGCCAGCCGGTGGAAAATCCGCGTCAAACCAGCGCCTATCGCTACCCGACGCTGTATGGTCCGCGCAGCCCCATCTTTGCGCGCGCGCTGGCAGCGCAGATTGGTGCGCAGCATTGCTACTTCATTTCCGGCACTGCCAGCATCGTCGGTTATGAAACCCTGCATCAGGGTGATTTAGCCGGGCAGACCCGCGAAACGCTGCTCAATATACGCACTTTGCTCGAGCAGGTTCCGCAACAGGGGGATGCCCAGCTGTTGCTCAAAGTCTATCTGCGCAATGCGACGGATCTGGCGCAGGTGCGGGCGCTGGTGGAGGAGGAGTTTGGCTCGGGCGCCAAGGCGGTGTATTTGCATTCCAACATTTGCCGCAGCGATTTGCTGATCGAGATCGAGGGCGTCTGCTTCAACCAGGCCAATGCCGCGCCGCAATCGACATGATGACGGCTTTATTCGGCGCGGTATGCGATAGCCTGCGTGTCACCAGAAAACAATATCCGGCGATTGCGTTCGCTGAGGCCCGAACGTTGAGGCGTCCGCAACGAAGGTTGAGGCTTGTCATGACAGCGGTATTGCCGACGCTGACAGGAACGAGTCCGCAGCGCAACAGTCCGTCCGGGCGGCAGCGATTCAAAGGATGTGTGTGCGTCTGATCTGGCAAAAAGCAATTTCGTTTTATGAATATTTCGTTTTGTATGGCGGCCTATTGTGCTTCGCATTGCTGTTTCTGGCCTGGAGCCTGCCGGCCAACTTGTTGCGGTATTTGTTGCCGCGCCGTGTGGCCGAGATCGTCGGGCAATATGCAATCATGCTGGTGTTCCGCACTGGATTGCTGATGGTGCGCGCCACCGGCTTGGTCAAGTGTGACCTCACCGCGCTCAAGGTATTGCGCGGCCAGGGCGCGCTGATCATCGCACCCAACCATCCGTCGCTGATCGACGTCGTGCTGATCGCTTCGCAACTTCCGCGCATAGTTTGCGTGTTGAAAGCAAAATTACTGGACAATCCGCTGCTCGGCGGCGGCGCGCGCATGGCGGGCTATATCTGTAATGATTCCACCGGTACCCTGATCCGTGAATCCGTGACTGCGGCCGCTCGCGGCGGACAATTGCTGATCTTTCCGGAGGGCACGCGCACGGTCACTCCGCCCGTCAACGAATTCAAGGGCGGCTTCGGGCTGGTGGCAAAGAAAACCGGGATGCCGGTGCAGACGGTGTTTATTGAAGCCAGCAGCCCGTTCCTGGGCAAGGGATGGTCGCTGCGCGACAAGCCGGAATTCCCGCTGGTTTATCGCGTCCGGCTGGGCGACCGTTTTGAAGTGGATGGGGAAATAAAAGTGTTTGTGCGCGAACTGGAACGTTATTACCGCGAGCAGCTGGCTCAGCCGAAATCATGACGCCTTCAACGACCCATCTGGTGTTGATCCCCAGCTACAACACCGGCGCGACCGTGTACCGCACGGTGCAGGAAGCGCGTCGCCAGTGGTCGCCGGTATGGGTCGTGGTGGACGGCAGCACCGATGGCACCGATCAGGGATTGCTCGCGCTGGCGGCGCAAGACCCGGAGTTGCATGTGATCGTCCTGCCGCATAACCAGGGCAAGGGCGCGGCGGTGTTGCAGGGCTTGCGCGAGGCGACGCGCGCCGGCTTTACCCACGTTCTGACGATGGATTCCGACGGCCAGCATCCACACGAAAAGATCGTCGAGTTCATGCAGGTATCGCAGGATCATCCAGATGCGCTGGTGCTGGGCCGCCCGGTGTTTGATGCCAGCGCGCCGATGCTGCGCGTGCGCGGGCGCAAGATATCCAACTGGTGGGCGAATTTCGAAACGTTGTGGCAGGGCATCGGCGATTCGCTGTTCGGTTTCCGCGTTTATCCCGCGGCCTTGCTGCTCGATGTGATGGAGCACAGTTACTGGATGCGCCACTTTGATTTTGATCCGGAAGCGGCGGTGCGTTTATGCTGGCGCGGCGCGCGCCCGATCAACGTGGATGCACCGGTCAAATACCTCAGCGCCGCGGAGGGCGGCGTTTCGCATTTCAACTATCTGCGCGATAACGTGTTGCTCACTTCGATGCATCTGCGGCTGTTTGCCGGTTTCGTGCTGCGCTTGCCATTGCTGATCTGGCGCAAGCTGCGCTGATGCTGGAGAAATCGTTGAGGCAGATCAGGATAGGGTAGAGTGCAGCGTCACCGCCCGGAGTCGGGCTGCGGCAATGCGGTCGAGCAAACGCGGCAGTACCTCCAGGATGACCGGCGTGCCGGCATTGGTGCGTGCGGCATTGCCATCATGCAGCAGCAGAATATCTCCCGCGCGAAGCTCTTTCGTCAGCCGCTGGAATACCAGTTCGGCGTCATTTTCCCGGGTGTCGTAGCCGCGCCGTGTCCAACTTACCAGACGCAAACCGCAGTATGCCAGTATCGGGTCGAGCAGCAGATTGCGCAGGCCCGCCACAGGTCGAAAGAAAACCGGCTGCCGTCCGGTGATGCCGCCCAGCGTCTGTTGCGCTGCCTGAATTTCACGGTATATGCCGCGTGGACCGAACAGCGAAAAAAGATGAGGATGGTTCTGCGTGTGGTTCTCCACCGCATGCCCGCGTTGCACAATTTCACGACATAGCTCCGGATGGCGTTGCGCCTGTCTGCCGATGCAGAAAAAGGTAGCCCTCGCGCCGTGGCTCTCCAGGATATTCAATACTTGCGGCGTGACTGCGGGATCGGGGCCGTCATCAATCGTAATGCAGATTTCGCGGTTCATCGCTGCCGAGGCGGGCAGGCGCACCCAGTTCGGGCCGAGCAATCGGCTGCGCGGCAATAGTCCCGCTATGGTCAATCCCATATGGCAGGCCACCGCTACGCCGAGAGTCCAGCACCACCATTGTGGTTGCCATACGGTTAACGCGATACCGCCGACTACCACCGCGAAGAACACAGCGATGGCGGGAGAAGGCTGCCAGTTCAGGCGTAGAGCGGACATGATATGAGTGGAATGGCGAGGTAGTTATTCATGGCCATTGTACAGCAGAGATAATCTGATCAAATAAGTGACGGGTGAAATTGATCGCCGGTATTAACTCCAAACACCATGTAGTCGCGTCGAAAAAATTACGCCGTAATCGCTTATCCGTGCAGTAACCAACAGTTGAATGTGCGGCAGCAGGATATAGTGAATCATCCGTGAAATGTTGTGCCCCGAACGTCGGGTCACGTTACGTAGTTACTCAATAAAATGACTGGTACCGAACTTCAATCCTTGCGCCGGCTACTGTTCTTTACAGTGCAGGAAGCCGCGGCTCTGGTCGCCTCCTCACCGGATTATCCCACTGGGGTGCAGAAATCCATATGGACGCAATGGGAAGAAGGGGCCATACCGGTTCCTGATTGTGTTGCTGAACACGTGCTCCATCTGTATATCTGGCGGGCGCATACAATCAAGGCGTTTCAGGCGGCTATAGCCGATGCGAGACAGCGTGCATACGCGGAGTCGCCGGATATGGAGCTTGATATTTCAGTGATCTGGTACGCGACACTTGATGACTGGCTCACCCTGAATGAACGCGATCCGGTGATGTGGAGGCCGCAGTGCTCAGTCGCTGTAGAGGCGGTATTTTTTGGCGCTCACCTGGTCAAATTCGATTCTCTAACTTATGCCAGATGGCTGCGAGGCCGGGTCGATTCCGAAGTTCTACGGGGTGAGTGGGCGGCCAGCAAAATGGGTTAAGGCTGCGCCGGTTTCGCCGTCAAATTGTTCACTTGTCCTCCCCGACTACGCCGCGCAAATATTCCTGATCTGCGCCTCGCGTGCCCTGTCCCCATCATTAGTCTCGATATTTGACTTTATAAACGTCACGATGAAGCAGCACCACATCACGCACGAAGACGCCTATTTTTTGCAGATCAGCAAACACTGGAGCGGAGGATTGCGTGGTGTATTTGCGTCATTTCCGGATCCGGACTGCACGGCCGCGGTAACGCATCGCTTCCTCTGCGCTAGTAGACATCTATTTGAGACTGCGTATGCCTTGTGCGCTAAAACCGCAGGAATAAATGGGTGACAGAACCGCTGGTGTATTGCAGATCAGAGGAAACCGGCACGAGCGCGCCGGTTGTCCTGATTAAATAGCGATCCTGTTCGGTAAGGAGCAGCACATTGCCGGCGTCGTAGCTTTTGGTGATGATGTTCACTATCGCTGTGTTGGCCGTATCGGCCTCGACCACGTAGCTGAGGACATCTGTGCCTATGGACGTCGTCGAAACGCTGTCCGGATACACCGTGATGGTGCCGATAATCCCCGTACTGCCAACGACAACCGAACTCGGTATATTCGGTGGCGCCAGGTAGACACCATACTCCCCGTTGGTGATGTTATATCCCAGAGGATTGTAATTTACGTCGTAGTAATTAGTACCAGTCACGGCGGAGTTCGTGCAGTTGCTGAAATTCATGGTCACGGTCTGTACCGCAGCGGCGGCTGTCACACCCTCGAACACGGTCGGTGGCGATGTTGTGGTGGCAGGGGCGGTGTTAATTGAGCCGCTTCCGTTACAGCTTCCTGAAATAGCAAAGTTATAGGAAGAGCCATTCGCCACCATCGTTTTATAGGCGTTTTCAAATGAAAATGAGAGATTCGAGACAACCAGGCCGGAGGAAGAGTCATTGTAGCCGCTGCTACAGGCAGCAAGCACGGCGGCAGTCAGTATCGCCAGGTATTTTGAATCCGGTTTCATCGCTCGCTCCCTGTTAGCACTTAATGATGATAAATTTGCAGCGTGAATTGCCGGCTACGTCGCGTTCAGATTTGCTTCCTTATTGCGCCCAATCACCTCAGCGAGCAGAGGCGCCGTGCTGACCAGGCCCACTGCGAGGAGTGTCCATCCAATTGCACGACGCTGTTCGGGGGTCAAATTGCCGCCTAGCAGCAATGCGAGGCCGGCGCCGGCGGCGGCCCGTGTCCCGACGATCAATCCCATTTCCGGAAGCGTTAAGGTAAGTTGTCTCATGGAATTCCCTTTATCGAATAAATTGCTGATCGAGTCGATGTTGTGATCGGCGCAACAACTGTTGCACTAATTTGTACCACGCGCCTAAGCGGTGCTCAGTGCGCTACCCAACATGTAATAGCCCTGACATGGCTCGGCGGGACGCCGAAAGTTCACAGTTCAACATACGGACGGGCTGTCAACAGAACGGCTGTGTGTGATAGCGCATAGACATGAGGATCGCTTGGGTATACCCTAACAGTATGAATCCATTTATTTATTGATTTATAAATGCACGCTATGGCTGATCCGTTGTGCGGATTGGAGGCTTTGCAGCGGATACGCATACAGATACTTATCGCGCATACAGATATGTACTGGATCGGGATGGGCAGTTAATGAATGCAATTGTTGTCGGATAATGGTGAAGCATGTCGCCATGAATATTATTGAGGAGATCGTGATGCGTGCAGGGTTACTGTTTTTTATTTTGCTGGCTACTCTGGGATTAAGCGGTTGTGGTTACAACACATTGCAATCGACCGATGAGCAAATCAAGGCGAGCTGGGGCGAGGTGTTGAATCAGTACCAGCGCCGCGCAGACCTGGTCCCCAATCTGGTTAATACGGTAAAAGGATTTGCCGCGCAGGAACAGACGGTATTGCTCGGGGTTACCAATGCGCGGGCTCGCGTGGGCAGTATTCAGGCGACGCCGGAGCTGCTCAACGATCCCCAGGCGTTTGCCAAATTTCAGCAGGCGCAAGGCGAGCTCAGTTCGGCACTGTCGCGTCTGCTGGTGGTGAGCGAAAACTATCCGCAGCTGCGGTCCAATGAAAATTTCCGCGATTTGCAGGCACAGCTGGAAGGCACCGAAAATCGCATCACGGTTGCGCGCAACCGCTACATCAAGGCCGTGCAGGATTACAACCTTGTGGTACGTTCTTTCCCCACCAATCTGACGGCTATGGTATTCAGCTACAAGGTGAGACCGTCTTTCACAGTGGAGAATGAGAAAGAAATTTCGCGGCCGCCGGCGGTTGATTTTGGTGCACCGGCGAAACAATGATGCGTGCAGTGAGGCGGGTTTTCCTGCTGGTACTGCTATGGCTGCCAGGATACGCGGCGCATGCCGATGTGGCGGTGCCGCCGCTGGTCGCACACATCAACGATTTAACCGCCACACTTGAGCCGGCGCAGAAGCAGGAACTCGAAGCTGCGCTGACCCGGTTTGAAACTCAAAAAGGCGTGCAGATTGTCGTGCTGCTGCTTCCTACGACCCAGCCCGAGACCATTGAGGAATACGGTATCCGTGTTGCCCAGGCGTGGAAAGTGGGGCGCAAAGGCGTGGATGACGGAGCGCTGCTGCTGATCGCCAAAGATGACCGTACCCTGCGTATTGAGGTGGGCTATGGACTGGAAGGCGTGCTGAACGATGCGACGGCCAGACGCATCATCGCCGAAGACATCACGCCCAGTTTGAAACGGGGCGATTTCTACGGCGGTATCAAGGCCGGGGTGGCGCGCATGATGGCGGTAATAGAAGGCGAGCCGTTGCCGCCGCCGCGTGCACGCGGCACGGCGGCATCGGGCGGTTTTAGTAATTATGAATCGCTGCTGATGATCGGCTTCGTGCTGGTGATGGTGGTTGGCGGTATATTGCGCTCGATGTTCGGCGCGCTCCCCGCGGCCGGCATCATCGGCGTACTGGCGGCGGTATTATCGTGGCTGATCGTCGCTCCTGTACTGGTGGCGGGAATTATAGGCGTCATCGCATTTTTCTTTACGCTGATAGGCGGAGGCCGTGGCTACCCGGGCGGCATCGGCGGTTGGGGCGGCGGATTTGGCGGCACTCCAGGCGGAGGGGGATCCGGTGGAGGAGGGTTTAGCGGCGGAGGCGGCGGGTTCGGCGGAGGCGGGGCTTCGGGGCGATGGTAATGGGCATCGAACGCATCATCAGGCATTTAACCACCGGCCGCCCGGCGGTGCGATCGGTGTTTCCTGCACAATCAATGCGAGTGATTGAGCAGGCCATACGGGAAACCGAAACTCGACATGCAGGGCAGATACGCTTCGCGGTGGAGGCGTCGCTTGAACTGGCGGCGTTGCGTCGCGGGCAGACGGCCAGTGAACGCGCCCTGGAAATTTTTTCCCATCTGCGGGTTTGGGATACCGAGCATAACAATGGCGTGCTGATTTATCTGTTGCTGGCGGACCGTGATGTGGAAATCGTCGCCGACCGCGGCATACACGCCAGGCTGGGCAGTGCGGTCTGGACGGCTATCAGCCGCGATATGGAGGCCGCGTTTAAAGCAGGTCAGTTTGAAGCGGGGGTAATCAATGGCATAGTTGCGGTAGGCGAGCATTTGCAGCATCACTTCCCGAAAATATCTCCGGCGTCGAATGAGCTGCCCGATCAGGTAGTGGTTTTGTAGCTGCTCCGCGGCTACGATCCGCGGCAGTAGCTGAGCTAAAGCGTATTAACCTGGCCTGGGTTATCAGGCCGGCCCAGCCTAATTCACCAGCTTAATTCACCAGCTTAATTCAATAGATCAGCAATGATATTCAGTGATGTCCAGCGCTCTTTTTTTACTGCGCGCATCGAGAAAAACCATTTTGCACCTGGTCTTGATCGAAAGATTCAGGCAGGCCAGGCAGGCGGGGCGATTGCCCGTGCCCAGCACCAGGGTAGACATCTTGATGCCGCGCCCCTGGGTGCATTCGGTGTTGTCATGATAAGCCCAGGGGGCGCTGGATGAGACGGAATGAAAAGGTGGTACTTTGGACATTTTTTATCCCTGATCAATGATCCTTGCGGTTGGCCACCAAGCATATGGCATGGATTTCATGTCTGAGCCGGCTGGCAGCGTACTTTATCGCATGGCTGCGGGCTTTCTGTGCAGCGCCGATACCTGACGGACTGAATTATCTACGGCTATTGCATGCATTGCAATACGCGCTGTTCATTATGCCGCCTGTGGTGCTCTGGCGGCGATTGCTGATGCGCAATCAGGGGATTCCGGGGCGCTTTGCGCAGTGGCGTTGAATACACAGGCGGTATCAGCGGCGATGATTATTGTTGTCCAGTACTTGATGAGCCTGCCCGGCTTGTAATCAATTTAACAACCTTACCCGCCATTATGTGGGTTTGACCACGGACGGCCGCTGTTGAATTATATATTTTGACCGCAGGTTCAAGACTGGTTTTCCGATTGTGTCATAACCCAAAGGAGCAACTCATGCGCATTTCAAATTCTTTTTTTAACACATGGACGCCCCGTATGTTAGGGCTATTCCGAATAATAGTAGGTTTTCTGTTTGTGCAGCATGGCACGGCGAAATTGCTGGGAGTGCCGCATGTTGCGATGTTCGATAACGTACAGCTGTTTTCGTTGATAGGGGCCGCCGGCGTAATCGAGCTGGTCGGCGGGGTGCTGATCTTGATTGGACTGTTCACCCGTCCGACAGCCTTTATCCTGTCCGGCGAAATGGCGGTTGCCTATTTCATGGTGCATGCTCCGCAGGGCCCCTTGCCGATACTTAATCAAGGCGAGCTGGCCGTGGTTTACTGCTTTGCATTTCTATATCTGGCCGTGGCTGGCGCAGGGGCATACAGCGTTGATACCGCCAAGAAGGGGCACAACATGAGAGCTGGGGTGCCTGCCTGATTCACCCCGATAATTGATTCAGTTTTTTTAAAATGCCGTCCAGTGCTTAAGCCTGGACGGTTTTTTTGATTTATGTGTTTTAATAAGGCCATGAATTCACGCACGGATACAAGGCCGCTGTGGCATCTCATGTCTTATGCGCTGGCGTCGGGGCCGGCGATACAGCGCATCCGTTATGCAACCTTAGGCGCATGCGCCGGCGGTGCGCTGGCGCTGGGCGGCTGTGCTTTGCATGCTCCGCCGGCTACCGTCGCCGCTGCGTCGCCACTGCGCTGGTACGCCGGCAGTACGGTGCAATTGCCGCACGACGGCAAGCTAACCGATCTGTCGCGCTGGTGGCAGCAGCAGGGCGATCTTTTACTGGTCGAGCTGATCGACGCGGCCCAGGCGGTCAGCCCGTCGATAGCCTCGGCCCGTACCCGCATAGAACAGGCGCGCGCCGGCAGCGTGGCAGCCGGTGCGGCACTGGGCCCGACGCTGGATGGCACGCTGAGCGCCAGCCGCAGCAGCGCCCAGCCACCCTTGCCGATGGGGACGGTAGCGCAGGGCGCACTGCAGGCCTCGTGGGAAATCGATCTCTTCGGGGGACGCCGCGCCGGGCGTAATGCGGCGCAGGCTCAGTTCGAGGGTGCACAGGCCGGATGGCACGATGCACGGGTGTCGATCGCGGCGGAAGTGGCCAATCAGTATTACGATTTGCGCGCCTGTGAAAAGCTGCTTGCGATCCTGCGCTCCGACGCGACATCGCGCAGCGAAACCGCCCGTTTATCCCAACTCAGCGCCAATGCCGGTTTTCTCGCTCCAGCCAGCGCCGCGCTGGCCAGAGCGAGCGCGGCCGAGGGTAACAGCCGGGCCACCCAGCAGCAGGCATCGTGCGATCTGTCGGTCAAGGCACTGGTCGCGCTGACCGCGCTGGCCGAGCCTGAGCTGAGGCGCAGGCTGGCCGAAGCGCCCGGCGATTTTCCCCAGGCCGCGTCCATTGTCATCTCCAGCCTGCCGGCGCAAACGCTGGCTCAGCGGCCCGATGTTTTTGCCGCCGAGCGCGAGGTCGCCGCGGCCAGCGCCAGTGTTGGCAGTGTGCAGGCGCAGCGTTATCCGCGTCTGAGCCTGAGCGGCTCCGTCGGCGCCGCGAGCTTCCGCACCGGCGGCACCAACACACAGCTGACCACTTGGTCGATCGGCCCCCTGGCGCTGACGCTGCCGATCTTCGACGGTGGCGTGCGCGCCGCGAATGTAGACGCTGCGCGGGCGCGTTATGAGGAGGCGGCGGCGAGCTACCGCAGCAGTGTGCGCCAGGCCGTGCGTGAAGTTGAGCAGGCGCTGGTGATCCTGAATAGCACGGCTTCACGCAATGATGATGCGCTGATCGCAGTGGAAGGTTTTCGCGTTTCGTTCGAGAGCACGGAAGCGCGTTATCAGAATGGCCTGGTCAGCCTGGTCGAGCTGGAAGAAGTGCGGCGCACCCGGCTGGCCGCCGAGATCGCGCTGGTTACGCTTCAGCGCGAACGCATGGGCGGGTGGATTTCGCTGTACCGCGCCGCTGGCGGCGGCTGGAGCAGCTCCGCGCCCGCGGCGCAGCCGTAACGCGCGCCACTTAAATTTGACGGAATGATCGAGATGAAAAGTAAGCTCAAACCAGTTTTATATGTTTTGCTCGTGGTGGCCGTTGTTGCGGCGGCCGTCCTGCTGCTGAATTCCCCGAAGGCAGCGAATGATAAAAAAATGACCGCGCCCAAGCCGGCCCTTACCGTTACCACCGCGCGGCCGCTGCACGCAACCCTGCCCATCAGACTGGCTGCAAACGGCAATATCACCGCTTGGCAGGAAGCGATACTCGGCAGCGAATCCAGCGGTTTGCAATTGACCGACGTACGCGTCAATGTCGGCGATAACGTGCGCGCCGGCCAGGTGCTTGCGACCTTTTCCGCGGAAGCGGCGCAGGCCGACGTTGCCCAGGCCCGCGCTAACCTGATGGAAGCGGAAGCCAATGCCGCAGACGCCAGCGGTAACGCTGCGCGCGCGCGGACATTGCAGGCTACCGGTGCGCTCAGCGCGCAGCAGATCAACCAGTATCAGACCACCGAGCAAACCGCACGAGCCAGGGTGGAGGCGGCGCGCGCGACACTGGCGGTGCAGCAGTTGCGACTGAAGCACACGCAGGTGGTCGCGCCGGATAGCGGGGTTATCTCTTCGCGCACCGCAACCGTGGGCGCGGTCGTCAGCGCCGGCACCGAGCTGTTTCGCATGATCCGCCGCGGGCGCCTGGAATGGCGCGCCGAGGTAACCTCCAGCGAGCTTGGCCGTTTGAGTCCCGGCACCACCGTCTGGGTGACCGCCGCCAACGGCACCGTGCTCAAGGGCCGGGTGCGCACGATTGCCCCCACGGTCGATCCGCTGAATCGCTCGGCGCTGGTGTATGTCGATTTGCCGGTCGCTGCGGGTAAGGATGCGCCGGCCCGGGCGGGCATGTTTGCCCGGGGCGAATTTGATTTAGGCGTATCCAACGCGCTGACCGTGCCGCAACAGGCGGTGGTCGTGCGCGATGGCTTCAGCTACGTTTTTTTGCTGCGGGCCGATCATCATGTCAGCCAGGTGAAAGTGCAAACCGGTCGGCGCATCGGCGATCGGGTTGAAGTGCTGGGCGGCATCGATGCGGATGCAGACATGGTGGCCAGCGGCGCGGGATTTTTAAACGACGGCGACCTGGTCAGCGTGGTGGCGGGTGACAGTGCCGCCGGTTCCGGCGTCGCCGCCGCACCGTTGAAGTAGGGAGCAGAGGTGAATTTCTCCGCGCTGTCGATCAGAAACCCGATTCCGGCGATCATGCTGTTTGCGCTGCTGACGCTGGCCGGTTTGCTTTCCTACCGTTTCAGCCCGGTGCAGGACTTCCCCGACATCGAATTGCCTATCGTAACAATTAATGCCACTTTGTCCGGTGCGGCTCCGGCGCAGCTGGAGACCGAAGTCGCGCGCAAGATCGAGGATTCGGTCGCGACCTTGCAGGGCGTAAAAAATATTTACACCAAGATACTCGATGGCACGGTTTTGATCACGGTCGAGTTCATTCTCGAAAAACCCATCTCCGATGCGGTGAACGATGTGCGCGACGCGGTGGCGCGGGTGCGCGCCGATCTGCCGAGTGATCTGCGCGACCCCACGGTGACCAAGGCTCCAACCGCGGGACGGGTAGTATTGACCTATACCGCGGCAACCGGCGCCGGGAGTCTGCTGGATGAACAGGAACTGAGCTGGTTTATCGATAGTACGGTGAGCAAGCGTTTACTCAGCGTGCCGGGTATCGGTGCGGTCAAGCGCGTGGGTGGCGTCAGCCGTGAAGTGCGTATAGAACTGGATGCAGAGCGCATGGCCGCGCTCAAGGTGGCGGCGGTCGATGTGTCGCGTCGGCTGCGCCTGGTGCAGCAGGAAGCGCCGGGCGGGCGCGGCGATATCAGCGGCGCGGAACAGTCCGTGCGCACCATCGCCACGGTGGGCACCGCGGACGAACTGGCGCAGCTCGACATTCCGCTGGCGAATGGCCGCCACATACGCCTGGATCAGGTGGCCAGCGTCAGGGATACAGTGGCCGAGCCGCGTTCGCTGGCGACCCAGGACGGCCGCCGCGTGGTTGCCTTCGAAATTTTCCGCACCAAGGGCGCCAGCGAGCTGGACGTGGCCCGCGGCGCACGCAGCGTGATCGCGGAACTGCAGGCCGCTCATCCAAATATAGTCTTCAAACAGGCCATTGATAATGCCCAGCCGGTGCAGGAAAATTTCAAAGGTTCGATGGAGTTGCTTTACGAAGGCGCGCTGCTCGCGGTGCTGGTGGTGTGGCTGTTTCTGCGCGATTGGCGGGCCACGCTGGTGGTAGTGGTGGCGCTGCCGCTGTCGGTGATTCCGACTTTTCTCGGACTGGCATATTTCGGCTATTCGTTGAACACCGTAACGCTGCTGGCGCTGGCGCTGGTGGTCGGCGTGCTGGTGGATGACGCGATCGTCGAAATCGAAAATATCGAGCGCCATCTGCGCATGGGCAAATCGCCGATGCAGGCGGCGCTGGAAGCCGCCGACGAAATCGGCATGGCGGTGATCGCCACGACTTTTGCGCTGGTTGCGGTGTTCCTGCCGACCGCATTCATGGGGGGCATACCCGGGCTGTTCTTCAAGCAGTTTGGCTGGACCGCAGTGCTGGCGGTGCTGGCGTCGCTGGCGGTTGCGCGCCTGCTGACGCCGATGATGGCGGCCTATATGCTGAAGCCATCGAAAATAACCGGGCAGCACGATGGCTGGCTCATGCGGCATTATCTCGCCACGATGCAATGGTGTTTGCGGCACCGGTTGCTGACTGCCATTGCCTCGGCCGGTTTCTTTGTCGCGTCGCTGGCGCTGGTGCCATTGCTGCCGACCGGTTTTGTGCCCGCGCCGGACCGTTCGCAGACGCAGATCAACATCGAATTGCCGCCGGGCAGCACGCTGGCCGAAACCAGCGCCGTGGCCGAACAGGCGCGGCTGGCGGCGATGCAGGTGCCGCATGTCGTCAGCATATTCAGTTCGATCGGCGGCGGCTCCAGCGGCGATGCGTTTGCGCCGGGCGCGGCGGCCGAGGCGCGCCGCGCCGTGCTGACGATTACCACCGTGCATCGAAACAACCGTCCGGAGAAGCTCACCGCAATAGAAGCGCAGATTCGCGACAAACTGGCCGGCATACCCGGCGCGCGGTTTAACGTCGGACCGCCCGATACCGGCGTGAAAATGCAGCTGGTCCTGCGCAGCGAGGACCCGGTCGCGTTGTCAGAAGCGGCGCAGCGGGTAATACGCGAACTGCGCACCTTGCAGGGCGTAGGAAATGTCAGCTCCAGCGCCTCGCTGGTGCGCCCGGAAATTATTGTGCGGCCGGATTCCGCCCGCGCCGCCGACCTTGGCGTGACCGCGGCCAGCATCGGCGAAACCGTGCGCGTGGCGACCGCTGGCGACTACGATATCAATCTGCCCAAGCTGAATTTATCCGAGCGCCAGGTGCCGATACGGGTCAGGCTGCCGGACGCGGTGCGCGCCGATCTGGCGGAAATCGAGCGGCTCACCGTGCCCGGTAAAAACGGCCCGGTGATGCTGGGCAATGTGGCCACGATCACGCTGGAAAGCGGCCCGGCCGAGATCGCCCGCCTCAATCGCAGCCGCAATGTCACGCTGGAGGTGGAACTGGGCAGCCGCACGCTGGGCGAAGTGAATAGCGCAGCGCGCGCGCTGCCCTTGACGCCGGCCCAGGGTATTACGCACTTGGC
>JAZJXX010000002.1:0-52867 GCA_040390665.1 Pseudomonadota bacterium | reverse complement strand
GCTGCCGTCGGTTAAAAACCTGCCGCCGTCGGTCAGGATAGCCGAGCTGGGCGACGCGCAGGAAATGCAGGCGCTGTTCGCCAGTTTCGGCATCGCGATGATGATCGGCATATTATGCATCTACGGGGTACTGGTGCTGCTATTCAAGGACTTCATGCAGCCGGTGACCATACTGGCGGCGCTGCCGCTGTCGATCGCCGGCGCGTTCGTGGCGCTGCTGCTGAGCGGCAAGGCGCTGTCGATGCCGTCGATGATAGGGCTGATCATGCTGATGGGCATCGTCACCAAGAACTCGATCCTGCTGGTCGACTACACCATCCTCGCGCGCCGCGCCGGCATGGACCGTTTCGCCGCGCTGGTGGATGCCTGCCACAAACGCAGCCGCCCGATCCTGATGACCACGATCGCGATGGGTGCCGGCATGCTGCCGCTGGCGATGGGCTGGGGTGTCGACCCGAGCTTCAGGTCGCCGATGGCGACCGCGGTGATCGGCGGGCTGATTACTTCGACCTTGCTGAGTCTGCTGGTCATACCGGTGGTGTTCACTTACATTGATGATTTGCAGCAGATGCTGCGGCGCCTGCTGGCCAGGCTGCGCGCGAAGCCGGCCGGCGTGCCGGCTATTGCGAAAATTTGATGGGCGGATTGCCGAGTCGATTTATGCGGCTGCCCAACCCTTATTATCCTGGGACTTATTCTGGCATATGAAAAATAGCCGGGCTATTGCCATTTTTTCCCTGCTGCTGAGTGCAGCATGGACAGCCTCAGCCGAGCCGCTGGTAACGTCGAAACAGGAATTGACTGCGCTGGACTATTTCAAGCACGGCCGGCAAAGCGGTTGCGGCATCCGAACCACGGCGGTGGCTGCCGATGACCGCTCGATTAATGTGTTGCTGAGTGTATTTTCGAATGAAGCGGGGCCGCCGTTCGGTATGTTCAAGGTGGTGGTCAGAAAAATGATCAACAACGGTGAACCTTTGCAGGATGGAAAGCCCGGCTATTCCAGCATCGGCAAAATTCATTATGCCTGGCTGAAAACTGCCGGCGGAGCAGAACTGTCGCCGAATAAAAACGAAACCGCGTCGCATGGCGAAGGGTACATGACCTCGTTAAAATTCAGCAGTGCGATGGATATGCTCGGTGCGATCGCGCAGACCGATTTTACGATCGGCATCAGCACCGATCAGCAGGCGCCGGACACGGTGTTTGCGTTCAACCAGCGCATTTCGCAGAACGAGGCTGGCAAGCTCTTTATCTGCATGAAAAATTTGCGCGATGCGCTGGACGGAAAACCGAGCGCCGAGGTGTACTAGGTCGGTGCAGGACACTAGGCGCAGGCGTTTGCGGACCACAATTTGAACTGTCACCTGAGTATGGAGCGATAAAAGTATCGCATAAAAGCCGGGAGAGCACATGAAAAAACCAGAGCCAGGCGAAGCCCCGTCGGCAGCGGAGCTCATCTCAAAAAAAATCGCCGAGTTGGGGGATTGGCGCGGGGAAACGCTGGCCAGAGTGCGCAAGCTCATCAGGGAGGCCGATCCTGAGGTCGTCGAGGAGTGGAAATGGATGGGCACGCCGGTGTGGTCGCATGACGGCATTATCTGCACGGGCGAATCCTACAAGAGTGTCGTCAAGCTGACCTTCGCGAAAGGTGCCTCCCTGCAGGATCCGACCCACCTCTTCAACTCCAGCCTCGACGGAAACGTACGCCGCGCCATCGACATACACGAGGGAGAGGAACTCGACGATTCCGCCTTTAAGGCGCTTATTCGCGAGGCGATCACCTTCAATAGTTCCGGCAAGTCAAAATCTTCAAAAAAGCCGAAGCCCTGAATCAAGACTTGAGCCTGTGCCTGCCTCTGGCTACAAGCGCCCGGTAATTATCACCCATATTTATCGGTGGCGGCTCCATAACGGGTCGCCCGGCCATTTCGATAATGGTAAAATCGCTTACCGCATTTTCTGTTCTCTCCATGTCGCCCCCCATTTTTGTTTCTCTGCGCCTGCACAGCGAATACTCGATAGCCGACGGCATCGTGCGTATTCCGGAAGTGGTCGCCGCGGCCAGACGGGACGGTATGCCCGCGCTGGCGCTGACGGATCTCAACAACGTATTCGGCCTGGTCAAGTTTTATCAGGCCGCGCGCAGCAGCGGCATCAAGCCGATCGTCGGCTGCGATGTGTTCATCAGCAACGATGCCGATCGCGAGCAGCCGTTCCGGCTGCTGCTGCTGTGCCTGTCCAATGACGGATACCTGCGCCTGTGCGATCTGCTGACGCGGGCCTACCGCGATAATCAATACCGCGGCCGGCCGGAAATGCGCAAGGAATGGCTGGGCTTTTCCGGCACCGATGGCTTGCTGGCATTATCCGGCGCGCATCTGGGTGAAGTGGGCGCGGCGCTGTTGAACGGCAACCGCGCCACCGCGCGCCAGCTGGCGCAGCAATGGGCCGGGCTATTTCCCGGCCGTTATTATCTGGAAATTCAGCGCACCGGTTTTGCGCGCGAGGAGTTCCACCTGCATGAAACCGTCAGTCTGGCGGCCGAACTGGCGCTGCCGGTAGTGGCCACGCATCCTGTGCAATTCCTCAGCCCGGACGATTACAAGGCGCATGAGGCGCGCGTGTGCATCGCTGAAGGCTATGTGCTGAACGATAAGCGGCGCGTGCGCGCGTTCACCGCGCAGCAGTATTTCAAGACTCAGGCCGAGATGGCGACCCTGTTCGGCGATCTGCCGGAAGCGTTGCAGAACAGCGTCGAAATCGCCAAGCGCTGCAATCTCACGCTGCAGCTGGGCAAGCCTTACCTGCCCGATTTCCCCACGCCCGGCGGCGAGACGCTGGATGATTTCCTGCGCAGCGAATCCGCGCGCGGCCTGCAGTGGCGCATGCGGCAGCTTTATCCGGATGAGCAGATGCGCGCCGCGCGCTACGATGAATACAGCGAACGCCTGACCTTCGAGATTGAAACCATCATCAAGATGGGTTTCCCCGGTTACTTCCTGATTGTCGCGGATTTCATCCGCTGGGCCAAAACCAACAATGTGCCGGTCGGCCCGGGTCGCGGCTCCGGCGCTGGCTCGCTGGTGGCGTACAGCCTCGGCATCACCGACCTCGATCCGCTGCGCTACGCATTGCTGTTCGAGCGCTTCCTGAATCCCGAGCGTATTTCGATGCCCGACTTCGACATCGATTTCTGCCAGGACGGGCGCGAGCGCGTGATCGAATATGTGAAGCAGAAATACGGCCCGGCCTGTGTCGCGCAAATCGCCACCTTCGGCACGATGGCCTCGAAAGCGGTCATCCGCGACGTCGGCCGCGTGCTGGATTTTCCGTACGGGCTGTGCGACCGGCTGTCCAAGCTGGTGCCGCTGGAAGGCGTCAAGCCGGTCTCGCTGAAAAAAGCGCGCGAACTGGAGCCGGAATTCAACGCGATTGTCGACAGTGAAGAGGGCGTCGGCGAACTGCTGGAATTGTGCGAGCGGCTGGAAGACCTGACGCGCAACGTCGGCATGCATGCGGGCGGCGTGCTGATCGCGCCGGGCCAGCTGACTGATTTCTGTCCGCTGTACTGGCCCGAGGGCAGCACCAACGCAGTCAGCCAGTACGACAAGGACGACGTGGAGAAAATCGGCCTGGTCAAGTTCGACTTTCTCGGCCTGCGCACGCTGACCACCATAGACTGGGCGGTGCGCCACGTGCGCCGCATGCAGCCCGCGGACGAACTGCCGTTCGATATCGAGACGCTGCCGCTGGACGACAAGCCGACCTATAACCTGCTCAAGGCGGCTAACACCACCGCGGTGTTCCAGCTCGAATCCGGCGGCATGAAAAAGCTCATCGTCAAGCTGGAGCCGGACACTTTTGAAGACATCGTCGCGCTGGTTGCGCTGTATCGTCCCGGTCCGCTCGAGTCGGGCATGGTCGAGGACTTCATCAACCGCAAGCACGGCCGCGCCAAGGCCGATTACTTTCATCCCGAACTGGAAAAATCGCTGACGCCGACCTATGGCGTGATCGTGTACCAGGAACAGGTGATGCAGATCGCGCAGATCATCGGCGGCTATTCGCTCGGTGCGGCCGATCTGCTGCGGCGCGCGATGGGCAAGAAAAACGCCGATGAAATGGCGCAGCAGCGCAGCATCTTTGTCGAAGGCGCAATTGCGCGCCAGATCGACGCGAAACTGGCGACCCATCTGTTCGACCTGATGGAAAAATTCGCCGGCTACGGCTTCAATAAATCGCACTCGGCCGCGTATGCGCTGGTGTCATACCAGACCGCCTATCTGAAGGCGCATTACCCAGCCGCGTTCATGGCGGCAACGTTGTCGTCCGATATGGACAACACCGACAAGGTACACAGCAATTACATCGACACGCTGCAGCAGAATCTGCGCGTGCTGCCGCCGGACATTAATTCCTCCGAATACCGCTTTACGCCGGTCGACGAGAAAACCGTGGCCTATGGCCTGGGCGCAATCAAGGGCACCGGCGAAGCGGCCATCATCAATATCGTCGCGGCGCGCACCGCCGGCGGCGCGTTCACCGACCTGTTCGATTTCTGCCGCCGCGTCGACAAGCGCGTGGTCAACCGCCGTGCGATCGAAGCGCTGATCCGCGCCGGCGCATTTGACGTGCTGTCCGACCATCGTCATCAATTGCTGGCCTCGCTCAATGCCGCGCTCGGCAGCGCCGAGCAGCAGGCGCGCGCGGCCAACCAGAATAGTTTGTTTGGTAGCAGCGCAACGATGCCAGTGATTCTGGCCGATGTGTCGCGCTGGACATTGCGTGAACAACTCCAGCAGGAAAAAATCAGCCTGGGTTTTTACCTGAGCGGACATCCTTATCAGGAATTCGCCGCGGAGCTGGCTTTATTCATCAAGCAGCGCCTGGCCGATATTACGCCGCAAGCCACCGCGCCGAGCGGGCCGAATAAACGCAATGGTGTGCCGGTCGTGCTGGCCGGCATCGTATCGGAAGTGCGCATCCAGCAGACGCGGCGCGGACGCATGGCCGTGGTGCGGCTGGAAGACGGCAGCGCGCAGCTGGAGGTCACGCTGTTCAACGAACTGTTCGAAGCCAGCCGTCCATGGATACGCGAGGATCAATTGCTGGTGGTGCGCGGCAGAGCCACGCTGGACGAATATTCCGGCAACATGCGAGTGAACGGCGACGAAGTGCTCGATCTGGCGTCAGCGCGCGCGACCTTCGCCAAGCGGCTGGAAATCAGCTGCAGCGCGTCGGGTCCGTTATCAGTGGCCCGGCTGACAGAGTTGCTGAAGCCTTATAGCGGCGGGAAATGTCCGGTTTTTCTGCATTTCAGCAACGACAGCGCCAGCGCGCAATTACGACTGGGCGAGGCGTGGAACCTGTCCTTGCCGGACGAGCTGCTGCAGGATCTGCGCAGCCTGCTGGGGGCACCCAGTGTGCGGCTAATTTACTGAGGGTGAGCGGTCATTTTTTCAGACAGGTTTTAGTGTAATCCCTGCTAAAAAAATATGCTTCATTCTGGGGCGAGACTTCAAAACTATGCACCGTAATGGAGCCTGTATAACGCCCCATTATTTATACCCCCCGCCTGGCGCTTGCTGACTTAAGCTCGCTGTCGATGGCACGCTTTCTGCATAAGTCATTCACGAGGGTACTGACCGGCAGCGATCAGTTACTTGATGAAAACTAGGGTTCCGGCTTTGCGTTCAGAAGTGTCTGGTCCGAGAGTTTTCGGCTTCATCGATGATGAGGCTCCACGGAGGGATAAAAGCCCGGGAGGTGTAGCCAATAATTTTGGCGCCCTCTGCGCTCAATCACTTCAGGAGACTCATCATGTCGGTAAAACGTTTAGTGTGGCATTCCCTGGCTGTACTCACCCTGAGTCTCGGCGCACTGCCGCAGGCCGCCATGGCCGAAATCAAGGTCGGCGTAAGCGATTGGCCGGGCTGGGTGGCCTGGTATGTCGCCGAGCAGCAGGGCTACTTCAAAAAATACGGCGCGGATGTCAAGCTGGTGTGGTTCGCGAATTACATGGATTCCGTTTCGGCGCTGAATGCCGGCCAGCTGGACGCCAACTCGCAAACCTGGAGCGACAGCATGGCGCCGCTGGCCAAGGGCCTGCCGCTCAAGGTCATCCTGGTGAACGATAATTCGGCCGGCAACGATGCCGTCATGGCCGGGCCGAAAATCAAAAGCATCAAGGATCTCAAGGGCAAAAAAGTCGCGCTGGAAGAATTCAGCGTGTCGCATTTTGTGCTGCTGATGGCGCTGCAGAAAAACGGCATGACGCTGAAGGATGTAAAAATAGTGAATCTGTCGGCCGGAGATGCCGCCGCCGCATTCCTCGGCGGACGCGTGGATGCCGCGGCATTATGGAATCCGTGGATCAACAAAATCCAGAGCAGCGGCAAGGGCCATGCGCTGTTCACCTCAAAGGAAATTCCCGGGCTGATACCCGACCTGCTGGTGGCGCAGCAGAAATCGCTGGCCGCCCACCGCAAGGATTTCCTCGGCATGGTGCAGGCCTGGTTCGACACCGAGAAGTTCCTGCGCGAGAATCCAGCGGAGGCGGCCAGGATCATGTCCAAAGTGGTGAGCATGCCACCGGAGGAATACAAAGTCCTGCTGGCCGGCACCAAATTCTTCGACGCCCCGGCCAATCTGCAGGCGTTCGGCCCGCCCGGCGATCCCGTGTCGCTGCTCGGTGTTGCGCCCGGTATCGCGAAGTTTCTGCTGGCCAACAAGCTGATGGAAGGCAGCGTCGATTTTACCGCCGCGCTGGATTCGTCGCTGGTCAGGGAAGCCGCGAAAAAATAGGAGCCTGAATGTCGAACCCACAACACGGCCGCCGTGCCGACGCAGCCATCACGGTATGGCGGGGCTGGTGGCAGATTCGCGGCCAGCTCAACCGTCGCACCTATTTGCTGTTTGCGGTCGTCGGCATGCTGCTGCCGCTGGCGGCTTGGTGGTGGCTGTCCGGCAGCGGACTGATGAACAAGGTATTCATGCCCAGCCCGATGGATGTGCTGAAGCGTGTGTATACCTGGTTCAACGAGGACGATCTGGTGGAAGACATGTGGATCAGCACCTATCGCGTGGTGGCCGGGTTTACCCTGTCGATGGTGCTGGCGGTGCCGCTGGGCCTGATGATAGGCACTTACCGGCCGGTGCAGGCGCTGCTCGAGCCGCTGACGGATTTCATCCGTTATATGCCGGCGGTGGCGTTCATTCCGCTGGTGATGTTATGGGTCGGCATCGACGAGGGTTCCAAGATCGCGGTCATATTCATCGGCACGTTTTTCCAGATGATACTGATGGTGGCGGAAGATGTCAGGCGCGTGCCGATCACGCAGATCGAGGCCGCGCAGACGATGGGCGCAACACGCAGGGAGATCGTGTCGCTGGTGATTTTCCAGTCGGCCAAGCCGGCGCTGCTGGACACCTTGCGCGTGACCATGGGCTGGGCCTGGACTTATCTGGTGGTGGCCGAACTGGTCGCGGCGAATTCCGGGCTGGGCTATGCCATCCTCAAGGCGCAGCGCTTTCTGCAGACCGACAAGATATTCGCCGGGATCATACTGATCGGCATTATCGGGCTGGTGATCGACCAGCTGTTCCGGCTGGTGCATCGCAAAAATTTCCCGTGGCTATATAAGAGCAAAGGCGTATAGATGGCGACGGCGAGCAAAATCAGCATCGAAAATGCCGGCAGGATTTTCGATGACGGAAAAAATAAAGTGGTCGCGCTGCAGGGCGCGAATCTGGCGGTGGCGAATAACGAATTTGTTACTTTCGTCGGCGCGTCCGGCTGCGGCAAATCCACACTGCTGCGCTGCATCGCCGGGCTGGAAACGCTGACTTCCGGCGCGATCAAGGTGGATGGCGAGGCGATCAACGCGCCGGGCGTTGATCGCGCGATGGTATTCCAGCATTACAGCCTGTATCCGTGGCTGTCGGTGATGGGTAACATCAAGTTCACGCGCCGGCTGCAGGTGAAACGGCAGAACATCACCTCGGCCGATGTGGAAGCGGCTTCCGGCCGCGCCGATGCATTGCTGGAACTGATGGGGCTGACGCACGCCGCAGATGCTTATCCTAACCAGCTTTCCGGCGGCATGCAGCAACGGGTCGCAATCGCGCGCGCACTGTTGCCGCGGCCGCAGATTCTGCTGATGGATGAACCGTTCGGCGCGCTGGATGCACAGACGCGCGAGGTGATGCACGATCTGATTCTGCACGTTTCAAAACTGGAAAAAACCACCATTGTGTTTGTTACGCACGATGTCGAGGAAGCAATATACCTGGGTCAGCGCGTGGTGCTGATGGCGCCGCGGCCGGGCCGCATCGACAGCATATATGACGTGCCGCTACCGGCCGAGCGCAACCAGGACATGAAATTGACCGCGGAATTTTTGCAGCTCAAAAAGCAGATCCTGGCGCGTATCCGCGAGACTTCCGGCATGCACACCGACCGCGATCTGCTGCAGCGTTTTACCCGTCAGGCCGAGGCTGGAAATGATCCCAAAGGAGCCGTCATGAACGCAGCAGATAATGAATTATCGACCGACGTTTTATGGGAAGAGGTGGTGCCCGGCGGCATGCACACGTCCTTTGTAATGAAGCGCGGCAGTGCGTTGCGCCTCACCGATATCGAAGGCGGCGGCAACGTGTCGGCGCTGTTTTATAACGTCGAGGAAAAACTCGAACGCTACAACATGGCGGACACGTTGAAAGCGCAGCACACTGCGTACCTGACCAAAGGTTTTGTGTGCTATTCCGATATGGGGCGGGTGCTGGCTTCGGTTATCGAGGATCGCTGCGGCTGGCACGACACGCTGTGCGGCATCAGCAACGCAGCGCTGGTGCAGCAGAAATACGGCACGGCGAATTACCAGACGCACCGCAATGCGATGCACCGCAACGCGCGCGACAGCTTCATCGTGGAGCTGGGCAAATGGGGCATGGGCAAGC
The DNA here is from genome assembly GCA_040390665.1 of Pseudomonadota bacterium. Taxonomy (GTDB): domain Bacteria; phylum Pseudomonadota; class Gammaproteobacteria; order Burkholderiales; family Gallionellaceae; genus Nitrotoga. Next base: position 43,906 of record JAZJXX010000002.1, on the reverse strand, counting down.
GCGACATCGTCCCCAACGTGAATTTTTTCAGCAAGGTCAGCGCGGACGAAAATGGCGCGCTGCATTTTCACCCGGACCATTCCGCCGCCGGCGATTTTGTCGAGCTGCGTTTCGAGATGAATGTGCTGGTGGTGCTGGCCGCCGCTCAGCACCCGCTCGATCCCGATCCGCATTATCGGCCGAGGCCGGTCAGGCTCAGCGCGTGGCACAGCGGCACGCCCGACCAGCGCGATTACTGCCGCAATTTCCGGCCGGAAAATGTGCGCGGCTTTTTTAACACCGAGCTGCTGTTTCGCTGAGGAGAAAGCATGGCTATTATCGAAAGCAGACTTGCGGCGGAGCAGGCGTCATACGACCATGTGCTACCGGCCGGCGAGGCGTGGCTGCACGAGGTGAGACGCGGCCAGATTTTCCGCATCCTCGACATCGAAGGTAATCAGGCAGTCGATACGCTGTTCTATAACGCGCGCGACCCGGCCGAGCGTTACAGCGCGGCGGATACGATACGCGCCCAAGGCAATCTGTACCTGAGCGCCGGCACCCAGCTGCTGTCCAGCGAGGGCAATGTGCTGATGGCCATCGTCGCCGATACCTGCGGCCGGCACGACACGCTGGGTGGTGCGTGTGCCGCGGAAAGCAACAGCGTGCGCTATGCCGCGGACAGGAAATACATGCACAGTTGCCGCGACAGTTTTCTGCATGCGCTGGGCCATTGCGATTGCGGTCTGGACAAGCGCGACCTGGTCAGCAACGTCAATTTTTTCATGAATGTGCCGGTCAGCCCGGACGGTGAACTGACCTTCGCCGACGGCATTTCGGCGCCGGGTAAATATGTCGAAATGCGCGCGGAGATGGATGTCTGCGTGCTGATTTCGAACTGCCCGCAGTTGAATAATCCGTGCAATGCCTACAATCCGACGCCGGTGCGCCTGCTGATCTGGGACGCAACTAGCGATTAGCCCGTGGCTGGACGACCGGCCGCGATCAATAACAGCGGGACGACCCGCAGTTTCGAGGATGCGATGTTTAGCAAAGTACTGATAGCCAACCGCGGCGCGATCGCCTGTCGCATCATCCGTACGCTGAAGCGTATGGGCATCCGCACGGTGGCGGTATATTCGGCGGCGGATATCCATTCGCTGCATGTGGCGCAGGCCGACGAGGCGGTGTGCATCGGCGCCGCCCCCGCCGCGGAGAGCTATCTGCGCGGCGACGCGATCCTGGCCGCGGCGCATAGCATCGGCGCGCAGGCGATCCATCCCGGTTACGGATTCCTGTCCGAAAACGCCGGCTTCGCCGAAGACTGCGCCGCGGCCGGCATCGTGTTCATCGGGCCCACGCCGGATCAGATGCGGCGTTTTGGGCTGAAGCATACCGCGCGCGCGATCGCCGAGCAGAATGGCGTGCCGTTGCTGCCGGGCAGCGGCCTGCTGGCCGACGCCGCGCAGGCCGCCGCCGAAGCCGCGCGCATCGGTTATCCGGTGATGATAAAAAGCACCGCAGGCGGCGGCGGCATCGGCATGCGCTTGTGCTGGAGCGCCGCCGAGCTGGCGGAAGCGTTCCTGTCGGTGCAGCGGTTAGCGAGCGCCAACTTCAAGGATGCCGGCATCTACCTCGAGAAGTATGTGGAGCAGGCGCGCCACATCGAGGTGCAGCTGTTCGGCGACGGCAAAGGCGGCGTGCTGGCGCTGGGCGAACGCGACTGCTCGGTGCAGCGCCGCAACCAGAAAGTGATCGAAGAAACGCCGGCGCCGGGACTGACTGAGGAGCAGCGCCAGCGCCTGCTGGCGACCGCGGTCAGTCTGGGCAAAGCGGTGCAGTACCGGTCGGCCGGCACAGTGGAATTTGTGTTCGATGCGTTGAGCGAGCAATTCTATTTCCTGGAAGTGAATACCCGCTTACAGGTTGAGCACGGCGTGACCGAGGAAGTCACCGGCGTGGATCTGGTCGAATGGATGATCTTGCAGGCGGCCGGCGAGCTGCCGCCGCTGCCGACGCAGGTACAGCCTCGCGGCGTTTCGATCCAGGTGCGTTTGTATGCGGAAGACCCGAATAAAAATTTCCAGCCCTCCAGCGGGGTGCTGACCGAGGTGGAATTCGGCGTCGCGGCGCGGGTGGAAACCTGGGTGGAACGCGGCAGCGAAATCCCGCCTTACTACGATCCGATGATCGCCAAGATTATCGTCAAGGCCGAGACCCGCACCGGCGCACTGAAAAATATGCGCGGCGCGCTGGCGCGAATTCATGTGGCCGGCATCGAGACCAATCTGGACTATCTGCGCCAGATCATCGTCGACCCGGTGTTCGCCGAAGGGCGGCAAACCACGCGCTATCTGAATACCTTCGGCTATCGTCTGCTGACGGTGGATGTGCTGGAGCCGGGCGTGCAGACCACGGTGCAGGATTATCCCGGCCGCGTCGGCTACTGGAACGTCGGCGTGCCGCCGTCCGGCCCGATGGATGCGCTGGCTTTCCGCCTCGCCAACCAGCTGCTGAACAATTCCGTGCACGCCGCCGCGCTGGAGCTGACCGTGTCCGGCCCGACGCTGCGTTTCAACACGGACACCGTGATCGCGCTGAGCGGCGCGCCGATGCTGGCGCACCTGGACGGCGCACCGCTGGCGTTCTGGCAGAGCCATGCGATCAAGGCCGGCAGCACGCTGCAGATGGGCGCGGTGCAGGGCGAAGGCTGCCGTAGTTATCTGGCCGTCGCGGGCGGTTTCGCCGTGCCGGATTACCTCGGCAGCAAAGCCACGTTCACGCTCGGCCAGTTCGGCGGACACGGCGGACGCACGCTGCGCAATGGCGATGTGCTGCATCTGCAGGGCAACGCCGTTGTGGCCAAACCGAAAAGCCTGCCGCGCGCGCTGATACCGGATTACACCGGCCATTGGGAAATCGGCGTGCTGTATGGTCCGCACGGCGCGCCGGATTTTTTCACCGTAGCCGACATCGAAACTTTTTTCGCCTCGTCATGGGAAGTGCATTACAACTCCAGCCGCACCGGCGTGCGGCTGATCGGGCCGCGGCCGCAATGGGCGCGGCCAGACGGGGGCGAGGCGGGGCTGCACCCATCGAATATTCATGACAACGCCTACGCGATCGGCGCGGTGGATTTTACCGGCGACATGCCGGTGATTCTCGGGCCGGACGGCCCCAGCCTGGGCGGCTTCGTCTGCCCGGTAACCATTGTCGCGGCCGAGCTATGGAAAGTCGGCCAGCTGCGGCCCGGCAACAAAGTACGTTTCCGCCCGCTCAGCATGGACGAAGCGGTCGCGCTGGAAATGCAGCAGGAACAGGCCATCCATACACTGCGCGCGCCGCGACGGCCACGGGTTTCACCAGAGCGCAACGTGCCGGTAGAGCCGGCAATTTATCATGCGACGGCGCAAACCGAACAGCACCCCGCGGTCTGCTATCGCGTCGCCGGCGACAAATATCTGCTGGTCGAATACGGCGCGCTGGTGCTGGATATCAATCTGCGCTTCCGCGTACACGCGCTGATGAGCTGGCTGCAGGCCCATCCGGTTGACGGCATCGTTGACCTGACGCCGGGCATCCGCTCGCTGCAGCTGCATTACGATAGCCGCGTGCTGCCGCTGGAGTCGCTGATGTCTGTGCTGATCGCCGCCGAGCGGAAACTGCCCGCGATTGAAGACATGGAAGTGCCGACGCGCATCGTGCATCTGCCGCTGTGCTGGGACGATCCGTCGACCCGGCTGGCCATCCAGAAGTATATGCAGTCGGTGCGCAAGGATGCGCCGTGGTGCCCGAGCAATATCGAGTTCATCCGGCGCATCAACGGCCTCGACGATGTCGAGGAAGTGAAGCGCATTGTTTACGCGGCCAGCTATCTGGTGCTCGGCCTCGGCGATGTCTATCTGGGCGCGCCGGTGGCCACGCCGCTGGATCCGCGCCATCGCCTGGTCACCACCAAATATAACCCAGCGCGCACCTGGACGCCGGAGAACGCGGTCGGCATCGGCGGCGCGTATATGTGCGTGTATGGCATGGAAGGTCCGGGCGGCTACCAGTTCGTCGGGCGCACCGTGCAGATGTGGAATCGTTACCGGCAGACCGCCGATTTCACCGATGGCCAGCCGTGGCTGCTGCGCTTCTTCGACCAGATCCGTTTCTATCCGGTGAGCGAGCAGGAGCTCACGAAAATGCGCGTGGATTTTATTGCCGGCCGCTTTAAATTGAAGGTCGAGGAACAGACCTTCAGCCTGAAAAATTACAACCAGTTTCTGGTCGATAACGAACGGCAGATCGCCGAATTTCGCGGCAAGCAACGCGGCGCATTTGCCGAGGAGCGGGAACAATGGAAAGCCAGCGGCCAGGCCGATTATGCGCAGGATGACAGCGCGGCGGCGGTGCCGGATGGTGAGCTGGATGTGCCGCCGGGCTGTCGCGCAGTCGCCGCGCATGTGGCCGGCAATGTGTGGAATATCCCGGTCGAGGTCGGCAGCCGGGTCAGCGCGGGCGATGCACTGGTGATCGTCGAATCGATGAAGATGGAGATCCCGGTGGCGGCACCGTGCGCCGGTACCGTACAGCATATTCTCTGCCGCGTCGGCGGCCAGGTTGCCGCGGGGCAGCAACTTGTGGTGATTAAATGCGATGAGTGAAAACTTGCCCGAACTTCAACTGGATATAGCCACGTTGCGGCAGCATTATCTGCAGCGCACACTGGCCCCGCTTGATGTGCTGCAGGAGATCAACCGGCGCATAGGCGACGATCCTCATCACGCATGGATCAGCCGCGTGCCGCCGCAGCAATTGCAGCAATATGCCGCTGCGCTGACTGGGCGCGATCCAGCCGCGCTGCCGCTGTACGGCATACCGTTCGCGGTCAAGGACAACATCGATGTGGCCGGCCTGCCGACCACGGCCGGCTGTGCGGAATTCGCCTACCTGCCGCAGCGCCATGCGGCGGTGGTGCAGCGGCTGATTGACGCCGGCGCGATTCCCCTCGGCAAAACCAATCTCGACCAGTTCGCCACCGGGCTGAACGGCACCCGCACGCCGTATGGCGCATGCCGCAATGCGATCGATCCGGAATATATTTCCGGCGGCTCCAGCGCGGGTTCGGCGGTTGCGGTGGCGCTGGGCCAGGCCAGCTTCAGCCTGGGCACGGATACTGCCGGCTCGGGCCGCGTGCCGGCCGCGTTCAATAATCTGGTCGGGCTCAAACCGACGCGCGGCTGGCTGTCCACGCGCGGAGTGGTGCCGGCCTGCCGCTCGCTCGACTGCGTGTCAATCTTCGCGCTGAATACCGTCGATGCGGCCGCGGTGCTCGCGCTGACGGCCGCATCGGACGACGAAGATCCATACTCGCGCCCGGCGCTCGCGTATGGTCTGGATTTCGGCCAGGCGCAACATTTCCGCTTCGGCGTGCCGCAGCCCGGGCAACTGCAGTTCTTCGGCAATCAGGATGCGGCGCAGTTGTTTCAGCACAGTTGCCGGCGCCTGGAACAGCTCGGCGGCAGCGCGGTGGAAATCGATTTCGCGCCGTTTCTGCAGGCTGCGCGTTTGCTGTACGAGGGGCCGTGGGTGGCCGAACGGCACGCGGCCATCCGCGAATTCTTCGATGCGCAGGCGGCGGTCATCAATCCGGTGGTGCGCGACATTATTTCCGGCGCCGCCGCATTTTCGGCAACCGATGCCTACCGCGGTATGTATCAATTGCAGGCGTTACGCCGGCAAACCGACCGGGTGTGGGCAGACATCGATTGCCTGGTCACGCCCACCGCCGGCACGATATACCGCATTGACGAAATGCTGGCCGACCCGTTGCGCCTGAATGCGAACCTGGGCTATTACACCAACTTCATGAACCTGCTGGATTACGCCGCGATCGCCGTACCCGCGGGTTTTCTGCCCAGCGGCCTGCCGTTCGGCATTACGCTGTCCGCACCGGCCCACCAGGATATTCCGCTGCTGCATCTGGCCGCCCGGCTGGAGGCGCCGCAAAGTATGGTTGCGCCCACCGGCGTTGGGCAGACCGGCGCTGCGCCCGGACGCGTACGCGTTGCGGTATGCGGTGCGCATCTGGCCGGGCTGCCGTTGAATCACCAGCTAACCAGCCGCGGCGCGCATCTGGTGATGCGCACCAGCAGTTCAGCGGATTACCGGCTGTATGCGTTGCCGGGTGGCCCGCCGTATCGGCCCGGCATGGTGCGAGTTGCGCCGGACGAAGACGGACATGTGATTGAAGTGGAAGTATGGGAGATGCCAGCGCGGGAGTTCGGTTCGTTCGTCGCGGGCATACCTGCGCCGCTCGGAATCGGCACGATGACGCTGGCCGGCGGCGAACAGGTGCAGGGTTTTGTGTGCGAGCAGTATGCGGTAAAAGATGCGCTGGATATTACGCATTTCGGCGGATGGAAAGCTTATCTCGCCAGCTTGCCCGGTAAATAGTTTTATTGATTGGAACCGGATGCTGCTGCGGTACTGAATTTCGGAATGGAATTCAGGAGTGGAATTCAGGAAACCGGCGCAGCGTGCGAAAAAATTCGATGTCGTGGTTGGGCCAGAGATCGGCCTGCTCTTCATGCGCGATTTTCTTCAACTTGCGAATGCTGGCCAGTGCCAGGTCTTCGCGTTCCTGCCAGCACAGGCCGGGCGCGATTTCCTGTTCTATATTTTCGTTCAGGTCGGCCGCGTCGCCGGCCAGTATGATCGGTCGGCCCTGCGGCAGTTCAATCCATAGCGACATATGGGCGGCGGTATGGCCGGGTGTCGCCAGTGCGCGCACGCCGGGCAGCAGATCATATTCACCCTGCATGATTTTCCAGTTGTAATTGCCGCTGTAGTCATCGGCGAAGTAAGCGGCGTCAACGCCCGTTTTTGCTGCCTGCATTTCATCGCGCTGCACGTGCACCTCGGCACCACATACATCGCATAATCCGCCGGCATGGTCGAAATGCAGATGGCCGATGAACACCACATCTACATCCGCCGGAGTAAGCCCCAGCCGCGCCAGATGATGAGGTAAACGCTGCTCCTCCAGCATCTCGGGCGGGCCGAACGCAAAGGTATCGAGGTCGTAGTATTGCCGCTGTCTGGCCGGGTCGGCAATCTTGCTGTAATCGCAGCCGGTGTCGTACAGAATACGGCCCTGGCGGGTCTCGATCAGGTAGGCCAGGATGGGCGCTTCGATAATGCGCCCCTGGCCACGGTTGCGCGTGGAGAGCGATTTATCATAGCGATGGGTGGCGGTCAGCAACGGCCACAGGCGCAACACCTGAGTCATGGCAGGCCTATCCGGTAATACTGGCTCACCATAGCTGAGCCGTCTCCAGTATCGCCATCACCAAACGGCTATGCAGCACGCGGCCGAATATTCCGCCTTCCACGGTGGCCATTTCCAGTGCGGCCTGATGCAGATGCGGATAGGCCGAAGCGCAGGCGTCTGCCACCAGCACACAGTTATAGCCGCGGTCGACGCCTTCCCTCAGCGTGGAGTGCACGCACACTTCGGTGGTGACCCCAGTAAGAATCAGGTTGCGTATGCCGCGGGTCTGCAATTGCTGCTCCAGATCGGTACGATGAAAGGCGCCATACCCGGGTTTGTCTATCACCGGCTCGCCCGGCAGCGGAGCCAGCCGGTCAATAATGTCGTGGCCGGGTTCGCCGCGTACCAGCAACCGGCCCAGCGGCCCCGTGCTGCCGATCTCTGCCCCGGCTGCGCGGCTGCGCGCCAGCTTACTGCGATGGCAATCGGACAGGTCCGGCAGATGCCCTTCGCGGGTGAAAATAACCAGCATGCGATGCAGCCGGGCGGCCTGCAGCAGCGCGGCGACCGCGGGTATGGCCTGGCGCAGCGAAAGCACATTCAGCCGGGCGGCGGCAGCATAGCCGCGCGGATCAAGAAAGTCGCGCTGCATGTCGATAATCAGCAGGGCGGTATCAGTGCTTTTCAAATGTGTTCTCCGTTGCGCTTTCGTGGTTCCCGCAGGTTTTTCGTTGCGGCATAAACTCTTTACGCGGGGAAAGTAGTTTTCCGGTACGCCAGCTTTGTGGAATCGGGCGGTGGCTATACCGGAATATACTGGGGTAAGCAGAATATCGGCAACTGCGGATTAAACTGAAGTTAAAAATGACACGCCCACGGCGCCGTAAAATTTGCTGGCGTCCAGATGGCCGGCGGCGGTTCGTGTGACTTCGCCGTAATCATCGCCCAGCACGCGGCTGACTCGATAGTGATGATGCACCGCCAGCAACTGGCTCATCGGCAACACGTGCTGTGATTCGGCGGGAAAAAGTTTGCGGTGCAATTGCGGCAACCGATACCAGGGTTCGACCGGGCGTTCATGGTGGGCGTTGTGGTAAGAGAAGTTGAGCAGCAGCAGGTTCAGCAGCGGATGGGACAGCGACACTACGTTGGAATACGTGTTGCGTTGTTCGTATTCGCGGTCGCGCAATTTATTGTCCGGGATGTCTCCATCCTGCAGCAACGCGAACGTGTCATAAGTGTGCTGATAGGCGTCGGCGAAGCGCAGCACCTGCAGCATGATCAGGTAGGCAACTGCGTAACCGAGCAGCGCAGCGGGCGCGTACCAGCCCAGCAGCGCGAAAGCCGACAGCCGCAAGGCCACGACAGTCAACACGCGCATCCGCAGATATTTTTTTTGCGGCGCCAGGAAGGGCAGCGCGATGACGTAGGCATGCATGATCAGCTCGACCGCAGGTACGTATGCCCACTCCAGCGCCAGCACCAGATTGCGCAACGCGCGCGGCGAACCGCGCAGAAAATGCTTGAAATCGAATGTGATAACATCGGCACGGTCGACATGATGGCGCACATGCTTGCGCCGCAAATCGGCAAAACTGGCGTAGCACGATCCGTTGATCCAGGTCATCAGCGTGCCCCAGCGGGCGTTGGTTGCGCCCGCGGCGAAGATGGAATGATGGGCAAATTCATGCAACAGGTAACTGGATACGATCAGGGCATGCGCCAGCAGCAGCGTGCCGATCAACTGGCCCGGCCATGACGCAACCAGCAGCAGGACCAGGCCGCCGATATACGCCGCGAGTGTGTAGGCCAGCGCGGCCGTATTCGGCACCAGGCCATCGGCGCGGCGAAAGATGCTGGCACGCATCACCCGGTTTTCGGTCAGCTGTGGTTTGGCGCGCAGCAATTTATTTGGCCAGCAGTTTGACGAACTGATCGTCCAGCGTCGATTCGGTGGGCGGTATTGTGCTGATCTGGCCCTTGTTCTTGAGGATATTGCCGATGACCTCTCCACTGGTGTAGTAGGAAGTGGTGTCCGGTGATTTCATGAAAGCCTTGGGCATTTCTTTCACCGGTATGTTGTACACGCCGAGCAATTGTTCTTTAGCCTCCCTGGCCGACACGCCCATGGCCTTGCCGATGATTTTATTCGACTCGTCGGCGTGGGTTTTCATGTACGCCAGCGCTTCCGTATAGGCTTGCATGATGCCTTTGATTTCCTTGGGATGGGCCTTGATATATTTGTCGTCGAATACCAGCACGTCGGCGATCAGGCCCGGCGCATTTTTCGATGAAAAAACCACATGGAATTTTTTGCCGCCTTCCTGGCTGAGCACTTGCGACAGGCTGGGCTCATACGTGACCCCGATCGGTATGCCGTCCGAAGCCATTGCAGCCGGTACGCCTTCCGGGCTCATCGGTACCACTTCAATGTCTTTTTCGGTCAGGCCATTTTTCGACATTGCGTAGGACAGCAGAAAATCGGAGGGTGAGAGCGGATTGAAGCCGATTTTTTTACCCTTGAAATCGCTGATTTTGGTAATCGCCCTGGTCGCGATAATCGCATCGCCGCCGCTGGAGTAATCCACCGGCATCACTACCTTGTGCGCCATGCCCTTGGCCACAGTGCCGATCACCTGGTCGTAAGTCAGCAGGCCGCCATCCACCGATGCGCTGGCCATCGCGGTCGGGATCAGCGCCGGGTCCGAAAATATTTGCAACGTGACTTTGAGGTCATGTTTCTTGTAGAAATTTTTGGATTCCGCAACAAAAAACGGCCCATAGCCGACCCACATGGTCGCGCCGATCTTGACTGCAGTTGCCGCATCGGCACCCAGCGGCGCGAGGCTGGCCAGCAATAATGAGCTCCCGACCAAGTATTTTTTCAGTTGAGAGGAAGGTGAAAATGGCATGGCATGGCTCCTGAAATGATGTGCCGCAAACGGTATGCACAGTTTATTCAGCAAGGCCCGTGCCAGCTTACGGTGTTTTTTGCTAGCGCTTGTATGCAGGACTTTTTTTTAGCAACGCTACGCTATAGTGGTGGGTGCGAAAGGGATTCATGCGCGCAATTTGTGCGCTACGCCGGACGCCTGCACTAACTTGGTTCAACCGAAAACGAGCGCTCCTAGGCTCCCATCAGGCCTTCCGTTTCAATAAAGCGCACAATTTTTCCAGTTCCTGCCCGGTCGTGGGACTGATTCGTACGTGAGCTAACGAATTGATATTCGGTACGTCGGTGCACGTTAACCATTAGGGTGGTCGGATGGCTCGCGGAATAAGGGTGGTGTTTAGACGCGACAGTGCTTAGAAAGACGTTTCGGCTTTGGTCCGTAGCGCCACCGCAGCTCAGTGCGGTATGGGCTCAGCGGAAGAATTTGCGGAGTGACGTCAGGTCGGCATGAGCAGATAACGCGGCGAGCGGGCCACGGGTTGAGGAAAACGATACGTGGTAAACAGCAGATTGTTAGAGCGCACCACAGTGCCGGGCGCCATGGCGGCGAACTCGAACAGAGCGTTAGCCAAAGCTCGGCCAACGCAATTTGGATAGCTGAGCGAATCTCTGGATAAAATCATTAATACTTCAGAACTCCGCCACCAGGTAATTACCTCAGCGCAGTAATTATCCATTACCGCCCCCTGGCGTCCCCCCAGCGCTGCTGCGAACGCTCATCGCCCAGATAGTAAGTCTCGCCGCTGCTGTGCGCCACACAATAGTCGGGGGACACGATCGAGTTCTCGAAAGTCATGCCTTCGCTGATCCGTGTGTAATCAAACAGCACGCTGCGGATGACCTTGGCGTTCCTGCAGATATGTGATCCGCGTGAGATCCAGGCCGGCCCGATAATTTCTGCGCCAGCTTCGACGCATACGCCCGAATCGATATACACCGGCCCATGAATATTCACATGATCCCAGTCTATGCGTGTGTTCAGCCCGACCCACACTCCGGGACGAACTTCTGTGCCGGGCATATCCATATGCGCCATCTCGCCGCGCAACACGCGCTGCAATACTTCCCAGTAGTCCGAAATATGGCCTATATCAATCCAGTTGAAAAATCGCTTCTGCGCATAAAACGGCAGGCCGCGCTCCGCCAGCATCGGGAACAGCTGGCTGCCGATATCGAACACCTTGCCGGGCGGTATCAGCTCAATCGCTTCCGGCTCAAATAAATATATACCAGTGCTGGCCAGGTTGGAGCGAGCTTCCTCCGGGCTGGGTTTTTCCTGAAAAGAAATCACCCGCCCATCTTTGGCGACTTCCACCACGCCATAGCTGCTGACTTGCTTGATAGGCACTTCCAGCGTGATCACGCTCACCATGGCTTTATTCATTTTATGCTCGGCCACAGCGGTACCGATGTCGAGATCGATGAGCGCATCACCGCATATCACGAGAGTTGTCCGATCGAAAAATCCGCCGAAGTCCTGAATCTTGCGCATCCCTCCGGCCGACCCCAATGATTTCGGCGTGACCTCACCGTATTCGCGCACGCCTTCATAGGAGTAGCCAATATTCACGCCCCAGCGCTGGCCATTGCCGAAATAGTTTTCGATCTTGTAGTGCTTGTGCGCCACATTGACCATGATTTCAGTGATGCCATAGCGGGCCAGATGTTCCACCAGGTATTCCATCACGGGCTTCCCCAGTATGGGAATCATCGGTTTCGGCAAATCCTTGGTCAGCGGGCGCACGCGCGTGCCTTGGCCCGCGGCGAGTATCATTCCTTTTATTTTATTCATTATTAAATTACTTCCTCAGTTGCTGAAAATATCTTTACTCTGGTGATCTTCCAGTAGTGAAACTGATGCTACCAGTTCTGCTTTTTGCAGCGCAACGGTCCCGCTTGAGAGGATCAATCGCTGCCGAAAAGATCGCGAGTGAAAACCTTATCGCTGACGTCCGCCAGTTCCTTGTTCATGCGATTGGAAACGATCACGTCGGCTTTCTGCTTGAATGCGTTCAAGTCCGAGTACACCTGTGATTTGAAAAACTCGGGCTCATGCAGTTCAGGCTCATAAACGATGACTTCAATGCCCTTGGCCTTGATGCGTTTCATGATCCCCTGAATGCTGGAGGCGCGGAAATTATCCGAGCCGCTCTTCATGATGAGCCGGAAAATCCCGACCACTTTCGGATTGCGCCTGATGATGCTGTCTGCAATAAAATCCTTGCGGGTGCTGTTGGATTGAACGATCGCATTGATCAGATTTTGTGGGACCTCGTTGTAGTTGGCCAGCAGCTGCTTGGTGTCCTTGGGCAGACAATAGCCGCCGTATCCAAAAGACGGATTGTTGTAATGGGTGCCGATGCGCGGGTCCAGGCCGACGCCGTCGATAATCTGCCGGGTATCCAGGTCGTGGGTTGCCGCGTAGGTGTCCAGCTCGTTGAAATAAGCGACGCGCATCGCGAGATAGGTGTTGGCAAAAAGTTTGATCGCCTCGGCCTCGGAGCTGTCAGTCAGCAGGATATCAACGTCCGGTTTGAGCGAGCCCTGTTGCAACAGGCTGGCAAAAATCCGCGCACGCTCCGAACGCTCACCAACCACAATACGGGAAGGATACAGATTATCGTGCAGCGCTCTGCCTTCGCGCAGGAATTCGGGTGAGAAGATCAGATTGTCGCACCGGAATTTCTGCCGAACGGACGCGGTGTACCCCACCGGCACGGTGGATTTGATCACCATTACCGCTTGCGGCGCGACCGCCATCACATCCCTGATAACGGCCTCAACCGACCTGGTGTTGAAATAATTGGTTTCGGGGTCATAGTCGGTCGGCGTCGCGATGATGACGAAATCCGCCCGGGCGTAGGCATCGTTTTTGTCGATCGTGGCACGCAAGTTCAGCGGCCGGTTTTTCAGATAATCCTCAATCTCGGGGTCGGCAATCGGGGAGCGCTTGCGGTTCAGCAGATCTACCTTTTCAGCCAATATATCCAATGCCACAACTTCGTTGCGCTGAGCCAGCAGAACAGCCATGGAAAGGCCGACATAGCCCGTACCTGCGATTGCGATTTTCATAGGGGCCTCATTAGTACTGATCATTGGATAATATAACACGTAAAAATGGCCTCTGAATTACAGGGCTACGCTTATGCGTCAGGCCCGGGGCGTTTCCGGGGCCGCAGCGATTGACTTTTTCGCCGGGCCTGCAAGGGATATGTTTATCGTCAGGGACGATGACTTGCCAATTATCGTATCATCAGATCACGCGATGGGGCCGGCACGACCGAGGCCAGTTCCATCAGAAAACTATCCAGCAGCGGCCATGCCTGTTGCGCGTCCTGCGCATCGTTAACCCGCTGTGAAGCACGCACGAGGATGCCATCTGGAACGCGGCCTGCGAGGCCTTCCCTGAATATGTAGAAACGGGCGGCGAGTGGGTCGTCGCTATAAAGATTGCCGACGCGTATCCAATAACTGACTGCTTCGTCACCGCTATTGCTGGTGGCCAGCATGTGCTTGCCGTAGACCGGATCGCCGGTGCCGGCCTTGGCGGCGAAAGCAGTGCTTTCCAGGCTGGCAATTTTATAACCCTGCACTAGGTAGCAGAGGTCGGGCCGGTGCACCTTTACATCCTGTTGTTGCCTGCCCCAGGCGAGCGCGAGCATCACCGTCTGGCCTTTGCTGTTCACATAAGTGCGCATCAAAATCTGATCGTAAGGTTGCTCCATATTCGGCTCGTCGCCCGTTGCGAGCGCAACCTGAACATAAGGGCTGGATTTCTCTTTCCAGTCGCCGAACTGGCGCGGAATGGTTTCATCCAGGCTGGGCGGACTGGCCACCGCCATGATCCTGGGTGTCGCCAATACCGCGCCCACAGCGGCGCCGACCGACAGCAGGGCTATCAGCAGGCTGACAGGCAACGATATGCTGGGCAGCCGAATCAAGTCTCGTGCCCGACTGATTTGCCTTGCAGTCGACGCATGGCCGCATTTTTTGATCGAGCCCCGGTAAATTTCCGGAGCAGGGAATCAGTGCCCATGATCAGCAGCAGGGCGGTGAGGAACAGTGCCATACCGGAAAAACCGTGCAGAAAGCTCCGCCCGGCAGCGTCGCCAAGATGGTAGGTGATAAGGCTGAGCACCATTACGCGCGTGACATTCGAGGCCAGCGAAATGGGAATGATCAGCAGGGCAAGGGCAGCGTTACGGAATACCGACTCATGCCGCACCACATTCATGTAGAGCAGGCCGAGCGCCTCCAGCGTAAACAGCGAATTGAGGCCGGCACAGGCATCCGCAACCAGTAATTGATAGGGGCCAATCGAAATAACAACGCCAGCCCGCGCAACCGGATACCCCAGCCAGTACAGGACATGCTCGGCCAGATACGAGACCAGGATTTTCATCGGCTGGGTCATCGCATCGACCACGGAGCCGGGCAGCGGAATCACAAAAAGCAGAAAGAAAAAAACGAACCAGAGGCGCTTCGCGGCGTCGCGCCCAAAAAAAATGAGCACGACGCCCAATAGCACCGGGATCAGGGAAGCGACCTCGAAAAAAATAAACGACTGGGAGCGTCCAAGCACATAGAACAGCAAACCGCATATCAACACCGGCCAGCCTGCCGCATGCGCCGGGGCGATGCGAATACCCGCATGGGCCAGTGATCGTGCCTTGAAATAAAGCAACCATAGCGCGACGCCCAGCATGATCGGGCCATGAGCCTGCCGGTCGGTGCTCCAGATCCCGTTGAACAGGCCGACGAAGCTGGGTACATATACTGCGCACAGCCCGGCAAACAAAATCAGCCATGGCAGTACAACCGGCCCGGAGGAAGGATCAAAGCGGCTTACCGGGGCGTCCAGGCGCATATCAGTTTCGCCGGTTTTGCAGGCACCGCTAAAAAAATCTGCACACTGGGCGGTCTACTTAATTTTTGCCAAAGTCTTTCGGCATAAACTGCAACCGATCCCATGGCAAACCGTTCAGAATCGCGTAGGTGGGCTTACCCTCGAACAAAGCAGGATAAGGGTCCTGGCCCCCAGTCGCCGTATATGATTTAGGGCCCTGCGCGCGTATGGAGATCGCACCGGCCTTGTCCCACACAATGAATCCATACTTCTGTGCTGCCCTGGCGATAATCTTGCCGACCCGGCTCATTTTGAGCGCCTCCACATCGACGTGGGGGTCCAGCCGGAAGCGCAGTCCCTCGGGAATCCTGTTCGGCTCATTTGATGGATTATAACCGTCTGAACGATTGGCCGGCCACGACACGACACTAGCGCTTTCGGTATTCACCAGCGCGATACCGATAGCGTGCCGGATCTCGCCACGGACCAGCTCCTCGGCGGTAATCTGGCCGCCGAGAAATGGCAAACCGGTTGCCGTCGTGCCGTAATAATTAGGCCAGACGCCATTGCCCTTGGACGCGTTTTGCATCTCGCCGCCCCAGCAGGCCTGCCATTGCCCATTTACTTTACGCGCTTGCCAGAATTCCCATATCTTATCCGTGGAAGGCTGATAGATGGTCATTTCCGCATCGGTACCGCCGGCGGCTTCAGCGTAGGCCGGAATCGGAACAGCTTCCCACTGTTGCGCAAGGCTGGGGTCGATATAGGTCTTGTTCTGGCAATTCCAATAGCTGACTTTCACCGGCGCTACACTGGCATCCACCACATACACCGGGCTGGAGTAGGCGTCGGTATTAATGTTTACCGTTCCGTAATAAGTTTTCTTCTGGTTTAAAAATTCCTGCACAAACCCTGCCGAATTCGCATGCAACGTCGCATTTTCCGGAATCGGCGTATACCAGAAACTGGTGGGCGCAAAAACCGCGTCTGTAAGCAACGTATCGGTGCTGATGGTTTGTCCGGCGGACTGTGCTACGGAAGACACCCCGCCGCTACATGCCATAAGCGCGATAGTAGTAAAAATGCCGGGTAAGTTTTTAAATAATCGGGAGGCAATATGAGTAATTGTCATGTGTGTAAGTGATGTAGGGGCATTCCTGACTGAATTTTTGCTGGGCAAGCGGCCAACCGCTTCAGTACCAGCTTTACCAAAGATGCGAAGCAAACGCCGTGGAGCATTTATCGGATTTTAGTCAAGAAAACTTTAGTGCAGCGCCGCGCTATTGACCTGTTTTTTTCATGCGCTGGCAAGCGTACGTAATTTTTTAAGTCTCCAAATGATACGGAGGGCCAACCAAGAAAGCGCGCTCTGTTTTTTTACGACCAGATAAAGCGCAATTTTCCAGTAAAACGGCGTATTTTTGTAGCTGAAAACACTGCCGTTTGTGTCCGGGTATGTGTCTATCACCATACTCAGCAATTGGTCGTCAAATGCATACAGCATCTGATATCGTGCCATTAATTTGGTCTGCAGCAATGCATCATAAAGTATTTGATGGGCGGGCTGGTGCATTAAAAAATTATTAACGGCGGTCACGGCTTGCATATTCTGGCGGCAGGAGGCCAAATTCCACAGATTCAAATAAGAATTGACGTTATCCCGGTTATAAAAATACAGCGGCTGGTTAATATGCTCTATCTTTTTTGCGTGATAAAACAACTGGGTAATTACCACAAGGTCCTCGCCCATATTGATACCGGGTGGCCAGTGAATATCATGTTCCAGCGCAATAGACCTTCTAAAAAGCTTGTTCCAGGGGCACCACACTATTTCCTGGCGCAACATCGCTGCAGTGATTAACAGCGGATCGGACACTTGCAACGATTGGCTGACGTGGATCTGCCGGCCATTTTTTACTTCATGGAAATCGCAGTAAACAATATCGGCAGATGTTTCAATTGCCCGGTTAACCAGCAACTCCAGCATATCCGGAGCGATGTAATCATCAGAATCGATATAAAGAACGTATTCACCGGTGGCCGCATTCAGTCCGGTTTCCCGCGCAGCAGAAATTCCTTTGTTCACCGGATGCCTGATGACCGTGGTATGGATACCGGCATGGGTATATCGTTCAATTACTTCATGAACAATTTCCTCGCTCCGGTCTTTCGTGCAATCGTTAACAAATATTACTTCGAAATCCTGGTAGCTTTGCTCAAATACCGACACACAGCAGCGCTCGATGTAGTTCTCTACACCGTAAACGGGGATGATGATCGACAGTTTTGGCATTTATGAATTCGATAACGGCGCAATCGCTATGCCCGTTTCCTTTTTAGCAGCCCGAAGCTGATGGTGCGCAGCAATTTCCTGCCAAAAAAATACCCGAATAACCTGAAGTTATCGACGGATAAACACGACCCCAAACCGACAAAGAAATACCTGAATGCTGTAAGGCGATCATTTGCTTCGTAACACAAATTGCCAATCTCGTAGCGTACCTTGGCCAGCGCACTTTGATATTTAGCATCAATTTGTGAAATCTGTTCGGCGGCGGTTGCGTCGTGCCTGATATTAATCAGCACTTTTTCATGATAAAGCAGGGTTTCCAGGAAGTTATTGGTTAAATTGTTGTCATGGGTACTCTTCTCAAGCAATGCAGATGACTGCAGTAAAAATTTCGTCACCAGTGCGCATCTCAGCCATAAGTCATAGTCTTCCGCCTGCTTGTAATTGATATTGAACAGGCCGACCTGGTCTAAAACCCGGCGTCTTACCATTACATTTGAACAGGTGCCCACAAAGTTCTGCTTGATCAGGGCTTCCAGCGCCGGAGTTCTTAGGGGTTCATCGAAGACAATATCTTCGTCTTCTTTAAACCTCGAAAAATGATTAAATTTTGAATTTCGATTCTTGTTGAGATAGACATAGTCACAGCAACAAAATCCAACCTCCGGAAAGCGTTCAAACGCATCCAGTTGCAGCCTTAATTTATTTTCATACCAGACATCATCCGCATCCAGAAATGCCACGAACTCGCCAGAGCTGGCAAGAATTCCCGTGTTTCTGGCATTTGCGACGCCTCCGTTAGGGATCGAAATGACGGTGACCCTATCCTTAAATGCGCCGAGTTCTTCAGCAGTGCCATCTGTAGAGCCGTCATCTATCACGATCACTTCATATGGCTTCACAGTTTGCTTTAATGCGCTCTTTATCGCTCGCGCAATAAAAGCTTCGCCGTTGTAAACAGGAATAATGACAGAGATCTTACTCATAATAATTCATCAAATAGTTCGGAACTACCTTGGCTCAAGCTGTCCACGCAGCCATGCGTGCCAGCATCAAGAAGCACCGAATGCTTTCTTGTAAAGCAGTGTCAACAAAATGCAGATTTGGCAGGTTGCGCAGCAATAATGCGGACGAAGCGCCAGATATCTAAGAAAAGATTGACGGCATCGTACCATCAGCCGCTGCTTGAGTCCAAAGTGCACCCACGCCAATTTCCTTCAGATGTTCAACGAAATATTTGGCATTGACCGATGTGCTGCGCTCAGGGATACTTGAGCTTGTTGCGGGCTGGATTTATCATCCTTCTAGGCTGCCAACGACGGCAACCCAGTCGCGGGTTATGCGCACTCCCAATGAAAGTCGCATAACCAATAAATGTGAATTTGTAGGGCGGGCAGACGGTATTATTGCCTGCCTACGCGGTACAAATCCGTGGAACATCGGCGTGCCCATCCTACGAAAAATCAACTTATAGGTTCCGGCTGTCTGGCTTGGGATAATATTTTGATGCAGAAAATGCACTTTCCGGACTATCAAACTTAAGTCCGGAAATTCTGGTTTTACCCGCTGCCGATAGGGCTTATTCGTGCGCCTGAGCCTTCGGCATCCCGGCGTACCACTTAAACATTGACTACGAAACATCAATTTTTGACTATACGCTAAAGATATGAACACGCAGCCGTCTCACCCCAACACCGTATGGCGCAGCCACCGTTACCCGTCATACTACAAATTTACTGCCTCTTCCAAATACCCTCCACATTGGCAGGAAACGTTGAAGGGACAGTAATGTTCGATTTTTCAGTGTTTAAACCAGGGCTGGTTGATACGAGATTTGTCGATGTCCATTAAAAATGTGTTCAAAAATCAACAGGTGATTAGATGGTAAAAAATATTCATCCTTTATCAGATGTAAAGGCACTAGACATTGGAGAAGGTACGCGTATCTGGCAATTCTGCGTGGTGTTTGCGGGTGCCAAGATTGGTGCGAACTGCAATATTTGTGCTCAGGTATTGATCGAGAGCGACGTAGTGATTGGCGACAACGTCACGATCAAAAGCGGTGTGCAGCTTTGGGATGGGGTGCGAATAGAAGACAACGTATTCATCGGGCCAAACGTCACTTTTACCAACGACCCATTTCCTCGCTCAAAGGTTCGTCCCCAGCAGTTCTCGCAGACCATCATCAAGGCGGGAGCCTCAATTGGTGCAAACGCTACGATCTTGCCGGGCTTGATTGTTGCTGAAGGGGCGATGATAGGAGCCGGGGCGGTAGTAACACGCTCTGTTCCACCTTATGCAATTGTAGTGGGTAACCCCGCACGGATTGTTGGGTATAGCGATACCACGGCAGAAGTGAGTGAAGAGCGAATAAAAGATAATCGCAAGCCTCCTTTCTCGGATTCAACTGCCGTGCGTGGTGTCACCACACATAAGTTCCCACTGATTCCCGATATGCGTGGCAGCCTTACAGTGGGTGAATTTGCGCAGCACATACCTTTTGCACCTCAGCGATACTTCATGGTGTTTGATGTGCCAAGTAAAGAAACGCGTGGGGAGCATGCACATAGACTCTGCCATCAATTCTTGATTTGCGTTCGCGGTAGTTGTGCCGTCATGGCGGATGATGGGGATAACCGCACTGAAATTCTATTGGATACGCTCGCCAAAGGCGTTTATTTGCCCCCGATGGTCTGGGGTGTGCAATATAAATACTCAGCAGATGCAGTGTTGTTGGTATTTGCTTCGCATCATTATGATGCGGACGACTATATCCGTAATTATTCGCAATTCCTCAGTGAAGTAAAACAACAGCTCAATACAAGATGAACATTCCTTTCTTAGATTTAAAGGCAGCCTATCTCGAACTCCAACCGGAAATTGATGCCGCGATCAAACGGGTCCTTGATTCAGGCTGGTACATCCTGGGTGTAGAGGTTGATTCTTTTGAGCAAGAGTATGCCGCCTACTGCGAAGCAAAGCATTGCGTTGGAGTGGCGAACGGTCTGGATGCTCTGCATCTGGCACTCTTAGCGCTGGGGGTGGGGACAGGTGATGAGGTTATCGTGCCGAGTAATACCTACATTGCGACATGGCTGGCGGTTAGCCAGTGCGGTGCCACACCTGTGCCCGTCGAGCCAGATGCCGCCACTTTTAATATCGACCCGGCGCGCATGGAGGCCGCGATAACACCACGCACCAAAGTCATTTTGCCAGTCCATCTGTATGGTCAACCCGCCGACATGGATCCGATCATGGCGATTGCGCGCAAGCATGGCTTGAAGGTGCTGGAAGATGGCGCGCAGGCGCATGGTGCACGTTATAAAGGCAAGCGCATCGGTGCGCATGGCGATATGGTGGCGTGGAGCTTTTACCCCGGCAAGAATCTCGGGGCATTTGGGGATGGCGGTGCAATTACCACAGATGACGCGGAAATTGCGGATCGCATACGCGTACTGCGTAACTACGGTTCGCGAGTAAAGTATGTCAACGAGGAACGAGGCTTTAACAGCCGCCTTGACCCGATCCAGGCTGCCGCATTGCGCGTCAAACTTAAGGTGTTGGATAGTTGGAACGCACGGCGTGCCGCGGTTGCCCGCCGCTATCAGACCGAGCTGGCAAATGCCGGGCTCAGCTTGCCTTTCGTTCCGGAATGGGCTGAGCCAGCATGGCACCTGTATGTCGTGCAACACCCGCAACGCGATGCCTTGCAAAAAAAATTGGGCGATGCTGGGATAGGCACACTGATTCATTACCCCATTCCGCCTCACTTGCAGGAAGCCTATGCCACTATGAGTTTTGTTAAAGGGCAATTTCCTGTGGCGGAACACATCGCCAGCTACTGCCTCAGTATGCCGATGGGGCCGCACCTCATCAATGAAGATGTTGCGCGAGTAATCGCGGCGGTTGATGCTTGTGTATAGCGTAAGGCTGAGTAGATTATTTGTTCGGCTTTTTATGCGGGGAATCCAGGCACCGCGTGTGTTTATTTTTCGGCTTTTGTCCAACAATGACATTCACGGCATTCCCACACGTCTTCAGCCAGCGCAGTTTGTTGGTAGCGGAAAAATTGTTTTTGAAAATAATGTGACGATTGGGGTATTCCCTTCCCCGATGTTCTTTTCGACATATGCCTATTTTGAAGCCAGAAAACCCACAGCAGAAATCCTGATTGGACAGAACACCTGGATTAACAATAACTTTTCTATTATCGCGGAATCGAGCTGTATCCGTATTGGGCAACGCTGCTTGATTGGCGCAAATGTTGAGATTATGGACAGCGATTTCCATGCAGTAAAATTTGAAGATCGTGGCACAGGAAAATTGGTGAAAGCTGAACCAGTACACATTGGAAACGATGTTTTTATTGGGTCAAACGTAAAAATATTAAAGGGGGTCAGTATTGGCGATGGCAGCGTGATTGCAAATGGCTCCATTGTTTCGAAGGACATTCCCAATAGGGCGATTGCTGGTGGCAATCCAGCGAAAGTCATCAAAATGATCGTGTAGCGTGAGTTCATCTCATCGTCAAATATTCCGTTCCAGCGCCATCATCGGTGGCGCTTCGATCATCAGCATGATCGTTGGAATTATCAACGTTAAGGTAGTCGCGGTGCTTCTCGGACCTGTCGGCGTAGGCTTGGTGGGACTGTACGGAAGTATTGTGGGGGTAGCATCCACATTGGCTGGGTGTGGTTTGAGTAGAAGCGGCGTGAGGCAATTGGCAGCAACGGCCGGTGAAATTGAAACCCTGGCTATCGTTCGCCGTGCATTATGGCTGGGTTGCATGTTCCTGGGTATTTTTGGCATGGCTATTTTTTGGCTGCTCAGCGACCCCATAGCCCAGTGGGTGTTGGGTAGTGTAGAGCATACCAATGATGTCGGCTGGTTAAGTCTGGGGGTATTTTTTATTTTGATTGCGGGGTCTCAAACTGCGCTTCTGCAAGGCTTGCGACGAATAGGTGATATCGCGCGAGTGAGTATTATCAGTGCAATTGCTGGTTCTGCGGTGGGCATTACTGCTGTTTACTTACTGAGGGAGGGGGGCGTGGTCTGGTTTGTACTAACAGGACCCGCAGTGAGTATTTTTGTAGCCAGATACTTTGCGGATCGCTTACCTCGCTCAAACTCCCCCTACGACTGGCCTGCCATTCAACAGCAGTGGCTCGTGATGCTTAAAATGGGGTTGCCTCTCATGGCGGCAACGCTTACCACAGTGGTAACGCAACTGATAGTAAGGGCTATCATTGTGCGTGAGCTTGGGTTGGACGCCGGCGGTTATTTTCAGGCCGCCTGGGCAATTTCGATGACTTATACCGGCTTTGTGTTAGGTGCGATGTCCACTGAATATTATCCTCGGCTGACCCATGCAATTAACAATCATGAACAGGCAAGGAAGTTAGTTAACGAACAGGCCGAGATGGCATTGCTCATGGCAGGCCCCGCGCTAATGTTGATGGTTACGCTCGCACCCTGGGTAATTCGACTGCTTTACTCCGACAGTTTTGGCCCGGCGGCAGCTGTTTTGCGCTGGCAGATAGTGGGAGATGTTTTAAAGGTCGCCAGTTTTCCTATGGGTTTTATTTTGGCGGCATCGGGTCGTAGCAGCCTTACCTTTTTAGCGGAGGCATGTTGGAGCATCATTTACATTGCTTTTGTATCGATAGGAATACCAGTGCTCGGTATCGTCTCATCTGGCGTCGGATTCCTTCTCGCATATTTAGCCTTGTATATTTTTGTATCCGTTGCTGCGTGGAAACTAATCGGCTATAGACCGAGCAACCGGATATTTGCTTATGTGACTGTATTAGCAGTATTCAGCTTTTTGGTAGTGCTAGGATCAAATTATTTATTGCCACATATATACGTACCTCTAGGGTTGCTGGCAACGACGATCATTACGTGTTATAGCTTGGTTCGTTTGGATGGCGTACTAGACCTGCGCAGGCTTTTGCGAGAAAAACTGCGCAAATGATGAGTGGAGTGAGAGTAATGAATGTTAGGTTGACGGTGAGTAAAGCATGAGTGAGCTTCAGGAGTATCCGCTGGTTACTTTTGCTTTGTTTGCATATAACCAGGAAAGATTTATCCGTGAAGCGGTAGAGGCTGCACTGAGTCAGAAGTATGCAAGGTTGGAAATAATCCTATCGGATGACTGCTCGGTGGACTCGACATTTGAAATAATTAGCTCTATTGCATCAGATTATTCAGGCCCACACGAAATTATCGTAAACAGGAACCCTGTTAACCTGGGCTTGGCGAAACATTTTAGTAACATTGTCAAAATTGCGCGTGGAGACATAATCGTCGTTGCTGCGGGTGACGATATCTCGTTACCAACACGTGTTTCAAAAACCGTGGAAATGCTTAGTTCCGCACCAGATGCTTATTTTGCATCTTTCACTGATACCGTAATCGATGCGGATGGGGTGTTGCGCAGCAGACGAAGTAATGAAGATGAAAATAAGGTAAGTAAAGTTACATTGGAGGATTACATCAGCGGATGTAATCATCCACTGAGTGGGGCTTCTCGCGGATATAGAAAAAAAATGTTTGAAGTTTTCGGTGATCTCCATACTGAATGTCCGACAGAAGATACACCCTCTATTCTGCGCGGTTTAATGATTGGGCATGCATTAGTGTCTTCTGCGTGCGGGATACTCTACCGCCAGCACGGCACAAACCTTTCCGGGCCTGAATCTCTCCATTCCATGAAGTTTGAAGAAATACGAAATCAATATTTGCGTGATGTCCGTTTCGCCCAGACGGCGGGCCTAATTACAATAGAGAAAAAGGAACAGATTGAGAGATGGGCAGAGAAAAACTACAGAAGGCGATTAATAGCCAAGGAGTTTTATTATGCGCCGATAAAAGCAATCTATTTTTGCCAAAAAATTATGCCAAGCAATGATTTTAGGCTTCGTGAGAAGTTAGAGATGCTTCGAAGGGTTATTCGATAACCACGATCTATGGATCCGGCAACTGCAAAGTATTAAGCGGTTCGTGTTGAGCCCTTCGATCAACTCAGGAGAGCTGCCGAAGCATGAATAACAATAAGCCTTCGACAGGCTCAGGCCAATGGAATGGAAACCTTATTCGTGCCGGATCGATAATCCTGAGCTTGGCGAGCTATCCGAGTTAACAGTTGAGATGGCCTCTTCCCAAGTCCCGAATCAGCTCGTCAAGTTTGGTTAACATTTGGTCATGCGATCTTTCAATGGCCCTATCGGAGCTAAGACAATACGGAGCACTTTTGCTAATCGCGAGCAACCTTGCGCCGGCACGTCGCGCAAAAGCATCTTCCGCTATATTTATCAGGAAACGGCCGCGGCGCTTGAATCTATCCGCAATCCTGGGATTACGCCCCTGAAAAAACAGCACGACTGATTCAAGCAACGAAGAGCTAGTAATCCGGCTGGGCTTCAGATCAATATCAAGCGCAGAGGCCCAGTCAAACCATTTCATCGAATGGCTATTGTCTAGTGGCTGAACGGGTATCCAGGGCACCCTGAGCGCATCAGATACGATGGCCCCATGCATTGCTTCGGTAACGACCAGGTCTGAGGCGAGAATTTGTTCCAACACCACTTCAACGGGGGCACACGGGTCAATATAATTGATGGAAGCGTACCGACACGCTAATTCCCAGTTGCCCTCAAACGTACTGCCCCAGTGCGGCATGAATGAAATTTTGTGTTTTTTTTCGACCTTATGCTTCACACAGGATCGCAACAGGATCGCGGCGTCGCCTATGCCAAGTTTTTCATCGATTCCGAGTGCTCTGGCGGTTAATTTTCCGCGCACGAAATAGAATTTCCAATTTGCGTCAGTGACGGGCAACGGGGTGTAGCCGCCGTACCCGGCACCGAACACGATTTTTCTTTTATCTGCGGGAAAAAAATCGAAGATGATTGATCCTATTCCCAAAAAGATGGAATTATCGTCCTCCCAAACGCCGTCGATTAATTTAGGCCACATCCAGGCGTTTAGCTCATCCCCGAAATTAGGTTTTTCACCTCTATAGAAATATAAATTCACTTGTTATCACTTATAAATGCGGGTTTGTTCTACTGCCGTGCGGCATCAGACTTCGAGAAGCGCTTTACCGACACCCCCACCATTATCACTTTGCGCTGGCATGAGCACAGTCAAGGTGCTTCAGCCTGAGGCTTTGCCTTGAGCTTTTCAGATAGCTGCTTGCCCCAGGCTATCCATTTGTGTTCGTAGTAGTAGGTGGAGACATGAGCGCTGAGGAACAGCGCGGCAAAAAGTAGCGGACGCTTGCTGTATTTCTCCAGCAGGTCGCCACTGCCTAGCCAGGTAGCGTTCAGCAACGGATGAATTACGTAAAGCGCGTAAGAAATCGATGCGATATATAACAAGGTTCGGTGTTGCAACCCCACGGCCAGCCACGTCTGTTGATTGTACAGTGTAGCGCCCACCAGAATCGCTGCGAGGTACGGGCGCAGATAGTTCATGAATCCGCTATCCGGATGGCAGGAGATCAAGAGCAGCGCGAACACCGCCGGATAGTAAACTCGTTTCAGCGCTTCGACCGGCCACGCGCCCAGCTTGCCATGATAAATAAGCGCAATGATGCCACCCGCCAGAACTTCGTCAATGCGGTAATAGGTAATGACCGAGGCTTCCATTCCGTTGGCAATCCGGAGCATCGTAAACGCGGCGCACAGCAAAGGGATGAGCAACAGTCCCCGTTTCTTCAGCAGCGCAACCAGGATGGCTATGCCTACATAAAATTGCATTTCCACACATAGGCTCCACAAATGATCCGTGACCTGTATCAGTGGCTTGGGCGGTAAATTTGCGTAAAAAAGAAGATGAGCCGTCCACGTGCTGGCTGATACCTGATAAAAAGATAATACGCAGATCACGTATAACCAGGCCAGCGGCACAATCCGGAAGAAGCGGCGGATGATGAAATCAGAAACGCTGGAATTTTTCAGCAGGAAATGCGTCACCAGAAATCCGGACAGTGAAAAAAATAACGCCATCCCCATCATGCCGGTGGTCAGATTTAGGTGCCAGCTGTGCGGGCCCACGGGCAACAGATGCGTGGTGAGCACCAGCAGAATGCTGATCCCGCGCCAGCCGTCCAGTACATTGAATCGCTTGCCTTCCATTAGCAAGCTCCTTCAACTATCGTCAGCGTGAATTGATCAGACATTGCGATAGCCCCTCTTTTTTCGAAACATCGATACCCGCAACATAAAAGCCAGGTTGCCGACCACATAGCGCTTGAACAAACGGCCCGGTTCTCTGCTCAAGCGAAACAGCCACTCCAGGCCCAGGCGACGCATCCAGTGCGGCGCTCTGGGAAATCTCTCCGCGAGAAAATCGATAATGGCCCCGCCGCAAACAATTACCGCTGCGTGTGGCAGCACGTTCCGTATTTGCCGCGCGATAATTTCCTGCTTCGGCATACCCATACCAAGCAAGAACAGATCCACATCAAGCTGGCGGGCCACAGAGACGTAGGTGTCCGGATCATTAAAACCATGCATCCGGGACACCACTGAAACCCCGAATTCCTGCTCACATCGGGTTGCAGCACGCTCCAGGTAAGGCTCCGCCGTACCCCACAGTGCCACCCGGCGACCGCGGAATTCGGCCAGAAGTTCAGGGATGAAATCGGTGCCATTCATATTCAGCCCGGCGGGAATCTCCAGTGCCCGATATAAGGTATTCATGCCGGAGCCGTCACGTAAAATCACATCGGCTGCAAGCAGAGCGTCAAAAAAACGATCATCTTTTACCATCGAGTTCATGGCGTGGGCATTGACGAAGGAAACCGCAACGGCGGTGTCGGTTGACGCGAGCCGCTTAAGCAATTGCATCTTCGCCGCCGCATCCGGCACCACCGTAATGTCCTGCATGATACGCGCCCAGCGCCGCCACCACGATGTTGCAACTGTGCTGTTCACGGCTCATCCCTGCGCGATCGGACCCAGTCGATCTGACGGCGGACAATGAAATTCAGGTACACCGGAATCTTTCTCAGCGCGTATATGGGTGCGTAAGCCAGACTGGCGAAGGACAGTATATCGCGGCCGAATCTGCTCCAGGCGAGCAGCACGGCGGCACCCAGTACAAAAAATTCAATTACCGCCAAGCCCCAGGGCAGGGCGTTGCCTGTGCCGCCCCAGACCAGTGCGCCCAGCAGCCCCAAGGCAAACACCAGCAGCGTCAGCAACGCCAGCGGCGGCACACACATATCCAGCACCAGCGACAACAGCGCCACATTCATCGTGCGCAGGCTCTCGAGCAGCAATCGGGGAGCATCTTTGAATATCATCCCCAGATGCCCATGTTCCCAGCGCGTGCGCTGAGATTGCTCTCCTTCCGCATTCGCCGGGAAGACGCTGTGCACGACGGCGTCGGGGCAGAAAAGTGGCGCCTGGCCCGCTCTGGCGAAATCGAGGCCTACCTTCAGATCTTCCACAATATGCCCACTGGCCAATTCTGCTGACTGAATTAACCCCCATGGAAACGCCATGCCGGTTCCCATCAGTTGGCACGGCAATCCCAGGCGGTGCGAACCCAGTGGCCGGGCCAGGTTTTTCACGGTCCAGGCAAATTCCGCTATCTTCGTCTTGAGGCCGGCGCCGGCGGGCGCATGCATTAAATTCAGGGACTGGACGGGGCGGTCGTTCGCCACACACATCCGCGCCAACCGAGCCAGCGCGCCGGCGTGCACTACACAATCCGCATCGACAATTATCACCACCTCAGGCGGTGACGACTCCAGATATCGCACCCCGCAATCCAGCGCGTAGCCTTTGCCGCGGCGCACCGCGTCGCTGCGCTCTATCACTTCGGCGCCAGCCGCCCGAGCGACGGCAGCAGTGCCATCGGAACAGTTGTCGGCCACGACTACCATACGGTCGCCGCTTTGCAGTTGTTCGCGTAGCGAATTCAAAGTGGCGCTGATACCCGCCGCTTCATCATGGGCAGGAATTAGGGCAACAATCGAAGGACGAGGGCCGGTCGGCAACGCCGTTGCTTTGCGGGCAGGCAATGCTATCAACACCTGAACCGCAAAAATGGCCACTGGCACGGATAGCACTGCCAGTAACAACACAAAAATAATTTCAGGCAGGATCATGGCTGGGATACCGTGCAGTCAGAGCCAACCACTTCCGCGCCCTGAAACAGCTGCACCAGTTTTGCCGCTTCCCGGTCGATGGAGTGACGTTCCAGCACTCTTGCTTGCGCACGCTGGCCCATCTGCTCCAGCTGATCACTGGGCGTGGCCAGACAGGCGCGCATTGCACTCGCGAGCGCTTCCACGTCGCCTGCCGGAAACAGCCAGCCATTTTCATTATGATGGACCAGCTCGGGTATGCCGGCCACGTAAGTGGTAAGCACCGGCCGGCGCAAGGCCATCGCTTCCATCACAGCCACCGGCAATCCTTCGGCAAAGCTGGGTAACACCAAGGCTTGGGCCGCCAGTATTTCTTCACGAACCTGGTTGCTGCTGATCCACCCTGTAATGCGCACGTGATTGTTCAAACCATATTGCGCTATCAGCTTTTCTATGTCGCGGCGCATCTCGCCATCTCCGGCCAAAACCAGTTCAAATGCGATCTGGTTTTGCGCCAGTATCCGGGCCGCTTCCATCAGCAGCAATTGCCCTTTCTGCTCGCACAGGCGCCCTACACAAACCAGGCGCGGAACAGCGGGAAACGCTCCTTCGGGCAGCGCATAAAAGGCTGGCTCCAGGCCGCAGTGCACCACCTTGATCCTGTGCCAGTATTGTTGATCCACCCATCGATAAAGCTGGCTGCGCCCGAAAGAACTCACCGCCACGACAAAAGACGATCGTCGGATTTTCTCGGCCAGACCGATGAATTGCGGCTTATCAAATTCCTCCGGGCCATGCACGGTGAAGCTGAAAGGCGGGCCGCCCAGTTCACGGGCAAGCATCGCAACTTCCGCGGAATTCGTACCGAAGTGGGCATGCATATGTTGCGCTCCAAACGACTTTAACCACGGCAGCATGCGGCAAGCCTCGGCCAGATAAACCAGGTGATAAGGCAGCGCCCGGTCGGCGCGGTGGGACATTCGCAACGCCAAACTTAGTGCGGAAAAAAACCGCAGGGGCGCAGTCAACAAGACGCGCACCATCGCAAACAGCAAGGGCAGCTTGCCGCCCTGCAACACATATAATGTGCGGGTTTGTTCCTGAATATCTTCTTCGTCCGCCAGGCTTTCATCCCAGCCGCGCAACGCAATACGCAGAACTTCCAGCCCCTGCCGTTCCAGCGCCAGAATTTCGCGTCTGATAAAGCTGTGGCTGACCTTGGGATACTGGTTAATGAAGTATGCAATTTTAGCGTGGATCACGGCGTTTGCCTCTGCAATG
The DNA here is from genome assembly GCA_040390665.1 of Pseudomonadota bacterium. Classification (GTDB taxonomy): domain Bacteria; phylum Pseudomonadota; class Gammaproteobacteria; order Burkholderiales; family Gallionellaceae; genus Nitrotoga. The sequence goes on along the minus strand of JAZJXX010000002.1, from coordinate 14,198 downwards.
CCATCTCGGGTGAGGTGGCGGCGAGTTTCCTCGGCGGCTCAGCCTGCACCTGAGCCAGACGCGCCATCGTCAGCGCGCAGCCCGCGCCCATCACGAACCAGAAATACCAGTTAAATGACAGGTAATATTGCATGTTATCCGAGTAGGCAAACACCAGATATTCGACCACCAGGGTAATTATGATGGCTGTGCCCAGCCGGTCCTCCGTTCTCCCCAGCCACAATGTGTACAGCATGCGGCAGTACATCCAGGCGGCGGCCGTCACCCCTACAATTCCCGTTTCAAAAAACCACTGCACATACGTACTGTGCGCGCCCACATTCATCTTTCCGGCAAGTGGAAAAAACTGCGGGGAATAGTACCTGAAGGAATCCAGCCCATAACCCATGATGGAATTAAGCGGCTTCATCCACTCCAGGCTTGTTTTCCACAGCAGCTTTCGCCAGGCGTACGAATTCAGCTTCGCATACTGCACATATTCATTACCTGAATTCAGATCCAGCAAACGGTCCCGGACGCTGGGTATCAGTAAGCCCGCCAGCGGCACCAGCAAAAGGTAGAGCAAATACCTGCGTTCAAACAGCACCCCGTAAACCACGAAAACAACAAAGCAGCCCGCCCATGCGGATCGTGTCTTGGTCAACAGCAGGAGCGCTATCAATAACAACAGGTACAACGCCAGCCCGATCCGCCGTGCCTGCGTCAGCGCGACCAGATCGCTTTTAATCTGGTAAAACACCAGGGAAATGATAAACACCAGGTAAAACGCAAAGATATTGGCGTGACTGAATGTGCTCTTGAGCCGAAACCCGTCAGGAGACGTTACATGACTGTTCAGCGCGATATCCACAAACGAGTACAGCACGGGAAGCACCGACGATAGCACTACAATGCCCAGGAATAGCTGAAAATCCGCTCGCGATTTGACCAGGTAGAACGCAATAACAAACACCGCAAAATTGGACACCATCGCCAGAAACATTCGAATCGCGTCAGCCGGGACCGGCGTATGAGCCGAGGCGATCAGGGCCACAAGCAGGACTCCACCCCAGATGGATATGATCAGCCGGGTGATGCCGCTGGGGCGCTCCAGCACAAACAGCATCGCGATCAAAATGATCAGCGCATTGATCAGTCCGCCCACGCCCACGCCTGTGGAGAACTTGGACGATTCGAGAAATATATCGCCCGAGGCCCGGAATAACAGAATCAGCATAAATAGCTTGCGCTTGTCGAAAACCAGAAGCATGGACAGCGCCAATACAAATGGCAAAGCTGAAATCAAAAAAAGATTATCGCCGACGAAAGGCACATATATCACTACCGCGATGCCGGCCAATACGCTGGCGATCAACAGGGTGAATGTACTGGCGACTATCGGCAATTGCATGCTAATTCCATTTTCGGAAAATTATCTGGAGAGTTCGAAATACGCAGTGAACGACCTTGACCTCCGCAATGGCTACATTACGCCAGCCATTGGGTCGCACACCGGCGGCGTAGCCTAAGTAAAAACCGCAGCTGTTATGCGGCGCGCTGCCGTGGAGCAAGTCAAAACTATGCTGTGCCGGAAACGCGACGCCGGCCAGCGCTTAAAAATCGGTTAATACCGCTCCCACCACTTCTGCGCCGGCGATGGACAGCTGTTCCTTAACCGCCTCCATCTGGGCAAATCGGGCGTGATGGCGGCGAGCAACAATCAATGCACCTCCGACGCGCGCGCTAATGGTCTGCGCATCGGCAAAATCAAGGGCGGGCGGGGTATCGATGATGACCACGTCAAACTTCTCGGCAATACTGCCTAGCAGTTCATTCAGAGCAGGGCGGCCTAGCAATTCCTGTGGATTGGGCGGCTCCGTGCCGGCGGGCAGGATGAAGAAGTTGGTCAGCTCAGGAATGCTCAGCACATTTCCGCTGGCGCGTCCGGCCAGTATGTCGGATAAGCCGGGGCTGCTCACTACACGGAACAGTTTGTGTTGCCGCGGCCGGCGCAGGTCGGCATCGATCAGCAGCGTGCGTTGCCCCAGCTGGGAAAACACCACTGCCAGGTTGGCGGCAACGCGGCTGGTCCCTTGTCCGGCCGAGGGTGAAGTGATCACCATGAATTTATGCTCGCCATACCAGCGCAGCGCGAGCTGGCTGCGCAGCGCCCGCAGCGCTTCCACTTGCGGATCGTGCGGCCTGAACGCAGCGATCACTTCCTGATCAACCGCTGAGCTGTTGGCGGGCAGGCAGGCATAGTCGAACTGTCGCGACAGCGCCCGCAGAATATCGGCTTCGTCCACCAGTCCGAGTTTCAGCGCGGCGTCGCCAAAGCGCAGCCCCTGTTCTTTCTGCAGACGCAGGATACGGTCGGCGTCCTCGGCTCTGATCTTGCCCGTTTCCAGAAGGATGCGGCCGATGTTGGGCTGTTTGCCGGCGATGTCCACCGTGTGCTGGGTTGAGATGTTATACATTTTTTTCCTCAAACTTTCGCCATGAATGATTGCGCCTGCCCACGCAGCGCTTGCGCTCCGGCTTCCTTACCGCAATGATGCCCAGCACCGGCAGCTTGAGCCCGAGTGACAGGTCTTCCGGCACGCGGATGCGGCGGTCCAGAATTTCGGCCAGCAGCGCGAAGCCCAGTCCAAGTACGGTGCCCACAAAAATCGAAGCTATCAGGTTTAGGAACAGGTGGGGTTTGCTCGGGGTCAGCGGTGTGACTGCCGGGTTGAGCACGGCAACATCGCTCTGGTTAGCCTGGCCTTCCAGATTGGTCTGGCTGAGACGCTGCATGGCTACATCCAGCGCTTTTTGAGCACTGGTTACATCGCTCTGCAGGTTGCTTAACTCGTCACGCTGCTGACTGATCTCCAGCACACGCGCTTTCTGGGCGGCGAGAGAGGACTGGATCGAAGATTCGCGCTGCTGGGAAATGTTGGCCGCGCTGCCGAGGCTGCTGCTGGCAGTCTTTAATTCGGACTCCAGTTTTTGCCTCCGGTCATTTACCTCGGCCAGAGCAGATTGATATTGCGGATGATTAGCGTTGAGCCGCTGGCCGAGATCCGCCAGCTTGGCCTCGGCGCGGGAAAGATCAGCCTTCAGGCTCTGGATCAGCGGATTACTGATGATGTCCGGGTTCTCGTCCAGACGCTTGCCGCTGTTGGTTTGCCTGCGCCGTGAGTTGCTGTCATAGAACTGCGCCTGGGCTGCTACCAGCTGGCTGGAGAGCTCGGCCAGCCGTGAGTTTTCCACATCCATGCGCTGATCCACAGACACTATGCCTTTTTCGCGCTGGTATGAAGTCAGTTTGTTTTGCGCCTGGGCCAGATTGTCGCGTAAGCCCTTGACCTGTTCGTTGAACCATTCCGCGGCGCGCCTGGACGGCTCAATCTTGAGCTGCAGGTTGGTTTGTATGTAGGCTTCAGCAAACGCATTGGCCAGCGTTGCCGCGAACTTGGGATCTTTGCTTTCATAGCTCAGGTTGATCACACTGCTCTCATGCGAAGGCTGGACATCGAGTTTTCTCGACAACTCGTTGGCCAGCCAGTCGCGAATATCGCCCTCGCCGTTGGCCGCAGCATTGAATCCTTCAATTGCGGCCGGATTTTGCGCGAGGCTCAGTATATCCACCACCTTGACCGCTACATTCCGGCTAGTGATGATGTCGGTCTGGGTGGCCATGTAGCCCGGTATCATCTGTGCCGGGGAAACCTGGCCGGTTACCGGGTCGCTGCCTTTGTAATTGAGTACCAGAGTGCTGGTCGCCCGGTAGGTTTTTGGCATAATCAGGCTGACCAGCAGCGTGGTCAGCACGGTCAGACTCAGCACAAACAGAACTATTTTTTTGCGCGCCAGGAGTGCATTCAGAAATTGCTGGGGATTCATATTGTGATTCCGTTATGAGGTGTTAAAACAAACTTTCCTGAGCCTGCACCACGTCGTCCGCCAGCAGCGGAGTAGATACGTCTGCGCTGATGGTTTCGAGCTTTCCGCCGGCTTTACGACGTTTGATTTTCAGGCCACGCTCGGTGCCGCGCGCGGTGAGCCCACCGCCGGCGGCGAGCGCCTGCGCCACGAACATATCATGTTCCAGGCGGAATACGCCGGGGTGCTGCACTTCGCCATATATATAAAATACGGGCGCGCGCGGCACGTAAATGATATCGCCGGGGGCGACCCATATGTCGTTGCCGCCGTTCTTGTTAAAGATTTCGCGCAGGTCGTATTCCTGCCGGCTGGATTTGCCGTCTTTATGCGAGATGATGGTGATCTGGTCGGAACCATTGGCGGTAATTCCGCCGGCAGTTGCCAGCAGATCGGTCAGCGTGCTGGGGCGATCCAGCGGATAGCGTCCGGGCTTGAAAGCCTCGCCCAATACAGACACCTGCTGGCTGACCAACTGCGTAACGACGATATTGACCTGGGGTTTCTTGATGAACCCGCCTTGCTCCAGCAGTTTTGCAATGCCGCGCTCGGCTGCGGGCACGCTGGCGCCTTCGACCTTTACTTCGCCTACCAGCGGTAACGAGATCGTGCCGGCAGAGGTTACCCGTGTCTCTGTGGTCAGGTCGGGGTTGCCATAGACGGTAACGCGTACCATATCTCCGGTGCCCAAAGTGGCGTCAGCTGCGTGCAGCATTCCGGTAAACAGCATGAGGCAGGCAAAAATCAGTTTTTTCATCGTAAAGTTCTCCGTATTTCCATAAATCGTAAATCCAGTTATGCCTGGTTTTTTCGGGGGTTTGCTTAATGGGCTACATTTTAAATATTGCGAAAATGCTGATCATTTTCGATGTAAAGCCAGCAAGCCTCTGATTTGAAACCCGCGTGTCTTCGCCTACAGTCAGATTGAAATTAATGGTGCGGCTAGGGTGATAGCCGATACCCAGCCTGAACGTATCGTAACTATCCACCCTGGCTGCCGTGAGTTGCTGTATACCGGGATCGCCAAGAAATCTGCGTCTGTCATGCTGCCATCTGGCGCTGGCGGTAATTTTTGAAGTAGCCATCCAGACCGATGCGACGCTCACACCACGGCTCACGCTGTAGCTGGAGGTCACGTCATCGTAAGGGGCAATCTCGCGCCATGCCGAAGCATTTACGCTGACTGTAGCCGATGGCAGCCAGGTATAGTCGCCGCGCGCGGTGAGGGTATTATAGTCGCGGCTTGAAAAATGATCATGCCGGCGTTGTACGACGCCGCCCTGCCCATGCAACTGGCTGGATCCACTGTACATCCAGTCGATGGTGCCGAGCATTTCATGCTGATGGTAGCCGTTATCCAGCAGGGCGGGAGAGTTTATGGCCAGATTTGGGTAGTTACCCTTGGTTTCGCGTTGCTTGATCCCTATTTTGCTGGTCGTACTGCTCAAATATTGCAGCGTGGCTTCCCACAGATCATCCTCGCGGTTCTGGCTTTGCTGGTTTATGTCGGAATAGGAGATGTTGTTTTTTGATACCCCCATGCCGACTTGCCAGCTTGGATGAAATAACCATAGCCCATCCCAGAAATACTGCGTCTGGGTATACAGATTGCTGAGCAAACTCTGCTGATAATCGAAGCTGCCGATCGTTACCTTGTTGGTATAGCCAAGATCGCCGCTTAACCGATTGCCCAATTGCCAGTTCCAGCCCGCCTTTAAATCCCGGCCTTGGTAATTCAGCATGCTGTAGCGGTCATAGTAATTTTCATTAACGGAGGCATTCAGCAAAATGTGCTGGCGAGCGATTTTCCAGTCGGTGTTTACGCCCACGACCGTGCGGCGCACGTAATCCGATGCGTTGGCCGCCCCTGCGGAATAATCGAGACGTAGCAGATTGCTGTCATAAGTCTTGGCACCTGCAACAAAAGGGCTAAATGTATTCTCTATTGCGGCCATTGCGGAAAGACTGACGCCCTGAAAGCAGATTAGCAACAGAATTGACGGTAAACAATTCAGCAATTTTCGGTTCAATCCGAAATTTCTCATGATTGGAGTCGTTTGATTTTATCGGCAATCTTCAGGATAAAAACTAATGGGTTAAAAGGCAAAATATTCAGGTTGCAAATAGAAATCGGGAGCACTGAGTCGCTTATAACCCCCTCAACCCGGTTTCCATGTACTCAGCACCCGGTGTAACGGGTGCGGGCCTCGTTGATGTGCTCTTGGAAGTCGGGACAGCCGCTTGCGGTTGCGCAGACTGTTCAGATTTAGCGCCGGGCTTGAAATCCCCCAGGTATTCCACGTTGCCGTTTGTGCGCAAGTCCTGAAACATTTTCTGCGCCACTTCAATTTTCTCCTGATTGACGAGAAAGCGCTCAATCAGCGGTCGCGCTTGTTGCTCGGTCAAAGGTTGTTCGATGATTTGCAGCATCTCGATCATCAGCACTCCGTCGGTTGCGATCACATAACCAGCCTCGCCGGCCTTGAGCTTTTGTAACTCTGCCAGTACTGCAGCAGGTATCTGCTCGGATGGTTTGACTTCGGCAGCCAGATCGAAATCGACTGCCCTGTTCTTCAGCCAGATGACAAACTCACCCATGTGTTTTACATCGGCTGCCTTGGCCTGTAGCGCTGCAAGGCTTTCTTTGCCGGCCTTGACGGCGAGCTGGTTAAATATATAAATACGGCGGTTGCCGAACAGTTCCGGATGCTCAACGTAATAGGCGTGCTGTGCCGAGCTTTTCGGTGCGGCCGTTTTTTGCAGACCGCGTTCGAAATACGCGTCCGCCAGTACGCGTCGTTTAGCCGACTCGATGGCGAGCATGACCGCAGGATCCTGATCCAGCTTCATCTTGAGTGCCGCCTGCTCACCCAAGGTCTGGTTTATGATATTTTCCAGCGCATTTTTTCGGGCCTCGGCGGGATTGGCCGGTGCGGCAAGCCCCATGCCCAGGGCCTGATTGAGCTGATGCACGGTAATCTCGACGTCATTGACTCGAGCGACTACCTGCGATTTGGTTTTTGCGCTATTTCCGCCGCAGCCAGAAACGATTAATGACAGGAAGAGCGCATACAGCAAAAAACACAGAACATTGCCGTTACGCATGATATGTTTCTGGAGTAAGTCGAAAATAGGAGCGCATAAAAACTTTCGCTCTTGCCGTCCTGCTAGATAGCTGGCAGGTAATTAAAATTCATGACGTCGGCGGTAAGCCATGAAGCCAACCAGACCCAGGCCCCCCAGCATCATGGCCCAGGCGCTGGGTTCCGGTACAGGTGCAGCAATTGCATTGATGGCGTATTTGCCGCCAAATGAACCGGAGCCGATGCCGGCAACGGTGAATGAATAGCCGCCTTGCGCCAGTGTCTGCGAAAGCGAATATGAGCCATCGGAAAATGTCCCGGTCGCCAGGACCACATTGCTGCTGTTCTTGAGTGTGAGTGACAAGTCCTGAATATTCCATAAGGAACCATGGCTAAGATTCGTCACAGCGGCGCCCACTCCGCTTAATGAGGGGACGGTAAAATTGTAAACATCAGAAAAAGACCCCGTCCCCTTCGAAGGAAGCGCCGAATATCCATCCACTCCGTATGACGTAAGGTCGCCGATAGAGATTGTGCTGGCGTTTGCTGTTGCCATCGAGAACAACAGCGCAGAACAAATTATGATGTGCTTCAGATCAAGGCTCATTTCGGCTCTCCTGATAATTGGGTCGGATTGATTTAACTTGGGCCGGTTAATTTATGCCGGTTTATTTAATGTTCGATATTTGTGACGGCGACGGGACATCACGCCTATCATCGCTAAACCGGACAGCATAATTGCCCAAATACCAGGTTCGGGGACAGCATGGACTGCAATTGCGTCAAAAGCATACTTTCCCCCCGCGCTGCCGGTGCCCGTGCCGGTAACAGTAAGTGAATACAGGCCGGGATTCTCGTATAACGGCCCCATATTGAGCCCCGATGCGAGGACAGCGTTGCTGGCGTTCTTGAGGGTCATGGCCAAACCCTGGATATTCCAGCTGCTGCCTGGCAGACTCAATACCATATTGCTCGCGTCGGAATAAAGATCACTGGCAGAGGAAAGAGAGAAGTTATATACGTCGGAAAATGCGCCCGTTCCATGGGTAACCACGGTCCCATAGCCGACATTGCCATAAGTGTTGAGATCGCCGATATTCACTACATTGGCATTTACCACGCCCATCGACAGCAGCAATGGGAGTCCGACAATCAGGCGTTTGATAATAAGGTTCATGGCAGCATTCCCCGGCAATTAAAATTATGGTTAATAAGCATTCTTGTTAATGAATCCTTTGAATATGGTCATGAAAATAATCTTGATATCCAGCCACAGCGACCAGTTGTGCACGTAATCCAGATCGTAATCCACCCGGCCTTTCATCTTATCCAGCTTATCTGTTTCTCCGCGCCAGCCATTGATCTGCGCCCAGCCTGTGATGCCGGGCTTGACCTTATGGCGCAGCATGTACCCATGGATCTGGCTGCGATACTCCTCGTTATGTGCGACCGCGTGTGGGCGGGGGCCGACTATCGACATCTTGCCCTGCAGCACATTGATGAATTGTGGTAATTCATCCAGCGAAGTGCGCCGCAAAAATGCGCCAAAAGGCGTGACCCGCGCATCGTTTTTCTGCGCCTGAACCACGGTAGCGCCATCATCGCACACCGTCATGCTGCGGAACTTCCACACTTCGACGATCTCACCATTCAGCCCATACCGGCGCTGCTTGAACAACACTGATCCGCGCGATGTAAACTTGATGCCGATCGCGATAAACAGCATCAATATCGAAATGAATATCAGAATGAGGCTGCCCAGTATCATATCTTCGGCCCGCTTGACCCAGCCGTGCACGCCGTAGAATGGACTTTCATGAACACTGACTACTGGGACGCCCGCCAGACTTGACCATCTGGCCTGGAACAGATCAAACGCGAAACTGTCCGGCACCACATAAATCGAAACAGTGGTATCTGATAACTGATCGACCAGCCCGGCTATGCGATTTTCGGCATTCATGGGCAAGGTGATGTACACGATATGGATCGCGCCTGACCGTGCGCGATTGACCAGATTTTGCGCATCGCCCTCAAACGACAGCGCACTTGGCTCAATGCGGTCCAGTGGACGGTCATCGAATGCCCCCACCACTTTTAAGCCCATCCACGGTACTTCATTAATATGAGCGGCCATCTTGTTCGCGGTTTTGCCGCAGCCGAAAAATGCCACCGTGCGGGTATTTTTGTTCCCGGCGCGGAGAATACGCAGCGATTTTCGATAGATGAGCCGCGCCAGCACCATGGCTACCGGAACCACAAAAGCCCACATTGTTACTGCCAAACGCGAATAACTTGAAGAAGTCTTGGTGGCGAACCCCAGCAACATCAAACACAGTACTACCGTGAACCAGACGCCAATCACGCTGCCAAACTCGTTCATCAGCTTCTCGGTACGCCATGAGCGGTACATCCATTGAATCTCGGCCAGAAGTAAAAACAGCAAGCCAGCGAGGCTCATCAATAGCAAATATTCGGAATCCAGCGGAATGTGGTGGATAGAGGTGGCAAACACCAACCCAAAATAGATAATCGACATGTCCAGTAATCTCTGCAGCACTGCCAGAGAAGAGCTATGTGACCTGAGCATCCCACTAAAAGGGTCTTTTAACATTTTACCTCCTTGCATCTAATGAATTGCGGCCTTGCGTGAAACGGGTGGTGCGCTGGGTGACGACATCGTAAGCAGGGCCATAGGGCAATAAAAAATAAACTCAACCAAAAATCTTATTATGTCCGCCTCGCTACATGCCTGGCGAGCCTGCAGTGCGAGGAGATGCCGAAGTTTATTTGCGTAGCATTGAGTCATCTGTACGCTTCCGCACCAACACAGATCCAGTTAAATGCTCCACCAATACCCCACTGCATACCACAGGCCGGTCTAGTGCCCCAGCATCCACGGCCGGGCGGTTTTTTTCGTTTGCACCTGCAATCCTGCGCTCAGCGTCGCCGTTTTCGCGGCGTCAGAAGGCAATTTCCCCATCGGGGCTCTGCAGACATGCCTGCCACCGCAGCCACAACCTGATCGTGTCGCAATGCGCGGTTCGTGAGCAGATTTTTCGTTGCGTTTGAATGCTGATCGCTGAGTTTTACCGACAATCGCCAGCAACGGGCTGAAATGATGCGCGCGCTTTCTACACCGCAATCGGGGCGGGCACGGAAATGCCGGATGTCCTCATTTTTCCCAATGCGGAAGACGTACCGCAGGATGCGCATCGATATTCATACAGTGTCATTTGAATTCTCCTGATTCAGTATTCATGAAATCAGATTTTCATTGCAGCATCGTGAAAGACGTGTTTGTTGCGGTAAATCATGACGCTGCGAGGTCGCCTTAAAACATGTAGCTGATATTCGCCAGTAGTTGGTTATCCTGCTTGACGTCGTAGCGATTCTTGCCGCCAATAATGTAGGTTGCCCCTGCGGTTACACTTTTAGCCAGGGGATAGGTCATCCCTAGATTCAGGTGACGGAATGCGCTCGATACGGCCAGCGGGCTGGCGCCCGGATTGGTGTACGGCCCTACCTTTTTATAGGTGTAGTAGCCTAAAGATGCGTTAAATGCAAAATCTTTGGGGAGCGGAGTGTTATACGTAACGGTGTAATACGTGTCACCTTTATTGCCAAACGTTACGTCATCCAGCAGCGTTTGCATGTTCGCTCCGAATTCCTTGTAGGTCAGGCCTATCATGGTTTCCAGAGCGGTTGAGTGAAAGCCGGGAATATATTGGTAGCGCGTCAGGCCAAGTTTGTAGCCCACATCGCCGGCCTTGCCTTGGTATCCTCCATATAGATCATGCTCCATTGAAGTGCCCGCATCATTGAAACTCTGATACGAGTAGCCCAGGGTGGAAGCCCACCACCCAGCATAAAATCCGCTCGTATTACTGTAGTCCAAGCCCATCTGCAACGCGGTTTTGTTATTTTCCGGCGCGTCGCCACCTTGATTTCCAACTCCCGGAAGGGTAGGGCCGTAAGTTGTGGTGATACCGCGCAGTACATATTTTGATGTCAGATCGAAATGACCGGTTACATCAGCCGCAGCTTGAGTGCAAAACAATAAAGTGCCTAAGGCGCAAACAATCGGCGCACTGACAAAGGCAAGGCAGGTGTATTTAGCCTCTTGCTTATGTACTGCCATAATAAAATCTCCCTGGTTAATGACTGAGCATTCTGACAAACAGATGAGTGTCATAACACATTCAGCATTAATTATGCCAACCCTGATCCGCTTGACGGGTGCGCGGATAACCATATGTTGTTAAATAGTAATTATTAACATAAATGATGATGCGGATACATAAAGCCAGAGCCTGACTCATGTATTCCGCGCACCAATTTAATGCGATGTCGCAGGACTGCGCACCACGATTAGCAATTAATAGCAGCACTGCCTGAGGGAAGCTTGGGGAGTAAATCCGGATCGGTGCCTGCAGTTACGGCAAGGAAGATTTATTATTTAATCTGGCCACGCTCAATGCTGATGCCTACCATACGGCTGCCGCGAATTGCGTTCAGTTTTGCGACGCTGACTTTCACCCAGGGCGCACTGAATTCGTTCAGCAAAATCTGAGCAATGTGTTCGGCCAGTGTTTCTAGCAGATTGAAATGCCGATTACCCAGCGTGCTCTGAATATGACGTACTACTTCAGAATAATCGAGCGCATCGGCTATGTTGTCACTCTGGAACGCGCGGCTGTTGGGGAGGCCGATCTCCAGATCGATTTGCAGGGTTTGCGCTACGCGTTTTTCCCACTCGTATACGCCTATCAAGGTGTCAATCTTAAGTTCGCGCAGAAATATGATGTCCATCTAGTCAGTTGAGAATGGCGTAAAATTCGAACTCGTGTATTTTAAGGTATTCCAGATGATGGCCCTAGTTTTTGTTGTGTGCGCCTATTTATTGGGTTCGGTGTCTTTCGCAGTGTTGATGAGCAGGGCTTTTTCTTTGCCTGATCCGCGCACCTACGGTTCGCACAATCCTGGCGCCACTAATGTATTGCGTAGCGGCAAGAGAGCGGCTGCCGTGTTGACTTTATTAGGCGACGCTGCCAAAGGTGGGCTGGCAGTCTGGCTGGCGCAGCGTTTTGCTCCGCAGCCCAACGGCGAACTGCTGATAGCCGCGGTGGCGCTGGCGGTGTTTCTGGGCCATCTGTATCCGATTTTTCTACGTTTCAAGGGCGGTAAAGGCGTGGCAACTGCGCTGGGGGTTCTGCTGGTGCTGGATCTTTGGCTGGGTCTGGCGGTTTTAGCCACCTGGCTGGTGGTGGCGCTAATTTTTCGGTTGTCCTCATTGGCAGCGTTGCTGGCTGCAGCCAGTGCGCCTTTTTATGCATGGCTATTAAACATGCCACGCGTATATGTTTTGGTAACGATAATCCTGTCGGCGCTGCTGGTGTGGCGCCACAGGAGCAATATTCGAAATCTGCTGGCTGGCAGGGAAAGCCACATCGGTAAAAAATCTTAAGCTGGGTTTGCGGAAAAGGCGATCGCGGAGTGGTTTTCCAGATCCCAGCGCGGCTTCACATTAAAACTGTAGTCGGTTTTTCCTTGCTGCAGCTGCAGGCGCAATGCCCCGGCAAAAGCAATCATCGCGCCATTGTCCGTACAAAATTCCAGATCCGGGTAGTACACGCGAAAACCTTGCTGCTTGGCTGCCTGGTTGAGTTGGTTACGGAGCTCTTGGTTGGCGCCGACTCCACCTGCAATCACCAGCTGATCGAGTCCGGTATGCTGAAGGGCGGAAATCGCCTTGCTGCACAGCACGTCCACGATGGCTTTTTGCGTGGCATGGGCGATGTCGGCGCGGGTCTGCTGATCCAGTGGCTGCCCATCTGCAGTCTGCTGACGCGTCAAGGTAAGTACGGCAGTTTTAAGTCCGCTGAAACTGAAATCCAGATCGCCGCTATGCATCATGGGGCGCGGAAGCTTGAATTTTTCAGGATGGCCGAATAGGGCTAGCCTCGCCAATTCCGCTCCGCCGGGGTAGCCCAGGCCGAGCAGCTTGGCGCTTTTATCAAAAGCCTCGCCGGCCGCGTCGTCCAGAGTTTCGCCCAGCAAGATATATTGCCCTACGGCGTCAACACGCATGAGCTGGGTGTGCCCGCCGGAAACCAGTAGCGCAACAAACGGAAATTGCAATGTGCGCTCGGTCAGCAGGGGCGAAAGCAGATGCCCCTCCAGATGGTGGATGCCGATGGCCGGGATGCGTAGCGCAAATGCCAGTGCGCAGCTCACGCTGGCGCCTGCCAACAACGCACCCGACAGCCCCGGTCCCTGAGTGTAGGCGACAGCATCAATATCAGCGAGCCGACAGCCTGCCTGAGCGGTGACACGGCGCGTGAGCGGCAGTATATGGCGGATATGATCGCGTGAGGCGAGCTCAGGCACCACCCCGCCGTATTCACTATGCATGGCTATCTGGCTGTGCAACGCGTGCGCTAGCAGACCGTTTTCAAGATGGTATAGCGCCACCCCGGTTTCATCACAGGAAGATTCAATGCCGAGAATTAGATGCACGAGCTTTCCAATTAAATATTGTTACTGGGAAATTCTTCAAAAGAAGGAATGATAACAACCGAACTATTTAATCAATACTATAGTCGAAAGCAGCACTAAGAGGCTTGAAAGTAATGGGCTGAGAGTGTTCAGGTACCCGGTAGCGAGTTCAAATATTTTATATTAAATAGCTAGAACCGAAACAAACAAACCCAGGTCTAAAAATACGTTTTTAAAATTGTTGACCGGCCCCTTTTACTGAGTATAATGCGCGCCCTCTCACTGCTTCAGTGGGACCAGAGGAAGCTGCAAACCAGTAAAAAAAACAGATTGACGCACTATGGTGGATCTGTATAATGCGCCCCTCTCGCTGCAACAGCAGCCTGTTCTTTAAAAGATTATAGACAACCGATAAGTGTGGGTATGCGTGCCTGGGTCGGAAGATGGTAATGGGGTAAACCTGTTATTGTTGGAAGAACTCAGACATTAAAGTAACAACTCACACGAAGTCGAAGAAACGATATACAAAGTTAATTCGCTTTGAGTGAGATCGATTTGCCTGTCATCTGTTAAAAGGTGGGGGGTGAATCAAATGAAGCATAGAGATTGAACTGAAGAGTTTGATCCTGGCTCAGATTGAACGCTGGCGGCATGCTTTACACATGCAAGTCGAACGGCAGCACGGGGGCAACCCTGGTGGCGAGTGGCGAA
>JAZJXX010000001.1:0-45709 GCA_040390665.1 Pseudomonadota bacterium | reverse complement strand
CCAGCGCACATCCGGTTGCGGTAGTTGAAGTCGCGCGCAGCGACCTGGCACGCACGCTCCATCTGACCGCCGAGCTGATGCCTTATCAGGATATAGACGTGTATGCAAAAGTGGCAGGCTATCTGCGCTCAATAAATTTCGATATAGGCGACCGCGTCAGGGCCGGCCAGGTAATCGCCCGGCTTGATCTTCCCGAGCAGCGGGCGGATTATGAAAAGGCAAAAGCGGATTTTGAAATAGCCAGGCTTGATTCGGACCGTCTGGATGCGGTTGCTGCCAAAAAACCGGGACTGGTGGCACAACAGGAAATTGATGATACCCATGCCGCGCTTCGCGTCACCAAAGCCAAGCTGGACTATGCCAGCACAATTTTGGGATATGCCATTATTACGGCCCCGTTCGATGGGGTCATTACCAAGCGCTGGGCCAATACCGGCGCGCTGATCCAGACCGGCACCTCTTCCAGCACTGCGGTGCCTATCGTCCGGCTGGCGCAGAGCACCAGGTTAAGGCTGGTATTCCCGGTGCCGGAATCTGCCGTCACACAGATTTATGTTGGCGTGCCGGTGAGCGTTACCGTAGCGGCAACGGGACAGACCCTGCAGGGAAAAATTGTGCGTTTTGCGCGCAAGCTGGACGATGCAACGCGGACGATGAATGCTGAAGTGGATTTCGATAATTCCAGTTTGCGCATCACGCCCGGAATGTACGCCACAGTCGATTTGACGCTGGACGCAAAAAAGAATGTTCTGGTGCTGCCGCCGCAGGCCGTCGCAGGCAAGGATAACCCTACGGTTCTGGCGGTAAATGCCAATAGGAAAACGGAGGAGAGACCAGTAAAACTGGGTCTGCAAACGACCGACAAAGTGGAAATTCTGAGCGGTCTGGCTGAAGGTGACCTGGTGGTATTTGGCAGTAGGGGTTCGGTAGGCGTCGGGTCTGTCGTCGATCCTAAACCAGTGGGAGTAGGCCTGTGAATCCAATACCAGCATCTGATGACCTGGAAAATTTGAGCCGATTGGATACACCCACGATAGCCAATGCTATTGAGACATTTAATTTGCGCCTTCGCAATGAGGGTTATACGGGTCACTCGATTATCTGCCGCTTCCCGCAATTGCCGCCTATGGTCGGCTATGCCCTGACATTGCGGATGCGCGCATACCAGCCTCCGGTAAAGGGGCGTATACACACTGATCCAACTGACTGGTGGGAGAAGCTGGACGATCTGCCCCGGCCGCGTATTGCCGTGATCCAGGATATGGACAACCCTTGCGGCGCAGGCGCGCTGGTAGGCGGGGTACATGCTGCGATATTCAAAATGCTCGGCTGCGTGGGGGTTTTGACCAATGGCGCAGTGCGCGCCCTGCCAACATTAGAGGCGCACGGGCTGCAGGTCTATTCCGGCAGCGTCAGCCCGTCACATGCTTACGCACACGTTATTGATTTCGGCGCGTGGGTGGAGGTCGGCGGGCTGGCCATTTCACAAGGCGATCTGTTGCACGGAGATATGCATGGGGTCGTCAATATCCCGCATGGTATCGCCGGGCAGATACCCGAACGCGTCAGCACGCTGGTGCAGCATGAAGACGAGATCAAACGGCTGTGCGCAACCGCAGGATTCTCTGTGGAACAGCTCCGCCGCTTTATCGAGAGCAATTAAAGGTAATAATAAACATGACCAGTTTCGCGCTCAAATATCCATATTTCATAATCGTCTGCGGTCTGATAGCCTGTGTAGTCGGTATCAGTAGCCTGGTGCGCATGCCGGTTGATTTGTTCCCCAGGATCGACATACCCGTCGTGGTCGTGGCAACTTTTTATTCCGGTATGCCTGCCGAACAAATCGAGAACGATATCACCGGCCGCTTTGAGCGGTTTTTTACGCTCGGTAGTGGTATCGAGCATATTGAATCGAAATCATTGCCAGGGGTAAGTCTGATCAAGGTGTTTTTTCAGCCAGGCACCAATGCAGACTCTGCGGTCACCACGATCTCCAACCTGGCGATGGCGAATTTACGCCGGTTGCCGCCGGGCACACTGCCGCCGGTCGTATTGAAATTCGATGCCTCGAGTTTACCCGTCTGCCTGATCACTCTCAAAGGGCCGGGCATGAACGAGGCAGCGCTGCGGGACATGGCGCAGTACAACGTCCGTAATCAAGTGGCGAATATACCTGGCGCGTCCGTACCCCAACCGTTCGGCGGACGCTATCGGCAAATTATGGTGTATGTTGATCCGGCCAAGCTGGAAGCACACAGCCTGAGTGTGATGGATGTGGTCAGGTCAGTAAACGACGCCAATCTTATTTTGCCTTCCGGCGACGTAAAAGTCGGACCCTACGACTATAATATTTTCACCAACAGCCAGATCGATAAGATCAGCGATATAAACACCATACCGCTCAAGGCCGTAGGTAATTCCCTGGTGACAGTGGCCGACATAGGCAGTGTTACGGATGGATCGGCAATCCAAACCAGCATTGTGCGCGTGGATGGACAGAATTCAGCCTATTTGCCGGTGCTGAAACAGGGGGGGGATTCCAATACCATCAGTATTGTGGATGGGGTGAAGAATGCGGTGGCCCACCTGATGGATGTACCCCGGGACCTGGTCACGAAAGTGGTGTTTGATCAGTCCATCTTTGTAAAAAACGCCATACATAATCTGCTTGACGAAGGCATGATCGGGCTGGTACTGACCGGCTTGATGATACTGCTTTTTCTCGGAAGTTTGCGTGCCACTGTGGGGGTGTTTCTTTCTATCCCGCTGTCGGTACTAATAACTTTCTTTGTGTTGTCGCTCAACGGAGATTCAGTCAACTCGATGATACTCGGCGGACTGGCGCTGGCGTTTTCGAGACTGATCGACAATTCCGTTGTGGTGCTGGAAAATATTTTCCGTCATCTGGAGTTGGGTAAAACCCCGCGAGTCGCCGCAGAAGAGGGCGGACGCGAAATGGCCTTGCCCGTGCTTGCCGCTACGCTGACTACAGTGATCGTTTTCTTCCCGGTAACTTTTCTGTACGGGGTGAGCAAATATCTGTTTACCGCACTGGCAGTTTCCGTATCGCTTGCGCTTTTTGCGTCTTATGTGGTGGCGCTGACCGTAGTGCCGCTGTTTTGCGCCCGGTTTCTTAAAGGCCATGGCGAACATCCCATCGGCGAACCGGCTATCGGGGCGAACCATCCTAATTCACGATCGTTTGGTCAGCGATTCAATCACTGGTTCAACCAGAAATTTGAAGCCATGCTGGCGGGCTATGATCGAAATATCGTTAAAGCGCTGGCCCATCCGTGGTGGACGTTGGGCGGGATATTGGGCGTGTGCGCATTAGCGTTCGCGCTGATGCCGCTGCTTGATCTCAGCTATTTTCCGCGCACCGATCCCGGGCAATTTGTTGTCAATTTCAAAGCCCCTACAGGCACCCGCCTTGAAATCACCGAGCAGGAAGCAAAAAGAATAGAAGACATTATCAAACGCATTGTGCCAAGCGACGAACTGGATGTCGTGGTTTCAAACATTGGCGTTACTCCAGGTTTCTCGTCCATCTATACCAGCAACACTGCATCGCATTCGGCGTTTGTTCAGGCCAGCCTCAAAGAAGACCACAGGATCAGCAGCTATGCCTATATGCAACGGGTACGAGCAGCGGTTCAGCAGGAACTGCCGGAGTTGTCCGTTTATTTCCAGACCGGCGGACTGGTCGATGCCGTGCTGAATCTTGGGTTGCCTGCGCCTATTGATATTCAGATCAGCGGCAGTAATCTGGAAAACAATTATAAAACTGCGGCGGCGATCGCCGCGAAAATTGCACAATTACCCGAAGTAAGCGATGTGTTTATTCCGCAGGATATCGATGCCCCCGCGCTAAAAATAGATGTGGACCGGCTGCATGCGGGTGAAATGGGCCTTAACCAGAAGGAGGTGGTCAGCAACGTGATTACCGCGTTGACCTCGGATCAAATGATAGCCCCCAGCTACTGGGTTGATCCGAAAAGCGGTAACGACTACATGCTGACGGTTCAATATCCAGAAGCTACAGTGAAGACACTGGATGATCTCAAGGGAATACCATTGCGGTCTTCCGCACAACAGAAACCCACCCGGCTGGATCAGGTGAGTAATGTTACGAAAATTTTCTCGCCTTCAGTGGTCAATCATTACCAGTTGAGTCGGGAGACTGATATATACATCGCCCCCAAAGGTGAAGACCTGGGTGTGCTGGGCGCGAAAATCGACAATATTTTACGGGATACCACCTTCCCGGCGGCAACCAAAGCTCAGGTGCGCGGCTCTATTGCCGCGATGCACACTTCGTTCAAAAGCTTTGGATTGGGCTTATTGCTTTCGGTATTGCTGGTTTACCTGATTCTGGTCGCGCAGTTCAAATCATTCGTAGACCCGCTGATCATATTGCTCGCGGTGCCGCCCGGGCTGATGGGTGCGCTGCTGACGCTGCTGGTGACAGGCACTACATTGAATATCATGTCGCTGATGGGGGCTGTCATGATGGTGGGTATTGTTGTCTCCAACAGTATTCTGATTGTGGAATTTACCCACCGTTTACTCGAGCAGGGTCATGATTTAACGCAGGCTGTAGCGGCAGCCTGCCGCATACGCCTGCGGCCCGTGCTGATGACCTCTCTTGCCACGGTTATCGGGCTGATCCCGATGTCTTTTGCGCTGGGTGCAGGTAGCGAAGCATATGCCTCGCTGGCGCGCGTCATTATTGGCGGACTGGCAGTATCGGTAATGCTGACTATTTTCATCGTGCCGGCCGCATTCCTGCTGGTGTATCGCCGCAGGCCCATACAGTCGCTGCATACTGAAGGACGCCTGATATGAACAGGATTTATCTATATGCGGTGGCGCTGATTGTGTGCTTGAACAATGCAGCGCTGGCCAGTGACGATCAGCGCCTTACCCTTGCGCAAGCGCAACAAATGGCTCTGCGCAATCACCCGCAAATTCAATCGGAAGATTTCAGATTACGCGCGGCGGAACAGGACGTTGACCTCGCCCGATCGAGATATATGCCGCAGGTGTCCGGCAATATAGTTCGTACTTTTGCCAGCGAGGGAACGCGCATCGCTGCCACTGATGCCATCACTAATCCGACAATAATCGATCGTGGCGCTTACGGTATTACGGTTAACCAGATGATTACCGATTTCGGGCGGACCGAGAAGCGGATAGAGGCTATCAAGGCGAATGTGGATGCGTATTCCGCGCTGGGTACAGACACCAGGCAGAAAATCCTGTTTAACGTTACACGCGCTTATTACAATACGTTCAGAGCACAGGCACTTGAAAAGGTCGCAGACGATACGCTGAAAGCGCGCAGCGATTTTCTGGAGCAGGTAAGCGCGCTGCGCCAGGCAGGACGCCGTTCGGATCTGGACGTCAGCATTGCCAGACAGGATATTGGCAATGCGCAATTGCTTAAGCTGCAGGCAAGAAATGAAGTGGACAATGCGGCGGCGGCATTTTCCCAGGCGCTGGGGTTGAAGGAAGAGCAGAATTTTGTTCTTTCCGCCCCCGAGGCCATTCCTCCACCGCCCGAAGCCGTTGATAAAATCATTGCGCGGGCGCTTGATCTGAATCCGCTATTGCAGTCATTGAAGGCCCGCGCGTTGGCTGCGCGAAAAACGGCCGACGCCTCTGCATCGGCCTATTATCCGACGCTCAGTGCAATAGGTTACGCAGGAGAGGCGCCAATAGATCCCGGTGGACTGATCAAGCCGCGATATGCGGCGGCAGGCATTAATCTCAGCATCCCGATTTTTGACGGCGGCGCGATCGTAGCGAACAGTAAGAGCACGGGGTATCTGGCGGAATCCGCTGCGCAGGACGTGATCGACAAACAGAACATGCTAAGCAGGGATATACGCAGGGCCTGGAATAACGTGCAGGTTCTGTACAGCAATATCGATGTGCTAAAGCAGCTGCTGGAGAATGCAAATAATGCGTTCGAACTGACCAGCACGCGTTATGAGCTTGGGAAAAGCACGATTGTAGACCTGGCTCGAGCGCAACTGGAAAAAACCAATGCCGAAATAAGCAACACCAATATTGTTTACGAATACCTCATCCAGCGCGAGTTCCTGAACTACGCCGCCGGTTATGCGGTGCCCGAGCACTAGTCCCGGCCTATAACAAGTCGCACGCCGGGCATCACAGCGCTGCCCGGTCTACTAATTCAGCTACACAACCAGGCAACTCGCCGACCGACCTCGCGCATCAGCGAGCATGGCTCCCCATTTGCGCGGATTTATCCCGCATGTCTCTGCGTCGCATTTTCGCGTATTAATTTTCTGCAAGCACATCAATCGGGTAACGGTACTGATAAATTCTTTTAAGAAATATAGATAGTTAAAATAATTATTTTTAATTATAAGATGGCGCAGGTAAAGTGCGCGGCGTTAGCTGAATAGATTCAACCTGGCTTAACGATTTGGTATGGGCTCATCGCCGTGAGCGCTTAAAACTTTTGATATGGAGAAAGTCATGCACTACAGAAAATCGCTATTCGCAACATTGCTGGTAGGCAGCGGTATTATCGCGGGACCAATAACGGCGCGGGCCGACGATAGCGGCCAACTGCAACAGTTGCGTACACAGGTGCAGGATCTGGATCAGAAGATTCGTTTGATCGAGCAAAATAAAGGCGCGGCGTCCCCGCCTCCGGCCGATGTCCAGAAGCAGAATCCATCGGTCATCAGCAACAGCCCCGGATATGGCGTGATATCGTCGGACGGAACGTCTGAGCTTAAGCTGCATGGCCTCATCCAGGCCGACGGACGCTTTTACGGCGGCAGCGGAATTGCCAGTGGCAATTCAAGCGCCAATGCCGTTCCCGCCAGCGATACGATGCTGCTCAGGGAATTCCGGCCAATTTTGCAAGGCACGGTATGGAGCAAATATGATTTCCTGTTTACGCCGGATTTTGGCAACGGCAAAGTTATTGTGGTGGACGCATTTCTGAATGCCCGGTTTACCCCGGCGGTCCAGGTGGAAATCGGCAAGCAGAAAACACCGTTTGGCCTGGAACGCCTGCAAGGTGAAGCGGACCGCAAGTTTCTTGAAGTTGCCCTGACTAACAATCTGGTCCCTAACCGGGATATTGGTGTGCAATTGCACGGCTTGGTCGCAAACGGCACGGTGGATTACGCGTTGGGACACTTCAATGGCGTGGTCGACAGCAACAGCACCGATGCTTACACCGCACCCGATACCAACATCAATAACAACAAAGATTTTGCTGCCCGCGTTTTTGCCCGGCCATTCAACAGCGCGCCTGGGTTATGGCAAGGGCTGGGTGTGGGATTGGCGGCGACTTACGGCACCCAGCATGGTACCGGGGGCGTGGCCAGCGCAGCGACCTTAACGCAGTCTGACCTGCCCGGATTCAAGACTGCACTGGGCCAGCAAACCTTCTTTGCCTATCGCAATGGCAGCGGCGGCGCACCAGCGGCAGGCAACACCTATGCTAACGGGCAACGCTCGCGTTTGTCGCCGCAGTTTTACTATTATGTCGGCCCATTCGGGGTGCTGGGTGAATATATACGTACCACCCAGGATGTCGCCAGAACAATCGCTGCCGGCGTAAACCGACAGGATGCGTTGAGCAATACCGCCTGGCAGATTGCTGCTTCATGGTTGTTGACCGGCGAAAAATCAGGCTTCGCTAACCCTGTACCCAAGCGGGTGTTTGAATCCGGCCCCAACGGAGGCTGGGGCGCATGGGAACTGGCAGCGCGGTACAGTGTGCTGACCGTGGACGATAGAGCGTTCGCCGCTTATGGTACGGGCACCGCGTCGGCGCAACAACTGGCTTCATATGCCGATCCGCGCGCGGCGGCCAGACGGGCTTCAGCCTGGGCGGCCGGGGTGAACTGGTATTTGAATACCAACGTCAAACTGTTATTTGATTATGAACAGACTCGGTTTAACGGAGGATGGACCGATCCTGGCGCGACAGCCATTCTTGATCGCCCCACTGAACACGTGATTTCCGCGCGGATGCAGGTTGCCTTTTAACGCGGGCCTAGCCAGACCGTTGTTGTCCAGTATCTTGTTCTGCCGCGGCCGACATAGCCTTTTCACTGTCGCCGCGGCCCATGGAATATCGCTTTGTTTGATTAAAGTTTATTTGATCGCAGCAGGATATATGAATTTTTTGTTAAACCTGACCAGCTGCTCTTCTCCGGCTGAGCCGGTTCCAATAGAATGACCCCGCTACAAAAAATATAGTTAATTTAACGGGGGATCTGATGAAGAAAAGTATACGTGTTTTGGCACTTATTGCTGCTCTGCCTGGGCTGGCACTGGCGGACGAGGCAACCAATACTGTGACGATTTACGGAGTGATTGACGCCAACGTCGCCGCCTCGACAAACACCGGCGCGGCTACAACTGCTGGAACAGGGCTGGTCTCGGTCGGTCCCGGCCCTGGCTCGACAAGAACCGTGCTCGGGCAAGGTTTATTCCAGGGCAGCCGCTGGGGCATCAAGGGCGCACGCGATTTTGGCGACGGGAATAAGGCTATTTTCAATCTGGAAGGCGGAGTCTACCTGGGTACCGGAGTCATAGACCAGCAAGGGCAGATTTTTGGCCGCCAAGCCTGGGTGGGACTGGAAAACGCCCGCTGGGGCCAGCTGACTCTGGGCCGTACTTATGGCACTTTTTCTGACGCGATAGGCAGCGGGGATGTGTTCGGCGAGAATCACGGCAATGAAGTGTTATACAAACCAGTAGGCCCGGGAAACACAGCAGGTAACTACGGCGGCAGCAACGGCCAGGAAAATACTTTTTTCTACAACTACTCGGGCCTGCGCTGGGATAATTCGGTTAAGTACCGCGGCAAATTTAACAACGTGACCTTGGGTGCACAACATGCTTCCGGCAAGGATACTGGGGCGGACATGTATGCGGCGAGCATCGGTTATGACAATACCGAAACGCTGAAAGCTACGGTTTCGATTCAGGATGAGCAGGACAGCACCGGCAAGACGCATAAGGATATAGTCATCGCGGGGCAATTCAAGGCTACGCCGGTAATACAACTTTATTCGTTCTATATGCAATCGAAGTTTGATGCAGGGTTTGCCAATGTGACCAAGTTCGCCAATGTGCCTGGATCCGCCAATGGCGGTACCGGAACTACGGCTACTTCGACAAACTCCGAGCTGTCGGGCCCGGCTTTCGCACGCGAAGACGATGTATTCAACCTTTCGATAAAATATACGCTCAACCCATCCTGGGACCTGATCGGAACTTATTATAACGATCGGGCCAGCAATGTCGCCGCAGCAGGCGATTCCGGCACTCGCAATACCTATATGGCAATTGCCGATTATTTCCTGGACAAGAAAACTGACCTGTATGTGGCCGTCGCCCACAGCACGCTGTCGGGCGCTGTTGCCGGGGCCAATTCGGCTGCTGCCGGGATGTTCGCAACCGCAGGCATCAGCAACACTTCACTGTATACAGCGGGCATACGTTACCGTTTCTAAAACATTCGCTGCCGACCCAGTCGCTGGTGAGGCAAACGAAATCCTAAAAGCCACTCTCAGCAGTGGCTTTTTTTTTGCGGTAATAGCTTAAGCGCTATTTGCATTATTGACTCGCCATTGCCATGCCTGACATGAGTCCGGCTTCTGTTGCGCTATCCGTCCGAGCCATAGCTCTATATGCCATATAGTGATAACCAAATCATTAATGGTTACTTCTAATAATTAAATGCTGCGGCTAAGATGCGCGTCGTTCTGTAACCTGTTATTTTTTTATGTCAAAAGCACTATCGTGGAAAGCCCACAGCGTATTGCCCGGCTTTAATCTGGCGCTCGGCTTTACCTTGCTTTATCTCACGCTGATTGTATTGATTCCATTGTCGGCGCTGTTTTTCAAGACGGCTACGCTGGGCTGGGGTGGATTTTATCAATTGGCAACCGGCGACCGCGTGTTGTCCGCATTGCGCGTCACTTTTCTGACGTCGTTTGCGGCTGCGCTGCTGAACGCGTTTTTCGGTCTGATCGTTGCGTGGGTGCTGGTACGTTACCGCTTTCCGGGCAAGCGCGTGGTGGACGCACTGGTCGATTTGCCTTTCGCGTTGCCCACTGCAGTTGCCGGGATCACACTCGCCACGCTGTATGCTCCCAATGGCTGGATCGGGCAGTATTTCGCGGCGCATGACATCAAGATCGCCTATACCCCGCTGGGCATAGTTATTGCGTTGACTTTTATTGGGCTGCCGTTCGTGGTGCGCACGGTGCAGCCGGTGCTGGCCGATGTAGAAGCGGAGCTGGAAGAAGCCGCAGCGAGTTTGGGCGCGCAGCGCTGGAATGTGTTCCGCCGGATAATTTTTCCGGCTATTTTCCCTGCGCTCGCCACGGGTTTTGCGTTGGCGCTGGCGCGTGCCATCGGCGAATACGGCTCGGTCATATTCATCGCCGGCAACCTGCCCATGGTTTCAGAAATTGCGCCGTTGCTGATCGTCGCCAAACTGGAGCAATACGATTATGCCGGAGCGACTGCAATTGCGGTGCTGATGCTGCTGATCTCATTCGTACTGCTGTTCTCGATCAATCTGCTGCAATGGTGGGGAAGAAGGGGGGAGAAATAATGTCATCCCGCCAAACCTCAGCCACAAAAATTTCAACGCGTGAATCGAGGCTGGTAACGGCGCTGCTGATCATAACGGCGCTGGCTTATCTGCTGTTGTTCCTGTGCATGCCGCTGATAGCGGTGTTTGCCGAAGCCTTTAAAAAAGGCTGGGCGCTGTACTGGGAGGCGCTGCAGGAGCCGGACGCCTGGTCCGCCGTCAAGCTTACGCTGATCACCGCAGCGATAGCCGTGCCTGCCAACCTGGTGTTCGGGGTGGCGGCGGCGTGGGCCATCGCCAAATTCGAATTTCGCGGCAAGAATCTGCTGATTACCCTGATCGATTTACCATTCGCCGTCAGCCCGGTGGTTTCGGGGCTGATCTATGTGCTGCTGTTCGGCGCGCAGGGCTGGTTTGGCCCGTGGCTGATGGAGCACGATATCAAGCTGATCTTTGCGGTGCCGGGGATCGTGCTGGCCACAATATTCGTTACGTTCCCATTTGTCGCGCGCGAGCTGATACCGTTAATGCAGGCGCAGGGCAAGGAAGAGGAGGAGGCGGCTATTTCGCTCGGCGCGTCGGGCTGGCAAACGTTCTGGCGGATCACACTGCCGAATATCAAATGGGGCCTGCTGTACGGCGTCATCCTGTGCAACGCCCGCGCCATGGGAGAATTCGGCGCGGTGTCGGTAGTGTCCGGACATATACGCGGCATGACCACCACCGTGCCGCTGCATGTCGAAATCCTTTATAACGAATATAACTTTGTCGCCGCCTTCAGCGTTGCTTCGCTGCTGGCGTTGCTGGCGCTGGTGACCTTGCTGGCCAAATCGCTGGTGGAGTGGCAGGCCCGGCGCAGCGGTGAAATATTGCCCCACGGAGAAGCATGATGAGCATCACCATTCAGCACCTGAATAAAAACTTCGGCGCTTTCGCCGCCCTCAACGACATTAATCTGGAGATGAACAGCGGCGAGTTGATTGCGTTGCTGGGGCCTTCCGGCTGCGGCAAAACCTCGCTGCTGCGCATTATTGGCGGGCTGGACGTGGCGGATTCCGGAACACTGCTTTTTCATGGGGAAGATGTGGAAACACGCAATGCGCGCGAGCGCAATGTCGGCTTCGTGTTTCAGCATTACGCATTGTTCCGCCATATGACGGTGTTTGAAAACGTTGCTTTCGGCCTGCGCGTAAAGCCGAAGAAAGAACGTCCGAACGAAGCCGAGATCAAACGCCGGGTGCATGAGTTGCTGGAACTGGTGCAGCTGGACTGGCTGGCCGACCGCTTCCCGGCGCAGCTTTCCGGCGGGCAGCGCCAGCGCATTGCACTGGCGCGCGCGCTCGCGGTGGAACCCAAAATCCTGCTGCTGGACGAGCCGTTCGGCGCCCTCGACACCAAGGTGCGCAAGGAGCTGCGCCGCTGGTTGCGCCGACTGCACGACGAACTGCATGTCACCAGCATATTCGTGACGCACGACCAGGAGGAAGCGCTGGAAGTCGCCGACCGCATTGTGGTGATGAACAAGGGTCGCATTGAACAGGTCGGCACCCCGGACGAAGTCTATGCCACACCGGCGACCCCTTTTGTGTATGAGTTTATCGGCAACGTCAATCTGTTCCATAGCCGGGTGCATGCGGCGTGGACACAACAGCATGGCGATGCGATGGCTTATGTGCGACCGCATGATATCGACATCAGCCGCACGCCGCAGGACGGCTCCGCGCTGGCAGTGGAGGTGAAGCTGGTGCGCGCAATCGGCTCGGTGGTGCGTCTGGAAGCGGTGGCGGATGGCAGCAGCGAAATCATCGAGATCGAACTCAGCCGCGAACGCTTTGACGCCAATCCTCTGATGAATGGCGATAAGGTTTTTGTGCGTCCTCGTCAGATCAAGGTGTTTGACGAGGTGGGGGCTTAAGCAGTCATTACCTTATACTTTTAGCTATACATCCGAGCGATCTTCCCGGGCAAAATTAATAAAGTTAACGATTTTCTGTTAGCTTTCAATTTTGCCCTGGAGGTGTCAGATGAAAATTGGTATTCCTAAAGAGATCAAAACCAACGAGAACCGCGTTGCGCTGGTTCCCGCCGGTGCCGAAGAACTGGTCGCGGCCGGACACAGGGTAGTGGTGGAAGATGGGGCGGGGCGGGGTAGTGGCTTTAGCAACGAGCAATATGCTGCCGCAGGTGCGATTATCGCCGAGGTTGATGAAATATGGGCCGAAGCGGAACTGATCGTCAAGGTCAAGGAACCGCTCGAACCTGAGTGGAGTCGGATCAGGCCGGCGCAAACGCTGTTCACCTATTTTCACTTTGCCGCTGACCGGGGGCTGACCCAGGCGCATCTGGCCACCGGCGCGACCTGCATAGCGTATGAAACCGTGGAGTTAGCTACGCGTGAATTGCCCTTGCTGACGCCGATGTCGGAAGTGGCCGGGCGCATGGCGGTGCAGGAAGGCGCCAAGTATCTGGAAAAATTGTACGGCGGACGCGGCGTACTGCTGAGCGGTGTGCCCGGCGTGCCGCCGGCCAAAGTGGTAATACTCGGCGGCGGAGTCGTAGGGATTAACGCTGCAAAAATAGCTGCCGGGTTTGGCGCGAGTGTCACCATACTCGATGTTTCGCTGGAGCGCCTACGCTATCTCGGGGATGTGATGCCGGCGAATGTGCAACTGGTGTTCTCCAACCGCCGCAATGTGCTGGAGCAGATTGCGGCGGCTGATCTGGTGATCGGCGGGGTATTAATCCCCGGTGCGGTAGCGCCCAAGCTGATACGGCGCGACGACCTCAAAATCATGCGTCCCGGGGCGGTGATAGTGGACGTCGCCGTTGACCAGGGCGGCTGCGTTGAGACCACGCATGCCACCACCCACGACAATCCGATCTATAGCGTTGACGGCATCATCCACTATGGCGTGGCTAATATGCCTGGCGGCGTACCTCATACGTCAACCCTGGCGCTTACCAATGCTACCCTGCCTTATGTATTGCAATTGGCCAATAAAGGATGGAGACAGGCGCTGCGGGACAATGCCGCGCTCTGCAAGGGACTCAATATTGTCGATGGGAAAATAACTTATAAGGGCGTTGCCCTGGCCTTTGGCTTGCCCTGCTACGATGCGGAACTATTTTTAAGCTGAGGAGATGGCAACTCGATGGCTAACACGCGCCATAATTCTGCCGTATCTCCCGTCCGCCACACAGTATTTAGAAAACAGGAAGGGATTTTCTGATGTATAGCCCCGTCATAAAAAACGCTATCTATATCCTAGTATAAGAGTAGGATAACCTGCTCCCAGATTAGATTAGCCTTACGGATGAAAAATGATGTGCAACACATCCAGGCAACTCTTCTTCGATTAGTCCATGAAGGGGCTGATCCTGAGCAGATCGCAGGCATAATCACCTCGACATGGCGCAATATTGAAAGCGCCTTGTCGCCCATCATCGGCGCGCGTGGTGTCGACGCGCTCTACAAACGCAGTCTGTACCTGATAAGAACCGATTATCCATGGCTAGGGGCTGTGCGCGATACCGTCCCGCTAACTGGCGAGTTTACCGCTTTGCAGAGTGCGCTATCGTTCCAGACGAGTGGACATGCGGTGGCGGCTAATACTGCGTTGCTGCAGGCGTTCTATGATCTTCTAACCAACCTGATCGGGGTAACGCTCACCGACCAGTTGCTTAGCCACGTTTTGCACAACCATTCAAGCGGCGAAGCCGTACGGGGCATGAGCCATGACCAACAAAGTAAAGATTAATTGCCTGGCAACAGGCGTTCCCGGGCTGGACACCGTGCTGGGAGGCGGTTTACCTGAATTTTCTTTCAATGTACTCGCGGGGCCGCCCGGCAGCGGCAAGACTACGCTGGCGCACCAGATCATGTTTGAACTGGCCACACCGGAGCGCCCCGCCTTGTACTTTACTGTGCTGGGTGAACCACCGCTTAAGATGTTGCGCTACCAGCAGCAATTCATGTTTTTTGATAGCGCCAAGGTCAACCGCTCGGTCCGTTTCATTAATCTTGCCGACTCTATAGCTGATGGCGACTTCAATAAGGTACTTAAGCGTATCAGCGCTGAAGTGGAGATGTACGGGCCGGGTCTGGTTTTCGTCGACTCCTTCCGCTCGATAGTGCTGGCAAATCTAAACGGGAGCAACTCATTCATCGGCTTGCAATATTTTATCCAGCAGCTCGGTATTTTGATGACCAGTTGGCAGGCCACGACGTTCCTGATCGGGGAGTATTTTGTCGAAGCTGACCCGAACCCGATTTTTACTGTCGCTGACGGTTTGATCTGGTTGCGCCAGAGCATGGAACGTAATTCCATGGTACGCAAGATGGAGATCATGAAAATGCGAGGCCAGGACAATCTGTCCGGGTTGCATACATTTCGCATCGGCGTGTCCGGTATCCGCGTATTTACGCCACCGCTTGAAGTGGCTGGTGAAGCGGGGACAGCGTTATCCACCAATAACCGGCTGCAGATGGGAGTGCGGGGGCTGGATGAAATGATGGGAGGCGGCCTGCCCAGCGGCTATTCATTGCTGGTCGCGGGCCCTTCCGGATCCGGCAAAAGCATCATGGCCGAGGCCTTTCTGGCCGAAGGTGCGCGCAACGGTGAGACCGGCGTTATAGCGGCCTTCGAGCAACGCCCCAACCGGTCGCGCGGACGGGCCCTGACCGATCTCATCGAAAGTGGCCGCGTCGGCGTGGTGGACACGCGCGCGTCGTCGCTGTCGGTGGACGAAATTGCAACGCTGCTGATTGCGGAGATTCACCGTCTTCAGGCAAAGCGGGTAGTAATCGATTCGCTTTCGGGTTTTGAGCTGGCGTTAGCCCCTAATTTTCGCCAGGATTTTCGTGAGTCTCTGTCGCGCCTGGTGGCGGCGCTGGTCAGTACGGGCGCCACTATCCTGATGACATCCGAACTGGAAGACCGCTATAACGATTTGCGTTTCAGCCCGTATGGCACGGCTTTCCTGACTGACGCGATTATCGTCAATCGTTATATCGAGCTGGATAGCCGTTTGCAACGGGTAATGGCGGTCGTAAAAGTACGCGCAAGCACGCATTCCAACGAACTGCGGCTATTCCATATCGACGATCAGGGCATCCAGATCGATGGAATGCTTGCTGACTATGAAGGGCTTTTAGTCGGTAAGCCGACTCGATGCCAGGCGCTGAATGGTCGCATTATTGAAAATGATGATTAAGCTGTCCACCGTGCCCTCAATACCGTGAGCGGCCATCTCGACGAGCGCAGAGTTGCCCCGGCGAATCAGACGCCGCCGCTCAACGAGCGCAGAATAGCAACGGTGTCCGGCATATTTTCATCGCCCGATGAGCGTGCGGCTGCAGCTGTTCAAACGATTGCGCAGTTGAACGAGCAGGCAGACAAGTTGCGCGCGGAACTGGTGAGGTTGCGGCAAAGTCTGGTTGAGGTGCGTGCAGATTTCAACATCGTGCGCGCCGCTCAGCTGCTGGAGGCGAATGAGCAACTGGTACTGGCGGCAATACGGGCGCATACGACTTCCGAGACAGTGACGAGCAAATTGAGCGAACTGGCCCATTCCAGTCAGCGCGATACACTGACCGGCACCCCTAACCGGATACTCATGCTGGACCGGCTGGGAAAGGCCATTACCACTGCTAAACGGAATGCCAGCCCCATCGCCGTGCTGTTTTTGGATATTGACCGTTTCAAGCAGATCAACGATACGCTGGGGCACGCCGTCGGCGATGCAGTATTGCAGCTGTTCGCGCGCCGGGTGGAATCAGTATTACGCGAATCGGACACGGTCAGCCGTTACGGCGGCGATGAATTCGTCGTGCTGCTGACTGAAATAGCTTTGCTGCGCGATGTTGCGCTTATTGCCAGGAAGATGCTCGCCGCAATTGCCGAGCCAGCTCTCCTGGGCGAGCATGTGCTTCATTTATCTGCCAGTTTAGGCATCGCGGTTTACCCCGACGACGGCAACAGCGCTGAAGATCTGATCAGCCGAGCGGACGAGGCAATGTACCATTCCAAGAAAAAAGGTCGCGGTGTTTATACTTTTTATAAAAAGAAAAATTTAAACGACGATGGCGTAATTTCGCCTGAAATTTCTGTACCGCGTAAACCCGGGAAGGATAAGGCATTGGCCCAGGCCGAACCTGAATTCCGGTCGCACTATCTGCGCGACGCCAATGAAAAATTGATCGTTGCGGCATTAAGCGCACAGGAAATGGAAGAAGCGGCTAATGAGGCGCGCCGCCGTCAGATTACTTTCCTGGCCATGGTGGCCCATGAGTTGCGCAGTCCGCTTACCCCGATCTGGAGAGCTACAGAACAGCTCGATCGTCTTCGTACGACCGAACCGGAGCTCACCGGATTGCAGTACACCCTTAAACGTCAGGTAACCCACCTGTCCAGGCTGGTTGACGATTTGCTCGACGGATCTCGCGTCAGCACCGGCAAGTTCCGGATTGAACGCAATGTTGTCGAAATGGCTGATATCCTCAGTCTGGCAGTGGAAACGTACAGGCTGGTAATGGACACCAGGCAGCAGCATTTCAAGTTACTGTTGCCGTATGATCCGGTGATCGTGCATGGCGATCCGGTACGGCTGGCCCAGATATTCTGTAATCTGCTGGATAACGCATCGAAGTTTACCCCCCAGGACGGTGAGATTAAATTGTGGGTAAAGGTGCTCGACCAGACGACAGTGATTACCGTGTCGGACAACGGCATGGGTATCACCAAGGACGTTTTGCCCCATATATTTGAACTGTTCGTGCAGGACACGCGTGCGCCGCTCAACGGCTCCCCTGGAATGGGCATTGGACTTGCCGTAGTGCGTGATCTGGTGGAATCGCATGGCGGTAACGTTTACGCAAGCAGTGCGGGTAAAGACCGGGGCAGCCAATTTGTGGTCATGCTGCCGATCATTGATCAGCCGATATTGGATGAGGTCTTTCCTGAGCCTTCAATTAATCAATAGGCACATTTTGTTCGGAATAACGCAAATCATGTGCAACTTTTATAAAAAGAAACTTTCCGACTTGTGGAATTGAATCGTTCCTCTGTATTTCCCGCCAAGAGCATTGCGCCTTATATATCCCGCCTGTTTTACGTCGTTGCGCATTTGATATTGCCTCATCCGCAGATGCAGTTTTATTCCGCCGCAGTTATCATGGAGGACTCGGGTCTTTGAAAGCAGCGCGATGTACAGAAATATAGAAAATTTTGTCGGCAATACCCCGTTAGTCAAGCTTAAGCGCATACCAGGCAACACCAGCAATGTGCTCCTGGCCAAACTGGAAGGTAATAATCCTGCCGGTTCGGTCAAGGATCGTCCGGCGCTTTCAATGATTGTGCATGCTGAAGCGCGGGGTGAGATCAAGCCGGGCGATACGCTGATCGAAGCGACCAGTGGCAACACCGGCATCGCACTGGCAATGGCGGCGGCGATGCGCGGCTACAAGCTGATCCTGGTGATGCCGGACAACCAGACCATGGAGCGGCGCCAGACCATAGCTGCGTTCGGCGCGCAGCTGGTATTGACGCCGAAGGAGGGCAGCATGGAACTGGCGCGTGACGCGGCGGAAAAATTGCGCGACGAAGGGCGCGGCATCATACTCGATCAGTTTGCCAATCCGGATAATCCGCTGGCGCACTATGAGGGCACAGGTCCGGAAATCTGGCGCGACACCCAGGGCGGCATTACTCATTTTGTCAGCAGCATGGGTACGACCGGTACCATCATGGGTTGCTCGCGTTACTTGAAAGAACAGAATCCGGATATTCAGATCATCGGCGCGCAACCGCAGGAAGGCTCGCAAATCCCCGGCATCCGCAGATGGGCAGACGCCTACCTGCCAAAAATCTACGATCCGAAACGAGTGGACACGCTGGAGTATGTATCGCAGCAGGATGCTGAAGAGATGACCCGGCGGCTGGCGCGGGAGGAGGGAATTTTTTGCGGTATTTCTTCCGGCGGGGCGCTGGCTGTGGCGTTGCGTGTTTCACAACAGGTCAGCCATGCGACCATTGTATTCATCGTGTGCGATCGCGGCGATCGTTATTTGTCACTGGGGGTTTTTCCTACGGAATAACTGTCACCGCAGTATTGTTAGATTTTTTTCCGCGCTGCTGCGTCCGACGCGTCCGGCATACATACCAGCGTGGTGATCTGCGCCAGGAATAGAAGCTCATCCATGATGTCCAGCCCGAATCCCTGACGATTGCCGCGGTCGTCGATCACCAGCGTGCTGATCAGCGTTTCACATTCCGGATGCCCCCAAAGCAAACTGATTTTGTTCAGGATGCGAGGGAATTTTTCCAGCGAGCAGTGCGGGTCCATGATCATCAGCGCAGGCTTGGGTTTGGCCGGAAGCAGCTCGACATGAGCGGGCGTGCCCGGGGTGGCCAGAAAATTTTCCAGTTGCTTGCTGAGTTCCAGGAATACTGCATCGGGCTGCTCCGGCGCGATCAGTTCGACCGCATTCGGCACATGCTGCAGCGCGAGCGGTTCTTCAGAACGCTGATATTCGGGCTCGACTATGCACACGCAGCCGTATTGATTTAACAGATCCGCGAAATTGGCCGCTTCCTGCAGAGCGATGCCGCGCCGGGCAGTAAAGTTGCCCGAATGCAATTGTGTACGCAGCGCATCGGCGGTAATTTTGAGTAGCGCGGCCAGTTTGGCGATCGCCTGTTCGTTGGTCGCAACTACCGCCAGTTCCCTTATTCCGACCCGGTACAGCACGCTCACCTGGTAATGCTGTTCAGGCTCCACCACGCAGACACAGCCATGCTGCCTGAGCAGTCCTTCATATTTTGCTGCGGTTTGCAGATCGACGCCCAGCTTGGCGATAAAACTCTGGGTCTCCAGCTGCGGGCGCAAACTGTCGTGGCTTACTTTGAACAGCGGGGCCAGGCTATCGACCACCTGCTGCAGCGTAAAGCTTGGCATTACTCCGCGTATCACTACTCTGTACGTCGTGCTCATAAATCCCCATTCAATACAATGGCCGACAGAAGTATTTTACCTTCCGGTTATTGCCGCATTGTAAACTCAATGAACTGAGCCGGGCTGGTTTTTCTGCTCCGCCGGGGTACCACGTCGGCGTCGCGGAATGATATTTGGCGGCGGCACTGTTGCACACGACTGCATTTTCTCCCGCCCCGATTAATAGCATCATCAGCAAGACTGGACTTTCCGGATTCACAGATTAATAACTGAGTTTGGCTTCGGCTATCACAGTACGCTGCGGAAACGGATGGAACAGCCAGTATTGTTGATTATTGAGATTGTCTATACCGAGCGCGGCGGTCCAGTTTTTATTGATTTTGTAGTGCGCGCGCACATCAACAACAAAAAATGCATCGAATCCTCCGTACGTGCTGGTAACGGGATCGCTATTGTCGATCGTGGTATAGAGACGGCTACTGTAACGTGCCGCTACGGTCGTGGTCAGCTTCTCGCCGGCATGGTAACTGGCAACAACGGAGGCGCGCCAGCTGGGAATGTTCGGCGTGCGCTTGCCGGACACATCGGTCGGCGCATCAGCCGAATTGCGGAATGCAGGATCGGATACGATTTCAGAGTCGACGTAGGTCAGGCTCCCGGAAAGTTGCAGGCCTCTGAAAAACGCATCCTCCTCCTGAGCGGCCAGTTCAAGCCCGTAGCTGCGGACTTTATTGACGTTCTGCACCGATGCGCCGAAGGTGGCGGAGCCGCTCAGTAAAGTATTTTGCGAGATGAGCGCATCGTTCAGATCCTCCCGGAACAGCGAAAGCCGCAGCCTGCCTTTATCCATGGAACGTTCCAGTGCCAGCTCGCTGGAGAGTGCGTGCTCGGGGCGTAAGTTGGGGTCAGGTATCGTCGTGGTATTCCCGGTGGTCACGGCCTGGTACAACTCGCTGACCGTGGGAAAACGGTAGGCGACTCCAAGTGAGCCGGACAGCAGCCACCGATCGTTAATGCTCCACGCCAGAGCCGCCTTGGGTGAAAATCTGGACTCTGCCCGTTCGGGTTGTGCGGCTGGCGTACCTTGCGACAGCGCTCCGTCGTAAGCCCGCCAGTCTTCGAATCTTCCCCCCAGCGTGGCTTTGTAATCCGGCGCGAAATGCCAGACATCCTGCAGCCACAGCGCCCCGGTCTCAGTCTTGCCACGTGCGTCTGTGGCGACGCTGCCATTGGCACCGTTTGCCCAGTTGGCGGTATTATATTTCGTCGCCACCAGGGTTGCCTGATCGTGGTGCGCGCCGAAGCTCGTTTGATGAGGACCGTTTATTCCGCGCGGACGCCAGATTCCCTTGAGGTCCAGCGTGTTCCATCCTGTGCCGTCCATCGAGACATTGGTTCCCGCTCCGTTGCCGTTCAGTGCCGCCGCCGCGCTGCCCGGGGTGCGCTGGTGATCCGTAATAAAACTGTAGGTACCGGCCACCACTTCCCAGTCCCACTGGCCCTGAGTGCTGGATTTCAGCGTGACGCTGTGCATCAGGTGATCTTCGTTGAAGTTATACATTCCGTTGGAGATCTGGGTATTGATGGTGTATCGATATCCATTAATATTTACGTCGCCGCTGTAGACCGGGTTGCCGGCGGCATTGTGCAGGTAAGTCTGCATCTTGGCATGGTCGTCGAGCTGGAACATGCCCAGGGTATAGCTGCCGGTCCAGGTGGGGGTAAAGTCATAGGCCAGCTTGATCCTGAAGGTGTCTTCCAGTTTGTGTTCCATGCCGCCGGCGCCTACCACTGCAACGGGCGCGCCGAGTTTGTTCAGATCCATATACGCTCCAGTCACCGGCGTACCTCCGCCGTCAGGGCTGGCCGGGCGATTTAAAGCGGCGATAGTCACCGGCTGGGTATATGTGTCCAGATGGTTGGCGCTGAGCAGCCATGAAAATGCACCGGAGCGATTCCCCAGTGTGGCAGCCCATGCGCTCGACTGGTAATCGTCGCTGGTGCCATAGATGGTCGATTGCTGCTGCGCCGCCAGGGCTTTCACGCTGGCCTCGAACTGCTGTGGCATCCGGGTGGTCATCTCGATCACCGCACCGATCGAATTACCGGCATAGGCCGCTGAAAACGGTCCGTACATCACATCAATGCGCTCAATCTCTTCCGGGGAAACCATGCTCCAGCGTGGCGATGCCTGGCTATTGTTGTTGCCTATCAGGGCCGATAGCAGCACTCCATCGGAAAAAATGAGGCTGCGCGCGCTCTGGCCCGGCCCGGAGGTTCGGGTCGTGATGGGTGCCTGGGTATCGCCCAGGTTTCTTTTGCGCACCATTACACTGGGCAGATACTTAACCGCGTCCTCGGTGTTGACAACGTTAACTGTCTCATCCATCTGCTGCCTGGTAACACTTTCGCTGGTCACCGGCAATTGCTGCCTGACCGCAACCGAAACCGTATCGCTTACCCTGACTGGAGCTAATTCAACCTCATGGGTCGGAGCAGTATCCATGGTCGCCGGCGTATGTGCAGCCTCTGCATTTACCGGCCGATCGATCGCAGCTTGTTCAGCCCAGGTGACTGGTGAATTGCACAGGACCAGCCAGGTCAACAGGGCCGGCAGCTGCTTGCGCACTGGAATGCTTTGCATCTGGACCAAAAACATATTCTCCCCTGATTATTTTTTCCGCGGGCGGATTGTAGGGAAGCGCTACTGGATTGGGAATGCGACATAATGCCGCACCGGAGCACATTGTGCCCGGGGTGATGCAGGATCAGTGATTGAGCAGGGCTTTGCGTAATGCGGCGGCGATCAGTGCCGGACTATTGCCGTGCGGCCGGCTGCGCAGTAATTTGCCATCACGTCCGACCAGATAGATTACCGAGGGGAGCGAGAAGTCATAGCCACCCTTGGCGCTGACAGGCCCCTTGCGATAATTGATGCCATACGCTCGAGCAGCTGCCGCGATCTCTGATGCCGAGCCGGTAAGCCCGATCAGCCCGGGATAAAATGCCGTGCTGTAGGAAGCCAACCGTTGCGCATCATCGCGTGCCGGGTCTATAGTGATAAAAATGGGCTGGATCTGCTCGGCTTCCTCCGGCTTGAGCAACTTCAATGCACTGCCAAGTTTGCCCAGCGTAATCGGGCAGGTATCCTCGCAATGGGTGTAGCCGAAATATATCGCCACGACTTTTCCCTGGAAATCGCTCAACCTGACCGGTCCGCCCGCCGATTGCAAATTGAAATCGCCGCCCTGTACGCGCGTTGCTTCCAGCCCGGCAGCACCGTTATGTGCCTGAGCGGCGGGCAAGGTAAGCAAGCACAGCACTGTGATTATGGTTGAGTATAGAAGCGGGCGGGGTAGGGGCATTGGTGTCTTATCGCAATGGATGCCGGTAGGGCGGATTGAAATTATACGACGTGGGCGTGCTGCCTGACATGCGGCATTATGTCGCATCGCCAGTAGGGTTCCGCGCCGCAGGAATTCGGGTCGAATGATGGCTGTGCGATTGACTCTTTATAGCCAGGTTCCGCTGCCTGCGGCGGTTACGGACGGCTCCCCACCGATCAGCATTGCGTCGATCACGAAATTGAGCAGCGAAATAAAAATGCTGGTGAAGAAAGCCGTCCAGAATCCCGCCACGATGAAGCCACGCACCAGCGCCGCTACCAGCATTATCATCAGCGCATTGATAACCAGCAGAAACAGACCTAAGGTCAGTAAGGTCAGCGGCAGCGTCAGAATAATCAGCAACGGCTTTACGATGGCATTGACAAAACCAAGCAGCAACGCAGAGACAATCAGCGAAGCCGGATCGGCGAACTTAATCCCTTTGAACAGAAATGTGGCCACCCAGAGGGAAAGCGACATGACGCCCCAGTGCAGGAAAAACGTCGGGAGGTTATCTATCATGACTCTGGACGATGAAGTGCTTGGGGTTGGCTTGGGATATCAATCATGCATTACGTCTGTCGCAGAGTGGACTGTGGTTTCTACTATTAACACAGCGCGTGTGTTGAATCCTGTGCCCATGCGGCCTAATTAAATGTCAGAACCAGATGGGAAGAACTACTGTCCTGAGTAGTTGTGACAGGTATAAGAGGACCTGCAGCGCTTATTCTATAGCGCTCCTGGACTGTAAAAATGAGGGTATGGGCGTTATTATAGTTTTTGATGACTGAATTCACGATGGCAGTAGTTGCGGTGTCCGCTTCGATTACATAGCTCCAGTCGTAAGTGCCGCTTATCGTCTGGCTGTTGTCGGGATATACCGTATAGATTGTGATGGTGCCTATCTCCCCGGTGTCGCTCACAACGACCGAGGTGGGAATGTTGAGGGGCGGTGACGTCTGGTACACGCCACGGCTACCGGTGGTCTCGAATCCGAGCGGCGTGTAGTTTGAGTCGTAATAGTTTGTTGTTGTTGCGCTGGTATTGAAAGGTGACGACGGGCAGTTAGTGTAAAAATTCAGGGTTGTAGTTGCATCGGCCGAAAATCCTGGGGTGCCGTCAAATGTTGATGCGGTATCAGCGCTCGCCACAGTCAGAGTGCCATTCCCGCTCAGGGTGGTTTGCGTACCGTTTTCTGTGCAATTGCCGGAGATCGTAATTGCGGTATGAGTTGATCTGCCGTTGGCGATCATTGACTTAAAAGCACTTTGCAACGGGAAGGTCATGCTCGAGCTCACCGGTCCAGTAGAGGCACTTCCCCCTCCGCCGCCGCCACACCCTGACAGTCCGCTCAACAACAACGTCACGAGCCAAAGTTTCACTTTTTTTTGTGTCATAACATTCCCAAAATTATTGTCCATTTCCCCCTTTTTTATTGAACACCAGTCAGCTGGCAAGTTGCCGTAATGTTCTATTATTCTTATTGTGCTGAATTGGCACTATCCAAAAATTAGCCAGCATGCAGTACATTTTGCTACTGCTGACAGCGGTATTTAGACACATACTAATACAAAAAATCCGTATTTCAATACTTATCGACTGACTGAAAGCGTTCCTTTAACAAGGTCCTGGGTTTGCAGTGATATTACATGACTGTCTTTACGCTGGGTAAACGACTTTTTGCCGCATGTTCCAACGCGGCGTCAAGCGCACCCATAAATTCATTGACCTTGATCGGTTTGGTCAAATAACGGAAAAACCCGGCCTCAAGGCCTTTTTGGATATCACGCGGGATAGCATTGGCCGATAACGCCATGACCGGAATGTGGGCTGTAGTTGGATCTTTTCGCAACACGGTCAGGGCGCCATAACCGCTGACGCCAGGCAAGTTTATATCCATTAAAATTAACGTCGGCTGATAGGCGCGCGCCAGCTGGATGCCTTGATGGCCATTGATGGCGGTCAATAATCTCAAGTCGCTGCGCAACGCGATCAGTTGCTCGACCAATAGCAGATTTGCCGGATTGTCCTCGACATAGAGCAAGGTATGCTGCGGCGTCGATGCGCCCACCACGAGAGGAATCTGCTCGCTTGCAACGGTTTCATCCGCCTTTTCAAATACAAGTTCAGGCGCACTGGAGGCGGTCAATTCGATCCAGAATACGCTACCGACACCGACACTGCTTTCAACCCCGATAATACCGTTCATCAACTCGACCAGTTGCTTGGTCACTACCAGGCCTATGCCGGTACCTTCTTCACTGCCGGCCTCCTGCCCGAGGCGATTGAACGGTTGAAAAAGCTGCATGATCTGTTCGGGAGACAGGCCGGGTCCGGTATCCTTAACGCTCAGGCGTACCCGATTCTCATCGTTTATTGCACACTGCACAATGACTGCACCGCCGGCCTGATTATATTTAATCGCATTCGACAGCAGGTTGATCAGCACCTGCTTGACTCTGGTTCGATCGGCATGCACGTAGAACAGATCCTCGGAGCGGGGGAATGTCATCTGTATTCCACGCTTATTCGCCTGCGGTTCCATCATCAACTGGCAATCTTTCAGCACCTCGGTGAGGGACATCGATTCCTGCGACATGGTTACTTTGCCTGATTCAATCATTGCCAGATCGAGGATTTCGTTAATCAGGCGCAGCAGATACCAGCCGGCTTGCAAAATCTGCTCGATTGACAATTTTTGCGACGGCGAGGGCTCCGGTTTTCCGGCCGCCATCAACTGCGCGAATCCGAGCACGGCATTCAGCGGGGTGCGCAATTCATGACTCATGCTGGACAGAAATTCGGATTTAGCCAGATTCGCTTTTTCTGCCGCCGCCTTCGCTCCTTCCAACTCGATGTTATTTTCCTGCAATGCCAGTTCAAACTGTTTGCGATCGGTAACGTCGCGCGCCGCCGCGAACACGCCCTGTAACTTGCGGTCGCGGTCATGGAATGTAGTCGCGTTATACGACACCACCGTTTCTTTGCCATCCCGGGCGTGGGCGGTCAACTCGTAGTTGGTTACCTTGCCTTCGCGCAACACGCGCGTGATACCTGCCTCGGCTCGCTCGGGGTCGGTAAAATAGTTTTTGAATGGCGCACCGATCAGTTCATCGCGGGTGCAGCCGGTCAGTGCTTCCATCTGCTGGTTCACGTCGCTGATGATGCCGCGCGGATCAGTGGTCATCAGTGCGTCGATATTCGATTCAATCAACGAGCGCGTGTAAAATTGTTGATCGCGTAAACGCTGATCAAGTAATGCCTGCTCCGCTTCGACCTGTTTACGCGCGGTATTGTCGGTGCCGATCAACAGGTAGCCAATGATAATGTCTTGCGCATCACGCAAGGCAGTGACTGACACGACTGCCGGGAAGCGGCTGCCATCCTTGCGGATATAGGTCAATTCATAGATATCTTCGATGCCGCGGGAGGCCTTGAATACCAGTGCCTCAAAGCCTGGCGTAATATGCGTATCCAGTTCCCGGCTCAAGGCGGCTGCCCGTGCAACCACTTCCTGCGCGTCGGAAATGCCGGCTGGAGTAATTTTGTCCACCACATCCGCAGCTCGATACCCCAGCATGCGTTCGGCGCCGACGTTGAAAATCTGTATCACGCCTTGAGCGTCGGTAGCGATGCTGGAGAAATTGGCACTGTTGAAAATTGCGCTCTGTAGAGCCCCGGCTCTGAGCAACGCTTCTTCCGCCTGCTTACGTGCGGTGTTGTCGGTGCCGATCAACAGGTAACCAATAATAATATCTTGAGCGTCACGCAGCGCAGTCACTGACACGACTGCCGGGAGGCGGCTGCCGTCCTTGCGGATATAGGTCAATTCATAAATATCTTCGATACCGCGGGAGGCCTTGAAT
Source organism: Pseudomonadota bacterium (assembly GCA_040390665.1). GTDB lineage: Bacteria > Pseudomonadota > Gammaproteobacteria > Burkholderiales > Gallionellaceae > Nitrotoga. Next base: position 18,899 of record JAZJXX010000001.1, on the reverse strand, counting down.
ACGAGTGCCTCAAACCCCGGCGCAATGGGCGTGGCAAGTTCGTTGCTCAATGTCTTGGCGCGTGCTATTACCTCGTACGGATCAGAAATATCGGCCGGGGTGATTTTGTTTAACACTTCGCTGGCGGTGTAACCCAGCATGCGTTCAGCGCCCATGTTGAAAATCTGTATCACGCCCTGGGCGTCGGTAGCGATACTGGAAAAATTGGCGCTGTTGAAAATCGCATCTTGCAGCGCTCCCGCCTGTAATAATGGCTGATGTACTGCCCGCATGGTTGCCAGATTCCCACCCATTACGCGCCGTATCCGCACAAACACCATCACCAGGGAAACCAGCAGTAACACCAGACTAATTGCAATGATTCTGGCCGGGGTCCCGAATTGAGCCGCTGTAGTCAACGCAATACCGGCGACCAGCAACAAAACGCCCAACGTGGTTATGAGTCCGATCAACATCAGCCGCTCGACTGATGCCGGGTCAAATTTTTTCATAATATACTCCTGATAACCTGAGCCTTGCTCAGACAAGGCGGCATTAAACCGCATGCATGCGGAGGACTGGGAGTTACGATCAATGAGCCAGCTTATGGACGGACCAGCAAGTATTTACCTGAAATCAGGTTGGTATTTTCGGACTTGCTCCGAATTGGGGGATAAATGTGACGAGAAGGAGACTTTACAGTAAACCAGCGGAGGCATGCCCATTATTTATCTTCGACAGAAACCGGGTTGCTGGGGCGAGCTCGCATCGGATCGAAAATCGACTATGGCAATACTTCAGCTAATGCCTCGGACGCCATCTTAAGGCCGTTGACCTCGAAGTTTGAACGCCCACTTGCTGGCCATATTTGGTCCATTAGTTACGATGTGATTGAATGTCTATCGTGCGTTTGCGCGAGAGAATTGTCGATTAAACCGAAGAAAATATGAATAATAGTACGAGGCAATCCTTAAGCAAGGTTCCAGAGCTTACATTGGTCTTCTGGATCATTAAAATTGCCGCTACCACGCTAGGCGAAACCGGTGGCGACGCGGTATCCATGTCCATGAACCTGGGTTACCTTGTTGGGACAATTATTTTCGCGGCTGTATTTCTCATTGCAGTGATCGCACAGATCAGGGTGCGCCAATTCCACCCGTTTTTATACTGGGCGACTATTATCGCCACGACGACGGTCGGGACGACGCTTGCGGATTTTGCAGACCGGTCCATGGGGATCGGTTATGCCGGCGGAACTGCTCTGCTATTTGTGCTTTTAATGTCCGCCCTGGCTATCTGGTATGCCACGCTAGGGTCTGTCGCCGTTGCCACAGTAAACTCTCCCAGGGAAGAGATGTTCTATTGGATAACAATTATGCTGTCTCAAACGTTGGGTACCGCCCTTGGAGACTGGACGGCTGATACCGCGGGACTTGGATATAGTGGCGCGGCAATTATTTTTGGTGCTCTGCTGGGGCTGGTAATAGCCGCTTATTTTTGGACCGGCATCTCCAGAACCGTGCTTTTCTGGGCAGCATTTATCCTGACCCGACCGCTGGGCGCCGTAGTCGGCGATTACCTCGACAAGCCGGTGGAAGCCGGCGGTTTGGCACTCAGCCGCTATTCCGCGTCGGCAACCCTGCTCGTGATAATCGTAGCCTGTATTCTGCTTTTTCCTCAGCGGGCGTTAAAAGGTCGTGGGCATTAGCATTGAAAGCACCGCAGGCTTAATCTCGGCGGAGGTTATAAGCTGACAGATAGTTACAGCTTGCTGCTTTCTGAGGGCAGAGGTCTGACCAACACCTCCACTGCGAATCGGCTTGCCGTATACCTGGCGTTACAGCTGCTGCGCTACTCTGTAGGGATGGCGATAGCTATGGTTCAACCGGTAAGGTGCGATAACTCACCGAGTACCCTGGTCCGGTTTATTGCCACGTTCCATCACTGCATTAAATCCCTGTAAATATGCGTCTGTCATGGCTTGAGTAACTTCGCCGTATTTATCCTTCAGAAAGCGATAGTCATTCTCACTTATTTTTGTCTGAGGATGGTCTTTCCTCATCCAGATATTAGCGCCGTAAATTTCCTGTAGTAATTCGGCGTATTTCGCCCCGGCTAAATATGCGGTCTCTTCTGCTTCCACGATTGTTTTCCCATTGAGCAGATTTTCGCGACAGTATCAAATTTGCAACAGAAGGCATTGTGCGGTAACGCACATAGCCAGGTATAGTTAAACCGTAAAGTGTTAACCATAAATTTCCGGAGGAACACCATGGCTCGCGTAAGCACATACCTTAATTTCGCTCGTACCACCGAGGAAGCTTTTCAGTTTTACAAGTCCGTATTCGGTACGGAATTCAGCGCGCCGATAGCTCGCTTCAAAGATGCTCCACCTCATCCTGATCATCCTCCCATGGCTGAAGCTGATAAAATCTGGTAATGCACATTGAACTGCCCATTCTTGGCGGCCACGTTCTGATGGGCACGGATGTGTCTGCATCCATGGGATTTACCGTTATTGCCGGAAATAATATAAGCATTAATCTCGAGCCGGACACCCGCGCCGAAACCGACCGTTTGTTTATTGCCTTATCGGCTGGTGGGAAGGTGGGAACGCCGTTGCAGGAAATGTTCTGGGGAGGATACTTTGGTTATCTGGACGACAAATATGGCGTACGCTGGATGTTTAATTGCGCTAACTAGGTGAGCACCGCAGGCTCCACTGTGCGGCATCACGGCCAGGATTAATCGCCTGCACAATAATTCCACTTGCCGTATTTTCTGCGCAGGCAGATGGGGGCAGGGCCTGGTTCGCCTGATATTATGTTGCGCGATTTATGGCTCTTATTATTTGTTATTTGGCCTGAGTTGTCTGCCTCAGGTAATCGGCAAACGTTCTGGCTATGATGGATAACTGTTTACCGGCGGGGTATGCGAAATACCAGTGACGCCTGATCGGAAAACCCTGCGCATCCAGCACCACGTATTGTTTGCTTGGCATATCCGACTCAAGGGTATGGCGCGACAATACTGAAATCCCCAAACCGCCGATCACTGCCTGCTTGATCGCTTCGTTGCTGCCCAGCTCCATACGCATTTTAAGTTTGAGCCCCAATTCGGCGAACACCCGCTCAGTTGCGATACGCGTTCCGGATCCGGGCTCACGTAGCAGAAACGGCTCGCTGGCCAGACGTTCAAGAGGAATTTTTTTCTTTTTTGCGAGTATATGATCGGCCGGCGCGATCACCACCAGCAAATTTTCCAGGAAGGCTTCCGCGACGATATCCACATCCTCCGGCGGCTGGCCCAGGATATAAAGATCATCCTGATTATTGGCCAGCCTTTCCAGCAGGTGCTCGCGATTCGAAACCTTGAGCGACACATCCACCCCTGGATATTTCTGGCAAAATGTACCGAGCAAACGTGGCGCAAAATATTTTGCCGTGGTTACGACGGCCAGCCTGAGCTTGCCCTGTTTAAGCCCTTTCATATCCGCCACGATCATTTCAAAATTGGACAGATGCTCGGATATGCCACGGCAGGTTCGATTCAGCTCATGTCCGATATCGGTGAGATAGATTTTTTTACCCACCTGCTCAAACAGGGGCATCCCGACCGTATCTGACAGCTTTTTTATTTGCATGGACACGGTGGGCTGGGTCAAAAATAATTCTTCTGCAGCCCGTGTAAAGCTGCCCAGCCGGGCGATGGCCTCGAACAATTCGAGTTGGCGCAAGGTACTGTTACGCATCACAAACCCTCCTGTAATAAAGTTAAAGTCCATTATATATAGACTTTAATCTATTATAAATATAGAAACAATTGACTGTTATTTATGGTTATTTGTTTGCATGATGCGTGCTGCGCTGAATGCATACCTGTCTGACGGTGGAAAGTGCGTTTATCGCGGTCAGCCGGGCCTAGCGCGGTTTTTTCAACATATGGAGATCATTATGGCATCTGAAACATTGAAAGAAGGAAAAGAACGCTACAAGTCTGGTGTGCTTCCCTACAAAAAAATGGGCTATTGGGAACCAGACTACAAGGTCAAAGAGACCGATGTCGTGGCGATGTTCCGTATCACCCCCCAACCCGGAGTGGATCACGAAGAAGCCGCAGCCGCAGTAGCTGGCGAATCCTCCACCGCCACCTGGACTGTAGTATGGACTGACCGCCTGACTGCCTGCGAATTATATCGCGCCAAGGCTTTCAGAAGTGAACTGGTGCCAAATACCGGCCCGGGCACCAAGAATGAAGCGCAATACTTCGCCTACATCGCCTATGACCTCGATTTGTTTGAACCGGGTTCAATCGCTAACCTGACCGCGTCCATTATCGGTAACGTGTTTGGTTTCAAAGCGGTAAAAGCACTGCGTCTGGAAGATATGCGTATTCCGGTGGCCTACCTGAAGACCTTCCAAGGCCCGGCTACTGGTGTGGTGGTTGAGCGTGAGCGTCTGGACAAATTCGGTCGTCCGCTGCTGGGTGCGACTACCAAGCCTAAGCTGGGATTGTCAGGCCGTAACTATGGACGTGTGGTGTACGAGGCGCTGAAGGGCGGTCTCGACTTCGTGAAGGACGACGAGAACATCAACTCGCAGCCGTTCATGCATTGGCGCGACCGCTTCCTGTATTGCATGGAAGCCGTGAATAAGGCATCTGCCGCTACTGGTGAAGTTAAGGGGCATTACCTCAACGTTACTGCCGGCACGATGGAAGAAATGTACAAGCGTGCGGAATTCGCCAAGTCGCTGGGTTCGGTCATTATCATGATTGACTTGGTGATCGGTTACACCGCGATTCAATCCATGGCTCTCTGGGCGCGTCAGAACGACATGATCCTGCACTTGCATCGTGCCGGTAACTCGACTTACTCACGTCAGAAGAATCACGGTATGAACTTCCGCGTGATCTGTAAGTGGATGCGCATGGCGGGTGTGGATCACATCCACGCCGGAACCGTGGTCGGCAAGCTGGAAGGTGATCCGCTGATGATCCGCGGGTTCTACGACACGCTGCTGGACACCCATACTCCGATGCAGCTCGAAAAAGGGTTGTTCTTCGAACAGGACTGGGCGTCGTTGAACAAGGTTATGCCCGTTGCGTCCGGCGGTATCCATTGCGGCCAGATGCATCAGTTGCTGACTTACCTGGGCGATGACGTGGTGCTGCAATTCGGCGGCGGTACGATTGGCCATCCACAAGGCATACAGGCTGGCGCAATCGCCAACCGCGTGGCGCTGGAGACCATGGTCATGGCACGTAACGAAGGTCGGGATATCTGGAACGAAGGTCCGCAGATTCTGCAGGATGCAGCCAAATGGTGCAGCCCGCTCAAGGCCGCGCTGGATACGTGGAAGGATATCACCTTCAACTACGACTCCACTGATACTGCCGACTTTGTTCCATCGGCCACACCCAGCTTCTAATTACGATTTAAGGAGAAAAACTTATGATGACCAATCACGGCAATCGAGTCACGCAAGGGCAGTTTTCTTTTCTGCCTGACCTGACCGATGAGCAAATCGCCGCGCAAATAAAATATGCACTAAAAAACGGCTGGGCGGTAAGCGTCGAATATACCGACGACCCGCATCCGCGCAACACTTATTGGGAGATGTTCGGCAACCCGATGTTCGACCTTAAGGATCCGGGCGGAATCATGATGGAGATCAACAACTGTCGTAAAACGTTCCCCAATCATTACATCCGCGTAACGGCTTTCAACTCGATTCGCGGCGTGGAAAGCCCGACCATGTCCTATTTCGTGAATCGTCCCAAGAAAGAGCCAGGCTTTGGGCTGGTGCGGTCGGAGGCGGAAGGTCGTAACATTCGTTACACCATCCATTCCTACGCGACCGACAAGCCTGAGGGCGAGCGGTATTAACAGTATCGTGCAATAACATCGGCGGGCCACGCAACGCGGCCCGCCATTTTTTCCAACCGGAGATCGGAACTGTACATGAGCGAAGCAACACAATCCGAAACACTGCAGGACAACACACCGGTAGATCTGCAGGCAGAATTACAGTCATCAAACGTACAGGAAGTGCTGGACAAGCTGGACCGGGATCTGGTCGGCCTCAAGCCGGTTAAAACTCGCATCCGCGAAATCGCAGCGCTGTTATTGGTGGACCGTCTGCGCAGGAAATTTGCGCTGAGTTCGGAAACGCCCACCTTGCATATGAATTTCACCGGCAATCCCGGCACCGGGAAAACCACCGTTGCCATGCGTATGGCGGAAATACTTCACCGCCTGGGCTATGTGCGCGAAGGACATCTGGTTTCAGTCACGCGCGATGATCTGGTGGGGCAATACATTGGCCACACTGCGCCCAAGACCAAGGAAATCATCAAGAAAGCAATGGGCGGCGTGCTGTTTATCGACGAAGCCTATTATCTGTACAAACCGGAGAACGAGCGCGATTACGGCGCGGAATCGATTGAGATACTGCTGCAGGTAATGGAAAACAACCGCGACGATCTGGTCGTCATCCTGGCGGGATACAAAGACCGCATGGACAAATTTTTCAACAGCAATCCCGGCATGCGTTCGCGCATCGCCCATCACGTGGATTTCCCCGACTACAGCCCGGAGGAATTGCTCACGATCGCGAAGCTGATGCTGGCCCAGCAAAACTATCGTTTCAGTCCGGAAGGCGAGCAGGCGCTTGCGGAATACATTCCGCTGCGCATGAAGCAGCCGCACTTTGCCAATGCGCGTTCAATACGCAACGCGCTGGACCGCGCGCGTCTGCGCCAAGCCAACCGGCTGTTCGCTACGTCCGGCAGGCAACTGACCCGTACCGACCTGATTACGATAGAGGCCGAAGATATTATGGGCAGCCGGGTGTTCGACGAGTCGGACAAAAAGTAGCCGGGCAAGGCATCCAGATAACTCATGCTACGTTCAAATTTTCCAGGTGAACGACCATGAGTCAGCTGCGCGATATTCCACCCATCCGCAGCGTACCGTATACGCTGGATGCCGCCTTGTATAACCAGGCCAGGCTTGCATTGCTGCGCATCGGTAATCCGCTGGAGCTGGAACTGGAAAACCTGGCGATCGATCTGGTGCTGGAAAAAGCCCGCTGGATCGGCTACCACTGCCAGCAGATATCGCTGCCGCTAATTGCATGGGATGGTTTTGATCCCGTACGCAGCGCGCTGGATGCGCCAGTCGCTTGCACCATGCACTTGTACCACCAGCATTCGTGGCTGCAATCGTCGCGAATATTGCAGGCCTTGGAGCAGGAATTGCATCGGCAATTATCAGCGAAGTCAGGGTGACGTAGCGGAAGAGCGATTCAGATCTGCCGTTATGGGTTCGAACCGGGTACCTTTTCATCGGCCGATCCCATGATCGGGAAATCCTCGCGGCGTATATCCAGAGCCTCCAGCACCTTCAGCGCCGCGTAAGCGTCGTTTGCCGCGTAGAGCATTTGCTGCGGGGTCAGTTGTCGCTGCGACCAGTTGGACGTGGTCACATGCCGGGACTTGGCGAAGCGCTGCTTCAACACCAGCCCGACCGCCGTCCGCACGCCCATCTCCTTGTGGTAGCCCTCCCTGCTGAACACGGAATTGAGATCGACCACCGCGTTGAAATGCACGCCCAGCTTCGCGAAGATATGCCCGCGATCCGACTTGAGTCCAAAGCCCACCTTGATCAGCCGTTCCGATTGCAGCAACTCGATCAGCAACGGCAGCCCATCCTCGCGATGCAATTGAAAAAGGTAAGCCTTGTTGTGCAGCGCAAACTGCACCACGTGCGGCCCCTCACTGACATCGCCGGTGACAAACGTCGGCCTGGATTCGGTATCAAAACCCACAATCCCCGCAGCCTCGATCTCGGCCGTGGCGGAGGCAAACTCCTGCCGGGTTGCCGGCACATGGATGTGTGCCAGCGTCAGGCCGACGAAGGGCTCCAGCAGCGCAATTTCAGCCTTGGTCGGAGCAATTTTTTTCATGTGATGAGAGAACCTGAATTGATTAAGGCAGCGTCCGCGCGACGCGAAACCCGAGCCCGTACTCGCGGCTCACCGGCTCCACCCTGCTGCGGGAGGCCGCGCGCACGTAGTGCGGCATCAGATACCACGCACCGCTGCGCAGCACGCGTCGAACACCGTCGCCTTGCCATGCGCTCCCATCAGCCGGCGCGCCGTGGTAGCTATCGTGCCAGCTATCTTCCACCCATTCCCAGATATTGCCGCTCATGTCATATAAGCCCCAGGCATTGGCTCGTTTCGCGGCTGATGCATGTATCGCGTTGCCGCTATTGCCGGCATACCACGCTACGCTATCGACGTTATCGCCGCCGCAGTATTCTTGGTGATGGCCGGCTCTACAGGCGTACTCCCATTCCGCCTCGGACGGCAGCCGGTATTGTTTACCGGTCCTGGCGTTGAGCTTCCGGATAAATTCCTGGGCATCGCTCCAGCTCACGTTGTCCACCGGGCAGTGATCGCCGCAGCTTTGATTGTCGCTTGGGTTATTGCCCATAATTTCTTTCCACTGGCCCTGGGTAACTTTTATCTTGCCGAGCGCAAACGCCCGGTCAATCGTGACACGATGAACGGGGCTTTCATCCGCTCCCTTGTTTGATCCCATCTCAAAACTACCGGGCGGCACCACAACCATCTCGGGGCAGTTGGGACAGTCCTTGAAAATCCTGTTCGACGCAGCGGGCCGAACCGTATCGATTTTGTTGGCAGCCTGGGATTGCACAGGAATGGCCATCAGCGCGAGAGAGATGATGATGGCGAAAAGCTGACGCAATATAGATTGGCTCATTTCATGGTTTGAGGTAAGTGGACTGAACCGACCGTGCACGCAACTGCCCGCACGCGCCCTCGATCTCCTGTCCTGCCGAATCGCGCACTCTGGTGTAAATGCCCTGGCGATTCAGCGTGTGCGTCATCGATGCAATTCGTTCGGCTGAGGGGCGGCGATAGCTCAGTCCATCGACTGCGTTAAACGGGATGAAGTTCATCACGGCGTATTTCCCCGACAGTAGCCGGGCGATGCGCTCCACCTCGGCGTCGCCGTCGTTAACGCCTTCGATCAAGGTCCATTGATATTGCACCGGATAGCCGGTGGCGCACGCATACATTTCGGCGCGTTCCACCAGCTCTTCGATGGCGATCTGCGGTGCGCGCGGCAGCAGGCTGGCGCGCAGCGCCGCATCGGTGGTGTGCAGCGAAAGCGCAAGCGCCGGTTTGACCGTTTCCAAAGGCAGGCGCTCGAACACGCGCAGATCGCCGACCGTGGAGAACACCAGATTCTTGTGGCCAATGTTGCCCTGTGTGCCGAGCAGCTGGATCGCCTCGAGCACGTTGTCGAGATTGTGCGCCGGCTCACCCATGCCCATGAACACCACCTTGCTGACCGCGCGACGGCGGCGCGCGAGCACCACCTGCGCCACGATTTCGGCACTGCCGAGCTGGCGCAGCAAACCGGCGCGCCCGCTCATGCAGAAGACGCATCCCACCGCGCACCCCACCTGCGTCGACACGCACAGACCGCCACGCGGCAGCAGCACACTCTCCACCCTCTGGCCATCGGCCAGCTCCACCAGCAATCGCGCGACGCCCTCACCGGCGGGATGCTCACTGCGCAGGCGCGCCAGCCCATCCAGCTCTGCCTCGATAGCGGGCAGCGCACTGCGCAACGCCAGCGGAAAGAAACCCGCAGCGGCGCTGTGCGCCCTATCGTACGAGCCGACCTGGCTCCAGCCGCGCAACAGACGATCTTCGTGGCACGGCTTGGCGCCGAGATCACGCAGACGCTGACGGAGGTGGGGGATACGCGTGGGGGTGTGGGGAGCGGGAATCAAAAGTATGTTTGAAATAATTGCGAAGTGCGCAGGCATTTTAACCTAACCGATGGAACTGTCGCATTTGCCGTACGCTGGCGTACGGAAAACTCGCCGCAAGACTATTACAAAGACTATTGAGTCTGAATCATCACAAGGAACAAATCATACGTTCAGCGAATATCAAACCAATCAGCTATCTCAGAGCCAACGCCGCCGAGGTAAATAGGAGGTACATCGTTTCTGCCTCGTGATGGCAGCGTCTGGACAAGCTGCACTATCACTTCATAGGTAAAGATTGACTTTATCCCGCCTTGTCTTTTGCTTGTTCGGTCGTATTCTGACTGCTCCAGATTTCCAGAAGTAATCGGGTAGTTGTGAATATCACGGGGCCCAGGATCAGGCCGGACGCACCGAAAACAATCAGGCCGCCAACGATAGAAACAAACGCGAGGATAGTGTGTATTTTCAACCGGCGTCCAACCAACATCGGATACAGCAAATTGTCGATTCCGCCGACCACAATCGTGCCCCAAAGGGTGAGCAACAGGGCTTTCCCTTCGCTGCCTTCCAAAAATAAAAAGATGGCCGCGGGAATCCAAATGATAAAGGCACCCAGCACCGGCACTACGGCAAGCAGCGCCATTACGATTCCCCACAGCAATGGCGCCGGCAAGTCCAGCCACCAAAACATCAGCCCGCCCAGAGTACCCTGCACAACGGCGACCGCAAGCGTACCGTAGAGGGTCGCATGAACGGTATCATTGACACCGTCAAATATTCGGTTCATGTCCTCCTCCGAGAGTGGCGATAGGGATCGAAGCGACTCGAGCGCCGCGCCCCGGTCGCGCAGGAAATAGAAAAACATGTAAAAGGTCAGTACAACGCCAAGCAACTGCAGCACGGATCCTTGGACGAAAGAAGCGGCGGTGCTAGTCAGCCATGAGGTGGCGTTATTGACCATTCCCGGCAGATCGAACTGCCGCTCGATCCAATGGCCGGCAGGCGCAATGAGCGGGTGGGCATCAAAGGCACGGCGCCATTCTCGGGACTCGACCATAGTTTTGATGGTTTCCGCGCCGCTGACGGCTTCGCCAATTATCCGCTCCGCCACGAACGCCGCCGGCACAACCATGATTAAAGTAGCCACCAGAACGCAGATCGTGGCGGCCAGGTTGGGGTGTTTTACTTTCGACACCAGCCACCGATAGAGTGGAGCAAACAAGATTGCCAGCGCCAAGGCCCCTGCGAACGCTGGTAAAAATGGCGCGGCCAGGCGGTAACAGAAATAAATTCCGGCGACGGTGACCGCCACCAGCAAGAGCGTATGAACGTGGCTGCGTGAACCCCTGCCAGTCGCGGCTAGAGCAGCAGTTTGCTTGGTTTTGAGTTCGTTCATCGTCGGCTTAAGCACGCTTGCGTGCGGGCTTGTGTTCGCTCACATGCCTGGGTAGGGATGCGCCTGCAGATTGATACTTGGATTGGTGCACGGCCGCCTTGATATCGGCGATCTCGAGAAGGGTTTCGTCGTGGTGCGCCGTGGCGCTTCCCGCAGCGTCACTCACTGTAACGCTTTGGACACCCGACCCCTTGCCAATCCGTTTTTCCACTCCGTGCGCGCTTAATGCTGACAGCATGTCGTACACTTTAATAACGCTTGTTTTCATCGTACTTCCTTAATGGCTTCATCTACAAAATACCTTGTTACAACTCAGATCACTTCGCAAGCTAACCGTTTATATGTCCGCAGCCTGCATAACCTGCGTCAATGCAGACGGTGCCTTGGGGCGATGTCTCTCCGGCTCCATGCGCGACCCGCCAGCTTGCGCAATTCGCTGTACCACAGCACTCCGCTGGCCATCGCAGTGCACAGCAGCCACTGGTCGAACGCCAGCGGCACCGTGCCGAAGGCCAGGTTCAGGAATGCGAGGTTGACGACCGCCACGTGCAACAGCACTGAGAGTGCGATCGCGCCCCAAAGCCATGGGTTGGCGAACAGGTGCGCGAACGCACTCGTGGGTCTCGGAGCGTGCGTTGAAGGCGTTAAACAAGTGGGCGAGGAGAAGCACCGTGAAACCCGCGGTGCGCGCGGTAGCGAGGTCGTGTGTGCCCTCGATCAGCCCGCCCGGCAGGAAGATGTCAATCGTCAGCAGCGTCACGATTACCACCACCAAGCCAATCTGGATCACCCCGGCCCACATGCGGGCGTCGATCACACGCTCACTCAGCTGCCGCGGCTTGCGGGCCATCACGTCGTCGGATGCCGGGTCGACGCCCAATGCCAGGGCCGGCCAGGAGTCGGTGACCAGATTAATCCACAGCAGTTGCGTGGCGAGTAACGGCAGCACACCGCGCCGCGGGCACCCGTCTCTGTGCTACGCCGGGCAATGAGCTCGCACTCCAGACTGGCAAAGAAGCTCTCTGCCATGGCGTTGTCATATGCATCTCCAACCATTCCCATAGAGGGGCGTACCCCAATTTCCTTGCAGCGGTTGCCAAACGCAATGCTGGTGTATTGGCTGCGCTGTTCGGAATGGTGGATCACCGCCCCCGGCTTTCTGGTCATCAGGGCCATGTTGAGCGCCAGGATCACCAGGTCAGCGGCCATGCGCTCCCCATACGCCCAGCCCACCACACGGCGTCTGTATGACTATGGACAAGTACAGGAAACCTGTCCATGTCGGTAGGTAGGTCATGTCCGCCGCTCACAGCTGGTTGATGTCGGTCGCCACAAACATGCGGTTCACCAGATCCGGTGTATGTTTTCGACATGCATATGTATCTCCATTTTTTGATGAGCTACATCATAACTCGCCCCATGATTCGTACTGTTTAATTGCCCTTGTGAGCAAAATATACCGGTGTCGAATTTTTGTTGGCCGACAAGTATACCGCCCCTTACACAGCTTTACTTCACCGAACTGCGGCGGCTGCCCGCCCACCCAATCAACGACAACATCACCAACCCCGCGCCTATCAGCACGATGCCCATCGCCTCACCAAGCTTGAAATCCTCCCCCAGCATCAGTCGTGATGAAACAATCGCCACTACCGGCGTGCCGAGTATGGAAAGGCTGGCTTCCCACGCGGTTACCTTATCCAGCAGCGTAATCCACAGCCACCAGCACAGCGCCGTACTGATCACCGCCATGAACGCAAGGATGCCGATGTAGGTTGCGGACCAGTCGGTGGGATGCTCGGGGATTACGACTGCCAGCAGCACCAGCGGCACGGCGCCCATCAGCATCTGCCAGGCGGTGAGGGAAAGCAGGTCTACCTGTTGTCTGGAGCGCAGGCGCTTGATGAGTACGGTGCCGATGGCCCAGCACAATGCCGATGCGACGCTGAGAAATTTGCTGAACAGGCTGGTGTGCATGTTCCACGGTTCGATAATCAGCAAGAGGCCGGCGAGGGTGCTTGCGGCGGCCAGCCACTGTGCGCCGCGGATGCGCTCGCCCAGAATCGGCCACGCGAGCAGCAGCGTCAGGATGGGCATGGTGAACACCAGCACCGCGGTCTTGCCGGGGCCGCCTTCCACCAGTGCCCAGGTGGAAAGCGCCATGAAACCGGTGACCTGCGCCAGGCCGATGGCGAGGGTGGCGCCGGGCGCAACCAGTTTAAGCGGCCTGCCCAGGAGTTTAAGCGCGACGAACAGAGCCAGCGCACCGCCGATGCTGCGTTCCGCCGCGAATGCAAACGGCGGCGCGAAGCTCAGCGCCTGTTTGGACACAACCCAGGTGTATCCCCAGGTGACAGAGAGGACGAAAAGCCCTAGCGGGAGTAACCAGCGTCCATGAGGGAAGGTTGAGGGCATCGGTTTTTACCTGGGGCAAAATTAGCTAAATGGTGTCGGTTTGAATTGCATTTCGCTGCCGGGAATTCAGGGCATGCCGGGAACATGGCGTCGCTCGTTCAGGGTTGCCAGCCTGGCTTTCAGCTCCGGCAAAATTTTCGCAACGGCCTTTTCGCCTTCGAGCACGGCCTTATTGACGCCGCTCACATTGGCCGCCGGGAGGCCCAATGTCACTGGCCGCACGACGATATCCGCGCTGGATTGCTCGTGGTGATTGATGGTCCGCACAAAAATTGAAAAAGTTTGCCACAGGATGTCGGTGATGCCCGCCGTGCTTCTGTCCTCGGGGCGTTCTGAAATATCGACGGCAATGACGAAATCCGCGCCCAAGGCGCGAGCGATGCTTGAGGGAACCGGGGCGACCAGCCCGCCGTCCACGTAATCCTGTCCGTTGATTGTGACGGGCTGGAAAAATACCGGCACGGAAGAGGAGGCTCGTACCGCCATGCCGGTATTGCCTGAGCGGAACACTGCCATTTCACCGTTGCTCAGGTTAGTGACGACTGCGGCAAACGTTTTATTGAGCTTTTCAATCGGCCGGTAATTAACATTTTTATTGATGAAATCCTGCAGCGCCTGGCCTTTGATGCAGCCCCGCTTATCCGTGACCAATGTCTCGATAAGACACTGGTATAAACCCGAGCCGTCGACAACCTGGCTTTCCTCCATGCCCATCGACAGCTCCTGTATCTGAAAGCCGTTGAGCCCGGACGCAGACAACGCACCGACCACAGAGCCGGCGCTGGTGCCGACGATAATGTCGGGATAAATGCCTTGGGCTTCCAGCGCCTTGATCACGCCGACGTGAGCAAAACCGCGCGCCGCGCCGCCGCCCAGCGCGAGCCCAATCCTGGCCGGCGGGCGCACCACCACAGCCGGCGGCGCCACGACTAAGGGAGCCGGCACGAGCGGTTCTTTTGGCGGTGGCGCCTGCATGCTGGTGCAGGCGGTTACGCTGAGCAGTAAAACGATTGCGGACGCAATTTTTTTCAGCATAATTATTTGGTCACGTTAAGGAGGCGGCTTTGCCACGATTATAGCGAAAGGAATACTCGCCTCACGCGAGGAATTAGATTTCTGAAATCTGCAGTGTAAAAATAGTGTGGTGATACGGAGCAGTAAGCCTGATTGAGCTATGCTGAAGCACCCGGCCATCGATTGCGCCAAAGATTAAGGCAGGCATAAAATCCTCATCTCAGCTGTCTGGGGAATTTGTCGAGCACGAGACCATAAATAAAAAATATGAATATCACCATTTATCACAATCCTCGTTGCGGCACGTCCCGCAACACTTTAGCACTGATCCGCAATACAGGCGTCGAGCCACAGATTATTGAATACCTCCAGAATCCACCGGCTCGCGAGACTTTAAAGGATTTGATCCAGAGGGCGGGATTAACGGTACGGCAAGCGCTTCGAGAAAAGGAAATACGGTACACGGAGCTGGGCCTGCATAATCCTGCGCTATCCGATGAAATGCTGCTTGACGCAATGCTGGCTTATCCCATCCTGATCAATCGGCCATTTGTGGTGACACCTGATGGGGTACGTCTTTGTCGCCCTTCCGAAGTAGTGCTCGACATTCTGCCGTTACCTCAACAGGGCGCTTTTACAAAAGAGGATGGCGAAATGGTGATAAATGCGAAAGGTGAGCGTGTCTGCTAACCGCGCCTGGTCGCCCAGGCACTATGGGCCGGAGTCATTCTGTCAGCGATAGCGATTACACGACCGGATGTCGAACTCCCGGCCGGTATAGCTGCTGAATTAGATTTGATGCGAGGCAGCACTTTCAGGCTACCAGTCGTGCATACTTCACAGAACAATAACTACGTAAATCAGAGAATGCCATGCTCGAACATCCTGAAGTAACCAAGACCGAAGAAAAACTGACTGCAGTTGTTCATCTCACTGTTGCGCGAGCGGATATCCAAACTGTAATGGGTCCAGCCATTGCCGAAGTCATGGCTATCATGTTGGCACAGGGCATCGTCCCAGCCGGCCCGTTGTTTTCCTACCATTTGAAACGACCGTCCGATATTTTTGACTTCGAGGTCGGCTTCCCGGTGAGCGGTGTAATCAAGCCTTCAGGTCGTGTGAAACCCAGCAAATTACCCGCGACTAAGCTTGTACGCGCTGTGTATCGCGGAGGTTATGAGGGACTTGGAAATGCCTGGGGTGAGCTCTTCGGCTGGGTAAAAGACGAGGGACTTAATGCTCGGGGTAGTCTTTGGGAATGCTATGCGGTGGGTCCCGAGACTGATCCGGACCCGGCCAAATGGCGCACTGAGCTGAATTGTCCACTGGTTTAGTATGGCCAAGGTATTGGTTTTTCCGCAATGGGAAATACGACACAATCCTATGGCTTACAAATAGCTTATTCCAAAAATTCTTCGTCGCCCGCGATTTCTTAAATCACTGTAAATAACGACACGGCCCGGCAACTCGCGGCAGGGCTCGTGTTTTCGCTTGTGCTGCATGCGCGGCGCCCATCGCCTTTTATGCGAAAAGTAACACTTAGGCATTGACCTTAGTATTATCGACTGATAGGATATCTTCGTCAGACACGGTAACCCAACCAATCCACTGGTACTGAAATGGCTCAATCCGCAGTCGCCGATGATGTTTTTTATGCCTTGTCCAATTCGACTCGGCGGAAAGTGCTGGAGCAACTGTCTATCGGACCCGCCACAGTCAGCGAGCTGGCAGCACCGTTCGACATGAAGCTCCCGTCGTTCGTGCAGCACCTGTCGGTGCTCGAACAGAGCCGGCTGGTGAAATCGAAGAAGCAGGGGCGTGTGCGGACTTATGAGATCGTGCCCGAACGGTTCAAGGTCGCTGAGGACTGGCTTTCCAGGCAGCATCAGTTGTGGGAAGCGCGATTGGACCGGTTCGACGAATACGTCAAACAACTGGACAAAAAGGAACCGAAATCATGAATAAGCATTTCACAATTAATCCGAAACTTGATCTCGTTTTCGAACGGTCCATCGACGCTCCCAGGCATCTCGTCTGGGAAGCGCTGACCAAACCGGAACATCTCAAGGAGTGGTACATGCCGAAGGCCTGGGGCTCCGTGGCGAAGTGTGAGTTGGACGCGCGTCCTGGCGGCGTCTTCAGCATCGACATCGCAGTGGCGGGCGGTCAGGTGGTTCCCAATCTCGGCTGTGTCCTGGAAGCCGTGCCGTTGGAGCGGCTCATCTGGACTTCCATGCTGTTTCCCGGCTATCGTCCGGCGGTTTTTGATGACGTTCCGATCACTGCCATCGTCACGCTGGAAACCGTCGGAACTGGAACTCGTTACGTCTTCACGGCACTCCACCGGGATGTAGCCGACCTGGAAAAAAACAAAACGTCGGGTTGGCTGCAAGGGACCGAAATCGCCCTCGATCAGTTTGTGGCGCACGTGAAGTCGATGAAGTAGTTAAGGGCGGCTCGTGGCGGACGGTTCAGCGCCCGCGGGATAGCACTGTGCATCGGCCGACCTCCAAAATTCCGTAAAATTGTAGGCTTATTAACTGGCTCAGGCAGTGCAGCCTGCGCGCGCAACATCTCGTAGAGTCCGGCATTGTTGAGCAGGATGCCTTTCATCCCACCCTTCAATGGTGGCTTGCGATATGCAAAGCATGATAATCCAGCCATCGCGGTCAATGGATAAGGCAAATACCGTATTATTGTAGACATTGATACTGGGGAGGTGCGTAGCTACTATGACTCACTCGCTACACCGCCCTGCCGTGAAACACTTCACGTGTCGGTGAGTGAACGTGACCACGATCATCCTCGTGCAAAAGTACTTCACACATAATGGAGGAATCATGACATTAAGTTCATCCTGCGAACATCTCAAAATTATTAAGTCTGTCAAGCACGCGAAACGCCATGTGTGCGAGGAATGTATCAAGACCGGCGATGAGTGGGTTCATTTGCGTACCTGCCAGACTTGCGACGCGACGCTGTGTTGCGACAATTCACCTAACCGCCACGCCACCCGGCATGCCCAGGCAAGTGGCCATCCGGTGATTTCCTCGGCGGAGCCGGGGGAACGTTGGCTTTATTGCTATCCGGACGACACCTACGCCGAATACTGAAAGTTGCACTGAACTCACAGGAGGGAACATGGACATTCTGCAGGCACCTCGCACTGAAACATGGCCTAGCCTGCCGCTCGAAGCCTGGAGGGAAACCTACGAGACCTTGCACCTGTGGATGCAAATTGTCGGTAAGATTCGGCTGGCCCAAACTCCCTGGATCAATCACTCTTGGCACGTCGCGCTGTATGTTACAGCTAGAGGGCTGACCACAACGCCTATCCCCTATGGCACGCGGACTTTCCAAATCGATTTCGATTTCATCGCACATCAGTTGACGATACAGGTCAGCGACGGCAACAAAGGTGGCTTTCCACTCCAGCCTCAGTCGGTGGCAACGTTCTACCAGCGTCTGATGAAGGACTTGGAGAGACTGCAGCTTCACATCAAGATTCGAGCGAAACCCTGCGAGTTAGTCGATCCTCTGCCGTTTGACCTGGACGAGACGCACAATGCCTACGATATGGAGTACGCCACCCGATACTGGCAAATCCTGGTTCAGGCCGACAGGATCTTCAAACAGTTTCGCGCCCGCTTTATCGGCAAGTGCAGCCCCGCGCATCTTTTTTGGGGCGCACCGGATCTGGCTGTGACGCGGTTTTCCGGACGTGCCGCCCCTCAGCATCCCGGTGGAATTCCTGGGCTGCCTGACTGGGTAACCCGTGATGCATACTCGCATGAAGTCAGCAGTTGCGGGTTCTGGCCAGGAGGCGGGCCGATTCCCTATCCGGCGTTCTATTCCTATGCGTATCCCGAACCGGCTGGTTTCGCAACGGCATCGTGTAAACCCGACGCCGCCTTCTATAGTACAGATTTTCGCGAATTCATCTTGCCCTACACGGCTGTGCGACAGGCGCCGTCTCCAGATGATACGCTGCTCGAATTCCTGCAGACGACATACGAGGCCGCGGCCACGCTGGGCAAGTGGGATCGCGCAGCACTTGAACGCGACAACAATCCGGATAATCATCCTGGCTGAACCAAGCCGGCCGCGATGGCCGCACGGTGACCGACGATGGCTTGCTGGACGTAAAGCTGTCCCCGCCCAAAGCGATTACACAGGAATTACACAAAAGAAAAAGGCTTAGAAAGTTTGATACTCTCTAAGCCTTATGTATTCTGGCTCCCCGACCTGGACTCGAACCAGGGACCTGCGGATTAACAGTCC